>NZ_AP043879.1:0-1824076 GCF_055393305.1 Vibrio sp. JCM 18905 | reverse complement strand
ACGTGCAAAGCTGAACGCGGAAAAGCGCATCAAGGATAACTTCAAGGCCAAGTATGAGAGCGAACGGGAGAAGCTAGCCCTTTTCTCGGCTGCACAACACCATCTCAACGACAAGCTGGTTCAGGCATTGGCTCGTATCGATGATCTTGAGTATGAGAATGCGGAGCTTCGAGAAGAGCTTGCCAAACTGAAAAGGAGCAAGGTCGTGCCAATTAAATAGAGCTGCCCTTACACCTTATATCCCCACTTGATGTGCACCTCAAGTGGGGCTCACACCTAAAGTGGAGATGCAGAAGTAGAAGGCGCCCATTATGAAGGTTTTGGACATTTACGTTTTAGAAACATTGCTAAATTAGCAAAGTTTGAATTACTAAAAGTATGGAAAAAGTCTCTTACGAGAGTCTTCAATATCACTGGATCAGAGCAGGTCGTGTCGTCACGCTTTATGAGCAGTATTTGAGTACAAAAACTACAACTCACCCAAGAGCTATCAGCACTTTCTTGATAAGTTTCAATCTCTGCAACTCCAAGGCTGCACGCCTATCATTATCCCCGACGCTGGCTTTAGAAATACATGGTTCAGACAACTCGCCAACAAATGTTGGTTCTGGCTTGGAGGTGTATGTGGTGAAGTATCGATTAAGTGTAATGAGGGCTCTTGACAATGGAATAAAACGTTTTATCCCCAAGCAACAGATAAGTCGCTATTTTTAGGAGGAAACCAACTTGCTAAGCGCTCACCGCTTCAGCACTTTGCTTACTTATACAAAAGTCGCCCCAAAGGCAGAAAAGCCCATCGCCATAGTCGAACCTGCCAAAAACACTCGGCAGGAAAAGTGTTCTATAAAGGAGCGAAAGAACCTTGGCTTCTGGTGACCAACATTCCCATCATGTGCTTAACGGCATTCATATCACCCGTTTGTACGCAAAAATAATGCAAATTGAAGAGTCGTTCCGAGATCTAAAAAGTCCAGCCTACGGGTTGGCGCTACGTCATAACCGGACACGTTGCACCAAACGCATAGATATCCTGTTGCTCATGGCATTGATGACCGAAATCATCATGTGGGGGTAATTTCGAGGGGATCCGCCAGAGCCTTGTTAAGATGTGAGGTACGTAATATTAATGCTACGGCTTATCACTCCAACAACTAAACTCTACGCGAAGGCAAAGCTGTACGCGTTTTAATTCACTCTTAAACGACTTTACATGCGTATTTTTCCAACTGCGAGTACTAAACTTTTTGTACGATCACGTTGGATTAAATATAAGATTTCTACGGCGTAAAATGGACTTGTTTTTCTTGCAAGGACCAACTCATTTAAGAATGAACCCATAAATCTTTACCCAATAAAGGCACTACAATACTAACTTAGATTCACACCTTCTATATCCAATTGTAATACAACATTCGCATAACGCCGCTTTTTAGGGAGGTGGCAACATTATATTAGTTACCATACTACCGATCATCTCCAAAATGTATCAGAAGTATTCATGCACATCGTCTTGTGCACTTAGAGCAATCCAACTATATTACCTCATCACAGTAAAGAGGACATTTATGTGTCGATGCCAAGCCTGTTTCTAAGAATACAAGATCCATCACTTAAAAATGCCATCGCTTCTTGCCAGGAACTGAACAAATTTCGTCTGCATGACATCAATGCCGCAGACCAATGGATTGAAGATTTCCTACAACTCAAACCGGAAGTTGCGATTGTTGAAGCCACCCACTTTACTAGCGCAGATTACCAGCGCCTTTCTAATATCGAAGACATCTACGATATGGACTTGATCATCATTAGCTCTGGTGCTCCAAACGAAAATTTGGATAAGCTGATGAACTTAGGTGCAATTTTTCACTATAGAAAACCCGTCGATATTGCTATTTTGACGGACACCCTAGGCGAAGTCAGCCAGTACTATCAGCAAAAACAAGATCAAGGACGTAAAGTGTCCACTAGCGATCTCGACCAATTTGGCCTTTTGGTGGGTTCCTCATCACCAATGCATCAGCTCTATCGCATGATCCGACGCGTCGCTAAAACAGAAGCCAACGTCCTCATTGTCGGAGAAAGTGGCTCAGGTAAAGAGTTAGTGGCACAGACCATCCATTTAGCCAGCGATCGTAAGCAACAACCCTTTATCGCGATTAACTGTGGTGCGATTAGTCCAGAGTTGGTCGATAGTGAACTGTTTGGCCATGAAAAAGGCGCTTTTACCGGAGCGAATAAAACTCACCAAGGTGTATTTAAGCAGGCAGAAGGCGGCACCCTATTTTTAGATGAAATCACCGAGATGCCTATCGAGCATCAAGTGAAGTTATTGCGGGTGCTAGAAACCGGAGAGTATCGCCCAGTTGGCAGTAATACGGTTCATATCGCTAATACTCGCATCGTTGCTGCTACAAACCGTGATCCTAAAATCGCCATTGAGGAGCAGTTCCTGCGTGAAGATCTGTTTTTCCGGTTATCGCATTTCCCATTAACGATACCGCCACTGCGAGAACGAGGCGGTGATATCGTCGGTCTGGCCAAGCACTTTATTGCGCACCGCAACGCCAATGAGGCAAAAACCAAAACGATTCTTGACTCTGCGATCCAAAAAATCGCTGTACACAATTGGCCAGGTAATGTCCGTGAGCTCAAACACACGATCGAGCGCGCCTTTATTTTGGCTGATGACACTATCCGAGATGAACACCTGATCTTCGACACACCACCATTGGAAACAGGCACCAGCATCGAAGACCTTGTTCCGGCGGGCGTCTCGCTAGAGGAGATCGAGAAAGCTGCCATTATCAATACCCTTGAAGAGAATCAAGGTAATAAAACGGAATCAGCGCAGGAGTTAGGCATTAGCGTGAAAACACTCTATAACAAACTCGAAAAGTATCAAGACGAGTAATTTACTGTGAGCAAATTATGAAACACCTACCATCGTATTGTTATGGTAGGTATCGAACTAAGACGACACTTCAGCAATTTAAAAGTTTAAAAGTTTAAAAGGGTCTGTAGAGCGTTTGAGTACTATTTATCAATCGTTAACCCGAAAAAATAGAAATTCCAGTAACGTTGCTCGTAGCCAACAGCAATCATAGGCTTAGTGACTTTTTATTGCCCCTCGAGTGTTGGATGCCACTTAGTCATCGGGGAATAAGGCTTTCCTATTACCTAGATAAGCAACCTAAAATTAGGCGGCGGTAGGCATTCAAAACCTGGCGATGCAATCAAATAACCTTGAACTAAATCGATATCCAAGGACTGGAGAAATGTCATTTCTTCTAGAGTTTCTACTCCTTCAGCCAATACGGAAACTCCAAGCTGCTGAAACATACTGACGCAGTTTTTAACAATAATTTGACGACTAACAGAAGAGTTAATGTCACGAATTAACCCCATATCAAGCTTAGCAACATTGGGTTGAAGGTCTGCTAATAAACTTAAACCGGAATGACCAGCACCAAAGTCATCAATGGCGGTTAAAAAACCAAGCTTTTGATAGTACTCGACAATATTTTTCAGATGTTGAGTATCTTTTATTCGCTCTCCCTCTGTAAACTCGAACATAATTTTGCTAGTTGGAAAGTTATATTTTTTAGCTAAACGCAACGTAGTTGCTAAACAGCGCTCTGGCTCATAGACTGCATTGGGTAAAAAGTTGATGCTTAAGACAGAGTCTAAACCCAACTCTGCGGCTAATTGTATCGCTTTGGATCTACACTGCTGATCAAAGCTGTATTTATTCTCTGCATTCACTTGAGACAAGACAGAATAAGCAGATTCATTTGTCACCCCTCTAACCAAAGACTTGTTGCCTTTTTAGGTCCCAAATAGGCTGAAAAGACATGCTGAAATCACTAAATTGTACTTTTCGACATGTACAATAATCACATTTAGCTTTGGGCTTTATATCCATCTCTTGAACCATATCCCTTTAAACCTTCACGATTTTAACGCCCTTTTTGGGTAAACTAAGGGTAATATATCAGCCTATGACGTTAACTACGGTACATTGAGATCTCATAATTAGTTTTTAATAAAAATACTTCTCCACTAATTTCGTATAACTTCATTTCAATTCCTTGTATATTAAGCTTTGTGATCAATAACTAAAAATTATAACGACGTATCTGATTAAGCCGGTTGGAAAGTACTTCTGTAGAAGTTAAGTTAGATAGCCCCGACTTTGCTACAGTTATTTTCAAACTATGTCAAAGTCTACGCTTCTTGTTTGTATCGCTCTTTTTTACCTTCCTTTACCTCTACCTTAGCCTTAAACCTCAAGGCTAAGGTAGAGGCCTAAAAAATTTATTTAGTGCGGTATTCAGTACTAAGAGGAAGACAGAATCGGCGTGGTCAATGTTCGACTATCCCTTCCTCATCCCCCCTAAAGCTCAGAGAGTTACGGTTGCAAGCCCGCTAGTCACTTATTTTTTAATCATGAAACCGTGGTCACTAATGATAAGACTGCTCAGACCATGGCGACTTGTTTTCGCGCAACCTATTGAAGAAACGAAACCACCCATAAAACCAAACAAGAAAATATAAAAAAAGAACATAGTTGCATATAAATTAATAATCAATTATGTTGATTTACATATAACAATTATAAAGGTCAGTTAAATTTTGACGATAACTTTATTGACTCAACGGGTAAGTACACTCCATTGGTATCATTGGCTTGTACTTTTTTTGTCAGCCGTGCTCACTCTTACCGCTTGGGCGGTAACCTCGAGTCAGGTGGAACAAAAAGCAAAAACTCAATTTGAGTTTCAAGCCCATCAGTTGGTCGAACTCGTACAAGAGCGGATGTCGAAATATGAGGAGGCACTGCTCGCAGGAGTGTCAGCCTTACATATGTATCAAGCGCCTGCCTCAAGAGCAGACTGGAAAATTTTTGCTGACCAGTTTGATGTCCCTCGACACTTTCCAGGCATCAACGGTATTGGTGTTATTCACTACGTTCCTGATAACAAAATAAAGCGGTATTTAGAATGGCAAAGAAAGCAACTGTCTGAATATGTGCCGCATCCTGCTCGAACTGCTTCCGAATATTGGCCTATTACCTACATTGAACCAATGCAAAATAACCTAAAGGCCGTGGGACTAGACATGGCACATGAAAACAACCGATACACCGCAGCCAAAAACGCCAGATTAACAAATGCAGCCACCATCACTGCTCCAATTACCTTAGTTCAAGACTCAGAAAAGGCGCCGGGTTTTCTGTTTTATGCTCCCTGGTTTTCTGATGAAGTTCCTGAGTACTACGGAGATACAAAAGATGGTTTCTTAGGTTTAGTTTACGCCCCATTTATTGTAAATAAATTGATGAACGGGACTCTCTCTGGAGAGAAACGACTCGTGAATTTCAGTCTCTATGATAATCAAGAATTACTGTACAGTGATCTTAATGTATCAAACATGCGCCATCATTCAGATCCGCACTTTACACAAACTCTAGAGTTGAATATATACGGTAGAGTTTGGACCTTCGTTATTCAAAGTTCGCCGTTGTTTGAAGCGCAGCAAAATACCACTCAACCTCTGCTTATTCTTGTCTTCGGTATTATCGTGGATGTCTTGTTATTTATACTATTTCTCATGTTGGTTCGTGAAAAAGATCGAGTCGATGAGTATGCAAAGCATTTGACCAAAGATTTGCAATTGCGCACAGACAAGTTAGAAACGGTCACAAAAGACCTTCAAGTCAGAAATCAAGCATTGCAAGAGGCAAATAGAGAACTTGATCAGTTCGCCTATGTCGCCTCTCATGATCTGAAAGCTCCTTTACGCGGTATTTCCCAGCTAGTGACTTGGTTAATCGAGGAATTATCGGAGTTTTTAACCCCTCAAACAGAACAATATGCGTCTTTGCTGAGCAACCGCGTGCAGAGGTTGGAAAAACTGTTGGATGATTTACTCGCTTACTCTCGTGTGGGGCGTAAGCCTGGCCAGCTAGGGAGATTTAATCTCGAGCAATATTGTGAAGAGACATTAGAACTGATTTCTCCCCAACGTAAGATCTCTTTGGTTTGCCACAACCATATCGGAGAGTTTGAGACATTAACGACACCTCTTGAATTAATACTTCGTAATTTAATCAGCAACGCCGTCAAACATCACCACAAGGAAATAGGAACCATTTATGTCTCAGGAGAGGATATCGGAGACATGTATCAGTTTGTGGTTGAAGATGATGGACCAGGGATCCCAGAACAATTCAGGGAGAGAGTGTTTGAATTGTTTCATACCTTACAACCGAGAGACACTGTTGAGGGAAGTGGTTTAGGTCTTTCTATTATTAAGAAAGTTCTGGATTTATACTCATGCCATTATTCTATTGACTCTAGCTCACTCGGAGGATGTGCTTTTCGTTTCTCATGGCCCAAAAATAACCCCGTACTCGTTAAGGAAGCCTCATGACATCCCCTGAATGTAAACCTGTTAATATTCTCTTAGTGGAAGACGATGATATTGATGCAATGGGCATCAAGCGAGCACTCAACACTTTGAAGTTACTTAACCCTATTTACCGAGCTAGAGATGGAATAGAAGCCTTAGAATGCTTGCGAAATGGGGAAATACCTCCCCCTTGTATTGTGCTTCTCGATTTAAACATGCCTCGAATGAATGGACTTGAATTTCTTGGTGAAGTGAGAAGAGATGATGAGCTCTGCTCTCTAGTGATTTTTGTGCTAACCACCTCGAGAAGAGATGAAGAAATTACGGCAGCGTATGAAAAAATATCGCAGGTTACATGGTCAAATCTTCGGTGAGCCAGGACTTTAATGAAGTTCTTGCTTTTTTAGATAACTACTGGCGCATCGTAGAATTACCAGTTCAATGACTCATGGCGGCAGCATATGAAAGTATTAATTATTGATGACGATACCATCGATAGACTTGCAATTAAGAAAACATTGCATAGTACAGATTTGCCTATCTCGATAATAGAAGAAGCGCAAACTGCTCATGAAGGATTAGACAAAGCCCTTAAACAATCTTTTGATGTGATTTTACTGGACTATCAACTGCCACCATCAACGGGGATGGAAGTGCTCATTGCACTCAAATCAAATTCGGATTTTTCCACGTCAATTGTCATGCTCAGCCATAGTAATGACGAAGATTTGGCTTTGAAATGTATTGAGATGGGTGCTCAAGACTTCGTGATGAAAAATGAAATTTCTTCGATCCGCTTGAGAAGAGCGATTATCATCGCAACAGAGCGCTACTTTTTAGAGCAAAAGGTACTCGAGACTCACACTCAGCTAAAACAACTGGCTGAGACTGACACGTTAACAGGGGTATTTAATCGACACTTTTTTGATGAGCGCTTAAAGAAATTTTTACTCATGGCTTCACGCAGTCAAACACCTTTAGCGCTCTTGCTCATCGATGTGGATCGTTTTAAAGACATCAATGACCAATATGGACATGTCACGGGAGATCATGTTTTACAGGAAGTAGCACAAAGACTTCAATGCAACACTCGAGATAGTGATTCTTTATTTCGTATAGGCGGTGACGAGTTTGCAGTGATTGCAACTAACTTAGCGTCTGAAGGGCAGGTTGACTTAATTGTACGACGTATACTCTCTGCGTTTGAAAGTAATTTCAACATTGACCAGCAATGTATTGAAGTTTCTATTAGCATCGGGGTAGCCAGTTATCCTGAGTGTGCTTCAAACTCATTAGAATTGAGAAAGTGTTCGGATATCGCGCTATACAGGGCAAAAGAGAAAGGTCGAAAACAGGCACAGTACTATTCTAAAGCCTTTCATGATACGGTTGATCAACGTTTACGCATTGAAAGTAACCTTAAGCAAGCCATACAAAAAGAGGAATTCGAATTACATTATCAACCTCAATTTGACAAATCAATGCGACTTGTTGGCGCCGAAGCGTTGATTCGTTGGTATCATCCAGATCTAGGCTTCGTCCCACCAGACGTATTTATTCCAATTGCAGAAGAGTCTGGGCTCATTGAGAATATTGGTGAATGGGTGATTGAAACGGCGATTAGGCAAATGTCGATATGGCGAACAGCATGCTTCTTTCCTGAGTCTTTTACGTTAGCAGTGAACCTATCTCCGAAACAACTATCCGCTCCTCAACTGGTCGAAAGGGTTGCTGCATTTTTGCATTTGTATGGAGTCGGTGCTTCTCACATTGAGTTTGAAATTACTGAAAACTGTTTACTCCCGAAAGGCAACGCTTCGAAAACGTTAAACGAGCTCAGTCGGTTAGGTATTCAAATCGCCATTGATGATTTTGGTACTGGCTATTCATCCTTATCTCATCTCAAATATTTTCCAATCGATATTATCAAAATTGATCGCAGCTTCTTAAAGGATATCGAAGTTCACACTTCTCGGCAGTTGTTTGAAGCCATCTGTGCATTTGCACGCTCACTTAACTATGAGATTATTGCTGAGGGAATAGAAACTCCTGAGCAACACAGAGCTTGTAACTCTATGAATGTGTCAAGAGTTCAAGGATTTAAATACTCCAAACCACTTACCGTAGAGAGCTTTGAAAAGAGGTATTTACTCAAAGTTTGGAGAGAGGGGGGTAGGAAAAGAGATCCGCACCGTCAGTTTTGGACACCGAGTTAAGTGAGTTGGACCTCCACCGATCTCCTAGACAAATTTCGCCTATTCTTGGAATTTATCCCCGTAATACAACACGGGGGGTTACAAACGAACACCACTAGAAGAATGGATAAGTTTTTGTAGGGGAAAAGCCCATGAAAAGGATGTGAACGAGTGAAAGGTCTACCAAATAATGGGGCAGAACCGATTTATAGCAACCTGTCAGCCTAGTCACATCGAGGAAACGAAACTGGCACATTGCATTCAAACTAATCTAGCTTGCATTATAACAAGTTGTACTTTTGCTCACGCTCTTTAAACGCGGCGATACCGCCTTCAAGTATGTGGCATACATGTTGTCGTATGCCCATATCACTCAACTGGTTATAAGTTTCTCCATAAGGACTGTCATAGCTGAGCTCTAAGCTCCCTCCGAAGTAGTCAAATCTAAACTCAGAGCAACCGTTGCTGTCATCTTGCTGTCCTTTCTGATCAGCAACAATCACGCACTCGGCATCAGCTGCTACTACTAAATTAGCGTTGTGAGTAACCATTATGATTTGTCTCTTGTTCTTGCACTTGCGAACAAAGCCTTTCAGCTCAGAGTAAATGGTTCTGTTATCCAGATTATCTTCTGGTTGGTCGATTAGTATCGGATGAGTAGAGTTGCTTAGCTCAAGCATCAAGCTCAACAGTACGAGTCCCCGTTTGCCAGGCGACATTTGAACAATATCGTCATCTTTGTATGAAACTACATAGTTAACTTCAAAATAGTCAGTATATAGATGCTTAAAGGCATCAAGTTGTGTCGCGTGTTTTCTCAACGATGGTGCTTCTTTTGCCGCAATACGGCTCGAAACAGAACTGATATCAGTGCAAATAGTCTCTATGCTGAACTGGTACTTACCTTGTTCGTCCACAAGCTGTTCGAGAAGAAACTTCATGTTGCCATTACGATTAAAGCATTGAGTAAACACATCAAATTTTTCAGTATTGACTGATAATTTTGCTTCTATCTGAATATCATCATCGACTTTATATTCAGCTACCTTTTCGCAGAGCTGCTGATAGAGTTCAAACAATTGCTTATAAAGGTTGTCTATCTCTGTTCGACACGCAATCCCATTCTGATCAACAATTTTTCTGGCTCCCATCTTTTCTCTGATTTGCTTGAGTTTCTGCTCCTCTGCTTTCAGTTGCTTGTTCAAGTTATCTAAAGCAGCCTTGTCTTGAACTTTACTCTCAAGCGGTAATAGCGATTCATTAACAATAGCCAGCTTCTGCTCAACGGCTTTTAACCGGTAAGGAATAGAGGACTGTTGTTCCGACACTTTCTTAAGAAAAGACTCAAAGGCTTTCGATAATTCATCTTTTAGCACATCTTTCAGTTCATTTAGAACTGTAGATTTTTCAGAGAACCCTGACTTGATTGCGATGTCCGACTGTATACTCTCAATCCAACGCAACCTGCTATCTTCGACGTTTGCTAAGATGTCATTGAAGTGAGACTGAAAAGATTCAAGTTTTGTTTTGGCTTTTTGGAACGATGCCCTAGCTCTAACTAGCTTGTTATATCGTTCTTCATCTTCCTTAGTGAAATTCGATTTCTTGCGTAATTGCTCAGATTTCTCTTTAATTTTGTCTATCTCTTGCTGAACAGACTTAGAGTTACCGATCTGTTTTCCTTCGTCAGTTAGCTTTTTGTGTTGTTCTACCAGCTCAAAACGCATATCAATCTTGTCTGAGATCTGAGTCCTCAATATATTGATTTTGCGATATGTATTATCAACAAATGCTTTGTAAGTATCGTTCTGATTCAGGATTTTACTGATCAGCTTATTCAGATCTTCTTTACCGTCTTTATCAGCTAGTTGATTTATGTATAGCTGTGGGATAAACGTGATCGCTTTTTCATCTGATGCCTCAAGCTGTGACAACTTAGAAGTCTCTCCATTACTCCATTCAACTTCAAAGTCTACTGAAGCCAAATCATCATAAGTCGCTGATTTAGCCTTAAGAATACTGTTATTAACTTCTGGGGATTTATCGTTTTAGCTATATGATACAGCAGCATAGATTTGCCGGAGGACTTACCGCCAATGATCGTATTCAAATCTTTGCTCAACGGAACCCAATCATCTGAAAATAACTTTTCACCCGAAGTATCAAGGTATCTTACACGACGAATCGTTTGATATTCAGCTTTATGCTCCGGTGAGAGTTCTTGGATTTTTACCCGCTCTGGCTCATAGATGACTTGACGGAGGCCACTAAAGGTTGGGTCTGCTTTTATCCAACAATTGCGTCTCAAGGATGGTTCAAAAATCTTGCCAAAGTCATGAGCGTCTGACCCATTAATACATGGAATGACTCGACCATAGTCACTCAAGATGTCACTCTTTGTGCGCTCTTTTCCCCCCATGAAGTGTTTAATGTCGCTGTCTTTGCCAGAAAATATCATATCAGTGAATTTATAAATATCCTTGCGAGTAGCCATAAATCCATTTTCTCTGATGCCGGACACTCCATCTTTTGAAGCATTAGCAACAATAATAATTGAGTTCTTCTTCAACCAAGATTCATTCTCATACCACTCACGAAACGACTCATATGAAGGCTTAAAGTTCTTCATACCTTCTTTCAGAGCAGCTTCATCGCTTAGAGCTGGATTAAGTGCTTTTCCAAGGTCTCTCAGTTGCGGTTCAATACATCCATAGAGGTGCGTATCGTACTTGTACGTCAATCGTGTAAGGGCATTATTAATTCGAGTAACGTGGTCTGATTCAGATGGGTCAACAATGATGTGTATATTGATACCTTTGTCTTTTTGAGTTTCAGGAGTAATCCTAAATTCAATGTTGGGGAACATGGCATCAATGTTCTGCAAGCGTCCATGAGACTTATACTTGAGCATCTTTTCGTAACCAGAGATGGTGTAGTAATCAGTAACTCCAATTACTGATACTTCTTCACCTCTACTTTCAATTACTTCTAAGTATTGTTCCCAATTGGATTTGTACTGTGTTTCCAGTACCGAATCAGGAGTGTGAACATGAAGATCCCAACGCCTCCATTCCGAACCATGCTTGAATCTACCCATACCACTACCATGCAATTAATTGATATGCTGTTAGTTTATTTCAGATGTCTAACTTTATGAACAACAAAGCTCACAGTAGTAAAAAAGACTAGATCCTTTCGATAATTATGCTGAAATTCGCTCTTTACTCGATGTTGGAGATTGACTACTTATATTAAGAATACTAAGTCAAAACTAAACTGTAGTAGCACGTAAAGGGGCATTATCGAGCTATAAACACTCATGGAGCAACATCGGAAAACCTTCGATTTACAGTATTGATGCTAAAGCCGTCTATCGATCATACTATGGTCACATTTAGTGAATAAGAGAAGCTGATTATGCATGGAGAACAACCACAAAAGGTATATAGATATCGAAACTTCAGTGAGTTGACCCTAGATTCTTTGTGCCTCGACAAACTGTATTTTGCTAACCCCAGTTCTTTTAATGATCCCATGGATTGTCAGCCCACGGTCATTTCTGACTCAAGCAAGCAGGAACTACAAGCAATTCTGTATGAACTAGTAAAGCGTAGAGTGTCCTCCGAGGCTTTATCATCATTAAAAAAAGCTAAGTACAATAAAGATGACGCGAAAGACTATAGCATTCAGCTAGCGAATAATACGGCATCTAAGGCCTTGGCTGATATAGCTTACTATGCAACTAACCCTGATTATGAAGAAAGTAATATCTCAGTGGAAGATGCAGAATGTTGGATTTTAACATGTGACATTCAAACCGAATTATTGAAACAGCACGATAAGGGAGTCTGCTGCTTTTCTTCTACTCCAGACAGCTCTTTACTTTGGAGTCATTATGGTGATCAGCACAGAGGTCTTTGTATTGGCTATTCTTTAAAAAGAAAGCCAATTCCCACTTTGCATAAAGTGGATTATAGCGATGATCGTTGTTTGCATACGAGTCTTATCGCAAGAGCCATACTTAATAACGAATTTTCAGCTAAAAAAGAACTCGACAATACCGTATTGCTAAGAAAAGCAACGCCATGGAAGTACGAGTCAGAATGGCGGCTCTTTGACCATGTGGGTTTAAATGATTCCCCCCTAGAAATGATTGATATCACTTTTGGTCTCCGTTGCCCTTCGTCAATTATTCATACTGTCGTTAGCGCATTAAAAGATAGAATTTCAGAATTCAGTTTCTTCCAAATAACTCAAAAAAGAGGTAGTTATGCGTTGCAAAGGGAGAGCATAGATCTGGGCGAAATGGCTAGTTACTATCCAAGGGTTTCTCGGTCTGGAATAGAGATATTCGGGCCAAGTATTAAGGGGGGGATAGTTAATCACTTTGACTAGCAAACGGTCATTAGAAAAAGTAGACCAGTTACTGCCATATGCATCTAACCCATAATCTATGCCTAGATGATAATGGGGCAAAGGCGTGTTTGCTATAGGCAGTTCATATCACCTCTGTCAACTTAAACCGACAGAGAAAAAAGTGACAAACTTTCTTGTAAATGAACGAACTATCAACAAAAGGGTTCCTGTTCTTGGTTGTCATTATCGACTGGTATAACTGTGAGGTGTTGTCCTCGCGGTTATCGAACACCATGGGTACAAGTTTTATGTATCGTGGCTCTCGAAGAGGTGATCCAATACTACGGACCACCCGATATCTTTATCCGATCAGGGCTGCGAGTTTACTAGCACTGAGTTCACACAGAGGTTGCTCAATCAGGGGGATATGGATCAACATGGACGGAAAAGGTCGCTGGATTGACAATCTTTTTATTGAGCGACTATTGAGAAGTCTGTAATACGAGGAGATTTGCTTAAAAGATTACAGCACACCCCGTGAAGCAGAGCTTGAAATCGGGCACTACATGGTGTTTTATAATGAGGAGCGTAAACACCAGATACTCAATGACCTCACCCTGATTAAGTCTACTTTGACAGACAGAGCTACGCTGCATGAGCTGGTTCAATCACTTAAGATATTGGCTTATGTGTCCAGCCATTGGGCTTCACTTCTCTAATCCGTTCATAAAAATAAGTTTCGTAGATGCGTAAAGATAACTTATACACCTTTGATAGCTGGCCTGTAGGTACACCAGAACGCTTAATACACGGCTATTGGGAGTTGGGCGTAATGAGGCTTCACACATTTGATAGTGAATGCGGTAAAGAACTTCAAGATACGTACAATCGCATTAACCATGGACTGGGAGCTAATGTTGTGTACATCGACCTAACTTCAATGGGAGATGGTTATCGATACAAGTCAGAAATCTTAGATGTTATTCGAAGTGATCAGCAAACATGGGTGTGGTTCGTAGGCTGTAGAGCGCTTTTGGAGAGTTCGTTGGCGGGTTGGTTACGCTCTGTTTTGACGACATACAACCTAGACCACGTTCGAGTTGCTTTTGTGCTTGATAGCCGTGAGCAATTCAACCATATCTTTCAGGATTACTCAGCTCCGTTCTATCAATCTACCATAGCTCTGGATCTCTCAAAGAAGAGTTAGGCATATTCTTAGTTACTATTAAATATTTACTCTGCGCTTTAGCTCGTTCGTATAGATCCAGCCCTAAATGATCCAATTTAAGTGACTAAAGCGTAGCTTTTACGCTCATATCATCGCTAAATCTAACTTTTGTTATTTTTCGGTCGGGTGGCAATTCAAACAAATGAGAAGTTGATACACTTGGGGCATTTTTGATTCTGGTGATTAACTCCGAAACACAAACATACTGGTTCACAACTCATCAATATCAACGTCAATTTCTGGGGAGTTTTCTCTTTGCTTAACTAGTTCTCGGTCTTGTTCATCTTCCTCAAATTCAATTCGGGAAGAGTCAAAAACATCACGTCGTTCAACTAGAAAGTCAATATCCGCCTTATCCGCACCTTCCGAATAAGCCCCCCAATCTTTTTCACTTGTAGTCACGAATTCATCGGTGTGCGCAGTATGACTTGTTAATCCTTCTAAAAGGTCTTTTTCTGACAGCAGTTTTTTACTCATAACTTACTTCTCGATTCAAAAATGACATTAGATAATTTATAGCATAGTGAGCAGCTAGAAATTAGCTCTGAAACAAGGAAAGGGGCGTGCGACGTGAAGTCGTATGAAGCGCTGTTCACCGCTTAATGTGTGAACCATCTGTATCACCAGATGAACCTAGGACTCTGAATAAAGTAGCGAGTCTGACAATGTAACGAAGACTGGTCATGTACCAGTCGGGATCTAAATCGTGAGAGGACGATCCTCCTGATAACCACAAAATTGGGTGAGTGCTAGGTAGTCAGCATGATGAACATACGTGAATTCGCATAAGGTGCGTTATACGTTGAAACAGCGGAAGTGGTTAATACGCTGTAGCCAAAAGGCAAGAGAGTCGGAAAGAGATTGCCCCATGCTCTTTCGTGATCATTGAACTCTCCGCACCATAGCGAGCATCTACCCTGACATTGCGTAACATACGGAACACGGTAAGCCTGTATTACTCCCTCTGGGAAAGCCTCTGTGGCCGATAGTGATGCAGGTAGAGGATGTTGGAAAAAGCGAAGGCTGCATTGTAACGATGCAGATACAGATTCATATCTGATCACGAAAGTGGGCTGACTTCCGACTGGTCTTCCATTGCAAGATAATTTGAAGAACTTTATTCAAGGAGAAACGCAAATGATGATTTCAAAAGAGATTAGTGCCTCTCCTGACAGTGCTCAATGGCAATCCATCAATTGGAAAGCCGTTGAATCCCATGTTTTAAAGCTTCAGATGCGTATTGCAAAGGCAACACGAGAAGGTAAACACGGCAAAGCGAAAGCATTGCAGTGGATATTGACTCACTCGCGTTCAGCAAAACTTCTTGCTGTTAAGCGAGTATCACAAAATAAAGGCAGTAAAACGCCTGGAATAGACGGCGCTATCTGGAATACGGATACGCGCCGCATGAAAGCAGTCAATCAATTGAGCAGGAAAGCTTATCAAGCCAAACCACTCAAGCGTATCTACATCCCCAAGAAAAACGGTAAACTCAGGCCGCTGGGTATCCCGTGCATGGTTGATAGAGCACAGCAAGCGCTTCATCTTCTTGCACTGGAGCCAGTATCAGAAACACTTGCCGATCCCAATAGCTACGGTTTTCGACCCAATAGAAGTACTGCTGATGCAATTGCTCAGTGTTTCATCTGTTTAAGTCAAAAGAGATCCGCGCAATGGGTGCTTGAGGGAGACATCAAAGCCTGTTTCGATAAAATCGGACATCAATGGCTTATGAATAACATTGCCGTAGATAAACGCATGTTGGAACAATGGTTAAAGTCTGGTTTTATGGACAAAGGACTGTTCTATCGCACTGACGAGGGAACACCACAAGGCGGGGTCATATCTCCGACCTTGATGTTAATGACACTTGCAGGGCTTGAACAGCGCATAAAGTCTACCGCACTAAAAAAGGGTGCGAGAGCCAACTTTATTGGATACGCCGACGATTTCGTCGTCACCTGTGCTTCAAAGGAAGTGCTGGAGAACGATATCAAACCGTTGATTGCTGATTTCTTAGCAGAAAGAGGCTTAACACTCTCCGAAGAGAAAACGCACATTACCCACATCAGCCGTGGTTTTGACTTCCTAGGTTTTAATCATCGGAAGTACAAAGGAAAACTGCTCATTAAACCGAGCAAATCCAACACATTGATGCTCTTGAGTAACTTGCGCGAACTCATCAAGAAGCACGCAATCATCCCTGTTAACGATCTAATCAAGTTGATAAATCCGAAACTCAGGGGTTGGTCGAATTACTATCGACACTGCGTTGCTAAACAGGTATTCGGATATGTAGGTCACAAGCTATTCCATGCGTTATGGCACTGGGCTAAAAGGCGTCATCCGACTAAGTCTAGAACTTGGATTGCCCTTAAATACTTCATCAACCGTCAAGGTCAATGGCAGTTTCACGGTTGGCAGAAGATCATGGATATGGATTGTCAGTTCAATCTGTTTCAAATAGCTAAGGTGCCGATTGAGAGGCATGTGAAAATCAGGAGTGCTGTAACGCCTTTTGATCCTCAATACCAAGAATACTTGGCAAAGAGAAAATCAAAGAAGTTATGTCGTAACTCTTGGCGTGAGCCTACTCTCGCTGCTTTATAAGTTGCTGGGTACCAACTGGTGCCTTCGTGAAGGCTTGAGCCTAGTGCGGTGAAAGTTGCACGCTGGGTTCTTAGAGGGGCGACACTTGGTAACAGGTGTCGTCTACTCGACATAAATGAGCTTGGTGGTATTATCCATCAACCACAACATCTTAAAACGCACTCTTTATTCAGTGACTAATTTTCTGGAAACTGGTACTCTCAAAACTCAAATTTTAGGAAAAATAGTTAAAATTCTCTATTTTTCTGAAAAAGGCTACCCAGCCTCACCATATAAACCTTTCCAGATTTATTTCAGAACCTACTTGTGTTGGTAGTTCGTCACAGTAATATTCTTAGATGTAAACCGATATACCTGTATCTATCGAGCACTAAAGAGAACATTATTAAGTAGTAAGCGTCCAGATTTAGCTGAAGGTTGCGATGAAAGGTTTGATATCGAGTTCATCAAATTTTTATGGGACTATCCCCAAAATTCGAAACCCGTAATAATGGACAAACTCAATACACTTACAAGCAATAAGCGTGTAATTATCGCAAAATCGGTAGAGCAAGCACTCCACCTTTGCAAATCCAGTTAACAAACAGTTCAAGAGGGATTCAGCACGCGTGGCATTTTTGGTATGCGTTTTATTTCGGTGTTGAAGTGCTATGCAGAGGCTTAGTCATTGCGTGCTTCACCCCTTAACTGGGCGTTAGTACGGGGTTGACATCAAAGGTCATAAGTTTTGGTGTTTATCTGTTTTGGCGCTCGTGTTTACACCTTTCAGTTAGTGCCTTTCACGTTCTTTCCGGTGGCACTATATGCGGAGTGTTTGCTTTGATTTCACCGTTTACGGTCTGTAACTCTTAACCTATTTCTTTGGCGCTTCTTCGTTTTCGTTGTACTTCCTAAGTTAATCTCGTCGTTCGTTGGGTATTGCCATCAAAGTGCGAGGATCGAATTCTTTTCTAATTTGCAGTCAGTGAAAGCAGGGGAGTTAAGTGCGTTTTTCTTCTAGCCAACTTCCGTCTTTCAATCGGGGCAAAGTTTTGTAGTTGCCCGTCTCACTTCAATGTTCAAATCCTTTCATATCATGCCACTTTTCAATATCTTGGAGCGCATAAATAGAAGTAGTGCATGTACTAACAAATTGCTTAAGAGTGATTCGTAACGCGTGGCATTTTTACTTTGCGGTGGCTTATGTGATTAAGGCGCTGTGCGGTAGCTTTTGTATTGCGTTACTCACACCTTAGCAAGGCGTTATGCGCTAGTGCATTTAAATATCGAGGGATGTATGGATAATGAACTACCAAAAGCGATGGTATTGAAAACAATAGATGGTAGGCATGTGGGTTTCATGTTGTTAGCTCCCAATTCAGGCGAGTCGGGGGAATGTGTTTTCAGTTTATCTGCGTCATCTGCAGAGGTAATCGATAGCAATTTAGGTGTCGTTCTATCTGAGCTTAAAGTTTCTGGCGAGCATAAATACGTAGTGGAAACCATAAAAGATGGGTACTTAATTAATATTGCACCAATAGGCCTACCTAATGTTCAAGTTCAGCTTAATCATCAGTTCTCCGGAGATATAGTTACTGATATTGAAGGACGAGTCGCTTGTATTGGAACAGCTGAATTAGTGGAGCAAAGCGCATAACAAACTGTTTAAGAGTGATTCACAACGCGTGGCATTTTTACTATGCGTTGACTTTAGTGTTTAAGGTGGTGTGCGGCAGCATCGGTATTGCGTTGCTCACACCTTAACAGGGCGTTAGGCATCAAAGAGTGCGTCCTTGCGACTCTAAATATCAGTTTAAGTGAGCGTCAAGAGATTTAGCGTAGATATGCCAACTTCCTGCGGTACCACAACGGTATGCGATTGAGCCTGGTGGGTAGTACTTACCAAATACGTTTATACCTTTGTTTAAGCTAACTACTTCAGATACTCCGTAAATAGAATCTACAACCAGTTCGCTATCATTTGGGTTACGAGGGTCTTTGATCTTATATTCCATTAGGTAAATAGTGGCACCAACTCTTAAACCATCAGGATGTACCAATATTTCTATTTTGTTAGTGTCTATGTTTCTACTCCAACCGTCTGGTCGGATATCGCTAGCGGCGGCTGCTGAAAATGCAAAAAGAGCAAGTGCAATAGTTAATAGTCGTTTCATTTTATCCTTTAACTTTCGTGTTAATCTTAGTATCAAGTTTGAAGTGTGACACTCTCTACAGATGCGCGTGAATATACTCCATTGCTGTTCTATCCCCAAGCCTTTTGCGTGGGCTTGTATTTAGTTTGAGTGCAATTTCCTTGCAGAGTTTCTGTGTTACGTGTGACATAGAAGTTCGTTTTGGTAAGTGTTGTCGTACAGGGTAACTACATGAGTGGATTTTTTGTAAACAATAGCCATTTTCTTTGTTAAATCATCAGACATCGAGTTGTGCAATCACTAATCTGCGCGCTAAAAAACAAACAGATTTAAGCAAAGTGCGATTTTGAACAAATATAATGGCTAAAAAAGCGTGAAAATTCACATTAATTCAGTTCAGGCGCTCACCCTGTGTTGTCTTATCAATCTATTGGTGTTCTCATTCGCGCCTCACTCCCATGAATGGTGCGTATATTTCATGTTTTTTACTTCTTGGGGGAGTGAACGTCATGATTATCGCATCTCGCTGTTTTATCGTTTAGTGGTGTTGCACTTCGTACTTGAGTCCATGTTGCCTAACAATGCATTTAAGACGGATTCCCAACGCATAGCGTTTTCGGGTTACTTCGGTTTCAGTGTTTATGTCACAATGGTTTAGGTTGGGTAGTTAGCGTTGCTCACCACTTAATGCGGCGTTAGGCTTCATTGGTACTATTAGTACAGAAAAATAGGCACTCATTAGCACTATACTTTTCTAATTGGAAAGAGCGTACTCTAAGGCGGGTCTATGAAAAATGTAATCATTATATGTCTACTGTTCAATTTGAGCTTCAGCCTTCAGGCAAAAGAGCTCTATCGAGCGCCTTCAGCTGGTGATAGCGGTGCCTATTATGTTTTGAAAAAGTCAAAGCTAAGTGACGGTACAATAAAGGTTCTAACTAGTCGTATTGGCAAGGGAAAGGCATATACAGACTTTACGGAGCTCAAAATTAATTGTAAGAAAAGACAATATCTTACGTTAGCGGGAAGTAGTGAAGATGGTGCGCAGTCAACCCCTTCTAAGCCATTAAAAGACTGGTCTAAAAACTCTAAATGGAAGTCGTTGGTAAATGGTTCCAGCAAGTCGGATTTGGTTTATCATATTTGTCGGTAGCGTGTCAGAAGCCTAACAAACTGTTCAAGAGGGATTCGCAACGCGTGGCATTTTCACTATGCGTTGTTTTTAGTGTTTAAGGTGGTATGCAGCGGCTTTTGTATTGCGTTGCTCACCCCTTAACAGGGCGTTAGGCATCAAAGGTTACAAATGTACAGCTCGATATTGATACTATTGCATGGTCTTTTGGCTTCACTTGGTGCAGTTTCGGGTACTTGCACACAGGGAGATGACGGACGTTTTTATGCTTCGATAATGTATAGCTCAGTACTATTCATTCTCATCATAGTCAGACTTCTTCGTGAAAATAGAGGTTCAAAATTTATATGGATTATGCCCTCAATTGCTTTGTTAGGTGCTATGTCGGTAACTTATTTCTGGGCTCCTTTTGTAATTGAAACAACCATTGAAGGTCATCATTTGTGTGGCAAAGAATTTGATTCTCATTTGGTAGAGTCTGATGTCTGGTCTAGAAGCATACCAACGCTTCATATTGTTTTCTCGTTGGCTATTTTCATGCTTTCGTTTTGGAAGTTAATTAGGTGCAAAACGGGTAAGTAGTTTGTGGTGGCAAGATGCCTAACAAACTGCTCAAGAGGGATTCGCAACGCGTGGCATTTTTATGTCATCGTTGGGTTTTGTGTTTATGGTGGTATGGTTAGGTTTCGTGGTAGCGTTGCTCACACCTTAATGCGGCGTTAGTTGTCAGCGGTAAAAATGCAGCTAAAGCAGAAAATTTCGGGCTAATGAATCGTGTGATTTTGCTCGGTTTTGTACTTTGGTGTAGCTTGCTAGAATTACGTTCGATTTTTAACATTGTGGTTTTGTTTTGCCGTTTCAGACGCGAATGTACTCGTTGAAACTCAGCTTTGTGACATTGCCTTTCCAAAAGGTCTTTTTGGCACTTTTGGCCAGTTTTCTACGGCGTTGCTACTTCCAAGTGATTTCAGTGACAGGCGCTTTGAAACTGCGCCTGATTTGAGTTTTCAAAGCGCTAAAAAACGGTGTCGGCAAAGTGGAAATGAACTGGAAATCAGAGATTTAGAATGGCAACTAACAAAGCGTTTAAGGCAGATTCGCAACGCTGGGCATTTTCGGTTTGCTTTGAAATTAGTGTTTACGGCACAATGGTTTAGGTTGGGTGGCAGTGTTGCTCACTACTTAACGCGGCGTTATACAGCAAATCTATTAATATACACCTTGATGCACTCTCTTGTGTGTTGTAACATTCTGTTTTTATTAAAATAGTTGGTTATAAAATGACAAAATTCACAGAATATAAAGTAGTTCACATCGTAGAAGGTGGCTGTGGAACAATCTTGTTGGGCGCAAGTGGCCTGCCTGTGCAAAAAATGGAAGCAGAGCTAAACAAATATGCACAAGACGGTTGGCAAGTTGTATTTCAAGTAGTTGAGCAAAAGCGTTTTATGCTGTTTTGGAAGCGTGAGGCTGTGATTATCACTCTTGGCCGATAAGTTTGATTAAGTATATCTCTTTAAAATTGATTCACCGCTATCAAGCTAGCGGTGGATCAAAGCAATTGTTGAACATTGAATGTAATTTTGAGCCTACTTGCTCTGAGTACACTAAACAATGTATTGAAAAGTATGGGGCTTTAAAAGGCTGGAAAATAGGGCTAGCGAGAATAAAGCGATGTAACCAACCTGACCTCATTGAAAAAATATATGATGAGGTACCGTAATGCGTTTATTTGAACCGATTGAACAGTTGGAATATAATGAAGAACTCCTGAGAAAACAGGTGAAATTATTACCTGAAGCTCAAAAGAAAGAGTTCTATGAGCAACAGTCAAAAAAGCTCAAGGATCCAGACACCTATGCTACATTGAACTGGTTTTTTCTTGGTGGCTTTCACCATTGTTATTTAGGTAAGTACGGTTTATTTATCCTAGAGTTGGCACTGCTAACGATAAGTGTCATTGGCTTAATTCTAGGTCACTCAAGTGCATTGATTATCCTCTCACTACTCGTAATCTATGAGCTTCCTCAGCTGTTTTTTTCACAGAAAATCGCTAGACAACACAACTATCAACTGTCCTGTGAAATCTTTAATAACGTACGAAGAACTTAGGTGTAACCTGCTGTATAACAAAGCATTTAAGAGTGATTCGCAACGCTTGCCGTTTTCGCTTCGCTCAAAGTATAGGCAAGCGCCGCTCACACCTTAATGCGGCGTTATAGCTCACGGAAGACAAATGTTAAACGATAAAATCATATATTCAACTTGCATCATATCTCTGGTGGTTTCTGGTATCTATGCATCACTGATATTTCAAGGTGTCCCAATGACAGAGTTACTGTCATCACTTGCTAGCCTTTCTACTATAGGCGCATTTATTCTAGCTTTGTATATAACAATAATATGGAAATCACAGAAAAAGCGTGAGTTCGTACTCTCGGAGCTCTTAGTACTGACTCAGCAGCTTTCATCTATACAAAACGATTTTAAAAACATACAGATAACTCTAGACTCATGTAAACAGAAACCAAATGAATTTGAAGTATCAATGTCGAATGTTTTGGATTTTTCAGTATCATTAAGACAATTTTTGTCAACATATCAAACTCTACTTGGGGTTGATATGCCAACTATGATTAATGGTGATCTGATAAAACTTAGAAGGTTCTATAAATATGTCATGTTCTTAGAATCAGTCTATGTGTCAGAAAAAAGCAGTTCTAACGATCATACAACAAAGGTTCAGGTACTTTACATTGCTTATCATGAACCTGAACGACTTAAGAGAACTCATCACAACCTACATGAGCAACTGCGACCTCGTGGGTTTGAGTTGAGTGATCTGAGAGCAGAGTTATTAAATTTGAGTAAAGAGCTATAACAAGCAATTTAAGAGGGATTCACAACGCTTGGCACTTTTGCTTCTACTTCAAATTTAGTGTTTATGGCACAATGCTTTAGGTTTGGGTGGAGGCGTTGTTCACCCCTTAATTGGGCGTTATGCCAACAGTTAAATAAGGAAGACAATGGAATATATAGAATGGAATGATTTCCAAAAAATTGATATTCGTGTAGGTACGATTACCGAAGTTGAGGATTTTCCTGAGGCTCGTAGACCAGCTTATAAATTGAAAGTCGATCTGGGTCCAGAGCTGGGTGTAAAGAAATCCAGTGCTCAAATTACAGAGTTGTATTCCAAAGAGGATCTTTTAGGTAAACAGGTTTTAGCTGTAGTAAATTTTCCACCTAAACAGATTGGTCCAATTATGTCTGAGTGTCTTGTTACGGGATTACATCGTCCAGATGGTTCTGTAGTTCTTTCTACAGTTGATATGACGCTACCAAACGGGGCAAAGTTAGCATAACAAACAATTTAAGAGTGATTCAGCACGCTTGGCACTTTTGGTTTGCGTTAAGTTCTGTATTTACGGTGGTCAAATTAGGTATCGAGGTCGCGTGCTTCACACCTTAATTGGGCGTTATGCGACAGGATCAAAAAGGGCACTAATAATGCCCCAAAGTACTTGTTCAAGATGTTAGGTGTGAATATCGGCTAGTTTTTACAACCATTTTTATCACACGTAATACGTTCATGTGAATTTTGCCAATGATCTGAGTGTTTCTTGGTATCAGTACCACAGCCAGTATTTCCGCCTTTAACGCCCTTGTGTACGACTCCTGTTGGTGTATGTTTCACAGCCATATACTTGTATTCTCCTAATTGATTTAAGTTGCTTCCCAGTCATAAATGACCGAATTAACAAATAGTAAGCAAAGTTGCATATGTCAATATAAGTAATAACTAAAGTTCCTTATCGTGAGCCAATCGCATAACAAAGCGTTCAAGAGGGATTCTCAACGCTTGGCAGTTTTGGTTCAAAGTTTAGCTTTTGTGTTTATGGCACAATGGGTTAAGTGGGGTGGTATCGCGTTGTTCACCCCTTAACGCGGCGTTATACGAATAGAGGGAAATTATGTACAAAAGTACTGATTTTAACTTGGATTCAAAAGAGTTCAGGTTTAAGAAAGACTCATATCCTTTGTCTAAGATAAACAATGTTAGGGTTAAAAAGTTAAGTTTTCTTGATAATTTAGGTCAAGTTTTATTCTGGGTATGTGTTTTTTCAGGGGCAGTTTGGTTAGTTATTCCAAGGTTGGAAGAGGTGCCACAATGGCTACTAGTTTTAGTTCTTAGTCTGACGGTTGTAGGTTTGGTTTTTGCTCTTTTTCGTTGTTCTAAATATGCACTTCAAGTCGAGTTTCGCCACATAGATGAAACGGGCGTTCAATGGGTCAATGTCGCTAAGTCATACTCAAAGTCAGATTGTGAGTTATTTGAACAGCAAGTGTTGGCACTGAAGAAATTCGTATAACAAATTGTTCAAGAGTGATTCGGCACGCGTGGCATTTTTACTATGCGTTGGCTTTAGTGGTTAAGGTGTTATGCGGAACCTTCGGTATTGCGTGCCTCACACCTTAACAAGGCGTTAGGCATCAAAGGTTACAAATGTACAGTTCGATATTGATAGTATTGTTTGGTCTTTTGGTTTCACTCGGTGCAGTCGCGGGGACTTGTACGCAGGGAGATGATGGGCGCTTTTATGCTTCGATAATGTATGGCTCAGTACTGTTCATTCTCATCATAGTCAAACTTCTTCGTGAAAATAGAGATTCAATATTTATATGGATTACGCCCTTGATTGCTTTGTTAGTTGCTATATCGGTGACTTGTTTCTGGGCGCCTTTTGTAATTGAAACAACCATTGAAGGCCATCATTTGTGTGGCAAAGAGTTTGATTCTCACTTGGGAGAGTCTGGCGTCTTGTCTAGAAGCATACCAACGCTTCATATTGTCTTCTCGTTGGCTATTTTCATGCTTTTATTTTGGAAGTTAATGAGGGTAAAAACGGGTAAGTAGTTTGTGGTGACAAAATGCCTAACAAACTGCTCAAGAGGGATTCGCAACGCGTGGCATTTTTACTATGCGTTGATTTTAGTGATTAAGGTGGTTTGCAGCGGCTTCGGTATTGCGTTGCTCACCCCTTAGCAGGGCGTTAGCTTAACATTTAAGTTCATGAACAAGGTAGTCAGGCAATTATGCTATTTATAAATTGCAATGTTGTGTGAAACTAAACAAAAAAGTAGTAAGCATATTTGTGCTCAAGTTCCAATAAGTGTATTAAGCATTATCAAAATCTATATTGGAGGCTTTATGAGAGTGCACAAATCAAAAATTGCCGCAGATCCAGTTAAGTACTACACGCATTTGATTGGTATGGAAAAGTACGAAGCTCGTATGAGACAGGAGCCTAATGCAATTACAATTATTACAGGAATTGTACTTTATAGAGAGTTACCTAAGAACAAACAGTCCGAAGTTTTGAAGCTAATATTGGCTTTGAACGATGGCCAGTTGAAAGCTTCACTATATGGTTTAGTTTCTCAAGTGGTTGCAAATCCATACTGGTTCTCATGGTCACTTTCTGATCGGGAGCTCAGAGAATTTTTTGATACCAATAAGGATGTGACTAATATATTGAAAGGTCTTGGCATAGACTTCTCGCTCCCTCTCACAGCAGCAGGTATATCAGCATTTTTGCTTTCATCAGCGCAACAAGGGGTAAAAAGTGCTTCCAAAGAGGTTGCGACTCAGTTGAAAAAGCAAGTTACAAGCTCACCAGTTGCGCAGATTGCAAATAGACTGGGAGTGACCAAACAAGTTGCAGGCAAAGCATCGGCAATCTTGGTCGTAATGGTCAGTGTAATTGCTTATCAAACACACTTAAATGCAAAAGATGCGCGGAAGGAGCTTCTTCGCAGAGGTCTACTTCAACCGGAAGATTTGTAATGCTAGTTTTAATACTAATAGTGATATTGTCATTGGCAACAATTCATTTCTCGCATGTGCTATTGATGCAGTATATGTTCTCTGAAGAAAAGTTATCGCCGAGTACTACTTTTCTTCGTCCATTATCTTTGTGTGTTATGGCTGCATGTGCCCAGTACTATATTCTTTCAATGATAACAGGCTACAATTTACCCGAGGTTGCGGGATTGGCTCTCGTGGCTACGAATGCATTCTTCTTCGTTGGTTTTTATTTTGCGTACAAAGCAAGAGTAAAAATCCTGGAAAGTAAAAAGCACTCCTGAGTCTATATTAAGCTAACAAAGCATTTAAGAGTGATTCCCAACGCATGGCATTTTTCATTCCATCGTTGGGTTTTGTGTTTACGGTGGTAAGGTTTAGTTTCGTGGTAGCGTTGCTCACACCTTAATGCGGCGTTAGCATGCGGGAGTAATATGAAGAAAATTCTCATCATCGGTAATTCTGGCTCAGGCAAGAGTTGGTTGTCGAACCAGTTATCCCGAAAACTTCAGTTGCAAGAAGTTAACTTGGACTCGATTGTATGGGAGCCAGGTGGCTATAATCAAAAACGCTCCACCGGAGCAATCGAAAATGAAATTGCTAGTATAAAGTCTCAATGCAACTGGGTAGTTGAGGGAGTATTTGGTGCTTTAGCCGAACAGCTTATTTTTTCTGCTGACATGCTGTTGTTTTTGGATTTGGAGTGGTCTGAATGTGAAAGTTCTCTTTATGCTCGTGGTTCGGAGAGCTCGAAGCAACTTAATGAGGAACAGGCGGAGAAGAATTTTCGTGAATTATTAAAATGGGCTTCTGAATACTCGGTTCGCGAATCCAAAAGTTCACGACAGTTCCATCAGCAATTGTTCAGAGATTTTCACGGTTCTAAAGTACGTTTCACAACACGCTCTCAAGTGAATGAGTTTGTAGCGGAAACAACATGCTAACAAACTGTTTAAGAGTGATTCGCAACGCGTGGCATTTTTACTATGCGTTGGCTTCAGTGGTTAAGGTGGTATGCGGAAGCTTCTGTATTGCGTGCCTCACACCTTAACAAGGCGTTAGCATACTTTGATAGGAGTTCAGATGACTACGATAGTCGAACAAATTGTTAATCGTGAAATTGACTCGGTCATCGTTTACGAATCTGACCAAGTTATAGCTTTTGCGGACCATGACCCAATCAACTTAGGACACATTTTAATTTGTCCTAAGACTCAATACCGTACTTTCATTGACCTGCCTGAGTCTGTGTTTTTAGAGATCACCGACGTTGCAAGAGATTTATATAAACGTATAGAAGCTAAGTTCAATCCCGATGGTATCGGCTTTATGCAAAACAATGGAGAGGCCCCTCATTTCAACGAGCTCGACCACTACCATTTGCATATTTTCCCTAGATTCCATGGCGACCAGTACGGTTGGGTTAGTAGTGAACTTGGAATTCAAACTATGGATAAACTAAGAGAATCACTTAAAGAACTATGATCATTGAAAAAGTATGCTAACAAATTGTTCAAGAGTGATTCGGCACGCGTGGCATTTTTACTATGCGTTGGTTTCAGTGGTTAAGGTGGTATGCAGAGGCTTCGGCATTGCGTGCCTCACACCTTAACAAGGCGTTATGCCGTTAGGGATATTGTGATAGAGGTAAGTGAATTGAGTTCGACAAAAGATTACTTATTCGAGATGCAAGAGCTACACGCTGATGAGTGGATCAGAGAAAGATTGAGCGATGACTCGCTTGATGAAGACTCAGAGGAATATCAGGAGTTAGCAGAAGAGTATTCGAATTACCAAGAACATTTACGTGAAGAAGCTGAATGGCAGGCGGAGTTGCGATGGTTGAAAGATAATGGGTCATCAAACATTCACAACATATTTGTTAGCGAACTTGATGCTTTGAGAATCATGTTTGATAGTAACGTCAATAACCCTCAAAAAATGGCTTTTATACTCCATACAAACATTGCTGTAAAAATGTCATATGCATATGCGGTTACACTGCTTGAGTCATACTTAGGTGACACCTTACGAGCTCTCATTTCTCAAGATGAACAGTTTTTAAAAAATGCCTTACGCAAATTAAAAGTGCTTAAAAGCGTTAAACTAACTGATGTAGTTGAAACAGATTTAGACGTTAAATCCCTAGTTTTAAGATATGTCAGTGACGTCCTATACCACAATATCCCAAATGTCGTAGAAATGTATGAGCAAGTCTTAGGTGTTAAACTTGAAATTGATATATCTAAAGTAGTTAAAATTACAAAGTTAAGACACGATATTGTTCATCGAAATGGCAGAAATGTTGATGGCAGTACGATTAGTGTAGGTGCCCAAGATTTTACCCAAGCAATTAGCGATATCAAAGAGTTTACAGGAGCACTGCAACGAGCCATCAATGACAATCAAACGGCATAACAAACTGTTTAAGAGTGATTCGCAACGCGTGGCATTTTTACTATGCGTTGGTTTAGGTGATTAAGGTGGTATGCGGTGGCGTCGGTATTGCGTTGCTCACACCTTAACAGGGCGTTATGCGCTTGCAGAAATGGAGATAATCAATCATGGAAGATTTAGCTAATTCATTAAGAAGCTCTGGCATAAAAGTCAAAATTAAAAAAGGAAAAATTGCAGTTAGGCTTGACGGACTTTCAAATCCGGTTTCGATAATAAAAGATATATCTGCTGATGAGTATAAAGTGAAAACGAATGATTCGATTTTATCGATAATTGCCAGTCTTTTACTATTTAGTGGTCTGTCAGGTATTTATGAGTTTAGTGGTAATACCTTGATAAATATTGCACTTATCTCCGTTTCTATATTGTCTTTTGTTACAGTGTTACTTACAGAGTTTAAGTTGATTAGATTACGCGCTACCGTAGTTGCGTTCAATCGTGGAGAACGCGCATAACAAATTGTTCAAGAGTGATTCGGCACGCGTGGCATTTTTACTATGCGTTGATTTCAGTGGTTAAGGTGGTATGCGGAAGCTTAGGTATTGCGTGCCTCACACCTTAACAAGGCGTTAGTAGGTCAGGATGAATAAACAAAAACTCAAGCATCTAATTCAGCAAGTTCCTGAGTTAATAGAAACAGCTGAAGTGTGTCGGGAAATAGGGCTGCCAAACTTCTATATCGCAGGTGGCGCTATTACTCAAATCATCTGGAACAGTATTGAAAGTAAATCGCTTCTTGCTCAAGTTAAAGACTTTGATGTCGTCTATTTCGACAGCTCTAGTCATGTCACTGAAGATGAATTCAAAAATCGTATTAGTTCACGGTTAAGTCATAGTGTCGACGTTGATGTAAAAAACCAAGCAATCATACATGAGCGCTATTCTAAGAGGTTTGGTTGTTCCATTCAGGCATATGAGCGTGTTGAACAAGGTATCGAGTCTTGGCTTTCTGCCTTTGCTATTGGGTTCACTCTAGATAGCTCAGGCAATATTAAACTGTTCTCCCCTTATGGGTTAGAGGACGCATTTAATATGTTGATCAAACCAAACAAAAAGGCAATGACAGAAGCTAATTACAACAAAATGACTGCTGGCTATAAGGCTAGGTGGCAACAAGTACAGGTGCTCTCTTGGAGTTGACCTACTAACAAAGCGTTTAAGAGGGATTCTCAACGCTTGGCAGTTTCGGTTCAAAGTTTAGCCTTTGTGTTTATGGCACAATGGTTTAAGTTAGGTGGCATTGCGTTGTTCACCCCTTAACGCGGCGTTAACTTACTGCATATAAATCAGCGTTTTAAAGCTAGTTTGAAATCTGATTTTTTCATCAATCAACGTGCTTGTGTAAGTTGCTTGCGAAAGCGTCAAAAGTCGTCAAAGTTCTTCTGGGTTCTGGGTTCTGGGTTCTGGGTTCTGGGTTCTGGGTTCTGGGTTTTTAGTCGGCGCTATTGGCAATGGTGAGCGACGAAAATAGCAATTCCAATCCAAGCATCGGTGGGTGAATTTCCGTGAGACTCCTAGGATGGCATTAATGGTTCAAATTCAAGCCAGTTCAAAGTTCGCGTGGTTCCAAGGAAAGTTTCACTTTTCAGTTGTAGAATCACTTAGTGAACAGGCTAAAGTATTGAAAGTAATAAGTTAACAAGGCGTTCAAGAGGGACAGTCAACGCGTGGCGAATTTGGTTCAAATCTTGGCATTTGTGTTTACGGTGGTAAATTGAAGTTTGGTGGTAGCGCGTTGCTGCCCCTTAACGCGGCGTTATACGGAGATATGGATATTGAAGAACGTTGAAGCTTTTTTGGTTAATTCCTTTACTGAGAATGGAACTGGTGGGAATCCTGCTGGTGTAGTGCTACATGCAGAACACTTGTCGAGCGAAGAAAAATTACAAATAGCACAAGCTGTTGGGTATTCTGAGACTGCGTTTGTATCTCGAGATGATGAAGCCGATTTTGAGCTGTCTTTTTTCACCATAACAGGTGAAGTTGATTTCTGTGGACACGCCACATTAGCTGCATTTTCGACAATGTATCAAGATGGGCTCATAACTGAAGGTAAATACCTCCAAAGGACTAAAGCAGGTTTGCTTGTAGTAACCATAGAGGCAAATGGCCATATAGTCATGGATCAGAAGTTACCAGAATACCGTGGTGAGTTTAGTTATGAGGTTATATCAGAGTTAATTGGACTAGACTCGAAAATACTTGAGTCAACTCGGTTACCGATTGAGGTTATTTCAACAGGCTTACCTGACATTATTGTCCCAGTTCCTTATGGGTATCTCGATAAAATTCAAGTGAATGAAAATTTAACCAGCAACTTCTGCAAAAGGCTCGATGTAATTGGTATTCATGCGTTTGAGCTGTGTGAACAAACAAGCATGTTGACAGCAAGTTGTCGTAACTTCGCCCCATTGTTCGGCATTCCAGAGGAGTCCGCGACAGGGAGTGCTAGTGGTGCATTAGCATGTTACTTAACCAAACACCTTCCTAGTACACATTCGAATAGCTTTACTTTCGAGCAAGGTCGGGCAATGGAGTGTATTTCAAGAATTACAGTGTCTGTTGAGTCAAGCGAGCAGGGTATTGTTAAAGTTAGGGTTGGTGGTTTTGCTCATAAAGTCGGGTGTCAGAAAATCTCCGTATAACAAGGCGTTCAAGAGGGACAGTCAACGCGTGGCGACTTTGGCTTAAATGTTGGCATCTGTGTTTTCGGTGGTAAGCTGAAGTTTGGTGGTGTTGCGTTGCTGCCCCTTAACGCGGCGTTATGCAACTGTCCACAGTTTGCGCTTTTAGGCCCTCTTGAAAGCAAAAAATGCTCGTTCTACATAGGCTTTTCAGGTGGCAAAAATTTGAAAGTATTTGTGTTCGCTCTGGTAAACTCAGCCTTCGAATTTAGTATTGTAGGAACCGACAGAAATGAGCCAAGAGCAACCCAATAACCCACTGCACGGATTAACCTTAGAAAAGATCCTTGTGCGTCTACAAGAGCACTATGGTTGGGAAGGCTTAGATGCAGAAATTCAAATCAACTGTTTCTACAGCAACCCATCTATCAAATCATCATTAAAGTTTTTGCGCAGAACTCAGTGGGCACGAGACAAGGTCGAAGCCTTGTATATTGAAACCTTCTGCAAGTAAGAAAAGTTGCATAACAAAGCGTTCAAGAGGGACAGTCAACGCGTGGCGACTCCGGCTCAAATCTTGGCATCTGTGTTTTCGGTGGTAAATTGAAGTTTGGTGGTAGCGCGTTGCTGCCCCTTAACGCGGCGTTATGTTCTTGGAGGTTTATGGAAAACTTCAAAATTAGCAGAATCCAAACAAAGTTAGGTATTTTCCGACTATCTGGAATCCTCAACAATGAAAGTGGTATTAAAAATATCAGCTATATTTCTGCTGAATATATGGGAACTGATGGCTGGTGCGAACTTAATTTACAGTCGGAGCATACTCAAAACTTACTGAGAGACATTCAAATTGAAGTGTTGCAGCACCTAGCTTGAGCAAGTCTGTTGCATCGACCAGATGTAGTTTTGTAAATATCAGTGGCTTCAAATAGCTACGAACATAACAAAGCGTTCAAGAGGGATTCTCAACGCTTGGCAATTTTGGTTCTAAGTTTAGCTTTTGTGTTTATGGCACAATAATTTAGGTTTGGTGGCTTGCGTTGTTCACCCCTTAACGCGGCGTTATGCAGCAATAGCTTTCAATCCGCTCGCTATATTGTAAAATGTAGTTTTGCATGCTTACGAGATACTTATGTCAGCACCTCACTCCATACTAGAACAAATTTCTCTATTAGAGTCATCGTTTTCTAACCACGGTTTTCGGGTGTCTATAGATGGCACAAAAGTCACTGTAATTAGTGAGTACGATTCTAAAGACAAGTCTGTAGTTCTTGAATGTAGTGACAATTTAGTTTTACTCAAACATCGTGATGTTGAGTTGACGGAAAAATACAAAGGCAGAAAAGTTACCCTAGACTGGCTGATTGGTTATGTCACAGAACATAGTAATGAAGCACTAATTGAACAAAAAGAAACAATTAAGCGCTTTGATGACGAGCTAAAGAAAAGAGAGCGCCATGCGTTGAAAGTAGCACGGGAAGCACGCGAAGAAAGAGCGGAAAAGCAGGTAAAAGAAGAGTTAGCGAGAGAAGAAATTAGGCGTAAAGTTTTAGCTCAGCACAAAACTAAGAATTCAGTTGGATCAACAAATCCTTATAAACAAGCTAGCCGTGACACGTGTCCAGTCTGTTTGGGTGATGGTGGTGTAGGTGGGAACTGCTTTAAATGTTTTGGTAGCGGTTGGGTTGAAGTGGAAAATACTATTGTTCAAAGCAGCCATAAAAATAAGCCTATTGAATCTGAAGTACGTTCTTTAGAAGCAGCTCAACCGGAACCCGTTCAATATCAAAAAGTTGAGCAAAGTAAGCCTCAAAGTTTTTGGGCTAAAATTCTTAATTGGCTCTTGCGCTAGACTCTGCTGCATAACAAAGCGTTTAAGACAGATTCCCAACGCTCGGCATTTTCGGTTTGCTTCAAGTTCAGTGTTTACGGCACAATACTTTAAGTTTGGTGGTCAGCGTTGCTCACTACTTAACGCGGCGTTATGTACTTAGGAGGAAAATTGCAAAATAAGTACGACAAATGGAACTTCTTGGTTAACCTTGTTTCTATGGTTTTCATTGGTTTAGCATCTGTTTTAGTCTCGTGTGCTTCAATAAAAGTTGCTGAAAATCAAAATGAAATAGCTTCAACAGAGTACCAGCCTTTTTTCTACGTTTCTTATGACTATGGGATGCAGAGTGATAGGTTGGTTCAAAAGGACCTCAATGTTTATAATATTGGTGCTCCAGTCGCTAATGCTCGGGTCCATATCAGCGAGTTTCTTGTTGTAAAGCGAATGGACAATGGTGAAAGCTTCAAAGATATCTTCCGCATGTCCGGGTACTATTTTGTAAGGAACCCTACAGGTCAACCAGAAGGGAAATTACATACTACTTGGGCGTATGACAACGTGAAGCTTGAGGCGAAATTACACGAGTCAGTAGCTACAAAGGAGTTTTCGGACGAGTTTGGTTACACTGAACTAGAAATCGTAGCAGCAATAAAAATTGAATATCAAAATCGTCTAGGGCTATCGGAAACTAAGTACTTTTTAAATGACCAGTTAGTAAACTCAAACGAATATAAGAAGTTTATTTCTAGTCCGGTGGATAATTTTCCTAGCGATATATCAACTCTTAGTGTCAGTGAGTTATTACGTAAACTTTCAGCACGTACATAACAAAGCATTTAAGAGTGATTCGCAACGCTTGGCGTTTTCGCTTCGCTCAAGTATAGCCAAGCGCCGCTCACACCTTAATGCGGCGTTAGGTAAATAGGAGTTCAGTTGGACATTTTTATAACAATACTAACTGGTGGTACAAGCGGGGCGATTATTTCATGGTTAGCTCGGACATGGATATCTGAAAGGCTAAAACAATCAATTAGCTTCGAGTACAGTCAAAAATTAGAGAACTACAAAACTGATTTAAATGCTAAAGTTGAAGCTATCAAACATGATAATCAAGTTAGTCAATTACGTACTTCTTTGTTCTTTGACCACCAGCGCGAAGCATATGCATCTCTAATCGCAAAGGTTGCCGAAATTAATGAGGATTGGGGTTATTTAGCCGACCCAGAAGATGGTTTGTGGGAGCGTGTTCCTTACGCAAGTTATAAAGAACTTAAAAGCCTTATGTTGAAGCATCAGCTTTTTCTAGATGATGAATCGATAATGGCTTTGGAGCTTATTCTAGATACATATTTCCGATCATTTCCGTTTGACCCGGGAGATGGTACAAGTCATCAAAACGAGACCAGTGCATTGTTAGCAACATGCGAATACTTACAGCCTAGATTAGCGTCAATTTTTAGGTCTAAAATTGGAATGGTTAAAGATGAACAGCATCTTAAAGAGGTAGCAACACTTGCTGGGATTACATATTTGAATAGTTACCATTTTCTTACTGTAGAAGTTCCGCCTAAAGGAGTTTTAAATACTCGCGAGGTGGAAAATGCAGCAGACAAGGTTAGGTTGGGCTTAGATAATTTCACTGATTTGTCGAGACGTTTAGATGTATTCGACGAGTATTTAAGTCGGGATGGTGGCTGGATTCATGAAGCTCAAACAAAAGTAAAACGTACAAACGCTATTTTGAGAAAATTTACCTAACAATCTGTTTAAGAGTGATTCGCAACGCGTGGCATTTTTACTATGCGTTGGTTTTAGTGTTTAAGGTGGTATGCGGCAGCTTCGGTATTGCGTTGCTCACACCTTAACAGGGCGTTAGTTTGCAAGAGGAAAACGCAGCTATATCGCAAGTTATAGTGGTAAAAGCTCAAAGTCGAAATTGTCGTGTCGGCGTTCAATTTCAGTGTTAACTAGCGTGGTGAAAATCCAAAATTGGCATCGTTTCAACGGTTGATTTGTTCTTTGGTGCGGCGACTTTTGGGTTACCTGAGTTGAATTTTTTGCTGAAACTCTGCTCGTTGATTTTGTTGGTACAAAAGCCGATTTACTCGCTGAAATGACGTTTTCTCTGGTGTGGTGGGTTCCACGTGGTTTCAGTGACTTTGTTGAAAGTCCGCATTGTGAGATTGGTTTTCCAAAAGCGCTTTTTGGTGTTGTGAGTTCGTTTTATGCGGCGTTGTTTGTTCCAAGTGGTTTCATTGAGTAGCCGCTTTGAGACTACGCCTGACTTAAATGCATCAAAACACATAAAGTTTATTGTTTGCAAAGTTTAAAATAACGTAAAATCAACGCTTTGGGTTTGCAAACTAACAAACTGCTCAAGAGGGATTCGCAACGCGTGGCATTTTCACTATGCGTTTAATTTAGTGATTAAGGTGGTTTGCGGCAACATCGGTATTGCGTTGCTCACCCCTTAGCAGGGCGTTAAGCGTATTTTGATAGGGTTTAAAATTTGACTGAAATGGTATTCAATAACACCTTTAATAATGGTGAAAATGCAAGGTTCAATGCTTGCGTAGGAAACAATGGTTGGCAAAGTTTAGAAACTTACAGCGATGGCTATGATGAAGCTGTCACTGTTTTGTATGAGTCAGCAAAATCATACAGAACGCCGTTAGATGTTATAATACATCCAATGGTTTTTTCAGCTCGACATAGAATCGAACTTTTTTTAAAAGCAGCGATAAAATCTCTGGGCGAAATGAGGAGTGAATTAGAAGTTTCTGACGAAAAGTTAATAAAAACACATGATCTAAATAAACTCTGGGAACTTTTCAAGGAAAAGGCTCAGGTTTGTGATAGACGTTTCAATGATTTTTTGTGTGACAGCGAAGAAATAATATTAGAGTTTGCGGAAATAGATCCTACGGCAGAGACTTTCAGGTATCCATACTCTCAGGATAATCAGAAACATCTAGTCTCAACTCCTGTAATTAACATTGAAGTTTTCTACGAGCGCTATCGCTTTTTGTCTGAAAAAATGGATGACATGTTTTATAAATTGGAAGCGTTAGTACATGAATATCAGCAAGGTACTTTCACAAGTAAGTTATCACGCCATGATCTTTACCTCATAGCAAAAATAATCCCTCTACGAAAAGACTGGGGAAGTACTGAGTTCGTGGAGATTAGAGGCAAAATCATGTCTGACTATGAACTGGGAAGTAGGAACTTTTCTGAAGCATTGAACGTCATTCAAAAACATCGCGAATTTTCGTCGCTAATTGGTGTTGAAATAGCTGTAGAAACGATTGCACCTGAAAAAATTGAACATGCTCTGGCTTTGTCAAAGGAAATTGATGACTCAGAAGCAAACTCTACTGCCTTATTTGATCCAGAAGTGTTTGAAGTACGCCGAAGAGTCTATGAATCATTTATGGAAAACTTTAGTGATTCAGAAATGGTAACTCTTTTTACCCTTTTCGAGCTAGGTTCTATGAACTATTACTCAGAAAGCTTTGACTATCTATTCAATAAGTATACACAAGAGAACTCAAAGGAAGAATGCATTCAGCATCTTTACACTAATCGAATGATGGTAAAGTATGTTCTTAATGCATTGAGAAAGCTTGGACAGCAGTCTTCTTTGGGGGCGCTTGAAAAATACGCTTAACAAACTGTTTAAGAGTGATTCGCAACGCGTGGCATTTTTACTATGCGTTGCGCTTAGTGATTTAGGTGGTTCGCTGCAGCATCGGTATTGCGTTGCTCACACCTTAACAGGGCGTTATGTAACTTAATTGAAATCGGAGTAGGTCATCAGGCAATGAAGATTGAATCAAATAAAGTTTTGGAAATGGTATCTGCTTTCGTCTTACTCGGGGTTTCTATTTACTTTGGCTACAATAGTAAGCCTGCCGAAATGGGGTTAACCATTGCAGCAGGATTTCTCGGTTTAGTATTCGCGAATCTGGATAAATTCAAAAGTTTTAAAGCAGCTGGCGTTGAAGCACAACTTAGAGAAGAGCAGATCAAAGCGGTATTAGAAAAGGAAATAGAAGCTCCTACTGATTTTTTTGACGAAACCGAATCTCAGGTACCTAATGTTAGTCTAGTCCCTGACAATGCTAAATCTGTTTTAGAGTCTTTACAAAGCCACGAATATACGTGGCGCTATGTTTCGGGAATATCAAAAGAAACTAGTCTGACTCGAGTTCAAGTTAAAGAGTCACTTCAGTGGCTTTCAGAACACGGTTATGCAAAAAAATCTCTTGGGAAAAACGGCGAAATTTGGGCGTCTACTCAAGAAGGTCGTTATCTTTATGCAGTAATCTGTTTTGACGGGGTTCCAGTTGCATAACAAAGCATTTAAGAGTGATTCGCAACGCTTGGCATTTTCGCTTCGCTCAAGTATAGCCAAGCGTCGCTCACACCTTAATGCGGCGTTATGTTCTTGGAGGGTTATGGAAAGTTTCAAAATTAGCAGAATCCATACAAAGTCAGGTATTTTCAGGCTATCTGGGGTCATCAACGATGAAATTGGTCTTGAAAACATCAAATATATTTCTGCCGAATACATGGGAACTGACGGTTGGTGCGAACTCAATTTACAGTCAGAACACACTCAAAGATTGTTACGAAGTATTCAAATTGAAGTGTTACAGCATCTAAGTTGAGGAAGTCTGTTCCATCTACCAGAAGTAGTTTTTAAACGTCAGTAGTCTCAAATAGCCACGAACATAACAAAGCGTTCAAGGCGGATTCACAACGCTTGGCAGTTTTGGTTTGATTCTACTTTAGTGTTTACGGCACAATAGTTTAGGTTAGGTGGTAGCGTTGTTCACCACTTAACGCGGCGTTAGTCGCCAGAAAAAGCTAGCAATCAAAATCATGTTTCTGAGCTTAAAATTTGGCAGTTGTTTGTTTGGTATAAAGAATCATCGTTGATAATCAAAACTCAGTTTCAACTGTTAAAAGTCCACAGTTTTGCAAGTGTCCTAGCGGTTGTTTAGTTCTTTGGTGCTGACAGAGCAGGGCAATCGAGAATTTGTTTTTGGTTGCAACTCTGCTCGGTGAGTTTGTTGGTACAAAAGCTTATTTACTTGTTGAAAGGACGTTTTCTCTGGTGTTGTTAGTTCCACGTGGTTTCAGTGACTTTGTTGAAAGTCCGCACTGTGAGATTGGTTTTCCAAAAGCGCTTTTTGGTGTTGCCAGTCCGTTTTCTGCTGCGCTGTTTTTTCTAAGTGGTTTCATTGACTAGCCGCTTTGAGACTACGCCTGACTTAAGTGCATCAAAACACATAAAGTTTGTTGTTTGCAAAGTTTAGTTTGGCTTAAAATTGTCGCTCGGTGCCTCGCGACTAACAAACTGCTCAAGAGGGATTCGCAACGCGTGGCATTTTCACTATGCGTTGATTTTAGTGATTAAGGTGGTTTGCAGCGGCTTTTGTATTGCGTTGCTCACCCCTTAGCAGGGCGTTATTTGCTTATCACTAGCTATTAATCTTTCAGATGGAAAGTAACTTGTTTGCTGCCTCTTAAAGTTGATAACCTAGCTGTAATCTACTTGTACAAGAGGTCATTGTGGAAAGAAAGTTTGAAAACGTGAGACTGCCTCCGGGTGTAAGAAGAGGGATTCCAAAAGTATTCTTGTTTCTTGGTAAAAGTGGCAAATGGATATTGAGAACGAGAGCTCATATCATCTTTAAGTTTCCTACAAAGGAACTAGCAGAAGAATGGTGGGAAAGGTTTTGTCATCATCGCGGTGGTAATACAAAAGTCATCAATTATCATCCCCCTATAGCTAAGGCCAGAAAAGTTAATATGGGAAGAGGCTCTGGTGTGGATAAAGGCAAAATAGCCCGCATGGCTAAAGAAGCTGTGACTGGAGGGTACGAGCCTAAGTAAGCACATAACAAAGCGTTTAAGGCGGATTCACAACGCTTGGCATTTTGGGATTGCCTCGGCTTTAGTGGTTACGGCACAATGTCTTAAGTATGATGGTAGCGTTGTTCACCACTTAACGCGGCGTTAGCTTTTTAGTAGCAAACTATCAGCATTTACGATTTGAATTACAATGTATGATACTGTGATGTCTGTATTTTGGCTGCGTATAATGGAATTATTTTTATGATGCTTGTTAACTATTTGAATGAAAACTTCATCACTTTGGAAGAACTGGCGAGCGTAACGAAAATCGACCAACAAGAGATTAGGGGTTATCAAGCCGAGAAGCTGATGCCATTGGCATCATACAAGTTAGATGTTGCACTCAACTGTAGTTCATTTACTGGTACTCATAGTGAAAAATATGTCATGGAGTACTATGCAAAAGGATATATTTCTTGGCTAAGCACAGTTCACACATTAAAAAGTGAAGAGCGCGTATTCGAGGAGTTCTCTAATCGCTATAGCAGGGCACTTTCTGTTTTAAAAGGTGCAAAATGTGAGGTTGATAACCCAGGATTGAACGAAATAATCTTGGAAGACTGGGAGCATTTTTTACAAGGCACTTATGGGCTTTGCACTCAAACAGGGCTTCCGGAAGATATAGCCGCGAAGGGGTTCGCTGTTGAACAAATCAAAGCCTTATTAGAACGTGATGTACTTGATAGTAACGAAATAAAGCGCCTCGAATACTTTGTTAACCTATTGGATAACGCTAGTTCACCTTTTGCCCCACATGAAAGGCTAAATAGTTCAAGGCATCGTTTAGTTAATGAAGTTCGACGAAAATATAAGCTTCAAAGCTAACAAAGCATTTAAGAGTGATTCCCAACGCTTGGCATTTTCAGTTCAAGGTTGGGTTTCGTGTTTACGGCGCAATGGTTTAGGTTTGGTGGCAGCGTTGCTCACACCTTAATGCGGCGTTAGTTGCCAAGAAGATAAACGTAACCAAATCAAAAGGTTTAAGGGCAGGAAGCCTGAAAGTCAGAAGCTAGATTCTAGGTGGTAAAATTGTTCTGATATGATTTGGCAGTTTCATTTCTCAGGTTCAATTTTCAGCAAACGAAAGCTCACTTGTTCTTTGTTTTTGAAGCAGTTTGTACAATTGAAGCGACATTGTTTGCTGAAAATATGCTCGGTGAGTTTGTCGTTCTAAAAGCTGATTTACGCGCTGAAATGCAGTTTTCTTTGGTGGTGTAAGTGCTACGTGGTTACAGTGACTTTGTTGAACCTCCGCATTGTGAGATTATCGGCACAAAAGCGTTTTTTTGTGTTGTTAGTCTGTTTTCTGCGGCGTTGTATGTTCTACGTGGTTTCATTGAATAGCCGCTTTGAAACTGCGCCTGACTTAAATGCATCAAAGTACATAAAATTTGATGTTGGCAAAGTTCAAGCTGTCATAAAATCAGCGTTTGGGTCTGGCAACTAACAAACGCTTCAAGACGGATTCGCAACGCGTGGCATTTTCGCTATGCGTTGATTTTTGTGATTAAGGTGGTGTGCAGAAACATCGCATTGCGTTGCTCACCACTTAAGCGGGCGTTATGTTTTTTGAGGAAACGGTAAGTGTTTAAAAATCCGAGTGACTTGGAACTGTTGGAATGTATTTATGAGCAATATAAAGCCGATTTCCAGCTTTATGATAAGGACTCCTCTGTTCGAAAAGACAAGATATATGTTCCAATTGATTGCAAGTTGGTTGCTAGTAAATTAGATGCCGATCCTGAGCTCGTATTTGGGCGTTTGTATTATCATTTAGCTAACGTCTATAGATATCAGCAAAGTAAAGATGTTGAGGCTAAGCTATTCGAGTTTAAAGTTGATGGTCAACTTCACTGTATACAGTTTCCAATATTAGCTTCAGTTGTTGCTAACTTGAAAGCAGATAATAAGCGTCATAAATCAACGCTATTTGCTTCTGTATTTGCGGTGATAGTCGCTATTGGTGCGGCTGCCATCACTGCATATGACGTCTTCGGCTCCAAAACATAACAAACAGTTCAAGAGGGATTCAGCACGCGTGGCATTTTTAGTATGTGTTGAATTCGGTGTTGCAGTGCCATGCAGATGCTTAGTCATTGCGTGCTTCACCCCTTAACTGGGCGTTATAACCACGGCATAAAATGGAGTATTTATGATAGCAAGGGAATGGAAAGCTACTTGCCCTAAAGAGTATGAAGAAGGGTTTATTGCATACCTGTATGAGACAGGGATCAAAGATACATCTAGTACACAAGGTTTCCTCGGTGCTCAAATTTTAAATCGAGATTTAGGCGATATTGCTGAAATCACGTTGTTGACCTATTGGGAAGATCTTGAATGTATCAAAGCATTTTCTGGTGAAGACATCAGTGTCGCCAAATTATATCCAGAGGATGAAAAGTACAAATTGAATCCAGATCGTCATGTTAGCCACTATGAAGTCCGTGAGAACATGTGGTTATAACAAATTGTTCAAGAGTGATTCGGCACGCGTGGCATTTTTACTATGCGTTGGTTTTAGTGTTTAAGGTGGTATGCGGAGGCTTCGGTATTGCGTGCCTCACACCTTAACAAGGCGTTAGCTTTCTTTGGGAGAATAAAGTGAGTCAATATTTGATCGAACCAGAAGTTCCTGGGAGTTTGGGTGAAAATACTTTGGCAAATTTCGATTTGCATCCACCGATAATAGAAAAGCTACATTTTCAGTTTGATGGGTGGTTAGGTGATGATTTATTGACTTCATTTCCATGCTTTTTAGTCACTGAACGTTTAGCAACGGCCTTAAGTTCATCGCAGTTGTCAGGATACAATCTGGAAGTGGCTGAAATATCTACTTCTGACGTATTTGAAGAACTGTATCCAGAGTGTACTTTACCTCGTTTTTCGTGGCTCCAAGTATCCGGAACCATCGGTAAAGACGATTTTAGCGTAACAAATGATGGGCTACTCTTAGTTTCTGAAAGGGCAATGGTGTTGTTACAAAGATATCAACTAGAAAATGCTGACATCGTAGTGTACAAAAGCTAACAAAGCATTTAAGAGTGATTCCCAACGCTTGGCATTTTTTATTCCATCGTTAGGTTTCGTGTTTAAGGTGGTATGGTCAAGTTTTGTGAAAGCGTTGCTCACACCTTAATGCGGCGTTATACATTTTAGAGGTTTAAATGCACAATTTTGATAGCTATTTAGCTGATTCGGTCTCAAGAATAAGTGCGGAATATTTTCAATTAGAAGTTAATGGTAGTGATACTGTTATTTTCAGAGAGCGCGTATATTGCTATGAACTTTATCATCAACTGCGTAGCTGCTGGCCAAATGAAACTAACTGGAAAATTTGTGGCGAAATTGATAAACGAGGTCACCCAGTTCTGAGAGATTCTGATGAATCACCTGATTTTCTTGTTCATGTGCCCGGGGAGCCTGCAAACTTTGCAATTGTTGAAGTCAAACCTGCCGACTTTGATCGTCAGAAGATTATAAAAGACTTTAGAACAATAGTTAAATTTATGCAGTCTAATCATGCTGGATATGAACGTGGTATTTGCCTCATTTATGGTGATAAGCCTAGGTTGATCAGAAATATTACAAATGCTGTTACTCAGTTTGTTCAGGATGGTCATGATGCTAGCAACATTGAAATTTGGCATCATCCCAGTGTCGGTGCGCGTGCGCGCCACATTTCGATTGAAGGTACAAAAGTAGTTGTTGAGAACAATGTATAACAATCTGTTTAAGAGTGATTCGCAACGCGTGGCATTTTTACTATGCGTTGAATTTAGTGTTTAAGGTGGTTTGCGGTGGCATCGGTATTGCGTTGCTCACACCTTAACAGGGCGTTAGGGCGCAAGGAGTAAAATGATGATTCATCACATAGATCATATTGTTCTCACAGTCTCCGACATAGAAAAATCAGTGGACTTTTATAAACGGGTTTTGTGCATGGAAGAGGTGACTTTTGCCAAAGGCCGTAAGGCTGTAACGTTCGGAAATCAAAAGATTAACTTTCAGCTTCTTGGCCAAGAACCGCGAAATGTAGCTAATGTTGGTTCAGGTGATGTTTGCTTAATTTCAGATTGGCCGTTGACATCAGTGGTAAACCATTTAGTCAAAGAAAATGTCAAAATCATAGAGGGTCCAGTCGAAAAATCAGGAGCTGTTGGTGCAATCCAATCTGTCTATTTTTTGGATCTTGATAAGAACTTAATAGAAGTCAGCGTGTATCAATAGGCTCTGCGCCCTAACAAACTGTTCAAGGGGGATTCGCAACGCGTGGCATTTTTACTATGCGTTGATTTTAGTGATTAAGGTGGTATGCGGCGGCATTGGTATTGCGTTGCTCACCCCTTAACAGGGCGTTATGTGCTTATGAGGAAAATTGACATGGAAGTGGTAGAGGCTAACCCTGATTTGGCACCAATATTAGCGAGTTATGCGAAAGAATGCCTAGAATCGGGTATTCCAAAATATTCGGGTGTGGAGAAAGATCCGACAGCTTATTTGTCAGGTTTGGTCGAACGTTCTAAGGCAGTCTCCGAGTTGCCAAAGGGATATTTACCTAGTACAACTTACTATTGTGTATCGAACTCCGAAATTTTAGGTGCAATCCGAGTTCGCAAAGGTACTAATGCCAATGTAGAAAATGTCATTGGTCATGTTGGCTACGAAACTAGACCGTCAGCTCGTGGTAAGGGTGTAGCCTCATTTCTGCTTGCTTGGGTGCGAGACCATGTTGTCACTGATTCAGTTATTGTTACTTGCTCAATTGACAATCCCGCGTCTCAAAAGGTCATAGAAAACTGTGGTGGTGAATACCTCGGTAACTACACAGATGACAGAGAGGGTACGGTAAGGCGCTACCGTTTAGCACGCACATAACAAAGCATTCAAGAGTGATTCGCAACGCTTGGCAGTTTCGCTTCGCTCAAGTATAGCCAAGCGCTGCTCACACCTTAATGCGGCGTTAGACAAATAAAAGGAAAACATATGACACTTGGGTGGTTAATTCTTCTTTCATTTCTACACATTGGAGTTTGTCTTTTTAGTCCTTTTGTGTTTTTCATTGTCGTATTTCAACTGCGTGAATTTGAACTTTCTAAACATCACTCAGATATCTGTATGGCTTTAGGTGGAGCATATGTCATTTCGACAATTGTGAGTGTAATTATAGTTTTTAATTACTACCTTGCTGATAGCCAGGAACCATACTATTGGTGGTTTGCAATGCCTTGGGCACTATTAGTCGCTATTATTGTGTACATATTGAAAGTAGCGAAGGTAAAATTTGCCTAACAAACTGTTTAAGAGTGATTCGCAACGCGTGGCATGTTTACTATGCGTAGCGTTTGGTGTTTAAGGTGGTATGCGGCGGCATCGGTATTGCGTTGCTCACACCTTAACAGGGCGTTATGCCTTATAAAAGGACGGTATTTTGAATCAGAATACAGAATATGAATTACTGGTAGCTCAAATACATCAAGGAATGCTTCAGTTTGATGGTGTTGAAAATATCGCCGTAAAGCATGATGTTACGATTACAGGCAAAAGTGGCGCTACGCACCAGATAGATGTTTACTGGGAGTTTAAGTTGGCGGGTGTAACGTATAGGACATGTATTGAATGCAAAAACTACAGAAGCGCCATTAAAAAGTCGCAAGTCGCATCTTTTGCGGAAACATTGAGAGATATTGGCAATGCCAATGGCTTAATCGCAACAACATCATCATACCAAAAAGGGGCTAAACTGCTCGCTCAAGCAAATAATATTAGACTGGTCCTCGTTAACAATCTGCTCACCTCAATCCATTATAAAATTCTACCTATGCAGACACATTTTGATAATGTCGATTTCAACTTTAACCGAGAAAGCGGAAAGGCTGCTTTAGAAAGAAATAACATCGATAAGTTCGAGGTGGCGTATACATATTCGGGCGAGCATCCTTTACTAGATAGTGAAGGTAATCCGATTGGTACGATAAATTCTATTATAAATAGCTTCTCTTTACATGAGGGGCATAATGTTGTTGATTGTTCACATCTCCACCTAGATGTTGAAGGTTTGGGTTTAGTACAACTTGATTCTATTTCGGTTGACGTAAGTTACTCTCAGCGTACACCGATTGAAGGTGTCGTTGAGTCACCTCATTCAGCCAAAGCTGTAATTGAAGATATTGTAGATAACAACTGCCACTATCTTCACAGGGATGGCTCGGTTACGGACAACATAAATAATGCATAACAAACAATTTAAGAGTGATTCAGCACGCTTGGCATTTTTGGTTTGGGTCTAGTTCTGTGTTTACGGTGATCTAATCAAATATTGTGGTAGTGTGCTTCACACCTTAATTGGGCGTTAGCTTTTCATGGCTATTACACACGAGTTTTAACTCCATCGTATATTTAATATCGACAATTAGGTCACTTGTTAGTTCGTAATTAATGTTCAGGTTTTGTTTCATCTGGAGTTAATTATGTTTCCGAAAGATTTTTACATCTTACCCGAAGAACTATTTAGGATAGGTAATAAGGAAACTCCCAAGCTATCGCATGTGAGAGCTAGGGATGTGGACACGATGCAGTTAAACGGTATAACGGTAATTATTGCTAATGGAAAGGGGATCAGTGTGTTTGACAAGACTGGGATTAACCAATCTAATATGACGGGTTGGGTTTGGAGGTTTCCACCCAACACGCGCCCTCCTCAGGGGCTAAAGCTTGTAAACGATAAGCCACATCATTACGGTATCGCACCTATCACAAATATGCCTTTAGATAAGTATAAGGGGTTACTGGAAGAGATGGCTTTGAAAGCAACAAGGGTGTTTAAAAAAGAGGGTAAAGTAGTTTGAGACGGATAACTTTAGATTTAGCATCTTCGGATATGAAATTAGTCCTAGAAGGTTTGGAGTCATTGGAAAAGCAATGGGCACATGTTTGTGAGAACTCTGACGATGAGGATGAAATATCAGACTACGGTAACGATCTGATTGAACTGAGGTTGCTCATTAAATCACTACGAAACGATGCTATAAGTGTATTTGGAGATAATGTGGTCAATTTTTCAAGAGACCTTCTCTAAAATAAAGCTAACAAACTGTTTAAGAGTGATTCGCAACGCGTGGCATTTTTACTATGCGTTGCGTTTATCGTTTAAGGTGGTATGCGGCGGCTTTTGTATTGCGTTGCTCACCCCTTAGCAGGGCGTTATGTCGGTTCGAAAGGTTTAGTACATGGATAACTTCAAAAATGCTTTGATTTTATTAATCGCCGGTTATTTTTCTTTTCAAAGTCCGGTTAGTGCTCAAGAGCAAAACTGGGTGTTAAATTATTCAATCAAAGGTGTTGATATCCCATCACTTTATTTGACGCTGTCTATTAGTGGTTCGCAAGTCTCTGGCACAGGGAAAGCCAGCGATTGTCCAGAAGATCTAGCTACTGTTTCGGGAACTATCGAACAGGGGAAGATCGAACTTGTGCTTCATCCTATTGATAGAGTGCATAATGATGGTCAAGGTTTCTACTTTAGTGGACATTTAAAAAGTCAAATTATGTCTGGTTATTGGAGTATGCCTTACAACATAGAAAATAAGTCCGCACCATGGACAGCAAAGAAAACCGAGTTGTCTGCAAATGAAGCAATAAAGGGATTTATTCGGGTGTGTAATAAACCGACATAACAAACTGTTCAAGAGTGATTCGCAACGCGTGGCATTTTTACTATGCGTTGCGATTAGTGTTTAAGGTGTTATGCGGAAGCATCGGTATCGCGTTGCTCACACCTTAACAGAGCGTTAGGCACCTAATTATAGTGTACCGCTAAAGAGAGGCGTACATGGCACCTCTCCTGAATTTAGTAATTATTTTGCTGCTGCATAATATTTGAGAAGTGCGTTCGCAAGTATTACGCCTGCCATTATTAATGCACCAGCTGCCCTAGTCTTATGTTCAGCTTCATATTGTGCAATAAGGTTTTCCACGAACTCATCAGTAATTATTACTGGAACTGGTAGTGTCATAACCAGTTGTAGCCAACTGTCAGTAAGTTCTGAGCGTACAACATCATTAGATTCTTGATATTTGTCACGTAGCAAAGCAAGGCTTGCTATAAGTTCTTTAGTGGTGAAATCGACTTTAGTTGTAGTTGTCATATATCCTCCTTTGAAACATTATTACGCGTCCTTGTTAATGTTAGCTTGGTGAGCGTAAAACGAGTTTTTATATGCAATGTTGTTGATACGTGTCAATTATTGAGTGATTTGGTAGTTGGATCCAAGATGCCTAACAAACTGTTCAAGAGGGATTCGCAACGCGTGGCATTTTCACTATGCGTTGGTTTTAGTGTTTAAGGTGGTATGCGGCGGCTTTGGTATTGCGTTGCTCACCCCTTAACAGGGCGTTATGTTTTTCAACTAGACTAAGGAGAAATGGTAATAGTGGAAGCATTAATTCGATTTGGTTATGACGTGTTTGGTATGGATAAAGTATCAGCCATATCAATAATTTTGTTCATTACGGTATTCAAGATAATTAAAACGAGAATTGATCGCTATAAAGAACAAAATAAAGGCTTAATTTCAGAAATGATTGCCGAGATAGAAAAGAAGAATCAGCCTCGCTACCATTTGGTGGTAGAGCAGGTGTTTCAAAATAGATTTGGTATATTATTAAACTATCCTGAAATTAAGTTTCTTACTAAAACTCCCACTCCAAGTGCTAACATCGTTGATTATAAAATAGGTAAACGCTATCTGAGCTTTAACGAAGATTGCACAGATATAGGATTTAAAAATGGATACGGAGTCAATAAGTTAAAGTTAGTTAAATGGGTTTATATAAGTTTTTATTTTATCTTTGCGATGGCTGCTTTTTATTTAGTTTGGTTGATGCCTAGTTTGCCGTTAAATGTACATAGTGGAGTCGCAATGTACTTTCTGACAGTAGCGTCATTACTATTTTTGGCTTACTTATGTATAGACGAGTCTATACGTCCTCAAGCTGCAATTGACCTGATGGAAAAACATAACAAAGCGTTTAAGGCAGATTCGCAACGCTAGGCATTTTCAGTTCAGGTCGAGTTCTGTGTTTACGGTGCAGTGGTTTCTGTTGGGTAGTAGGCGTTGCTCACTACTTAACGCGGCGTTAGCCATCAAAGGAGAGAAATGAACAAATACACAATTTTGCGTCTATTGCCTTTGCCTAAGTCTACAAAGCTCAATTGGGTTATTACGTTCATAGAGCGTGATTATCGGGGCCATATTGGTAAGGCTGATAAACCAGAAAAAGTGCGCGATTTAATGCAATCATGCCGCTGGGAAGTTGGGGTGCCGGAAGAAGAACTAGAACACCACTTAAGCCAAAAAATCTTGAGTAAAGCTCGAAAAATGAGAATACCAGTGCCTGAAGCAGACTTTGACGAAGATAGTCACGATAACATGCAAAACTGGGTTGAAGGGAGTCAAACTGGGTATCGCTATCTTAGTGCGCAAGGTTATGCCAAAGTTCGCACTAGTATCCGTAAAGAGCTCAAAGAACGACGAGATTTAAGATCTCATTGGGTGGTTTGGTTATCAGCAATTACAGGATTAGTAGGTGCAATCACAGGTCTTCTTGCTGTTATTGGGTCAAATGGCTAACAAAGCATTTAAGAGTGATTCGCAACGCTTGGCAGTTTCGCTTCGCTCAAGTATAGCCAAGCGCTGCTCACACCTTAATGCGGCGTTAGCTGTTTGAGAAACAAATGAAAATAATCGATAAGCCGTTATTTTGGCTATATGTTAAAACGCGAGACTCAGTCTTTTCATCATTTAAAGGTTTTTCCTCTCTACTCTTAGTCATCATTATTGCGGCTATAGTGTCAGGTAACAAATCTACCGAAAACACCTTCATGTCTTACATGTTGTATCTGTTGGTGCTTAGTGTACCTACCTCAATGGGTCTTATGCTTTTGAAGCTTAAGTTTCGAAAAGTTGCAGGCTCCATTCCTAGGGCAGAGCTAGCGTACTTTTTACAGAATAATAAAGGTATCGAGCTGGAAAATGCTGCAAAAGGGATATTTTCGCTCTACCTATCATTGATGATTTATCTCTGGTTTTTGATGATGATTGTTGCAGTTTTGGGACCTTTGATTTTAATGCTAGTGTTGTAGTTCACAGCTAACAATCTGTTCAAGAGGGATTCGCAACGCGTGGCATTTTCACTATGCGTTGGTTTAAGTGATTAAGGTGGTGTGCGGCGGCTTCAGTATTGCGTTGCTCACCCCTTAACAGGGCGTTAGCCCTATCAGAGGAAAACAATGAAATCTGCAGTATTAGTTATTGATGTTCAGTCGATTCTGTTCGACCCGGAACCTCAACCATTTGAGTCACAAATCGTACTCACCAAAATTAATGAAGTTACGAAATTGGCGCGTGCTAAGTCTGTCCCAGTTATCTTTGTTCAGCACGAGCAACCTAAATCTGTTATTGAATACGAAAGCGCTGGTTGGGCATTGCAGTCGAGCTTAATTACACAAACTGGTGACCATTTCGTTCGCAAAACAACACCAGACTCTTTCTTGAATACTAATCTTCAAAGTGTTTTGAATGAACTCGATGTAGATAGCTTAATTGTGTGTGGCTACGCCTCAGAGTTTTGCGTTGATACCACCATTCGCAGAGCTGCAGGCTTAGGCTACCCCGTAACTTTGGTTTCGGATGCTCACACAACTCATGATAAGGAGCACGCCAGTGGGGCTCAAATTCGAGAGCACCACAATGCCACGTTACCTAGCATTTCTAGTTTCGGTGTTAAAATCGAAGCGGTAGAGGCGTGCAACCTTTGGGCATAGGGCTAACAAGCAATTTAAGAGTGATTCAGCACGCTTGGCATTTTTAGTTTGGTTTAAGTTTGGTGATTACGGTGGTTAAATTGAGTGTCGTGGTTGCGCGCTTCACACCTTAATTGGGCGTTAGGCAAATATTGGTGAGGTGATAATTGAAATGAGTTTAGAAAAAGCACTTATTAAAAATTTATTTACAGATGTTCTTATGGCGCCAGAGTTAGATGTTGCATTAATTGAGCAGTACGTCGACCCATCTTATATACAAAAAGTGGATGGAGTGGAGTTGGATTATGATAGCTTTGTAAATCATATAGAGGCACAGAAGAAAGTTATTAGTACATTAGATGTTAACTTTCTTACTTTGGTTCAAGAGGGCAATGTTCTTTTCAGTAATCATGTAGTAACAGCCCACAAAAAAGATGGCTCGATTATAAAAGTCAAAGTTATAGCCCAGTTCACGATACATAATAATCGTTTAGTCTTGTGTGATGAATTAACAAGGTTAATTGAGGGCGGTGATGAAGATCATGATATTGGGTCAAGGCATTAAATCACTTTGACTATTTGCCTAACAAGCTGTTCAAGAGTGATTCGCAACGCGTGGCATTTTTACTATGCGTTGGTTTTAGTGTTTAAGGTGGTATGCGGCAGCTTTTGTATTGCGTTGCTCACACCTTAACAGAGCGTTATGCGATAGGGCAAAGTTTTTAGGTTTCTTCACTTTCGTAGTCTTTGACCATCCGTTTTTTTGGTGTCGGCAAATCAGCATTGTCGACTCAAATTCTTGAGTCACTGAAACCGTAAAGCATGCCAAGGTTCGTGAAGTTGCCTCATTAAAAATCGTATTTGGGTGCGGAAAGTTTTCTGGCGCAAAGTGTGGAAAGGGCAAGTTTATGGAAAGTCCGTATCCGCTGAAATTTCGGCTCGTTAAGTTTCGGGCAAGCAAGGGCTAATTCTTCGCTGCAAATTAGCGTTCCGCGCTCGTGGCGGACTTTTCTGGAAATGTTGAGTTCGTCGGTTCTTGAATCACGAAAAGTTATCTGCGCGTTTGTAGTTTTTCGTGTTTAAGGTATTGTTTTCGTTAGCCAATTTAGCATTGTTGAAAAATTGCATAACAAACAATTTAAGCAGATTCGCAACGCGTGGCAGTTTTGGTTTGCAGTGAGTTTTGTGTTTATGGCGCAATGCGGAGGCTTCTGTATTGCGTTGCTCACCCCTTAACAGGGCGTTATGTGCTTGGAGGAAAAATGCAATATATCGAAGTCAAAAGTAGCCAGATTCCGCTAGATTTGCTGCTTGAAGCTGATCCTTCTGAAGCGAGTATTTCTTCATATGTATCCGATTCATGGTGCTTTGCTGCACTAGATAATGGGCGTGTTTTAGCAGCTTGCATAGTGAAGCCACAAACCAATAGGCTTGCTGAGATATTCAATGTCTCTGTATATCCAAAGTTACAAGGTCAAGGTGTTGGTTCTGAGTTGCTTAAGTCAGTTCTTTCTCAGTTATCAAGTAAGGGAATTTCTCGTGTTGAACTGGGTACAGGCACTTTTGGTTATCAACTGACTTATTATCAGCGTCTTGGCTTTCGGGTTGACTCAATCGTCAAAGATCACTTTTTGCTGAATTATCCAGAGCCAATCTATGAAAATGGTATTCAACACAAAGACATGCTGAGATTGTACGCACAACTTTAGTACGCACATAACAAAGCGTTTAAGAGGGATTCTCAACGCATGGCAGTTTTGGTTCAAAGTTTAGCTTTTGTGTTTATGGCACAATGAGTTAGGTTTGGTGGCTTGCGTTGTTCACCCCTTAACGCGGCGTTATGTGCTAGGACGGTCAAATGAATATCGAAGAAACGGAAATTTCAGATTTAGGCTTAGTCGTTGACCTTGTCACAAGTGTATCGTTCGCAAACATCCTGCCGCATTTTGATGTACAAGGGCAGACTACTTTTGCGTCAAAAATTCGTCCAGATGTTGAAACAGCTTTCGACAAAGTACGATTTCAGAGCGTGAAAGCCACGATAGGCAATGAAGTTGTTGGTTTTGGTGCGATACGTGACAAAGAGTATATTACTCATTTGTTTGTCGACGTAAATTACCAAGGAAATGGTTTGGGTGAATTGCTACTGAAACATATGCTGGCTTTGTCAAACGGGCGCGAAGTACGTTTAAGAGCCTCGGTTAACGCAGCAAAATTTTATAAATCACAGGGTTTTGTTGCCACAGACACAGAAACGGAAGTTAGCGGTATAAGGTTTGTGCCAATGGTTTGGGTTCGCACATAACAAAGCGTTTAAGACAGATTCGCAACGCGTGGCATTTTCAGTTTGATTCAGCTTTCGTGTTTACGGCACAATGGTTTAGCTTAGGTGGCAGCGTGGCTCACTACTTAACGCGGCGTTATACGATTAAGGAGAGAAATGAAGCCTGATTTACACGGAAGTAGAATTGTTTTGAGGTCAATTCAAACGAATGATTCTGATGATTTGTTTGAAATTTATGGTGATATTCAAACAATGGAATTTGCCTCAGACCCAGTTTTTACATCGAAAGATCTGATAGTTCAGATGCTAGAAAGCGTTGCTCGACTAGAGAAATCAGGTGAATCGTTGGAATGGGCGATTATGGTTCAAGCGACAAACAAGGTTATTGGAACCTGCGGCTTACATGGCTTTAGTGATAACGGTGATTCCTGTGAAGTCGGATGCTTACTAAATTCATCGTACTGGCGACAAGGGTATATGTCGGAAGCTCTTAGTTTATTATTTTCTCATGCTCAAGCTTTGGGTATTGAAAGATTGTATGCAGATATTGATGAGGGTAACTTTCGGTCTCAAGCTTTGTTTAATAAGCTAGGTTTCAAAGCTAAAAACGGTCAGTTTCAGTGCTTGGTGTGAGGCATCGTATAACAAACTGTTCAAGAGGGATTCACAACGCGTGGCATTTTCACTATGCGTTGAATTTAGTGCTTAAGGTGGTATGCGGCGGCTCCGGTATTGCGTTGCTCACCCCTTAACAGGGCGTTAGGCAAATATTGGTGAGGTGATAATCGAAATGAGTTTAGAAAAAGCACTTATTAAAAATTTATTTACAGATGTTCTTATGGCGCCAGAGTTAGATGTTGCATTAATTGAGCAGTACGTCGACCCATCTTATATACAAAAAGTGGATGGAGTGGAGTTGGATTATGATAGCTTTGTAAATCATATAGAGGCACAGAAGAAAGTTATTAGTACATTAGATGTCAACTTTCTTACTTTGGTTCAAGAGGGCAATGTTCTTTTCAGTAATCATGTAGTAACAGCCCACAAAAAAGATGGCTCGATTATAAAAGTCAAAGTTATAGCCCAGTTCACGATACATAATAATCGTTTAGTCTTGTGTGATGAATTAACAAGGTTAATTGAGGGCGGTGATGAAGATCATGATATTGGGTCAAGGTATTAAATCACTTTGACTATTTGCCTAACAAGCTGTTCAAGAGTGATTCGCAACGCGTGTCATTTTTACTATGCGTTGGTTTTAGTGTTTAAGGTGGTTTGCGGCGGCTTCGGTATTGCGTTGCTCACCCCTTAACAGGGCGTTATGTGCTTGGAGGGAAATAATGAATTCAAAGGAAGTCGTCTTAGCTTTTTGGGACGCAATGAAAACTAATGATTTCGCGAAAGCAAGTGAGTGGCTTAGCCCAGATTTTGAAGGGTTTTGGCCTCAATCTGGTGAGCTTATTGTTGGACGAGACAATTTCACAGCAATCAACACTTACTATCCAGCAAATGGTATTTGGGAGTTCGTCGTTCATTCAATCGTCTGCGATGGCGAAACAGTAGTCACTGATGTTTCTATAACTGATAGCGTTCAAGAGGCGCGTGCTATTACTTTCCATACGGTAGAAAATGGGCTTATCCGTAAACAGAAAGAGTTCTGGCCAGACTCAATGGAAGCGCAGGAGTGGCGTTCCAAGTGGGTGAGGGTGGTGCAAGAGCAGGCACGCACATAACAAAGCGTTCAAGAGGGATTCTCAACGCTTGGCGGTTTTGGCTCAAAGTTTAGTTTTTGTGTTTATGGCACAATGGTTTAAGTTGGGTGGTATAGCGTTGTTCACCCCTTAACGCGGCGTTAGAAATTATTTTTAGCTTCGGAGTTTTTGAGTGGAAAATATGCAAGACCAGATCTATTACAAGTCAATATACTTTGACTTGCCGTTTCTCATCTTTGTTAAAGGTGGATTTAAGGATAAGCAACTTGAAGAGTGGGCAGAAGCTTACCAAGCAGGTAAAGAGCTCCCTTATTCACGCTATGCTCCGAGCGGAAAAGGTTCAGGTGGATTAACGATAGGAGGTGGCTTTCCTGTGTATATTCCAGCTACTGTTGAAAGTGCATATGTAGTACAAGTAGAAAATAAGTATATGGGAGTTCAGTTCTTACGAAGAATTACTCAAAACAACCCTGCAAATCTCTGTGGTGAAATTGCTGGCGATAGAGCTGGAAGAGCTTCTTTTTCTTCTGTCCGAGTCAACTTTGATTTGAGAATGTTTGATCCTCGTTTTTACTTCAATACTAAGTATTTCGTAAACCTTGCTGTTGATGCTGTAAACAAGTTTATTGAAAACTATAGAGTATATACTGGCAAATTCTATATAAGACCAGTAACACCTGCAATAATCCAAAGCTTCACGATTTTTAATGAAATTAGAAATCAACCAACTTTTCATCAACATTACGTTACTGATTCAAGTGTACTTGATGTTAGCGATAGTGAACCATCAACGCTACCGCCTTCTAGCTATCATATGGATGCATTGATGCAGGGGATGGGAGGAGCTATCTCTGATGAAATTGATGCAAAATTAAGGGATGTACTTGCGACAGATATAGAACCATCAATTATTGAAACCCTTCATCTGGAAGTCAAAGATAAACTTGATTTGCGTGAATGGCGGCTAGCAGCAATTGAAGCTGCTGTTCTCTTTGAAACATTTCTCAACACATGTTTACGTGAGGAGTATAAAGCTAAAGGGTTACCAGAGTCAGAAATTGAAGATAAGTTTCATAAGACCGATCGCTTTAGAACGCCTCTTTCCTCATATGCAATTGCCAAAACACTAGTTAGTGATGCAACTGGTTTTGACTTTTCAGAAACACCTGAGTTTCAAGCTTGGTCAAATCATACAAAAGATTTGCGTAATGATGTTGTGCATGGGAAAACATATAAAGTTAGCAAACAGCAAGCGACTTTGAGTTATCAGTGTGTTGTAGATGCCATAAACATCATCTCAGCTCACATGGCACAATAATTTCTAACAAAGCATTTAAGAGTGATTCGCAACGCTTGGCAGTTTCGCTTCGCTCAAGTATAGCCAAGCGTCGCTCACCCCTTAACTGGGCGTTAGCTATTTCTAGTATATAAAGGAGTTCCAGTGGTAAAAGTTCTCGTTAGTTTATGTCTGGTTGGAAACAACGTTAGATACAATGCGAGCTGTTTATCAGTCAAAGAGCCTGAGCTGCTATGGCTCAAGTCAAACGCAGAACTAGTGACCTTTTGCCCCGAAGTCTCAGCAGGTTTACCTATTCCTAGAGCACCTGCCGAAATCATTACTGGTAAAGGTGTTGATGTGCTTGATGGTTTGGCAAACGTTGTTGGAAATGATGGTATTGATGTTACTGAACAATTTGTAAGTGGGGCAGAGAACGCTTTGGAGCTTTGCAAAAAACAGCAAATAAAGTACGCGATACTCGCTGAAGGCAGCCCTTCCTGTGGCAGTTCAAAAATTTATGACGGTACATTCAACGGGATCAAAATCGATGGCTCAGGGGTAGCTACTGCATTGTTAGAGCGCAATGGAATTAAAGTCTTCAGTCAACATACGATAGCTAAGCTCCGAGAGGCGTTGGAAAAAAATAGCTAACAAACTGTTCAAGAGGGATTCGCAACGCGTGGCATTTTTACTATGCGTTGATTTTAGTGATTAAGGTGGTATGCGGCGGCATTGGTATTGCGTTGCTCACCCCTTAACAGGGCGTTAGCAGACAAAAGTAAATCAAGGAAGAGGGTGCATTATGTCTGATAAAGTAATTAGGTCTTCAACAGCTACAATTCAAGTCGGTGCGACTAAAGCTGATGGGAAATTAGAACTAACGGAGTCGGATTTAATTTTTATTCCGTACAACGAAAAGTTGGGTTTTGGTCCATATCAATTAAAGCGCCAAGACATTGCTGCCGTAGCTAAGTGCTTGGGCAAAGGTGGTGGTGTAATTCCAATCACTACGGATGCATTTCGTATAAAATTAGCCAACAATACGTGTTATGAGTTTATTGTAGCGAAGCCCGAGCAATGGATAGATGCACTCGGTGAAATTGTCAGCTAACAAACTGTTCAAGAGGGATTCGCAACGCGTGGCATTTTTACTATGCGTTGAGTTTTTGGTGATTAAGGTGGTATGCAGAGGCTTAGGTATTGCGTTGCTCACCCCTTAACAGGGCGTTAGTTGGCTAACGAAGAAAAACGTACCTAAAGAAGAATGTTTAGGGCTAAAGTCCGTGTGTATTTGCTAGGTTTTCTTATTTCCATTTCTAGTTATTTGGGGTTGTGAAAATCGTGCTTTGGTTTCTTGTTTGGTTTGGATCTTCTGTTTCAGAAGCCGCTTTGTTTGTTGAAAGTCAGGTCTGTAACACCGTCTGTCTAAAAGAGCTTTTTTGTGTTGTTATTCCGTTTTCTAAGGCGTTTGAGTTCCAAGTGGTTTCAGTGACAAGTGCTTTGAAAATGCACCTGATTTGAGTCTTTCAAAGCGCATAAAGCCAGTGTTGGCAAAGCGGCAATCAACATCACATCAAAGCTTTAGGTTTGGCAACTAACAAAGTATTCAAGAGGGATTAACAATGCTTGGCAGTTTTGGTTTGAATCAGCTTTAGTGTTTACGGCACAGTAGCTTAGTTTGGGGGGCGTTGTTCACCCCTTAACGCGGCGTTATGCAGCCACTTAAAATTCATTTACAATTATAGATTTATTAAAAGAGATGTAAAATGTACAAGAAACTAATCATTCTTAGCTTGCCTATTCTATTGGTGGCATGCGCAGCGCCAAAATATACAGTTGAAGCTATTTCGGAAGAGAACCAGAGCAAGGAAATTACTATTGTAAAAGATGACGCCACACGAGATGTTTTCTTGGACTCGGTACAAGAATGGTGTTTGGATACAGCACATAAATGTACGGTTGTAAGTGATGGAACTCTTCCTAAGAGCTCTGAACTTACGTTGACTTATGTATCGCGCTGGAGTTGGGACTTTAGAACGTTTATTGCAGATGCCCAAGTTAAGGCATATAAAAACAGTAAAAAAGTTGGCGAAGTAGAGTTCAAAGCGCCAAATAGTGCCAATTCAGATAAGTGGGGAAATGACAATAAACGAATCATCGCGATGATGGATTTACTGTTTGGGAAACAGTCGGTTAATGAAGCTCAGTTCAAAATTAAATCGGGCGAAATGTAGCGACGTAACAAACTGTTCAAGAATGATTCCCAACGCTTGGCATTTTCAGTTCAAGGTTGGGTTTCGTGTTTAATGCACAATCGTTTAGTTTGGGTGGTAGCGTAGTTCACGCCTTAACTGCGCGTTATGCGCTTTACGAATTGAAACATGGAGAGTGTAATGGTTGTATATGGAGATTTGCAGTCAGGTAACTGCTTAAAAGTAAAATTACTATTGTCATTCCTTGGCATTGAGCACCAATGGAAACACGTTAATATCTTAGATAACGAGACTAAAACAACTGAATTTTTAGTCCTCAATCCAAATGGTAAAATCCCGACAGTCGTTTTAGATGACGGTCGAGTACTCTGTGAGTCCAATGCAATATTGGGGTACTTTGCAGAAGATACGCCTTATCTATCTAAGGACAGTTATCAAAAAGCAAAAATGTACGAATGGCTTTTCTTTGAGCAATACTCACATGAGCCTTATATTGCAGTAGCGCGTTTTATTCAGAAGTATCAAGGTATGCCGGAGCACCGTCTAGAAGAATATAAATCACTACAATCAGGCGGCCATAAAGCATTACAAATCATGGAACTACAGCTGTCAAAAACTAAGTTCTTAGTTGGTGATAATATTTCTATTGCTGATATCGCACTGTATGCTTATACCCATGTCGCAGATGAGGGTGGTTTTAACCTAGAAACTTACCCAAATATCGAGCGTTGGATTGGGGTAATTCGCAAGTTGGACAGTTATGTAGGTATGTATTAACCACGCGCATAACATAGCGTTTAAGATAGATTCGCAATGCGTGGCATTTTAACTATGCGTTGAGCTCAGTGATTAAGGCGGTATGCGGGAGTTTCGGTATTGTGTTGATCTCCCTTTAACAGGTCATTAGCCCTCAAAGGTCAAATATGGATATTTACCCAGAAATCGAGTTATCTAAAGCGCAGCATAATGCAACTGAGGCTCTGAGAAACAAGTCGTTTCCTGAACATCAGGTTGCTCGTTCTTACTATAAGCAACTCCCGCATATGAGAGTTCTGAAGTACGAAGGTGACCAGTTAGTTGGTTATATGGGATTAGACTACAGAGCTGTTCGCGTTGGTGATGAAATTTATAAAGTATTAGGTGTGAGTGACTTTTGTGTCGAGAGCACACTTCAAAGGCAAGGTATTGGCACAACAATGTTGTCTCAACTCAGCGAGTATGCGTCAACTAAAGATGTCGACTTCATCATTTTAGTCTCCGATTTGGATCGTTTTTATGTGGCTAATGGTTATGTGCGCCTAAACTCTCTAAGTTCTTGGTTGCGAGTTCATGAACATAAAAATTACGGTGTTGCTATAGAGCAAGTCGATGATTTATATGTTAAGCCTATCAGCGGCAAAACTTGGGCTGTTGGTCATATAGATTGGTTAGGGTATATGTACTAGTCTGTAGTGGGCTAATAAACTGTTTGAAAAGAAACGCCACACGTGGCATTTTCAATTCGCGTAGCTTATACCTTACGAGAGCGTTTTTCCACAAGGAGTAATATGTGATTGTAGTAGCAAGGTTTTCTTTTCCTCATGAAGCTCATATTGCGAGAGCAAGCCTAGATAGTGTCGGAATAGAAAGCCACATCGCTGACGAGCACACGGTGAATACTCAGTGGCTTTATTCAAATGCAATGGGCGGCGTTCGTCTGATGGTGGCCGAAAGTGATGCAGAAGACGCGAAACAAATACTTAGCAGTGATTTCTCAGAATCATTAGAAAATGAACTTGCCGTTGATGAAGGAAAAGATGTTTGCCCTAACTGTGGTAGTAAAGAGCTATATACATTTACAAAAGGTAAGCGTCCAGCTTTCTTAGTCTTTATTTTACTGGGTTTTCCATTGTTCTTTTACAAGCATGGTTACAAGTGTAAGCAGTGTGGGGAATTCAGTGAAAGGCTTTAATTTAAGTCGTTAGATAACAAAGCGTTGAAGAGATAATTTGCACGCGTAGCATTTTTACTTTGCGTTAGGTTGAGTGGCTATGCAGAAGTCAGAGTTCTGCTTACTTCCAAGCAAAGCATTATACGATAGTGAAGGGACAACATTGAATGAGTGAAATTAAAACAATAGAGCAGTTAAAAGAAATTTACGCAGAGCCAAGTGCGAGAGCTAAAAATAAAGCGTTGCCTGCCCTGGATGTTCATGCGATTACATTAATTAATAATTGCCATTTTGTAGTTCTAAGTACCGCCGATACTCAAGGCTATATCGATCTCTCTCCGAAAGGAGGGGAGCCTGGCTTCGTAAAAGTTTTAGATGAATCAACATTGTTGCTCCCTGATAGCTCGGGGAATAATCGTATAGATAGTCTAAAAAATATCATTAGTAACCCCAAAGTTGGGTTGTTATTGATGGTAAATGGTATTGATGAAGTACTCCGTATTAAAGGAATTGCAAGTATTCACACAGACTCCAAATTGATATCTGCTTGCCCCGATGGAAGTAAAGATCCTAAGGTTGTTATCAAAATAGTCATCGAGAGTATGTACTTTCATTGTGCGAAAGCTGTGATGAGAGGGAAACTTTGGTCTGATAACTATAAAGTCAATCGCTCAATTCTCCCTTCATTAGCTCAAATCTTTAAAGATCAACAAAAGTTAGAAAATAAAGCGCTTAATCAAGAAGAGATGTTGAAATATTACCAATCCAGCCTTTAGAGCGAGTGTAGTAAAGTCTTTAAAAGGGAGAAAAATGCTTGGCTCTTTAGGTTTGACCTGCTTCACGGCACTATGGATTAGTTTTTTGGGGCGGCTTAGAAATCGGTATTGAAAAGGAACTTGTTCGCGCTACAGCAGTAACAGCGGCTGTATCGTATTACCTTTTTTCTGATAGTTTCCCAAATGGTCAAAGTGTGGGCAAAAAACTTTTGGGCATTGCAGTTATAAGTGCAAGAACGGGTAAAAGGTGCAATATTTTTCAGTCACTTTTTAGAAATATTATTACTCCATTCTTCGGTTTTATTGACTCAATTTTCATTCTTGGTAAAAAGAGGCAACGGCTCGGTGATAAGTTAGTGAGAACAGTGGTGGTAGTTCACTAGCTTGTTTAAAAATTGACAGCGCTGGGGGTTTGGGTTCAAGTCGGGTTTTGTTTTCAGGGTGGAACAGCTTCGCTTAGGTGGTGGCGTTGCTCACACCTCAATTCGGTGTTAGGCAATCAGAATCAGTACGTAATTATGAATAAAGAGCATTCCGAAGCTTTCATTTTGGAGATTGATAAGGTTTTAGCCCCGAGCGGTTTCAAGTTTATCAAATCTAGACGAGTATGGCAGCGCTGGGAAGTGAATGGAGTAGTATCAGATTCCGCAATTTATGGGTTGTTAGCTAACCCTCTGGACAGCGTTTAGTATCCGGCCTTAAAAGCATCTAATAGGTCTAGCCTGCTCGTGCTCTATACACAGCCTTACACTTGACGGCGAGGTTTCTTGAATTGACTTAGTGGTCACTGAATGTACTATCAAGGATAGGACTTACTGCAAGGATAGCAGCATGAGCGAGAAATTATTTTGGGTTAATCCCTACCAAACAGAACTTAACTCAAGAGTGACCAATGTAGACGGAAATAAGGTTGAATTGGACCAGACTATCTTCTTTGCAGAGTCTGGAGGCCAAGAGAGTGATAAAGGAACGATTAATGGTATTCCGGTTTTGATTGCTCAAAAGCTAGGTGTTCGACTTATTTACACATTGGAATCCTCTCCAAATTTTACTCTTGGTGACATTGTAACTACGAATATTGATTGGAAGCGTAGATACGCCTTAATGAAGCTACACTTTGCGGCTGAAGTGGTGCTCGAGATGTTTTATCAGCGTCGGGAAGGCATTGTTAAGATAGGCGCGCATATTTCTGAAAATAAGAGTCGCATAGATTTCGAGTGGTTTGAAAGTATTGGCCCGCTATTGAAAGAAATTGAAACTGATGTGCAAGATTTGATTAACTCTGATTCACTTATTATTAGTGACTTTTCCGATCAAGAGAGTGAAAGAAGGTATTGGAGAGTGGATGGGTTTGCGCAAGTACCTTGCGGTGGCACTCATTTAAAGCGCACATCAGAAGTCGGCCAAATTCAACTAAAACGCAAGAACATCGGTAAAGGCAAAGAAAGGGTTGAGATAACCTTATGCTCGTAAGTCGATACACGTGGCATATTAGTTCATGGTGATATTCACATTTGCGATATGATGATTGAGATAGAGGGCGTGTTGGCTACTTCTTAACGAAACGCTACACGATAGGAGCGGGAGGATGATATGTCGAAAGTTACATTGAAAGGCTTTATTTTAGTTCCGGAAAAGGATTTAGAATCAGTAAAACATGCGTTAATAACTCACAAAAGGCTCACGTTAGAAGAGCCGGGCTGCCTTACTTTTCTTGTGACTCAAAGCTCGACTAATCCTTTTCGTTTTGATGTCTATGAGGAGTTCGTCGACAAAGCCTCTTTTAAGCAACATCAGGAAAGAGTTCAAGCCTCACATTGGGGAAAAGTAACAGCCAATGTTAAACGGCAATACGAAATCTTTGAATGTGTGCATGACTAATCGAATCGGAGTGATTTAGAGCGTTTACGCTTTGCTTTTTAGGTTGCTCTACGCTCTACTATGTTGCTTTATTCATCTATTCACCTGGCTTAGTGTTCTTGATACTTTGCCGTATTAAATCTAGAAATTTTAATGGAAGTGTTATGTTTAGAGTTGTGTATGAATGGCGTGTGCCAAGTGAAAAAATGGATGAGTTTCAAAATATATGGCGTTCGACGACAGATTCAATTCATCAGTCAGTAGATGGGGCGCTTGGTAGTTTTATGCTTCGTTCTTACGATATGCCGGAAAAGGTTTTAACTATTGCCAAGTGGCGAACACGTGAAGACTGGGAGCGGTTTTGGGGAACTAGTAACCCAGAAAAAATGAAGAAGATGAGTGAAATTGCAGAGCGTGTTTCAGTTGAACCATTCGATGAAATTGAAGATAGAACTAAGTCGGGCAATAGAAACGTTAAAGTGATGCCTAATGAACAGTTTGGCGGACAATATGAAAGACAACCTTAACCAAGGAATAGGGTTATGCAGATTTTAATCGTTGGAGGTAGTAAGGGGCTAGGAAGGTTCTTGGCTACGAACGTACAGGGTACAGAAATTTATGCGATTTCTAGATCAAAGCTAGTTGAGGAGGGAGTCGCTTCTGTTTGTATTGACGTTGATCCCGGTAAAAAGCCAGATTATACGTGCTTCAAAGGTGTAGAGTTTGACATCATAGTTTATTTGGCGTCGATGTGGGGAGAGTCTTCAGAATTGACAACAAACGAACTGATTGAGTTTATGAATGTTGGCCCGATTGGGTATCTTAATTTAGTCAATGAGCTTAACGCTTTAGGTTCACTTAACGATAAATGCAATATTGTATCTATTGGCTCTACAGCAGAGCTTTCAGAAAGTAGTGAATACCCTGCATTCGCCCTCAGTAAAAGATTACTCAAAGATATTTCTAGCCAGCTGCAAAACGTTTATCGTGATTACCGCTTTACTCACTTTACAATAGGTGGGATCGGGCATGCTGAAGAGGAACGTATTGAGTATTCGAGTGTTTTGGAGATTATAAATATGCTAACCAAGCTTGATCCAAACACATACCTTTCAAATATGCATATAAAGTCCAAGCTAGGAATGTAGCTCTCAAGCTGTATTACGTACCTGCTTCTAAGGTTTGGCATCATGTGCATTCTTTTTATTGAGCTATGGTTATAACTCCAATGAAAGGAGTTTACTTATGTCATACATTGATGGGTTTGTCGCTGCAGTACCGACAGCGCATAAAGAAAAGTATATCGCACACGCAAAAATAGCAGCAGAAATGTTCAGGGAGTTTGGGGCCTTAAAGGTTGTTGAGACGTGGGGGAGTGAAGTACCAGATGGTGAGATCACATCATTTCCCATGGCAGTTAACGCTGAAAGCAACGAAACCGTTGTGTTTTCGTGGGTAGTCTGGCCTTCAAAAGAAGTTCGGGACTCAGGGTGGCAGCGGATCATGGGTGATCCTCGAATGAGTCCTGAGAATAACCCAATGCCCTTTGATGGAAAGCGTCTCATTTATGGTGGATTTGATGTTATTTTGGAGCAGTAAAATATCAGAGAATCCCCAGCTTGATTCGTGACACTTGGTGCTTTAATCAGGATTACGCTTCTGATGTACATTCAATAAAGTATTCCGCGATAAGGGTTGATAAAACTTCATGTGGAGGCTTAGAGTAAAAATGGAAGGGATAAATTATTCACTGATTGTCGTATCAGCTATAGCTAGCCCCGGGCCTGCGATGGCAGGCACGTTAATGAACTACGGTCAACGCCTTGATAACCGACGGAAACCTAGACGTTGCATTACTTATAGTTCGATGAGATGTTATCCTGCAAGAAGTTAATCTGGAGAAAAGAATGGATTCAAACTCACTATTACTATTTGTTGTCGCTTGTCTCGCTATCAACATGATTCCTGGACCTGATGTAATTTATATTGTTTCTAATACAATGAAAGGTAAGTTCTCTGCTGGGCTGAAAGCGGCTTTGGGGCTTGGTGTTGGTTACTTTTTTCATACACTAGCGGCATGTTTAGGTTTGTCAGCAATAATTCTGAGTTCAGCTTTGGCTTTTAGCGTTGTTAAATGGTTAGGGGCTGCTTACCTAGTTTATTTAGGTGTTCAGTCGTTACTGTCCATGTGGCGTGGAGAAAGTAAAATCGTTGAAAACAAAAACGTTGATAATAATAAAAATGTGTTTGTTCAGGGTGTTATCGTCAGCGTCTTGAATCCAAAAGTAGCGCTATTCTTCCTCTCGTTTCTGCCTCAATTTATTGATACGTCTGCAAGCTCAACATCAATGCAATTATTAGTACTTGGCTTGCTGTTCAGCGTGCTTGCGACGACATGTAACGTTTTGTACGCATCTGTGGGTAATTGGGTATTTAGTCGTCCACACTCTCCACGATATTCAAGAACTCTTGAAGGTGTTTCGGGTATTCTGCTTATCAGTCTAGCGAGTAAAGTGGCATTTAGTGATCGTTAGATACAGGGCATTTTATTCTCGTGATTTTTATATGGCTAATGTTTGCTCAACCTATACGTAAAATGAGTGCTATTGCATAGGGTGAATCACAAATTTCATAAATACCAATAAGTGAACGTATTTATTTATAGTATGGTTGGCGCGATTTTATCGTAGCTAGGTTAATAACATGAAAAATAAAGTAATTCTGTGTTCCGCATTCCTTTTGGGTTTATCAGGTTGTGCTTCTGTACCTACTGTTGATTCGACAGTATCAAATCAAATGAAATCATTTGAAGCACCTCAAAAGGGGAACGCAGGGATTTACATTTACCGAGAAGATGCTTTTGTCGGAGCAGCACTTAAAAAGTATGTTTACGTCGATGGAGAATGTATTGGTGAAACCGCTCCTGGTGTGTTTTTCTACCATGAGGTCGAAGGCAATAAAGAACATCAAGTAAGTACAGAGTCTGAGTTTTCTGAAAATCACTTAACTATCTTAACGGAAGAGGGCCGTAATTATTTCGTTAATCAATACATTAAAATGGGTGTATTTGTTGGTGGTGCGGGCGTAGAACTCGTGGACGAAAGCAAAGGTAAAGCAGAAGTACTAAAAGTAGACATGGCAGAAAAAGGAAACTGTCCTTCGATCTAGTTTAACTGACTGATTTTACATTTAAAAGTACTTAAAAAAACACAACCCAGCGCTTGACATGAAAAGTTCAACGTTGGGTTGCGTTTTTATGGCCAACAGTTTTTACTTGGTGTTGTTATTGGTAATACATAAGCGTAAATCAGCAACAAGGATGTGTAATGAAAAATAAGATGTGGATCTTCGCAATTATCTTGCTCATTGGTGGGCCTTCACTATTGCCATTTAGTCTGGAAGTTATTTCTATCATCGAGTTATTTGGGCTGTTAGGGTTGTGGACGGTTTATTCATCCTATGCTGAATATTTGATCAAGCATTCTCGGCTCAAAAGAGGCGCATCTTTAGCTACATGTTGGGATCTTCAACCTCAAATATTATTCTCACTTCGTGATATTAAAGTATTCCCACTGCTGATATTTCATATGTTTCCTGTTCAAAGTGTGTTGGTTTGGTCTTTAATTTTTACCTTTTCGGGCAGTGTTATTTGCCATTACGTAATTTGATCTAACCCACTGTTCAAAGCATTTCCTTATTAAGTTTAATTGCTTGTTTAAGCGGTTACGCGGGGATGAAACAGGTCATTAAATAACTTGGCGATCATCAAAATGAGCATGATGTTTACCAGCATGAGTAAAGGTGTTTCGATACGATACTCCGGGGTCAAGTTAAGTGCGCCTGAGGTTAATACCACTAATAAATTGACGCCTAAGACCCTATGGATCATCAGCTGTGGTGTAGAAAATACCTCCCAAATCAAAATAATATTGATGAAATAAAATAACCCTAGTTGCCAGAGCTCAGTCATTATGGGCATCAAGAAGATGTATTGCAGCAGTATCACTGAACCTGTTCCCAAAACGCCAAAGAAGGCATCTTTAACAACGCTAGGAGGCATTGTAGGTACTATTGATGAAAAGACACCGGCCAACATAGGGAAGATAAACCCACCTGGTACAGGGAGATAAATCCAAACCAATAACGAGGTGATAAACATCGATAGGCCTTGTAAAACCTTTCTGCGGTCTTCTTTCAAGTGCTGTATGAAAGTCCGGTGTTCACGATGCCAAGATGTTTTCTGTTTCACTTGTTCTGTCAATAAGGTACGACCAATTAGATGCGTGGTTGGCTGAGCGATATCAAATAGTGTCAGGTTTTGAGCCACAGGTTTCCAGTCAATATCATCACAGTGGGGCTTTTCCACTTGTTCAAGTAATCGTTCTTGAATACGTTTCATCTCTTCGAGGCGCTGATGCCACAGTTTTCGATGTTCTTTGAGGTGGTAACTGCCCGTGAGCGGTAATCCCAGTAGTTGGCACATCTTCTCAATGTTTGCTGTGTTGGTTTCAAGCGCATCAATATCAATGTCATTTGGTTTGTTCATCGCTTTAAGCAACACCTCACGGCTGCTCTCAAAGCGTTGAATGAAATTCTCTTCAGTATTCACTGGCCAAACCAAACGATAAACAACGGAGAAGGTAATGATGCCAAGAATAGTTTCCTGCATTCGAAGTACTGCGAAATGGAACGTCACTTGACTATCAAACCCTCCCATACAAGCGATGATAGAGCACACAGCAAAGCCTATGGAGAACACATAACCGTACTTTTCGTCGCTCGACATGAAAATGCATACACCTAAAAATAGGGTAAAAAAAGTCAGGAACAAGAAGCGATCTTGAGAAAATGCTGTGATGAGGAAAAAGGCATAGCCAATGCCCAGTAGGGTTCCCACTAGGCGATTATGACCTTTGTTTATCGAGTGAGCGAAGCTTTCATTTAATGCCATTACCGCGACGGCGATCGCTGCCCAATAGGGTTTCTCCCATTGAAACCATAAGGCGAGGCAGATTGCGATAACGATAGACAGTGTAGCTTTAATTGCTTCTTTGGTTGAGGCATTAAACATACATTTCACCGCATTTATTGTTTGATGATTTTGATGGATGCCGTCATACCGACGCGTAGTTGAAAATCTTTTGGTAAGTTGTCTAATTTCACTTTAATTGGAATGCGTTGAGCTAAGCGTATCCACTGAAAGTTAGGGTTCACATAGGGCAAAAGATCGTTACCAGTACTACCATCTTGCTTCGCAATGCCGTAGCCAATGCTTTTGATTTTTCCTTCCAGCACAGCTTCATTGTGCATCATTAAGGTCACGTATGCTTTATCTTGTGGATCAACACCAACTAAATCCGTTTCTTTGAAATAGCCTTCGATCCAAAAGCTGTCTTCATCAATTAATGCTACAACTGGTGAGTTTGCGACAACTTGGGAGCCGGTGCGCAGATTAAAATTGGTGATGTAACCATTCGTTGGAGCGTACACCTTGGTGTAATCAAGGTTCAGTTTTGCTTCTTCGACGTTTGCTTTCGCCAGCTCCACGTTTGCGATTGCTGTCTCTACGGCGTTGTTCAAATTGTTCAACGTCAGCACAGGTACCGCGCCAGGTGTACGCTTTTCTAGTTCCAGTGCACGTTGTTCTTCATTTTTGGCTTTCGCTAACAACGCAATGGCTTGCTTTTGAGCCGCCTGGGCTTTGTGGTAAGACGCTTTATAAATGCTTGGGTCAATCTCAAACAGTAAGTCGCCCGCATTAACTTGGGAGTTGTCTTCAACATATACCTTGATGACTTGCCCGGTTACACGGGGCGTTATAGACACAATGTACGCGCTGACATGACCATCTCTAGTCCAAGGATTGTTTGAGTATGATTGGTAGTAACTGAAAATCACAGTGCCAGCGGAACACAGTAATAAAAATGTGATTAGATAACGTTTTATCACGGAATTTGCCTCAAAAGATGGTTATGAATCGACCAATAACGCCAGTAAAAATCACAATTAGACTCAGCTCTGCAAGTGCTGGAAACGCAACGTATTTGTGTACCCCTAATTTTGTTGCAACGGTTCCAACCAAAATGGTGAGCATGTAAGCCAATGCAATAACCAGCAACAAGGGTGGGAAATAAACTTCACCCCACACAAGTTCATGTGGCATTGAGTTCATGGTGCTTTTCTCTATTTATTTGATGAATACAAAGATAAGAGAAATCCTACAAATGTAATAATCGCTTTTGTAGGATCAAATCCATCAATGTATTTTTTAGAGAGTTCGTAATGAGTTACGTCTAATGTCGAGCGTGCTTTAAGGGGAGTGTGAGTGCGATAAGTTTTCGCATTTACGTGCGGAATAACTACGTATCTAATGATGAAGATAAAAGCCTCGGGTTAACCGTCGCTCTTTCGAGCTAGCATTCTCAATAACTTGTGATAGTTTAGCCATGTAGCCCTAAGATATAAGAAAACCTATGAATTTTAGCTTTGAACAACTATTGGCATTCGTTGCTGTTTACGAGGAGCTTTCGTTTAGCAAGGCTGCTGTAAAATTGAATAAGCACAGAACAACCATCGGACAGGTTATTACGAATTTAGAAGACCTACTTGCTGTGAGCTTGTTTAAACGGGTTGGCCGTTCCGTAGAACCCACAGAAGATGCTCGCCTTCTTTACCACTATGCAAAGCAAACAATTGAACAAGCCCGTACGTTCGACAAAGTCGCATTGAGCCTTGCTCATGGTGGCTTAGAGAGTGTCAGCATTGCCTATTCTAGTGCCATCCCACATCGTTTGCTGGTGTTACTTCGTGTTCAATTAGCGGCAGATTTTCCGATGATGCGAGTTAACTTTTTTGTTCGTAACCGTAACGAGATCAAAGAAGGTTTAGCGACTGGTGAGTACCAGTTCGGTATTGTTAATGTGCATGATAGCCGTGCAATACACAGTCTAGACTCGACGTTTTTAGGTCACTTTGAATTTGTTCCCTTTGTCCAGAAAGGTGGTGAACTGGCTTCTATGGCACCCGACCGAGTGTTAACTGCGTTGAGGAATAGTAAGCAATTTGTGTTGCGATCTTTCGTTGAAGAAGGAATGGGTGAAAAAGTTATCGTCAGTTCGAATCATGAAGAAGTCGATCAGTTGGCTCTTGTTGTAAAAATGGTTGAAGCAGGGCTAGGGTGGGCGATTCTTCCTAGAACGCTGGCTCATTCCGAATTTTCTAATAATGATATAGAGCCCGTTGAAGTCTGTGAATTACTAGAAGGCTTTAAGTTTGGTTTTGGCCTTTGGTGTCAACCCTCTAAGCAAATAGGGGATGTAAAAGACTCTATCATGAGGGTTGTTACGGCGTATCGGGAGAAGCTAATCCGCGATTTTAAAGCGACGCCATAACCGTATTCATCCAGACCACATTTATAAACAAGACTCAATTCGAGTCTTGTTTTTTTACTTGAAAAATTCTTTTCTTCTGATTGGACGTTAATGGTTATTGGGAGGGAGTAATCCTCTGTATGTGAGTATAAGATCGATGCTTTTTTTATTTATTCAAGCTTCGTTCAATGAGAAAGCTCATATCGCTCAGCCGCTGTTAGTTTAAGAAAGAGAGGCTGCAGTTATTTCACCTCTTGCTCTGATCTAAATAAATTGAGAACCAGTACCCCTAGAACTATAGCGATAGAAATAGAGACGAATCGAGTCATTTGAGCAGAAAATGATTCGATGCCCGTATTGTTAATAATCTGGTAAGTCAGCACAGTGAAGTTAGTAAAAAGCAATTGATAGATGGTTAAGTGTGTCTGTCGACGTATTGCAAAACACGCTAGTTGCAGGCCACAAAAGATGGTAACGCCAAGTACAACGTAAGTAGGTGCACCTGTGGCTACTGCAAGCATGCATGGAATAGTAAACAAGATCCCTAGGCTTGTAGTGATAATTCGATACCGCCCAAAGGAATGACTGTCTTGATTAATTGGGTGCTTAATCATGCTGCCAAATGTTATTGCGATCAATAGCGTTTGAGAGCTTCCGGATGATATTAGTGCATACAAAACAACACACAATGCGGTTGCTTTAAAGACGATAAGCCCGATATGTTCGTTTGCGCCATCAAGAGTGGTTTGGTCTGGTTGTATATCTTTTTCGTCCCCAGGGAATAGCCAAAAGCTAATATATGTGGCAACCAACGCAACAATGAAACTAGTAAATAAGACCCATGGCAATCCCTCAAGCGGCAACCCCATTTGTAGGCTTGTGACCACGATAATCAATACAACGATCAAAGTGAGTGTCGAAACAATGTCTTTGGGATCGCGATGACTTCGGTAATAACTCCAACAGAGAAGTGACCAAGTAAACAGTAAGAAGCCACTAGGGGAGCTCATGAGCGCTCCTGCTAAAGTTACGATGCCGAAGCTGAGAAGTGAGAGTATTACCAGCAATTTCAACATCATGTTGAACGGGGGTTTAGATGGCATCAGTGTTAGAAAAATCACAACGAATATTGGCGCGATAAAGGGAGTGGGCGCACCTGAATACTGTAAGTAAAACAGTAAAAGAATCGGAGTGAAAACCAATCTAATGATTGGGTTTGCTGAACTATGAAACATAAGTCCAGATACTCAACACTCTCATCCAGAGAGACGCCAGCCACTCTCCAAAGGTACTTTGCTCAGTTAAAAAGGCGACCGTTGCTTTCGAACCATAACGTACGTTTTCGGGAATATCTCCGCCTTCAAAAACAATATTTACAGGATAGCGCTGTGCGTTTAAGGAATTATTGTCTGCAACCAAAAAGCCAGTTGTCGGATCGACGTCGTTACTGCCACCAGTACCCCAACCAATGCTTTCTACTCGCCCTTGAAACACTCTGCCAGGTAAAGCATCCAACACAATCTTTGTTTTTTGTCCCGCACGAACATGCTCGAGTGAGTTTTCGCGAACAAGCGCTGATACCCACACGCCTCTCGGATCAATGAAAGTGACAAGAGGTGAGCCAGTCGTCGCTTTTTGCCCAACAGTGAGTTGTAAGTTAGAAACGATCCCCTTTGATGGAGCAATCACTTTCGTTCGCTGTAAGTCGAGTTGCGCTTTTTCTAGATTTGCTATAGCTGCGAGAATCTGGGGATTATCTTGCCCTTCGGGACCAAGATTATGCTTGGCTTGAGCTAAGGACGCTTCTGCTGCCTCTAATGTGGCTTGAGCTCGTGCTTTAGCTTCGATGGCGTTGTCTAGCTCAGATTTACTCAATACCCCTTTTGCGGCGAGCTCGGTTACGCGAGCTGCTTGTTCTCTTGCGTTGTCACGAGCTGCGAGTGATTCAATGACCTTAGCTTGTGCCACTTCAACAGCCGCGGTGTTGGCTCCAATGTTTTGGCCAGCAATGGCTAAGTTTGCTTCGGCTGAACGCAGATTAATTTGATAATCTCTTGGATCAATTTCGAAAAGCACATCACCAGCATTGACGACTTGATTATTGCGAACATGGATTTCAGTTAGGTTCCCCGAAACCTCTGGAGTAATACGGACAAGATAAGAATGAATCCGAGCGGTGCCAGTGATTGGTGTTACTCGATCAGCCCACAAGCTATATAGCCAAACCACAAAAACGAGGCCAATAATAATAAAGCTTAACTTTCTGGAAGATGATTCCGCTTTAGACATCCAATTCTCTCTTGTTACAATACGTTAGATAAACAATGTTACAACATGTGACATAAACAATGCTTCCAAAAAATCAACTATTTGTCGATAAGGTTATAGGATTGTTCCAAAGGTGCCATTTAGAGAGACTGAAGCATGCTAAACGAACTTTCCAATCACATTGGCTAATATCGCCAATAAAAAAGGGGCGATACATCGCCCCTCAGATCGTTCATCAGGTTTTTGATTTGTGATTATCTCTTTGAGCTGTAGAGAGAAATCAACTTAGACTTTCTGTTACAACTGGCTTGTTATTGCGCTTAGCAATCCAGTACGCAACGCTACCCCAAAGCACGGTCAATGCCCAAAGTGCCGTCCAATGTTGTGCGACTTGTTGCCAGGTTGCCCCCATTTGGTTTAGCGCTAAGAAAGCTTTGATCGCCCAAGTACTTGGGCTTAAATCAGCAATCCATAGTAGGGGAGCAGGAATAGCTTCAACTGGCCAAATAAAACCAGCCAAGAAAATGAGCGGCATAGAGCTCACGAGGACGACTAAGGTGACCAGTTCACGCCTAGGTAGTAAGTAACCCAGCCAGAAGCCTAGTCCGCAACAACCTAAAAAGAACGGGAACAACATGGTCAGTAGTTCGCCCGCGTTGGCGATATGGTTTACGCTTAAACGTTCGAAGCTAAAACCAAAATAATAGGCGCCGAGTAAATAATAAATTGCCACAAATACTAACGTTCTCACAAGCAGCAGCGATCCCGTTGATACTTGAGACCAGTAGCCACGACCATGACGCTGTGTTCCCGTTTGTAATCCAACCGCCATGATCAACGTTTGTTGTAAAATCAGAACAAATACTGCTGGCACTACGTATTCGATGTAACCCATGGTTGGGTTGAACGTCGGTTTCATATTAAGCTTAATAGCAGAGTAATTATGGCTAGCCATACTCATGGGCACACCATCTATCACCATTTTACTGACTTTCACTTGGGCCCCTAATGTGCCTCCCGCTTGGGCTAATCCCTCTACCACGGTTCCGTACACGAGAAAATACGAGGCGTCCGCAGCGTAGGCCAGAGTCGGGCTTTTACCTAGCATTAGGTCTTTGTAAAAGTGTTCTGGTATGACTAAAAAACCGGTGATCTCTCGTTGTAAAAATGCTTGTTTTGCATCGGCAATCGTATGAAGTCGAGTAACTACGTTGACTTGTGGAGAGGCATCAACCATACGTTCCAGCTTTAAACTCGTCTGACTACCATCTAAATTAACAATCGCGATTGGTTGTTCACGAGGCGTTTGTTGTGCATAAGGCAAAGGGTATAAAAACGAGTAAAATACGACACCACCAAACACGGTCAACGTAACGACTGGATTGGTTAGAACGGCCTTCAGTTCCGCTTTAATCAGTTGCCACAATGTCATACCGCCTCCTTCGCTTGGCGTGTTGATGAAGCTGTTCGATGTTTACCCATCAAGGCTGCGGTAACGAGCAGGGGCACAACGTAGCCAATCATAGGCCATAGCGAGCTTAAAGATTGTGCGGCCGATGCCCCATAGCTTGCTTGACTCACTTGCACTTCAATGTAATGGGTAATCGGCAATAATGAACGCCATGCATAAGCGAGCGTGTTCATGTCAGAAACTGGGAATGTAATTCCCATGAACGCGAAACTTGGAGCCGTAAACGCGCCAGCAAAACTCATCGCACGTGCAGGATCCATCGACAAGAAGAAGAACAACGCTCCCATAATGATACAGGCGATAACCGTCGCCAATTGTGCTAGTAGCATAACCACAAAACTGCCTTCCATTGGCCAATCAAGCACGGAATAAAACCAATACAAGAACAACGCACCTTGCGCCATAAAGACCGGAATGTACTGACTTAATAGGGAAGTGAGCCTGGCGTATGGCTTTTCGCCCAAAAACGCAAAGCCATTCTTTCCACCATAAATGCGAAAGTGCGCGGTAAGAATCAAAATAGTGCTTACTACAATACATATTTGCCAAATGGCTGGCACGATAGCCGTTACCAAAAATTGTGCGTAGTTATTGTTACGGTTAAATAATGCGGTTATTTGTGTCGACACGGGTACAGCCTGACCAGCCGCTGCTAACGTTGTGGTGTTACCTTTAGCCAAGTTGCTCATTACTTCAACCTGAGCATCGAAATAGCCTTGTGCTTGCGCAACGGCAGAGTTGATCAATTTCGCTACCAAAATGTACTGACTGTTGTAAAAGACAGAAAGTTGAGGTTGGCGGTGCTGGAGAATATCTTGATCGAACTTAGATGGGATGACCGCGTAAGCGTAGATATCGCCTTCAATCATCGCATTTTTTGCTTCGCTTGCACTGGTGTAGTGATAATTAACAGCCAGACTCGACGACGCATCCAAAGATTGAATGAGCTTTCGAGAAAGTTGGGAATGCTGTAGATCAACCACACCGATTGGCAGATCCCGGGCAATGCCCGCAGAGAACACTCCCCAAATCATCATCGCGAGCAAAATCGGTATCCAAGTAAGGCACGAAACTAACCACTTGTCTCGTCGTAAGATATGCCGCTGTGAAATCTTAATCGTCATAGCATTAACCTAGTGGTTGTGATTAAAGTTCAACGACAACACTCATTCCCATACGCAGTTCAGGTTCGGGTTGAGCTGGACGAGCTTCTACTTCAAAGGTACGAAGATCAAAACCTTGAGAAGCATCGGTTGCTCTCCACGTTGCAAAGTCACCCATAACGGCAACATGCGTTACTTTGAACTCAACATTTTTATTTAAGGCAGGCAAATAGGCATCAAAGGTTGCTCCTTTTTTAAAGTGTTGAAGGTAATCTTCACGCACATTCAGTGTCGCCCAGGCATCTTCTGTATCTATCACAGTAACAACCGGGAAGCCCTGAGGTGCTAATTCACCACTTTGAAGTAGAACTTGAGAGACTTCGCCGTCAAACCAGCTGTAGATCTGAGTATCTTTCGCATACGCTTCTACTTCGGCTACGGCACCCGATGCCATGCGCGCTTTTTCCGCCGCAGCTACTTTGGTTTCACTTCTCGCGCCTTCTTTTGCCATTTCGTACATTTGAAATGCGGCACTTTCGGTGTATTTCGCTGCTTGCCACTGAGTTAAAGCTTCATCGCGCTTTTGTTCTGCAACCACGCCATCGTTATAGAGGTTATTCACACGATTGTAGGTTTTTTCCATTAAATTCGCAGCGGCTTTAGCTTTCATCCACTGATCTTTTGCTGCTTGGATTTGTTGCTCACGTGCGCCTTTCTCAGCTTCTTGAGCTAAGGCGTCCGCCGCTTTTTCACCTGCTTTTGCTTGTTCTAACTTCGCTTCAATTTCAGGACTATGAAGGGTAAAAATAAGCTGGCCTTTCTCTACATCGTCGCCTTTACGGACCATGACCTCATCAATACGCCCTGGAACTTTTGAGGAAATGCTGTATTGCTGGGCTTCAATTAATCCCTGTAAGCGGATCGGTTCAGGTTGATAGGCTTGGTAAAATTGATAGCCAACCCAAGAGACAACACCCAAAGCACAAAGTGAGAGTAAAACGGGTTTTAGTGATTTAGCTGCCATGATTTATTTCACCTCTTTGGATGTTGAAGCAGGGATATAAGCGGTATTTTGATATTGTTCGAAGCTGTTCATTTCACTGCTCAATGCGAGTAGTTTGGTTAAAGATATTAAATAGCGGAAACGTGCCGCTGAACGTTGTGTTTCTATACTCGCGACATAAAGTTGTGCATCCACAACATCCAGAGAAGACGACAGACCCTGAGTAAATGCTTTTTCACGCAAGCGCAGGTTTTCGTTAGCGAGTTCAATGCTAGATGCGAGCCCTTGTACTTCATCAATGGCTTGCTGAGCCTCCAAGTATGTCTTTTGGACTAACAGCGATAAGTCTTGTTTGGCTTGGGACTTTAATGAGTCGACCTGCGAGACGACGCTTTGAGCTGCTTTGACTTTTTCGCTTCGCCCTGTTGATTCAATCAGTGGAATGCTCACACCGACACCAACTAACCAGTCAGGCTTCATTTGGCTTGCGAGAGAGTCGTCTTCATACAAGCTGTAGTCGCCGTAAAGGTAAACTTCAGGATAGTATTTCCCTTTTTCTGCTTTGATTAAGCTAGAGGCTTGTTTGTGTTTAGCGCTCAGAAGGTCTAACCCCGGATAGGTAAGCAACGTTTGATCGACAAAAGCGGTAAGAGGAGGAAGACTGTCGTTGATAAACAAAGATTCAGCGGGCTCTACGGCGTCACCTTGTGCGAGTAATTTACCTAATGCGGCCTGAGCGATACTCAAATCGCTAGCGGCTTTACGTGTTTCTACAGATGCTTTATCTAAAGAAGCCTCGGCTTGCAGGCGCTCAACGTGTGCGATTTGTCCTTGCTCTTCAAGCTTAATGGCAAAATCTCTATGCTTTTTTAGTCCAGCTTCAACCGCTTGCCGCGTTGCGAGTACTTCCTTTGCCAGCACGACAGAAAAGTAGTACTTCGACAAATCTTCAAAGCGCGCTTGTTGTTCCATTAGAAGCTGGCTTTTAGCCTCATCTGTTTTGCCTTCTGCTGCTGATTGAGCAGCAGAAATACGACCACCAGTAAAAATTGGCCAAATGGCACGAATAGACGAAGAGAAAATATCGCGTTCGGTTATGGTCGAAGTGGTATGAGCTAAGGCACCAAAAATAGGTTGAAAAGCAGGAGGTACGTTAATGTGTGCGCCTGTGCTGTCTAGGATCTGTTTTCCCGATAGCGTGATATCGGTATCTAAACGCGTGTAATTCGCGCCAATGGTAACCTGAGGTAAGTTGAGATTGCTGGTGGCACTCTCTTGGTATTGGTAATTCTCGACGTTTGAGCGTTGAGCTTTAAGAGAATAGTTGTTTTCTAGCAATAGCTGCCATGCGGTATCAAAAGTGATTGGTGCCGCATGACAGGCAAGGGAAATCGAGCTGCTAAGTAAGCCCAGTATCCAAAACTTTCCTGTTTTTTTCATAATGGCTGCTTTGTCGTAGAGTATTAGCTCTAATATAAAGGATTCGTAACTGCGTGTTAAGTAGGAGGGAAAATTGGGCAGTAGTATGCGCCCAGTTATGTTTGTGCTGGGCGCGGGAGATGTTACAAGTTTACTTCGTATATGGACAGTGAAACTCTGCTCTCCACTCAAGCTGACGAGAACCTCGCATCGTATTCAATAGGTCTTTTCCACTCATTTGAGGGAACGATAACAGGACCTTGAGATCAGAAGTACCGCCTCCGTTTTTTTCATAAGCCCTGACGTGTGTAAACGTTGAATACATATTCTCTGACAGCATGGCCTTATTCAGGCATATTCCAAAGGTATCGCGTTCCATGTTTGGTGTTCCTTCTAACTATAAATGCACCTCTGTTTATAGTTTTCCAGTTTTCAGATGGTGTCTAAGTGTTTGTCATATAGTCAGTATTTGTGTTTTGTTTTATTTGTGTCCAAATCACTGACATTAATGTTGAGCTTTTAATAGACTTCCAGCTTCACTGCTTTCTAACCGAAACTCTCAATGGTTTCGTTGATTAAAAATTATACGTTGGAAAGTCTAAAAACGCCTCAAAAACCGCTAAAATCGATGTGATCACGATCATGTTTTAAAGGGCAATTTATGTATGGAATTGAGTATCAGAGAGGAATGCTGAATTTGGTGAATGGTTGTAATTTTATGTTTCAGCTCGTCGATTAATTAACCGTAAACTCTGCGGTTTGCTTGTTTTCCTCACAGATTTATCACCGCAACAAAGCCATGCTGTTAACTGAGTGTTAACGTAATCGCTTGGGAGTGAATCATAAGGATGTATCAATGAGTTGGAAAACGATCAGCTTTCGTAAGCGAATGCTCATTATTATGACACTGTCGGGGTTGATAGAGCTTCTGTTGCTTGTCGCTGCAGGATTCACTTATCTCAAAATCAATCAAGAGCAAGAAATGGGAGAAAAAGCACTGGGTGTTGCCCGTTTTTTAGCAGACTCCGCCGTTGTTCGCGAAATGGTCGCAACCCAAAATCCTCAGCCATACCAACTTCGTTTCCGAGAATTAACCGAAGCCATCGGTGCTGCATTCATCGTTATTGGCGACCATGAGGGAGTGCGCTTAATTCACCCCGTTGATGAGCGGTTGGGTAAGCCAATGAGAGGTGGCGACAATCGTCGAGCGCTAGAGCAGGGGTTGTCTTATGTCTCGACAGCTCAGGGGTCGTTAGGTTATTCAGTTCGTGGTAAAGCTGCGATTTTTGACGAGCAAGGGAACATCATTGGTGTGGTTTCGGTTGGCTATTTGCTCGACCGGCTGCAAGACCGCATCGAGCCATTTTTGGCTTTTTTGATCTTCATGGTCATCGTAGTTGTTGTCGCTAATGCCATCGTATCCAATTATGCGTCGAGAAAGTTTCAGCGCGCCATTTTGGGGTTCGAGCCTGAAGAGATAGGGCGGTTGTACGGCGAATTAGAAGTGACGATGAGTACCATTAAAGAGGGCGTGTTAAGTATTGATGCCCAAGGGATACTTCGCTCGATCAATCGTAGCGCCTGTCAGATTCTCGGTATTGATAGAGAGGCAGCTCTTAATAAACCGTTGACTGAGACGTTACGCGATAGTGACTTATATACGGTGCTAGAAACCGGACAGGAAGATCATGATATTGAGATATTCCTTAATCATAAACGTCTGATCGCAAACCGTTCGCCAATTTATGTGGATGGAAAAATAGTGGGGGCAGTATCGAGTTTCCGTTTAAGGGATGAAATCAACGACCTAACCGAGCAGTTATCACAAACCAAAGAATATGCAGATTTATTACGTTCGCAAACCCATGAGCATCGAAATAAGCTAAACACCATTAGCGGGTTAGTTCAGATGGGTGAGCTGGATGCCGTACAAAAGTTAATTGGGCAAGAAACCGCACACTATCAAGCGATGATCGAATTTTTAAGAGACACCGTTAAAGACCCGTTAATTGCTGGTATGTTGCTTGGAAAAACAGAACGTGCTCGCGAGTTAGGCTTACAGCTGGTGGTTGAAGAAGGCAGTCGTTTGGAGCCTCTGCCTGAGTGGCTAAATTCGGAAGACCTTGTCACCATTCTGGGCAACTTAATTGATAACGCTTTCGACGCAACGTTAACCTCGATTCGTGATGAATCGAATGTCGCATCGGAGCGCAGAAATATCGATGTGTCAGTGAGTGATTACGGAAATGAAGTGATACTTGAGGTGATAGATCAAGGTTGTGGTTTACCAAGCGATATAGAGCCGCAGGTGCTATTTAAAAAAGGGGTGTCGACGAAATCTCGTCAAAATCGGGGGGTAGGATTGCATCTTGTCAACCAGTTGGCTACTCGATATCACGGCCATGTTGAGATGATGCCCAACACAAATTATGGAACAAGAATAACGGTGTATTTACCCAAGGAAGAACAATTATGAGTATGGCGACTCGCGTAATGATCATTGAAGATGATCTGGCTATTGCTGAGCTGCACCACAAATACTTAAGCCAATTGGCAGGTTTGGAAGTGGTCGGCATTGCGACCACGAGAATGGAAGCGGAAATGCAACTCGATATTCTTAAGCCAGACCTCTTGTTGATGGATGTATACCTTCCTGATGGAACAGGGCTTGAGATACTCAATACATTACGTGCGAACAACCAAACTTGTGATGTCATTTTGATTACCGCGGCAAGGGATGTCGATACGCTACAACAGGCAATGAGAGGGGGTGTCGTTGATTACCTACTCAAACCAGTGATGTTTCCACGCTTAGATGCCGCACTGAAAAAGTATGTGTCCCAACGCCAACAACTAGACATCGTAGAGAGTTTGGATCAGAACCTCGTTGATAAAATGCTGCAGTCTCACGCCAATCAAGACAACTTGCCGAACCGATTACCGAAAGGGATTGATGGTGTAACCTTAGATAAGATCAGAGAGTTGTTCCCAAATGATAGTGTGCTGACCGCTGATGAGGCAGGCGAAAAGATTGGTGCGAGCCGAACAACGGCAAGGCGCTATTTGGAGTATCTGATCAGCACTGGTGAACTAGAGGCTGATTTAAACTATGGGTCGGTAGGTAGGCCGGAAAGGTGTTATAAAAAAGTGACGCGGTAGCGTTTATATTGATGCTCTATGCAAAATAAAAAGCGATGGCTTGTTGTAGAAACCATCGCTTTACAAATTACTGCTGTTCCGCTCTAAGAGGTTAGAAGTTGTATTTTAACTTCGCCTCGATAGAGCGCTCAGCGCCAAACCAACAGTTATTTTTGTCGTAACAAGAATAGTATTCTTTATCGAATAGATTGCTTGCAGAAAGCGTGACGCTAGCCCCTTTCATTGATTCAGATACTGTTGAGAAATCGTAACTTGCTGCCAAATCAAACAAGGTGTAGTCAGGCACTTTTTCGCTGTTTTGAGCATCAATTTGTGCTTCTCCGACATAGCGAACGCCAGCACTGGTACGAAGGCCTGAAAGATTTCCTTCAAAGAAGTAGTTGGCCCATAAAGAGGCCGTTTGCTCAGGTACCCAAACCGGCGTTTTACCTTCTTGGTTGTAATAACTGTCCTCTGTAATATCCATATCGGTATACGTGTAGCCTAGAGTTAAATCAGCTTGTGCTGTGGCTTGCCACTTTGCTTCTAGTTCAACACCCTGTGATACCACTTCGCCAGCTTGATAGTTCGGTGCATAAGGATTATTCGGATCGGTCAAGATCGCGTTTTTCTTCGTAATATGGAAGAACGCTAAATTACCCGAAATATCGCCAGACAATGGCGCGTATTTAAAACCGAGTTCCCACTGATGCCCGGTTGATGGTTCAAACGCTTTGCCTGTGGCATCTGCACCCGCAATCGGCTCAAAACTCTCGGAGTAAGTAAGGTATGGGGATAGGCCGAAGTCGAGTTCATACAAACCGCCGACTCGGAAAGATACGTTGGTGTCGTCTAACTCTTCCTTGCTGTTGGATATTGCTCCTAGGTAATCGTTCACGGCGTCTGTATTTGAATCGTATTTATCCCAACGAAGACCCGCAATCATTACAAGTTGGTCGTAACGAACTTGATCTTGCAAATAAACGCCAATTTGCTTCGTTTTGATATCTAAGTTTTGTTTGTATTGAAAATTCAGTGCATTACGATCAATGCTGTTGTGGTCAGGATTAAAGATGTCCTGAGTTAGCGAATACCCAAGCGTATCTTTGTATTTTACATCCGAATCTAGATACTGATAATCAAGCCCAAACAATAAGTTATGTTCAAAATTTCCTGTTTTAACGTAGCCAGATAGTTGGTTGTCAATCACAAAGGATTTGGACTTTTCATCGGTTAAATAAGCATTTCGACCAACGGTACGGTTATCCGCTTCAAGTGCACCGTTATATGTGTTTTCCTGATAGGCATCGGCGGTCATGTAGCGGGCATTCTGTAGAAATTGCCAATTGTTGTTAAAGTCGTGTTGGACTTTGTAACCCATCATCAGAACTTCGCGTTCGTAAGTGTTCCAGTCCTCATCCCCCAAATAAGTGCTTGGTGACATCGAGCCAAGTGGGTTGTCAATCACTGAGCCAGACGCTGGCACGGTCGTGTAGATACCTGCTGATGGATCATTTTGATAGTAAACATTCACGTTGACTAAGGTGCTTTCTGTCGCTTGCCAATTGAAAGATGGAGCGAGGATATAACGTTCGTCTTCAGACGTATCGGCTTGACCATCTCGCTGTTTTGCTAGGCCGATAATACGGTAATCAACATTAGAGTCACCAATTTGTCCTGTGGTGTCGAACGTCAGTTCTTTTAGCCTGTTAGTCCCAGTACTAATCGAGACAGAGTGCGAAGGTGTTGACTGAGGCGCCTTGGCGATAATATTGACCATGCCTCCTGGTGGAATATTGCCGTAAAGAACAGACGTTGGCCCTTTAAAAACCTCGATTTGTTCAAGGGCAACGGAATCGACCTGAGGTTGAAGGTTCCAGCCGTTGTACAGCAAAGGAAGACCATCATAAAAGTTGGTGTAGTTAATAAAACCACGAATATTGAATAGGTCAAGTCGGGAAACGGCACCGCCACGCAGCTCTGTATTTACGCCAGGCGCGTAACGTAATGCTTCGCTCACCGAGTTTACGCCGCGCAGGTCCATGTCATCTTTAGTGATTACCGTGATCGCTTGCGGCGTTTCTTCCGGTTCTAAAACGGTTTTAGTTGCGGTGTTTCGGTATGTTTCGCCAAGTACTGTGATAGTTTCGTGCTGAGAAGTGCTCTCAGTGGCACTGGCGTGACCAGCAATAAGCGCGGATACCACGACTGCAACCGCAGAACGATGAAATCGATTCGGACTTTCCATATTTATTAATTCCACTACTTTTATTTGTTGATAATGATTGTTGTTTGCATTCTATAGCGAAAGAAATAGGAAAAGTTAACAATTTGGTGCAAAGCCAGAACCTAAGTGCTTAGGCTTCTATCTAATGGGAGTGGCTTCGTTCGGTTTGACAGGTATCCAGTAATGCATTTGGGCATTCTCGCTCTCAACATCATAGTCTTCTGGATAAACTTCTAACTCGTAGCCATCAATACCGTAATAATTGGAATAGGGGAGCCAGTGCAAAATGAACCACTCAAGCGTCGCCGCTAGATTTGATGCTTTACCTATGTGCGTAATCACTGCGTAGGTTTGCTCAGGAACAACCAGAAGATCTGGTTCTTGCGTAGAGCCTTTGGATATTGAAGTTCTTGACGCTGAGTTGTACTCATAACCTGCCCAATACTCGAGTTGCTGGTTGCTTGAATACGCTTTTGTTACGTCAATCACACCAAGATAGTTTCTTTCCAGATGAGTATGGTTTTCAGATGAATAGAGCTGTGACCACAGAAAGGGCACTTTGGATTGGAAGTTGGGCGTTGCGGAAAACAATCCATAAATAGGTTCATGATAACCAGCAAGCACAAAAGCAGGTTTTGTTTCTATTCGAACTTCGATAAAGCACTTATGTCTATTTTCGTCTTCTGGTGTATCGCGCAACGTTAAAGGTTGCCTCAAGCCCGTTAGTTGCTGAGCTTTACGATAATCTCGAGGACTCTTTGAAAACATATTTTTGAACGCTCGACTGAATGCATGTTCAGAAGCAAACCCCATTTCTATCGCAATATCTAACGAGCGATCTGATGTATGGATTAAGCGTTCAGCCGCAAGGCTTAGTTTAAGCTCTCTAATATAGTGAGCGACGGATACGCCAGTGTGTTGCTGGAAAACGCGTTGCAGTTGCCAACGTGACCAGCAGCTTGCTTTCGAGATTTCATCCACGCTAAGTGCGATATCTAGATTGTTGTGAATGTAATCAAGCACAGAGTGTATTCGGTTTATCGGGTGCAGATTCTTTGTGCCTGGTTTCATGACATTCTACTTTCGCATTAATAGTATCCTCATTATCTTTAATTGAGTATCATTATCAATAGAGTGAGAGGATAAAATTCAGGCTACATAGATCACAATAAAATTGTAATGGATTGCAAGGGTGGGTAAGGATTGTCCATATTAGAGTTTTTGCTTAATTTTTGTCTTACGTTAGTGCAACTTTTTTTATCCATAAAATACAAATATTTATGATGTTTTGTGCAACTTATTTAAACGTTTGCACTGGCAAGTGTTGATGTAAATCAAATAGTCGTAGACAATACTGCACCGTGTCGGACTCTCCTCCAGCGAGTACAGTGTGTACTTTTGAGACATAAGTGACCTAAATGACCTTAATACGTCGTGTTTCCAACAGATTTGGGAGTGCTACTTCTTGAGGTTCTTTGGGCCTATAGACTTTACCTATCAACGTAATAGGTAAGACCAATTTTCTATTTTGAGGTGCCATTGATAGGGTTGGCTCATCCTTTAGCCGTATCCGGGCACACAATAAGTACCTCGTTTTTAAGGGAAAGATGATGGTAATACCAGAAAACAGCAGCATCGTTATTTTTGGTGCTTCAGGTGACCTTACATACCGTAAGCTCATTCCTGCTTTATACCACCTCTATGCGAACAAGCAGCTTCCAGAAAATTTTGCCATTCTGGGTGTAAGTCGCACTGAATACAGTGATGAGTCTTACCGCGCGAAGCTGAAAAAATCGCTTCAGGAAATGGAAAAGACTGAGCCAGAAACGCTTGATGCATTTATTAACCATCTGCACTACCAAGCTATCAATACTTCTGACACACAAGATTACAGTAAGCTATCTTCTCGTTTAGACCAACTTGCTGACGAATATCGTTTCGATCAGCGCAATACGCTTTTCTACTTAGCAACCCCACCAAGTTTATACAGTGTGATTCCTGCAAGTCTTGCAGCACACGGCCTAAACAAAGAAGAAGATGGTTGGAAACGCCTGATTATTGAGAAACCATTCGGTTATGACCTTGAATCAGCGCGTATTCTGGATAAAGAAATTCACGAGCACTTCCAAGAGCATCAAATCTACCGAATTGACCATTACTTAGGTAAAGAGACGGTACAAAACCTTCTTGTACTTCGTTTCTCAAACGCGATGTTTGAGCCGCTTTGGAACCGTAACTTCATTGATTATGTTGAAATCACGGGCGCAGAATTCCTCGGCGTAGAGGAGCGTGGTGGTTACTACGACAACTCGGGTGCCGTGCGCGATATGTTCCAAAACCACCTGCTACAAGTATTGGCGATGGTGGGTATGGAGCCACCTGCACAGATCAATGCAGATTCGATGCGTGATGAAGTCGTTAAAGTACTCCAGTGTCTAAAACCTTTGGACGAAAACGCTCTGCGTAACGATCTAGTATTAGGTCAATACACCGCTTCTGAAGTTCGTGGACAAAGTCTACGTGGCTACCGTGAAGAGCCGGGGGTTGCAGACGACTCACGTACCGAAACTTATATCGGTTTGAAAGCATACATTAACAACTGGCGTTGGAATGGCGTGCCATTCTACGTGCGTACTGGTAAGCGTCTTCCAACACGCGTGACTGAAGTGGTTATCCACTTTAAACAAACACCGCACCCAGTGTTTGGTCAAAACGCACCAGAAAACAAGCTGATCATTCGCATTCAGCCAGACGAAGGCATTCAAATGAGCTTTGGCTTGAAAGAGCCAGGCGCAGGTTTTGAAGCGAAAGAAGTGAAAATGAACTTCCATTACGCTGACCTACAAGAAACGCAAATGCTAACTGCGTATGAGCGTCTTCTACTTGATGCTTTGAATGGTGATGCTACGCTATTTGCACGTAGTGATGCGGTGGAAGCGTGTTGGCAGTACGTACAGCCAATTTTAGATTTTAAACAAGATCCACAATCCCTCTTCGGGTACGCATGCGGCACATGGGGTCCTAAAGAGTCAGACGACCTGCTACAGCGTGATGGTCGCGCTTGGCGCTTCCCATGTAAAAACTTAACAGATACGGATTACTGTGAACTATGATCAACCATAAGATCTACCAAACAGCAGAGCAGGTAGTTGAAAGCCTAGCTAACGACATGAAAGCGTTCAGCGAAATGGGCCGACCTGTTCACATCTCTCTTTCTGGCGGCAGCACTCCTAAAATGCTGTTCAAACTGTTGGCTTCAGAGGCTTACGCAACCTCTATTCAGTGGCAAAATCTCCACTTCTGGTGGGGTGACGAACGTTGTGTCGCACCTGACGATGCGGAAAGCAACTACGGAGAAGCGAACGCGCTACTGTTTAGCCAAGTAAACATTCCAACAGAAAACATCCACCGTATACGCGGTGAAGATGACCCTAAAGTGGAAGCGGAACGCTTTGCGAAAGAGATGTCAGAGGTGATTCCGACTGAAAACGGAACCCCTGTGTTTGACTGGATCTTATTAGGTGTTGGTGCAGATGGTCACACCGCTTCTCTGTTCCCTGGCCAAACCAATTATGATGATGCGAATCTATCTCTTGTGGCGCCTCATCCTGAGTCAGGCCAGCTTCGTGTGTCAAAAACGGCACGCGTTTTAGAAGCAGCAAAACGCATCAGTTACTTAGTGCTGGGTGCAGGAAAAGCGGACATCGTTGAAGAGATCAACAGTTCACCTGCACACGCACTGCCATACCCAGCGGCTAAGATTCAAGCGAAATCTGGCCTGACGGAATGGTATTTAGATTTGGACGCAGCAGCAAAAATTGCTTAAACGCTGCTCGTCAATGAAACAAAATTGGAGAGAAACAATGAAAGGTGATATCGGTGTAATTGGCCTAGCGGTAATGGGTCAAAACCTTATCCTAAACATGAACGACCACGGTTTTAAAGTGGTCGCTCACAACCGTACTGCTGCCAAAGTAGACGAGTTTCTGGAAGGACCAGCGAAAGGCACGAACATCATCGGTGCATACTCTCTAGAAGAACTAGTAGAGAAGCTAGAAACGCCACGTAAAGTGATGCTAATGGTTCGCGCAGGTGACGTTGTCGATAAATTCATCGACGCTCTAGTCCCTCTACTAGATAAGGGCGACATCATCATCGACGGTGGTAACACGAACTACCCAGATACAAACCGTCGCGTTGCAGCACTACGCGAAAAAGGTATCCACTTCATCGGTACAGGTGTATCTGGTGGTGAAGAAGGTGCACGTTTTGGCCCATCTATCATGCCTGGCGGCGCTCCAGAAGCTTGGGAAGCGGTTAAGCCTATCTTCCAAGGTATTTCTGCGAAAACTGACGCTGGCGAGCCTTGTTGTGATTGGGTTGGTAACGATGGTGCAGGTCACTTCGTTAAGATGGTTCACAACGGCATCGAATACGGCGACATGCAGCTGATCACTGAAGCTTACCAGTTCATGAAAGACGGCCTTGGTATGTCTGCAGATGAAATGCAAGCGGTATTTGCTGAGTGGAACAACACTGAGCTAAATAGCTACCTAGTTGAAATCACGGCTGACATCCTTGGCTACAAAGACGAAGATGGTGAACCTCTAGTTGAAAAAATCCTAGACACTGCTGGCCAAAAAGGTACAGGTAAATGGACGGGTATCAACGCACTAGACCTAGGTATTCCACTAACGCTTATCTCTGAGTCAGTATTCTCTCGTTGCCTATCTGCACTAAAAGATCAACGTGTTGAAGCTGAGAAACTGTTCGGTAAGACAATCACGCCAGTAGAAGGTGACAAGCAAGAGTGGGTTGACGCACTACGTCAAGCGCTTCTAGCGTCTAAGATCATCTCTTACGCTCAAGGCTTTATGCTAATGCGCGAAGCATCAAACGAGAATGGCTGGGACCTAAACTACGGTAACGTTGCTCTTATGTGGCGTGGTGGTTGTATCATCCGCAGCGCGTTCCTAGGCAATATCCGTGATGCATACGAAGCGAATCCAGAACTAGCATTCCTAGGCTCTGATGATTACTTCAAAGGTATCCTACAAAACAGCCTAGTAGCATGGCGTAAAGTGGCGGCTAAGTCTCTAGAAGCAGGCATCCCAATGCCATGTACGACTTCTGCACTAACGTTCCTAGACGGTTACACAACAGCTCGTCTACCTGCGAACCTACTGCAAGCTCAACGTGACTACTTCGGTGCTCACACTTACGAGCGTATCGACCGTGAGCGTGGTGAATTCTTCCACACTAACTGGACTGGTACAGGCGGTGACACAGCGTCTACAACTTACGACGTGTAATCGTTTTAAGTAAATCGACTAAGTATAAAAGGATGCCTAAGCATCCTTTTTTGTGTCTGGCTTTATGAAACTTAAAGAGCGCCTAGGCGCTCTTTTCAGTGGTCGTTTTCTTGTTTTGATAAAACCTGTCTTTGAGGTAGAGAATTGCGCTGACCACAAGAGCTACTACAGAAACAGTAAATAGGGCATACATGCTGAGAATCCATGCGAATGTAGCCGTCAAAAACGCAATGAAGGAAAACATTCTGCTGAAAGACATCACATGGCCAAGTTTGCTACTTTTCATAAACGCCTCCCAAAGCTGAGTGGGGATAGACAAGTGTGGTCATATTCCACACTTAGATTGTCTTCCTTTCTTGGCGTTTTCACCCAAAAAAGTGGCTAAAGATTTCTCAAAAAAGGTGAAATATTGAACTGGTAGACAAATTTGTGGATGAAGTTGCAGCGATATGAGCTTATTTGATTATCACGTCACAAGAATTTTACTGCACTGGCCAGTGATGGTTATGCATGAATTTGTAATTTGAAACGTCGCCTGCCTTAATTTTATAAGGTGCATAGGAAGTGCTTCTCATCCTGTTGATTTATAGAATCGAAAATCACTTTTCTTTGTTTAACAATACTTTATTGAATATGCGTGATTGCATCAGGTTTGAGAATGAAACTAAGGTTGCAAGAAAGGCGAAAAAGAGTGCTAGGTAAGCCTTTGAACTACGCCTATAATTAGCGCCCACATGGAGGATGTTTAATAAATGAACATCCTTTATTTTTTGAAACCAGCAACAAGGATCCAGTAAAACGTGTTTTTCTGGTGTTGTTTACGTTGACCAAGAAGGTGATTAACACAACAAATTGAGGTTCTAAGATGACTCTTAACAAGTACTTTGTTTTCATTCCGGCAGAAATGGATCAGGAAATACACAAGGACAACCAAGTGATCTCTGAGAAGGAAACTCAACGTCAGGCATTAGTAAAACAGGCGCAACAACAAGGCGGCCTGTAAGCTAGGTTTCAAATAGAAAGAGCACCGCAAAGGTGCTCTTTTTGTATCTGAGGTTATGGATTAACCCAATATGCCGAGGCTTTTCAGCTTTCTATAAATCGTATTTCGACTCACGCCAAGCATACGAGAGGTTTTACTGATGTTGCCCTGATTTGCTTGATATGTTTTAAGCAGTTTGTCTTCGACGGTTGCACGCAGTTTTAATGTTGGCTCTGCCGCGGTTGTTACGTCTTGAGCTTGGCTGAGCTTCTTACTCAGGTGAGTCGGTACGTGAGCGAGCTCCAACGTTTCTTCACCTTGCGCCATTAACGCGGATACTTTGATTAAACTATCGAGTTCTCGCAGGTTTCCTGGCCAAAAGTAAGAAAGCAGCAGAGAAAGTAGGTGAGGACAGAGTTGTTGTTCAGATTCAGCATGACGCCGATGAATGTTCTCAATCAGTTGCTGCCTATCATCTCGTTCTTCAAAGCGAGGCAATTCGATGATCAAACCATTGAGACGATAGTATAAATCTTGACGGAACAATCCTTCGCTAACCAAGCTATCGAGATCCTTATGCGTGGCCGCGATGATTTGCGTATCGACTTGAACACTTTGGTTTGAACCAACGGGAAGTACGGTCTTATCTTGAAGCACATGAAGCAATCGGCTTTGAGCGTCCAACGGTAAGTCGGCGATTTCATCCAGAAATAAAATCCCTTTATGAGCCTGACGAATTTTACCCTGATAGCCTTTGCTGTTTGCGCCAGTAAAGGCACCAGCTACGTAGCCAAACAATTCGGACTCAACCAAATCTTTCGGTAGTGCGCCACAGTTGACGGAAACCAACGGCCCCGTTTTTCTCTGGCTGTTTTTATGTAGCGCTTTCACAAACTCATTTTTACCAACCCCAGTTTCTCCGAGAATCAGTAAGCTGATGTCTTTATCGATAACGCGATTGGCTTGTTGCCAGCAATGTTCGACAGTAGAATCGCCGTAATGCAGATCATTGGAAGCGGTAACGGAACGAGACTTCACTTTTTTGTCGGTCAACGGCTTTGTTTTGAACACGAAAGGATGGTCGGCACTTTGGATAGAAAGAATGTCGTCGAGCGATTGCCCGATGACGTTTTGTTGCGCGAGGAGCTGAGAAGCAACTTGGTTGTGCGCAAGAATCTGTCCATCTTCATTAGCGATGATAATGCCTTGCCATCCACTGTTTAGTAAGCCTTTTTCACACGCCAAATCCACACGAATATGCCCTTGTGGAATCAAGTTAAGCAATTGATTTTCAACTTGCTGAACCATGTTCTGTACCAGCACTTGCGTTGAGAAATCATGTTTCTTTTGTTCGCTGGTGATATCTAGCACACCAATCAAATGACCAAGATGATCGAAAATAGGATTGGCCGAGCAGCTAATAAAACGATGATGTTGGATGAAGTGTTGATCGCCGATGACTGAGACCGGTTTTGCTTCAACTATCGCAGTCCCAATCGCGTTGGTGCCTTTGATCTTTTCTTGCCAGCACGCACCAGAGCTTAGCGCAATTTCGGTCAACTTCTCGCGGAACTTAGGTTGTCCCCAACTGCCGATGATGACGCCGTCGGCATCCGTCAGAATTAAGCGGCTGTCACTATGAGCAAAAAGCTGATTAAACAGCGGGAGAGCAAACTGGGTGACGGTTTCCAATAAGAAGTTGAGTTGGTGACGCCTATCTTGAAGTGTCGCTGGTGTCACTCGAATATCTTCAGGGCGTCGACGCTGTTTTAAACCCGCCTGTTCACTTCGGATCCATGAAGTTGAAAGCCAATTGTTATCGCTAATGTGTTGAAGTTCCATGACTGTACCATTTTGTCACAGTGAGGGTGTGCCATTTTGGAACACTTGAACATTGGTGTTCACACCATACATCCGCTCAAACATCGCTCACTTGGTTTGTTATCGCTTGGTAATCATAGTTTTACATTTAATTAACAACAAGTGTGGTGTAGTTGGCGTGTGACTTGCGTAATGCTCTTTGTGAACAGTGCGATACGACACTGCAATAACACATTGAACGAGAAACAAAAGGAAGAGTTATGATCTATGCACAGCCAGGTAGTGAAAATGCCATTGTTAACTTTAAATCGCATTACGATAACTTTATCGGTGGGGAATGGGTAAAACCAACGGATGGTGAGTATTTTGACAATATCTCACCAATCAACGGACAAGCGTATTGTAAAGTTGCTCGTTCTGGCGAGGCGGATATCAACTTAGCATTGGATGCGGCACACAACATCAGAACTAAATGGGCAAAAACCAGTGTGACTGAACGCTCGAACATCTTGCTGAAAATTGCTGATCGTATTGAGCAGCATTTAGAAGAGTTGGCAGTTGCCGAAACTTGGGAAAACGGCAAACCAGTTCGCGAAACCTTGGCGGCAGATTTACCTTTAGTGGTAGATCATTTCCGTTACTTTGCTGGCTGTATTCGCGCGCAAGAAGGCAGTGCGGCGGAGCTGGATGAGCACACGGCAAGCTATCACTTCCCAGAGCCGATTGGCGTAGTTGGTCAAATCATCCCTTGGAACTTCCCTATGTTGATGGCGGCTTGGAAACTGGCACCGGCACTTGCGGCGGGTTGTTGCGTGGTATTGAAGCCAGCAGAACAAACGCCAACGTCGATTCTGGTTCTTATGGAAAAGATCGGTGATCTACTGCCTCCGGGCGTCATCAACGTTGTTAATGGTTTTGGTTCAGAAGCGGGCCAAGCGCTTGCAACCAGCAACCGCATTGCGAAGTTAGCGTTTACCGGTTCAACACAGGTTGGTAATCACATTCTAAAATGTGCAGCAGACAACTTGATCCCATCGACAGTTGAGCTAGGTGGTAAATCTCCAAACATCTACTTCTCAGATATTTTCGATTACGAAGATGAGTACCTCGACAAGTGTATCGAAGGTACGCTACTTGGCTTCTTCAACCAAGGCGAAGTTTGTACCTGTCCATCTCGCGTGCTGGTTCATGAAGCGATTTACGATAAGTTCGTAGAGAAATTGACGGAACGTGCGCAGTTAATCAAGCAAGGTAACCCGCTCGATACCGATACTCAAGTTGGTGCTCAGGCTTCTCAAGAACAGTTTGATAAGATTTTAAGTTACCTCGAAATCGGCCGTGAAGAAGGCGCAAAAGTGGTCTTTGGTGGTGGCGTATCTGAACAGCCAGAGTCAATCAATCAGGGTTACTACATTCAGCCAACGATGTTGGAAGGCCACAATAAGATGCGTATTTTCCAAGAAGAAATCTTTGGCCCAGTGATTGCTATCACTAAGTTTAAAGATGAAGCGGAAGCATTAGAAATCGCGAACGACACCGAATATGGCTTAGGCGCAGGCGTTTGGACGCGTGATGCGAACGTCGCATATCGTATGGGCCGTAATATCGAAGCTGGTCGAATCTGGATTAACTGTTACCACGCTTACCCTGCACACGCTGCGTTCGGTGGCTATAAAAAGTCAGGTATTGGACGTGAAACACATAAGATGATGTTGGATCACTACCAAAATACGAAAAACCTATTGATTAGCTACAGTGTTGATCCACTAGGCTTCTTCTAAATGAAGTAGTTAACAAAGAAAAAGCAGTACTAACCAAAACCCCGAGCCTTCGGGGTTTTTTATTGCATGGGCTTGCGGGTGGGAGGGTGTATATACGTGAAATTTATATTTTGAACCCATCTATATTGCGTGCTCAGGAACGTTGAATTACGGTCACTTTTCGTTCAAGTAGTTTTTCGACCGCGGTGTTTTGCTTTTCAAGACTAAACTGCTGATCAAAATCCAAGACGCGATTACAAGACTCAAGACTCGCAAACTGGTTTAAACATTCGCTAAGTTCTCTTTTAGAGCTCATTCGAGCCAAACTGCTTTCTGATGAAGAGAGTAGGGTCACTTTGCGGCCATGAAACGTTCCTTGTGGCAGAGCATCACTTTGCTGCGCTTGCTTTACTTCATGAACCGGTAAGTTAGTGTATTTAGATTGGATGTCGTTGGACATAGAGACACCTAAACTCTTAAGTCTAAAGTTTGTGGCATCGGAGCTACCTCAGCAGTGGCGACATGAGCAGACAATAACGACTCCCACGACTCACTTTGCGTCAACAATTCCGCCAAAGCTGTTTCAAAATACTCATAATCCAGTCGCTTAATGTTAATGAGTCGGTTTAAGCAGAGTACATGTCGATGATTATCTAAGCTAAAGAATAATTGATGCTCAGGCCAGTGATAATTAAAGGCTAGGAAAGAACGATAGAGATCGGAATTAACGATTTGAAGACCAACAATCTCAGCTTCGAGCTGGAGGGTTGTCGATTCAGGATGAAAGATGATATGCACTCTTAGATTATCATCAAACGCTAAGCTTACTTCATTTTCCGTTAGATGCAGTGCAGGCAAGCCTATTTGATGAGCAAACTTTAGCAAAATCTCATCGATAGTTTGGCGTGCTGACATAGGAATAGTCCCTTTTGAAATTTTATCAAGGAAAATATTAGATGTATCTCTTCGTGTTTATCAATATTGGTCGGTTGTTATTATATTTTGGTTTTTAATTTCGGTGAGCTAAATAGAACAGCGATAACAAATGTGCTCTGATGCATATTGTGGTGCTTCTTAGATATTTAAATATCTTTGTTCTCTAATATACCCGCCTAATTGAAAGTGTATTAAGGTGCAGTCACGATGAGTTAAATTAAATCTAATGTTAAATATGTGTTGTTGAAGAATGCGATTTATTGTCCGCTTGTAGTATAAATATAAGTTGATCTTTTATATTTTTACATAAAGAATTGTGTGAAATTAAAATGAACTAAGTCTATAAAATAAGTTTATGGTGTCATAATGAACAATTCTATGTGGGCTGGTTTTGTCGGACTATTCCTACTAAGTGGGTGTAGTCAATCTGTGTCGATTGTAAGGGAAGGTAGCTTTGACACAAAGAGTCAGGCGACACTCTATGGTTGGGTTTCTGTCGATGGATACTTTCCACCTTCGATTACGTCTCTTGATGTGGAAATATGTAAAGTAATTGAAAATCAGTGTCTTAGGTCTGCATTGCAGCACTACCAAGGCGTTCAATTACCCGTACAGTATTCATTTTTAATTGCACCGATTCAAGCTGGTGACGGAAACATGAAGATAATTGGAAAGCTATACTCGAATGGGGAACTTGTAGCGGAAAAAGAAAAGAACTATTTATTTTCAGTGGAGGGAAAACAGGAAAACTTGATACTCGTGCCAAAAAAATAACCAGATGAAAAGTAATCGGTTACATTTAATTAGACCTTACTAAATTATTAAAAATAAAGATTTGCTCTTTCCTGTTGTGAAAGTTTTGTTGTTTTTTACAAACATTAATCACATGGTTTAAGTCATCGGGTCAGTTGTTTTTTAGACTTATACTTGTTGCAAAAATAGCATTCTTTATGATTATATCTCGCTCCTTGAACACGTTGGCTTGGCGTTTTAGGCTATAAAACATACAATTTTAAGATTTTGGAAATTTCAGTTTGTTCGATAAACGATACCATAATCTATTTAATTTTATTCTAATGTATAACAAAAATCCTAAACTTTAATAACGAAATGATATTTAAGTTTTGGCTAATAATAAACGCTATCTGATAAAAATAATAAAGACGGACAGCAGAGTTTACTAAGATAAACTTTTACCTTTAGGTAAGGGTAATGCTTAGGATATTCGCTAATTATTCGGGGGGTATGGTAAGTGATATGAACTTCTATGCTCTTTTCTTTGCTTCTTTAATTGATATAGCAGTACTTAGAAATAACAACAATCAAAGTATTGCTTTGAAAGTTTCTCAACACTCGTACTGAGAAACTCAAAATAATGAAGGGTAGAAAATGGATGTGTCAGGCCAACTAAACACAGAAAAGGTCGGCTCGAGCTCGCGAAAAATTCGTAGTTTTTCCCGCTATGAAAAATCTGACGAAGTATTTCACTCAGACCAATCTCACATTGTTGTCGTTCACAATGGTCAGCTTCGAGTTCAAACAGGTGATTGCACAATCGATGTCGCGGCAGAAAACGGGGTGTTTCTATCCCAAGGGGATTACTTATTCGAGTACTCGCCCTTAGACGGGGCATACAAAGCGTCGATTATAACCTACGACAATGAACTCGTTAGCCAGCTATTACAGAAGCACAGTGATCTTTTGATGATGCTGCCCAAGGTAGATAAAGTTTGTTCTGGCTTGTTTACTTTTGGTTTGAACATACTCGTAGAGCAAGTGCTTTCCAGCATGCAGACGCTTGAGCAACAGGCGTATCCAGATGCGATCATGTGCCTAAAATATGAAGAGTTACTCATTCTTTTGCTGCACGGCAAAGGGGGCGAATCACTCTATGCGTTGCTGTCACAACAAACGAACCGAACATCGGAACGGTTACGTCGATTTATGGAACAACACTATCTCAAAGAGTGGAAGTTGACTGACTATGCGCAAGAGTTTGGTGCTAGCTTAACGACTTTTAAAGAGCTATTTAATGAGCACTATGGCATTTCACCAAGAGCTTGGATCAGTGAGCGCCGATTGTTGCACGCTCATAAACTCCTGTTGACGAGCAAGATGAGCATCGTGGATGTGGCGATGGAGGCTGGGTTTTCTAGTCAGTCTTACTTTACGCAGAGTTACCGCCGTCGTTTTGGAACGACGCCAAGCCGTGTACGTTCGGGAGACGATCAAGTAGCTATCGCGAAATGAAATGACTTGGGACTAAAATTTTCTGACTAATTTTGAAAGTCACTCATCAGCGTAAATTCTATTATGCGTCATGTAACAACGAACGATTAAAAATTATTACACCTCTTTCTTTCTGGATCGTTCGAGAGGGGTGCGGAGACGAACATAAATGAAAAAGCAGCATTGGCGACGCCGTTCGCTTTTTCCAGACAGCATTGTGACACAACGGAAAGTGACTGTTTTGCAGAGAGGAGCTCGATATGAAAGTGCTTCTAGATCAACGCAGGATTTCAATGTTGTGCACGTCAATCACCGACAATTGTTGAGTGAAGGCGTCATTAATTATGAACAGTTATCTTTACTTCAGCGCTTGTTGGATAGAAGCGTCGTCGATAGCCTGTGCGCAAGCCAGTTGGTGAAAACGTATCAAAAGCTCGGTGCGTCGCTTGACCGATTCGCCATGCGTTTATTTTTGGAAATTGGGTCGCAGCTCAGTGATAGCCGCACACTCGTGACTTTTGAACAAAGACTGGAATACATCAACGCGCGTCTTGGTTTTCGCTTCAATTTAGCGGTACCAAAAACGTTGATGCTTTGTTTTCATTTATCGCTAAACGAGTGGATTAACCGTCAAGTTGATCAAAGCGCTTTGCATGCCTCCATTAAAGTGGAACAGCTTATCAATCAGCTCGATATTCAAAAGGAATATTGGTCGAAACTATCTGGAGAGGACACCAGTGCGGTGTTTGTACAACAGCAACTCGATTTAATTGAGCGCCAACAACACCAGTTGAAAGATCAACTCGGGACGTTGAGCGAACAACAGATGCAAGTGATTGAATGTCATCGTTCGTTAATTGATAAGTGGCAACCGTCCCTAGACGAGCTTAAAGGGTTCGCAGAGTACACTTCTACGACTGCTCAGTTTATCTCTGAGTGGAAAAAGTGGTGTTCGGAAGTTCGACTTGAAGCTCCTGAGCTGAACGAAGTCTGGGATGCATGCGATGTGGTTTACAACGACCAAAATGCGGTTGCGAAAGTATGGCAGTGGTTCAAGAGCATGCAAATTGTTGGCGACATCGATCACTACTATTTTGACACTCAAAGCGGCCAGTGCGGCCAGGCTTGCAATCACCTCAGCCAGATTTAAATAGGGCGTTAAATGTTAGATAAGATGATGAAATCTTTAGCGGAAACGCTAAAGGTAGGGGATTTTATTGCCTCAGAAAATGGCTCTTACAACATCGAGGTTGATCAGTTGTCACTGACCATCAAACAACACGCATCATGGTTTTTATGGGAAGCGGCTTTACCCTTCCAGTTTAAAGAGCATCTAGATTATCAACAAGAACAAGCGTTGCAACGTTGCATGCAGCTCTCATTAAAAACAATCCGTGAAGATGGCTGCGTACTAACAGCGAATGATGATCAGCAGCTGATTTTACAAAGCAAAGTGAGGATCGAGGACTGTTCGATTGAGCTGTTCTCTTCTTTGCTTTCTAAGCACGTTAATCTATGTGAGCGTTATATGGCATTATTGGAGCAAGAGCGCGTGAACCACACGATTAATCATAATGTGTGGTTGCCATGATGCGAAAAGTCTTTCCGAACATCAGACGTGCTGCCACAAAGATACTGTTGTGTGCTGTGAGCTTTGCTCCGTTGGGATTCGCACAAGCAACAGACTTACACTGGCCCGAACAACCATTCCGATACTATGCAGATAACGACTCATTAAAAGAGTTGTTGAATAACTTTGGCGCAAACTATCGCGTTTCGGTTTCTGTGAGTGACAAAGTTAATGATCGAGTGAGTGGACGTTTTACTCCTGATGATCCGGCTGAGTTCCTCGATTACTTATCGCAAGTCTATAACTTGATGTGGTATTTCGATGGTGCCGTCTTACATGTCTATAAGGCGACAGAAACGCGCTCACGTTTACTCCAATTAGAATTATTGACCGCCAGAGAGCTACGAAGCACGTTAATTTCCACTGGAGTGTGGGATTCGCGCTATGGGTGGAGAGCCGCTGAGAGTAAAGGGTTGGTTTATCTTGCAGGTCCTCCACGTTATGTCGACTTAGTGGTACAAACGGCCGAAGCATTAGAAACGCGCCTGCTGCAGAAATCGAATTCAACCGACGAGTTATTCGTTGAAATAATTCCTTTGAAGTACGCTTCTGCAACGGATAGAGAAATTGCATATCGAGATCAGACCATTACGGTTCCGGGTATCGCATCGGTTTTAAAGCGAGTCGTGTCTGGTGTTCAAACTCAAGTCACGAGCGCGTCGAACAAAGAAGTTACCAGTTCAGATAAGCCTGTAAAAAGCAATAAAACCGCCTCAGTTCATGGCGGAGCAACGGTTGAAGCAGAGCCGGGCCTTAATGCGATTATTGTTCGTGATACTCAAGCGCGATTACCGCTCTATCGCAAACTGGTCGCTCAATTGGACCAACCGCAATCAAGAATTGAAGTTGCGTTATCGATTGTCGACATCAGTGCCAACGATTTAAGTCAGTTAGGCGTGGATTGGCGAGCGGGAGTGTCTGTCGGAAATAATCGAATTGTTGATATCAAAACAACAGGGGATGTGAGTTCGGGTGATGTGACGCTCGGCAGCGGACAAAATTTTAAGTCTTTGCTTGATTCAACCAATCTGAATTACCTGTTGGCTCAAATCCGATTATTGGAATCTCAAGGCAGTGCTCAAGTGGTTTCAAGACCAACACTGCTAACCCAAGAAAATGTCGAAGCGGTACTGAACAACAGCAGCACGTTTTACGTCAAGCTGGTTGGTAAAGAGACCGCAGCACTGGAAGAGGTCACGTATGGCACGTTACTGAGAATTGTCCCGCGTATCGTTGGTGACAGGTTTGCTGCCCGACCAGAAATTAATCTGAGCCTTCATCTCGAAGACGGGGCAAAGATTACCGATGGTGGTGTCGACGACCTTCCTTCCGTTCGTAAAACTGAAATCAGTACCTTGGCGACGGTGAAGCAAGGACAGAGCTTGCTCATCGGTGGTGTTTATCGAGATGAAGTGAGTCATCAGTTACGTAAAGTACCACTGTTGGGAGACATCCCATATTTAGGTGCGTTGTTTAGAAGTAATACCAACACTAAACGCCGCACGGTGCGCATGTTTATTCTAGAACCGCGAATCGTTGTGGATGGTATTGGTGATAGTGTGTTGATTGGTAATGAGTACGATCTGCGACCAAGCATTGGCAAGCTCAACAACATTTCCAACAACAGTGCTGAATTTAAATCGGTCGTCGAAGTGTATAGCTGCACATCAAAGACTCAAGCAGAGCGCTATCAGCAAGACTTATTGTCACAGCAACAGTCGTCTCAATTGACGCAGTGCCAATTGCCGACAGGGCAAAAGGGTTGGCGTGTAAAAGTATTGGAATGCGATGACTCACAAAGTGAGTGTGTGCGTCCATCAGAGGAGCCTTAACCGCGATGCAGCAATGGAAAATTCGTATTTTATCAGGCGTGCATTCCGGAGTTGAAGTCACCTTACCTGAGGGCGCTCTTGTGCTTGGCAGTGACGACTTTATCGCAGATCTCGTGCTGTCTGATGCTGGGGTCGAAGCTAACCATTTCACGTTGGTTTGCCAGCAAGACTCGGTCATTTTACGAGGCTGCAAAGAGGCAAATATTAACGGTGAAAACATCTCTGTTGAAGATGATGGGATCGAGCTGTCACGCCATGCCGTTGTCTCTGTAGGCGTTGTGAAGTTCGCACTGGGGTACGCAGAAGATGCGTTAATCGTGAGTAACGTCAGCGACGAATCTAGCGAACAGGATACACCTGTTGTTGCTGTACAACGCTCTAGCTGGAAAAAAACAACGCTCATCGCCTTGCTTTGTAGTTTTGTCCCGAGTGTCATTTTTGCTGGTATGTGGTACAGCCAAGCTAACGGAAACAATAATGAGACTGTCACAGAAGCAGAACCCATTGTTTTGGTGCGCAACATCTTAGGCGAGCTCAAACTTAGCGACGTTCGTGTGGAATGGAATGCCGCCGCACGCCAAGCGGTTTTGGAAGGCTATGTTGAAGATCGAACTCAGAAACTCGATCTGCTTGGTCGAATTGATGTACTAGGTATCAATTACAAAAGTGACTTAAGAACGATGGAAGAAATCCGTCGCGGGGTTCGATTTATTTTGCGAAACCTCGGCTATCACCAGGTGAAAGTCGAAAATGGGGATGAGACGGGCACACTGTTACTGACGGGTTATATCGATGATGCCAGCCGCTGGAACCAAGTTGAGCAAATTTTAGAGCGAGACGTACCGGGCCTAGTAGCGTGGAAGGTTGAACTGCAAAGAGCGGGTGCCTACATGGATACGCTAAAAGCCTTATTGACGGATGCGGAGCTACTGAAAAAAGTCCAGTTGGTTACCAGCGGTGATCGCATCGAAGTACGTGGGGAACTTGATGATATCGAAACGACTCGATTTTACGGTGTGACTCGAGACTTCCGAGAACAATATGGTGAAAAACCATATTTAGTTTTGAAATCCATACCTAAGGTGAGTAAAGGCACCAACATCGATTTCCCGTTTCGTAGCGTTAACTTTGGTCAGGTTCCATATGTGATTCTGACCGATAACGTTCGTTACATGGTTGGTGCAAGAACGCCTCAAGGCTACCGCATATCCAGTGTTACGCCTGCTGGCATTGAGCTGGTCAAAGGCGGGCGGGTGATAACAATAGAACTCGGATACGAGGGCGAGACGAACAATGACAAATCTTGAACAAATTTTAAATAACGACAAAAACGGTGCGGAAGTGCACAAGATTAAGAGCAAGCTCTTAGAAGCACAAGCGGTGGTGAAACGTCAGTTGGATTTAGGGTGCTCACCACAGCAGTACCAATTGCTACTCAAACAGCATGAAGCTTACACCGCCGCACATGCGGTCGTTGAATCATACGAAGCGAACTAAAAATACGAGGAAGTCTTATGTCATTTTACGATGCTAGTAACAGTGTAAACCTTGATGATGTTAAAGCTAAGTTAGAAAAACAAGCGAAAGATGCCAACACAGAAGTGACGACTGCCATCAAGAACCTAGAAACAAACGCCGATGATCCATCTAAGCTGGCTGAACTTCAGCACGCGATCAACAAATGGTCTGTTGTTTACAACATCAATGCGACCACCACTCGTGCGATTAAAGATGTGATGCAGTCGATTCTCCAGAAGGTATAAAGCATGGAACGAGAAATGCGCCAATTGCTGGCTGAAATCGCGCTGATGGCAACCGGTATGCATCGTCATCAAGAAGCTAACACGATTGCGGACGGCCTTGAAGCAAGCTCCGGTTCTGAAGAGACCGTGGTGATGATTCGTGCAATGAGCCTCATGAATAAAGGCTTGTACGAAGAGGCTCATCAATTGCTCGAACCACTTTGCAACGCCTATCCAGATCTGATCAGCTTAGCGGCCCTGGCTTCTGCAAAAGCCGGCTTACTGAGCAAAGCGGAAAGTTGGGTAGAACTCGCATCACAGGGAAGTGAAGAAAGCCAAGCATTTGCTGCAAGCTTTTCTCAGGACATTAGGAACCTTGGATGATCGTTGATTCAAGTAATCTAACTCTTCAACCACAACCTCTGCGCCAATCGGAGTCGCGCCATTATGAGCGGAGCGATGAAGATAAGATGAATGTGCACATGGAGCGTAATGCCAAGCAAGCGGAAGCTTCACACGCCTCCCCAAAAGAGACGTTAGAGAATACAGAAGCGAAACTGGCGGGCATCAAAGCGTGGTATGAATCACTAAAAGAGGCAGACGTTGTCAGTAAACAAAGCGTCTTATCGTCGCTGAATGAAGCGTTCTCCGATCCTCAAGTTAAACGAGAGGCAATGTGGTACGCCTTTTATGAGGCGAAGAGTGCAAAGGGCACCGAACACCCGCAAGCCGATTTATTAAAGGTGTTGAAGCAGGAGTTGCTAGGGGATTTTTCGGGCCAGCTTATTGCCGAACCACCTGTCGATAAAGCAGCACTTAAAGAAATGTTGGCGCAGCATTTTCCACTGGGTGCCCAGAAAGAACAAGGCTTGTGGCACTGCTGGGCTGAGTTGAAGTCGTTACCTGATATGGCATCAACACTGGACATGGTTCGTGATGAGCTTAGCTTCATGATTCAAAAAAATGCGATGGTGAAAAACATCGTCACTCATAGTCACAAGTTAGATTTGTCTTAGGAGTACATATGATAAACACGCAGTACACCGAGGTGATGCAAACCAACATTGATAAGTTGCAGGATGCGCAAGTCGAAGACGGTTTAAGTGAACGTTTCGAACAAGCTATGTCGGTTCCCGAGGCGAATAATGGCTTGGAGGGCGGTTTGCTCGAAAACATCAGCGAGTTAAAAAATACTATCGATAACGCGAAAAGTAACCTGCAAGACAACATGAAGATGGTGGGTGATGATCCGGCGCAATTACTGCAAATGCAGTGGGCACTGACGCGCATTACTTTTCAAGAAGAGCTGATCGCGAAAACCGTGGGTAAAACCACACAAAACGTAGAAACCTTATTGAAGGCACAATAGTGATGATGAATAAAATGAGAGCGGTTTTCATCATGCTCACGTTGTTTCTGGTGGGTTGTCAGACCGAGCTGTACACCAACGTAACTCAGAAAGAGGGGAATGAGATGTTGTCGATCTTATTATCCGAAGGTGTCGTTGCAACAAAAGAACCTGACAAAGACAACACCGTCAAGTTAATGGTAGATAGTTCTCAAATCGCCTTCGCTGTAGACGCGCTGAAGCGAAAAGGGTATCCAAGAGAGCAGTTTTCTACATTGAAAGAGGTGTTTCCCAAAGACGATTTGATCTCGTCGCCATTAGCAGAACGAGCACGTTTGGTGTACGCGAAATCTCAAGAACTTTCTTCAACCTTATCTCAGATTGATGGCGTGCTGGTGGCACGTGTTCATGTTGTTTTGGAAGATCAAGATCTACGTCCAGGAGAGCGTCCAACTCCTGCATCTGCTTCTGTGTTTATTAAACACGCAGCGGATATTGCGCTTGATTCGTATGTTCCGCAGATCAAATTATTGGTGAACAACAGTATTGAGGGGTTGAATTACGATCGAATCAGCGTAGTGATGGTACCCTCATCAGAGGTACGAGTTGCTACTCAAAACAATCAATTTAAAAGCATTTTGTCGGTTCAGGTCACCAAAGAGACGGCGAATAATTTTGTCGCCATCCTGGTGTTCTTGGTAGCTGCGCTTATCGGTTCAAATATCGCTACTTTTACTTGGTGCCGCAGGAACACAAAGCGTGGTTAAACCAGAAACACCACTCGCGCAGGTACAACATCAATTTAACTACGCGCCTTGCCAATACATCCATAAAAGTTGGATAGAACAGAAACAGCCTTGGTTATTAAATATTGAAGGTTGGAGAGATAACCCCATGTTTAACCAATGGTGCATAAATGAGTGGGCGTTATCTCCGGTTCCAGAGACGGCTTTTAACAAACCTTGCCATAGCTTGGCGTTGCTCCCAGCGGATGCGTTGAATCAACTCGTATTGATGGTGGGCGGAGCTTTACATTGTGTGGCAATGCGAGGCGTTGTTTTAAAACATCCGAAACAGGTTCTGAACAACGTCTTTGGATTGGAAGGCACTCGGTTCTTGATTCAAAACGGGCCGATGTTGTTATCCAGTTGGCCGCAAGGTTGGCAACATCCGTTGCCAGAATCATTGGATGAGCGGTCTGTTGAAGCAAAAATGCAAGCGCTTGGGTACTCCTGGATAAGGTTTGTTTTAGTTAACTCGCCAGAAGACATTGTCCTGCGTTGGCAATTCAAACTAGAACAGCAGCTCAGCGAGAGTACGGAAATGGCTAGCTGGTTGGCAAAAGATCAGCGAGATCTGGCGTATCGACTCACAAAAAAAATCGCAAAACAGGTTATTCCCCAATGGTTTCATTTGTTGAAATAAAAACAGACAACTTGCAGCTGGCACCTGGCTTAAAAGTGCTGAAAGCGAAAGATTATGCCAGTTATCTTGATTCGCAACACTTAGTTGAAGCCGCGAACTCCAAAGCTGAAAGCATCATTGCTAATGCCCAACAAGCCTACGAAACTGAAAAACAACGTGGTTATCAAGATGGTCTCGCACAAGCCAAGATTGAAAATGCGCAAACGATGGTTGAAACCCTAGCGCGTTGTAATGATTACTATCAGCAAGTCGAAGAAAAAATGACAGGCGTGGTGTTAGAAGCGGTACGTAAGATCATCGATACCTTCGATGATGTCGATACCACGGTGAGCGTCGTGCGAGAAGCGTTGCAATTGGTGAGCAACCAAAAGCAGGTCATTTTACATGTCCATCCAGAGCAGGTTGTTGATGTGAGGGAAAAGGTGGCTGGTGTATTGAGTGATTACCCTGAAGTCGGTTACGTTGACGTGGTAGCAGATGCGCGCTTGAAAAATGGAGGCTGCATTTTGGAAACTGAAGTCGGGATCATCGACGCCAGTATTGATGGACAGTTGCATGCATTAAAGCAAGCGATGGTGAAGCAGCTCAGTGAGCGTAAAATTACGATTCATGAATAAATCTTAAAAACTCAGCACTTGCTGAGTTTTTTCATTTTAATGCCTTTAAACAAAAAAAATCCGACCATTTCTAAAATATTCACTGCCATAAATCCTTAAGAATACACCCAAGAAAGCTGCTTAGTTGATAAGTGTTGCAACCAAGCTGCGCCTCTAAAACAACAAAAATAGGATTATTTAGTCGAATGGCTAATGGATTTATAACTTCTTTACTGACAGATTTTGCCAGCCGCTGCCAACTGGAGTCGCTGGTTTTTGATGAGGATGATTGTTGTCATCTGCTCATTGACCAAAACACAGCAATCACAATTCGCGCACAAGAAGATCGCCTGACACTTATTGGGCTAATTTCAGGCGATAAGCCGAGTGATGATGTTTTGCATCAACATATGAAAGATGCCTTAACGCAAGGCTCTCCAGCGGTATTCTGGGAGGCAGAAACGGGATACATCGGTTTCATACACCTGCACCAGCAACTGTTAACTGCTTCTTTTCTTGATGAATCATTAGCGAATTTCATCGAATGGCTAAAAAGTGCGAACACGCAAAAAGTAACCAATAAAACAACCGAAGTACCGGTAACGAGTACTACTCATTTTTCCACATTAAGGGTTTAAAACATGATCAGTTTTGGAAGTGTTAGCGCATTGCAGGCTGCCATGCCGCAAGCTCGCAACGAGATACTAAACGAAGGCAAGCTGAGTATTGGTGGCAAAGAATACCAAATCAACGCTGCGACCCAAGAATTTACTTGTGCCAATCCTACTAATGGTGCGGTAGCACGATTTTTTGAAGCGACAGGAAAACTGTTTCGCGAAGGCAGCCCACAATCGGTTGCGAAAGCCCTTACAAAAGCCGTATTTGATAATGAGCAAGGCCAAGCTCAGCGTTTACGAGCTGCTTCTTCTGTTGAGCATGGACAAATGTTCTTCAAAGATGGAAACATAAAAACCGCATCAGATGTATTAAATGCATTCGCGAAATTGGATAGCAAAACGGTCCAATCGCACTCTGCTGAGCTAAACCAGTTAGCGGAGCGAGCAATGACAGAATCAATGCTAGAAACCGATTCTGGTAAAAACCTCACATCACTGATTGGAGAAAGTGCAGCGAAGTCGCTTGCTGGACGTGTAGTAAAAGACTACGGCGGTGGTGTATCTGCAGCGCAGAAAAACCCGGCAGGTAGCATCAATCAAATGCAAGCGGTGTTTGATATGGAGGTGATGCATCTTAAATCGGCGCAACGTCATATCGAAGGTCTAGCAAGCACCGATCTAAGCCAAGGTGTATACGCTGAAGGACTGGCAGAGGACGCGTTTAATAAAAGTGGCGTCACCGATAATGTCGAACGAGCTGCGGCGTGGATCATTAATGCTTCTAACTCTAAAGGAAACGATGCCGAAAACATTACCTCTTTACTTAAAGAGTACGCGTCTAATGGTAAAGACTTATTGAATATGGACAACTTAAAAGAGCTACACGCTCGATTGGTACCTGATGTTGAACGTGACTACAGAGGGCCAAATATTTCGGGTGGTACTCTGCCTTCAAGTATTGGCGGTGAGGGGATGCTAAAGCAGCACATTGAAGGATTTTTGAAAGAAAACCCAGTGGCGGATAAAGATCTGGGTAAACACTTGTTTGCAGGAGTCATTGGGTATCACGTGTTTACTGATGGAAACGGTCGCATGGGACGCATGCTATACGCGATAGCAGAACTTCGTAACGACTCATTCAATCCTTTGGCTATGAACGCAGAGAACAGCCTTCACGGCATCAAGTAATTTTTCTCTTCTATTCCAATTTTAGAGCGGCGATTGCCGCTCTTTTCTTATTTCTTTATCCAACTTACTCTTCATTTTTCTACCTCGCTAAAACGGCTAATAGCAATAAAATTGAGACGTTTAAATAAAGCTCTTGTGTCTATCACGCCATAAAATCGCTCTTATCCTTATGAGCTTATTTAAATAAGCCGTTATACCCAAGTCGTCTCGCTGCATCATATATTTCGAGGCTACTTAGGTATATTAAATTAGGCAGGACACAACATGGATACAGGAAAGATTAATATGCTTCTCTCTGAACTGGGAGAAGTGCTGAACCTTGAGCGCGTGACAGCGTATGACGATCAAATGTGGTCACTGCATTTTGCTGAAAATAACAGTGTCGATGTTCTGCTTGTGGAGGAAAAAGGCGAGTTGTTGATTTCTAAAAACCTGCACATAGAACAAGAGGATATTACGTTAGACAAACTTCAAGTTTTACTTGAATACAACTTCTTATATCGAGAAACCGGCGGTGTGCAGTTTTGCGTTAATCCAACCACTAAAGATGTGGTTCTTCAGGTTGCCATCGCGGCCGAGAGTGAACTCACCAATATTGCTAACTTAATGATTCAACTGAATGAGCTAGTGGATACTTGGGCTCAGCTATTTCAGAACAATACGGTTGTAGATTTTAGCCAAACAGACGTACACGCATTTATTCAGGTTTAAGGCATCAAACATGGTCAATATTAATACATCACACATGCATTCGTTGAGTCAGTTAACGTCCCATTTGGCGACACAAAATCAAGCTGACGATAAAGAGGTTCGAGCGCATAATGGCAAAGATATTTTTGTTAAAGAAGGGGCGCCTAAAAACAAAAGCGTCAGCGCGCGTATTAGCCACCAGAATAAAGCGAAAGACATTGTGGTGAATCTGCTCACGAAGCAGGGCATTCCTAAAGACGTTGCGAAGCTGATGCTACAAAATGTGTTGAACGGTGAAAACAAGTTAACGCTCGGTAGTCTGAAAAATCTTGAGAGATTGTCGTCTGGTCCTAGCTCACATTGGCCAGCCGCACAAACGGCCTCTTCTTCTCAAGCGAATAAAACCTCATCGAGTGTAGCGCTGATCAACGAACATAAAACTAACCTTCAAAAGCTTGGTGATTTTGCCTGTACAGACTTAAATACATTTGGTGTAAAAGGTTCGCAGTTTTATGAAACCAAAGGAAAGCCTAGATTAGAAGCGCTTCACGCGAATCAAGCGCGAATCATGCAAGATCAACGAGCGACTATGTCTGCAAACGGAGTTCAAGCTGCAGCACAAAGAGGAACCGCACCGCAATTAAGCACTCTACAGAACATTGCTAAGGCAGTACAAAACGCGAAAGCCGGCTGCTGTACTACATTTGCCTTTGCTGCCGCTGCTGAGATGATTCAAGGCATGTCAGGCACACCTGAAGGTGAGCCTAAAGTCGAAGTGGTTGCGTTTAAAAAGGGTCATTCAGGTACACACCTTTATGTACTGGTTGGTCGACAAGAGGGGAGTGATATTAAAGATCCCTCAACATGGAGTAAGGATGTGAAAATTGTTGATCCTTGGGCCACATCGGCATTCGGTGCACCAATGTTTGGAGATGCGCAACGACCACCTGTTTCGAATATGTTCCCGCCAACAGAAGTCATTTTTGATAGCCATAAACTGGGTTAGTCACTCTGCAAAAGAAGTGAGCAAATACATCATGCTAATCATCTAACCTTTATTGAAAGAGCAGCCCTGAGCTGCTCTTTTTGATTACTCTGGCAACTCGTTTTTACAGCGAGATTTCTGCGGAAAACCTCACAATGAAGGCGAAAAAGTGACAAAAATAAAGCCATTACCGACATCGTTCAATCTGCAATCGTTGTTCAATAGAGTTATTGAAACAAAAGGAAAAAGTTATGAACACGATTCAACAACTGCTCTTGGAGTTTTGCCAACTCAATGAGTTACCCGAACTGAGTTTTGAAGACAATGAACGCTGTCAGCTACTGGTCGACGACCGCTACATGCTGTATTTCATCGCGACAGATACGGATGACTTAATGTTGTCCGTGACGTTCGGAGGATTAGAAAAGTCGGGCGAACAAAGACTCAAAGGTTTAGAGCTTATTGCTCATGCTAATTATCAGGGCATCGGTAGTGGCAGTCTGGCACTTGCTTTAGCCCCAAATGGTCGACAGCTTGTCTTAGCGGGACGTAAACCAGTTGAGCACCTAAACACGACGAATCTTACTGCTTGGTTTCATGAGGTTATTGAACAGACTGAATTGTGGCAAGCGCGTTTTGCAATGTTGGATCAAGCGACTCCAACCACCCCTAATCATGAACAAGCTCATGTTCAATCACTTCGTGTGTAGGAGAGAAAAATGGTCAATACAACGCAAAAAATCAGTCAAAGCCCAGTACCTGATCTAGAACAGTTTCGTGCAGTCGCTGCGCAAAAAGATGACCGAGTGATCAGTAAAAGAGGTGAGGTAAAAGAACCTTCAACGTTCCACAAAGGTCACAAGTTTGCTTCTATCCACGAAGGCGTGTTGAGAAGTAAATACACTAAGTTTTTCCAAGAAAACATCAAAACTCACCTTGATTTGAAACAGGCGCTACTTAAACAAGAAAAGCCTGAGGTTGCCTTGCTAGCTTACTCATTAGTTAGCCCTTCTGGTTATCGCGGTGAGCCGCTTACTGAGCGCAAAATCCTAGAAGTTGTCAGCTTGTTGGATGAAGTCAAGGTGAGCAGCGATACGTACCAGCAGCTTAAAAATACGTTTGACGCGATCAGCAAAGATCCGCGTATGCAGGTGAGTTTAGAGGCTCAGTACCCGGGGAAAATGGATGGTTTTGGTGCCGAACTGTTACAGATGGGCAAAGAAAAACTGAAAGGTTCTGGCGTTAATGCAGTCATCAACCTAGCTTTGCCTGGCGTAGGGCTATTAATTTCAACAGGACGCGAGCTGCACAAAGCGGCAGTCAATGGCGATGCTGAAGCTTACCACCATCAGCTGGAGCAAATTTCGCAGCTTCCAGGGCGAGACCAACGTCTCTCTATGCCGATGCAACAAACATTGGCTCAAGGTCATGCAATGTTATCAGCTGAAGGTGCAGTTGGGGCAACATTGGGCATGGCGACAGGGAGCTTGGGTACTTTTGGTGTGAGCTCCGTAGCGACAGCGGGTGTTACGCCGATAGCAAAAGAAGCCATTGGTTCGGCTGCCACGACTGGCATTATCAGTGGTGGTGGTTTTGTTGCGAACCAAGCTGGAGCATACGGACTAAATACAGAAGTCAAAGAACAACTCATGCAAGGTGAGATGTCTGGTGTTTTACCAAGGCTTGAAGTTTCTAATGCCAAAGGAGACTTTACCTTCAGCATGCAAGATCCAGCTTCTGTACGCGCATTAATGGCGTACCTTGGCCCTAAAGAGAACACGGCGATGACATCACCTCAAGCGCCTAAAGAAGCACAAGAGATGGAAGCTGCTCGCTTAACGTTGAAAAAGATGTTGGGATCAGAGCCAGGTGAACACTTAGTCCCTGACGTTGATCCTATCTTGAAGCTAAGTCCAGAAGATGCGCCAAGTAAAACTGAGGCAACTGCTAATAGTGCGTTTAAAAAGCTGTTGGGCGAAGATTGGGATTGGCTCATGCCTGCAGTTCGAGCGATCGATAAAGGTGAGGCGAGTCAAATCAATGAAAAGCTGACTTACAAACTGCCACTTGATGCCGAAAATGGACGAGTATACCTTGATAAATGCCCAAACCTGAGTGACGCTCAGTTGGATGCATTAGATAAACTGGGCTCACCAAGTCAATTGCGACTGATGTACTTAGCGGAAGGTTGGGTTTAATTGAAAGTAAGGGAGCAGATGCTCCCTTACCGTATATGGTGTTTTGCCGGATGTTTATCTAGGCGTTAAACTGGCCTACTGATTTCGCTTAAAAAAGCGCTCGGCATTAGCAAATAGAGATTCACAGTGCTTTTTCTGCTTGTCGTAGTCAGCCGAACCTTCTGGCATTGCGTCTAATACTTCTTTTGCGCTGTGGTATTCTTTTACCATCAACTCAAATTTATCTTCATAATTGCTTTTTTTATTCTTTTTTTGAAAGCTATCTCGTTTTTTTCTCATTTTTATTCCTCTAGATCGTGTTTATTAAAGGTCAATCTAATTAACCTCTACTTTTATAGGAATAACGAAGTCAAAATGGTTTAAATTAAGTCTAAATATTCCATTGTCATCGCGCTGATTAATATATTCCACCGCTAATGACTATTCCTAAATAGTGGTGATATATACACGACGTGGCTATGTGCGTTATGTCTTATTTTGACGCTTACTGATTGTTTTTATAAGGTTAAATTCCTTATGAACCTATCGATGTAAAGACAGCGCGTTGTGATAACCATGCTAAGAGAGCTAACTCTCGTTCGTATTTAAATCAAAACTGAGGCTATTTAATGGAAGATAAAGAATAAGTTGCTACAGGAGTTGAGTAACGAAATGACTCGAAAGAAAACTAAGAAGAGACTCGAACTAAATATTTCATCAATAGCTCACGGTTAGGAGCTGAGCTCACTATACACCGATTATAAGAAATAGATAGGACTTTCTATTTTTCTTCAGACAAAACTGCCCATGAAGGAAGCTTGCGCGTTGCAAAGCAATACCTAAAGATACAAAGGCATGCGTACATGCCTTTGTATTTGTGCCTAGCACACTTGGCGCTATGGTAGGTAGGCGCCGCCACATACTGGATTGTATGTGCCCGTGATATGTCCGCTTTTTTCACTTGCCAAGTAGCTCACGGTGTTTGCTACGTCTTCAGGTGTGGCAATTTTCTGCGTTGGTGTGAACATTCGAATGGTTTCTTTAAACTCTTCAGGAGCACCTTTTGTTGCGTCTGTTTCTACAAGACCCGGAGCAACGACATTAGACGTAATCCCGAAGGGACCAAGTTCTTGGGCGAGGTATTTACTAAAGCTATCAAGTGCACCTTTTGCACTACCATGAGCAATAAAGCTTGGTGCAGGGGCTTCTGATAAGGTGCTAGAGATAAAAATTAAGCGACCAAACTGGCTGGCTTTCATATTTTCTACCGCCAATTTTGCCGTTTGATATGCAGCGTGCATTTCGTCATTTAGCTTTTGTGAAAACTCTTCCCACGACTGCTCAGTGAAAGGTTTAGCGGTAAAGCTCATGTTTGCGTTTGAGACAAGAACATCAACGCCACCATGTTCATTTGCGATGCTGTCGAACATTCCTTGTATTTGTGCGTCATCTCGAACGTCAGCTTTTAAAGTGTACGCCTCACCACCGGCGTTTTGAATTTCTTGAGCTAACGCTTCCGCGACCGCAGTACTATTTACGTAGTTGATAAAAACTCGGTAACCATCTGCAGCGAGTGCTTTTGCTGTTGCTGCACCAATTCCACGAGCGCCACCTGTAATTAAAGCATTGCGTTTTGTCATCGTATTTCTCCAAGGTTGAGCCTGACTGTTAAACCAGCTTCTGTCGCAACGTACGCTGATAAGTTAAATTTGTCCGTTAAGCTTGCGTAAGTTCGCTACCACGCTAGAAAGTTGCTGTTTGCTGTTATCTAGGTCGGCATCAGCAAGGTTCTGTTGGGCTTCTTGCAGTACTAGCGAAGCGATATTTGCACATGTATCAACGGTGTATAAAGATTTTTCTGTTAGCACGACTAACTTGCTTCGACTATCCGTTGGCGAAGGTTTCCTCTCTGTCCAACCGCGCTTTTCAAGCCCATCAATTGAGCGACTGACGCTCGATTTTTCTAAGTACAACAGTTCACAAATCTGACTTTGAGAAAGGGCACCGTTGTTTCGCAACAGCAACACGACACCCCATTGTTCTGCTGTCATATCAATACCAGCATCTTTGAAACGGGTGGTGAGTAATCGGTTAAACAGACGACTAGCAAGCCCCGTAAGGTGACCGAGAGACTGATGATGGTTGTATTGGGACATGGAAAATTTCACCAAATAACATGAACGAACAATATGGTTGTATACACAACTATGTTGGGCGATGTCAAATTCGTTTGAAGAAAATGCTACTAGCTTGTGCTTATCGTTGGGTTGATGTGTCAGATTGAGGTGCTAATGAAAATTGGTGAGGTAGCTTCGAAAACTTCGGCCAGTCAAATGTTTGCGCCTGATGCACCGAGTTGGGGAGCAAGCTTCAATAAAGGTAGGGGAGTTGCAATCCTTTCTTTATTTATTCAGTTTAAATGTGTTTTTTGTTTACATTACAAATGGTTAGATTTTAATTCTTTTCATTCGAAACACTCTTCTCAAGAAGTTCATGATAAATCAATGAGATTGATCTTTTTGATTGGCAATGATCAAATGTATCTTTACTAAAACTGTACGGTACAGTACAGTTTGTGAAAGTCATAAAATGGGTTTCAAACATGAAGAAGAAAGTTATCGCCTTGTCGCTTGTTGTTGGTTCGTTATTTGCTGCTGGCTGTGCCTTATACCAGCCGAATACTGTAATGACGGATAACGCATATGTTCATTCAGACGTTACGGCCATTTCACCTGAGGTTGGGGGGCAAGTAAGCGAAATCTTTGTCAAAGATAACCAGTGGGTAAGAGAAGGAACTCCTTTGTTTGTCATTGATGATGAAGACTTTATTGCCAACCAAGAAATTGCTCGAGCAGCACTAGATGTTGCGAAATCTGAGCTTACTGCAAATCAAATCAAAACGGATATGCAGTTAATGAAAATTGAGCAGGCGAAGCAAGGTATTCGCCGCGCGAGTGCAAATGCCGAACACCAAGCGGCGGAGTTTCAACGTCTTTCTCGTTTGGTACAAAAGCAATCTGTGAGCAAAAATCAGTTTGAAGCACAAAAAACGCGATCTATTGAAGCAAGCAGTAATCTTGAAACCGCTAAATTGGGCTTAGCTGCTGAGCAAAAACAGCTCGACACATTGATGACTGAGAAGTTGCAACTGACAGCACAGCGTAAAAAAGCAGAAGCAAACTTACGACTGGCTAATATTTCACTGGAAAGAACCACGGTGCGTGCACCATTTGATGGCTATGTGGCAGATAGACAAGTGCAAGTCGGCAAGTTTGTACAACCAGGAATGGGGCTCATCGTGATGGTGCCAGATTATGTTTGGATAGAGGCAAACTTTAAAGAAACACAACTTGAGAACGTTGTGCCTGGGCAAGAGGTTGAAGTGGTATTGGATATGTTTCCAAACCATCCATTGCATGGCCGTGTTTCTTCGATAACCCCGGCGACTGGTGCACAGTTTAGTTTATTGCCACCTCAAAATGCGACAGGCAATTTCGTAAAAGTAGTACAACGTGTACCAGTACGTATTGAGCTAGAGATCCCTCAAGAGTTGAGTCAACGAGTCTATCCGGGGTTGTCTGCAGAAGTATCGATCGAGACCGCGGCACAAGGTTAACTGCAATGGAAAAACGTTCACCGCTGCTGATTTTGACGCTTTTTGCGATTGCTGCTTTTGGTATTAACTCCGTGATGTTTACCGAGTTATCGTATGAGATGGCGGCAACGTCAGGTTTATCTGTCGATGAAGTTGCTCTGGTTAAAGTCGGCTTTATGATTACCCAGGTATTAGGTTTTATATTCACACCAATATTGGTGCGTAGATTGGGTACGTTAATTCTCTTACATGCCATTTTATTGGTAGGTCTAGCGAGCAACCTTGTACTTTACTGGGGCGGACAGCAAGAACTGGTGTTCACTCTGACTTGGCTCTCGAGTGGCTTTTTTATGAGCATGTTAATGGTGGTATTAAACCTTTACCTGCTCCACTTCTTTGAGCAGCGTTGGCTACCTGCCATTATCGCTTTAACGTTAGTATTCTCAACCTTGCTACCGATCGGCGCTTACCCTTGGGTAGTGGCCAATATTGTCGAAATCTTTGATTGGTCACTGTTGTGTGTCGTGTCGGCTTGGCTGTACTTCTCTGCCTTGGTAATTGCATGCATATACAATCCTAAGTCGATTCAAATCGAGGCCGAACCCAAATCTGGCTGTTGGTTTTATTTAGTTTTTGCCCTGACAATAAGCCTCGTTGTATTTCTATTGATGAGAGGCAGTTATTACAACTGGTTTGACTCGGAATGGTTTGTTAAAGCCTCTTCGATAGCCGCGGCTCTGACTTTATTAGTGGTGTATTACTTTGTGAAAGCCAGTCCTTTAAATACAGCATCAATACAGCTGCATAGTAAGTTGAAAACTAATGTTTTTATGTACAACGCTTTTTTGGCAGGTTTTGCTGTTATGGCGAGCAATGTGTTGTTTACTAGCTTTTTGAAAATGGCGTTGCAGTACAACAACCTTAATGCTGGATATGCCCAACTACCGGCATTTTATGCCATGCTAGGTGGTATGTTAGTCAGCGTGCTGGTGTATTACTTCCGCCGTCCATTAGCGGATGCAGTCGTCCCGTTTGGTGTGGTGATGATTATACTTTCGGTACATAAGTTTAGTCAGTTACCTAGCTTTGCTGGTACGGAATCTTTGTCCGTTCCGATGATGTTGCGTGGGTTTGGTGTCGGCTTATTAAATGTGTCTGTGACCATTGCAGTCTTGATGTACTTCCAGGTCGGGCAGCGTTTAGAAGGCATCGCCAATTTCTACCTCTTTCGTACCATTGGTGGTGTGATCGCTGGTGCCGTGTTCTCACGGGTAATGCAAAGCCATAGTGCACAAGCTGCTGGAGAGATTGGCCGAACGCTAGATGATGTGAATCATGCTTTTGGTGTTTATAAAAATGCGTTGAGCAGTACGATTCTGACTCATGGACACTTGCCAAATTCGGCATTAGGAATGAGCCAAATTAGTTCTGTTGTCAAAGAGCAGGCGACCACTCTCGCACTGAGTAATTCATTATTGATGTTTATTATCTCGGTCTTTGCTCTCGCGCCAATCTTAATAATCGGTAAAAAACTGGCGGCGAAGCGAGAGATTCACTAAGCCATAGAAACAACAAGGGAGCGATGATGCTCCCTTTTATATTCAGTGAGTTTATCTTTGGTATAGATTTAGGAAGGCGGTGACCGCTTTTTTTGTATGTGCATCTAACTCTTCATCTGTCGGAAAATCGAAGCCAATTAGTGCCATGTTCTGGTAATCAAGTTTAATTAATGCAAGTAGTTGCTCACAAGCGAGGTCGGCATTTTCAACATCGAGTTGTGAGCTGACAGTTTCACTCTTTAAAAAGTCGATGAGGTATTGATGAATGCGATGCGGCCCTGTCTGCCAGAATTGATTTGGTACGGAATCATGTTTGTTGAAGTCAGCCGAAACGATCCGATAAAGTGATAGCATAGGATTGGAGCATACACCTTTTAGGTACTTCTTGGCGAAGTCATTCAATGTTTCTTGTAAAGGCTCCGATTGCTTGTCGGCAAGCTGGAAGACGGACTCTAAGCTGGTTTTGGTATTGTATGCTAAAACTTCAACAAATAACCCTTCTTTGTTCGAAAAATAGCGATATAACGTCTGCTTTGAGCCTCCACAAATCGCGACGATTTGATCGAGTGATGTGTCTTTGTAACCTTGCTTTATAAAAAGGTCAGTGGCAACTTTGATGATTCGAGTTCGTTTCTTTTCGGTAGATATGCGCATAAATAAATCAACCTAAGCAAAAATCCACCTTTGTTGTGGCTGGCGTGGTTTCTTACCGAGCTCTAGGTGGTTTAGAGATGAAAGTAAAACTGTCCAGTACAGTACCACTATTGACGTTAGTAAACACGACTTTTCATGAACCAAGTGCTTCATTGAGACAAGCAAAAGTAGGCAAATTCGATATGCTGAAACCTATAGCGAAGGATGACTCATTTAAAAATCTCATTGCGTATAGAAAAGTGATAACCGTTCTTCGTACGATAGCCTTTACTCTCGAAATCATGTTAATTCAGCGTCTTATCGGACTCCAATGATGCCAACCAACGAAGCACTTCGGCGGTTGCCTCAATAAGATCACTTGGGATGTACTGGTCGACGTTGCCGTCCGCATATAGTGCGCGAGCAAGAGGGACTTTTTGCATCACAGGCACACCTTCCTCTTTGGCGATTGCGATCATACGTTTGGCTACCGCATCGGTTTCCATCAAGGTGATGACGGGCAGGGGCGTTTCGCCTTTCTTGTAATAAAGACCAACTGCTATATGTGTTGGGTTTGTAACCAATACATTAGAACGTTTAACGTTTTCGCGTTGATTGGAGGCTTGTAGCTCTTGGTGCAACTGACGACGTTTACTTTTGATTTCAGGGCTGCCTTCCATTTCTTTGTATTCGCGTTTCACTTCGTCCTTGCTCATTTTGAGTTTCTTCGTGTGGTCAAATTTTTGGTACGCAAAATCAGCTGCAGCGATGACGATGAAACCTACCGAAGAGATAATCATTAATTGTTTAATCATGACGCCAGTAATGGTCGGGACACATTCTAGCCCGCAAGTTGGAATTTGCATCAAAGCGTTGATGTTACCGCGTAAGGTCACCCAGATAATGCAGGAAAGAAGAGAGACTTTAAGGATCGACTTGATAAACTCAATCACACTCTTAAGCGAAAAAATGCGTTTGGCACCTTCGACGGGATTGATCTTTTTGATGTCGGGTTTAACGGATTCACCACTAAATAGAAAGCCGAACTGCCCCATATTGGAAAAGATGGCGACGAGTGCAGCAACCAGAATAATCGGGGCGAGTAGATAGGCAATTTCTTTTGCGATGGCAATAGCGACATCGACTAGCGCATCTTGGAAGCCCTGATAAGCAAGCTTACTTGGTAGGAGAATAAGCGCTGAGATGTGCGACATGTAATAATCGGCGAACGCAAACAGTACAATTATGAGCGCCAAAATTAATGCAGACGATACGATTTCTTGGCTTTTGGCTACCTGACCTTTCTGCCTGGCATCGCGTAACTTTTTTGCGGTGGGTTGCTCTGTTTTTTCTGCGCTCATAAAGAATCCTAAGCGTTATTGCCAAATGGTATTGAGTTGTTCTGCGAATCGGGTAATGCCATAAAATTGCACTTCAAAGTGATCCATCATTAGCCCGAGATACACGATCAGTAAAACACTCGCGATGGCACTTTTTATTGGCATGGCAAGGAAAAAAACATTCAATTGCGGTGCAAAACGACTGATAAGCGCCAGACCAAACTCAGCAAGAAACATTGCCAACACTAATGGAGCGGACATCAACACACCAAGCCACATAAGCTGTTCAAATTGTGCGTAGAAGAAGCTTACCCATGCATCGCTAACGGTTGGGAAAAAGTCCACGATCGGCCAAGATGTGTAGCTTTTGAATAACGCGTAGATAAAAGTGACAAAGCCCCCGCCAGAGAAGAACAGGGTAATCAACGTTTGGGTCAGCAACACTGCGGTTGGCGTCGATTGCGAGCCTAGCGTTGGGTTAAACATACTTGCCATGGCAGCACCACGTTGGTTGTCGACCAGAAAGCCAGCCGCTTCTATTGCCCAAAAGGGGATAGCAGCAACAAACCCGATCAATAGCCCAATTAATACCTCTTTACCCAAAATCACTATCAGCCAAATACCGTCGGTTTCTGCGGGCAAGCTTTGCTGATTAATCATCGGAAATATAAACAGTGCGAGTGAGCAAAGCACACCATTTCTCACCATGGTGCCGCCTAGCATTTGCTTGCTCAAAATAGGCAAAAAGATGAAGCATGCCATTAACCGAGGTAACGTCAGGCTGTACAAAAATAAAGCCTGGTGTAAGTCGTGATAACTCATCGTATTTGAGGAATTTTATCCATGGCAAGCGAGGCGAAGGCGTGGAGCTCTGCCCCTAGCCACTGCGTTGTGACAAACAGCGTAATAATGACCGCGATAAGCTTGACGACAAACCCCAACGTTTGCTCTTGGACCTGAGTGAGCGCCTGAATAAGCGATACCAATGTGCCGACCAACGCTGCGACTAAAATCGGCGGTAACGACAAGTACAAAACTAGGGTTAATGCTTGAGTCGTGAAATGAATGATTTCAGCAGAATGCATACTTTCTCCGTGATTAACCGTAACTCAGTACTAAGCCGTGAGTGAGTTTCGTCCAGCCGTCAAGCAAGACAAAAAGCAACAATTTGAAAGGGAGAGAGATGGTCATTGGCGATACCATCATCATGCCCATAGCGAGCAAGATATTCGAAACAATTAAGTCGATAGCGATGAACGGCAAGTACAATAGAAAGCCAATCTCAAAAGCACGGGTAAGCTCACTGACCGTAAACGCTGGCAGCAACAGCAACAAGCTATCTGACTCTAAACGGTCCACGTACTTTTGAGGCCATAATGTGCGCGCAGCATCGGTAAAGAATATGGCTTCGGTTTCCCGAATATGTTTTTTCAAAAACACTCGATAAGGCTGTAAACCGCTTTCAATGAGGCCTTCTACACTTGCAGAATCTTCGAGGGAGATATCATGCTGCTTTACGTAGTCGTAGGTTTCAAAACCGACGGGAGCCATGATGAAAATAGACAAAATGATCGCCAATCCGTACAGCGCCATGTTCGGTGGAATTTGCTGTACACCGAGAGCGTTACGCAGCAGTGAGAATACAACGGCGAGTTTGACAAACGACGTCGCCATCATCGCGATAAATGGGATCAGTGCCAGCAGTGCTAAGCTGACAATGAGATTGAGCTCGTCAGGTAACTGGATCATGCTGGCTCCTGCGTGCCACCAAACAGTTCCAGTACGCGCACACCTAAATGCTCATTAACATTAACCAGTTCACACTCACCGACGATTTTGCCGTTGGCACGCAATGTTACCGGCTTAGATACAGGTTGGTTTAGCTCGAATACGTACCCAGGCTGAAGCTGGTTAAGCTGTTCTAGAGTGATGGTTTGATGGCCGATATCAAACGTGAGTTCCACGGGCAGTTGCTGGTGGTCGGTTAACATTTCTGAAGTGTTTACGTCATTCATATTGGTTTCTTTTTCAATAATGTGAAGAATTTGGTCATCCAGTTGGCAGCGCCAGAGATTCTGGTTAGATACTTGAAAAATGGCTTGTTGTTGGGCGATATAACAATCGTCAAAAAAGATCACATCTCCCAGTTCGAGCGAATTAAATTCGCTTAACATTAAATGGGTCTTTCCAAGGCTTAACCACACAGGTAAAGCGAGATGTCGTGCCTGAAGAGAAGCGCTGTTTGGTAGTGCATCCAACAGCACGTTTGCTCCTTCGCTAACCCACAAACAAAGAGAGCCGTTAGGTTTATTGAGGGTTAACATCAAGGTATGCTCTTGAACTTGGCTCGACTCTAACGGTTGTAACTGGCTAAGAATGGGCAACTGACCAAATAGTGCTTTGAATGCCTCACTATGCGGTTCAATCTGAGAACTCAAAAGTGCTAACTGGAGCGAGTTGGGCAGTGACTCGAATGCAGTGGCATTCAGAGTAGACTCAAGCCATTTCTGGAGTTGCGCACGACAAAAATCCACTTGGATCGTTTGCCCTCCAATCAACGTGGTTAAACGGAATCCTTCAAATGAAGGGATTTGAGAAACAGTAATCGATACGCTCTGACCATCAGCCCCTTGGAAATGGCATTGCTTTGCACAAAGTTGATTACTGAGCGCAATACTGTCTGAATCGACTTTGGGTATCGTTAACGGCGTCATAGGTCATTCTCCGCTTGCCATTCTTCATACACGCTACGTTTCTGGCGTGAGTGTTGTTGTTCATTCTGTTGTTGATCGAACTGCTGAGTTTGTTCGCTGATCGCTAGACGAAGTGGCTGCTCACCGCCAAATCGGTTTAGGCGTTCGGCAAGATCTTGTCTAGCTTGCTGGCTAATAATGGAAAGGGCATGCTCTTGTCGAATCGTCACGCTATAACCTTGCGCGTCCAACTTGATGTGGATTTCGCCACCTTTTAATTGTCCTTCACTCAGAAACAGCCGAACCTCTTTGTTGTCGGATGCGGTTGGCAGCGAAACATAGATTTTGTCCACCAATTGTTGGAGTAACGTGTTTACTTCTCGAGCAGGGGCCGGCTGAGCCTGTGAAGCGACACTCTTTAAAATGACATCGCCTTGTGTTGCCGCGCTCGCAAGGTGTTGAGGATCTGCTTTTTCGTCATCCGCTTTAACGGCCACTAGTGCGATTTTCGTCTCGATTTTCTCAAGCGATCTAGTTTCAGAACGACCATCGGTTTTGTCTGACAGCTTGCCAGTGTCTTGTAGCCGCTGCGTTGCACGTTTATTGTGTGTCGTTTCGGTTAGTTTCGTCGTGAAGTTAGCATGGTTAATTGCATCTTGAGTGAGCGCTTTCCCTGCGGCCTTTTTCGGGAGAGAGCCGTCAAGATCAGGTTGTGCTTGAGAATGGGGGCCAACGCGCTCAAGCGAGGATGGGCTTGGAGCCTGACTGCTCTCAAGTTTCTTATCTTTCTCATGCAATTTACTGTTTTCAATCAGACTTTCTTCGCGATTTAGTGAAGAGCTTTCGTGCTTCTCTACATTATTTTTGGTCACAGTGTCACTTTTGTCTTTTAATGTAGCGGTATTTCTATAAGTGCTGGTTTCTTGGTTAGAAAGTTTCGATTGTTTGTCTAGGCTTTGAGATGCTTCATGTCTTAACGGAAGGCTCTCGTCTCTGCTCTGAGTGTCTTTTTTGCTCGCAACGGTAGATTCTTCTTCCTTGCGAGGTTTCTCCGTCATTGCACGCTCGAACTGTGACTGAAGCTCAGCCTCTCGCTCCAGGGGCTTTTTTTCTGGCGTTGATTTGTACAGCGTATTCGGTGTTTCTTCTGTTGGAGTAATGCGCATAATGAACCTTTAGATAATATCGACAGTGCGAAACTCTTCTTGTTCGAGTTCTTCTTGGTATTGTCTTTCTCGCGACTGTTCCGCGAGTTCTTGTTGTTGCAACTGAACGAATTTTTCTTTGGTTTTATGGGCTTGCCGTGCCTCTTTTTGTTTTTCTTTAAGTACCGAACGTTCGTACTCAAGCGCTTTTTTTGCTTCGGCAACGCGCTGTTTAAGCTCGGCTTCTCGCTCTCTCAACAACGCGATTTCTTGTCTCAATGTTTCCAACTCTTTGAGAACGAGTGTGTGTTGCTTTGCTTTGGCAAAACGTCGTTCTTCTTCTTCCTGACGCCAAACGTGATAGTCCGCTACGGAACGTTCGGCCTTTTGAACCTGTGCTGCTGAATTTGATACTCGGTATTCTTGGCGCTTAACGGCTTTATCCGCACGTTCAGCTCGAATTTGTTTGATTTCTAATAACCGTTCGATCATTGGTTCGCCATCCCTTTTAGTTGAGCGATAGCACCATCAAGATCACTTGGCTCATGCGTTCCTTGGCGTAAAAAGGCGCGTATATCATCACTTTGCGCAATCGCCATATCTGCTCGGCTATCTGCCCCATGCTGGTACTCGCCAATTTTGATCAGTAGCTCAACTTCTTCGTACTTGGCTAACATTTCGCGAAGGTGAGCAGCAGACGCCTGATGATCAGGTTCAACGATTTGATTCATCACGCGGCTTGCTGACCGGAGTACATCAATGGCAGGATAATGGTTCATTGCCGCAAGTTTGCGCGAGAGAATGATGTGCCCATCTAAAATGGAGCGAGTTTCATCGGCGACAGGCTCTGTCATGTCGTCGCCTTCAACCAACACGGTGTACAGCGCTGTAATTGACCCTTTGTCAGATTGACCAGCTCGTTCCATCAGCTTTGGCAAAGCGGCAAAAACGGAAGGCGGATAGCCGCGTCGTGTTGGTGGCTCACCTGCGGCTAGGCCAATTTCTCTCTGTGCGCGGGCGAAACGCGTTACAGAATCCATCAGCAGTAACACGCGTTTACCTTGGTCACGAAAATATTCAGCAATAGAAGTGGCAACAAAAGCGGCTTTGGCACGTTCCATGGCCGGGCGATCGGATGTCGCGACCACTAAAACCGACTTAGCCATTCCTTCTTCGCCCAAGTCATTCTCAATAAACTCTCGTACTTCGCGTCCGCGTTCACCAATCAAGGCGAGAACGGTCACGTCAACGTCTGCGGATCGAATCAGTTTTGCGAGGAGGGTACTTTTACCACCGCCAGCCGCTGCAAAAATGCCCATGCGCTGACCTTCACCACAGGTCAGTAGTCCATCAATGGATCGAACCCCAAGAGAGATTGGCTTTTCAATCAGTTTACGTTGCATTGGTGGCGGTGCATCGCGATAAACCGGATACCAAGCACTTGGTTCCTGACTTTGCGTACCATCGAAAGGACGCCCAAGCCCGTCAAGCGTTGTACCTAATAGGTGATCGCCAACGCCTACCTCATGCATTTTTCCCATTGGGCTAACTTCTGTATTTGAGGAAATCCCAAACATATTTCCTAACGGTGTGAGCAGAGCGTGATGCTGCTGAAAGCCAACGACTTCCGCTAACAAAGACAGAGTTTGATCAGGATTACGCAACTCACACAGCTCACCAACACGAACGCCGGGGACAACGGCCTTGATAATGGTACCGGTTACTTGCGTAACGCGCCCGCGAATTTGGATCAGACGAGTTTGCCTGATCGCAGATTGTTGGATATCAGTGATGTATGAGAAATCGTTCAAGGTAAAAATATGCGCAATGATTGATGTTGGGAGGATAGAAAGGATGAGGGGGTATTTATAGTGAATATCAGTCGGGAGTTTTTAGAAAACTGAAAACGCACTAAAAAAACACGTCTGATTTTGACAGCTTCGAGAAAGCGCACTTCCTATAATTCGCCTGTATTGTACGGAAGGAGTGCAAGTGAATGAGTATTATCAACAATCATATCGCAACAAACCCAAAGTTTGATGCGTCTATCCAAAACGGGTTGGAATCGTCTCGTACCGACGCTTCACGAAAAGGCAATTACCGCGGTGAAACGGTCCGTGTTCACAATGCCACACAATCACTTTTTGATGCGATGGAAGAGCTCACTTCACTCGGTTCCGAAAAAGCAGAAAAAGATTTGACCAAGCGTAAAGTGAAAGATAGTGGCGTTCGAGTGAATGAAGCGCACGAACTCGTTTCGGACTATTTAAGAAAAGTCCCTGATCTTGAAAAGAACCAAAAGATCAAAGATCTGGCTGCAAAAATGGCGGGAGGAAATATCTCGACCATCGCTCAATTGCAAGCTTATTTGAATGGATTTTCAGAGGAGAAAAGCCATCAATACCTTGCGTTAAAAGCCGTTAAAAAGTTTTTGAGTGCGAGCCCAGAAAGTAAACATCTACTAGCGCTGATTGACCAAGCGATTCTGAGAATCGAGCAAAACCCAGATTCTTGGGCTCAAATTGATACGGAAATTCGCGTCTCAAATTTTGCTGATGAGTACAGCCAAGAGCAAGAGTTTAGCTCATTACATCAGCTGCGCGGTTTCTATCGCGATACCGTTCATAGCTATCAAGGGCTCGGCGCTGCTTATCAAGACGTAGTGGCGCGCTTTGGTGAACAGGAGGTCTCGACCGCTGTTGAGTTTATGCTGCAAGGCATGAGTGCAGATCTTAGTGTTCAAGGCAGCAGTATCGACTCGGTTAAGTTGCAGTGGTTGATGTCCGATATGCAAAAACTCAAAACTCTAAATACGTTGCAAGATCGCGTGAGTCAGTTGTTCCAAATGTTTAAACCGGAAAGGACGAGTTATGGCTTATCAAGTTTCTAATTTGATGGCTGATGTGATTGCGTTGGTAGAGCAGCGATGGGTAAGCAGTGATGAGATTTGGAAAGTCGCCAACGCAATGGAATTGACGGCGGTACAACAAAAAATCGATTTTTTTCGAGAGTTCCACAAGTTAGTTCGCGCGATCCCTATTGACGTATTCGCCGATGAAGAACAACGACAGAATTTAATACAAGCGGTACAAAAGGCGCTAGACGAAGCCATTGATATAGAAGAAGAGGAAGCGTGGGAAGATGAGTTGGATTGATGCATCCGTCAATGAATTTTGCCGAGGAATGGGGCTCGATGCCGTCGATTTCTCATCAGCTGGACGGGTGCAGCTGGATTTTGAGCAAAGCGGTACACTACATATTGAGCGACACGGGGAGCAGCTATTCTTGATGTTGTCTCAAGCGTTATCTTGGCATCAAACCAGTGACATCATTCAAAGCGCACTCAGTTTGTGTCATGCCGATCAAGGCTGGCCTTTCGAAATTAAAACTGGTTTGTTAGATGAGCAAACTTTGGTTTTTTCCGCGCGGTTAAACGGAGAAGAGGTCACACTTCCGACTTTAGAACAAGCGTTTACGCTTTTGGTTCGTCTACATAACGATGTGGCAACCTCATGACTCGAGTAAGCACTTTAAACGTAGGAATAGAAGCCTTCACGCATGTTACTCATAGTGAGGTTAAGGCCGATTTCCCTGAACGGTTTCAATTACTTCCTGATGGACAGGCGGTCGCTACGCATTTAGAGAAGCTCTATGACCTCAGGCCTTCAGACCAATACTTAATCGCGTTAACCAAGCCAAAATTGTTGCACTCAGAATTGTTGCGTCCAGAAAAGTACCGCCAACAGTTCGATGAAACGTTGGCTCAGTTGCAAGTTCTTGCACAGGATTCAGGCTCCGCTTCTTTTATCAAAGCATCCGAAACGCTACAAAGTACGCAACTTGATCAGCGTTACCTCACTATGGCGCTCAATCTCCTTATCCAGGTCTAACCAACATGTTGAGATCCAAAGACATTGAACTGTTGCTTGTTCACGCTGCACTACAAGTTCAATACCAAAAGCCAGAGCATGCTATCTCTATTCTCGATGCGGTTTTAGAGATAGACCCGCAACACAAAGAGGCGATGCAAACGCTCGCAGTGGCGTGTTTACAAAGTGGTCGATATGCCCGTGCGGTTGAGGTATGTGAGCACTTATTAAAATCCGACCTTAAACCTGATTCGGCAGGACTTTGGTTTTGCTTAAGCCAAGCTCGTTGGAAACAAAATGACGTCGATGGGGCACGCCAAGCGCACCGACGCTATCTGCAATCTTTAAATAGTGAATCACATGAATAAGTTGATCGATATTTTAAACAAGGTAGGGCAACGTAAAGACATTATGCTTGCTGTGATGTTGCTCGCGATCGTCTTTATGATGATATTGCCACTGCCTACCGCGCTGGTGGATGTGCTGATTGGCACCAACATGAGCATTGCGGTGGTGCTGCTTATGTTAGCGATTTACATCACTACGCCGCTTGAGTTCTCTGCATTTCCCGCAGTGCTACTGATCACGACATTGTTTCGTTTGTCTTTATCCATCACGACAACCCGTTTGATCTTGCTGCAAGGCGATGCTGGTCAAATCGTTTATACCTTCGGTAACTTTGTCGTGGGCGGTAACTTAGTGGTCGGTATTGTTGTTTTCCTGATCATTACTATTGTCCAGTTTATGGTGATCACCAAAGGCTCGGAGAGGGTTGCAGAAGTTAGTGCGCGATTCTCACTTGATGCCATGCCTGGTAAGCAGATGAGTATTGACGGTGACATGCGCGCTGGGGTGATTGACGTACACGAAGCTCGACACCGACGATCACTGATTGAAAAAGAAAGCCAAATGTATGGCTCGATGGATGGCGCGATGAAGTTCGTTAAAGGCGACTCCATTGCTGGTTTGGTCATCATTGTGGTCAACATCTTAGGTGGCGTCACGATCGGGGTAACGCAAAAAGGCATGAGTGCTTCTGAAGCACTTGAGTTGTTTGCGATTTTGACCGTTGGTGATGGTTTGGTATCGCAAATTCCGGCGCTGTTTATCGCGATTACGGCCGGTATTATCGTGACGCGTGTATCTCATGAAGATTCTTCTGATCTCGGCTCGGACATTGGTGGTCAGGTCATTGCTCAGCCGCGTGCACTCCTCATTGGCGGTGTGCTTTTGGTGCTGTTCGCACTGATTCCTGGTTTTCCAAAAATTACTTTTCTGGTCTTGGCCACAGTGGTTGGTGGTGGTGGTTTCTTCCTTTTCTATCAACAGAAAAAACAGGCGGAATCAGATAGTACCGACTTATCAAGCTTTGTTTCGCAAGGGGCGGGTTCACCAGCAGCGAAGCCAAGCAAACCAACCCCATCTAGAAACAGTAAAGGCAAGTTAGGTGAGCAAGAAGAGTTCGCCATGACGGTCCCACTCTTGATTGATCTTGACGCGAGCCTTCAGGAAAGCTTGGAAGCGGTCGCATTAAATGAAGAGCTAGCAAGGGTGAGGCGCGCACTATATCTCGACCTCGGCGTGCCTTTCCCAGGTATCCACCTGCGTTTTAACGAGGGGATGCAAAATGGCGAATATTTAATTCAGTTACAAGAAGTTCCGGTTGCACGAGGACGAATTGTAAAAGACCAACTCTTGGTGACAGAAGGGAATGAACAGATCGATTTATTAGGCGTGCCTTATGAGCAAGATGAAGATTTTCTACCTGGTATTTCTAGCATTTGGGTGGCACAGAGTTATGAGCAAAAACTCATAGCCAGTCATGTCGGTTTTCTCACACCCGACAGGATTTTAACGTACCACTTGTCTCATGTTCTCAAGGAGTACGCACAAGACTTTATTGGTATTCAGGAGACGCGTTATCTATTGGAGCAGATGGAAGGCAGTTATTCGGAGCTCGTTAAAGAGGCCCAGCGTATTGTTCCGTTGCAAAAAATGACGGAAATCTTGCAACGCTTGGTTTCTGAAGACATTTCTATCCGAAACCTTCGCGTGATCTTGGAAGCGATGGTTGAGTGGGGCCAAAAAGAGAAAGATGTTGTACAGCTGACGGAGTACATTCGTTCCAGCTTAAAACGTTACATTTGCTACAAATACGCGAGCGGACAAAACATGTTGCCCGCTTACTTATTGGATCAAAGTCTCGAAGACACAATACGCAGCGGTATTCGTCAAACCTCAGCAGGGAGCTACTTGGCGTTAGACCCGTCTGTAACTCAACAATTTGTGAGTGATGTGAAACAGACCATTGGTGACTTAAGCCGCATGCCGAATAAACCTGTGCTAGTTGTGTCTATGGATGTACGCCGATATGTGCGAAAGCTTATTGAATCGGAATACTACGATCTGCCCGTTTTGTCATTTCAAGAACTAACCCAGCAAATCAATATTCAGCCACTTGGAAGGGTGGGGATGTAATGAAAACAAAACTAATACTCTCGCTTGCGCAAGCGGGGATCGAAGTGACGCCATACTTTTGGCAAAAAAGTGAAATTCAACTTGGTTATCGAATTGAAGTTGAGGGCTTAGAGCTCGTTTTTCGGGTGGAGGACGGTGAAATCATCATCGTTCTTCTGAAACGCGTTCGTCCAAAATTGGGGTTGAGTAACCCCTTTGCCGGCTTATTTCTCTTGGCTGAACATGCCATTCAACTTTATCCCTCCGATTGGGTCATTCGCGGCAACGTCGATGTGTTACGTGGTAGCAACATGAGCAGCCAGCGATTGGCACAGTTCTATCTAAAAGCATGCGGTGCAAGCCATGATGAGCTAGAAGACTGGTACTGTTTACGCCTAGCAGATTATAGACCTTTGAAAAAATTGAAAAAGTAAAAACTCACGACTGTTACTGACAGCACCGATGAGATGACCCGCTTTAAGATAGGAATCAAGATGAAGCAACCGTTTACCGATGCGATTGAGAACGCTGAGCTTGCCATTAGAAAAGCTGAAGACAGAACCGATATTTTTAACGAGCTATTGGAAGGCTTAGGTGTTGGTCCTGTTGCGGGTGATGTTTTACTTGGCGGCATAAAAGCGCCAGTAAATACCATGAAACGTGCAGAGCAAGAGCTAATAGACGAAGTCCAGCGCCGCCGGCAACAACAAAATCAGCTACAAGGTACGTCAGGTAAACGTAGAAAGCGTCCCACAGTGATGCGCGGCATGATGATTTAGAGGTTTGGAAATGACGAATATGAAAACGACTGGCTCTACGACAGGAGCAACAGACACAGCTGCAAGTAGTGCACCATTACCCACTTTCCAACAAAACTTGATAGAGGCATTTACCCCTGTACTGGGTGAAGCAGAGACTCAGCAACTTGCCTCTCTAATCTCTTCATTGCCAACTATCTCGGGACAAACGGAATCACAAAGCATCGCGCTTTATGTTGATACACTTGAAAACCTAAAAGCGAAAAATAACGCATTTGCTGATATATCATTGATCGACACCGCATCTGTTTGGATAAAGTCGCTACAAAGTGCTAACTTAGATGGCGAATTAACCGCAGCCGAGTTCAATGCTCAAACAAACCAAACACTATCAAATCAGTTTCAAGCTTGGTTTAGTAAGTTACTGACGGAAAGCGTAGATAGCTCGTTATCTACGGAGTTTGTTAGTCAATTTAATTTGGGGACTCAGAGTAACCAAGCGGAGCAGATCGCTAACCTCTCCGAGACAGAACTGGTTAATGCCACCAAAGAAATTTCTCTTTTTGTTGCAGAGCTTGCTAATCAAATGGGCTCCCGTGAAGTGAGAGATGCTTCTATTTCTTTTCTTCGCAATGCCTTTAGTGGTTTAGGTTCCGTTAATCTCGCGCAACTGAAGAGCTCGGACTTTCTGTTGACTAAAGAGAGTTTCGCTCTTCAAGTCTCAGCTCAATTAAAAAGTAGTTTTCAAGGCATCGGTATTACTTTAAGCACCGATGACGCAAGTGCGCTAGCTAACAGAATTACCTGGACTCCTGGTATTTCTAAACAGCAGCTTAAAGAAGCGTTAGATGAAATGGCCGCTCAAGTGAAAGGCCAATATAGCGCAGCTTATGGAGATGCGGCTGGAACAAACAACCTAAAAGCAGCACTTAATACTGTCATTGGCGGAACCGAACCTTTGACTCTTTCTGGCTTGTTCGCCAACTTCGCCGTGAGTTTAACAAAGATAGAAATCGACAACTTTTACCAAGACAGCGCGATAGACGATGTCCAAAAGACACAAATAACGGCAGCTCAAGTTAATTTGATCAAAGAAAACACCGAACGAGACATCCGATTACAGTTTGAAAAAATAGTAAAAGGTGAATCTACCGGGGCTTCGTTTACCGAGCGGTATGAGGCATTGCGCAAGAACTTAGGGGCATTGAAAGAGCGTCTACTCAATATCACCGATAAAGAGAAAGCGGATCGCGAGGTGAGAGCAGAGCACTCTCTAACGGCTCGTGATTTGTTGGCCGTTGTTGAGTCTAGCATTGGAGACCGTTTTGATGAGCGCGTGCTGTTTGCCTTAAACGAGCGTCGCGTAAATCGCTTAGAAAAACGTAACGAGCAAAAGGAAGCACTGCAAGATTTAACCGTGCAACTAAAAATCTTTGGTGTTGTTCAGTCGAAAATTCACTCTACGCAAAGTGTTGATGGAGTTTATAAACCGGGAGATCCAGAAAGTAACTTCAAAGCGAGTGACTTTAACTACAGCAATCAAACGGATTTCGAAGCTTCACCTGAGTACAAGTATTTGACGGATAATAAGATAACAAACCATCGAGACTTCCTTCAAAAACAAGGTATTACTATCGGTGATGGTGCGTCGTACCAAGACGAAGAGAAGTCGAAAAAACTGTCTAATTTTTCTAGTTCTGTCAGTGCTAAATCCAAGTTGCTTAACGATGAAGTGCAAATCAAAACCACTGAGCTGAACGACACCAGTTCTCAATACAACTCTACCGTTGAAGCGATGAACAAGTTTGTTCAGAAGTACCACAGTATTTTACAAGAAATCCTACGAGCCATTTAAGGATAACCAACCATGACTAAAACAAACGCGACCGATCCATCCCAAATGCAAGCAGAAGAGCTGCTGTCTTTTCTGGAAGAGGGAGGCACGCTAAAAATGTTGCACGATGTGTCTCAGGACACCATCGAACACATTTATGCCGTAGGTTACAACTTTTTCCAATCGGGAAAGATTGAGCAAGCAGCGAAAGTATTTCAATTACTCAGCATGCTTGATCATTATCAGGCGCGATTTTTCATTGGCCTTGGCGCGGCTCGTCAGGAGTTGGGTGAGTATCTGCAGGCAATAGACGCCTACAGCTACGCAGCGCTAGTGGACGTAAATGATCCACGCCCACCTTTTCACTCTGCTGAATGTCACCTGAAACTGGAACAACTGACAGAAGCAGAGAGTGGGTTTTACAGCGCGAAGGAGATGTCTGCCGGAAAATCACAATATACAGATTTGCATGAGCGTGCAGGCATCATGTTAGAAGCGGTGAGAAATAAAAAGGAGTAATTAGACTATGAGTTCTATTGCACTTGACCGCATCCAGACACAGGTTTATAGCCCTGAATCTGGCCAAACCACGTTAGATAACGTGCAGAAAACGGCGTCTACAGCGACGCCTTCTGTGACGGTAGAAAACGTGAAGAGTAAAGATGCAGATGTACTGAACACTGGAAAAGTGAAAGTTCAGTTAGATGCACCTAACGCAGCTGTTAGCGACAAAGTGAATGATTTGACGCTAAAAGCCATGGCACAGCTGCAAAAGATCGTCGATACCATTGCAAAATCTCTCCATGCAGTTGCAGATCAAACAGGTTCGATTGCAGTCAAAATCATCGCAGGTTCTGCTGATGATTTTGAAGTAGAGCTTGCTGCTATCACGGATAAACTGAAAAGTGCTCAAAACGAGCTGAAAATTCAGGAAGTGAAGGTCGCAAAAGCTAAGCACGAAAAAGAGATGGTGGAAAACCAAGACAAAATCAAAGAATCGGAAGCCGCTGCAAAAGAAGCCCAAAAATCAGGCTTAGCAGCGAAGATCTTTGGTTGGATCAGTGCGGTGGTTTCTATTGTTGTTGGTGCTGTGATGGTGGCAACGGGTGTTGGTGCCGCAGCCGGTGCGCTTATGATCGCTGGTGGCGTCATGGGAGCTGTGAGCATGGCGCTGCAAGAGCCAGCCGTTCAAGATGCGCTAAAAGAAGCGGGCGTAAATGTCGATGTGCTAAACAAAGTGGTGATGGGGTTAGAAATTGCTGTCGCCCTTATCGGCGCAGCCGTGACTTTCGGTGGCGCGGTGGCTGGCAGTATTGCGAAAGTAGCGAACATGGCTTCTAAAGTAGCGGACATGGGCTCAAAAGCTGCGACAACAACAGCGAAAGCGATTCGTTATGGCGCAGAAACCGTCGATATTGCCGTCAACGTGGGTAAAGGCGCAACAGACAGTGTCCATGCTGCTAACAATGCTCACGTAACTGAGATTCAGGCAGATATCACGGACCTTCGCGCCAAAATGACCTTAAGCCAGGCCGTCATCGACAAGCTTAAAGAAGAAATTGGCAAGTTGATGGAAGATTTCCAAGAGCTGATGAGCGTCATCATGCAAATGATCCAAGCGAAAAGTGAAACCATGCAAACGGTGTTAAGCCGTCCTGCAACGGTATAAGGAGTTTATTATGCTAGATAAAGTAGGCGGAACGGGACGCGGCGAACTGTATGGTTTAGGCGACACTATAAAAACAAACAAAGCAGAAAAAGCACCAGAAACAAAGCTTGAAGCGGGCGCTATTAAAAGCCAAAGTGAATCAGGTGTTTATGGTGGAGCGCGCCACCAATTAGATGCACCTAAAGCACCAGCGGTGAGCAACCAAGCTCAAGTTGTTGCAAACTTAATGAACGCTCTTGCACCGACGGTCAGTTCGCTAATGAGTACAACAATGAAAGCGCTTAACGGTGAAGAGGTGATCAAGTCACCATCAGATGCGGTATCACAATCGTTGACGCTATTAACATTGTTGTATCAAGTATCAAAGCTGAGCCGTGAGCAGCAAGTGCTACAACGTGAAATTGCTGTTGAAGCAAACGTCGCGAGTTTAGAAAGCCAAGCGGCAGAACTAAACAACTCGGCAAGTGCGATGATCGCGATGGCAGTCGTTTCGGGTGTATTAGCGGGTGCTACCGCAATTATTGGTGCCCTTGGTTCTTTCAAAGCAGGGAAAGAAATCAAGAATGAAATGGCGAGCAATAATGTACTGAAAACGCAAAAAGCAGGCTTTGAACAAGCAGAAGAGTTGATGAATAACAATGGATTATCTAAAACTCAGCAAGATCAGGTTAAGCGTGCGCACTCACTAGCAAAAGACAATATCGCGGACACGACAGCACAGCTGACAAGTGGTGGCCGTAAGTTCGATAAGCTGATGAGTTCAAACCAAGCGAAGAACGCCATTCTTCAAGCTTTGGGCCAGATGGCAAACTCTGCATCGAATGTAGAGCAAACCAAAGCGCAAGCGCGCAGCAAAGATGATGAAGTGCAAGCGACTCGCGCACAAGCAGCCAAACAGAAAGCCGATGAAAACATTGGTTTCCAAGAAGGCTTATTGAAAGAACTACGTGACTTGTTCCGCTCTATCTCAGATAGTCAGAACCAAGCGTGGCGAGCGTCAGTCCCAACGGTGTAACCGTCCATCTTACTAACTACAAAGCGTTGTTTATACAACGCTTTTTTTGTTTCAGTTATCTAAGCTAACAACTAGATATTGATACTTACTGAGGAATTGTTTTGTAACACAATATAACGTAGTTAGGGATTTGCTCTATCCCACTTCCTTAATAATCATCAATAATTTAATTACCTTGCTAAAAGAGATTTATCTTGCATCGAAGTTGTTGTTTTTGTTGAACTCAGCTCAAAGTTATCACTCCATAGTGGCTTTGTTGCATAAAATTGAGTTAGAGTGTCATTATTACTCACAAAAAGTGTTTTTTGTAGTGGGAGTACTTAAAAGGAAAATATGGCGGTTCGACTGGTGAGTATTTGGGAACAGAATTATATAAAACTCAACTTAATAAGTAGTCGAAGATGGAAGATATCAGTTTAGCATCAGATTTAGTTATTTATCTGACTACGGTTGGAATTTTAGGTATATTCACTTGGGTTTTGTTTGTTATTTATTTGAAATCCAACTGGTTGAAGTATCTTGAAGATACTCTTGATAATGGAGTCCGATACTACACTCTGAATATATTCTTATCAGGTCAAGGTGTCCTACAATATGGCACTGTCTTTCTGAGCAAGTTTCATGCGAAACGGTATAAAATGCTAGAGAAGAGAGATAAAGTTCCAAAGCATATTAAACGATTATTTGTTCTCTCTTTCGTCTTGTTTATTTCAAGTGCCTCATGTCTTTTGTCTGGAGTTATAATTCATCATATTAATATAGAGTAAAGGTTGTTTAACAAGATTATTGTAATTGACCTGATTGTTTCTATTTAATAGATAATTTCGAATAGATATGTCTGTCTAAACATTTCATAAATGAAAAATTTTAAAAAGATTTAATTTTCTATGCGATACGGGTTGCGCTTACATCTTATATAGAGCCTTGTATGATGGCAGAATATGCTGATAAAAATGGTGATTGCTAAGCCAATCTGCAAGGATGAGAACTCAAACGTTATCAAATTGTTAACGGTTGCTATACTTAAACGGTCATCAACACAGGTAAAAAGGATGTTCAATGTTTAAGTTTAAGCAAATCGCACTTGCTGCTTCTTTAGCGGCACTCACAACTGGCTTTTCTGCGTCTGCGGAAGAAACGTTTGTCACGATTGGTACTGGTGGCGTAACAGGGGTTTATTATCCGACTGGTGGAGCAATTTGTCGCTTGGTTAACAAATCGCGAGAAGATCACGGTATCCGTTGTTCGGTAGAAAGTACTGGGGGATCGATTTATAACATCAACACTATTCGTGCTGGTGAATTGGATCTCGGTATCGCTCAATCAGACTGGCAGTATCATGCTTACAAAGGAACCAGTAAGTTTAAGGAAAGCGGGCCTTTTAAAGAACTACGCGCCGTATTCTCCGTTCATCCAGAACCGTTCACTGTCGTTGCACGTAAAGACGCGAACATCAAAACTTTTGATGATTTGAAAGGTAAGCGCGTCAACATTGGTAACCCTGGCTCAGGTCAACGAGGCACCATGGAAGTGTTAATGAGCCAGTATGGCTGGAGTAACGATGACTTTAAGCTTGTGTCTGAGTTAAAAGCAGCAGAGCAATCAAAAGCACTTTGTGATAACAAAATTGATGCGATGATTTATACCGTTGGTCACCCAAGTGGAGCGATTAAAGAAGCCACTACGTCGTGTGATAGTAATATCGTAACGGTAGCTGGACCTAATGTAGAAAAATTGGTTGCAGACAATAGCTTCTACCGTGTCGCAAATGTACCGGGTGGTATGTATCGTGGCACAGATAGTGATGTTCAAACCTTTGGTGTGGGTGCGACGTTTGTTTCCTCTACTGCTGTACCAGAAGATGTGGTTTATAACGTGGTTAAAGCGGTATTTGAAAACTTCGATGATTTCCGCCGTCTCCACCCAGCGTTTGCGAACTTGAAGAAAGAGGAAATGGTAAAAGACGGTTTATCTGCGCCTCTTCACCCAGGTGCGCTCAAATACTACAAAGAAGTAGGGCTGATTAAGTAACCGTTACTTTCTCTTCTTATTGATGTAAAACGCCATCTTTCTCGATTAATGCCACTCGTTTAACAGCGAGTGGCATATTTCTATCTCTCGTCATCCTGTACAGCGACGGAGGAGCGTGATACAGGATCTTCTATCCGAGCCCTTTATGGTCAAAATTGTTTCATTAGCCGCTCAGCGTACTGCTATTAGATACCTAGTCACGCCAAGGCTCGCTGGAATGACACAAAAACATCGTTAAGCGATCAGCATTAATCTTTCGCGATGGCGTTTTTTGTTGGGGTGTTATCTACTTGTGCAAGTTTTACTTAAGCATAAACATCAATGAAAAAGTAGATAGTGATCAGAATAGAAGAAAGAGCAACAAACCCTTTAACATGATTGGGATTAAGTTGACGAGATACACGAGCGGCAAGATAACCACCCACCAACGTACCGACCAAAACAACGCTACCTGTGCGCCAGTCAATGGAACCATTCGCAACAAATATCACGATAGCAATGAGTGAAACACACGTAGATACCAGCAATTTCAAACCGTTCATTAAATTAATGTCTTGGTGACCCGCTACTACCAGATAACTCAGAACAATAACCCCTAAACCTGCGTTGAAAAAACCACCGTAAGCAGAGACACCAACAAGTAATAGACCCAAAGCGATTGCTCCGAGTATTCCTGCGTGTTTGTGCTCTTTCGCGACAGTTTTGATAAGCATTGTTAAACGAGAACCAGTCAAGAAAAGCACGGTGGCAAACAATAGTAGCCAAGGAATGGCTTCCAAAAATAGCGATTCTGGTGTGTTGAGCAGCAGATATGCTCCGACAGCGCCACCTACTAAACTGAATGAGACTGTGAACAACAGTTCTTGCTTGTTCTTCATGATCTCTTCTCTGAAGCCAACGGCTCCGCTAATGTACCCTGCACATGAAGCATAAGTATTTGTTGCGTTGGCCATAATTGGAGGCACACCAACCGCCAATAGGGCCGGAAAAGTAATAAAGCTTCCGCCTCCCGCAATGGAGTTAATGATCCCACCAACTACGCCGGCAACGAATAAAAGCGCTAGTTCTAAAAGCATAAACAATCCTTGTTATGTTCTTTTTCATTGTTAGAGCTTTAGATGGCCCATCCCACATGCTCTAGTGTTCTGATATGAAGTTTACTTTACCCGCTCTAAAACAAAATTGTTCAGTTCTGTGACGTTTTTGATGACATGAACGGTTTTACTTTGAGAGTACCCTTCGAGACGAGACATAAAGTCATCATTCCAGAATGCAGGGCATTGCTGAAGAACTTTGTAGCTTTGTAATGTCCCTTTCAATACCGAACTGCCATCAGGCCAACCTTCGGGTTTAATGAATAGCCCTTTAAGGAGACGTTTCGTCACAAACCAATAGCTTGCGGAGTATGGTAGATCAATATAAACGAGAGTATCGGCTGCATCTAAACGAGCATTAAAAGAGCTGATAGGCCCCAGACCATCTATAATCCAACGATCTGAGCTAAGTATATTGCTATGTGCTTCATCAAAAACGTTACGCTCAACGGGCTCACCGTTTGGTTTATAGACTATTGAATCTAATTGATGAAGAGGGAGACCGGTAGCAGACGCGATTGCTTTACTTACCGTCGATTTTCCACTGCCGGGTTTACCAAAAACTGCTATTTTTTGCATGTGACCGTCTCCAAGAGAGTATTCCCCATACGGTAGAAACAGAAAACCCACCGCTATGGGTGGGTTCGATAAATATTGAGCGCATCAAATATCCCACCATTCCTATGGAATGATGATAATTCGTTGGTTAAGTTGTGCTAAGTGTGTATTCATGCAACTACTCTTATATATAGGCGATGACTTGTCAATATTGTTTTGCTTAATAAGTGAACGATTTGATAGGAGAAAGAAAAGCCATCGCGATGGATGGCTTTATCTAGGTTGTAAGAGACAGTTATTACTGCTCAACGCTCACTGGTTGTGCTTTAAACTTTTGAATCAGCTTTACGATTAGTGGACTTGCCAGTACCAATACGGCCAAAACAGTAAAGGTAAGGGTAATAGGGCGCTCCCATAGGAAACTCAATTCGCCGTCTGAAATCATTAATGCGCGGCGTAAGTTCTCTTCCATTAATCCCCCAAGGATGAAACCCAGCAATAAAGGCGCAAGTGGGAAGTTAGCGAGTCGAAGTGCAATGGCAGCCATAGCGACAATCAGCATCACGAACACATCCATGGTATTGAATGAGACCAAATAAACTCCGGTGATTGAGAAGAATAAAATCATCGGCAGAAGTACCGTTCTAGGCACCGCCAAAAGCTTTGAGATGTACGGAATCAACGGTAAGTTCAGGATCACGAGTACGATGTTGCCGAAGTACATGGAAATGATCACCGACCAGAACACGTCTGGGTGCTCAACAAACAGGCGAGGGCCAGGCTGAATACCGTAAGCGATCAGCGCGCCGAGCATAATAGCTGTCGTACCAGAACCTGGAATGCCAAGCGTTAGCAGTGGAACAAATGAACCACTAGACGCTGCGTTGTTCGCTGACTCTGGCGCGACCAAACCACGGATACTGCCTTTACCGAACTCTTCCTTTTTCTCTTTAGGTGCGAGGTTGCGCTCCATACCATAGCTTAAAAAAGCAGCAATGGTTGCTCCTGCGCCAGGAAGAACGCCAGTGAAGAAACCTAATATTGAAGAGCGAATTGAAACAGGCGCAACATCTTTGATTTCTTCCTTGGTCACTTTCATTGAGCCAATGTTACTCAGCTTTTCCTGTTCTTCATCGCTGGTGTCTTTTGATGGTTTAAGAATGCCCATCAATGTTTCACCCAGTGCGAATGTCGCCATTGCAAGCAACAAGAAGCTAAAGCCATCCATTAAATCCGTCAAACCGAAGGTAAAGCGTTCAACGCCTACGCCTTTATCGATACCAACTGTAGATAGCATCAAACCAAGAATGGTCATCATCCATGCTTTGATGACCTGACCTTTCCCCGCAAAAGCCGCGACTGCTGATAACCCAAGCAGCATCAACGCAAAATAGTCTGACGATTGGAAGCTAAGTGAAACGCTAGCCAATGCTGGTGCTGCGACAAGTAACATAATGGCAGATAGCGTACCGCCAGTGAAAGAAGAATAAGCTGCCAAAGCTAATGCTTTACCTGCTTGGCCTTTTTGAGCCATTGGGTAGCCGTCGAATGCTGTCACCACGGTTGAAGAACAACCCGGCGCGTTAATTAAAATCGACGATGTAGAACCACCAAATACCGCACCGTAATAAACACCCGCCATCAAAATAAGGCCAGAGGAGGGCTCTAGGCCATAAGTAATTGGGATCATCAAAGCAATGGCTGAGATCGGCCCAAGCCCAGGTAACATGCCGATAAATGTACCGACGAAGCAACCAACGATCACCATCATGATGTTCATTGGCATTACTGCAGTGGATAAACCTTGTAGAATTCCATCTAACATAATTCAGTCCTTTCTTTGACTACCAGATGGTGAAAATCAAACCCGGTTCGAGGTAGATGTCCAAACCTTGAGTAAGTAATAAATAGAACGCGATCACGAATGGAAACGACGCGCCGAACAGAACGGGTTTACGTCTTTCCCCCAGCAGATAGAAGCCAGCCAATAAAAAGAAGCCAGTAGCTATAACAAAGCCTAGGTAAGTCAGGCCCACGCCGTACAGCGCCATCAAAACCAAGAAAGCGATCAGTAACTTCCAATTAAAGGTCAGCACCGCGCCACTTTGTTTATCTGGTTGTCCTGTTACCAGTAATAACAAAGAAAGGCCAGCACCAACGTAAGTCAGGATGGTTGGCAAAGTACGTGCGGTGAACGGTTCGTATTCATCACCAGGGAACAATGGAATTTGCGAGGTTTGATAACCGTAGCAAAGACAGAAGAGTAGAAAGATCATTGCGCCGACACGGTCACGACAGAGCAAATATTCTTTGGTGAAAAAGTTGGTTGAACGAGACATATTCAACTCCTAACAAAAATAAAAAAGACCGCATATGGACGTTAATGAATAAACTAAACCATTAACAATTAAGCATTTCGCTGCTAGTCGAGCTGCTTTGGGTATATAAACAAAGGAGTGTGCATGCCGATTGTCGACAATATCCATATACGGTGAAACTTAGAGTGCAAATACAGTTGGGGAAATACCAACCTCACGTTATTGGGTGAGGTTGGAATCTTAGGGACCCTGTTCGACTGTTACTTTAGGAAGCCTAACTCGCGCATTAGGTCACCCATTTGCTGCTCTTGCTCTTCAAGGAACGCGAAGAACGCTTTGTCCGCTTTGTAGTTGTCTATCCAACCATTGCGGTCACGGACGACTTGCCATTCGTCAGTGTTGTACATTTTGGTAAATGCTGCATTCCATTCATCCAGCTTTTCTTGGCTAGTACCTGGTGCAGCAAAGAATCCACGCCAGTTAGCGAAGACAGTTTCGTTACCATATTCTGTTAGCGTAGGGATGTTTGGTGCGGCTTCTAGGCGTTTTGGTGCAGTTACCGCTAGCACTTTGACTTGACCAGATTTTGACATCTCCAGTACTTCACCTAGGCCCGTAGAGAGCAGTTGAGTTTCGCCTGAAAGAAGGGCTGCCATGGCTTTACCGCCCGCATCGTAAGCGATGTAACGAACTTTACGCGCATCAAATCCTTCGCCTTTAAATGCGGCGGCAACGACGAGGTGGTCCATAGAACCACGAGCAGAGCCACCCGCAATTTTCACTTTGCGAGGGTTAGATTCAAATGCTTTTACTACGTCTTCCCAAGAATTGTATGGCGAATCAACAGAGGCTACGATGGCACCGTAATCCGCAATGGTGGCTGCAACGGGAGTGAGATCTCTAAAGGATTGAGGGAAAATACCTGTTAGAGAGCGAACGACGATCGGTGTTGAATTCACCATCAGCGTATCTTCTTGGCGATCTGCCGTTTCAATCAAGTGCGCAATGGCTTTACCGCCGCCGCCACCAGAAAGGTTTTGAAAAGATACCGTCTCAACGATGTCTGATTTGAGTAGCACATCACCTGTACCTCGTGCGGTCATGTCCCAGCCGCCACCGGCACCTCCAGGGATCAAGAAATGCATTTTTTCTACATCAGCAGCAAAAGCGTTAAATGAAAATGAAGCTGCGATGATCGATGCGGCGAGCGTTGGTTTGATTACCTTTAACATGTTCACGTTCCTTATGTTGGTGACTCTATTTTTTGATGAGTCTTATTTTTGTTTCAGCCTTTAACTCGAACTGGAGGCTGATGTATCAAAGGTTAATTAAGTGTTAAATCGATGTCTTTAAAACGTCGATAAAGAGAATATTGAGCATAACGGGTATTTTGTTCATAAAGTTCACGCTGAAAAATTGGTTGCACATCACGCGTGCGTGCTAACAATTGCGTCATAATGGAATGACATCAAACGAATAAGGAAACAGAGAATGAAAGGGACATGTTTGTGCGGCGCTATTGAAGTGATCGCAGATGCTAAGAATGAAGTGAGTCTATGCCACTGCTCGATGTGTCGAAAATGGTCGAGTGGAGCACTCCATGCTGTGCATTGTGGTCCTAACGTAACGTTTAAGGGGGCCGAGCCAAAGCGTTATCAATCGTCTGACTGGGCGGTGAGAGGTTTTTGTGGCGAATGCGGCACAAACCTTTTCTATCATTTGTTACCGACAGGCGAGTACATTCTCTCCGCTGGTTTGTTCGACAATCCAGATTTCAAACTCTCATTAGAGATCTTTACCGATGAAAAGCCCGCGTATTATGACCTCAATCCCACCTCACAAAAGATGACATCGCAGCAAGTTTTTGAGCAATTTTCACCTAAAGAATAGCCTTTTGTATCCTTAATTGTTCGACAGCTTAATTATTTTTCTTTTATATCATTATGTTAAGAGGCGTTTAGTTGTCGACAATTTGCTTTTTCCTTCGCAATTACCCCTCAATTTAGCTCGTAATAGATGATTTTCATCGATTTAAATTACGACCTTAGTCTAAATTGTCGACAATTTACTTGATTGTCGACACTTTGATCGACTATTTTATATTCAGGTTAAGAAATTGTAGACATTTTGATGTCGGTAACGTGAGTATCTGAGTATGAACTCTGAGTTGAAAACTCGTTATAAAGTACTGGGTTCTGAGAAAGAGCACACCAAGTCAGAAACACTGACAGAAACACTGATTGAAGTCATTGTGAATGGCGATGTTAAGCCTGGTCATAAAATCTCGGAGCCTGAACTGGCGAAGAAATATCAAGTCAGCCGTGGCCCTTTGCGTGAAGCATTAATGCGTTTAGAGGGGCTAGGGCTCATTGAACGTATTCCTCATGTCGGGGCTAGAGTGACCACTTTTTCTCCAGAAAAGCTGATAGAACTCTATGCGGTTCGTGAAGCGCTAGAAGGTATGGCGGCAAGGTTAGCAGCGCGACATATTACGCAAGAAGAGCTCTTGAGCTTGGAAATGCTATTGTCGACACATTCTAAGCACATCGATCAAGTGGAGGGAGCCTCTTACTTCCATCAGCATGGAGATTTTGATTTTCACTATCGCATCATCCAAGCAAGCCGAAACAGCAAGCTGATTTCTCTGTTGTGCGACGAGCTTTACCACTTGTTACGCATGTACCGCTATCAGTCACCGCGCGCGCAATCTCGTCCAAATGAAGCGCTGACTGAACACAAATTCATTCTGGAAGCCATTCGCAATCGCGATGAAGAGCTTGCAGAAATGCTGATGAGAAGACACATCTCAGGAAGTCGAAAGCTCATCCAATCGCAAATTATACATACAGAAAGTTTAGACAAAGACTAGAAGGAATTCGTCATGAGCTTAACACCGGGAGCGAAGTTCAGACTCGCCATTGAACAAAACAATCCGCTGCAAATTGTCGGCACCATTAACCCTTACTGCGCCATGATGGCGAAAAACTTGGGGCATCAAGCGATTTATTTGTCTGGCGGCGGTATTGCAAACGCGTCATACGGACTGCCGGATCTCGGTATTACAACATTGAACGACGTACTGGTCGATGTTGATCGCATCACTAACGCGTGTGATTTACCGCTATTGGTCGACATCGACACCGGTTTTGGAGGCGCATTTAATATTGCTCGCACGATCAAAGCAATGGAAAAGGCGGGTGCTGCTGCGGTTCATATGGAAGACCAAGTCGCACAGAAACGTTGTGGGCATCGTCCGAACAAAGCAATAGTCAGCCAGCAAGAGATGGTTGATCGCGTAAAAGCCGCGGTTGACGCACGCAATGATGAAAGCTTTGTGATTATGGCTCGTACTGACGCGCTAGCTGTTGAAGGCATGGACGGTGCAATTGAGCGTGCGATTGCGTGTGTGGAAGCTGGCGCAGACATGATCTTCCCAGAAGCGATGACCAAGCTGGATCAGTACCTTCAGTTCTCAAACGCACTTGAGCAAGCTACTGGAAAGCACGTTCCTATTCTGGCGAATATTACCGAGTTCGGCGCAACGCCACTGTACGGCTGCGACGAGCTTGCAAAAGCGAAAGTCGATATGGTGCTTTACCCATTAAGTGCGTTCCGTGCGATGAACAAAGCCGCTGAAACGGTTTACAAGCATTTGCTAGAAGTGGGCAATCAGGAAGCTTTGGTTGATTCAATGCAAACACGCAAAGAGTTGTATCAGCACCTGAACTACCACGATTACGAAGACAAACTTGACCAGCTATTCTCTGAAGGAAAATAGCTGGAAAAGAAAAGATAGACGGAAGCCCAAGAAAAGATAATCGGAATTTATCTAATTCAATAACGTGAAATTCGTCTGGCTAAAAAACGCTCCAAAGAGGGCAAAGCCAGACAGAAAAGGAGTTCAAACAATGTCTCAAACTGCAGAAAAAAAAGCAGAGTTAGGTGGTGCAGGCCTACGCGGTCAAAGCGCTGGAAGCACAGCTTTATGTACTGTCGGAAAAACGGGGACCGGTCTGACTTATCGCGGTTACGATATTACTGACCTTGCCAATAATGCTCAATTTGAAGAAGTTGCACATCTTCTGTTACGCGGTCACTTACCAACTCAGAAAGAACTGGATGCGTACAAGACACATCTCTTAAACCTTCGCGGCTTACCAACTGAGCTTAAGCAAGCGTTAGAGCTTATTCCTGCTACTGCTCATCCAATGGATGTGATGCGTACTGGTTGTTCTGTGTTAGGAAACCTAGAGCAGGAAATGAGCTTCGATGAGCAATTGCATTCGACGGAACGTATGCTGGCGCTTTTCCCAGCTATCATCTGCTACTGGTATCGTTTTAGTCACGATGGCGTTCGTATCGATACAGAAGATCAAACCGAAGACTGCATCGGCGGTTACTTCTTACGATTGCTTACAGATAAAGAGCCATCAGCGCTACACAAGCAAGTGATGCACTGTTCCTTAATCCTTTACGCTGAGCATGAATTCAACGCATCAACTTTTGCAGCGCGTGTTTGTGCATCAACGTTGTCAGACATTCATTCTTGTATCACGGCAGCAATCGGTACGCTTCGCGGCCCACTTCACGGCGGCGCAAACGAAGCAGCGATGGAAATGATTGAAGATTGGCAAACGCCAGACGAGGCGGAAGCGAACATCATGAAAATGCTGGCCAACAAAGACAAGATCATGGGCTTTGGCCATGCCATCTATCGCGAAAGTGATCCTCGCAACGCGTTGATTAAGCGCTGGTCGAAAGAGCTGTCACAGCAAGTCGGTGATACACATCTATATGCTGTTTCTGAGCGTGTGGAATCAGTGATGAAGCGAGAGAAAGGTCTGTTCTGTAATGCGGACTTCTTCCATGCATCGGCTTACCACTTTATGAACATTCCAACCAAGCTGTTCACACCAATTTTTGTGATGAGTCGTTTAACGGGCTGGGCGGCACACGTTTATGAGCAGCGTGCCAATAACCGCATCATTCGCCCAAGTGCTGATTACACGGGCCCAGACCATCAAGAATGGGTACCTATCGAGAATCGCTAGCGCGAAGGTCAATCAGGGCACATACGCTTTGATTGACCACCTCCTTCCTTTGTACCTCTCTCTGACAGAGTAAGGAGTCCCTCTCATCACGATGTTTCTGGAGCAATGGAAAAACGTTGATGAAGGCAAGATGTACAGACTGAATGGAAGCAAACCATGAACACAAATATTAATACCCAATATCGTAAGCCGCTTCCGGGAACTCAACTGGATTACTTTGATGCACGCGAAGCCGTCAATGCCATTTCTCCTGGAGCCTATGAAAAACTCCCTTACACCTCCCGCGTGCTAGCTGAGCAACTGGTCCGTCGCTGTGATCCGAACACATTGACGGATAGCCTGAAACAGTTAATTGAACGTAAACGTGATCTTGATTTTCCTTGGTATCCAGCACGCGTTGTTTGTCATGACATTCTTGGTCAGACCGCTCTAGTCGATTTAGCGGGTCTGCGCGATGCTATTTCGGATCAAGGTGGCGACCCTGCAAAAGTGAACCCTGTGGTTGAGACTCAGCTGATCGTCGACCACTCTTTAGCGGTTGAGCATGCGGGCTTTGACCCTGATGCCTTCGACAAAAACCGCGCGATTGAAGAACGTCGTAATGAAGACCGATTCCACTTTATCGAGTGGTGTAAAACAGCGTTTGAAAACGTAAGCGTGATTCCTGCGGGTAACGGCATCATGCACCAAATCAACTTGGAGAAAATGTCTCCTGTGGTGCAAGCGAAGCAGGGTATTGCCTACCCAGATACCTGTGTGGGTACGGACAGTCACACGCCGCACGTTGATGCATTGGGCGTTATCGCGATCGGTGTTGGTGGTCTGGAAGCTGAAACCGTAATGCTTGGCCGACCATCAATGATGCGTCTACCTGATATTGTCGGTGTAAAACTAACGGGTAAACGTCAACCAGGCATTACCGCAACGGATATTGTCCTCGCGATTACTGAGTTTCTGCGTAATGAGCGTGTGGTCTCTTCATATCTTGAATTCTTTGGTGAAGGTGCTCGCGACCTAACAATTGGTGACCGTGCAACCATCTCCAATATGACACCAGAATACGGTGCAACCGCGGGTATGTTCTACATCGATGAGCAGACCATCAACTACCTAAAACTGACTGGTCGTGACGAACAGCAAGTTGACTTAGTTGAGAAGTACGCAAAGCAAACCGGACTTTGGGCAGACGGTCTAGATACAGCGGTTTACGAGCGCGTACTTGAATTCGATTTGTCATCAGTCAGCCGTAACATGGCTGGTCCTTCAAACCCGCACCGCCGTTTGCCAACTTCTGAATTGGCACAACGTGGTATTTCTGGTGCATGGGAAGAAAAAGAAGGCGAGTTGCCAGATGGTGCAGTTATCATTGCAGCTATCACATCATGTACAAACACCAGTAACCCAAGAAACGTGGTTGCGGCTGGTCTTGTAGCGAAGAAAGCCAATGAGCTCGGCCTTGTACGCAAACCTTGGGTGAAATCGTCTTTTGCTCCGGGTTCTAAAGTTGCACGCTTGTACCTGGAAGAAGCGGGCCTATTACCAGAGTTAGAAAAGCTTGGCTTTGGTATCGTCGGTTACGCATGTACCACATGTAACGGTATGAGTGGTGCGTTGGATCCAAAAATCCAGCAAGAGATCATTGATCGCGATTTATATGCGACAGCCGTTCTGTCTGGTAACCGCAACTTCGATGGCCGAATCCATCCTTACGCAAAACAAGCTTTCCTTGCATCACCACCATTGGTTGTTGCTTATGCGTTAGCAGGTACCATTCGTTTTGATATCGAGCGCGATGCTCTGGGTATTGACCAAAACGGTAAACCAATTTACTTAAATGATTTGTGGCCAAGTGACGAAGAGATCGATGCTGTTGTCGGTAATCATGTTAAACCTGAGCAGTTTAAGCAAGTTTACATTCAGATGTTTAAGCTGGATGACGCAGAGAAAAGCTCTAGTCCGCTTTACGACTGGCGTCCGATGAGTACCTACATTCGCCGTCCACCTTACTGGGAAGGTGCGCTGGCGGGTGAAAGAACACTGTCTGGCATGCGTCCATTAGCGATTCTGGGCGACAACATCACGACTGACCACCTGTCACCATCGAATGCGATCATGGCGAGCAGCGCGGCTGGTGAATACCTTGCCAAAATGGGCGTTCCTGAAGAGGACTTTAACTCTTACGCGACACACCGTGGCGACCACTTAACGGCGCAACGTGCGACTTTTGCTAACCCGAAACTGTTTAACGAAATGGTGAAAGAGAACGGTGAAGTCGTGCAGGGTTCTCTGGCTCGAATCGAACCAGAAGGCAAAGTGGTTCGAATGTGGGAAGCGATTGAGACCTACATGAACCGCAAACAGCCATTGATTGTTGTCGCCGGCGCGGATTACGGTCAGGGTTCATCTCGTGACTGGGCAGCAAAAGGTGTTCGACTGGCGGGCGTAGAAGCCATCGTTGCCGAAGGCTTTGAACGTATTCACCGTACTAACTTGGTTGGCATGGGCGTGCTGCCATTGCAATTTAAGCCGGGAGTTAACCGCAATACGCTAGAACTGGACGGTACGGAACTTTATGACGTAGTTGGTGAGATCAAGCCGGGCGCGGATTTAGCCTTGGTTATCACCCGCAGCAACGGTGAAAAAGTCGACGTTCCGGTTACTTGTCGCTTAGATACCGCTGACGAAGTTCACGTGTACAACGCAGGCGGTGTTTTGCAGCGTTTCGCGCAAGATTTCCTGGCGCAATAAGGAGTGGTTATGGAAAGCAAAACTCCGAATCAAATGAGCCAAATCAAAGTGCCGGCGACGTACATGCGTGGCGGTACAAGTAAAGGGGTCTTTTTCAACCTTGAAGATTTGCCATCAGAGGCTCAAGTGGCAGGTGAAGCGCGTGACAAACTGTTGTTGCGAGTTATCGGCAGCCCGGATCCTTATGGTAAGCAAATCGACGGTATGGGCGGCGCGACGTCAAGTACAAGTAAAACGGTAATTGTTTCGCGCAGCAGCCGTGACGATCACGATGTTGATTACTTGTTCGGACAAGTATCCATTGATAAGCCATTTGTGGACTGGAGTGGGAACTGCGGTAACTTGTCTGCCGCAATTGGGCCTTTTGCTATCCATGCAGGCTTGATCCCACAAGGTCGTATTCCAGAAAACGGCATTGTGACGGTGCGTGTATGGCAGGTGAACATCGGTAAAACTATCTTGGTTCATGTGCCGATTGTGAACGGATTCGTGCAAGAGACCGGAGAATTTGAACTTGATGGTGTGACGTTCCCGGCCGCAGAGATTCAGGTCGACTTTGTTGACCCGGCAGATGGGGAAGGCAGCATGTTCCCAACTGGAAACTTAGTCGATGATTTGGTGGTGCCTGATGTGGGGACGTTTAACGCTACCTTCATCAATGCGGGTATTCCAACCATATTTATTGATGCTGAGTCGATTGGTTACCAAGGCACGGAGCTGCAAGATCAAATCAACAACGACGATGCAGCGTTGGCGATGTTTGAATCTATCCGCGCACATGGCGCATTAAAAATGGGTCTGATTTCTGAACTTGAAGAAGCTCAGACACGCCAGCACACACCAAAGGTCGCGTTTGTATCCAAGCCGAAAAGTTACCAGTCCTCAAGCGGTAAAGCGGTCAATGAGTCGGAAATTGATGTGTTGGTTCGTGCGTTGTCGATGGGCAAACTTCACCATGCAATGATGGGAACCGCAGCCGTTGCGATTGCTTCGGCGGCGTGTGTGCCGGGTACGCTGGTGAACTTGGCAGCTGGTGGCGGCGAAAAAGAGTCAGTGACTTTTGGCCACCCGTCAGGGACGCTAAAAGTCGGAGCACAAGCGAAGCAAACCGAACAAGGCTGGGTGGTACAAAAAGCCATCATGAGCCGAAGTGCGAGAATACTAATGGAGGGATTTGTGCGTGTACCCTCTGATGTCTTTGAGTGAAAAGAACGGTCTTTGAATAGAACGAGAGCAATGTCAGGACATACTGGAGGAAGCAATATGTCTTCATACGAAAAAGAATATTTATGGGCGAAAAACGAACCGGAGAGTTTTTGGCGCGCTCAAGCGGAGAATATCGATTGGTTCGAATCTCCTAAAACTATCTTGAAATCTGATGAAAACGGCATAGAACGTTGGTTTCCAGATGGTGTAATGAATACGTGCTGGTTAGCATTGGATTACCATTGCGAGCAAAGACGCGGTGATAATACGGCACTCATTTATGACTCGCCAGTAACCGGCAATAAAACAACGTATACCTATAGTGACCTGCGTGACCAAGTGGCAAAAATTGCCGGCATGCTATCTGCCCAAGGCGTTGAAAAAGGCGACCGAGTCGTTATTTACATGCCGATGATTCCAGAAGCCGCAATGGCGATGCTAGCCTGTGCGCGTTTGGGGGCGATTCACTCCGTTGTATTCGGTGGTTTCGCACCTAATGAACTTGCTGTACGAATTGAAGATGCAGAGCCGAAAGTCATCATGACGGCGTCGTGTGGGATTGAGATCAACAAAGTTATTCCATATAAGCCAATGGTAGACAAGGCCATTATGGACAGCCGATGGAAGCCAGAGAAAGTATTTGTATTCCAGCGCCCTGAGTGCGAAGCCGATCTAAACCAAGAAAGAGATCTGGATTGGCAGCAAGAGTACAACCAAGCGTTGCCACACGGTTGTGTTCCGGTGTTAGCAACCGATCCACTCTACATTCTTTATACTTCGGGTACGACAGGTAAGCCAAAAGGCGTCGTGCGTGATAACGGCGGCCATGCCGTCGCGATGAAGTACTCTATGAGCGCAATCTACAACATTCCTCAAGATGGCGTATTTTGGGCGGCATCTGATGTTGGCTGGGTAGTAGGGCACTCTTACATTGTTTACGCGCCACTGATTCACGGTTGCACAACAATCTTATTCGAAGGCAAGCCCGTCCGAACACCGGATCCTGGTGCATTTTGGCGAGTGTGTGACGAATACAAAGTAGATGCGTTGTTCTCTGCCCCGACAGCGTTCCGTGCGATCAAGAAAGAAGACCCAGAAGGTGAGTTTTTAAAACAGTATGATCTCTCTAAATTGAAAACCATCTTTATGGCAGGAGAACGCCTTGACCCTCCAACACTGGAATGGGTTCAGAGCAAAGCAGACAAACCCGTTATTGACCACTGGTGGCAAACGGAAACGGGTTGGGCTATCGCTGGCAACCCAACAGGTGTTGAAATGATGCCAGTTAAAGCGGGTTCTTCGACGAAGCCAATTCCGGGTTATCAGGTCGAGATTCTGAATGAACTTGGAGAGTCGGTCGGGCCTAACCAACAAGGTTTTGTCGCATTAAAACGTCCGTTGCCACCGAGTTGTCTGCCAACGGTTTGGCGTAACCATGACCGTTTTGAAACCGGTTACCTCAGCCAATTCCCTGGCTACTATGTGTCAGGTGATGGGGGCTATCTGGATGAAGACGGTTACCTGTTCATTATGGGACGTATTGATGACGTGATTAATGTCGCGGGGCATCGTTTATCGACAGGCGAAATGGAAGAGATTGTCGGTGGTCACCCAGCGATTGCGGAATGTGCAGTCGTGGGTATCCACGATGAGTTAAAAGGGCAGTTACCACTTGGTTTTGTTGTGCTTAAAGATGGTGTCAAAGTGGACGAGCTTGATCTTGAAGGTGAGCTTGTTGGCAAGGTACGTAGTGAGATCGGTGCGGTTGCCTGCTTTAAGCATGCATTGGTTGTAGATCGCCTACCGAAAACACGTTCGGGTAAAATTCTGCGCCGAACCATACGTCAAATAGCCGATGGTGAAAAATACACCGTTCCGTCAACGATTGATGACCCAAGTAGCTTGAACGAAATTGAACGAGTGTTAAGACGTTAATTAAAACTCAATTCTAACTAACCCCTGATCCTCGAACTCTGTAGGTTGGTTCTGCCTCTGTACGCTTATTAAGTGCAGGGGCTTTTTTGTTTGTAGATAGCGTAAACGTCTCGTGCAGGCAATTTTGTGACTTGCCAATACGGCATTTTCCTCACAAACTACAGCCATTCAATTTTTAGTGACCCTTTGTATGACCACGTTTGTAATTAAATCTGCGTGTTTTAGCGACCTTGAGTCGCTCAACGACCTTATGTTTGAGCTGCATGATGAGCATCATCTTCAATCTCCTGAGCTGTTCAAAACTGCAGAGGAGATAGAGCAAGAAAAAAGTATTGCTCGATACATTGATGATCCTGAATGTCTTGTTTATGTAGCAAAACAAGGAGATGAAATTATTGGTTTTATCTCTGGTCATTTCTGTGAACTTGTTTCTACCGTCAGTCAGCCGGTTATGATGGGAAGTGTGGATGAGCTCTATGTATTACCTGAGTTTCGGAAACAAGGCACAGCTCAGGCATTGATTAACAAAATTGAGTCAACGTTCTCTGATTACGGTGCAAAACAGATGTTTGTTGAAGTATGGCACTTTAACCAGGGTGCAATCTCTTTGTATGAAAAACAAGGGTTTGCACACCATATTCACTATCTAAGAAAGCCGTTGAGCTAATGACCATGCTTAATTTTAATATTGTGATACACATTCTAGCGAATTGAAATCATTCAGTTCGTCAATAGACTTTTCTCTATAAGTTGCTCGCAATGTTAGTAAATTAATATGCGCCCACATTGGTATTGGCGTTTTTGTCTGCTTGTTTATTAGTAGCACGAGGATCGTGCTTACAAAAACAAGAGGACAATATTTTGAAACTAACAAAATCGTTACTTGCGTTGGCTGTTTTGCCAATGTTCGCAAGTGCTGATGATTTGTCACAGACACAAAATCACACTATACAACCCCAGATCGTAGGCGGCATCACTGCTGATCCTAGTGAGTGGAGATTCTACACCCAAATTGTTAGCCGTTATGGTAACCGATCATATTGTGGTGCCAGTTATATTGGGAATGGCTACGTCCTTACTGCGGCCCACTGTGTCGAGGGTGATTCGCCGAATCAGATTGCGGTTAAAATCGGTGGCGTCGTTTACAATGGCACTGACGGTGTTCGAGCTAACGTGAGTGAAATCCACATGCACCCGGCATATCGCCGAGCAACGCTTTCTCACGATCTCGCAGTCTTAAAGTTGGACTCTGTACCTCAAGGTGTTGCTGCGGTTGAAATTGCCGATGGTAGTCTAACGCAATACGCCAGCATCGGAGATTGGCTTACAGTCGCAGGTTTAGGGAGAACCTCTGAAGGAGGAAGCTCTCCATCTCGATTGCAAGAGGTTGACGTTCCGCTCGTGTCGGACTCGACTTGTCGTCAAGCCGGTGGTAATTACACAACCGTTGGAGAGGTGTCTTTCTGCGCGGGAATTCCTCAAGGCGGGATAGATTCCTGTCAGGGAGATAGCGGTGGTCCAATCGTTATTAATCGTGGTGGCGTAATTACTCAACTTGGTGTGGTCAGTTGGGGAATAGGTTGTGCTCGTCCGGGTATGTATGGTGTTTATAGCGATATCGCCGCCATGCGTAATTTTGTTAATGGTGTCATTGGCACGACTACACCTCCGAAAGAGAATGTTTCTGTTGGGTATACCACCGAACAGATATTGGCATCATTTAATGTTGGCGAGTTGCAGCAACATAGTTTTGTTATCAAAAATTCAGGTAACACGACGTTCACTGTAGAAAACGTTCGCGCGTTTGCTTCTGGCGTTGCTGATGCTGCCGTTATTGCAAATGATCAGTGTTCTCAGGCGACGTTAGCAATGAATGCAAGTTGTCGTGTCGATGTCGAATTTGGAGCAGCTCAGGCGGGAGAAGCAAGAGTTGCTTTGAACTTCAACGTTGATAAGACCAGTACACAATATCAGGCGCTAGTGTCGGCTCAAGCGAAAACAGTGACAACGCCTCCAACAGATAACTGCGCAGCAGAATGGCAAGCGAGTACGGTGTATCTCAAAGGGGATAACGTTACTTGGAATGGCAAAGTGTGGCAGGCGCAGTGGTGGACTCAAGGCGATAACCCAGCAGACTCTGGACCTTGGGGTGTTTGGCAAGAAGTTCGCGACGCACATTGCAAGTCTAACTAACCATCAAGCATTCAAAAGCTGATTCGTTGGTGACTTGAGGTAGAATTCATTCTTGGTTTCAACGAGCAGCGCATAGTTATCATAAGCAGGGTTTATTGTTTTCGAATAATAAGCCCTTTTTTATTGTTCCAACTTTGAGAACCCATAAAATGTGTATGACTTTATCCTGACGCTACCTTCATATAACTGGCAGAATTGCGATCAACATTTCATGTTTTGTCTGATTTTTGTCAGGTTTGCATTAAATTACTCTCCAATGAGCTTCAAGATCATGCTTTATTCGATCAACGTTGTTTGGCATAACTCGTTACTTAATTTTTATCGAAAAAGATAAGATTAACTGCCATTATTCATTGGTTATCATAATGTTTACTTAAGGTCATATTTTGTGTTGAGACAGCTGTTATTACTCATCCTTTGTTTTATTTTGTTACCTGTTTCACCAATCTCTACGGCTAAAGCTGCCGCGAGCGAAGTAAAAGGGGCGCTCTGCGTTGTTCGTGCTGACGACAAGTTAGTGCTAGTTCATGAAATATTGACGGATAAGATTTCTCTACCTGGTGGGACAATTATTGATGGAGAATCTCCCAAAGTTGCTGCGCAAAGAGAAACGTGGGAAGAAACGGGTTTAGTGGTCACGGTTGGGGAGGAACTTGGCAGAACTGACACCGCGGTTTATTACGATTGCATATCAGATTCTGAGATTATTGCTTTTTCGATGAACAATTCCTTAGGTGGGAATGAGTTACCTATTTGGTTTGCTCCTCACTACGGGGTAGAAATCGCATCTGCAATGTTACTTGGACCATCCGAGCTGCCATCATTTTTGTACCGCTATCCCGCTCAATGGCCACAAGCCATTCAGTTTTTTGAACAAGCTACTCAGCAGTCCGCATCTTATGTGACTCAGCTGATCGAATCCGCGCCTTCATTTCGTCAGATTGAATTGAGGTGGATGAAAGACTTACAAAGCTGGGTAGGGGCTTTATCAGAAACGAGTTTCGAGGTAGCGAATCAGATCTCAAATCTTGTTATAGAACTGACAGAACCTACGATACTGCTTTTTCTATTTCCGTTAGTAATGATGCGTTTTGGCAGTCGATTTGTATTCCGACTCTTTTTCGCTATTAGCGCGACGTCCCTGATGGTACTTGTAGCTCAACAGGGCTTTGCGCTTCCTCGCCCGCATGTCTATATACCAATGATGGAGTTAACACACAGCTTTGGATTTAGTTTTCCAAGTTTGCCTATTGCCGTTTGGTTTTGTGTTTTAACCTTTTTATTTCAGAGAACGCATTATTTCGGTTTGAATGGTACGACCGCTGTCATGATGCTCGTCACGCTTACTATTATGTTATGTAAGTTTTTCCTTGGTAGCGCCTTTTTCTTAGATATGTTGTTTGGTGCGCTGTTAGGAAGCTTGGTGGCCTGGCATGTTCTGCGATTGGAAACAAATCAAGACGTGAATGTTGATCAAGTGCTGAGCTCAAAAGGCGTCTGGTTCATTATGACTGCGGTAACGGCGGTCATCTCTGTTATCTGGCCATTACCTGTGTTTGGCCGCTGGTTAGCTATTTTAATTACGGCATCAGCGTTGGTTATGACGTTTAGAGAGTCAAAAGTGCATTTGGATTCTCGTCAGATGATTTTTGTAACGCTTGCGTTGGTATTCGTTGAGCAACTTTATTTATACTCAAGCTCTGTTGTCTCGTTTAGTGGTTTGTGGTCATTGGTATTGTCGACGTTGCATTATCCATTGTTGATGTTGCTGTTTATCTTGCTTGCAAGAAAGCTGATTCATGAAAAACAACAGAGAGAAACAGTGCTAGATTGATGGTTGTATGCTTTCTTTCTCAGGCATACGAGTAAAAAAAAAGCCTTGCTTTACAGCAAGGCTTTTTTGTACGTTGAGTAGCTCAACAATGTGGCTTTGCGTATCTCTGACGCCATTGCGGCGGAGGAATTAAGCGTTAAGGACGAATTTTTCAATCGCTTTAGCTACACCGTGTTCATCATTACTTGCCGTAATGTAATCAGCGATTTGTTTGGTCTCTTCCATTGCATTTGCCATCGCGATACCAAGGCCAGCGTACTTCAGCATGTGGTGGTCATTTTCAGCATCACCCATACAGATCACTTCTTCCGGTTGAATACCTAGATACTCAGCAATTGCAGCAACACCAATACCTTTGTTGCTCGCTGGGTTAAGAAACTCCAGGAAGAACGGAGCGCTTTGAACCACCGTAAACTCTTCACGCATTTCAGACGGCAGCGCAGCGATGACCTCAGTTAACTTACTTGGCTCGGCAACCATCATTGCTTTGATGATTGGATGATCATCTTCTAGCGATTCAAAATTAATCTCTGTTACATTTAAGCCATTAATGTTGGCTTCGATGTCAGTGTATGGGTTTTTCTCATTGGTGATCAAGCCATGTACTTGGCTGAATGCGTGCACATAAGCGCCTAATTCTTTCGCTTTACGAGCGACTAATTTTGCTGCCTTACCATCAATGATTTGCTGGTGGATGATTTCATTTGTTCCTACGTTCTTAACCATAGAGCCATTGTAGAAAAGGACAAAATCTTTATCGGAATGGATATTCAGTTCGTCGAGCTTACCTTGCATTCCTTCTAATGGGCGACCAGAAGCGAGAACGACAGTAACGCCTGCTTCTCGAGCCTTTGCGATCGCTTGTTTGTTTTCTTCAGAGATTGCTTTATCACTATTGAGCAGTGTGCCATCCATATCTAATGCGATCAGTTTATACATCATTTCTTACCTTAAAGTTTTTGGGAACTGTAAGTGAATAAGGTTTGGTATAACGCTAACCAGAAACCTACGCTCACCGCGACTATGAAACTACAAAATGGTCTATTTTAACAATTAATTTTTGGTTTAAATTGACCTAGACACGTGTGTCCATTAAGGTCTTCGCCTCGAAGTATTATGAGTTGAGTGAGTTCTACGTTGTATAAGCTAAATGAGATGTTTGAAACCATCCAAGGGGAAGGGGTTTTCACTGGAGTACCTGCTGTTTTTGTTCGCCTTCAAGAGTGTCCGGTTGGTTGCTCATGGTGCGATACCAAACAAACGTGGTATGCAGATGAGAATGACCAACGTCAAATTGGTGATATTTTGGTGAAGACGGAAGATTCTCCCACATGGTGCGTCGCATCTGCCGAGAACATCGTAGAGCAATATCAACTGCAAGGCTTTAATGCTAAACATATCGTGATTACTGGTGGTGAGCCTTGTATTTATGATCTACGCCCTTTAACAGAGGCGTTTGAGGATATGGGTTGCCAATGCCAAATTGAAACGAGTGGCACATCAGAAGTCATCACGTCAGAAAATACATGGGTGACCGTGTCACCAAAAGTGGCGATGAAGGGTAAACTGCCAGTTCTCAATAGCGCGTTAGAGCGTGCGAATGAGATTAAGCACCCAGTTGGTACGCAAAAAGACATCGACCACCTTGATGAGCTATTGGCAAATGCGAATGTCGCGGTTGAGACTGTCATTGCATTGCAGCCTATTAGCCAAAAGCCTCGTGCAACGCAATTGTGTATTGAAACGTGCATTGCTCGCAATTGGCGCTTGTCTGTTCAAACTCATAAATACCTAAGTATTGCTTAAGAGCGGAGAGAGAAATGAAAAAAGCCGTTGTTGTTTTTAGTGGTGGTCAGGATTCCACGACTTGTCTGGTTCAAGCACTTAAAGAGTTTGATGAAGTTCATGCCATTACTTTTGATTATGGTCAGCGCCACAAGTTAGAGATAGAAGTGGCACAAAAGATCGCAAAGGATCTTGGCGTCAAAGCGCATAAAGTGATGGATGTTGGCCTTTTAAACGAACTTGCGATTAGCTCTCTCACGCGCGATGACATCCCTGTCTCACACGAATTGCAAGAAAACGGCCTACCAAACTCTTTTGTTCCTGGCCGTAACATTCTATTTTTAACGCTCGCAGGAATCTACGCCTACCAAATTGGGGCTGAAACCGTAATTACTGGCGTGTGCGAAACTGACTTTAGTGGTTATCCAGATTGTCGTGACGATTTTGTGAAAGCAATGAACACGGCTTTGGTGCAAGGGATGGACCGTAACCTGACGATCAAAACACCGTTAATGTGGCTAAATAAAGCAGAAACGTGGGCGTTAGCTGATCAATATGACGCGTTGCAACTGGTTCGTGAAAATACGTTGACCTGCTACAACGGGGTCATTGGTGATGGCTGCGGTGATTGCCCATCGTGCGATTTGCGCAAAGCTGGCTTAGATGATTACTTAAACAATAAAGAGACCGTAATGCAGTCTCTTGTGAACAAGCAGGCTGCTGACGTTTAGTCGTGCCTTGTTTTACTGGCTAACATAGTCAGAACTTAGGCTAATTGGCTCATCGTATGCGTCTATAATGATGTTTTTTCCCTGCTTTTTAGCCTGGTATAAAGCTTGGTCGAGTATCGAATAAAGTTCATCAAAGTTGGTAAGCGGCATTGATGTTGATAGATAGGCCAAGCTAGCAGTTACACTCAGATCACTATTATTTACCGTGCGTACGCGCTTCTCTGAAATCGTTTTGTGTAGGCTTTGTACGCGGAAAGGAACGTCAATTTCATCGACGTTTTTCAATAATAAGATAAACTCTTCTCCACCCAAACGGCCGATATACTCTCCCTTATTGAGCTTAGCTTTAAGCACTTGGCAAACTTGCTGTAACACCAAGTCGCCAGTCGGATGACCGTATTGATCATTTATCGTCTTAAAGTCATCAAGGTCGATTAATGCTAAAACATAGCGGAAGTCTTCGTCCGCTTTGGAGGTTTGACCTTTGATGGTCTCTATAATTGCCGCTCTATTCAACGCACATGTTAGACTATCTATTTTGGCTTTTTGTCGTGTTTGTCGCTGAAGTATCAATGCCAGAATGAGCAAGACCAACAAACAGGAAACCACAAAATTATAAGTGCGCTTTTGATCGGTAAGCTTCTCAAATTGATGCTGATTTAAGCTTTTTTCATTATTCAACCGAGCGACTTGAAGATCATATTCGTACTCTTTCTTTGTGAGGTCTAATGCCTCTAATGCTTTAATATTGCTAGCGTCTCGGTTGGCCAATTCAATGGTTGAATAGGCTTCGTGGTGCTCTAATGCCAGTTTATAATCACCTTGGGCTTGGTATGCTTCGGAAAGGAGTAATTGAGCTTGTGCCTGTAATAATGGTCTAGAGTTATTGATCGCTAGTGTTAACGCGACTTTGCCATGTGCAATCGATTTTTCAGTAGCATGGTTTTTCAAATACGCGAACCCAGCAGCTAAATGCCCTTCCGTTTCGAGGTGCGTATTTTCATACGTTTCAGCAATGTCTAAAGCTTTTCTAATGTAATCTACTGCGGTATCCAGTTGCCCACTTTCGGCTAAAACCGCAGACAGCCCTAAGTAGCTTAACCCTTGACCATATGGGTAGTGGAGCTGGTTGAGTATTGTTAATGCATTTTGATAATGATTGATGGCTTTATCGAATTCTTTGGATTTCTTATACATTGCCCCAAGGCTATGTTCGACTTGGGCGACTTTGAGTGGTGTCCCTTCATCTTGACGAGCGAGTAGGGCTTGGATGAGATATTGTTCTGATTGTTCAAACTGCCCAAGCTCTGCAAGTAAATTTCCGACGTCATTGTAAATGCCAGAAGGATCGCTTTGAGCAGACATGTTCGCCAGCAGCTTTCTATAAAGACTCAGCGCTTTTTCATAGTCGCCACGATAGTTATAATTGTTCGCTACCACACGTAACGCGAGATCAATAGGGAAGTTTTCTTGGTGTTGTTGACTTAGATGGCTTTCTAACGACGAGCAATAAAAGTTTGCTTTGTGATAACGACCTTGTTGATTCAAGGTATAACAGAGCTGATAGTTCATCAAAGCTTTGCCTTCAGAATCTGAAGTCTGCTTCATTTTTTGTCGCAATGAAGAAAAGCTATTTACTGAGGCGTCATAACTACCATGCTTACGTTCATTTAAGGCAAGAATGTACTCTGACTCTAACTGAGCAAAGTTATTGTTGAGAACTTGGCTGCTTCCATAGTACGGCTGTTTTATGTTCGACATGTATTCATAAATCAGCCCGCTGACGTAGAGTTTTTCGTTGTGCGATTTCGCGGTGTGGTATCGATCTTGAAGCATGCTTAATGCTGAGTCAGGATTACTTCTCAATGTGGTTTGATAAACGGCGTGCCACTGCGTGATATTTTGTTCTGGCTCAATATCTTGAGTGTCACTAGCATATACCGGGGCGAGTAAGAGTGACGCAAGCAAAGGATAGAGCGTGCGCATATTTAAACGTGCCTTATGTTCTTTTGTTGCTTTGGAATTGGAGAATCATAGCGCTATTAATTGATCAGCGTTGTGATTGAGTTGGGTGTACGAAGAAAAAGAATAGGAAAACTATGCACTTGGTCGACATATCAAAAAAGAGCATAAAAAGAAAGACCCCAACATAAAGTTGAGGCCTAGAAGTCGTTACGCAATGTAAAGCTTAGCTAGATCTTGAGGCTCCATTTCTTTGCCTTCTAGCTGATCGTTCCAGTTAGTACCAACAAGAACACCATCTTCTGCAAGAGTTAAAAGCCAATCTTCAACAAAGATATCTAGTGGGATTTCTAGTACAGTGAAGTCAGCCCATTCTTCAACATTGTGCGCTTCTGCATCTTCTTTAGAAGACCAGAAAGGCATGACTTCACTGTTTTCGAATTCAGTTGAATCGCAAGATAGCCAACCTTCTTCATTGCGTAAACCCCAAACCAGTTGGTTTTCTTTTGTTTCTGCAACAAAAAGGTCAAGGTTTGCTTGGATATCTGATGTAAGTTTGCTCATTTCAAAACTCTCGTTGTTATGACGCCGCTAGGGTAACACTAAAGTGCCGATTCCTAAAGCATAATACGGTTATTGCAATGAGTAAAAATAAAGGAGCCGAAGCTCCTTTTCTTATGTCGTTCTAGGTTTATTAATGCTTGTTTGAACAAACATTAATACAGATATTTTTACCTTTCAGGGAGGGTAGTGAATATTGTCCACTCTTTTTTAATCTCGCCTTTATAACCAACGACAGAAGCAGTTACTCGGCGGTTTAAAGCGTGACTGACTTCATCGGTACCTTGTTGCGCTAGGTGAGTATCACCAAAGCCAACAATACGAACTCTGCTCGGTTCGATGTTGTAGCTCAATAGCGCCTCACGGACATTGCGTGCTCGTCTCTCTGATAGATCTTGGTTGTGCTGAGAGCCACCAACTTTACTCGCGTAGCCGTGCAGTTCGATCGACGTAGTAGGGTATTCTTTTAAAAAATCGGACAGTTCACGTACTTGTCTTCTGAACACGGGATTGATTTCATCAGAATCATTGGCAAAAAGTATTCTTACTTGCATGTTATCTGATGCTTTAATGTATTCGCCGCAACCGTCATTATCGACTTCTGAGCCTTCCGGTGTGCCAGGGCACATATCTCGAGCGTTGATGACGCCATCGTTATCTTCATCTTGAAGATCAGCAATTTGCTCTGCACTTGGTACAGGTCGATAGTCATACTCGTCTTCAGCAACAACCTGTTGAGTAACGGCGAGAAGGCTTAATACAAATAGAATGTTCATTGGTTTCATGATCAGTACTCCACCTTTTCATTCCATTCCGTAGGCACATCGACTCGCAAGGCATTTAACAATTGGCCGGTCGCATTCATTACACGGTATTTCGCGTATTGCTCTGAATATCGAGCATCCAAGTAGTTTTTTCTCGCTTCAAATAACTCGTTTTCAGTATTTAACAAATCCAAAAGGGTTCGTTTACCGATGCGATACTGTTTCTCGTAGGCGATAACAGTTTCAGACGCCGAATCTACGTGATCCGCCAGAAACTCTTTTTGCTGAAGCGTTAAATCTAACGCGCTCCATGATAGACGAAGCCCTTCTTCAACGCTGCGGTATGCGCGTTCTCGTAAATCTTTGGCTTTGTTTAGTTGATAGGCAAAGTTTTCAGCATTGGCGACATCACTACCACCATTAAAGAGGTTATAACGCATACGCAGCATCGCTGTCGTTTCATCACTGCTTCCTTCGATACCGCTTGCATCATCACGCCACGTTTGAGCCGCTTCTACAGATATCGTTGGATAGTAAGTTCCCTTAGATTGCTTATATTGGAACTTAGCTGAGTCTACATCTGCCATCGAAATTTTGATTACTGGATGCGATTCAAATGCCAAGTCAATTGCTTCATCTATGGTGTAGGGAATAAAGTTCTGGTCCGCTCGCGGAAAAATCAATCCTTGTGGGGACTGTCCGACAAGGCGTGTAAACGTGGTGTGGCTGTCATATAAGTTGTTCTGAGCCGCCACCAAGTTACCGTGAGCTTTTGCTAAACGAGCTTCTACTTGAGTTAGGTCAGCGGTAGACCCAAGTCCTGAGTTAACTCGCTTTTTAATGTCTTCGTAGATCTTCTTATGAACCTTCAAGTTGTTTTCTGAAAGTGTAAGAATTTCATAAGCTTTTACTGAATCTAAGTAAACCTTTGCCACTTCGAGTGCCGTGTCTTGAGCATCAGCGAGCAGTTGATAACGAACTGATTCTGAGTCAGCTGCTGTTCGATCCATATCGTTAAGTGTCGCAGAACCGTCCCATATCAACTGGGTTAGTGTCACGGTCGCTTCTTTTCTTGTCAGATCCGTTGAATCTCGCCCTGCTTCTGCTGGGTTAATGCCTTCATAACCGATACCGGCGTCTAAATCTACGGATGGGAGGTAAGCACCGCCAGATGCTTCATTCACATACTGCTTGCTAACGAATTCATTGAACGCACTTTTGATGTCAGGATTGGTTTTTAATGTGTTTTCAACCGCTTGCTCTAGTGTTTGCCCAAAAGCATGACTAGCTGCGAACACACCAATGCAAAAGGCGTTGGCACGAGTCCACTTCACTGTGATTCTCCTAGATAATAATAAAATTTCTCGAGGTGAGAGGGCTTATAAGTGGGATACCTATAAGGGCGTCAATAATTTAGCGCACAATAACATTAATACACGATGAAGTAACCTGTTGATTCATTGTTCATTTGTTTCATTCTTGATAAATCAATTCATTTGGTGGGTCTAAATTTTGAATAAGGATCCCGATTTTAAAGTGAAATTGATGTTTAACAAGAGTTGAGTGGCTTTTATTAAAACAAGACAAATATGCGCATAGATTCCTATTGATGTATGACACATAATTACTTAATTGAGCATCAAATTGCTGTTATTGCACTATATAATCAGGCAATATATAGCAAATTAGTATTGTTAGTCAAAAACTTGACAGTTATTTAGGGTTAAGATTTATATGGATCGTACAGCGTTAGTGTCACTCGGTAATCAAGTCGTCGTAATAGGTTTAGATGGGGAGCTGAGAGTCCTAACAGAAGGACAACAGCCCCTACCAGGTGAAGTGGTAGTGGCAACGACAGATGCTGCACCTCTAAATTTGAACATTCAACTAACTGAAGAGCAAGGCTCAAAAGATATTTCTGATGATGTGGCACGAATTATTGGTGCTATTGAGCAAGGTCAAGACCCTTCTATAGTTGATGAAGAACTCGCGCCAGCTGCGGGTGAAAACAGTGGTTCAAGTTTACAAAATAGTGCCACGATTGCACGGGATGGCACTGAAGTACTGGCCTCAACAAATTTTGAAACTATTGGCTTGGAATCCCTCGGTTTATCTGAAACACAAGCGTTGACCTTAAATGACTTTTTCGCAACAAATATAGAAACCAGTGGAGATGGCTCAAATAAACCACTTACTAATTCTCCAGTGACATTAAGCGCTATCGAAGAAGATAGCGATCCCATCACGATAACTACCGAAGAATTACTATCGAATGTCGATATTGACGATGCTGATACTCTTATCGTTACAAACGTCACTATTGAGAGTGGGAATGGCACTTTAATTGATAACAACGATGGATCTTGGACTTATATCCCAGAAGCTGATGATGATACTGAAGTGTCATTCTCCTATGACATCATTGATGACGATGGGGGTGTTATTAATGGCACTGCTAATTTAGATATTAAGCCTGTTAATGACGCGCCAATAGCGACTAACGATGCGATTCAAACTGACGAAGATTCCCAGGTTGTAATTGATGTGCTCGCTAATGACAGTGATATTGAAGGTGACGATTTATCCATTACTTCTGCTTCTGTATCAGAAGAGCAAGGTATCGTTGAGATTGTCGATGGTAAGCTTGTTTTCACTCCGGCTGAAAACTTCAATGGTAATGCAACTATTAGGTACACTATCTCAGATGGTGAGCTAGAGGATGAAGCTCAAGTCTCGGTAACAGTAAACTCAGTTAACGATGCGCCTATTGCCCTTAATGACGCAACAATTACAGAGGAAGATACCTCAGTAACGATTGATGTGTTGCCAAACGACACTGACATCGATGGCGATGCGTTAAGCATCGAATCGGCGTCTGTGCCGAGTGACCAAGGTCAAGTCGAGATTATTGACGGTAAACTGGTGTTCACGCCAGCCGAGAACTTCAATGGCGACGCTGAGATCACTTACACCGTCACCGATGGTGCGCTGACTGACGAAGCGACGGTCAAAGTTACGGTGAATGCCGTGAACGATACGCCAGTGGTTGAGAGTAGCATTGCAGACCAAACCTTGGCAGAAGACTTCACGCCATACACGATCGATCTGAATGCGGCCTTCAGCGATGTGGATAATGCCGATGGCGAGTTAACGTTTAGCGTATCTGGCAACAGCAACATTCAAGTAGCGATAGTCAATGGTATTGCCACGATCACTCCAACTGCGGACTGGAACGGCTCAGAAACACTGACCTTTACCGCCACCGATCCAAGCGGCGAGAGTGTTAGTCAAACCGTGAACTTCACAGTTGCCCCTGTGGCGGACATCGTGGCAGACAGCGCGACGGTTGTGGAAGACACGGCGACCATCATCAAGGTCTTAGATAACGACACGTTCGAAGGCGACGACAAAGTGGTGTCGCTTGATACCAATAACGGTCCAGCTAACGGCACGGTCTCGGTCAACCCGGACGGCAGCGTAACCTACACGCCGAACGACAACTACTACGGCTTAGACAGCTTCACCTACATCGTTACGTCTGGGGGTGTCAGTGAGTCCACTACGGTGAACGTCGATGTGACGCCAGTGAATGATGCGCCAGTGGCAAAAGATGACACGGCAACAACACGAGAAGGTACCGCTGTCACGATTGATGTCCTGCCAAACGACACCGACGTGGATGGCGATGTGTTAAGCATCGACTCTGCGTCTGTGCCGAAAGAGCAGGGCACGGTTGAAGTGGTGGATGGAAAACTAGTCTTCACACCGGCAGAAAACTTCAATGGTGACGCTGAAATCACCTATATCGTAACGGACGGTCAATTGACCGATGAAGCGAAGGTGACCGTTACCGTTAATCCAGTGAACGATGCACCAACCATCAAGGTTGATGCCGTAGAAAGCATCACTGAAAACGCAGTGAGCACCGATACGGTAGTGGCGACGTTGGAAGTTGCTGATTCTGATACGCCAGAAGACCAATTAACCGTTTCTTTAGAAAACAACTCAAACGGTTACTTCGTGTTGGTTGGCAATGAAGTCAAGCTAACTCAAGCGGGTGTTGACGCGGTTAACAACGATGAACTCAACCTTAAAGACCTGACTATCAGCGCGTCAGTATCGGATGGTGTTAATCCAACGGCTAGCGACAGTGATAGCTTGGTTGTGAATCGTGTTAACGATGCGCCAACAGTTGATAATGCCATTACAGATCAAGTGTTATCGGAAGATTTCGCGACCTACACGATTGATTTAAACGACGCATTTAAAGACAGCGACTCCGTGCTTAGCTTCTCAGTAGCCGGTAACAGCAACGTGTTGGTTTCGATTGAAAATGGCATCGCGACCATCTCACCAACCGCAGACTGGAACGGCTCAGAAATCCTAACGTTTACTGCTACCGATCCAAACGGCGAGAGCGTCAGTCAAACGGTGAACTTCACGGTAGCGCCTGTGGCGGACATCGTGGCAGACAAAGCGACGGTTGTGGAAGACACGCCAACCATCATTAACGTCTTAGGTAACGACACGTTTGACGGCGACGATAAAGTGGTGTCGCTTGATACCAGTAAAGGCCCAGCTAACGGTACAGTCTCCGTCAACCCTGATGGCAGCGTAACCTACACGCCAAACGACAACTACCACGGTACAGACAGCTTCACCTACATCGTTACGTCCGGTGGGGTATCGGAGTCCACCACGGTGAACGTCGATGTCACACCAGTGAACGATGCGCCAGTGGCAAAAGATGACGCGGCAACAACACAAGAAGATACCGCTGTCACGATTGATGTTCTGCCAAACGACACCGATATTGATGGCGATAAGCTGTCGATTGACTCGGCATCTGTGCCGAGTGACCAAGGTACAGTTGAAATTGTTGACGGCAAGTTGGTCTTCACACCGGCCGAGAACTTCAATGGTGACGCCGAAATTACTTACACCGTCACCGATGGTGCACTGACTGACCAAGCGACGGTCAACGTCACCGTGAATGCCGTAAACGACACGCCTGTGGTTGAAAGCAGCCTCGCAGACCAAACCTTGGCGGAAGACTTTACGCCATACAGCATCGATCTAAATACTGCCTTCAGTGATGTGGATAACGTGGATGGCGAGCTGAGCTTTAGCGTCTCTGGCAATAGCAACATTCAAGTGGCGATCGTCAATGGGATTGCTACGTTCACTCCAACTGCGGACTGGAACGGCTCTGAAGCGTTGACCTTTACTGCCACCGATCCAAGCGGTGAAAGCGTCAGCCAAGCGGTGAACTTCACAGTAGCGCCTGTGGCGGACATTGAGGCTGATAAAGCGACGGTTGTGGAAGACACGCCAACCATCATCAAGGTCTTAGATAACGATACGTTTGAAGGCGACGATAAAGTGGTGTCGCTGGATACCAACAACGGTCCAGCCAACGGCACGGTCTCGGTCAACCCTGACGGCAGCGTGACTTACACGCCAAACGACAACTACCACGGTACAGACAGCTTCACCTACATCGTTACGTCTGGTGGGGTATCGGAGTCCACCACGGTGAACGTCGATGTCACACCAGTGAACGATACGCCAGTGGCAAAAGATGACGCGGCAACAACACAAGAAGATACCGCTGTCACGATTGATGTTCTGCCAAACGATACTGATGTGGATGGCGATAAGCTGAGTATTGAATCAGCCTCTGTACCTAAAGAGCAGGGTACGGTTGAAGTGGTGGATGGAAAACTCGTCTTCACACCGGCAGAAAACTTCAATGGTGACGCTGAAATCACCTATATCGTAACGGACGGTCAATTGGCCGACGAAGCGAAGGTGACCGTTACCGTTAATCCAGTGAACGATGCGCCAACCATCAAGGTTGATGCCGTAGAAAGCATCACTGAAGACGCAGTGAGCACTGATACGGTAGTCGCAACCTTAACGGTTCGTGATACTGACACGCCAGAAGACCAATTAACCGTTTCTTTAGAAAACAACTCAAACGGTTACTTCGTGTTGGTTGGCAATGAAGTCAAGCTGACTCAAGCGGGCGTCGATGCGATTAACAACGATGAACTTAACCTTAAAGACCTGACTATCAGCGCGTCAGTGTCGGATGGTGTTAATCCAACGGTTAGCGACAGTGACAGTTTGATTGTGAATCGTGTTAATGATGCACCGATTGTTGAAAATGCCATTGCAGATCAAGTGTTATCGGAAGATTTCGCGACCTACACGATTGATTTAAACAACGCATTTAAAGACAGCGACTCTGTGCTTAGCTTCTCAGTGTCCGGCAACAGCAACGTGTTGGTTTCGATTGAAAATGGCATCGCGACCATTTCACCAACCGCAGACTGGAACGGCTCAGAAACCCTAACGTTTACTGCTACTGATCCAAGTGGTGAAAGCATCAGCCAAACGGTGAACTTCACGGTTGCACCTGTGGCGGATATTGAATCTGACCGCGCGACAGTCGTGGAAGACACGCCAACCATCATTAAAGTCTTAGGTAACGACACGTTTGACGGCGACGATAAAGTAGTGTCGCTTGATACCAATAAAGGCCCAGCTAACGGTACTGTCTCGGTCAACCCTGATGGCACCGTGACCTACACGCCGAACGACAACTACCACGGGGTAGACAGTTTCACCTATATCGTCACCTCCGGTGGTGTCAGTGAATCCACCATTGTTAAAGTTGATGTCACGCCAGTAAACGACAAACCTGACAGTGAAGACTTTAAGCATGTGGCCGATGCTCAGCTTACGCACGTTGTGTTTGATACCGATACGAAGCCTCTGGGTAGCGGTGACTCTCAAGATCATATCGCGGATGTTGAAGACGACTTAAAAGGCAACGATCTACATGTCCGAATTACTGAACTGCCAACCTCAGGTACGTTGTTCTTTAAAGATAGTGATGGTGAGTTGCACGAAATTAAAGAAGTAAGCGATACGCTTTATGACAAAGACAGCCTTTACTATGAAGCTGATAATGTTGGCTTCTTATTAGGTATCAAAGATCGTCCTAATACGCCTAATAGCTCGGAATCTACAACAGATTTCAATAACTGGGGATTAAGTGAGGATGGTGGTTCATCACATTCCCGTACTGAGCATTTAGCAAATGGAGCTTCTATCACCATTTCTTCTGATAGCGGTGAGCTTGCGCAGTACAACCGCCAGGTGTCACACATCGGCAATGGTATCGCTGACAATGATGGGCAGGGTATTGAGAAAGGTGAAACGATTACGATCGATTTGTCTAATAACCCTGTGGGCAGCGTAAACCTTGGACTAGATGGACTAGGTGGATTGTTTGATTACGGTGATGACAACGCAGCGCTTATTACGGTTACATACTTAGATTCAAATAATGTCCAACAGACTCAAACGTTCGAGTTTTTGAAGCCTGAAGGCAACTTCATGCTATTCCAAGAAACAAGCGTTGGTTATGGGAAAGATCTAGCTCTTCCTGAAGGTTCGGTCATTACTCAGTTAGATTTTTCTACGAAAAATGAAGGTAACTGGGAGTTACGTTATGTAGAAGGTGTTCCTGCAGAGGACAGCTTTGGATATGTGGCCGTCGACTCTGAAAGTGGCGTTAGCGATCCATCTACAGTCAATATCGTTAATGAAATGCTAGATGGTAATGTTGCTGAAAATGGGCCAAGTCTGTCTGTGGTCGGTGATAGCGTGACTGAGGGTGACAATGTCACGTTTTCGGTTGTTCTAGATGAAGTCACCAGTACTGCTGTTAAGTACCAAGTTGATATGCTTGCTCAAGGTTCTTCAGTTGATAAGAATGACTTAAATCTATCAAATGCAACCTACACAAATGGTGTTGTTTTCTTAGGTGGTTACTTGATTGTTCCTGCAGGTATAAGTAGCTTCGAAATATCGATTCCGACTATTGATGACTTGGTTGTGGAAAGCAGCGAAACGATCGTTCTTGAGCTCGGCGGTGAAACGGGGACGGCAACAGTTCTTGATAATGATAGTTCAGAACTTAGCGTAGTAGATGCCGGCGATGTCATTGAAGGAACTGACGCAATATTTACCGTTTTACTCTCTAACCCTGTTCAAGAGGCCGTTGTCGTCAATCTGAAGTCAACAACAAATGATAGCTATACTGCGGAAGATGTTGATCTAGGCACTATGGTAGTGACCTATGTGGATACTCATGGTCAAACTCAAACATTAGATATAGCGCCTAATGGAGACGTTACTATACCTCCAGGTGTCGCTGAAATTAAAGTCGCAGTCTCGACCAAACTAGATAATGTCCATGAAGGTGATGAGAGCTTTGGTCTGACGGTTACGGAAATCGGTAGTGTCACCAGTAATGGTATTGCAACTGGTAACGCAAATATTGTGGATTCTGATCCTGCACCTTTAGTTAGTATTAGTGCCGATCAAAACAGCGTAAATGAAGGTGAAACGGCAGGCTTTACGCTGACACTTGATAAAGTTGCAGATGAGAGCGTTACGGTTCATGTCGAATATAGTGGCGTGGCCCAAGATGGAAAAGATTTTGTTGGCGTTCTTAGTGTTGAAGTTCCTGCGGGTCAATCTTCAGCTGCTCTTGACTTACTGACGCTCACCGATGGTATTTATGAGGGCGCAGAATCTTTCACAGTAACCATTAAAGAGGTGGATGGCGCTGATGCGAGCATTGCTTCAAATAACAGCGCAAGTGTTGTGATCGTTGATGCCCAAAGTGCACCGAAAGTGACTATTAGCTCAGATCAATCCTCAGTTGATGAAGGTAGTGATGCAAAATTTATCGTCAACATTGACCAAAAAGCAGATGAAGATGTACTGGTAACATTCACAATCGGCGGGAATGTTGATGACAAAGATTATATTGCTCCAAGTACGTACACAGTCGCGATTCCAGCGGGTAAAACGTCGGCGCCGATTGATATAAAAACTCTCGATGATGGTATTTACGAAGATCTTGAAAACCTAACTGTGACTCTAATTGATACGGTTGGTGCAGATTCGACGCTTGCAAGTGACTCGAACGAAGCAACAGTCTCTATTATAGATGCTCAGCACGCTCCAGAGTTTATTTCTGACGGCGATAGTGCTGGTGACAAACCAAATGATGATGTTTACGACTTCGGGTCAGTTAACGAAAACACGGTGAGTGGGTCAGTTATTGGTACGGTCGTTGCTGAAGATCACGATAATGACGTGCTTGTATACCGCTTTGCAGATGGCTCGACCACTAATGGTATTTTTGATATCGACCCGACAAGCGGAGAGATTTCATTGAACAAGACAATCGGTGATGTTGACTTGGGCGATTATACGCTTCAGGTTGAGGTTATCGATGGAACTGGCGGGATTGATACTGCCGAGGTCAATGTTTCTCTGGTAAATGTGAATGATGCACCTGAATCTTCGCCTTCCGCGGTTGAGATGAGTGAAGATACCCAAGTGATGCTTGATTGGTCATCATTTGGTATTAGCGATGTGGACTCTAACGTATCAGAGCTCTCCGTCCAAATCACAACGCTTCCTAGCGATGGGTCATTAGAGTATAAAGATTCGCAGGGCGATTGGCAGTCTGTCCAAATCGATCAAGTGCTTGATAAATCGCTCTTTGATGAAAACAGTGTTCGTTTTGTACCTGAATTAAATGAGTCTGGCAGTGACAGTTTCGGCGGAAATCAAGTCGGAGACCAGGAGTCTAGTTACGCTCAAGTTGGCTTTAAACCAACAGATGGACAGAGTACCGGTCAAGAGTCAACACTGACAATAGACGTAAACCCTATCGCTGATAAACCGAACTTAATCGCAGTGACGCACGAGAACTCATTACCCCAACAAGAGTTTAACGTTACAACATGGAGCAATGTTCAAGTTGGTTCTAGTAATGGCATGGGGGTCAACGGCGAGACTCTAATTGCAGCGATCAACGCTCTTGATGCAGCAGATGGAACTCAATTGAGTTGGTCAAATGTGGAAGATTTAGGGACTCATGCAACCTTGGCCAATGAGGCCGTTCTAGTCACATCTCTTGTTTATCTGGAAGCTGGAGCGAGTTACGACTTTGTCGGTCAAGCCGATGATAGCCTTGCAATCAAGTTGGGTGGTACGTTACTTGATCAAGCTCGTTGGGGTAGCGACAGTGGTGATATTAAGGGTGCTAGCTTTACCCCTTCGGTATCTGGCTTTTATCCAATTGAAATTTATCACCATAACCAAAGTGGTCCGGGTAACTTTAATGTGAATGTATCCATTAATGGACAAGCACCTGTCAATCTGAGCAACAGCAGTCTTTACGTAGTTAGTGATGAAAGTGCACTAGAAGCAACTGATATCAGAACGTCTGAACTACAAGAACTTAATGGTGTTGCGTTTTACGAAACATATCAGCTGAACGAAGGGTTACAAGATACAGCGATACCGCTCTCTGAAATTAAAGCAAGCTTAAACGATACAGATGGCTCTGAATCACTTAAAGTCACGCTAACTGGCTTACCTGTAGGTGCGATCCTTTCAGATGGAAACAGTTCTATTACTGTAGCAACCATTGATGAAGAACTGGACGTGACAAGTTGGGCATTAGATACACTTACTGTGACTCCACCAGCGGGCTCCCATGATGACTTCATAATCAATTTGACGGCAACGAGTACAGAACGCGCGAATGGTGATTCAGCAGAGTCTAACTTGGCGATCAATGTTGTAGTTCATGAGAACTTACCGACGGAAACAGAAAGTGATATTGGGAAGACCAACGAAGATAATTCGCTACAGGGTAACGTACTGCGTAATGACTCTGATGACGACAACCTTCTGATGGTTGATCACATTACTATTAATGGCACTGACTATGCGGTAGGTGAAAACGTATCTTTGACCAGTGGCACTTTATTAGTAAACCAAGATGGTAGTTACGTATTTGAACCTACCGAGCACTGGTCAGGTGATGTTCCATTAATTAATTACACCACAAATACTGGCGCAACAAATACGCTTGATATCAACGTTGTCGCAGTTGCAGATGCCCCTGCGATCACGATTAATGTTGGAGAGTTAGTAAAAAGAGATGCTGTTGATCCTAATCACAACTTAGCTACTTCTGCGATAGATAGGACACCTACAGAGAATGAACTCGTCGCTGCTGATCTTGGTTTGGATGATGTCGTGCAAAAAAATCACTCATACGCCGGAGTGATGCTAGGAGACAACAACGACAGAAGTGATACCGATAGTTTATTCGTTGGGACTGATTACAATGACACCTTCTACGGTGGCGGCGGTGATGACGTATTTATTGGCGGTGGTAATAACGACTCTTTCTATGGTGATGATGCGTCCACTATTACAGATTATGATGGCCAAGATACGGTTTACTTAACTGGAAACTTCAGTGACTACAAAATGACCTTCAAAGACGATCATGGAGGTCAAGTCCCATATTGGATTTTGCTAGATAATCGTTCTATCGATTCGGTAAACGACCACACAGGTAGTGATGATCGTGGTGATCACTTATATGAAATTGAACGAATTGTTTTTGCAGACAAAGTCGTTGAATTGAAGCCCGACGGCACCTATGAAGTGCTTCAAGAGCGTTGGATTCCCGTTGATATTAACGTTGATTTGGTTGATGTCGATGGAAGTGAAAGCTTGGCGCAAACTGTTTTTGTGGAAGGTTTGCCGGATGGTGTAGAGCTGTATATCGATGGACATGCCGTTAATCAGGACGCAAACGGTAATTATCTTGTCACCCTGGATGCTAACGGTAAGGTCTCTTTAGATATCAGAGTACCGTTTGATTATGAAGGTAGTCTAGAGTTCCCACTAAGCGTTACCGCGACGTCGGTTGAAGAAGCAAATAATGATGCTGCTTCAACAACAGAGTCTGTTGAGCTTACAGCTCGTGACTATGTTCTAGAGTCGGGTTCACATGGGAACGATCAGATAACGGGCAGTGACGATCACGATATTATTGTTGGCGATGTCCAAGGGTTGGAGATCATTGCCGGTCAGGACTACAACATCGCCTTTGTTTTGGATACTTCAGGGAGCATGGGTAACTGGGTAGGAACTGCGAAGCAAGAAGTACTAGATGTGTTTGATGAACTGTTAAGCGCTGCAAATCAGGGTGAGAAGCCTGGAACAGTGAATATTCACCTCAGTGAGTTTGCTTCAAGTGCGTCAGCAGTTATTTCCGTTGACTTGAGTTCTCCAACAGCAAGAGATGAGTTTGTAAAAGAACTGAATAGTGCTATAGGTGATGAGGGTGACGGCGGCACAAACTATGAGGCGGGTTTACAGTCAGCTGTTGAATGGTTTAGCAGTCAACCTAACCCTAATGGCCAAAATATCACGTACTTTGTTACTGATGGTCAACCAAATAGAGCAACGCATCTCTATCATTTAGCGCCGAATGAATTCTCGAAAGTGATTTTGGATGTCGATGATTCTGGCAAGCTTGTTACCCTGCAAGATATAGTTAGTAACAGTAGTTATTCATACGGACAGACGGTTACCTACAAAGGTGACGTCGTTATAGATAGTTACGGTCAAGTATATTCACCGCTAACAGGCAGAACCCTTGGTGATATCGACAGATATAATGGTTCTATCCGTTACTACGATGAAGGTGGCAGCTCAACACAAGCTCAACATATGTATCAAGTGTTAGCAGCATTGTCTTCAGTAGAGTCGATAGGTCTTGGTAGTGGTGTTGATGAACAGACACTTAAGCAGTATGACACTGATGGTGTGGTAGAGTCAGATATCGATGTTACTAAACTTGCTGAAACGATATTGGGTCAAGATGTGCCCCTGAAGCAAGGCTCAGACACTATTCAGGGTGGAGAAGGTGACGATATCTTGCTGGGTGATTTAATTGAATTTGGCGGTAATGAGCAAGGTTTGAGTGCAATTCAATCACATGTGGCACAGCAAACGGGTCAAGATGTTTCTACCATTGATGGTGAAGACATCCATGAATACGTTAAAAATAACTTAGAAGAATTCAACCAATCTCACCAAGGTGATAAGTCGGATAACTTATCTGGTGGTGCTGGCAACGATTTACTGTTTGGTCAGGGTGGTAACGACATACTCGTTGGTGGTGAAGGTGATGATATTCTGATTGGTGGTTTGGGTAATGATATCTTAACGGGAGATGAGGGCTCTGACATCTTTAAGTGGAGTGAAGTGACCAACGAGGTTGATACGGTTACTGATTTCAACAAAGATGAGGATACTTTAGACTTCTCCGATCTGTTTGATGACTTATCAAAAGATGAAGTTGGTGAGCTTCTTAATGATCTTCAGTCCGGTGATCATACTGGTGATGTCGGAGAGTATCACGTAGAAGTGGCACCAGATGGCGGCTCGGAAGCGAACTTGAGTATTACGAAAGGCGGCTCGACATTGGACATCCATTTTGATGGTGCAAGTGTCGATGATGTGACTCAAAGTCTGATTGCAAGTTTAGAAGCGCAATACAAAGACATGTAGTAGTCTAGTCACAGGGAAAATTGAAAATCAAAAAAGGTCTAGCATTTTGCCAGACCTTTTACTTTTAAACTCAGTTCATCGCGATGTTAGCTCTTAGGAAGTGTCGTGAAAACGGTCCACTCTTTCTTCACTTCACCTTTGTGGCCAATCACCGTTGCGGTGACTCGACGGTTCAACGCATGACTCACTTGGTCGGTGCCTTGTGTTGCAAGTACCGTGTCTCCATAGCCGACAATGGTGACTCTATCTCCACTAATACCATTCATCATGAGTTCTTTTCTAACGTTCTCAGCGCGGCGTTTAGATAAGTCAAGATTGTGTTCTGCAGTACCAGTACGACTGGCATAGCCCTGAATCTCTATCGATGTATTTGGATACTCCTTCAAGAAGTCGGATAGTTCTCGAATTTGCTCCGTAAAGATAGGATTGATCACATCGGAATCATTCGCGAACAGAACTCGAATTTGCATTTCTTGCGAGGAGTCGACATACGAACCGCAGCCATCGTTATCTATCTCTGCACCTAAAGGAGTACCCGGACATAAATCGCGCTCATTAATGACTCCATCAGAATCATCATCAAGATGATCTGCCCACTGATCGGCAATTGGCGTATCAATATAATCATATTCATCGCCTTTATCGGATGAACTGCATGCCGAAATCATCAATGAGAGTGCAATAAGAGTTATGTATTTCATAATTAATACTCCACTTCTTCTAGCCATTCTTTAGGCATTTCAACCCTTAATGCACTCAACAGTTGACCTGTTGCGTTCATCACTCGATATTTGGCGTACTGCTCTGCGTATTTAGAATCTAAGTAGTCTTTACGTGCCTCAAAGAGTTCGTTTTCAGTATTCAATAGATCAAGCAGCGTTCGCTTACCAATGCGATATTGTTTTTCATACGCAATAACGGTTTCAGATGCCGAGTCTACATGATCTGACAGGAACTCTTTTTGCTGTAGGGTCAAATCCAGTGCGCTCCATGAAAGCCTTAACCCTTCTTCAACATTGCGATAAGCACCTTCACGTAAGTCTTTCGCTTTGTTTAACTGATAGGCGAAGTTTTCTGAGTTTGCAGCGTCACTGCCGCCATTAAATAGGTTGTAGCGTAGACGCAGCATGGCAAGTGTTTCATCACTTCGACCTTTTAAGCCATCAGCGTCGTCACGCCATGTTTGTGAAGCTTCAATGGAAATGGTTGGGTAATTAACACCTTTAGATTGTTTGTATTGAAACTTAGCCGAGTCTACGTCTGCGAGCGCGACCTGAATGACAGGGTGCAGCTCAAATGCCAAACCTACCGCTTCATCAATGGTGTATGGAATGAAATTCTGATCCGCTCTTGGAAAGATCAACCCTTGCGGGGTTTGACCCACTAAACGAGTGAACATAGTGTGAGAGTCGTACAAATTATTTTGAGCAGCTGCCAAATTACCGTGTGCTTTTGCCAAACGTGCTTCTACCTGTGTTAAGTCAGCGGTAGAGCCGATACCTGAGTTGACTCGTTTTTTAATGTCTTCGTAAATATCTTTGTGAACCGCCAAGTTATTTTCAGAAAGCTTGAGTATTTCGTAAGCTTTTACTGCATCTAGATACACTTTGGTGACTTCAAGCGCTTTATCTGATGCATCGGCTAAAAGTTGAAATCTTACTGATTCAGCGTCAGCTGCGGTACGATCGATATCATTTAAGGTTGCACTGCCATCCCATATGAGCTGAGTTAGTGTTACCGAAGCTTCCTTTCGAGTGTAATCTGTATCCCCACGTCCCACCTCGTCAGAAGGGTCTAATCCTTCATACCCAATTCCCGCATCTAGATCAATAGAGGGCAAGTAAGCACCCGAAGAGGCTTCATTTACGTATTTTCTGCTCGTAAATTCATTAAATGCACTCTTAATGTCAGGATTGTTTTTTAACGTCAATGCCACGGCTTGCTCTAAAGTTTGACCGAAAACGGGTAAAGACACTATTAAACTACAGCAGCAAGCAATATTTAGTCGGTTCCATTTCACGGTATTTCTCCTAAAAATTCGTGTTGCTTTTTGCTATTTCATCTCATAACTGAGACGAAACATCATAAATAACAGTGCTTGAGTAAGGGATTTATCAACCTACTGTTAAAACAAAGCTTTTGTTTCAAAAACCCAAGATTTCGCCTTTTAAAACCTTAGCACATATGTCGAATGTTGCTTAGCAACATAGCAAGTTTAGCTCGGAGAAAAGCTTGAATTCTTAATATCATAGCGTTTCGCAGCTAGCGTAACTCTATACTTTTTGAATAACTCCGCCCCTTGAGTTACCAAGCATCCCACGAGCTGCGCATACAACGAAAAAATGATGATTTTGACTAAACTATAGACGTAAATGTAGGGGTGACAAACTTTTGACTTGGTTTGAAGTGGGGCGAGGTAGATATGGATCGAGTAACTTTGAGCTCATTGATGGGCAACATCGTGGTTATCGGGCTGGATGGGGAAATTAGGACCCTAGAAGAGGGACAACTACCTCAACCAGGAGAGTTAATAATTGATGAGGTATCAGATACTTCTGAGCTTGTGATCGAGCAGGTGACACCACAAGGAAGTTCGATAAACGTAACTGATGATATCACAGCGTTAATTGAAGCAATTGCTAGTGGGGAAGACCCGACTGAGCTGGGTGAAGAGTTTGAGCCTGCTGCAGGTGAAGGAAACGGGTCTAGCCCACAAAATACGGTGGCTATAGATCGCACAGGTGCTGAATTACTCGCCAGTACCAATTTTGAGACAGTGGGAACTGACGGAACAGGATTTTCAAGTACTCAGGTAGAGACGCTACTCGATATTTTCCAAATTCAACCACCAGAACCAACAGCAATATCAGTTCCTGCAACAGTAATTGTTCAAGAGATTTCTAGCCCAACTGTCAATGAGGGCGATCTGGTTTCCTTCGACGTCACACTTAACCAACCAACAGAAGACAATATCAATATCACTTTTTCTCTGTTCGATCAGACTGCGACTGGTGGATCTACTGACAAGAGCGGAAGTGACTACGTCAACGAGAGTGTTCTCATAACATTTTCCGATGGCACAACAGAAGAAATCTCAGTTGATGATAATGGTACTTTTACAGTCTCGGTCCCGTTAGGTGAAAATGGTTTTACGGTTTCTCTCGATTCTATAAATGACTCTATATTCGAAGGTCCAGAAACATTTACGCTTTCTGGCAACACAGAAGAACAAAGTACACCTGCAACTGGGATTGCAACCATTGTTGATGATGGTAGTGGGCCTGGTTTAAGTCCTGATGATGATCGTCCAACGGTAACGATGAGCGATGCAGGGACGATTAATGAAGGTGAGTTAGCCAGCTTTAAAGTGTCTTTATCGAATCCATCAGCTACAGATGTTGAGGTCGAACTAAGTCTCAACCTAGGTGATACAGAAGCCGGCGACTTAGGCACCTTGGAATACAACACGGGAAGTGGTTGGGTCACAGTACCAAACGATGGTGTGGTGACGGTGCCTGCCGGACAGACCGAATTTGATGTGCGTATCGCTTCCATTGATGACGCGGTGTACGAAGGTCCAGAAGATTTCAGCGTGACGGTGACGGGCATAGGGGCGGTGCAAGGCAGCGATACAGGTACGGCAACGATTGTGGATGACAGCAGTGGCCCAGGTCCCGCTCCAGACGATGACCGTCCGAGTGTGGCTATTACCGACGCTGGCACCATTAATGAGGGTGAGACTGCGAACTTCAAAGTCACCTTATCGAATGCCTCAGAGTCTACTGTTCAAGTTGAACTTGGCCTCAACTTAGGCGATACCGAAGCGGGTGACTTAGGCACCTTAGAATACAACACGGGCTCCGGTTGGGTTACGGTGCCAAACGACGGTGTGGTGACGGTGCCTGCCGGGCAAACTGAGTTTGATGTGCGCATTGCTTCTATTGACGATGCGGTGTACGAAGGTCCAGAAGATTTCAGTGTGACGGTAACTGGCATTGGCGCAGTACAAGGCAGTGATACGGGTACGGCGACGATAGTGGATGACGGCAGTGGTCCAGGACCTGATCCAGACGATGACCGTCCGAATGTAACCATTACCGATGCTGGCATTATTAATGAAGGTGAAACAGCTAACTTCAAAGTTACGTTATCGAATGCGTCTGAAGCCGAAACGCAGGTGGAGTTGGGTCTTAATCTCGGCGATACCGAAGTTGGAGATTTGGGCACCCTAGAATACAACACGGGAAGTGGCTGGGTCATAGTACCAAACGATGGTGTGGTGACGGTGCCTGCCGGACAGACCGAATTTGATGTGCGCATTGCTTCTATTGATGACGCCGTTTATGAAGGCCCAGAGGATTTCGGCGTTACGGTAACGGGCATTAGCGCAGTACAAGGCAGTGATACGGGGACGGCAACGATAGTGGATGACGGCAGTGGCCCGGGGCCTGATCCGGATGATGACCGTCCAAGTGTGACTATTACCGACGCTGGCACCATTAATGAAGGTGATACGGCTAACTTTAAAGTCACCTTATCGAACGCCTCAGAGTCAACTGTTCAAGTTGAACTCGGCCTCAACTTAGGCGATACCGAAGCCGGAGACTTAGGCTCCTTGGAATACAACACGGGAAGTGGCTGGGTCACAGTACCAAACGATGGCGTGGTGACGGTGCCTGCCGGGCAGACTGAGTTTGATGTGCGTATCGCTTCCATTGATGATGCGGTATACGAAGGTCCGGAAGATTTCAGTGTTACGGTAACGGGCATTGGCGCAGTACAAGGCAGTGATACGGGCACGGCGACGATTGTGGATGACGGCAGTGGTCCAGGTCCCGATCCAGATGATGACCGTCCAAGTGTCTATATTGTCGAAGATAGCGTTGGCGTGAATGAAGGTACTGAGGCTGTGTATACCGTTAGATTATCGGCGGCGGCCGATATCGATGTGACCGTCAGGTTGAACACCTCAACCGACGGCAGCAACACGGCGGAAGCGGACGATATAGGTAGCTTTGTGGTGACCCTTGCTGATGGTGTGACAGTGGTGAATGCCAACAGTGACGGTACGTATACCATTCCCGCCGGTGAGAACGAGCTGAAAGTCACTGTGCCAACCACAGATGATGGCGTCTACGAAGGGGATGAAACCTTCACTGTGGCGGTACAAGGTGACACGGGCGTCCTAGGCAGTGACAGTGCGCTGGGCATTATTTACGACGGTGGTAACGGCCCTGGTCCCGATCCAGACGATGACCGTCCAAGTGTCTATATTGTCGAAGATAGCGTGGGCGTGAATGAAGGTACTGAGGCTGTGTATACCGTCCGGTTGTCGGAGGCTGCCGATATTGACGTGACGGTAAGGTTGAGCACATCAACAGGAGGAACTAATACGGCAGAGCCTGGCGACATTGGTGCTATTAAGCTGACATTATCTGATGGAGTAACTGTCGTGACCGCCAACAGTGATGGCACGTATACTATCCCAGCAGGTGAAACCGATCTCAAACTGTTTGTCCCAACCACGGACGACGATGTGTATGAAGGAGATGAAACCTTCACGGTTGCAGTGCAAGGTGCAACTGGAGTACTTGGTACTGACACTGCGTTGGGCATTATTTACGACGGCGGTAACGGCCCTGGTCCTGACCCGGATGATGATCGCCCGACCGTATCTATCTCAGATGCGGGTATCGTAGATGAGGGTGATATCGCGACGTTTACCGTGTCATTGAGTAATGCTTCGGAAGGTACAGTCCAGGTGCAGTTGACCTTAAACCCAGACGAAACAGAAGTGGATGATCTTGGCTCGCTAGAATATAACACCGGAGCAGGTTGGGTTGCTGTGCCTGTCGATGGCATCGTAACAGTGCCAGCAATGCTTACCGAATTTGATGTGCGCATTGCGACCATTGATGATGAAGTTTATGAAGGTCCGGAAGACTTCAGCGTGACCGTGACGGGTTTGGGCGCAGTTCAGGGCACCGATACTGGTTTGGCGACCATTGTGGATGATGGCACTAAAACGGATGACGATCGACCAACTGTGTCTATCTCGGATGCGGGTACCATTGATGAAGGTAATTTCGCTACATTTACCGTGTCATTGAGTAATGCCTCAGAAGCAGCGCTCCAGGTTCAGTTAACGCTGAATCTGGATGAAACAGAAGTAGGTGACCTTGGCACTCTAGAGTACAACACCGGTTCAGGTTGGGTAAGTGTACCTGTAAGCGGCATTGTGACGGTGCCGGCAGGTATGACGGAATTTGATCTACGCATCAAGTCAATTGATGACGGTGTGTACGAAGGCCCTGAAGATTTCAGCGTTACAGTAACTGGCTTGGGAGCAGTGCAAGGCAGCGATACTGGTCTGGCGACCATCGTGGATAACTCACCACCTACAGCCCGTGATTTCATCATTTCGCTCGATGTTCAAAATGGTATTTTCCCGGTTCAGGATGTTGAATTTGATGGAATAACGACGTCTGGGGAACAGCGTGTTGAAGATCTCGAAGATGACGCAGTTACTGCAAATGATGATGATATTTTAATTCAGGTCGTTAGCCTTCCTGAACACGGTGAACTGTATTATGTGGATGGAAATGGACAGGAAGTCATTATAGACGAAACCACACAGTTCCCTGAAAACACAGAGGTTAAGTATCGTCTGACTGAAGATTTCTTTGAGGAGCAGAGCTTTGACTCAGCCGATCTTCTTGAAGATCAAGGGAAAGATATTTTGGTTGGTTCTTACACTCCTCCTAACTCGAACTTAACGTTCACTGGAGGCCAGATCATCACCATTGGCAACAGCATCATCTTTGATTCCGACGCTCAGATTTCAGTCGATTTTGCGAATCAACAGGTCGGATTGGTTGTCGTTTCGCCAAATGAAACGGGTCAGGGTGATGAAATCAGTACTGGTGAATATATTACGTTAGAACTGGATGAGGATTTATCAGCTAACGAAGCGAAACTGAACTTAGCCAGTCTGAATGACCGCTTCAACAGTGGTGGTGCATGGTTAACGGCATACATCTTCCTAAATGGTGCACTTGTTGATGTTCAGCAGTTTTACTCAACGGATATTACTTATACCAGCAACCACGAAGGTTCTATTACCGTTGCGTTAGCAAATGGCAGCTTTGATGAAATTCGACTTACTCCAGAAACCGATAGCGCGAGTGATAAAGCGGGCTTTACCTTGGTTGGAACTGAAATCACCAGTTTTACTGACGTGAACGATGACTTTACCTACCAAGCTATTGACACTGATGGTGCGGTAAGTAACGAAGCTACGGTAGCGGTTGATTTCGAGAACGTCACGGTAGACGCTGTCACGGCGCTTGGTTATCAAACCATGGCATTAAATTCGGATCTGAATCTGGTTATGGGGACAGATGGCGATGATATTCTGGTTGGTACTGAAGGCAATGACCTGATCATCGGTGGTTTAGGTAATGATATCTTGACTGGCGGTGAAGGTGATGACGTATTCAAATGGACAGAAATGCAATCCGCAACTGATACCGTGACAGATTTCAGTGACGGGGATCAGCTTGATTTTACCGATGTATTTGACGATATGAGTGGTACGGATATCTCCGCCTTGCTTGATGATCTTGGTTCGGGTGACTATCGCGGCAGTGTGGATGACATTTCCGTTGAAGTGACTGAAAGTGGAGGTAACTCGACGTTGACCATCAACAAAGATGGACAACAGCTAGAGGTTAACTTTGATGGTGCCTCTGCAGCCGATATTGCCAATAGTCTGATTTCTAATCTCGATCAATTACGAGAATAGATGGCCAAAGATAAAAAACGGAGCGTTTTTTCGCTCCGTTTTTTTATTTAATAATACGGTAAACTAACACTGTGATTACAGAACTTTACATGCAAAACCTTTCAGGTAGAAACCTTCCGGGTATGCTGCATCGGTTGGGTGGTCAGCAGCTTGTTCAAAGCGCTCCACAAACTTTACTTGGCGGTTAGCATCTAAGGCTGCGTCAGCAATGATTTTCTGGAACAAAACTTGATCCATTAAGCCAGAGCACGAATAGGTCAGTAGCGTACCGCCAGGTTTTAGGATTTGCATTGCTAGCATGTTGATGTCTTTGTAACCACGACATGCGCCGTTTAGTTGGGCTTTACTGTCTGCAAACTTAGGTGGATCCATGATAACCACATCGAACTGAGTTCCTTGGTCACGATACTCACGAAGTAGTTTAAACACGTCTGCGTTTAGGAACACGGCGCGCTTCTTCGAGATATCAAATTCATTCAGTTCTGCGTTGAACTTCGCAGTGTCTAGAGCAGGTTGTGATACGTCAGCGTTTATCACACGCTTTGCATCACCTTTCAGAGCGTAAAGTCCGAAGCCACCTGTGTAAGAGAAGCAGTTAAGAACTTCCTTGCCTTTCATATATTTCATCGCTTGCTGGCGACTATCACGTTGATCTAGGTAGAAACCTGTTTTATGACCGCCAACGATATCTACACTAATCTTTACGCCATTTTCTTCGATGACGACCGATTTAGGTGGCTCTTCGCCGTGCAAGACGCCCGTGGTTTCTTTCAAACCCTCTTTCTTACGTACCGCGACGTCAGAACGCTCGTACACATTACAATCAGGGAAGCACTCAACTAGAGCATCAACAATGGCCTGTTTATTGTGTTCTGCGCCAGCACTGAGAAGTTGACACACAAAAAAGTTTTGGTAACGGTCAATCGTAACGCCTGGCATACCATCAGACTCTGCCGCGATAAGGCGGTAACCCGTAAGGCCATCACGTTCGATAATGTCTTCACGAAGAAGTTGTGCGTCTTTTAATCGTTTTACGAAAAATGCGGTGTCGATCTCTTCTTTATCAAAACTCCAAATACGAGCACGAATTTGTGAAGCTGGCGAATATGCCGCTTTAGCTAGCCATTTACCGTCGTGAGTGAATACATCAACCGTTTCGCCAAGAGCGGGTTCGCCCTCAACTTTGTTGATGCCTCGAGAGAAGATCCAAGGGTGCTTGCGCTTGACCGATTTCTCACGACCTTTTACCAAATAGATAGCAGCTGTCATTTCTTTAGCTCTTGTTGAATTTTGAAAGGGGCGTATTGTCCGGGATGTGAATGGTAAAAGCAATATCCCTCGGCAATCCAGTACATTGTAGTGGCTTTTAAATACAAAAAAGGGTCACTAAAGTAACCCTTTTATTTGAACTGGTCGTAACAGATTACGTTGCTACGCTTTAAGTCCAGTAAGGAGCGACTCCATGGTGTCGCTTTGCTTACGCAGTTGATCCACGTTTTGTGAAGTCGTGCTGATCATATTGCACACGTTATCTGCTTGAACTCGAATCTCTTCAACGCTTGAGGCGATATTGTCCGCGACTACACCTTGCTCTTCAGCCGCTGTTGCAATTTGAATGCTACTGTCGGAGATAGTTTGATTTTTATCTGCCAAAGAGCCGATTTCGTGATTCACTTCCGTCATGAGGTTTTGTCCCTCATTTGCATTGTTGACAGTCACTTCCATCAGTTTAGTAAGTGATTGACTGTTACGCTGTAATGATTCGATCATCGTTTGGATTTCAACCGTCGCATGCTGAGTGCGTCCCGCAAGAGCGCGAACCTCATCCGCAACGACCGCAAATCCACGACCTTGCTCACCAGCGCGTGCTGCTTCAATGGCTGCGTTCAATGCAAGTAGGTTAGTTTGCTCGGAAATCCCATTAATGGTTGTCACGACTTCATCAATTTGTGCGGCATTGGCATCTAACTCCGCTACTGCCTGAGACGCAGATTGAATCTCATTAGAGAGGTTCGAAATCGAGTGAAGCGTATTCTCTACTTTTACTTGTCCAGACTGAGCCACGCTGCGCGCATCATCGGTTTGCGCGCTTGAATCGTGAGCTAATGTCGCGACTTCTCGAATCGTTGATGCCATCTGTTCCGTTGCACTCGCAAGAGAGTTGAGGTGCTCTTGTTGCGTCGCAGAAATATCTGAACTGTGATGAATTGATTGATTCAGGTCTGAGCTAATTTGTTGCATTAACGCCACAGACTCTTGAATCGACAGCACCATTTGTTGCTCTCGTTCTGCAACTTTGTCTATCGTAATAGCAATTTCACTAAACTCGTCGCGAACTGGGAAGAAGTTCATTCTCGCGGTTAGGTCACCATCCGCTAGGGTGTTTAATGCTTTATTCATTGTGAACATTGCGCCGCCGATAAACGTCATGATGTAGTAAACGCCAAGCGCGAGAATAAACAAGCTCACACAGATGATGCTCACTTGAGTCGTTGATAGGGCAGTCCATAGAGAAAGTTCATGGTTTGCAACCAAGCTGTACGCACCATTTAGAACAGACACGGATTGCGGACCAGAGCCAAGAGAAACGGTTTCTGAACCAGCTATGAGGTTTGCTACTTGCGATTGAGAAAGGTTGCCTGCCTCTATCAGACCTTTCATAAGCATGAGCTCTTCTTGGTACATACTTGAGATCAACGTATTAGCCGCGCTATTAAGGACGAGAGTGAGAATGACTAAAGCAAGAAGAGGGAGAACGAAGAGCAAATAGAACTTTTCTTGAATCTTTAAGTGAATGAGATACTTATCAATCCAGCGGAATGGAATTTCTTTCATAATTATAATAACCGTGCAAAAACCCACTATCCTTAGTGGGGTGAATAGACGAAAAGAATATATCACTCAGTAAAAAGAAGCGGTACAAAGATGAACGTAAAGTGTGAGAGATTTATAGTAAAAGGTCACGTTCAAGGCGTCGGCTTTCGTTACCATACTTCCCATCAAGGATTGAAACTGGGTTTGACGGGTTACGCGAAGAACCTAAACGATGGTGATGTTGAAGTTATGGCGTGTGGAACAGATGCACAAATAGGTGCGTTTTCCGAGTGGTTGAAAGAAGGCCCGCGAACGGCAACAGTAGAGAGTGTGATACAGGAGTCTGCGTCATATAAGCCGTTGCGCGGTTTTAAGATTTTGTAAATTCTACAAGCATTTAGCTGGCTTTGGTAGGCCGGCTAATTTAGTCGCTTGTTTGGCTGGCCCCTTTTTAAACAGCTTGAATAGATACTTACTGTTACCTTTTTCTGGGCCGTGCGCTTTTTCCATTGCTTTGACAAGCATACGCACAGCAGGGGAAGTATTAAACTCTTCATAAAAATCTCGCACAAAGTGCACAACTTCCAAATGAGCATCCGTAAGCTCGATGTCTTCTTCTTTTGCTAAAAGCTCAATCATACCTTCTTCCCATTGAGTATGATCCAGTAAGTAGCCTTGAGCATCAGTTTCAATTTCTTTGCCGTTGTAAACGAACATAACGTTTTATCCGTTAAGTGAACATGGATGTTTATAGATTAGCGACAGGTGAGGATGTTCTCAACAAAAGAATCTCGAAGTAGTGCCGAGCGAAGCAAAAGCGTACAAAATGGTGAGTGCTTTTTGACTGAGCCAGGTGCTTTGATATAAATGCTCTTTTATTCAAATAAATAGGAAACTATTCAGTTTGTTAGAAATTTTTCGGGGTGAGTACCAATAAAATTGCATGGATATCCAGGCTTATTCATTTTTGTTTTGGTTTTTTCTTGGCTACTTGTCTGAATATGGAATTTTATCGGTGAATGAATAGCTTACGACGTTGTGTTTGCTCTTATAGACCGATATTCTCTTGGTTGATAAGCAACCTACATTCTGGTTGTAAACAATAACGATGACAAGGAGTTAGTCATGTCGAAACAACGTTACATTGAAATAAATGACAACGTAAAATCCATTTGGTCTATTGAGCGTATTTGGGAGCTCGCGGAGTCCCTACCTGTAGAAGAAATTGCTATTGATGATATCAAAGGCCCTAATGAAGTGACCTGGTTTAGTGATGATGGACCACAGCCAACCTGTCGTGAGATCGCGAAGCATTGCCAACGCATCAACAATGCCGATTTGTCGTATCCCGTAATTTTAACCAATGATTACCGCGTTTTTGATGGTATGCATCGAATCGCCAAGCAAATTATATTGGGTGAAGATACGATTAAAGTGAGACGTTTTAGAGAAAACCCTGAGGCTGATGAAGTTATCGAGTTAGCAGTCGAACAGGCGTAATGTACTTAATCACTGACAAAGAAAAAGCCCGAAGGAAAATACCTTCGGGCTTTTTAAATTCATCTTGTGTTGAACGATTAATCGTCGTTCATAATACCTAGAATGCTTAGTAGGCTGATGAAGATGTTGTAGATTGATACATACAAAGTCACTGTCGCAGAGATGTAGTTTGTCTCACCGCCACGAATAATGCTTTGTGTTGTCATCAGGATCGCCATCGTAGAGAAAATGATAAACAAGCTACTCAACGCCAAGTGTAAAATGGTTGATTGAATAAAGAAACTTGCAATCATACCCACAACAAGCACAACAAACAGCGATAGCATCAAGCCGCCCATCATAGATAGGTCACGTTTTGTTGTTAGTGCATAAGCTGATGCCGCCATGAAAGATAGCGCCGTACCACCTAGAGCGGTTAATACGATATCGCCCATCCCAGCACCGATGTACATGTTTAAGATTGGACCAATCGTGTAGCCTAAGAAACCAGTGAATAAGAACGTAAACACAAGGCCAAGGCTGTTGTTACGGTTTTTCTCTGTTAAGAATAACAGGCCGTAGAAACCAACCAACATTAGGATGATTCCTGGATGTGGCAGGTTAAATGCCATTGCTACGCCAGCAACGACTGCCGACCATAAAAGCGTCATTGAAAGTAGTGCGTAAGTATTACGCAATACTTTGTTTGTTTGTAGAGCACTTTCTTGTGTTGAAGTGCGGGTAAACATTGGACTGTTCATAATCTTCCTCGATAAGAGACTTTCTTTTAAGTACATTTATGGGATTGAAAGTTCAAAAAATCAAGCCCTAACCATGCGTAACTTAGATAAAATAATAATAGAAATAAGATGTTATGTATTTGACAACTTGTAACACAATATTACTGCAGAGCAAAGTCATAGCAATTGTCACACAGAATTTTGAATTTAGTAACAAAAAGCACTGACTTCATTGAAATCAGTGCTTTTATTATGCCAATTGCAAAATATCTTAGTGATGTAAGATTTGTGCTAGGAAGTTTTGAGTTCGATCTGATTGAGGGTTTTCAAAGAAATCAACAGGGTTGTTCTCTTCGATGATCTCTCCTGCGTCCATAAATATCACACGATCGGCAACCTCTTTCGCAAACCCCATTTCATGTGTTACACAGAGCATGGTCATGCCTTCCTCGGCGAGCTCGACCATTACATCCAACACTTCGCGAACCATCTCCGGATCAAGCGCTGATGTTGGTTCATCAAAAAGCATAACTTTAGGGTTCATACACAATGAACGGGCAATCGCCACGCGTTGTTGCTGACCACCAGACAACTGGCCAGGATATTTCTCTGCTTGGTCCGGAATTTTAACGCGTTCCAGATATTTCATCGCGACCGCTTCTGCCTCGTCTTTTGGCATCTTTTTCACCCAAATAGGCGCAAGCGTGCAGTTCTCTAGCACGGTTAGATGAGGGAAGAGGTTAAAGTGCTGAAAGCACATGCCCACTTCACGGCGTACAGCTTCAATATTTTTTAAATCTTCAGTTAACTCCGTACCGGAAACATAGATGCTACCAGCTTGGTGCTCTTCGAGGCGGTTAATACAGCGAATCATCGTTGATTTTCCTGACCCTGATGGGCCACAGATTACGATTTTTTCCCCACGCTTAACATCGAGGTTAATATTCTTTAGTACGTGAAACTCACCATACCATTTATTCATGTCCTTCAATTGGATCATATAGTCTTGTTGTTGCGTCATAATACGTCCTTGAGCTTGATGAGTTATCGTTTGTGACCGGTATGAAGTTTGTTTTCAAGCCATATCGAATAACGCGACATGCCAAAACAAAATACCCAAAACACTAACGCGACAAATACATAACTTTCAGTAGCAAAGCCTAGCCAGTCAGGGTCGGTGTTTGCTGCTTGTCCTATACCTAGTACGTCAAACATACCAATGATAAGAACCAAACTGGTGTCTTTAAACAATCCGATAAACGTGTTCACGATAGAAGGGATCGTAATCTTCAGCGCTTGCGGCAAGATAATAAGCCCTGTTTTTTTCCAGTAACTTAACCCAAGTGCGTCGGCAGCCTCATATTGGCCTTTTGGAATCGCTTGCAAGCCGCCCCGTACCACTTCTGCCATATAAGCCGAGGCAAACATCACCACACCAATAAGAGCGCGAATAAGTTTGTCTGTCTCGGACCCTTCGGACATAAACAAAGGCAGCATAACGGAAGCCATGAACAGAACGGTAATCAGTGGCACACCACGCCAAACTTCAATATAGACGGTACAAATACTGCGAATGATGGGCATCTCTGAACGTCTACCGAGCGCGAGTACCACACCAATCGGTAATGAAACGACAATACCGACTAGCGCAATGATGAGCGTAACGAGTAATCCGCCCCACTTGTGTGTATCGACCACTTCTAGCCCAAATATCCCACCATATAACAGCCCAGCGATAATGAATGGGTAGATGTTTACGAAGAAAAGCCAAATCCAAATCCGTTTCGGTGTCTTTTCATACGCTAGCAACACAGTAAATATAGCCAATGTGATATAGAAAAGGCGAGGGCGCCACAGTTCAGACTCAGGATAGAAACCGTACATGAACTGCTCCCAGCGCACGCTGATAAATACCCAGCAAGCACCTTCTCGGCTGCAATCGTCACGCGTCGAACCAATCCAGTCCGCGTTGATAAACGCCCAATCAACGATATGCCAAATTGCACTAAAGACAAGATAAGCAAGAATTACGGTAACAATGGAATTGACAGGTCCATTAAATAGGTTTTTCCGCATCCAACCAACAAAGCCGACGGTATTGGCTGGTGGTGGGAGATCCGGTTGAAATTGATGAGTACTCATATTATCTCTCCACCAGTGCGACTTTACGGTTATACAAGTTCATTAATGCAGACGTAATCAGACTTAAGGTTAAGTACACGCCCATCGTCATCGCAATGATCTCAATCGCTTGCCCCGTTTGGTTCAGGGTAGTACCAGCAAAGACAGAGACAAGATCTGGGTAACCAATCGCCATCGCTAACGATGAGTTTTTGGTGAGGTTGAGATATTGACTGGTTAAAGGTGGAATAATAATTCGTAACGCTTGCGGAATGACAACAAGCTTTAAAGTTTTCGCGCGTGGTAAGCCCAGCGACATCGCCGCTTCCGTTTGACCATGGCTAACCGCATTAATACCAGAACGTACAATTTCGGCAATGAAGGAGGCGGTATAAACACTCAATGCCAAAAGTAGTGCAGCAAGTTCAGGAATAATGCTAATACCACCTTGGAAGTTAAACCCTTTCAGTTCAGGATAATTTAGTGAAATTGGCATACCAGCAAGGAAGTAGACAATCAGCGGAAGGCCAACGACTAAGCCTAAAGCTATTCTTCCCATTGGCGTTTGTTGCCCAGTTAGGCGTTGCTTGTTATTCGCCCATACATTAATCAGCAAGCTGGCGATTACCCCGAAGATTAATGCAGCAATAACAAAGCCACTGCCTGGCTCCATTTCTGGTGCTGGAAAATATAAACCACGAACATTCAAGAAGATGGCTTCGCCAAGGCTCAAGCTTTGACGAGGTGAGGGTAATGCTTGAAGAACAGCGAAATACCAGAAAAATATTTGTAGAAGAAGTGGGATATTTCGGAACGTTTCGATATAAACAGCAGCCAAGCGACTCACTAACCAGTTAGAAGAAAGGCGAGCGACCCCCATTGTAAAACCAATCACGGTAGCCAAAATAATACCTAATACGGAGACCAGCGCCGTATTTAGAAGGCCAATAATAAACGTTCTGCCGTAAGAGTACGTTTCATCGTATTCAATTAGCGTCAGCCCGATACCAAACCCGGCTTCTTGATTTAAAAAACCGAAACCCGTAGCGATCCCACGAGCATCTAAGTTATTCAGTGCGTTGTTAATAATCGTGTAAAAGAAAAATACCAGTGCAGCTATGGCAATGATCTGGAAAATAGCAGAACGAAAGGCGGGATTATAAATCAAGCTCTTGCTTCCGCTCGGTTTGGACATCGTACTTGGCGATGCATCTTTTGTCGGTTTCATACAGCGATAACCTCAAACCTTAGTTATAGATATCTGCCTGTATAAATAGTCACGTCCTTGCTGGTCGAAGCATGTTTTCACCAGAGCTACACGGCGATATTCGAGTTGAAATAGCCTATCTAAGCGAATACTTCTTGCCATTCAATGAGCGGTCCTTACTCATACAGATGGATAAAATCAAGAAAAAGGGCGGCATGAACCGCCCTGATTAACTCGTTCTATCGGATTGGTGGCGCGTACATAAAGCCGCCTGCATTCCATAGCGCATTAACGCCACGAGAAATTTCTAACGGCGAACCAGTACCGACTGTGCGTTCGAAGCTTTCACCATAGTTACCGACTTGCTTGATAACTTGGTAGCCCCAATCATCACGAATACCCAAACCTTTGCCTTTCGGACCGTCAACACCAAGAATACGTTTGATGTTTGGATCTTTCGATTTCAGCATTTCATCCGCATTTTTCGAACTAATACCATACTCTTCGGCGTTAATCATTGCTGATAATGTCCACTTCGCAATATTGAACCATTGGTCATCACCTTGACGAACGACGGGACCTAGTGGTTCTTTAGAAATGATTTCCGGAAGAACGGCTGCAGAAGAGGGATCTTTCAGGTTCAGGCGCAATGCATAAAGACCAGATTGGTCAGTCGTTAACACATCACAACGTCCTGCATCGAAACCTTTTGACGTTTGGGCTGCCGTATCAAATACGACCGGCTTGTATGACATACCGCTGTTACGGAAGTAGTCAGCAAGGTTCAGCTCAGTTGTTGTACCGGACTGTACGCAAACTGATGCACCATCAAGCTCTTTTGCGCTTGAGATGCCAAGATCTTTCTTCACCATGAAGCCTTGACCATCGTAGTAGTTTACCCCTACGAAGTTGAGGCCAAGTGCAGTATCACGATGCAGTGTCCAGGTGGTGTTACGAGAAAGCACATCAATCTCACCTGATTGAAGCGCAGTGAAACGTTCTTTCGCGGTTAGGGGTACATATTTAACTTTCGTTTTATCCCCAAGAACGGCTGCAGCCAGTGCTTGGCAATATTCTACGTCGATACCTTCCCATTCACCTTTTGAGTTAGGGTTAGAGAAACCAGGTAGACCGGTACTTACGCCACAAGTAAGAAAACCTTGTTTTGTGACTTTGTCCAGAGTAGTGTCTGCTGCTTGAGCTGATGTTGCCATCATCGCAGTAGAAGCCGCTACGACGGAAGCAAGAACTGTGAGTTTATTTGCCATTTGTATCCTTCCTGTATGATCCATGTTTAATCAGGAGTGACCTGAAATAACGTGTCCAATTCGTTAGAGTTATCGTCCTACGTGATTGATTTTCGAAGAAACGGTATTCGATAGATCAACCAGTTATAAGCGTAGGAAAGGATCTGTTAATTCTCAAATATATAATTTAAATGAAGTTTTGAGAGAACTTACAAAGCGCCTTGAGATTTAGAATGACGAAATGTTAATTGTTTGTAAATAGTGCAAATCATGGACAATTTGGTGCATCAGAACAATCAATAGAAGAGTGAACAATACAAGAGAATAAAAAGTTGTTATTAAAACTGTCATTAGCTGAGCTTGGTGAAGTTCAGTAAAAATTCGAACAAAAATTATTTGTGATACCGAAACAGGGTGATGAGCTTGCCCCATTTTTGGTAGCATGGTCTGCAACAGCTAATTAGAGTAATCATGGATTGAAATGCGATATTTTCCTCTGTTCTTAGATTTAATCAATAAACCCGTTCTTGTCGTAGGCGGCGGTGAAGTGGCAAGCAGAAAGGTGGAAGCTTTGCTAAAGGCAGGGGCGGATGTCACTATCGTTTCTCCAACGTTGGTCGATTTTCTCTCTAAGCTTGCTGCAGAGCATCAAGTGCGTTGGATACAACGTTTCTATTCAAGTGACATTGTCACTAAAGACTTTGTTCAAGTGTGGGCCACGACAGATAATCCTGAGCTAAATCACCAAGTGTATAAAGATGCGAAAGAATTAGGCATCCTAGTGAACGTTGTGGATGATAAGCCTTATTGTGACTTCATTACGCCCTCTATGATCAATCGTGGCCGCATACAAATTGCTATTTCTAGTGGCGGCGCCTCCCCAGTTTTAATTCGAAACATCCGTGAAAAGCTTGAATCGATACTGCCACAAAACATGGGGTTGATGGCGGACTTTGCTAACTCAAAGCGTAATTCGATTAAAGAAGCACTACCTAGCGTCGATTTACGTCGTAAGTTTTGGGAGCAATTCTTCTCGAATCCTGAGGTTGAAAACGCGCGAGATAATAGAGAGTTAGAAACGATTTACCAAGCGACCATGGCAACACCTTTGGATGAAAAAGGAAGTTGTACTTGGATACAGGTAGGGAAAGACGTTGAGATGTTGCCAATTAAGGCCGTGCGCTACATGCAACAAGCCGAGCTAGCACTTTACTCAACTCGATGCGAAGCGAACGTGTTAGAGCTAATACGAAGAGATGCAGAGCGAGAAGCTTTCTCCAGCGCAGCTGAACTCTCTGATATGTTGACCAAGGCTAAATCTGAAAAGCTTCGAGTTTGCGTGTTTATCCCTAAAGGGACGAGCGAGTTCTTATTGCTGCAAGGGCAGGACTTGGTGATATAACCACGTTAAAAAGTGGGCACTTGGCTTGCTCGATTAAAAGGCCAACAAAAACGCCAGCGAACTATGCGCTGGCGTTTTTAAACTAAGTTACTTCTCAGACAGATTAATCACGGAAGTTGTTAAACTGGAATGGTATGCCCATCTCTGCTTCACGAATCGCTGCCATTGTCGCTTGCAGGTCATCACGTTTCTTACCAGTAACACGTACCTTGTCGCCTTGAATAGAGGCTTGTACTTTTAACTTTGCGTCTTTGATAAGTTTCACTACTTTTTTGGCTGTTGGTGTATCGATACCTTGGCGGAAAAGCAGAGTTTGGTGCCAGTTCTTACCAGTTACATCTGGGTCCTGTGCATCCATTGCGTTTGCATCAATATTACGCTTTGCCAAGTGGCCACGTAAAATATCGCGCATTTGCTTAAGTTGGAAGTCACCTTCCGCAGACATTTTTACGTTTTCTTCTACTAGCTCAAAGCTCGCATTAACGTTGCGGAAATCGAAACGAGTAGACAATTCACGGTTAGCATTATCAACGGCGTTACGTAGTTCAACCGTATCGATTTCAGAAACAATATCAAACGATGGCATGAAGATTCCTTGATTATTTTGTTATAGGGACTTTCGGGATTTAACGGCGTTTGCCAGCATATCTAGCATTGTAGCAGTATCTTCCCAGCCTAGGCATGGGTCTGTAATAGATTGACCATACGTTAGGTTGTTGATGTCAGTCATTGGCTGATTGCCTTCAAGAATAAAGCTTTCAGCCATGATACCCGCAATACGAGTACTGCCTGACTTAATTTGGTTACAAATGTCTTGAGCAACGTCGATTTGTTTTCTGTGCTGCTTCTGACAGTTTGCGTGGCTGAAATCCACAACCAAACGTTGTGGCAAGCCAAACTCGGCTAGAGCATCACACGCTTGTTTTACTGACGCTTCATCAAAGTTAGGGCCTTTCTCTCCGCCGCGTAAAATAATATGACCATATGGGTTACCACTTGTACGATAAACCGTCATGCGGCCATTCTTATCTGGAGAGTAGAAGTAATGCGAGGCTTTCGATGCGCGAATTGCATCAATTGCAATTTTTACGTTGCCATTTGTGCCATTTTTGAAACCAACTGGGCAAGACAGCGCCGATGCCATTTCACGGTGAATTTGCGATTCTGTTGTACGAGCACCGATCGCGCCCCACGTGATCAAATCCGCTATGTATTGACCAGTAATCATATCAAGAAACTCAGTAGCAGTCGCAAGACCAAGCTTGTTGATATCCAGTAGTAGTTTACGTGCTTTATGGAGACCAGCTTCAAGCGCGTAAGAGCCATCTAGGTTAGGGTCAGTAATTAAACCTTTCCAACCAACTACTGTACGAGGCTTTTCAAAGTAAGTACGCATCACGATAAACAATTCGTCTTTGTACTTGTCTTGGATTTCACTCAGGCGAGTGGCGTAATCAATGGCAGCTTCAGTGTCGTGAACAGAACACGGACCTACAATCGCAAGAAGGCGATCGTCTTCACCCGATAAAATGTTTTCAATCTGACGACGAGATTGAGCGATACGGTCTGCAACGTCATCCGTAATAGGATGTACACTACCTAGCTCTGCTGGGGTAGGCATTGGACCCAAAGGTTGGGTTCTCAATTCATCTGTTTTTATAGGCATGTTATAGCTTTATTCTCTATTGCGAAGGGGTAAAGATAACGGAATTACAGGCAGGAATAAACCGTTTCACGGGAATCTTCGCCAGGAAATACCGAATTGTATACAAAGGTGTAGGTATTCATTTAAATGACTTATGTATAAATGACAAAACTTGATCATTAAATCAATATATATATACATTTGAATTTATAACCATTTCATCTAACTCACCGTTAGGCAATAAAGGTAACTGCGGCAAACCTCATGTTTATCTGTGTGACAATGTCACTAAATTAGTGGCTGAATAACTCGTGAGATCGAGCTTTTGTTAACATTTCTTTGACATCTATTTCTTTCGTTGATTAACTGGTCTGACTAGATTGGTAAGGAGACCAAAATGTTATCAGCTGTACGTCGTGCAAATTTGTACCTAAATCTATTTGGCTTTTCTAAAGTGCCTCTGATTTGGCTTTGTCACCCTAAGATCATTGCGATAGATAGCGAGCACGTTGAGGTTCGAATCCCTTTGCGAAGAAGAACAAAGAACCATTTGAATAGCATGTATTTCGGCGCTTTAGCTGTTGGGGCGGATGTAGCTGGTGGTTTTCTTGCTATGAGCAAGGCGCAAGAAAAAGGAGAAGCGATCTCTTTAGCATTTAAAGGCGTCAAAGCCGAGTTTTTAAAACGTCCGGAAGCGGATGTACACTTTGTGTGTAACGATGGTCATGTCATTGATGAGATGCTCGATCATACGTTGGCAACGGGTGAACGAGTGAATTGCGATGTAAAAATCGTCGCGTTGTGCCCTAGCTTACATGGTGACGAACCTATGGCTGAATTCTCGTTGACTCTTTCGATAAAAAAAGCAGCCCAACAAAGAAAAGAGGCTGCTTAGTGGTTTGCTGTTTTTAAAGAATATCGCTTTAATTGAGTTCAATCTGCTCAATCGAGACGATTTTGGAGCGGTTTAAGACCACTTTCCAACGATAATAAACAGGCTCATCGGTGTGGTTGTCCTCTTTGACAATCACATTGAGCAAATGACGTTTCTCTACCGACTCTTTGGTCACTTGCCCTTCATTTAAACGGTAAACTCGGTTTGAGCTTTTATCCATCAAGCGGATGATAGGGCGCAAACTGATGTTCAGTGTTTCTCTTGTTTGCTCATAACCACTCAAGAATAGAGAGGTCGCCATTTCGGTTTTCTCGTGATAATGAAGTATCTGCTCTTCGCGCTGCACGACGCGCTTCTTACGTATTCTTTGAATCTTATCTGGCAAGCTACTTAACGTACGATAATCGAGCCACTCTAATTTTCTGCCGACCACTTTTTTCGTTGTTGGATCAACATACTTCTTGCGCCACTTTGGCTTGCCTTTACGGATCCATCGCCACATCGCATCGCGCAAATCATCTTTAAAGATTTCTCGTAGAGCATAAATAAATGACATCGCGATAATGAAGGACGCGGAAATTTCCCCAAGATAATCGCGAGCGAGAATCACGGTTGAGGTCACGACAACCATCACCAAGCCAGTAGCAATACCTTTGATAGCACGCTTGATGTTGTTACCCATTGATATGGTTTCTTCACGAAGCACGATAGGGTGTTCAATCAAGCGTCTTAGCAAGCGCATTTTGTTAGATAGACGAGTAACGTCTTCAACGACTCTTGGAGAGTTGTACTTGTTGAGTTTTCGATGGGCTTGCTCTTTTTCACAGAGCGTGATCAAGCGTTTCTTAATCGTGCCATAATCGCCTTCACGTGGGAGATGAGCCACTAGAGATAAAAACTTTTGCTCGGTATACCAAGACAGATAGTTATCGATGTTAACGTAGTACCGTTTTAAGTTCTCTTCATAAGGAATAGAACGTCGCAAGCGCTTTAAGATCTCAAGCGTGAGCTCGATAACTTCGTCAACTTCATCTTCCGTTACGGAGTTGTTCTGATGCTTGTTTAAACTTGCCACCGCTTTGTCTAGCGCGATAACGTATTGGTAAGCGAACAAGCTCAAACTTACTCTGTATTGCTGATTCGACAGGCGTCCACGCTTGGCAAGTCGACTGTGTACTAGCGGTAGAAGGATTTCAGTACTGTAATAAGAGCGTTGCTGTGTGATTGAAGTGTAATAAAATTCGGATTCACTGATGATATCGGCGTTTAAACCAAGCTCACCAGGTATAAAAAAGTAAATATCTAGGTCGACACTTTTGCTCTTTGCGAGTGCATGACTGATTTTTAATGTTATTGAGTCTTGTTTATCGACGGTGACCAAAGAAAGCTCCTGACTTTGTTAAAGCATTCTTAACTTATGCGTACTGTTGAGCAGGTAAGCATAAAAGTGCTAAAAGAGTGACTGGGGCATATAGCTGAACGACAACAGCATAACAGAGCACTATGCTTTTCTCTCTGATTTTCTTGTTAGTTTAGGTATAATTCCACGTAAATTTAAAAAGAGACAAAATCAATGATTAAAATTGGTCAAATTAACAGCTTAGAAGTCATTAAAAAGGCTGATTTTGGCGTATTTCTGGATGGTGATGATTACGGTTCTGTTCTACTGCCTAATAAGTATGTACCAGAGGGTACTGAAATTGGTGATCATGTAGACGTATTTTTGTACTTCGATTCAGAAAGCCAGCTTGCTGCGACCATTGAAAGACCTATTGCCCAAGTGGGTGAATGGGGCTTAATGAAGATTGAGGGCGTCAACGCGACAGGTGCTTTTGTAAATTGGGGCATCAAAGAGAAGGATTTACTTATTCCTTTTAGTGAGCAACGCACTCGCTTCTCTGCGGGACAAACTATTCTTGTCTATGTTTATACTGACAAAGCGTCAGGCCGCATTGTTGGTACGACTAAGTTCAACAAATGGTTAGACAAAACTCCGGCGAATTATGAAGTTAACGAACAAGTTGATTTGATCATCGCAGAGCGCAGTCAACTTGGCTACAAAGCGATTGTTAACGGAAAGCATTGGGGCATGATTTTCCCATCAGATGTGTTTGGTAAGCTTTACATCGGTAAGAAACTGAAAGGCTTTATTAAGCAAATTCGTGAAGATGGCAAAATCGATCTCGCGCTACAAAAAGTCGGCGTGGCAAAAATGGACGATCTTTCTAGCAAGATTCTTGATCTGTTAGAGAAGAAAGGCGGCTTTTTACCTTTGAACGATAAGTCTTCTCCTGAAGCGATTTTTGACGCTTTCCGTACAAGTAAAGGTACTTACAAAAAGACCATTGGTGGATTGTACAAGCAGGGCAAGATTGTTATCGAGAAAGACGGCATTCGTCTGGCGTAGCCCAAACTCACGTATAGCGGATCGGCAGCCAAAAAAACGGCCCAAACTTTTCCTTTTTTTGGGCCTAGGGGAAACGGCTCCGCAGAGCCTGCGCTAAACTTTTTCCAACAATAATTTTGTTGGTGAACATAGAGAGAAATGCCATATCAAAGCATTACTTTGATACAACTAGTTTAGTACAGCGTATCCGGATCGCTAGCGAGCCCAGTTGCTTTCATACTTACGAATTAAAAAGCCATCGCAAATACGATGGCTTTTCATTTATTTATGATTTGCTACTTCTTTAAAATAAGTTCTTATCTCGTACTAATTCGCGAGGAAGACCATTCTTTATTCTGTTGCTTACCCATTTCCCAAGGCCAATGACTGCGCCTTGATAGGTGACAAGCACTTCGCCTTTACCTGTTTTCATTCCCTCAGGAATCGTTTGTGGGCGAACATCACGTCCCATGTACCATTCGCGCGCTTCTTCAATACTGAGTTCAATGGCGTTTGCCTCAGAGCCTGTCGCTAATGCCGTTGCCACCTGATGCTGCCAACGGTAGCCATTTTTATGGGCTTCCGCGATCTTGATACCCATACGGGAGAAGCGTAATTCGCCGATCATTGGCTCTAAAGAATTAGGGAACAACCAGACATCTTTATCGCGAAGCCATACAGAACTGTCATTCGGAAGTTCAATACCTAACGCACTTTGCAGCTGTTGGGCAATTTCAACCGATTCTTTTTTCGATGCTTTGGTAAACGGGAACTTGCCCATGCGCTTTTTGACCTTTGGTGGTTCAACAGCAGCCAGTTTACGAATTCTTGCAACAAAGAACCCTTCGCAGTCGTAGACCTGTGGAAAGATATGCAAAAAACCTTCTTCAGTTAGAGCAGCATTTGCGTTTTCAAACAAGGTCTCAAGGCTTTCAAACTCAACGGCATCACCAAAGGTTTCTTTCAAGTGATGACAAACTTGTTGGTTTTCTTCGGTACTGAGTGTGCACGTTGAGTAAACCATCACACCACCGGGCTTTAGTGCATGGAAGGCGCTTTCAATAAGATCTTTCTGTGTGTCAGCGATGTCGAGCACGGAAGCTTGCGTCCAGTTTTTCATTGCATCTTCGTCTTTGCGAACGGTGCCTTCGCCGGAGCAGGGCGCGTCGAGCAGAACCGCATCAAATTGTTCTGGTAGCCAACCGCCAAAAACGCGCCCATCGAAGTTACTTAGTGCGGAGTTACGTACACCACAACGTTCCACGTTGGCATGCAGCACTTTTACACGACTTGCGGCGTATTCATTGGCCACGAGAACGCCTTCATTGTTCATTAAAGCCGCGATTTGAGTGGTCTTTGATCCTGGTGCAGCTGCTGTATCTAACACGGCATCGTAAGATTCGTCATTCATAAACAGCGCAGATACTGGCATCATTGAACTGGCTTCTTGAATGTAGAATAAGCCTGACATGTGCTCTGCGGTGTTGCCTAATGGTACAACTGACTCGTCCGCTTCAATCCAAAAACCCGTGTCACACCAAGGCACAGGGGAAAGCTTCCAGCCTTTTGCGTCTGCACGTTCTAGAAACGCCTCAACGCTGATCTTCAACGTATTAACACGAATACTCTTGCGCAGTGGCTTTTGGCACGATGCGATAAAGTCTTCCATGTTGAGGTTAGCAGGAAGGATAGTTTGGATTTTTTCCAGAAACGCGTCTGGGATGTAAACATTAGGATGCAATGTGGAATCTCGTTTGCAGAATTTGTGGCAAATAATATACGAAAGCGAAGCAGAAACGAATAGTGACAAGGGCCGAGCAATAAAAAAGAGCAGCGATTGCTGCTCTTTTAAAGTGATCAAACTTCAATTGTATGTGAATTGAGCTTTATTCTACGGCTTAGGAATCGCAGTACGCCATTGAGTCCAACCTTCTTCAGCTTGTGGATACAAAAAGAAAGATTGCCCACTTTTTGCCGCTGGTGGAATAGTCGATTGCTCTGGCGTTGAAAACGCAATTCCTCCGCGAACTAAACTATCAAATGTGCCCGCTTTGATGTTCGCACCAGTAATTCCGATGGAGACATCTACTCCTGAAACATTCCAAAACACACTGTTTTGACGAACGAGGTAAGCATATTCAGGCTGTATCTTGATGGTCGTGACGACGCGATCTGCAAACTCTCCTAGGCTCACGTCGGTTACTTGGCCGACTTCCATCTGGCGGTAAAGAATAGGCGTTCCGACTTGTACTGAGCCTCGTTGTTCACTTTGTAAAGTAAACATTATGCCCCTAACACGTTCTGAACCGTTTTCCAACTGAAAATCAAATTTAGCTTTACCTTTACCTGGCTCAACACTGATGGATTTCGACACCAATGCGCCAAGGTTTTTCACGCCACCTAAGCCAATCTCTGGCTCAGTTAGCCAAAAATGTGAGCCTTCAACCGCAATGTTTTCTACGTATTCAGGTAGGATTCTTGCGGTAATTTCAACCATATTGCGACGAAAATTTGGTACAACCAGTGTGACTTCACCAACTTTGACGCCTTGATACTCTATCGGCATTCCTTTGGCAATTTCTTGTGAGCCGTCTGTTTCTAACGCAATAACGCGTCCAAATTTGCGTGCGGTTTTTTGATCTGTATATAACTTCCAGTTGTCTCCAATTTTGTTTTCAACGCCAGGAACAGAGTCAAAAGCGATGCCACCTTCGATTAACGATTTTAAAGGGTGAGCTTTCACACTCACACCGGCTAGCGATGCATCTATCTCTATCCCTGAACGGTTCCAAAAGACGGTTTGCGGTGTTACGAGGTAAGCAAAGCGGTTTTCGATGGTTGCTTTAATTAACACACCGCCATCAACCAATTGGAAATCGGAGACGTTACCAACAGGAAGATTACGATAGAGTAGAGGGCTGCCTTTGGAAATCGGCGGCAATTCAGAAGCAAACAGTGTGAGTGCTCTAGAGCCACTTTGGTTGTACTGTGCTAGTTCTGCCAATGATTCGTTTTGGAACAGTTGATACTCTTTTTGAATATCTTGCTTGCCTTCGCTTACAAAGCTAATGGACCCAGTTAACAACTGTTTTGCCGGAGGAACGGTAACGCTGAGGCCCGATTCCGTTAACTCTGCAGAGGCACTTCCGGTTACATAAAAACGGTTGTTTGATTTGATCAGATGTTTGTATTCATGATCAATCAATACGTCCATAAATACTTCATGTTGCGATTTTTTACCTTCTTCAACTAAGCCTACGTTGATAATTGAACCGACAACGATGCCTTTGTAAAGCACGTTGGCACCGCTATCTAGGCCAAACGAGTTGTCAGACACTAAACGAATAGCGATGGACTTTTCTTGCTGTTGGTTAAAAACGTTTTTACGAATGGCAGTAAAGCGGCGAGAGCGATCACCGGCACCTGGCACAATGGTTAAGAAGTTTCCTCTCACGAGATTGGCAATGTTTTCAACACCAGAGAGGGACACTTTTGCTTCTTCTAAGACGAATCGGGTACCTGTCGTCAGCATGTCACTGAAAGCAGGTTGAATTGCCGCTGACGCTAATATCACTTCTCGCCCTTCGGATAGGTTTAAGTCTGTAACTTGGCCAATCTCGATTCCGCGATACATAATGGGTGCGCCTTCGCCACTGATTTTACTGTCATCAGGGAGGACGATTTTAACAGCGATACCTCGACCTGCAGTTTTCAAATCTTTATACAGACGGAATTCAGTATTCTCTTCTACAGGCTCACCGTCATCCGGAGAATCGACGGCGATCGCGCCTCCGAGTAGAGCACTCATGCTTTCTAGCCTTACATCGACGCCTTCAAAACCGATGCTGGCACCGATTCCACTTACGTTCCAGAACCGACTGCGGTTGTTAATGATATGTCGGTATTGATCCTGAATGTTGGCTTGAATCGTGATAGATTTTGCGTCTTCATCCAGCTGGTAGCTGTAGACTTCACCGATTGGAATTTTCTTATAAACAATTTGAGATCCAATCGACACACCACCTAAATCGCGGCTTTTGAGTTTAATGTTCAAACCTTGTGAAACGCGCAAATCTGTTGGTGCAGAGTCTAACGCATGGAACGTTGTTTCAAACTCTTGACCATCTCCAGGTTGAATCGAAATGTAATTACCCGACACGAGCGCATCGAGCCCAGAAACTCCTGTTAGGCTTGCTGTTGGTTTTACCAGCCAAAAGCGAGTTTTATCGTTCAGCAATTTTGCCGCTTCAGGGTAGATATCGGCATCAACATAAATACTGCTGAGATCTTCAGTGAGGTTAATGTCTCTCACCATACCGACTTCTAGCCCTTGGTAACGGATAGTGGTTCGCCCGGCAACCAAGCCAGCAGCGTCAGAAAAATAGATTTGCACCCGTTGTCCTGCATCGTGTATCGACTTCACCACAAGCCAGCCAGCTAAGACCATGGTCAAAATTGGCAAAAGCCAAAGAGGAGATATGCCTTTGCTCCGCTTTACATCTGGTACGTATGACGTTTGAGAACTGTTCTGATCACTCATTCATTGACTCTTTTTCTGATTGTGTTGGGCCTGTTTGGTCCCAGATTAGCCTTGGATCAATACTTTCCGCTGCAAGCATGGTCAATACCACGACAACACCAAAGGCTACGGCGCCATAACCTGGTGTGAAATCAAGTATCTGACCACGATCGACTAAGGTCATCATGATAGAAATAACAAACAAGTCCATCACAGACCATTTACCGATCCATTTAACAACAAAGTAAACCATCATTCGTTGTCTCTTAAACACCGAACGTTTGAATTGAATGCAAAGCATGATGTAGGCAAGGCCTAGTATTTTTACAACTGGCACAACAATACTGGCCACAAAAATGATCACTGCGATGCCATACATACCGCTTTTTACCAACCCAGCTACGCCTGAGAAAATGGTATCTTCCAAACGTTTGCCATTGGTCAGCAAGATGGAAATAGGAATTAAGTTGGCTGGGAAAATCGCTATCGTTGCCGCAATGAGGTAAGCCCACGTCTTCTGAATGGAGTTGGGCTTGCGATGATATAACTCGTGGTGACAACGCCGACAATGGTCACCTTCAGGTTGAGACAAGTGGCACTCATGGCAATGCACGTCTTTGTGTTCAAAGGAGTAAAGACGTTCTGGTTTCCAGGCTTCCCAGTAACGACGCACACTGATTCGAGAAACTAACAAAACGGTAAATATCTGCAAAAGAACCAAACCAATTAACCCTGGGCCTACAAAAATGTCGGAATAATCTTGGAGTTTGAAGCAGGAAATGGCGATGCTAACTAAGAACACATCCAGCATTACCCAATGTTTCAAATGTTGAATTAGCCACAGTGAAACACGAAGCCCTCGAAACCACCGTTGATGCAGCGAGATATGCGCCGTAACCACTGAAACACAAACCGTCAGCGGCGCTAGAGAGCTACAAAATAGAATAAGCAGTGAAAGAAGAACAAAGCCTTCTTCCATCAATGTGATCATCCCTGAAGGTAGGGTTGCCGGAATCATCACACCAAAGAGTCGGATACTAATAAAGTTAAAAAAGTGTGATGGAATAAATAGCAGGATACAGGTTATCGCGACGGCTAAATTACCTGAGAGGCTAGGGCTACCGCCTCGATACAACTGTGTGCCACAACGAGGACAGTGTGCATTTTTTCCATTGGGTAAGTCGACGATATCGACAGGCAATTCGCAACCTTGGCACAAGCGCACATTATTTGGCTGCATGGCGTGCTTAGACAGAGAGGTCATAACGACCTCTCTAACTTGAACGATTTAAGCGTGGGACTGTATGCCCCCATATAAGGTTTGATATAAGCCTTCTTGCTCAACTAACTCACCATGAGTACCTGTTTGCGTCACTTTTCCATCTTCAAGCACGTAGATCAAATCGGCTTGTTTTACGGCTGATAGACGGTGCGCAACGATTAATGTTGTTCTGCCACGTAAGAATTCAGTCAATGCTTTGTGCAATGCCGCTTCAGTAGCGGTATCAAGCGCAGACGTGGCTTCGTCTAAAATAACAAATTGAGGATTACTCAGCACCATTCTTGCGATGGCAAGGCGTTGTCGTTGACCACCTGACAAACGAATGCCGTTACGGCCGACTTGAGTATCCAAACCGTGATTCAGTTGAGAAATAACATCTTGCAGCTGAGCTACTTCAAGAGCTCGCCAAAGTGACATTTCGTCAAAATTCCCACCGAGTGTTAGATTATGCCTCAAGGTGTCGTTAAATAGTATAGGTTGCTGTAATACCACGGCAATTTTGTCACGAATTACTTCAAAACCAATATCTTCTGTTAATTCATCATTAAAGCGAATGCTACCGGAGTTTTGACGATAAACCCCAATAAGTAGTTGTATTAAGGTCGACTTACCGCCTCCGCTCGCACCAACTAGCGCCACTTTCTTTCCTGCCGGTATATGTAAAGAAAGGTTATCTAGAACTTTGTTTTCATTATTATAAGAGAAGTCTACGTTTTCTACTTTAACATCGACTTCTCTGTCTTCTTTGAAAGGATTTACCTTAGGTACCGGTCTTTGTTCTTCTTCTAATACTAATAAGTCGTTGATGCGTTTTAACGCAGCTTTCGCGCTGTACCAAGAAAACTGAATGCCGAGCAGCTCTTGAACAGGAGACAACATAAACCATAGGTAACCAAAAACAGCAAAGATTTGACCAATAGTGAGGTCACTAAACATGACCATCAGCATGGCGACGGCTCTGAATAACTCAAAACCGATTAAGAAGAGTAGGAAAGAGACGCGACCTGCCGCCTCTGATTGCCACGCATACTTGTCTGCATCCACGCGAACTTGGTTCGCACTGTCTTTGAGTTGCTGGAGAAATTCTCGCTCTTTATTGGCTGCGCGCAGCTGGTAAATGCCATCTAATGTTTCAACTAAACGATTTTGGAAAATTTCAAAAGAATGATTTTCCTTCCGTTTCAGATGTTTAACCATACTTCCTAGTTTACGTGAGAAGTAAATGACAATAGGGTTAACTAGCAGAATAAATAGACCAAGTCGCCAGTCGAGCCAAAGCAGAACGATGGCAGTACCAATGACCGTTAAAAAACTGATAACGAATTTTGCTAACGTAGAACCAATAAATTTATCAATGGTCTCAATGTCAGTGATAAGGTGGGCGTTGATGCCTCCGCTGCCTTTGGTTTCGTATTGGCGGATGCTGATACGACCAAGCTTGTCGATCATTTTACTGCGCATCTCAAACGTGATCGTTTTAGAAACAAGTGTAAATTGTCGGCTTTGAAGGATATTTAACCCCTGACTTGCAGCTCGCATCAGGACGACCAAGAAAAGGGTGAAAAATATATAACCCGTCGGAGTGTGCCACGCTTCAGGGAGAATGGCATTCATAGCAGCTAAGCCTTTTGCTGGTTGGTCCAATAAAACCTCATCAACCATCAACGGCATGAGAAGGGGGATTGGAACACTAATCAAGGTTGCAAGCACCGCTATCAAGTTCGCTATGATCAGCTTGGACTTGTGCTTTTTTACTTGTGTTATCAACCAAGAACGGCTAATAGTGTCATTTTTCAGAAGCATTGTAATTGAGAATAAGTCCTATTATAAAGTAGGGCTGCATTTTAGCGCCATACAATGAGAATGGAAGCTTTTATAGTAAGTAGGAAGTTAATATGAACATAGAACAATACCATAGACTAACCAAACAAGCCGTTGCTCTAATTGAGTCTGAGCCAGACTTTATTGCTAACCTAGCAAACTTGAGCTCACTGCTTTTCATGGAATTGGACGATCTTAACTGGGCTGGCTTTTACCTAGCAAAAGGTGAAGAGCTCGTTCTTGGTCCGTTCCAAGGAAAACCAGCTTGTGTCCGCATTCCTATGGGTCGCGGTGTCTGTGGTACTGCTGCAAAAACTAACACCATACAAAGAGTATACGACGTTCATGAATTTGAGGGACATATAGCGTGCGATGCAGCGAGCAATTCAGAAATTGTGATTCCATTTTCTATTAATGGAAAGGTGGTTGGTGTCCTTGATATTGACAGCCCAAGTATTGGTCGATTCAATGAAACAGACGAAGAAGGTCTCACTCATTTCATGGCTGAAGTAGAAAAGCTGCTTAATTCACACGCGAACGACGCATAAATTAGCCTTCGAGTGTGGTTTTTCCTTGGCATGTCACTATAATACGAGAATATTTTTTCTTAATGCTCGCGGAAATCCGCTCAAATCAGGACCCCTCATGACTGAAAAGTTAAAAAACAGCAAAGAAGTTATTGCATATATTGCTGAATGTTTCCCTAAGTGCTTTACTTTAGAAGGTGAAGCAAAACCTCTGAAAATTGGTATTTTTCAAGATCTTGCGGAACGTCTAAGTGAAGACGAAAAAGTAAGCAAAACACAGCTTCGTGCAGCGTTAAGACAGTACACTTCATCATGGCGTTACCTACATGGTGTAAAACCAGGTGCAGTACGTGTAGACCTAGACGGCAACCCTTGTGGTGAGCTAGAAGAAGAGCACGTTGAACACGCGAAAGCGACACTTGCAGAAAGCAAGGCAAAAGTTCAAGCTCGTCGTAAAGAACAAGCACAAAAAGCTCGTGAAGAGGGTAAGGCGAAAGCGAAACCAGCGGCTAAAAAGCCTCAACAGCCTCGTCGTACTAACAAACCAAAAGTACAAAAAACAACTAAGCCTGTAGAAACGCGCGCTCTAAATGCTGACGAAATCACAGTAGGTAACGCAGTTAACGTGAACATGGGCAAAGGAAACATGGCAGCGACCATTGTTGAGATCAATAAGGATGATGTACGTGTTCAACTTGCTAACGGCCTACAAATGGTTGTGAAAGCGGAGCACTTGCGCGCATAAAGGAGATACTCCTACGCATGAATTGCCGTTCAAAAGTGACACTGATTGCTGCTAGCTTATGGCTAGCAGCATCAGCTCAGGCTCTCGAAGCCAAACTACATAAAGATGACTTGCCGGTTCTCGCTCCTGAAGTTCAGCACGAAACAGCTAGCAAACGAGTCACCTCTCGATTTACCCGCTCTCATTATAAGCATTTCAGCCTCAATGATGATTTCTCCAAAGCGATCTTTGAACGCTATGTAGAATTGCTTGATTATAATAGAAATATTTTTACTCAAGCGGACATCGACTCTTTTAAAGACTGGTCAATTGAGCTTGATGATCAGCTAAAAGCTGGTAACAACCAAATTGCTTTTGATGTTTATAACCTCTCAATGCAAAAGCGTTTCGAGCGTTTTGCTTATGCGTTAACGCTACTCGACGAAGAGATCAAGTTTGATACTGATGACGAGATAGAGTTAGACCGTTCTGAAGCTGCATGGCCAAAAGACGAAGCGGAGCTCAACGAGTTATGGCGTAAGCGCGTGAAATATGACGCGTTAAATCTGAAGCTGACTGGCAAAGAATGGCCAGAGATTAAAGAGGTTTTAGAGAAGCGTTATAACAACGCGATGAAGCGGATCACACAGACTAATAACGAAGATGCGTTCCAGTTATATATGAATGCCTTCGCCCGACAAGTCGACCCTCATACTAGCTACCTTTCTCCACGTAATGCTGAGCAATTCCAATCGGAAATGAACCTTTCTCTGGAAGGCATTGGTGCCGTTCTGCAAATGACTGACGATTACACAGTAATTCGTTCACTTGTTGTTGGTGGCCCAGCGTCGAAGAGCAAGCAACTTGGCGAAGGGGATCGAATCATCGGTGTTGGACAAGATGGTGAAGAGATTGTCGACGTGATCGGTTGGCGTCTGGATGATGTAGTTCAATTAATCAAAGGCCCAAAAGGCACAAAGGTTAATCTACAGATCTTGCCAGAAGGTAACGATGCGAAGAGTTACATTGTCACAATTGTTCGTGACAAAGTTCGCCTAGAAGATCGCGCAGTGAAGTCGGAGATCATCGAAAAAGATGGTAAGAAGATTGGTATTTTAGAAGTGCCAAGTTTCTACGTCGGTTTGTCGAAAGATACCGATAAACTGCTTGCTGAGTTAAAAACCAAAAACGTTGACGGCGTAATCGTTGATCTACGTAACAACGGTGGTGGTGCATTAACGGAAGCGACAGCATTAACAGGGTTATTCATTAAAGAAGGTCCTGTTGTTCAAGTTCGTGACAGTTATGGTCGTATTAAGGTGAACGCCGATACTGACGGAAAAGTGAGCTACGATGGTCCGCTGACGGTGTTGATTAACCGCTACAGTGCTTCAGCGTCTGAAATTTTTGCAGCAGCAATGCAAGATTATAATCGTGCAATTATTTTAGGTGAAAATTCTTTTGGTAAAGGTACGGTTCAACAGCATCGTTCACTGAATCATATCTACGATCTTTTCGATAAAGAGCTAGGCTACGTTCAGTACACGATTCAGAAGTTCTACCGTATTGACGGTGGAAGTACGCAAAATCGTGGTGTTGCACCCGATATTTCGTACCCAACACCAATTGAAGCTTCTGAAACGGGTGAAAGTGTAGAAGACAATGCACTACCTTGGGATCAGATTGATAAAGCAAAATATCAAACCTTCCCAAGCAACGAAGCACTAGTTGAAAAACTCACCGCTCTTCATAACAAGCGTATTTCTGATGAGATGGAATTCCGTTTCATCAATGAAGACATAGAGAAGTATCGTAAAGAAAAAGACGATAATATGTTGTCTTTGAACGAGAAAGTTCGTAAGGCTGAATCGGATAAAGCGGAAGCACTTCGTTTGCAACGCATCAATGAGCGTCAAGCTGCTTTAGGTAAGGAAGCATTCAAAACATTGGATGATATACCTAAAGATTATGAAGCGCCTGATGTTTATTTAGATGAGTCTGTCGCGATTATGGTTGATCTACTCAAGCAGAAAAATCAGTCATAATAACTGGCAATTCAAAGTAAAAAGAAGTGAGTCTTTCAGGCTCACTCTTTTTTTATGTCTTTTCATCTTTGTTTGTATTGAGTATCAAGTAAGATATTCGCTTATTTTTTCCCAATAATTTACGTGATCTACATCTAAAATTTCGCGAAAGTGAGGACTACTGCCTAAGCTAAAAGAAAACGATAAGGATGCCGATATGAAATGGTTCTTTATTTTACTTAGCTTTTGCTGCTTTAGTGTGTTTAGCGGAGAAAACACCAGAGAAGATGAATTAAGTCACTTTGACACGCCGTTTCTCATCGGAGACTGGTATTTAATGAACCCAAACCCCGAAGAGTCGGCTGAAAATTTTCGTGCGATAAAACTGTCACTGGGTTCCGACTACAGCTTTTCTATTGATATTCAAAAGAAAGATTATTCTGTCGATCATTGGGAAGGATTGTATAACGCCAATGAAGACACCATCGTTCTTGGCTTAAACACAGATGAGCCTCAAATTTATGCCTATCGCAATAATCACAATACGCTTGATCTTAATGGTGTGACTTTTACTAAAGGGTTGTCTAACTCGCTAGCGGGCATATGGTCTAGCTCTTATGTATCCGGAGATGGCCTTGTGGCAAACAACATCAACCATATGGATCTGATACTTCAACCTGACTTCGTGTTTATGTTTCGGGTATCCAACGAAGAAGGGGATGAGTCAATCAAGCAAGGTGTTTTCTACACAGAAGATGAATATTTAGTCTTGCTCTATGAAAATGGCGAGCACGGGACCACCTATAAGCTCAACAAAAATGAATTAACGATTGAAGATTCAAATGGCGATATGTACGCGGTACTTAATCGGGTAACGCCTTGATAGCTTATCTTGCTACGACATATTACGCGAGCGTACGGTAAATTGTTAATGTTGTTTAAATGTTAATCAAAAAACGGAGCTAGAGCACTAAAAGCTCCGTTTTTTGATGGAAAGACTTGTATTCTGATACCACAACCCCTACAAATAGCTTATATAGTGATACCAGAACTGCATTTTTGATCATGCAGTCTGGTATTTTTGTTGTTCGACATACAAGGATTTATGCTCATGTCCCAAGCTCCCCAGGCCAAATATCGTAAAGATTATCAAGAGCCATCTCACGCGATTACCGATATCGATCTTACGTTTGATCTTTATGACGATGACACCATCGTTACGGCGATATCAAAGGTTGTTCAAAAAGGCAATACAACAACGCTAGAACTTGATGGCGAGGGGCTTGAGCTGCGCGCTGTAAAAGTAAACGGTGAGGATTGGGCTCATCACGAAGTGAAAGAATCATCGCTTGTACTGACCGATCTTCCATCCGAGTTTGAACTTGAAATCGTCACCAAAATTGATCCTGAAGCGAATACAGCACTCGAAGGTTTGTACAAATCAGGCGGCGCATTTTGTACTCAGTGTGAAGCCGAGGGCTTCCGTCGTATTACTTATTACTTAGATCGTCCTGATGTTCTGGCAAAATACACGACAAAAGTGATCGCAGATAAAGCCGCTTATCCATATTTGCTGAGCAATGGTAACCGAATTGCAGAAGGCGATGCAGAGAACGGTCGTCATTGGGTTCAATGGCAGGACCCGCATCCAAAGCCAGCTTACTTGTTTGCTCTTGTCGCAGGGGACTTTGACGTACTGCGTGACAAATACACCACGATGTCAGGTCGCAGTGTTGATTTAGAAATCTTTGTTGATAAAGGTAACTTAGATCGTGCAGGCCATGCGATGACATCGCTGATCAACTCGATGAAGTGGGATGAAGAACGCTTTGGCCTTGAATACGATCTGGATATTTACATGATCGTTGCCGTTGATTTCTTCAATATGGGCGCAATGGAAAACAAAGGCCTAAACATCTTTAACTCAAAGTATGTTCTGGCGAATGACCAAACGGCGACCGATCGTGACTACTTAGGTATCGAAGCTGTGATCGGTCATGAGTACTTCCACAACTGGACTGGCAACCGTGTCACTTGTCGTGACTGGTTCCAACTAAGTCTAAAAGAAGGCTTAACCGTATTCCGTGACCAAGAATTCTCTTCTGACTTAGGCTCTCGTGCAGATAACCGCATCGATAACGTACGTATCATCCGTGGCCCTCAGTTTGCAGAAGATGCAAGCCCAATGTCTCACCCGATTCGTCCTGACAAAGTCATTGAGATGAATAACTTCTACACGCTAACAGTGTATGAAAAGGGCAGCGAAGTTATTCGCATGTACCATACGCTCCTTGGCGAAGAGGGCTTCCAAAAAGGGATGAAACTTTACTTTGAACGTCACGATGGTACTGCTGCCACATGTGAAGACTGTGTTTCTGCAATGGAAGATGCCACCGGTGTCGATTTAAAACAATTCCGTCTATGGTACAGCCAGTCTGGTACACCGACGCTGCGCGTAAATAGCGAATACAATGCCAATGCAAAAACTTACGCACTAACGGTAGAGCAATTTACGGAGCCAACGCAAGACCAGTCAGAGAAGCAAGCGCTGCACATTCCGTTTGATATCGAGCTGTACGATTCGAAAGGTCACGTTATCCCGTTGATGATTAACGGTGAATCGGTTCATAACGTGCTAGATATTAAACAAGATAAGCAAACGTTCGTATTCGAAAATGTCGAAGAACAACCAGTGCCATCTTTGTTGCGTGAATTTTCGGCACCAGTAAAACTAGAATACGACTACAGTGATGATGAATTAGTCTTCTTGATGAAACACGCGACGAATGACTTTGCTCGTTGGGATGCAAGCCAAATGCTATTGGCTAAGTACATTCGTCAGAACGTGAAAAACGTTCAAGCCGGACAAGAAGTATCGCTTTCTGAAGGCGTGATAGATGCGTTCCGTGGTGTGCTATTGGATGAGACGCTTGAGCCAGCTTTTATTGCTCAAGTTTTCTCTTTGCCTTCAATTAATGAGATTACTGGCTGGTACCAGCAAATTGACATCGATGCCGTAGACAAAGTGCTAAACAGTATTACAGTGTCACTTTCTCAAGAGTTAGAAGATGAGCTAAGTGCAACTTATCATACACTGAAGCAAACAGAGTACACGATCGATCATGCTGCGATTGGCAAGCGTGCATTACGTAACCGTTGTCTGCAATACCTAGCACATACGGAAAAAGGTAATGATTTAGTGAAAGCACAATACGCATCTGCAAATAACATGACAGATACGATTGCAGCGATGAGTGCTGCAAATAGTGCTCAGCTTGAGTGTCGTGAAGCTCTTATGGCAGACTATAGCGATAAATGGAAGCACGATGGTTTGGTTATGGACAAGTGGTTTGCACTTCAAGGTAGCAATCCTGCAGAGGATGCACTTGAAAAAGTGAAAGCCACCATGAACCACGAAGCATTTAGTTTGAAGAATCCGAACCGTACGCGCAGTTTGATTGGTTCGTTCTTAAGTGCCAACCCTGTGCGTTTTCATGATAAATCCGGTGCAGGTTACCAATTTGCAGGAGAAATCCTTCGCCAACTTAATGATTCGAACCCACAAGTCGCATCTAGAATGATTGATCCTTTGCTTAAGTTCCGTAAATACGATGAAGGTCGCCAAGCTTTGATCAAAGCAGAACTTGAAAAGCTCAAAGCAATGGATAATCTTGCTAAAGACTTATTCGAAAAAGTGACTAAAGCACTAGACGAATAGTAAACAACACAATAGGGTGGTCATTAAGGCCACCTTATTGTTTATGTCACTTAGTTTTTACTTCATGAACTATTACTACTTCAACCTCAACATTTCATATCAAACGTTTTTATCCCATTATTCTGGCGCGGCAAGTGTTGTTCAAGTCGTCACACATAACGGTTTACGTTTGCAGTTACCCGCCGCACGATTCAGACCATTTCTTAGTCAATTAGGCATTAAAGGCCAGTTTAGACTAACAACTGACCAAAATAATAAGTTTCTTAAGTTAGAAACTCTGTGATGTATTGTATTTGCAGAGAGTTAAATAGGAATCTTAGTCACAGAATCGGACATTTCACCTCTTACCACCACGATTAGTTGTTAAACATTTGTAATTATGCTTTTACAATGGGCACATGCATTACCTATGCTTAGTTTCTAAGGTAACAACCTAGCTACTAAGTCCCCCTACAAAACAACAATTCTAATGTGGAGTGTGAATATGACCGCGCGTGAAAATGTAGTGCCGGTTCTGCTTGAAAAAGTTTACCAACTGATTCAAGACAAACTCGAGCTTTCTCACCAAACGCTTGTAACTAAACTTGCTCAACACTTATTCAGTAACATTGCTGATGATGACCTGATTCAGCGAAACGAATCCGATCTTTATGGTGCTGTCGTCAGCCTTTGGCACCATATCAATGAAAAAAAACCAGAAGAGATTTCGGTACGAGTATTTAACCCGACCGTAAGTCGTCAAGGCTGGCAATCCACACACACAATCGTAGAAATTGTTGTTCCAGATAGTCCATTCTTAGTGGACTCAGTCAAAATGGCTTTAGCGCGTTTGGACCTTGTTTGCCACCTAATGTTAAACAACCCAACACAGATACAGCGTGATAAAAAAGGCCAAGTTACCGACGTAAACGGTGAGGGTGGTGTTCTTCAATCACTGTTCCATATCGAGGTAGACCGCCTTACTAGTAAAGAAGAGATGCAAGCGCTTAAAGAAGAGCTGTTAAAAATTCTATCTGACACTCGTTTAGTCGTTGATGACTGGAAGCAAATGGTTGATAAGCTTAAGCTTGTGACTGATGAACTTGAGAAAAATAAAGATCGTGTTTCTATCCAAACGGATCGTATGGACGAAACGATCGCATTTCTTCGTTGGCTAGAAGATCATAATTTTACCTTTATGGGTTACAAAGATTATGACTTAGAAGAAGTCAATGGTGATACCGAGCTTGTTCCTGCTAAAGAAAAAGGACTTGGTCTATTTGCTGATGACAAGCGTGTACGTAGCGTCAAGCTATCTGAGCTTTCAGACTCTGCGCGGTTAGAAGCGAAAAAGCCATACGCTCTGATTATCACAAAAGGTAACAAAGCATCTCGTATTCACCGACCAGCTTATACTGATTACATCGGTGTTAAGAAGTTTGATGAAAACGGTAAAGTAATAGGTGAGCATCGCTTTACTGGTTTATATACCTCTGCCGTGTATAACCAAGCGGTACAAAGCATCCCTCTGATCCGTGAAAAAGTGGACCGTATCCTTGAAGCGAGCGGATACCGTCACGGATCGTATTCATACAAAGCATTGCACAATATCTTAGAAAACTACCCACGCGATGAACTACTCCAAGCAAATGAAGAAGAGTTGCTTGAGGTGGGTATGGGTGTTGTACAAATGCAAGATCGTGACCTACTGCGTTTATTTGTTCGTAAGGACCCATTTGGTCGTTTCTTTAGCTGCATGGTTTATGTCACTAAAGATCGTTACAACACGGAGTTACGTCGTCAAACTCAACGCATTCTTAAGCAGTACTTTGGTTGCGAGCAAGAGGTTGAATTTACAACGTTCTTCTCAGAAAGCCCACTAGCGAGAACACATTACATTGTTCGTGTAGACAATAACAACATTGACGTAGACGTGAAAAAGATCGAGCAAAACCTAATGGAAGTTTCTACCTCTTGGGATGACAGACTAAAAGAATCCATCATTGCTAACTTTGGTGAAAGCAAAGGCCTTCCTCTTTCAAAAGAATACATGAGTGCGTTCCCTCGCTCATACAAAGAGGACATGATGCCAGGTTCTGCAGTTGCAGATATTGAACGCTTAGAAGCGTTAAGTGATGATAATAAACTTGGCATGTTGTTCTACCGACCTCAAGAAGAGGGGGCGGATTCAAAAGCTGTTCGCTTGAAGTTATACCATCGTGATGAGCCAATCCATCTTTCTGACGTAATGCCAATGCTTGAAAACCTTGGCTTACGAGTGATCGGTGAATCACCGTATGAGATCGAGAAAAATAACGGACAGACATTCTGGATCCTTGATTTCTCTATGCTGCACAAGAGCGAGAAAACGGTTGATCTTCGTGAGGCTCGTGACCGTTTCCAACAAGCATTTGCCGCAATTTGGGCGGGCAACCTTGAAAGTGATGGTTTTAACCGATTGGTACTCGGTGCGTCGCTATCTGGGCGTGAGATTTCCATTCTTCGTGCTTATGCTCGATACATGCGCCAAGTCGGTTTCCCATTCAGTCAACAATACATCGAAGACACGCTAAGCCACTACCCAGACTTAGCAACAGGTCTAGTCAAGCTGTTCACCAAGCGATTCGATCCGAAACACAAAGGCAGTGAAAAAGGCCAAAACGATCTGATTAAAAAGCTAACAGAGCAGTTGGATCGTGTAGAGAGCTTGGATGATGATCGTATTATTCGTCGTTACATAGACATGATCATGGCGACACTTCGTACTAACTACTATCAGCTAGACGAAAGCAAGCAATCTAAGCCTTGGTTATCTTTGAAAATGAAACCGAGCGATATTCCAGAAATTCCGCAACCTGTACCAGCGTTCGAGATCTTTGTGTATGCACCAGATATTGAAGGTGTTCACCTTCGTGGCGGAAAAGTGGCTCGTGGTGGTTTACGTTGGTCAGACCGTCAAGAAGATTTCCGTACAGAGATTCTTGGCCTAGTGAAAGCGCAACAGGTTAAGAACACCGTTATCGTACCTGTGGGTGCAAAAGGCGGTTTTGTTTGTAAACGCCAGCCATCTCTCACAACCCGTGATGAGATCTTTGCTGAAGGCCAACGTTGTTACAAACGATTTATTCGTGCGCTACTTGATGTATCAGATAACATCATTGAAGGTGAAGTCGTGCCACCACAAAACGTTGTGCGCCATGACGAAGATGACCCATACCTAGTAGTGGCGGCAGATAAAGGCACAGCAACATTCTCAGATCTAGCAAACTCTGTTTCTGCAGAGTACAACTTCTGGTTAGGTGACGCATTTGCTTCAGGTGGTTCAAATGGTTACGACCACAAAGCGATGGGTATCACTGCAAAAGGTGGTTGGGAATCTGTTAAGCGTCACTTCCGTGAAATGGGCATCAACTGCCAGACCACTGACTTTACCGCAATCGGTGTAGGTGATATGGCTGGTGACGTGTTCGGTAACGGTATGCTGTTATCGAAGCATATTCGATTGCAAGCTGCCTTTAACCACATGCACATCTTTATTGATCCAAATCCAGATTCAGCCACCAGCTGGGAAGAACGTAACCGCTTGTTTAATCTACCAAGATCAAGCTGGGAAGATTACAATAAAGATTTGATCTCTCAAGGTGGTGGCATCTTCTCTCGTCGATCAAAATCGATCCAGTTGACACCAGAAATTCAGAAAATGTTAGGTACTAAGAAAGCATCTTTAGCGCCTAATGATCTGATTAAGATGATCTTGAAAATGAAAGTCGATCTGCTTTGGAATGGTGGTATCGGCACTTACGTTAAAGCCTCGACAGAAACTCATACGGATGTTGGTGACCGCGCTAACGACATGCTGCGCATTGACGGCCGTGACTTAAGAGCAAAAGTGGTTGGCGAAGGCGGTAACTTGGGTATGACTCAGCTTGGTCGTATTGAATACGCACTGACTGGCGGCCGAGTGAACACAGACTTCGTTGATAACGTGGGTGGCGTTGACTGTTCGGATAATGAAGTCAACATCAAGATCTTCCTTAATGGACTGGTTTCAAATGGCGATCTTACGGTTAAGCAACGCAACCAAATTCTAGAGTCTATGGAAGACGAAGTGGGTGAAATTGTCTTAGATGATGCTTACCGTCAATCTGAGTCGATCTCCGTTACTGAACAGCAAGGTGTTGGCATTGTTAAGGAACAAATTCGATTCATCCATACCATGGAAAAAGCAGGGTACTTGGATCGTGCTCTCGAATACATCCCTGATGATGAAACGCTAATCGAGCGTGAAAAACAGGGACTAGGTCTGACTCGCCCTGAGCTATCAGTGTTAGTTGCCTACGGTAAAATGGTACTTAAACAGCAACTTGTTACGGATGAAATCGCGAATGATGAATTCCATGCGAAACAGCTTGTTGAATATTTCCCAAGTGCGTTACGACGTAACTATAAAGATCAAATGGTTAATCACCCACTGCGAGCTGAAATTATCGCTACAGCATTGGCTAACCAGATGGTTAATGAAATGGGCTGTAATTTCGTCACTCGTTTGCAAGAAGAAACCGGTGCAAGTGTTGTCGATATTGCTAACGCATACAGTGCGGCTCGTGAAATTTTCGATCTAGAAGCAATTCTTAAGCAGACTCGTGAACTCGATAATACCGCCACAGCTCAAGCTCAGTACGAAATCATGTTTTATGTTCGTCGAGCACTACGTCGAATTGCACGTTGGTTGCTTCGCAACCGCAGTGGTAAATGCACAGTTGGTGAGCTGATTGCTATCTACAAGCAAGATGTCAATGTTATCACTGAAACCTTAGACACTATGCTGGTTGAGTCTGAAGTAGAAGAACACAATGAACTTGCTCAAGGGTGGATTGAGAAAGGGGTAGAAGAGAAACTTGCACATCAAGTCGCTCGTTTATCCAGCTTACAATCTGCACTGGATATCTCATCAGTGGCGAGTGAAACAGGTAAAACGGTTGAGCAAGCATCGAAGCTCTACTTTAACTTGGGTGACCGTTTGTCGTTACACTGGTTCTTGAAGCAAATTAACAGCCAAGCCGTTGATAATAACTGGCAGGCACTGGCAAGAGCTGCATTCCGAGAAGATCTGGACTGGCAACAACGTCAACTTACGGCTCAGGTATTAAATTGCGGCTGTGCAACGGAAGAGCTAGACGTGATGAAAGCGTTAGAAGATTGGATGGAAACTAACGAGCAATCACTGCACCGTTGGGAAAGCATCTTGAATGAGTTCAAAGTTGGCTCTGTCCACGAATTTGCTAAGTTTTCTGTAGCACTTCGAGAATTAGTACTCTTGAATCTCAACTGTTCGTCGAAAGAGTAGATGAGTTAGTCAAATTGTAAGTAAAAGCCTCGTTATTTAGCGAGGCTTTTTTGTTGCTCATCGTTTCTACTATAGTGCAGGTGAGTTACAGCGTAACAGCGTTTGGAAGTTAAAATAGGCTGAAATCGATTGCTTTAGGGTGGTTAGTTATAAATTTTATTGTTGAAATCTTACTCTAATTGTTTGTTTTATATTTGAAAATATTAGAAAGATATAGGTTTTTACTTAATACATTCATTTTCATTGAATTACGATGAAAAACAGTAAATAATATTGTCCCGTTTATACGGGGCTTTTTTCTTTCGGAGGCACAATGCTTTACCGTCTAGCCAGAACTGGCTTTTTCCAACTCGATGCCGAGAAGGCACACGATCTTGCAATCAAGAACTTCCAACGCTTTAACGGCACACCACTTGATCTCTTCTACCGCCAACAATTACCAACTCGTCCAGTTGAGTGTATGGGACTAACATTCCGTAACCCAGTAGGTCTTGCGGCTGGCTTAGATAAAAACGGTGAATGCATTGAAGCATTTGATGCCATGGGCTTTGGCTTTGTCGAAGTTGGCACAGTAACACCTCGTCCGCAACCAGGGAATGATAAACCACGCTTATTTCGCTTAGTCGAAGCTGAAGGTATCATCAATCGCATGGGCTTTAACAACCTAGGCGTTGATAATTTGGTCGAGAATGTAAAGCAAGCAAAATTCAACTGTGTTCTCGGAATTAATATTGGTAAAAACAAAGACACACCAATTGAGAAAGGGGCAGAGGACTACCTGATTTGTATGGAGAAAGTGTATGAGTACGCAGGCTACATTGCGGTTAATATCTCATCACCAAACACTCCGGGTCTTCGTTCACTTCAATATGGTGAAGCGCTTGATGAACTACTTTCTGAATTAAAAGCGAAACAAGCGGAACTTTCAGAGAAATACAACAAATACGTTCCGCTAGCATTAAAAATTGCGCCTGATTTGAGTGACGAAGAAATCTGCCAAATCTGCGATTCTTTATTGAAAAACAATATAGATGGTGTGATCGCGACTAACACAACTCTGGATCGCACGATCGTAGAAGGAATGAAACACGCCAATGAGGCAGGTGGTTTAAGTGGTCGCCCTGTGCAATCACGCTCTACGGAAGTCGTACGTAAGCTTCATGAAGAGCTAGGAGACAAACTTCCAATTATCGGTGTTGGTGGTGTGGATTCCTATGTTGCAGCCAAAGAAAAGCTGATGGCAGGCGCTAAACTTGTTCAAGTCTACACCGGCTTTATTTACCACGGCCCAGGCCTAGTACGTGATATTGTTAAGAATCTTTAACATACACATCAAAAACCACTGAAAAATCAGTAGCTATTACATAAAAAAGAGGACTCTGTTTCCTCTTTTTTTTTATCCGTTCGTTTGTAAAATTTAAAAATCACGAGTAGGTAATTAAGCGTCTTACCTCTTTACCACTGATTTAACTAGTCAAGAGAGAACGGAATAATGCTTAAACCCAGCGACAAATGGAATTGGTATTTTGACGAGCAAAAAGCTTGCTTAATGCTGGATCTGGGGGAGGAAATGATTTTCCAAACCAATTTATCCCGAAAATTGTTGGTTAACTGTGCCTTCTCGAACAATGAATTTACCGTTGATGACGCCAGTGCATTCCAAACGTTTAATGAACGTATTCGATGCCTCGACATCAGCGAATACCGCCAAGCTGAGTTAACACTGTATTGTGTTGCAGCAAAGCGCTTTCATAAACCTGTACAGCCTAAAAGCTGGTTCTTTGAAGCACAGTCCTCAGGTTACGAGCCTGAAGAAGGGGACATGGTCTTTCTAACAAACCAATATTCTGATGGCATGTTCATCGTGTTAGAACCAGGCGAGACGTCGAGCTTATGTGCTTATGTTAACCAAGAAGCGTTTGTGCTTGATGGCAATAAGGCGCTTCAGTTTGGGCAGCCGATTAAAGTAATGCATGACCGCATGGCTTGTGCAAATCACCTCTTTGCAATAACCCCTATGGCAATGGTGGGGTAAACCTGTTTAATTTTTTCTTTATTTCGTTCCTTTGTTTGCATTAGTCGACCTCGTTAGGTCGATTTTTTTTGTCCTTTCCTTTGATACTAGATCCCCATCAGCCATGAAACTGTATGTTTTCTATGCATGTAAACATGAAGCTGGTCACTTTTATTTTACTTATTTCAATCTGATGACTCCCTTAACTAGGCAACCTAGCGCTTAAAATGACCCCATTTATTCCCCTATAAGGCAAAAATGTAAGTAACTTACATCAATAATCATTACCTGGTATATACCAAAATTTATGTAAATAAGTATTCACTTCTTTCCAAGGGAACAAAATTTCGTTCGTGAATAAAAAATACTCAAATTGAAGATGTTGAAAGTTTCAGATCATTTTGTTGGTGATGATTTGAACTAACAGGTGGGGAAATTCCTTTAAAAACGAGGCATTGATCGTAAAGTCAGGTATAATTGAAGCCATTTTTTATCAGCGAAAGAACACTATGAATCAATATCTCGCGGTAACTTCAAATGGCATGGAAAATTTGCTTGTTGAAGAACTGACTAAACTAGGCATTGAAAATGCGAAACCAGTACAGGCAGGCGTAAAATTTAAAGCGACAAACGAACAGGTTTATCGCTGTTGTTTGTGGAGCCGTTTAGCGTCTCGATTTGTACGTGTTTTATCTGAGTTCACGTGTAACAACGACATGGACTTGTATTTATCTACATCTGCTATTAACTGGGTTAACCAATTTCATAGCTCTAAACGTTTTGTTGTGGACTTTAACGGCACAAACCGTGAGATCAGAAATAGCCAATACGGTGCGATGAAAGTCAAAGATGGCATCGTAGATTGCTTTGAAAATAAAGGTTTGCCGCGTCCCAACATCAGTAAAGAACGCCCAGATGTTCGTATTCACGTTCGTTTGCATAAAGATAAAGCGTTGCTTGGGATCGATATGGTAGGCAGTGGTTTGCATCAGCGTGGCTACCGACCAGAATCGGGTCGTGCCCCGTTACGTGAAACGCTTGCTTCTGCGATTATCATGCGTTGTGGCTGGGATGGGCATCAACCATTACTCGATCCAATGTGCGGTTCTGGTACTTTGCTTATTGAAGCTGCGATGATGGCTGCCAACATGGCTCCTGGCGTTAAGCGAAAGCAATGGGGTTTCGAAGTGTTGGAAGACTTTGAACCAGAGACTTGGGCAGAGATTAAATCAGAGGCTAATGTTCAAGCTAGACGAGGTGTCAAGAAAGTTGACGCTAAGTTTTTTGGCTTCGATAACGACCCTAAAGTATTAAAAGTTGCTCAAGAAAACGCGCGCAGAGCAGGCGTTGAAGAATTGATTGAGTTCGCACAAGGTGATGCTGCAACCATTACTCGTCCTGCAGGATTCGAACACGGTGTTATCGTTTCAAACCCACCTTACGGTGAACGTCTAGGAACTGAGCCGGGGCTAATTGCTCTCTACACCGCATTTGGTGGACAGCTAAAATCTGAGTTTGGTGGATGCAAAGCCTCTATCTTCTCGAGTTCAGACGAGCTGCTGAGCTGTCTTCGTATGCGTGCTGATAAACAGTTTAAATTGAATAATGGTGCGTTACCTTGTCACCAAAAGAACTACAGTATTGCAGAGCGCAGTGCTGATGAAGTGAAGGGGGCTGATACTAATGTTCAAATCGCACCAGACTTTTCAAACCGTTTAAAGAAAAATATTGGCAAGATTGGCAAGTGGGCTCGTAAAGAGAAATTAGATTGCTACCGAATCTATGACGCTGATCTTCCTGAATACAATGTGGCGATAGACGTATACGGCGATCAAATCGTAATTCAAGAGTATGCTGCGCCAAAAAACATTCCAGAAGAAAAAGCAAAACGTCGCCTAACGGATATCATTCGTGCAACGATTCAGGTGACAGGTGTAGAGGCGAACAAAGTTGTACTTAAAGTTCGTGAAAAGCAGAAGGGTCGCAGCCAATACCAAAAATTAGGTCAGGTATCAGAGACGCTTGAAGTAAACGAGTACGGTGTGAAGCTGATCGTAAACCTTCATGACTATCTAGACACTGGCTTGTTCTTGGATCATAAGATCACTCGTCGTCGCTTAGGTGAAATGGCGCAAGGTAAAGATTTCTTAAACTTGTTTGCATATACTGGGAGTGCGACGGTTCACGCAGCGGTTGGTGGCGCTCGTTCCACAACGACTATTGATATGTCAAATACCTACTTGAACTGGGCGAAAGACAATATGCAGCTTAACGGCTGTGTAGGACGTCAGCATCGCTATGAACAAGCAGACTGCTTGCAATGGCTAGAAAACGCGAAAGGTGAGTACGACTTGATCTTTATTGATCCACCTACATTCTCTAACTCTAAGCGTATGGAAACATCATTCGATGTACAACGTGACCACATTAAACTGATGAAGAATCTTAAACGTTTACTAAGAAGTGAAGGCACTATCGTATTCTCGAATAACAAGCGCCACTTCAAGATGGATGAAGAGTCGCTGGCTGAACTTGGTTTGAAGGCTCAGAATATTTCTTCTCAAACGTTACCATTAGATTTTGCGCGTAATAAACAGATTCATAACTGTTGGCTAGTAACGCACGCGTAGTATAAACAAAAGGATTAATACGTGCTGATATTGTATAGCACGGAGGGATGCCATCTTTGTGAGATGGCATTTGCTCTAGTAGACCAAATTGGTTTGGCCGAGCAAACAGATATCATTGATATTGCGTTCGATGATGCACTGTTTTCTCGTTACGGCGTCACAATACCCGTATTAAAGTATCAAGATTCTGAGTTGAACTGGCCGTTTGACTTAGAACAACTCACACATTGGTTGGATAATAATGGCATTACTTACCATTCATAACGCACAACTTGCATTTGGTGACCACCCATTACTGGACAAAGCGGAGTTCGCTCTTCAAGAAAACGAACGCGTTTGTTTAGTGGGTCGCAACGGAGCAGGTAAGTCCACGTTAATGAAAGTGCTTGCCGGCGACATTTTGTTGGACGACGGCAAGATTCAAATCACTCAAGACGTCGTTGTTTCTCGACTTGAACAAGATCCACCGCGTAATCAAGAGGGTACGGTTTACGAATACGTATCTGGCGGTTTGGCTGAAATCGGCGAACAACTGAAGATCTATCACGATCTTCTCGATCTTGTTGCTCAAGACCCGAGTGAGAAAAACATCAACCGTTTAGCCAAGGTTCAAGAGCAGCTTGACCATTCTAATGCTTGGCGTTTTGATGACCGTGTTAAGAACGTACTTGGTGCTTTAAAACTAAGTCCAGAAACTAAACTGACCGATTTATCCGGTGGTTGGCAACGTAAAGCCGCTTTAGCTCGCGCGCTGGTTTGTGACCCTGATGTATTACTTCTTGATGAGCCAACAAACCATCTTGATGTAACAACTATCGAATGGTTAGAGAACTTCTTAAAAGACTTCAAAGGCTCGATCATCTTTATTTCTCACGACCGTGCGTTCATCAAATCAATGGCAACACGCATTGTTGATTTAGATCGCGGGCAATTAGCTTCTTTCCCTGGTGATTACGACAACTACCTAGAAGAAAAAGAAGAGATGCTCCGCGTTGAAGAAATGCAGAATGCTGAATTCGACAAAAAGCTTGCTCAAGAGGAAGTTTGGATTCGGCAGGGCATTAAAGCACGCCGAACTCGAAATGAAGGTCGTGTACGCGCATTGAAGAAACTTCGTGAAGAGCGTCGCGATCGCCGGGATGTCCAAGGCAAAGTTAACCTTAATATCGATGATGCTTCACGTTCAGGGAAAATTGTATTTGAAGCAGAAAACATATCTTTTGCTTACGAAGGCAAGACAATCGTCGACAACTTTAGCTTTAACATTATGCGCGGTGACCGTATTGCACTTATCGGACCAAATGGCTGCGGTAAGAGTACGGTACTTAAATTGCTATTAGGGCAATTGGAAGCGCAGTCTGGTCGTTTACACTGCGGAACAAAATTAGAAGTCGCGTACTTTGATCAGTACCGAGAGATTTTGGATCCAGAAAAGACAGTGATCGATAACTTAGCGGATGGGAAACAAGAAGTAATGGTTGGGGGACGTCAGCGTCATGCGCTGAGTTATCTTCAAGACTTCTTATTTGCACCTAAGCGCGCAAGAACCCCGGTTAAGGCGCTCTCTGGTGGTGAGAAAAACCGATTACTGCTAGCTCGTATCTTGTTGAAACCAAACAACTTACTTATTCTTGATGAACCAACCAACGATTTGGATATCGAAACGTTGGAACTTTTAGAAGAAATGCTTGCCAACTATCAGGGCACGTTGCTTTTAGTTAGCCACGACCGAGAGTTTGTTGATAATACCGTTACCACAAGCTGGATCTTCGAAGGGAACGGAGTGATTGAAGAGTTTGTTGGTGGTTATCACGATGCAAGACAGCAGCGTGAACAGGTATTGGCGGTTCGTCAAGCGGTTGAAAAGCCAGCGAAAAAAGAGAAAGTGGTTGAGGAAACTCCCAAAACAACTCAACCTAAGAACAACTCGAAGAAGTTATCGTATAAGCTGCAAAGAGAATTAGAAGCTCTACCAGCTAAACTAGAACAATTAGAGTCGGATATCGAGGGCCTTCAGGAGCAAGTGAACGATCCAGAGTTCTTTGCTAAACCTGTAGAGCAAACTCAGCCGGTATTGGAACAGCTTGCTGCACTAGAGCAGGAGTTGGAAATCGCATTCGAGAGATGGGAAGAACTCGAAGCAATGCAACAGGATAGTTAAGAATTCAATGAATTGTAGTAATAAATTCAAATTGACCGCCATTGCAATGATGGTTGGTACCACAATGAACGCACAGGCGGCATTGTATCAAGTGGTTGAGGTTTCACCTCAGGATCATGGTTCAAACGGTGACTACCAAACGGCTTACGGGGTTGCAATTCAACAGGGCGATGCAGGTACAGATCCTTCAACAGATTCACCTTTCGCTTTAGGCTGTTTTGATTCTGCGGCAAACTGTACGCCGGAAAAGTTTAAGCTTGCGATGGAAACTCGCACAACACCTATTTCAGCGACACAAGCCGTGGATGGAAATAGCTATCGTGAGGAAATTCCATTTGGATTGGACGCAGGCTTTTATTACATCCAAGAACTCAAAGATTTTGAACGTTACTGTTATAACCAGCTTCGCTATTCTACTTGTGACTCTTGGGCTTCTGTAAACTGGACCCCATGGAACAAAGAGCGTAGTAAAGACTTTACTTCTAATGCGTTAGCATTTGTAGAAGGCGATTCTGCTGCTTATAAAAATGAATATAACAATGTTATCAATCAGCTCACCGAAGATGGTGCAGCTATCGGTAATCAAAGTAAAGTCAGCAGTGAAAACCAGTCGACACTGGAAACAAGAAATACAGTCGTAGCACCTATTGAACCAAATTTTGTTACAGGTGATAACGACGCAAGCGTTGTGCAAAGCCACGCTTGGAAAACCGATGGCACTTTTACCGTTGGTAGTGTATCTCGAACAGCAAGCAATACCAATGGCGCTCACCACACATCGAAAGCAGCTATTTGGGATCAAAGTGGAACCGTCAGTGAATTGGCTTGGCCAAGTGGCACATCTAAAGATGGAGAAAGACTGGCTCAAGGAAGCATGCGTGACCTTGTCACAGATGGAACAACGGTTTACGGCGTGGGTTACAACACATACAGTGATGATAACTATCTGAATGCTACTGTTTTTGTCGGAACCCTAGAGGCAGAAGGTAGCGTTGAAAACGCAACTTGGAAAAACAAAGTTGTTGTAGGAGCGAGACAGCGTGAGGGCGATGATACGGTTCATACAAACTCACGATTAACCGATGTTAACTCAAATTTTGTTGCTATTGGTGAAGCAAAACGTTCAGGCGGATACTTAATGCCAACGGGCTCTGCTCCAAATCGTCTCTTTATCGTAGATGATGTTCGTAAGGATTCTATTAACGCTTTTTACCCAAGTACCGGAATTTTCTTCAGCGGTGCGGGCGGTAAGATGGGCGGGATCAACTCTTACAATGAAATTGTCGGACAACTCGATGCGGAAACGACGCGTGAAGACGATGGTAAGCCACGTCGTAAGCGCGGTTTTATCTACCCATATAGCGTAGGTGGTGAGACTAGTGAACGTGCTTCAACACTATTTAATGGAAAAGCTTGGTTCCTAGATAGTTTGACTAATGGCGGTGACTACTCTGAACAAAACAACCAGTTCCGTATCATTGACGCAACCGATATCAACGATGCAGGTGTGATTTCTGGTACCGCGATGAAATGTGCTGGCGGTTACAGTACAACAGCAAACAATGCGACATGTAGTTCTGATGAACAAATCGTAGCTGTAAAATTGGTGCCTATTGCAGGTGCGACTGAGAAGGACATTGTGTCTCGAAGCGTTGACTCAACGACAACAGAGCGTCAAGGTGCAGGCCTTGGTTGGTTAGCTTTGACCATGCTTGGATTGTTTGGGTTCCGTAGAAAATAGTCAAAAATCGTCAGTAATTTTTAAATCAAGCAGAGGCTCACACATTTGAGCCTCTGCTTTTTTTATGCCTTGAGAAATCACTCAACTTGATCGATTCTTATAAGTGGAGTCATAAAAACTCCATCAAAGTTTCACAATAACAGCTGTACGTTAGTAAATGGACCTGTATGAGGAATTAACTATGAAGAGACAAAAGCGTGATCGCCTAGAACGAGCTCAATCTCAAGGCTATAAAGCTGGGTTGAATGGAAGGTCTCAAGAGGCTTGCCCATATCAACAAGTTGATGCTCGGTCGTATTGGTTAGGTGGTTGGCGTGATGCCAGAGATGAAAGACAATCTGGTCTCTACAAATAAACTCTCCACATACAAAAAGAAGGATTCGAAAGGGCTCTACGGAGCCTTTTCTACATTTATAGACTAGGCAAACAAAAAGGCCCCTAAATAGGAGCCTTTATAAATCGATTAAAGTCGTGATTAGAAGTTTGAAGTGTCTTGGAACAAACCAACTTTCAAATCTTTCGCAACGTAGATTTCTTTGCCATCTACGCATACACGACCGTCAGCCAAACCCATTACTAGTTTACGATTTACGACGCGTTTCATATGGATTTCGTAGGTTACTTTTTTCGCCGTCGGTAGGATTTGGCCTGTAAACTTCACTTCACCAACACCTAGAGCGCGACCTTTACCTTTACCGCCAACCCAGCCAAGGAAGAAGCCAACAAGTTGCCACATCGCGTCAAGGCCAAGGCAGCCAGGCATTACTGGATCACCAGGGAAGTGGCAATCAAAGAACCACAAATCTGGAGTAATATCCAATTCCGCCAAGATCAAACCTTTACCAAAATCGCCCTCTGTCTCAGACATTTTAGTAATACGATCCATCATTAGCATGTTTGGCGCAGGAAGCTGAGGGTAACCAGGCCCAAACAGTTCCCCTTGGCTAGAAGCAAGTAGATCGTCACGGTTATAAGAATCACGTTTGTTTTGCATTATCAATTACTCCAATTTTTGATAGCTGCATCTTAGTGAACACGTGTACGCTAAACAACTCCGATCAGTACTAGACAAACCAGTTTTTGATGCGCTGCACAATTCCTTCTGGATGCTCATGTCTTTCAAAGTTTTCAATACGTTCCGCTATTTTGCCAATAATGCTCTCGTCTTCGCCTCTAAAAGGTTTATTCATAACAATCGGAATAGCTTCATCTACCGTAGAGACGGACCAAATATGGAACTCACCATTTTTAATGCTTTCTATTACATCTTTATGTAATGCAAGGTGTTTAAGGTTTGATTTCGGCATGACAACGCCTTGATTTCCCGTAAAACCCTGATGTTTACAAACCTGATAAAAACCTTCAATTTTCTCGTTCAAGCCACCGACTGCTTGCACTCGACCAAACTGATCGACGGCTCCTGTAACCGCAACTTGTTGATTAATTGGAGATTCAGATAACGCACTCACCAAGCAACAAAGTTCTGCGAGAGATGCGCTGTCACCGTCAACTTCACTATAAGACTGTTCAAATACAATCGAGGCAGAGTAAGGTAGTGGTTCATCCAGTTTTAGAGCAGAGCTTAAGAAAGCTTGCATAATCATCATGCCTTTCGCATGTAGATTGCCTCCAAGCTCAGCTTTGCGCTCAACATCGGAAACATCGCCATCACCAAAGTGAATTACACACGATATTCTGGCAGGCTCACCATAGCTGACAGGGTGTCCAGCCATATCGATGACGGTTAGGCCATTGATTTGACCAACTTGTTCCCCAGTTGTCTCAATAATGACTTGTCCATCTAAAATATCGTACACGGCACGCTGAGGAAGATAGGATTCGCGATAATACTTGTCGTCAATCGCTTTATCTAATGACTCGTAATCTAATGTTTGGCCATCACTGAACTGGCTAGCAAGTGTTAGAAGTTGAGAATGCCACATTACACCTAACGGCAAATAATGTTGATCTTCAGTAAATCTCATACCAGCTAGCAACAGTCTTCTAAAGCCACTTTCCGTTAAGTGAGGCAGCTGATATTGAGAACATATCCAGTTCACCAAACCAAAGTAATCTGTCAAATTCTGCTCTGACAAATGAATATCTTCTTCAACTTCGGTATACATGGCAAAGCCTGAACAAAAGTCCTCGTCGATATATTCTAGCTCTGCTAACTGACTTCTTTCCCCAGTTACAATCAGTTTTACATCATAAGCTTTAGATGGCGGTACTGAAGTAGGTAAGCGAGTAGGGCTTAGGTTCAGTGGCTCGATAAGGTTTTGTTGAATTGCAGACTTTATATTCGGCCAAAGTCCCGGGTTAGCCAGAATGAGATTAGCAGGTACAATCAAATAACCGTCGTCAGCTTGTGAAATCAAGCCTGGTTGGAAGGCAATATCACCACTTACATCAACACTGTAACGGTCAAATAAACGTTTGGCATCAAGTGATTCCGACAAAACAATCGCAGCGTTAGAATGACTCTGAAGAGCTTTACTGATGAAATCTCTATAGACAGAATTATCGACGCAGTTAATGAGTAGCACGCGTGTCAATCCCGACATTTTGGAAAAGCGAGATATCGTTGCCGACATCCTCGGTTGAAGATCAGTAAAAGACTTCTTTGGTAATGAAGGTGCAGACTTTAAAAGTGCTTCGTACTGCTCAAGTGAAGGTGTTACGTCTTGCCAATTAAGTTGGTTCATTAAAATTCATCGTAATTCAATCTTGCCGACATTATAACGAAATGGACTATAACACCCTAGCACCAATTTGGTTCGCTCACGGCATTCAACACTCAATGAACAATACTTAGACAAATGAGTGATCAACATCGATACTTCTAAGAGTTTTATTTGCCCAAGTAAATTATCTGGGTTACGCTGTCACTAGGTTATGTTTATGGGTCGGAATAAATGAAATATCAGCAGCTTGAGAATCTAGAGTGTGGGTGGAAATGGAAGTATCTCATCAAGAAATGGAAAGATGGTGAAGCGATTACCCGACATATTGATACAAGTGAAGCAGATGCCGCGGTTGCAGAGCTAAAACGTCTTGAACACGAACCTACGCTTGTATTAGCTTGGATAGAAAACCACATGTCAGAAGAGTTGGACAACAAACTCAAGCAGGCTATCCGAGCGAAAAGGAAGCGTCATTTCAATGCAGAGCAAGTCCATACAAAGAAAAAGTCCATTGACTTAGATTATCGAGTTTGGGAAAAGCTTTCTAGCAGAGCAAACGAGCTCGGTTGTACATTATCTGACGCAATTGAATATCTACTTTCTGAAGCATCGAGAAGTGAAAAAGCGAGTCAAAAAGTTACCTCGATCAAAGAGGATTTGAGTAAATTGCTATCTAGCTAGGATAGGGAGTGCCAAATGTTATATGTAATCTTAATTGCTGCCATCGTAATCTTTTGGTTGATCGCAGTTGATAGACCAGTGCTAAAAGTAAAGTTTGATAACGGCCATATCAGTAACGTAAAAGGGCATCTACCACCTTCTTTCAAACATAACTTACAAGATATTAGTGAACATGATCCTTTTAGTGGTGAAATGAAGGTATATAGCCAACGAACTGGCATGCGTTTGAGCTTTTCCAAGGACGTTCCCAAAAAAATCCAGCAGCGGATTCGCAACGTTTTTCCGCATCAAGGTTTCAAAGCGAGCAAAGGCAAGAAGCGAGCTTAATTACATATCAGTTACTTAATCGTGTTAAATGGGACGCAATATAGCGTCCCATTTTCGTATCTATAGAAAAATTATTTATCATTGATTAATCAATAAGATAAACGGGCTTAAATTATGCGATACGTTGTAACTTTAATGTTCTTACTCTTCGTAAGCACTCCAGCTTTGTCTGACGACTCGGAAACGAACCCATTGGCTAAAAAGATTAAAACTAAGATTCAAAGGAAAGCGGACAATAAATTTGATGACTACCAAGGTTATTGCGATGTCATGATAGAGATGGAACACAAAGGTAAAAAAGCAGTAATAAAAAGAGTAACCAGTAGTGGTGACAAAAAAGTTTGTCGGTATGTGAAATCCAACTTAAGGAAAGGAAAACGCTATCGTTATAAATATCCAGAAAAGTATATTCGGCTTCATATAGCCACAGGTTCGTGATTGCAATGTTGATTAGAAGCACCGGACAGCAAGAGCGCAAAGCTTTCAGACTCGATGAACTAGATGAAAATGAAGTGGCTCTCGTGTAATTGGTTGGGAATGCAGGCTAGGTGAGTCATAAACCAATCATCTCGCAATGATAATCCGCAGATAAAAGCAGTATGGGAAGGAATTGCAAAAAAGTTTAACGGACTTGGATTATCAAGCATTTCAATGGCTTGTGCTGGATTGGCCTTAGTGATTGCAAGTCCACAGGAACCCCTATATCAGTGCGCATTATATGTGTTATGTTAAATATGGTGCTCGTACGCCAAATGTTGCCAATGAGCACTCCTATTCCCCTGTGGATTTGAAATTTAAGGTCTCTAGCATAACCATTAAACATAATGGCTATTTACCATAAAATACTTAATATAGATCTTAATAATCTATCGATTGTTAAGATCTATATTAATGCTTTTTCTACTTACAGAAATGGCTGTATAGCTTCAAAGATATCTTGTCTTCGAACTGGTTTGGAAATGAATCCATCCATACCTGCGTCAAGGCATTTATCTCTATCACTTTCTAACGCATGAGCGGTTAATGCGATGATTGGAGCCTTGAAACCTTTATCTCGGATAATCCTTGTTGCGGTAATCCCATCCATCACTGGCATCGAGACATCCATAAGAATCAGGTCGATTAAATCCTCATTTTCCTCTAAGAACGTTAATGCTTCTGCTCCATGACTTGCGATATGAACATTATGACCAAGCTTATTTAAAATAAGCTTTATTACAAACTGATTCGACTCGGTATCTTCGACTACGAGAAGATCCATCGCTTTTATTGGTTGGTTGTTTTCTATTTTAACTGGACGATTTTGATTGCAACGAGTTAAAACGGGAATCTTAATAGTAAATGTTGAGCCGATATGCTCGTCACTTTTAACGATAATCTTGCCGTGCATCATTTCAACTAAATGCTTGGTTATTGCTAGCCCTAGTCCTGTGCCACCAAAGCGTCTCGTGATGGAACGATCACCTTGATGAAATGCCGTAAATAGATGTTCTTGCTTGGCTTTAGATATACCAATTCCGGTGTCTGATATTGAAATTACAAGCTCGGAGTCTTGCTCAGATACTGAAACTTTTACTTCTCCTTCATCAGTAAACTTTATTGCATTCCCAATAAGATTAAACAGGATTTGAGATAATCGCGTAGAGTCAATCCAAAACTGTTTGTCGGTAGTTACCATGCAATTGAGTTTAAATTGAAGGCTCTTCTTCTTAGCTATTTGTTTTTGTTGAGAGATAACAAAAGTGACAGTGTCTCTTAAATTAACCCACTGTTCATTGAGTTGAAAGCGACCTGATTCAATTTTTGAGAGGTCAAGAATGTCGCTGATAATCGCGAGAAGTAACTCCGCTGAGCATTCCATTTGGCTCAGGGCATCGATTTGCTCTTCTGATAAGGTGGATTGTTTCAGAATATCGAGCATTCCAAGGACGGAATTTAGAGGGGTTCTAATTTCATGACTCATCATCGCTAAGAATTCTGACTTTGAGCGATTTGCAAGCTCTGCTTCTTCTCTTGCTTTAGCAAGCTGAGTTGTCCGCACTTCAACAATACGTTGTAACTTCTCTTTGGTCTCAATATCGATGACAGCTCTCTCTATTAAAGGTCGAAAGCGTCTTAAGGTTTCCTTATTTTCTATGCTAAAGTGCCCTTTCTTAGCACCAATGAGTAAGATGACTGTTTGTGTTACCTCTGAGCGTATGCCCGTTAGGACGACCGAGTTTACATGGCTTTTTATAAAGCTGTTTAGGTTAATAAATTCAGCAAGCCTATCTGGTTCGAACAGCAGAATACATTCGCCATTCAGCGCCCTCTCAGATGCGTTACCGTGTAACCAAGATATATTATCAAATACACTATTTGTCGATATCAATGTTTTGAAGGGGTACCTTTCATCATCACGAGTTAGAACGATAAAATCATCAAAGTTGATGTACTTTTTAAGTACATTATTTAATCCCGTAAATATCTCGTTCCGGTTTTTTGCTTCACTCATCGCGGATATCGCTGAAAGAATAGCTTTATTCTCATCGGCGAGCAGTCGTTCTCTTTGCCTAGCCTGTTTTAGTTCGACTAACGCTTCTTGCAGCGCTTCCTGTTGGTATATGTCTAAGTATTTATCTTTCATAAGGTTTATGGAATATCGCTGATGAAATCATCAGGTTTCCATGTCCATTCTCACCACCAATAAATCTACCTTGCTCACCAAAAGTAAAAGGGCAAATAAAAGGTAACTGTTCTAGTTCTTGGTTAATTTGTTCACAAACGCTATTCATGTCTTGCATTAAGTGCAACATAGGACCTGCGCAAAAGATGTTTATCACCCCAATTTTTCGAGATTCTTCTAATTTTTGATTAAAGGCTGCATTTACAACTTTAGCAGCGCGTGCAACGAGGTGTTCTCTGCTTCCTTTCATTAAAGTGAGTTCATCACCCTCTTCTATTCGTGTAAATAGCTCAATTCCTCCATCTCGCGTCTCACGAATTGGATGGGACAATTTGTAATATGGACGCTCATAGAGGTGGCCAGCGACACGCCCTAGTGGATAAGCGCTCGAGTTTGTAAATAGCAGGTTGTTTTTGCCTAGTTGGTTATCTTGATGGTTTGTCCACTTTCTATAAACATTGAGGGCTGGTTCGTCATCAATTTCTAGTAAGCACCTATCGTTAGTTTTGGTTGCAACCCCTTTGATATTGGTTGGAGTGTGCCCAGCACTAAAAGCAATATCAACAGGCTGTGAGGAGTAAAATAATGTCAGACTTAAACCTGCAGTTTGAGATCCTTGGGCGGTAATAACAGACCATTTTCCCGCGATATGATTATCAGCGGCTGAACCACCAATAATTGGGATCAGCGTACCAAACCTTTCATCTATAGATGCAATGATTGATTCCTCTTGCCCTGGAGTTGCATGAAGCAGTATTAAGTTTGGCACTTCTCCTACGCGGTTAGCGTTCTCAAGAGCCATATTTAAGGCTCTTGTTACACTGTCACCTAGGTCATGGTTAGAAATACCAGTGCCATAAGCATGAGGGCCTGAATCATAAATTGCGAGCGCCGCAATCACTGGGCCCGTATGAAACCCCTGGTCTGTCATTACTGCTTGGCATGAACTAGCTCCATGAAAAGGCACACCGGGAAAATGCTCAAGAAACGCTTCTCGAATTAACTCGAAGTCGTACTCTTCCGTGTAGTAGCACATCACGTAAGACAAGTTCTGTTGTGTCAGTTCGGACCTAAGCGTTTCTATCGCTGAGTCTTCATCTTTAATATGAGTAAAAACTGATTGGCAATGCATACGATTTTATAATTGGGTATCACTCTGCTGTTATACCATTCCAACCAATTTTCTCTAGGTAAGAAGGTGAAAATTTCATTAAGAAGTTGCGATTATCTCGTGACAGATCGTATTTATAATTGAACTACAACAATGTTTTCGCCTTTTTTAAAGGTGATTTTTTTTGATTCAGGCATTGTGTCCCATTCTATTTTCTTATGCTCTCGATCGAGATTGATAAATTCGCCAGATTGATTTGGATCAATTTTTAGAGTGCTACTTTTTATCGTTTCGAGCGAAATTCCCGTTGAGTCACGATTAATTGTGATTATTTCACCTTCAATTGTTACATCGCATCGTTCTTTTTGTGAACAGTCAATGCTAGTAACGCTCTCGTGTGTAAAGGTACGCCAGAAAAATGCGCCTATTAACACACTGAGCATGATTAAGATTTGTGCAAGTCGCGCCTTTGTTAACTTTTGTGCAGGCATAATTACTAATATCCTTGTTACAAACTTCAAACTTTTTAAATAAAAAATGATTTCCAGGGGGCCAGTAAGGTTACTACCCTGTCATTGAATTGTTAATTCAAGTATAGTGTCACGCTGAAAATGCCACTTTTTATTAAAGTCAGCAATGGAAATAAGGTGATGATAACACTTGAATTCTAGAGTTTACTTGGGTGGTGTTACGACGCAAGTCGTGTTGGAAGTAAAAGTGTAGTTAATTAGAAATTGGAAGCATGCAAATGAGCCAAGTAAAGCAGCTTGAACAAAACTACAACTATACAGTCGTTCGCCAATTTACCCTTGTGACCATTTTATGGGGCATAGTTGGTATGGCTGTTGGTGTTTTGATTGCCGCTCAATTAGTTTGGCCACAGCTAAACTTTGATACGCCGTGGTTGACGTACAGTCGCTTACGTCCACTGCATACTAATGCGGTAATTTTTGCGTTTGGTACAAGTGCTCTGTTCGCAACGTCTTATTATGTTGTACAGCGCACATGTCAAACACGTCTTTTTGGTGGCCCACTCGTTGCCTTCACCTTTTGGGGTTGGCAAGCAATCATCCTGGCAGCAGCCATTACTTTGCCTCTCGGTTTAACATCGGGTAAAGAGTATGCTGAGCTAGAATGGCCTATTGATATCGCAATTGCGCTAGTATGGGTATCATATGCGGTGGTGTTCTTCGGCACACTGGTGAAGCGAAACACGTCACATATTTATGTGGCAAACTGGTTCTTCGGTGCCTTTATTATCACAGTAGCAGTACTTCACATCGTGAACAGCATGGCTATTCCTGTGTCACTTGGTAAATCTTACTCGATTTACTCAGGCGCAGTGGATGCGATGGTTCAGTGGTGGTATGGACACAATGCGGTAGGTTTCCTACTCACCGCTGGTTTCCTAGGCATGATGTACTACTTCGTTCCTAAACAAGCTGAACGTCCTGTTTATTCTTACCGTCTATCTATCGTTCACTTCTGGGCGCTTATTTCTCTATATATTTGGGCAGGCCCTCACCACCTTCACTATACAGCGCTACCGGACTGGACTCAGTCTCTAGGTATGGTGATGTCGCTGGTTCTATTTGCTCCTTCTTGGGGTGGTATGATCAACGGTATTATGACGTTATCTGGTGCATGGCATAAGCTTCGTTATGACCCTATCCTACGTTTCCTAATCGTTTCTTTGTCATTCTACGGTATGTCTACCTTTGAAGGTCCAATGATGTCGATTAAGACAGTTAACGCACTTTCTCACTACACAGACTGGACCATTGGTCACGTTCACTCTGGTGCGTTAGGTTGGGTTGCGATGGTTTCTATCGGCTCTGTATATCACTTAGTACCTCGTCTATTTGGCCAAGAGCGTATGTACTCGGTCGGTCTAGTGAATGTGCATTTCTGGCTAGCGACAATCGGTACCGTTCTTTACATCGTTGCGATGTGGATCTCTGGTGTAATGCAAGGTCTGATGTGGCGCGCGGTTAACTCTGACGGTACGCTAACTTACAGCTTTGTTGAGTCTGTAGAAGCGTCTTATCCGTTCTACTTTGTACGTTTCTTAGGTGGATTTATCTTCCTATCTGGTATGTTCCTAATGGCATACAACACGTACAAAACGGTAAGTGCACCAAAAGAAAGCCTAAAAGCTATCCCACATCCGGCATAAGGAGATTTAAGAATGAGTAATAATTCTAATAATCGCCACGAAATCTTAGAACGTAATGTCGGTTTGTTGGCTATTTTTATCGTGTTTGCTATCAGCTGGGGTGCTCTTGTAGAGATCACTCCTCTGATTTTCCAAAAGCAAACGACTGAACCTGTAGAGAATCTGCGTGCTTACACTCCTCTGGAGATGGAAGGTCGTGACATCTACATCCGTGAAGGTTGTAACGTTTGTCACAGCCAGATGGTTCGCCCTTTCCGCTCAGAGACTGAACGTTACGGTCACTACTCTGTCGCCGGTGAGAGTGTTTGGGAACACCCATTCCTTTGGGGCTCTAAGCGTACAGGTCCGGATTTAGCTCGTGTTGGTGGTCGTTATTCTGATGAATGGCACCGCGTTCACCTACTAGATCCTCGTGAGCTTGTGCCTGAGTCAAACATGCCAGGTTTCCCGTGGCTAGCTGAAAACGTTTTAGACGGTAAGCTAACTCAGAAGAAACTTGAGCTATTTCGTGATCAGTTCGGTGTTCCATACACTGATGAAGAGATCGCGAATTCGGCTAAAGAAGTAGAAGGTAAAACAGAGATGGATGCAATCATCGCTTACCTTCAGTCTCTTGGTCATGCAATGAAGTAAGGGGATCATATGGATTTCGGTACAATTCATAGTATTTATACCGTTGTACTCTTCGCTAGTTTTATCGGCATCGTATGGTGGGCATTTAGTAAAAAGCGTAAAGCACGCTTTGAAGAAGATGCCAACTTGGTGTTTGCTGACGAAGAACAAACGACCCCAAATAACCAAGGAGTGAAGAAGTAATGACTACATTCTGGAGTCTCTGGATTATCGTGATTACTGTCGGTACGCTGGTAGGCTGTGCGATTCTCCTGACTTGGTGCGCTAAAGATAAAATGGGCGTCGAGGAAGGGGAAGACATGGGCCACGAGTACGATGGTATTCGCGAGCTAAACAACCCTCTACCAAAGTGGTGGACTTACCTGTTTGTAAGCACATTTGTGTTCGCAGCAGTTTACCTTGCCCTATTCCCAGGTCTAGGTAGCTTCAAGGGCTTTTTAAATTGGCAGAGTTCGGCTCAAACCGTTCGCTCACTAGAAGAGTCAAAAGAAGCCATCGCTGCAGCACAAGAGAACAAGCAACTAAACCAATATGCAAAAGAACTGGATGATGCCGACGCTTACTTCGGCGAAGCATTCCGTAAACTCGCGCACAATGACAGTGGTCTACGCCCAATTCCTGAAATTGCGCAAGATCCTGAAGCATTAAAAGTTGGCCAACGTTTGTTTTTGCAAAACTGTTCTCAATGTCACGGCTCTGATGCTCGTGGTCAGAAAGGTTTCCCTAACCTAACTGATGATGCATGGCTATACGGCGGTGAACCAGCTGCAATCGTAACAACCATCATGCATGGCCGTATTGGTCAAATGCCAGCATGGAAAGATGCGCTTGGTGAGCAAGGTGTGCAAGAAGTTGTAAGCTACACACTTAGCCTATCTGGTCGTAAAGTGAATGCTCGTGAAGCAGCGGCAGGTAAAGCACGTTTCGTCGTGTGTGCAGCTTGTCACGGTACTGATGGTAAGGGTAACCCTGCAGTCGGTGCACCTGATCTTACAGACCAAGATTGGCTATTTGGCGACTCTCGTGCAGCTGTAACCGAAACCGTAATGAACGGCCGCTCAGGTGTAATGCCCGCGTGGAAAGACATTTTGGGTGAAGATAAAGTTCAGCTCGTTGCCTCTTATGTCTGGAGCTTAAGTAACTCAGAGAGTAAGTAACTGAGATATTAAGTAACATAGCAATAACAGCCCCTTTCATAGGGGCTGTCTTTCCTTTAAATTTAACGCCTTACATTTTTTCATTTAGCTGTTGAGAACTTTTTTATGGTAAAGCCTTGGTATAAACAATTTTGGCCGTGGTTCCTAATCATCCTTCCTCTTACTGTCGTAGTTTGGACTGTGATTACTGTGGTCGTTTTCTCGAACAACTCTGTTTCTTTAGTCGCCGAGGATTACTATAAAAAAGGCAAAGGCATTAACATCGACATTAGTAAAATGAATGTCGCTCGTGACCTAAGTCTTAACGCTGAGATTTCCTCTAAAAATAACAATGTTGTGATTGTTTTCGCTAAAGGGAAGCTATCTCATTACCCTGCTCTAACGGCCACTTTCACTCATCGTACTCTTCCTGATCGTGACTTTACAAAGCTCGTAACGGCGGATGCATCTGGTAATTACCGCCTAACGGCAGAAGAATCTATTCAAGGTCCTTGGTTTATCGAACTACAACCACATGACCAACAATGGATGATCCAAGGTAAAGTTGAATTTCCTGCCTCGTCAACACCGTTAATGAAGTAAGCATATGTGTGAATCCTGTTATCACTGTGGTGAAGATGTACCAGCCAACACGGATTTTAAAGTTGATATACTCGGTGAATCCCGCAAGATGTGTTGTCCTGGCTGCGAGACGGTTGCTCAAACCATCGTAGACAGCGGCTTAGTATCCTACTATCAATATAGAACTGCGCCTGCGGAAAAAGCAGATTTAGTACCAGAGCAACTCCAAGCTTTAATTCATTATGATAATGAAGATGTACAATCAGAATTTGTGCGAAATCGTGAAAATGTCTCTGAAGTAACTCTTTCTTTAGAGGGCGTTTCATGTGCAGCTTGTGCGTGGTTAATCGAAAAGCAAGTCTCTAATACGGCTGGGTTAGTGTCTATCCGCGTGAATACAACCACTAACCGCGCGTTACTGGCCTGGGATAAAACTCAGGTGCGATTAAGTGAACTCCTATCTGTCATTCATAAACTGGGTTATAAAGCCGCACCATTTGAAGCTGATAAGCAAGAGGCCTCTTATCATCGAATGATGAAGCAATACTTATACAGATTAGGTATTGCTGGTTTAGCTACCATGCAAGTTATGATGCTAGCCGTCGCATTGTATCTAGAAGTTTTTGGTGACCTAGAGCCGGAGTTTAAAAATTACTTTCGTTGGGTAAGTTTGATCTTTGCTACGCCAGTCCTACTCTACTCTGCTCTTCCGTTTTACTTAAATGCGTGGCGAAGCATCAAAGGCCGAACCCTCGGTATGGATGTGCCTGTCTCGATTGCACTTATTTTTGCCTATGTGGCCAGCTTAATAGCAACCGTTACAGAACAGGGCGAAGTCTTCTTCGAATCGATTTCAATGTTCACTTTCTTCCTATTGGTTGGACGATTTTTAGAGATGCGAGCACGTCGCAAAGCTGCTGCGGCGAGTGGTAACCTATTAAAGTTAATCCCAGCGATCGCCACAACGTTGGATGGCGAGCAAATACCAGTGAAAACTCTTAAAGTTGGAGATCGTATTCGCGTCCTTCCTGGTGAACATATCCCAGCTGACGGCAAAGTTATTTCGGGTCGTATTCATATTGATGAATCCATGCTAACGGGTGAATCCGTCCACGTGGTGAAACGAGAAGGCGATGCGGTTTATGCAGGAACATTAAACGGTGATGAGTCATTTGAGCTAGAGGTCATGAGTTCCAAAGCTGACTCAATGATTTCCAATATCGTGCGTTTACAAGATGAAGCTCAACACTCCAAACCTAAAATCGCAGAAATTGCAGACGTTGTTGCTCGTTACTTTGTTGGAGCGATTCTTATTATTTCTGCTGGTACTTGGTTGTACTGGCATCAAACAAAACCAGATGATGCGTTTTGGATCATGCTATCCGTATTGGTAGCCACCTGTCCATGCGCCCTATCTCTTGCGACACCAACTGCTCTAACTTGTGCTACCTCTCGTATGGGAAACTTTGGCATTTTGCTTCGTAAAGGTCATGTGTTCGAGACGCTATGTAAGATCAACCACTTAGTTGTAGATAAAACAGGTACTCTGACGAAAGGCGATATTGAGATCTGTGATACAAAAGTGTTGAGTGATCTTCCAAAAGAAGATTGTCTCTCTCTAGCCGCGGCATTAGAAGCTCATGCAAACCATCCTATCGCTCGCTCTTTTGCAAGTTACGCCAATGATGACTTTGTTGTGTGTGAAGTGCAAAACGTGATTGGTTCAGGGATTGAGGGGATCTGGAATGGTAAAATCGTTAAGATAGGCAGTGCTGCGTTTGTTCAAGGCAAGGAAAGCGATGAAAGCCACGCGGTCTATCTTTCAGTTGATGGCGAGCATGTCGCTAGCTTTTACTACCGCGACCCTATCCGAAAAGAAAGCAAAGCCTTTATTCAACGTTTTGCTGACGCTGGAATTAAGACAACGCTGCTAACAGGTGACTCTCTCTCAAACGCTCGACCTGTAGCGAATGAAATTGGTATCGATCACGTCCTTGCGTCAGCAAAACCAGAAGACAAACTCGCGTACCTTAAGAGTCTTGATGAAGACAGTATCACAATGATGGTTGGCGATGGCATCAATGACGCACCTACTCTCGCCGGAGCTCATCTTTCTGTTGCAATGGGCGGTGGTACGGATGTCGCTAAAGCTTCTGCTGATATGACGTTACTTGGGGATAATCTCGAAAAGCTACTAGAGGCACGTTTGCTTGCACTGCGTACAAGAAAAATTATTCGAGAAAACTTGGCTTGGTCTTTGGGTTACAACCTGTTAATTTTGCCTTTAGCTGTCGCTGGTTTAGTGGCTCCCTACATTGCAGTAGTTGGCATGTCTGCAAGCTCAATTATCGTTGTATCTAACTCTTTGCGCCTGCTCAAAGAGAAATAAGTAGAGAAAGCAAACATGGAAAGTCTTTATATATTGATTCCCATCGCTATCGTTCTCGTTTGTGTTGCTGTTGCCGTTTTTCTTTGGGCAGTAAGAAGTGATCAGTTTGAAGATCTAGAACGACAAGGACATAACATTCTTCTTGATGAAGAAGACAAATCTAATAGTGATAAAAAATAGCAACCTTTATGACTCCTGACTTTATTGGTGCTTTGATGATCGGCCTCGTCGGGGCCGGTCATTGCATGGGAATGTGTGGTGGTATCGCGTCTCTGCTTACCATGGGCTCTTCTACAAGTAAAAGCTCACCCCTTATTCCACTCTTCTACAACCTAGGGCGATTGAGCAGCTATGCCGTAATCGGTGCATTAGTAGGCGGAGCAATATCAGGTTTATCTGAGCTAAGTGGATTAACGCATTCTCTTGCTTGGTTAAGGCTGATTGCCGCACTGTTCATGATTCTGGTTGCGCTTTATATTGCTAGATGGTGGCAAGGTTTACTGTTAATAGAAAAGTTAGGACAGCACATTTGGCGCTTTATCTCACCTGCTGGTAAGCGTTTGTTGCCATTAAAGCACCCTCTTCATGCTTTACCATTTGGCTTCATTTGGGGCTGGTTACCATGCGGCTTGGTTTATTCTGCGCTAACTTGGTCGGCGGTTTCAGGCAGCGCAATAAACGGTGGTCTTATTATGCTCGCGTTTGGCCTCGGAACACTTCCGGCAATGCTTATTATTGGATATGGTGCCAACCATTTTCAGAAATTACAAAAATCGTTAATATTTAGAAATATTTCAGCATTAATCCTTATTGGATATGGTTCGTACACTGCTGTAGGAGCTTTAGAGTTACTCGGTTTCATATAACGTTAAACTCTATTGAGGTGACATTTTTGCTACCCTTTAGGATTAAGCGATGCTAAAATATTGATGTATATCAAATAGTGAAAGGTTGTTATGATTTCTGAAAAACCTGCAACAAAGCGTATCCAATCAGGCGGTTGCGCCATTCATTGCCAAGATTGTAGCATTAGTCAGCTGTGTATCCCGTTCACTCTGAATGAGGCAGAACTTGATCAGCTTGACCAAATCATCGAACGTAAGAAGCCTATCCAAAAAGGACAAGAGCTTTTTAAGGCTGGTGACGAGCTAAAATCTCTGTACGCTATCCGCTCTGGTACCATCAAGAGCTATACGATCACAGAGCAAGGTGATGAGCAAATCACAGCGTTTCACTTGGCCGGAGACCTAGTTGGTTTCGATGCCATTACAGGTGACTCCCACCCTAGCTTTGCTCAAGCGCTTGAAACGTCGATGGTATGTGAAATCCCATACGAAATTTTAGACGACCTATCAGGTAAAATGCCTAAGCTTCGCCAGCAAATTATGCGTTTGATGAGTAACGAAATTAAAGGTGATCAGGAAATGATTTTGCTTCTTTCTAAAAAGAATGCAGAAGAACGTCTAGCGGCTTTCCTATACAACCTATCAACTCGTTTTTCTCAACGTGGCTTCAGCCCTAGAGAGTTTCGTTTAACGATGACTCGTGGTGATATTGGTAACTATCTTGGTCTTACAGTGGAAACAATCAGTCGCTTGTTAGGTCGTTTCCAGAAATCCGAGATCCTAAGTGTAAAAGGTAAATATATCACTATCTTAGACCACGATGCATTGATGGAACTTGCTGGTGTAACTAAAGAATAATACACCCCAATTATTGATGTAGCTCGAAAATGAGCTACATCATATTTCTCATAAATTCCTTTCGAAAGTCCTCAAAAAGTTACCCAAACTAAGCTACAGTAAAAATGTACGGTGAGTACTCCAAAATACTGATTTAATTTATATTCAGTATCTGGTTTTGCAATAGAAGTGGGCTTAGTTATGAGTATATACAGTAAGATCCTTGTTGTAGCTGACATCAATAATGATGAGCAGCCCGCACTTGCAAGAGCTGTTCAATTAGCTCAAAAAAGTGTATCTAGAAGCCGAATCACTTTCTTTTTATCCATTTACGATTTCTCTTATGACATGACGTCAATGCTATCAGTGGATGAAAGAGATGCTATGCGTCGAGGTGTTATCCATCAACGTGAGCAGTGGATGCGTAAAATTGCTCAACCTTATCTAAACGATGGCTTCGACTTTGATGTATGTGTTGTCTGGCACAACCGTCCTTACGAAGCAATTATCGCTGAGGTCTATGCAGGCAGCCATGACCTAGTCATTAAAGGCACACGTAAGCACGACGTGTTAGAATCTGTGATTTTCACTCCGACCGATTGGCACTTGTTACGTAAATGCCCTATCCCAGTACTTCTGATTAAAAATGCAGATTGGCCAGAACAAGCAAGCATTCTTGCCTCGGTGCACGTAGGCTCTGAAAATCCAACTCATATTGATCTCAACGATGCCATGGTCGAGCGACTAAAAGAAGTCACCACCCGACTGGATGCCAAACCATACCTTGTTAATGCGTATCCCGTTACACCGGCGAACATTACCATTGAACTTCCTGAGTTTGATCCAACGACTTATACCGATGCCGTTCGAGGTCATCACTTAACTGCGATGAAAGCATTACGCCAAAAACACGGCCTTGATGAAGAGCAAACGATTGTTGAGCAAGGCTTACCTGAAGATGTCATTCCAGCAGCAGCAGAGCGCTTGAATGCTGCAATGGTTATTTTAGGCACCACAGGGCGAACCGGGCTTTCTGCTGTCTTTATTGGTAATACAGCTGAGCACGTGATCGATAAAATAAATTGCGATGTATTGGCTCTAAAACCAAAAGGCTACATTAGTCCTCTTGATCCAAACACAGCAACCTAATCTCTCTTTAGCATTGCTATATTGAGCGCTTTCAAACAGACGCTAATAGATCCCCCTAATAAAGGGGGATTTTTGTTTGGGGACAGTTAAAGCGTTGAATACAAAAAAGGAGGTCTAATTGACCTCCTTTTTACGAGTTAGATGTTCGTAACATCGATGAACATTGATTCATCAATATTCGTCGAAGAAACGACAGCCTCATTAAATTCATACTCTTCGCGGTTACCTTCACGATCTAGCGGTAAGTTAACAAAGTCGAACAATTCGCGGTCTGCTAGTTGGCTTGGGCTTACGTTTTGAATTGATTTAAAAATCGCTTCCACACGCCCTGGCGTCTTCTTATCCCATTCAATCAACATTGCTTTTATAGATTGACGCTGAAGGTTCTCTTGAGAGCCACAAAGGTTACACGGAATAATTGGGAAATCCTTGTGCTCAGCGTATTTGATCAGGTCTTTTTCACGACAGTAAGTTAATGGACGAATGACCACGTTACGACCATCATCAGAGCGCAGTTTTGGTGGCATCGCTTTAAGGCGAGAGCCGTGGAACATATTCAAGAACATTGTTTCGACGATGTCATCCATGTGATGACCTAGCGCAAGCTTAGTTGCACCAATCTTCTCTGCAAATGAATACAGCGTACCACGTCGCAGGCGCGAACACAGACCACAAGTGGTTTTGCCTTCTGGTACCTTCTCTTTGACGACTGAATAAGTGTCCTTATCGACAATATAGTAAGGGATATTCAGTGTTTCGAAATACTCTGGCAGAATGTGCTCAGGGAAGCCCGGTTGTTTTTGGTCTAGGTTTACCGCAACCACTTCAAATTTGATCGGTGCGGCTTTTTGAAGATTCAGCAGGATATCAAGCATCGCGAATGAATCTTTACCACCGCTAATACATGCCATCACAACATCGCCTTCTTCGATCATGTTGTAATCAGTAATGGCATTTCCAACATGTCTTCTCAGGCGTTTCTGAAGCTTGTTGAATTCTAGGGTTTCTTTTCTTGTATCTATTTGGTTCATTGCGGGCTCTCACATCGCCGATAAATCGACTAGGACTTCCTAACATGGGTTTCTTTGGGGCGTGGATTATACGAGCTTTTTACGCAGGATTAAATGCTTGTCTTATTGAGACATTAAGAAAAGGACACGAAAGGTAGCTTAGTTACCGTCACAAATGAAAAAAGAGCCGCAATTGCAGCCCTTTCTAAACTCTCAGTGTTCACTTCTTTGCGTTAGGCAGATAAGGTAGCACTCGCATCGTCGGTTCTGGCAGTGTCATTGTGCCACCTTGCCCTATTTCACTTAGTGCGACTTGTATCTTGCCATTGACAATTGGCTTTTCGGTTCCGTTTGAGAAAATCACTTTATCATTCAGTTGATTTGCAAACTCCATCGTCACACCTTGAACTTCAGGTGTAAACCAACCCGCAAACATACCGCCTAAATCTTCCAACATCGTCTGCATTTGAGGTAGAAGAGGCTTAAGTTGCTCGTAAGAAACGTTACCCTGTAATGGTTCTTTGGTCATCACGACAAGTGAGTAATCGCAGCGAGTATCTTTTGGAGTATCGACAAAAACCAACGGATTCGCTGACTTTAAGTTTTTATCGACTGGCAGAGGCAACTCTTGTGAAGCAGGGATAACAAACTCTTCATAGTGCTCTTCTTTTTCCATCCAAGCTTTTTCTATTGTACAAATTTGCTTAGTTTTTGCGTCCACAAAGAAGACGCCAACTTTCACGTCGTCATGCCCTTCTTTATTGTTGTTTTTGAGTTGGGTGTATAACTTTGAGTATGTGAACATGTACTCTTGAGCTTGGGTTATTGGCGATACAAGAATTAGCGCCGCACTTCCCAATAGACTTAGGCTTAACTTTTTCATTTTATCCGTTATTTTATTGTGTCCAGTAGGCGTTATTATGACGAATCATAGCGCGAAGATCGTGTACATAAGCAATGCCACGTTCAGAATATGCTAGCAATCCATGAGTTAACTCTGACGCCGTTGCGACCGATAACAGGTCTTTGTTCTTTTCGGCTAGAGAAGCTCTGATTTCACGCAGTTCAGCATACGCTGGGTTTCGATTAACATTCATAAAGTAGCCATGAACCGACTGCTGTACAGAATCGAATTTTTCAACTTCATGAGCTTTGCCTGCGCCACGTTGCGCAGGAACAATTCCACAACCCTTTTTATAACACCATTGGCCGAACAAGTTGTTCGCTTGAGTGGCAAAACGAGAAGTGCCCCACGCAGATTCATTTGCTGCTTGAGTTAGAACCAGCGCTTCTGGTAAGACATTCACTCGCACAAGCATTTCTCCCAACCACGCGTGATCGACTTTGTTGTCGCTCAAAGGCAAAGAATACAGAGCCGCTAGTCGCTGAGCGTACTCTTCTTGCTCTTGAGTGATTTGTCCCACCTTTAAAGAAGTAAGAAACGCTCGTTCATGACGAATTCGTTGATTCTCAAGTGCTATTTTAGGCCTTAAGAAATCAAAAAACGCCGCTTTTTTCTCTTTAGTGTCTTTTATTGCGTTGAAGTCAGGGATATCACCAATGTGTGGCAAATGAGACAAATCGACATGCTTAATTGTCCCGGACAGCACATCAGGATTCTCAACATATTTAAACTGTTGCTCGTAGTGTAAATACGGTCCAATAGAAATGAAAGTGGCGGCTATACAGGTAGCCGCCACTCGTAAACTTATTGATTTTAAAGAATTAGGCATCAAACACCTGTGAGTTACCAACGTGATCATTGTCGTTTTTCTGTGTTGCAACGATCTTGAGCTTAATTCCAAACATTTCGCGGTAGAGTATGCCTTTCAAATGAAAGAAGAATGGCAACACAAAAATCAAGCCAATACCGTAGAACATCGCAGCGATAATAAACATCAACATCACGCCTAAGTAAAGCCCTGCGACGACAAAAATCTTCTTGTTAATAGCGCGAAGTGATAACAATAGCGCCTGCATTGGTGGCACTCTTTTTTCACAAATCAACAAGATAGAGTGACTAAACGCTAAAGAAAGATACAGGGACAGTAGAGGGAAGATCATACCAACTACGCCTTGCAGCATTAGGCTCATCAGCGTTGCTAGGATCACGGGAATAGTAAACTGCAGCCCTTTGCCTACATGGCGCAACTTAGTCTTTAGGCCCGCGATATGGCTCATGGCCATCAAGCTGATCCCTGCATAAATTGGGGCGCTGATCACCTCATAACTAAAGTTCGCGACATAAATAGAAGACACAATATCGTTAGTGAATGATTCTGGATTCTCAAATGCATCAAGAATAACGGTCAGATCACCCAACTGTAGTTGTAACGCGATATAGAAAATACCTAACTGGACAAAAAGCAATACAATAATAGCGGGAGAAAAGGATAAAAAGTGCTGGATGGTTGCTCGCCAAGCTTCATTGAAAACAGCCCCAGCTTTAAGCTCGTAGTTGCCAGACAAAGCTCGCTCTACACTCCCCCCAAGATTGAAATCTTTCTCAAAATCGTCGTTCATAGTTTATCCAAGATTAACTTGTAAAATTTTCACTGGAATTCCAGTCAATTAATGTGGCCGTTATTATAAAGAAATCTTTCCACATCTAACATCACAACTCACGTACTATCCTTGCAATCTCAACTGTATGGTTGATAATTAACCACTCTCAAAGTTATGAAATTGAAAACAATTATTGAACAGAGCTTAGTGCTATCAAACTGTGTTTAAATTCCAATTAATCTTATAAAAACAGTATGGTAAGGAATGATGACTTTTGCCTGCAAAATTTTTTCTGTTTCAAGATAAGAAAATGCTTTAATTTCACAATTTTGGTGATTATGATGCGCGCCTCAAAAGTGAATGGCTAGTGTCACATCAGCTGGGATTATCCCAGCTTGAACGTGGGGGAAATACAGACGTTGAACGCAAAACCGCAAGCAGGAAAGCCAGTTATTCGTTTATCTGGTATTAGTAAAAGTTTCGATGGTAAGGAAATCATCGGTAATTTAAATCTGGATGTTAATCATGGTGAGTTTCTGACGATTCTTGGGCCTTCTGGTTGTGGTAAAACGACAGTTTTACGAATGATCGCTGGTTTTGAAGCGGCGGATAACGGTCAAATCATTTTGGATGACCAAGATGTAACACAGGTTCCTGCTGAGCAGAGACACGTCAACACGGTATTTCAAAGTTACGCACTGTTTCCACACATGACCGTTTTTGACAATGTCGCTTTTGGTCTTCGTATGCAGAAAACGCCTGTAGCAGAGATTGAACCAAGAGTAATGGAAGCATTACGCATGGTTCGTCTAGAAAAAATGGCACAGCGTAAACCGCACCAACTTTCTGGTGGCCAGCAACAGCGTATCGCAATTGCTCGTGCAGTCGTTAATAAACCAAAAGTACTTCTGCTCGATGAATCGCTATCGGCGCTGGACTACAAGTTGCGTAAACAAATGCAGATCGAGTTGAAGCAGCTTCAGCGTCAACTTGGTATTACCTTTATCTTTGTAACACACGACCAGGAAGAAGCCCTATCGATGTCAGACCGCATTATCGTGATGCGTGATGGCGTTATCGAACAAGATGGCTCTCCGCGTGAGATTTACGAAGAGCCTAAGAACCTGTTTGTTGCTCGCTTTATTGGTGAGATCAACGTATTCAATGCAACCATGCTAGAGCGCATCGATGACAAACGCATCCGCGCAGAAATTGAAGGTGTTGAATCCGTCGTTTACTACGATAAGGAAGCACAGAAAGGCGACAAACTACAAGTACTACTTCGCCCTGAAGACTTACGTATCGAAGAAATCAAAGAGTCTGAAGAAAAAGGCATTGTTGGTCACGTAACTGAGCGTACTTATAAAGGTATGACGTTAGATTCTGTTATCCAATTGGATTCAGGTATGCGTGTAATGGTAAGCGAATTCTTTAACGAAGATGATCCTGATGTGGACCACTCACTTGGCCAGAAAGTCGCTATCACTTGGGTTGAGAGCTGGGAGGTAGTACTCAATGATAAGCAAGAAGATTAATCTTCAGAACGCGATCATTGCCTTAATCGTAGGCTGGCTAACACTGTTTGTGTTGGTACCAAACGTGATGATTATTGGTACCAGTTTCCTAACGCGTGATGAAGCAAACTTAATCGAAATGACATTCACTTTCGACAACTACTTGCGTCTGCTGGACCCACTGTATGCGAAAGTGCTGATGCACTCGTTCTACATGGCAATTGTGGCAACGTTGTTGTGTTTAGTCATTGGATACCCGTTTGCTTATATCGTAGCGAAAATGCCTGAAAAATGGCGTCCGTTTATGCTGTTTTTGGTGATCGTACCATTTTGGACGAACTCTTTGATTCGAACTTACGGACTGAAGATTGTTCTCGGTACACAGGGCATTTTGAACAAGTCGCTGATGGCAATGGAAATCATCGACAAGCCGTTGCGTATTATGTATACCGAAACGGCTGTAATGATTGGTCTTGTATACATCCTACTTCCTTTCATGATTCTGCCGCTTTACTCGGCAATCGAGAAGTTGGACAACACTTATATCGAGGCAGCAAAAGACCTCGGTGCGAACAAGCTCCAAACCATTACTAAAGTAATTCTACCTCTGACAATGCCTGGCATTATCGGTGGCTGTTTGTTGGTTCTACTACCTGCGCTGGGTATGTTCTACATCTCAGATCTTCTAGGCGGTGCGAAGAACCTACTGATTGGTAACGTAATTAAGAGCCAAGTATTGAATGCTCGTGATTGGCCATTTGGTGCTGCAACCAGTATCGCCCTCACCTTCGCAATGGCGGTCATGCTTTACGCTTACTACCGAGCAGGAAAATTATTGAATAAGAAAGTGGAGCTAGACTAATGGGACGCACAGTTAGATTTAGCTTTATGGCTTTGGTTTATGCATTTTTGTATCTGCCAATCGTTGTACTAATCGTAAACTCATTTAACGCCAATAAATTTGGTATGAAATGGGGTGGTTTCACCACGAAATGGTATGAAACCCTAGTCAACAACGACAGCCTAATGCAGGCTGCATGGCACTCATTGAACGTGGCGGTATTTTCTGCAACAGCGGCTACTATTATTGGTAGCTTAACAGCTGTTGCCCTATTCCGTTACTCGTTCAAAGGCAAAGGTGCTGTAAACGGCATGCTGTTTGTCGTAATGATGTCTCCAGATATTGTCATGGCGATTTCATTACTTGCTCTGTTCCTAGTATTAGGCGCACAGCTGGGCTTCTTTACTCTATTGATTGCCCACATCACCTTCTGTTTGCCATTTGTGGTGGTAACCGTATACAGCCGCTTAAATGGCTTCGATGTGAAGATGTTGGAAGCAGCAAAAGATCTTGGCGCAAGTGAATGGGTTATCTTAAAGCAGATCATCCTTCCTCTTGCAAAACCAGCAGTTGCGGCAGGCTGGCTGCTTAGCTTTACCCTGTCTCTGGACGACGTAATTATTAGTTCGTTCGTAACAGGTCCAACGTATGAAATCCTACCATTGAAAATTTACTCGATGGTTAAGGTGGGTATTTCACCGGAAGTGAATGCTCTTGCAACGGTCATGTTGGTGGTTTCTTTAATTCTTGTCGTAATTTCTCAGTTGCTCGCAAGAGAAAAAGTAAAGTAAAATCCACATCCGTTAACATCACGAAACAGAATGGTTACATGCCATTCTGTTTTTCTATCTACCGTCCAAAATGATTTGGACAACGTTTGGTTTGGAGCTAACGTCAATGAAAAAATGGGCTACTCTATTAGCTGGTAGTGCATGTGCGCTTTCTCTGTTCTCAGGTTCAGCGGCAGCGGACGATAAAGAATTGGTATTTATGAACTGGGGGCCTTACATCAACAGTAATATCCTAGAGCAATTTACCAAAGAAACTGGTATCAAAGTGATCTACTCGACTTACGAGTCGAATGAAACTTTGTACGCAAAGCTAAAAACTCATAATCAAGGTTATGATCTAGTGGTACCTTCAACGTACTTTGTAGCAAAAATGCGCGATGAAGGTATGCTACAAAAGATCGATAAGACTAAGCTGAAAAACTTCGGCAACCTAGATAAGAACTATCTAGACAAGCCTTACGATCCAAATAACGACTACTCTATTCCACACGTTGTTGCGATTACAGGTCTAGCGGTTAACGCAGATATGTACGATCCAAACGACTTCCAAAGCTGGGCAGATCTATGGAAGCCTGAGCTTGAAGGTCAAGTAATGCTGATGGACGACACTCGTGAAGTCTTCCACATCGCACTTCGTAAACTCGGCTATTCAGGTAACTCAAAAGACCCTAAACAAATCGATGAAGCGTACGCTGAGCTACAAAAGTTGATGCCAAACGTTCTAGTTTTCAACTCTGACAATCCAGGCGCACCTTACATGTCTGGTGAAGTGGGCGTTGGTATGCTTTGGAACGGCAGCGCTGCAGCTGCTCAAAATGAAGGCCTAAACCTTAAACTCGTATTTCCTAAAGAAGGCGGTATCGGTTGGGTTGATAACTTCGCTATCTCTTCCGGTGCGAAGAATGTAGAAGCAGCTCACAAGATGATCGACTTCCTACTACGTCCAGAAATCGCAGAGCAAATCTCACGTGATACTGGTTACTTAACAGCGGTAGAGGAATCGAACGCTAAGTTTAAAGATGTTGCACCGCTATTTCCTTCTCAAGAAGATCTTGATCGAGTGGAATGGCAAGATGCGGTTGGTGATCTAACCGTTAAGTACGAAGATTACTTCCTAAAGCTGAAAGCGGGACAGTAATCGAGCTTGTGTAACAAGTCATCGACTAAAAGAAAATAGGCAGCAATACGCTGCCTATTTTTGTAATTGACTGATATAATTATGCGTTGCTAGGTTTATCTGGCTCGATGTCTAGTTTTATCTTCTCACAAAGCGGAGATACAGCCCTCGAGCTAAATAAACAGATTTGTGCTTACTGCGATTTGGATCAACTTGATAACTCCAGCTAGTATTGACTTGTCCAATCGCGAAACAAAACGGAAAACAAATGAAAAGTAAATTCTACGCAAGCGCTCTATGTGCAGCGACGCTCATCGCTACCCCTGCAATGGCTGCTGATCAAGAACTGTATTTCTACAACTGGTCGGAATACATTCCAAACGAAGTTCTTGAAGACTTTACAAAAGAAACTGGAATCAAAGTTATTTACTCTACATATGAATCTAACGAGAGTATGTACGCAAAACTTAAAACCCAAGGTTCTGGTTACGACTTGGTAGTACCGTCTACCTATTTCGTCTCAAAAATGCGTAAAGAAAGCATGCTGCAACAGATCGACAAAGAGAAATTGTCTCATTTTGCCGATCTTGATACTAACTTCCTTAACAAACCGTTCGATCCGAACAACAACTACTCTATCCCTTACATTTGGGGTGCGACTGGTATTGGTATCAATGCTGACATGCTAGACAAATCGTCTGTTACTAAGTGGGATGATTTTTGGGATAGCAAGTGGGAAGGTCAACTAATGCTAATGGATGATTCTCGCGAAGTATTCCACATTGCATTGACTAAACTTGGTTACTCACCGAACACCACTAACCCAGATGAAATCAAAGCGGCTTATGAAGAGTTGAAGAAACTAATGCCAAACGTATTAGTATTTAACTCAGACTTTCCTGCAAACCCTTACCTAGCGGGTGAAGTTTCACTTGGTATGCTTTGGAACGGTTCTGCTTACATGGCTCGTCAAGAAGGCGCGAACATCGACATCATCTGGCCAGAAAAAGGAACGATCTTCTGGATGGACAGCCTGGCAATTCCAACTGGCGCGAAGAACGTTGATGCGGCTCATAAGATGATTGACTTCTTACTTCGCCCAGAAAACGCAGCTAAGATCGCACTAGAAATTGGTTACCCTACTCCAGTAAAAACGGCACACGAACTGCTACCGAAAGAATTTGCTAACGATCCAAGCATTTTCCCACCACAAGAAGTGATGGACAGCGGTACTTGGCAAGATGAAGTTGGCGAAGCGAGCGTAATGTACGATGAGTACTTCCAAAAGCTAAAAGTGAACAACTAATTCGTTAGTTTTAAAGATATGAAAAAGCGGCTCATGAGCCGCTTTTTTTGTTCTTAATGACAAGACAAAAGCTCTCCTCTGTGAGAATTATTACGCTCTTTCTTTTCCTTCTAGAGCCAGTATCTCGTCAACTAATTTTGGAACCTCGACGCTTGCTTTTCCATAGCGTTTTTCCTCAAATTCACTTTCTACCGCACTAGGCTCGAGGTTAATTTCGATGGTGTGCGCGCCATGCATTTTTGCATCATGAACAAAACCTGCTGCGGGATATACGACGCCAGAAGTCCCGATAGAAATAAATAAATCTGCTTCTTCTAATGCTGCGTAGATATCCCCCATTCGTAGTGGCATTTCACCAAACCAAACAATATGTGGTCGCATTTGTGAAGGGATCTGACAGCAATGACAAAGCTCACCAGTCTTAATGTCTTCACTATGTTCTATAACTTGGTTTGATTCACTGCATCTCGCTTTTAAAAGCTCACCGTGCATATGAATGACGTTATGGCTGCCGCCTCTTTCGTGAAGGTTGTCTATATTTTGAGTGATGACCGTCACTTTACCTTCTAACTCGGTTTCTAGGTGGCCCAGTGCCTTATGCGCGGCATTCGGCTGTATCGCATTGTCTTGAAGTTTCTTGCGGCGTTGGTTGTAAAAGTCTTGAACAAGGTCCGGATCGCGAGCAAACCCTTCAGGTGTTGCTACATCTTCAATACGGTGATTCTCCCAAAGGCCATCTTGCGCACGAAATGTTTGAATACCAGATTCGGCCGAGATACCTGCACCAGTAAGTACTACAATATTTCTATAAGGGAAATTCATAACTCATCCTTGCTGTTTTTTCATTAGCTTAACACTGAAAGAATAGCAACAGTAGTAATATGGATTAGACCATGGTCGTAATGGTCACTATTAGAATTACAATTTAAGAGGAACAGCAATGAGACAAGTATCTCTAGCGCTTATATTACTTACGACTTTAGCAGGTTGCCAACTAACCAATGTTGAAGGCGAAGTGGACGACGTAAAAGTAAGAGTCAGCACCAATGACGATAACCATCGTGGTAATGGAGATTTCTGTCCCCCTGGCCAAGCAAAAAAAGGCAATTGCTAAAAGAGCGGCTTTACGCCGCTCCCATATTGGCCTCAATCCTCGTTGGTCGAAGATATTTTATGAATGGCTAGGTCAGCGCCATTGAATTCGTCTTCTTCTGAAAGCCTTAGTCCCATACTGGTATTAATCGCGCCGTAGACTGCAAGTGCCCCAAGTACAGCGATGGAAATGCCCAAAAGCGTTCCTAGAAGCTGAACGATAATGCTCACGCCACCTAGCCCACCCAACGCGCTTTGACCAAAGATCCCCGCAGCAATACCACCCCAAGCGCCACATAAACCGTGTAAAGGCCAGACACCCAACACATCATCAATCTTGGTTTTGTTTTGTAGGTAGGTAAAAAGATAAACAAATAGCACGCCAGCAATCGCACCTGTCACTAAAGCACCGATAGGATGAATTAAGTCTGAACCCGCACATACAGCAACCAAGCCAGCCAGTGGGCCATTATGAATAAAGCCGGGGTCATTCTTACCAGCCAACAATGACGCGACAATGCCTCCGACCATTGCCATCAATGAGTTCATAGCCACCAAGCCACTTATGCCTGACACGGTTTGAGCTGACATGACGTTGAAGCCAAACCACCCCACACATAAGATCCAAGCTCCCAAAGCCAAAAACGGAATATTCGAAGGTGCAAAGTTGGTATGCTTTCCTGCTCGAACTCTGCCTTTTCTCATGCCCAAAAACACAACGGCAACCAACGCTATCCAGCCGCCAACACCATGTACAACGACCGAACCTGCAAAGTCGTGAAAGCCATAACCAAAGGTATTTTCAAACCAAGCTTGAACACCAAAGTTTCCGTTCCAGATCATTCCCTCAAATAACGGGTATACGATGCCGACAGTAAAAAATGTTGCGATTAGAATCGGATAAAAACGAGCTCGTTCTGCGATACCACCTGAAACAATAGCGGGAATCGCTGCAGCGAAGGTCAGCAAGAAAAAGAACTTCACCAACTCGTAACCATTGCCTTGAGATAATGTCTCTGCATCAGCAAAGAAGGTGCCGCCATAAGCGACCCAGTATCCAATGAAAAAATACGCAATGGCGGAAATACCGAAATCGGCCAAGATTTTAACTAAAGCATTAACTTGGTTCTTTTGGCGCACGGTTCCTACTTCAAGAAAAGCAAAACCAGCATGCATCAAAAAAACCATGATTGCGCCAAGTAGTAAGAAAAGTGTGTCGGAACTTTGCGTGAGAGTTTGTACAGCGCCGTGTACCTGATTGGCAGTTACACTCATTATAATTGTCTCCGTTGATCTGTAGCGCACTTATCCTGTGCATCTAAGTTAGGCTCATCACCAATTTGGTGAACTTGATTTATAGAGCGTCTAACAGAGCAATTCTCATTCCATAATTTATATTTCTAACACTTACGATTTAATTTATTGTTTTGTATGAACTTTAATAAAATTAGGCATTCTTAAAATGGCGCTTAACACGCTAATAAGTGCACCAATATGGTTTTAGTGCACCAATATAAAGCGCACCATATAACTCAACAAACAGCAAACTTTCTACGATAAACGTAAAAGCCACCCCATGAGAGGTGGCTTATATACGGAATTGCTAACTAAAGGGGTTTATCGAGTGATCTTCCCTGCTTTTACATCTTCTAGCCAACGCCCTTCAACAAGATAGGGTGGAAGCCAACCGGTTTCAACAGATAGACGGTTGCCTTTGTCGTACCATATTAACTTCTACTAAGCGTGCCTATTGTGCTCTTTAATCATTTCTGCGATTTCCTTGCGTCCCCACTCATAAGTAAACGCTATAGCGTCCATGTCTTTCATAGAGTTACCAGTATATTTAACCTTTGTATCTATACCAGCTTTTAGTAATAGCTCCACAATATTTTTATGACCTGCATGGATCGCAGCAAACAATGGGTTGCGGTCTGGTTCAGATGTATCCATCACTGCATTTCTTTCTAGAAAATAGGTAAGTAAGTCTAAATGACCTTCATATGCAGCTGTATTTAAAGGAGTTACACCTGAAGGCCCCCCCTTAACATTTACATCAATACCTAGATTCACCAGAAGCTCTACAATTTTATCTTGCCCTTGCTCCGTTGCGATATGCAACCAAGAACCCAGAGGCGTAATTAGATGAAGTAATTTGTCATCTCCTGAGAGAATTTTTTCAACCTCACTCACGTCACCGGATCTAATCGCGGCCATTACATCTTTTGCGCTGTATTCACCGGCCATCTTTATCTCCTCTCAGCTGCGGTTTTAACCAGTAATTTTAAAGCATTAACTATATCACCGCGTTTACCCAACATTTATCTGTCACTTTAAGAGTATCAACAACCTGCCGCAACGCATAAATATCATACTGACCTTCAATCCGATTTGGAGCCCACACTAAGTTCTCGTGGTCAAATATTGGATAAGTTCCATACTGTCTCAAAAGAATTTAACCTTCAACAACGAGAGCTGTTGCTCTGAACCTAGCCCCTTTTTGAAGAATATATGATGAGCATGTGGATCAGGCATATCTGTAGGAGGTGGACCAGCAACAGATTTTAAATATGCGCCAAAATCAAAGGCATCATCTGAGTTCTTGGTCTCGAATAACAAGCCTTGTAAAATTCGCAAACTGTCACTTTGCTCCAAAGATGTTTTCGTCCTTGATTTTCTGCGATAGCGTGTGTTAACAAAACCCTCTATCTTGAAGACATAATGGACTTAGGCCTACTATCATCTGAACAATTGATATGACGATAAAAAGTAATTTTGTTCTTCTCGCAATCAATATGGTTTAAATCGTGCTCATATCGAATATGATTTTTAACTTTGGGTTTTCGGATAATGCCACCAATTATGGGTCGTTCAACAAACAACAAGCTCCCCACCCTAAACGTAAAAGCCACCTCAAGATAGAGATGGCTTATATGCTGAATTGCTAACTAAAGGAGTTTATCGAGAGATCTTCCCGGCTTTTACTTCTTCTAGCCAACGTCCTTCAACGAGATAGGGAGGAAGCCAACCAGTTTCAACTGATAAACGGTTGCCTTTGTCGTACCACATACAAGCCATGCCAAGCAGAGGGAAGTTAATAAAAGTTCGGATGCCTATCCTATCTGGTCCTAATTCTCTAAGATGATATTTCTCTTGAAACTGTAGGTTTTTAACGAGCACTTCCTCAAAATCATAACCAATATTAGTAGTGAGCGCTGCGAAGGTTTCTAGGATCCCCATCGCAATTTCTAACGCCCAGTTATCCCCTTGAGCTACCGCTGCGTCCATTGCTGCAACCAACTTATCAGGATAATCTGATGTGCGGTTGTGGAACGACTGAATTACGTCTACTAGCATATAAGACAGCTCACCCGCTTTGGTAGAGCTCTGTCTCATCAAAGAAATCGGAAAGTTTGCCAACACATCCATGCTAGCTTTGTCACGGACGATGACAGAGGTAAAATAGGCATCTAACCACATTGAAGGACAAATGAAGCCTGTTTTTAAAATACCTTCGCCCTTCCATGTTACTTCAGGATAGTCGAGGATCTTTATGGTTAATTCATCACTGGGATGTATTGCAAGGCTATGATAACAAGCACTCATCAACGAAGTTTCGTAAAGGCGTAATGTACAAATTTTTTCGTCTTCACATGAAGCTTGATACCACGTAAACCAGCGCACTTGCTCGAATGCATAATCTCCAAAGCTAATCAAGTTCTCTCGCCTAATTTTGAGCCCTTCTTTTCTTTTATCTAAGATTCGATTGATATAATCTTTCTCAGAAGCAATGCTATTATCATCTAACTTGGGCCTTGCTGTACGCTCTATAATTTTGACTGGCTTTTTACCTTGCATTGTTGAACTAACCCTTCTTAATCAATTTTAAACTCAGCTATTCCTACTTTTATATCTGATGCATCACCTGTTTCCGGAATACTCGCCTTGGTGTGAATATACCGTATCGGAATACCGAATGAAGATGCATCTCTGATTTTTTTCGCAGCTATTTTTTCTGTCGTTTCATCTTCGTTTTCAGACATTAGCTTAGTGATTTCTTCAGCATATTTACTAGTCCCTTGCTGATACGCTTCGTTTCCAATTTTTCTACTACCCAAAGGACTGCTCCCCCCTTTGGCCTCAACAATGATAATTTCACCTGGTGGTGGCTCTTCCACCTCGTAAACCATATCAAAGTCGCCCGGCTTCGAAATTGAGGTTCCAATATCTTTGGGATGAAGCAGCTTAGCATTAGGACGTTTACTCCGGACAAAGTCATCCGCGGCAAGCTCACCAATTTTTGCAGACTGTTGGTTAATATTGCCAATTTGAGCGTTATATCCCTCTTCGCCAGTTCGGGCGTCCATTGCCTCTTGACGCTCTTTCAAGCATTCATCAATTTTTGCTTTGTTTTTTTCTGTTAGCTCATAATCACTCATATTGAGTTCTGAGTTTTCTTTATACTCTGCTTTATTCAGCACAAGATCTTCAGTGAAGATCGTACAACCTTCATCTCCACCGACTTTCTCTGAGTCAAAAACATGCGCATTGACAAATTCCTCAATCCCAACAACATACTGAACTTCGTGCCTGCTGCCATCTGAATGATTGATATGACGATAAAAAGTAATTTCATTTTTCTCGCAATCAATATGGTCTAAATCGTATTCATATCGAATATTGTTTTTACCATTGGGTTTTCGGATTTTGACTTGCGAGCGAACGCCATCTTCTCCGACAGATGACTCTTTTGCTGCCTCTAAAATCTGATCGCAAACCTCTTGAGGGACGTTGTTTTGCGCCTGATACTCAGCCAGCATTTGCTGCAAGCGTTTTAGCCCTTCTTCACACAAGAAGCCTGTTGGATCAATCCACTGGATAGGGTTGACTGCATATTGGTAATGGTTAATGCCACCAGCAATAGATATCGGATCTTGTTGGATAAAGCGTCCTAGCTTAGGATCGTAATACCGAGCGAGGTTGTAGTGTAAGTCGGTTTCTTGATCGAAGTACTGCCCTTGAAAACGCAGTGGATTTACTACTTTTTCAATATGTACATGAGCAAAACCGTGAGCATCGTAACTTGCACTCCATACAACATTCCGTTCGCAATCGATTAGTCGCTCTGGCTTACCAATTTGATCGCACTGGTACCAATAAATAACGTCATTCTCTAACAGTGCCACTGGCGTGTAGGTTTCTGGTTGATATAGGTACCAGCGGAAAGCACCTGAAGAGCGTTCACCAATTAAACGTTCACCTTCCCACAGGAACTCCGTAACGCCTTGTTCTGTAATTTTCTTCGTTCTGCGCCCTAATGCATCATATTCATATTGACTGATACCATCGTCGGTGTGAACTTCAATGAGCTGATTTAACGCATCAAATACGCGAGTCTGAACGTGTCCTTGCCCCTCACGTTTTGTCTGATTTCCTTGCGCGTCATATTTGAACCGGACATCATCGTGTACTTCAATACGATCAGCGAATACCTCTGAAGATGGCAAAGTAGGATTGCCAAAACTATCGTATTCAAATTTAGTCACTTCTCCGGAAGCATTGACTCGTTTCAGTTGCCCTAAGGCATCGTACTGATAGTGCGTTGCTCCTGCCGTATTATCAATGATTGATGAAATACGGTTTTGCGCATTGTAAACGTACTTTTTCTCTCTATCTGGCCAATGTTGTTCAACCAAACGACCAACACCATCATAAATGATGCGCTCATTAAAATGTGCCGTTTCAATTTGGGAAACTCGTCCCATTTCATCGTAATGAAATTTGATTTGAGGTAAATCTAGGTTTCCAAACCGAATCGCTGAAAAACGCCCATATCGATCGTAAGAGAAGTTCAGCTCCGTATTATCTGGCAGTACCTGAGATACGCGTTGGCCAACTCTGTTAAACTCCTGCGCTATCTCAAACTGACCTTGAAGGCGCTTTGTTAAATGCCCGAATGAAGAGTATTGGTATTGCAATGTTTGATGGCGATTGGATGCGAAAGTAAGTCGCCCACCAAACGTATAATTGAAGTGGTTCTCTACAATACTGCTACCATTTCCTGCTTTGACGTGCTTGAGATAACCCGCAGCGTCATAGCGGTACAGCACGGTCCTATCGGCGACTTGCTTACGATGGATGCGCCCCATATCGTCATAATCAAATTGGCTTTGTAGATTATCAAACCCAACAGTTCCTGATAGCTGGCCTTCATCGTCATACAGGAATTCGAATTCTAAGCCGTCACTCCGAACTAATTTAGTCAGGTTACGTTGTTGATCGTATTCATAAGAAATATGGCTGCCATCGGGGAAGATGACTGCTTCTTGTTGCGCGAGTGCTCCCCACTGATACGAGGTAATGCCTGCTGGCGTTCGAATCTGAGCAACACGGCTGTGCTCATCGTAAGAATATTCTTCGCTATAACCGACTTTGTCTTCGTCGTTAAAATAACGAACTGATGTACGCCTGCCAAATTGATCATAAGCGAGTTGAGCAATACACCCATCGGGATAAGCGACGCCATTCACTAGATCTTCTTCGTTATAGCTGTAACGAAGTAATGTACCGTCTATTTCATTCGCGATAAGTCTTTGTTGTTCATCCCACCACCACTGACTTTTCTTACCATCTTCAGACTCTTTTTTGACGACTTGACCGTGTTTATCGTAATCATATTCCGTGACACAGCCGAACTGATCGGTATCCCAAACTCTTTGACCGAGGCTATTGTAGTAAGCCTTCTCGATATCCCCGTCAGGTGAAACCGTTTTAACTAACTTACCTAAGCCGTCATAACCATATTGAATTTCTTTGCCAGAGGAATGAAACTTAGAAACTAATTGACCATGCTGATTATATTGATAATTGACCGTTGACTGATCAGGATAGATAGCTTGTGCTTTTCGTCCTAATTCATCATATTGCCATCGCCAAGTTTTACCGGTGGGGCTTATTTTCTCGAGTAAGTTACCCTGCTCGTCATGCAAGAAAGACCATTGATGATCTAACGAGTCAGAATAAGAAGAATGATTTCCCTGATAATGGAAGCGATAGTCATAAATTCCTGCGTCCCCAACGTTCCTGATGCATTTCGCGTTAGCACCTTCGCCATCCCATTCAAAATAATGAGTAAAGCCAGTTGGTCGTACACGCTTAACAATTAAATGGCCGCGGTATTGATACTGTTCCTTCAAGCCCAAATGATTAGTTGCACTGACCAAATCATCGTGCTCATCATAGGTATAAGTTGTCAGAACTTTTTGGGACTTTGCATTAAGCAGTTCTACAAGGCGTCCTTGCTTATCATATTGACATTCAAGAACCGGACGCTTGTTGTATGCAATCTCGATCAATCGATGGTTTCGAGAATACTGCAGTTGAAACGTTGAAAACGTGCCATTTCTGACTTGTTTAACAAGCCAACGATCATCTTTCTGTTCAAATCGATATTGATGCCCATTAGCAAGCGTCACGATCCGAGTTGCTGAATTTAGGAAATAACAGCTCGCACCAGCATATATCTGGTAACTTGTTGCTCCAATATCTACTGGCTCAAATTCTGTGATATCTGCCTTATCGTCAACAAACTTCCAAGCGATAACATTGTCTTTCTCGTCGGTCTTCTCGTGCAATTCAAACTGAAATGCATGTCGCCAACCAAAGCCCATTCCATGATTTACATCCGACTGCGAAGAGCGGTAATTACGCTGCCAAGTAGTGCCTTGTTGTAGCTCGATATCATAGAGTTCGAGAATTTCTTCACCCGTAACAAGTGATACAGGGTCACCGGCTTTCTCATGTTTTTCGCTGCTTTGTTGCTGAGGCTTGGCGGATGCGGCACTTCTTCCACTCTTTTTATTCGACTTCCCCTTTCCCTTCGATGGTTTTGCATTGACGGTATTTTGAGCCGGTGGAGGCGTAACCGCTGACGAGAGTGCGTAGTTTTCTCCAGTCGGTAAAATTCGAGCGACATGCAAGTCACCGTTCACCAAAGCATTGGCAAACGTTGAATTATAGTGTTGGGAAGTAAGCTCATCGTCAGGTATGTTTGGCTTGAATTGACCAATCAAATAGAACAAGTCTTCGACAGAGCGAAGGTCAAGCTCACCAAAGCTCTCAAGAAACTCTATTGCCTCTTGTTTGGTCACGAATGTTTTAGGTTCGCCGCTAGTAAGTAACTGACCTGAGAAGTGATAGCTTTCGCCAAAGCGATTCGTGATAGGAATGACGAATTGAGGGATCATAGCCGTAACGTGTTTGTCCTTTTCTTACCTTGCCGCATCATTTAATGCTCGTTTCGCTCTTTTTATTTGTGAGAGCAAGATGCCTTAATCAAACACCCTCCGATAGAGATTCCTCTGTATGCGTAGACTGAATGTATTGATGGCAATTTTCACGTATGCAACTCTTTGAATTTCTGAGCGCAGCGTACTTTAACGGGACGATGAATCCTGAGTAAATGAACAATAGCGTGAGTGAGACTAATGTCTCATCGCGACGCGATTTTTTTACATGTTTCTTACTTAACTATGATTTTCTGCCCAGTTACGTAAATTCACTCAATAAGTTGCATCAAGTATCACCTGTGGGACTCAGCGCTTCATATTTGAGACATGACAGCAACAAAAAAACCGCCTATTACGGCGGTTTTGCTTAAAGAATACTGATTAAAGGTTTGGACCTGTCGATGGTCTGTGTGGTTGGTTATTGCGCAGTTGCTGCATCCCTTGAAACATTCGCATAAACCACACCAAGATGGCTAATGCAGCAAACACCATCCCTATCCAAGGAATAAAGTAAGCGATGGTTTCAAGCAAAGTACTATGCAACCAATAATCACTCACGCCAACGAGTACACCGTTAGAAGTCGCGACGGTGACGATCAACACAACAAAAAACGTCAGGTAGAGAAAGAAGGTACGAATTAAACCGTAGTAATGAGAAATCACTACGTCGCTGTCTTCTCCCTTATCTAATCGGTAACCAGCATAGATAATTGCAATAACGCCTGAGATCAGAAACGTAAACGGGGTCAGACAGCTCAGGATGTACGCAACCCAAATCCCGTTATGAGGTTTGTTCATTCGCTTTCGCTCCTTTTGCTTCCGTTTGTGCCGTATCTGTTTCGCCCATCGCTTCTTTGGACTTCACTTCTTCATACCAAAGATCGTGGTGTTCTTTCGCCCATGTCTCGTCAACTTCACCAGTCACCATGCCTTCTAACGCACCTTCCATACCAAATAGACCAATATAGATGTGGAAGATAAAGCCACAGATTAGAATCAGTGCCGAAATCGCGTGAACTAAGTTAGAAAGCTCCATGTCACGGCGAGTTTGGCCAAAGATAGGAAAATCTAGAACTAAGCCACTCACTGCCGCGATAGCACCAAAGAAGATCAATAACCAATAGATTGCCTTCTCGCCACCGTTTGAGAAACCAGCTGACGGATGTGTGCCTTTGTGTTTACCAACCATACCGCCCATTTTCATGAACCAACGAACATCAGTCATGTTTGGAATCGACTTGCGCCACCATTTAAAGAGCACGAGCATCAGCAAAATGAAGAACAATGGTCCCATGTAATTGTGGTACTGCTTCGCCAACATGACGATAAAGCCCCAGAACTCAGTAGGAACGTACGGTTTTAAGAAGTGCTTACCGTAAACCAGCATCAAACCACTGAATGCCAACGTTAAGAATGTAAACGCCATACTCCAGTGAAGCGCGCGGTCTAAACGAGACCAACGTTTCATCTTTCTGCCAGTACGCGGCTTGCTAAGCATTAAAGGGCCAACGAGTACGTAAGCCATGATTACCAATGCAATACTGCCGAAAATCGCGACAGCACCAGCTGGAGACATCCATTTCTCTTTTAGAATGTACCAAGTCTCGCCAGGTTTACTGATCAATACGCCATGTTCTGGCGATTGAGACGTGGTGTAGCCTTCTTGCCCCTCTCTGACTTCGCGCCAATAGTCTGCCCCGGCGAGTTGCGTGATCTCCTGTTGAATAACTTTAGAAGATTGTTCCTCTGCTGAAGCAGGCATTGCGAAAGTCATCAGCAATGCCGTCATCATTGACAGCATTGCTAGAGACGCACGTTTAAGCGTGTTTAACATGTGCCTCTCCTTACTTAGCTTTTCGTCGCATCGTAAGAAAGATCGTTTCCGTCTGTCCAACCTGCGTTTTTCGCGCCGCGTTCTACCACACGTTGACGGAAAATGTCAGAGACTTTCTCTGCGTCACCCGCAAGCAGCGCTTTGGTTGAACAAAGCGATGCACACATTGGTAACTTGCCTTCTGCGATACGGTTCGCACCGTATTTTTGACGTTCTTCCTCAGAGCCAGGCTCTGTTTCTGGGCCGCCCGCGCAGAACGTACATTTATCCATTTTGCCACGTTCACCAAACGCTTCTTGTTTAGGGAACTGAGGTGCGCCAAACGGACAAGCAAACAAACAGTAACCACAACCGATACACAGATCTTTATTGTGAAGAACGATGCCGTCTTCGGTATGTTCGAAACAATCAGCTGGACAAACTGCCATACAAGGCGCATCGGTACAGTGCATACAAGCAACAGAGATGGAGTTTTCACCGGCTTCACCATCGTTTAGTGTTACCACGCGGCGACGTTGAATGCCCCATTCAAGCGCATCGTCGTTTTCGTTCTTACATGCAGTAACACAGCCGTTACACTCGATACAGCGCTTGGTGTCACATAGAAATTTCATTCGTGCCATTGTCAGACTCCTTACGCTTTACGAATGTTACATAGGGTTACTTTGGTTTCCTGCATCAAGGTAACCGGGTCGTAACCGTAAGTGGTTGCCGTGTTAGCCGATTCGCCAACAACGTAAGGCTGTGTACCTTCTGGGTATTTAGGACGTAGGTCTTCACCTTCGAACTTACCGCCAAAGTGGAACGGAATGAACGCCAAACCAGGTTTCACACGACGTGTTACCATCGCTTTCACCTTGATTCGTCCCTTCTCTGCACCTTCAACCCAAACATCATCACCATCTCTAAAACCAAGGTCGTTCGCGTCTTTCGGATTTACTTCGACAAACATTTCTTGTTGAAGCTCGGCAAGCCATGGGTTTGAACGCGTCTCTTCACCACCACCTTCGTATTCAACCAGACGACCAGAAGTCAGAACGATTGGGTACTCGCCCGATTTGTCTTGCTCTTGAATTGATTTATACAATGTAGGTACACGGAAGATTGCATCTTTGTCTTCCCAAGTTGGGTAGTCCGTTACAAGGTCACGGCGTGGTGTGTAAAGTGGTTCACGATGCAGTGGCACACGGTCTGGGAACGTCCAAACAATCGCACGCGCTTTCGCGTTACCAAATGGAATACAACCGTGCTTGATCGCGACACGCTGAATACCGCCAGAAAGGTCAGTCTTCCAGTTTTTACCCTCTGCTGCCACTTTCTCTTCAGCAGTTAGGTCGTCCCACCAACCAAGTTGTTTCAATAACTTGTCAGTGAACTCTGGGTAACCATCTTTGATTTCACAGCCTTTCGAGTAACTGTCTTCTGCAAGAAGGCTCTTGCCTTCGAATTCCACACCAAAGCGCGTACGGAAGTTACCGCCACCTTCTGCAACCGTCTTAGACGTATCGTACAGAATGTGTGTGCCTGGGTGTTTCATTTCCGGTGTACCCCAACATGGCCAAGGTAGACCGTAGGTTTCACCGTTGACAGGGCCACCTTCCGCTTCCAATGTGGTTTTGTGGAACGTATGCCAGTTTTGTTGGTGCGCTTTCAAACGCTCTGGGCTTTGGCCTGTGTAACCAATCGTCCACATGCCTTTGTTGAATTCACGCGTTAGGTCTTCAATCACCGGCTGGTTGTTTTCAACACGGATGTTTTTGAACAGAAGATCTGAATAGCCCAGTTTCTTCGAAAGCAGGTACATGATTTCGTGGTCTGGTTTTGATTCGAACAAAGGTTCAATCACCTGATCACGCCATTGTAGAGAGCGGTTAGAAGCGGTAACACTGCCGTATGTTTCAAACTGCGTTGTTGCAGGAAGCAGGTAAACGCCGTCGGTACGGTCGTTCATTACCGCAGCAACAGTTGGGTATGGGTCCACGATCACCATCATGTCCAGCTTCTGCATCGCTTTTTTCATCTCAACACCACGTGTTTGAGAGTTCACTGCGTGTCCCCAGTAGAACATTGCACGGATGTTTTCGCGTTGACGAATGTTGTCTTTGTTTTCCAGTACACCATCAACCCAACGGGATACAGGAATACCTGCACTGTGCATTGGTTTCTGACCGCTATAAGCGTTATCATCGAAACGACCTTTAATCCATTCGTAATCAATTTCCCACACTTTTGACCAATGACGCCAAGCGCCTTCAGAAAGGCCGTAGTAGCCCGGTAGCGTGTCAGAAAGTACGCCAAGGTCGGTTGCGCCTTGTACGTTATCGTGACCACGGAAGATGTTTGCGCCGCCGCCTGATTTACCAATGTTACCAAGTGCGAGCTCAAGCACACAGTAAGCACGTGTGTTGTTGTTACCGGTAGTATGCTGAGTACCACCCATACACCAAACGATACAGCCTGGGCGATTTTCAGAAAGCAGTTTTGCGGTTTGGTAAACGTCTTCTTCGCTTACGCCTGTTACACGCTCAACTTCTGCTGGCGTCCACTTCGCTACTTCAGCACGGATTTCATCCATACCGAATACACGTTGACGGATGAACTCTTTATCTTCCCATTGGTTTTCGAAGATGTGCCACAACACACCCCAAATGAATGCTACGTCAGAACCAGGACGAAGTGATACATAGTGATCCGATTTTGCTGCCGTACGTGTACGACGAGGATCCGCTACGACGATCTTACAGTTGTTCTTCTCTTTTGCGATCAGAATGTGCTGCATCGCTACTGGGTGTGCTTCAGCTGGGTTTGAACCAATGAACAGCATCGACTTACAGTTGTGCATGTCATTGAAAGAGTTGGTCATCGCACCGTAACCCCAAGTGTTTGCTACACCCGCCACGGTTGTTGAGTGACAAATACGCGCTTGGTGGTCAACGTTGTTAGTGCCCCAAAGTGATGCCATTTTGCGGAACAAGTACGCTTGTTCGTTGCTGTGCTTTGCGCTTCCCAAGAAGTAAACCGAATCAGGGCCAGACTCTTTGCGGATGTCCATCACCTTGTTACCGATTTCTTCGATCGCTTGATCCCAAGAAAGCTTTTTCCACTTACCGTTTTCAAGCTTCATTGGGTATTTAAGACGGCGCTCACCGTGACCATGTTCACGCAGTGCTGCGCCTTTTGCACAGTGACCACCGGCGTTAAATGGGTGGTCGAATGCAGGCTCTTGACCCGTCCAAACACCATTTTGAACTTCTGCGTAAATACCACAACCCACTGAACAGTGAGAACAGATAGTACGTTTTACTTCTGTTTTCGCTTCTGGATCGACGGATTTTGCTTGCGCTTTTTTCATCATTCCCGGTGCGAATAGACTAGCACCAACCACTGCGCCACCAGCGGCAAGCGAAGTGTTTTTCATGAATGCACGACGAGATACGCCAAGCTGGTTCGTTTCTTTGCTCACACTGTCGGAGCGTTTGACAAGTTTCATCCGTTATCTCCTAAAGTGTATCGTAGTAATCGCGAATGTGTTGAGTTTCACGATACCCTTTCTTCTTCACGTCTTTTTCAGAAGGCTCAACCGTTTCTGAAGCAACGGCCACTTTCGTGGTTCCCGCAACAACAGCACCAGCAACGGCAGCGGTTGTGAAGCCTTTTAGGAGATCCCTACGGCTTGTGTTTATTTCTTTATTATCTTTCATCATTGCTTCCTTACCTTACGGTAGATCTTTGGAGACTCATGCCTCTCTATCGATATGACCAAGTACTGCTCGATTACTCGTAATCAGTGACGTTTTTCACATCAATTTTTAATTTGTTCTTACTGCTTTTGGTGTTCACGCTAAAGCGCACTTGCTCTAATGTTAAAAACGCATCGCAAAGCTGTGCAGCTGGCTTGTAGAAGTTCACGCTTTCTGCGTTCTCTAGTTGGCGCGTAAAAGATTGGAACCAAGGGGCGATGTGTTTGTTAAACAGCGCTTGTTGAAGTTCTTCCTCTTCACCCGTCAGCATTGCCATCACTTCGCACAGTGCAGAAATATGGTCTTCAGGCTCTTTCACGTTCTCTTCTCGCTCGATGCCTAAAAGATCCAAATCGCGACGAATTTCCGCTAACGGTTTTTCCATCATCGAGCCAGTGCGATGCCAAGACCCGAATGGCACAACTTCACCACGTCCAATGCCAATAAACAGATCTTGATATTCTTCTTCTAACGCTTCTCGCTGCGCTTCGTTCGCGGCTTGTTGCAGTGCGAGCCAAGCTTTTTGCATCGCGCTCTCAGACGGTTCAATTTCTAGCGATTTCAGGAACGCCAGCATTTCATCACTTGGCGCACTACGAAAAAGTGCGGATAGAACGAGATAAATGTCTGTTCTCAGTGTTTGTTCTTGTTGTGTATCCACTGCGAGCTCCTAGTATTTCAATTGATTCATTGGATCTGCAGCCATCGATTCAAACATGTCGATCACACGACAGTCTTCACACATGGCGATGCGATTAATGGCAGCTTCATCAGAGAAATGAGAATGGCCACGAAGCTTGTTTTGCAGCATGTCGATCATCGATTGCGGAGCAAAAGGCTTGTGACAGCGAATGCACTCGGCTGCCTTTTCTTCATGAATCACAACCGCTTTCTGGCGTTCTTCTTTCACCCAGTTCATACGAGGAGTAAGCGTCAGCACTTTCTCTGGACACGCTTTCTCGCACAGCCCACATTGAATGCAGTCTTGCTCGACGAATTTAAGCGACGGAGATTGGCCGTCCGTATGCAATGCACGAGTTGGACACACCGCCACACAGCTCATGCACAACGTACAATCTTTACTTTCACAAGAAACCGTGCCGTAAGGTGCGTTCGCTGGCAGTTCAACAATGTTCTCAACTGGAATACGTGATGCTGACAACGCATCCAACGCCGTAAATAGACGCTGACGTTTGTTGCCTTGCAAATCACCTAATGCCAAATCAAAAGACTCGGTACAAAGTGTCGGAGCACCTTCACGTAGTGACTCTAGATACAGAATGTCGATGGTTTCTTTGGCGATACCAAGCTGGTCGAGCAGCTCTTGAGCAATACCTACTTCGCTATTAAGCACACGAATAATGGTTTGAGGCATAAAACGCGAAGCCGCAAACAGCACCTGAGTGGCACCGTTCACAAGCGCAGCGAACCAAGTATCAATACCAACCGAAGGCAGTTCTTCCACCACAATGGGAATCACATTATCTGGCAGTGCTTTTAGTGCCATCACGTTGTAGCTCTCGTGGCGAGAACTACAAATCAATACGATAGGGTCTAAACCACCCGCTTGCTCATAGTTGGCTAGCGTACGTTCAATAAACTTTTGTGTATCTTCGGGGTTTGGCAATGCGTAATGAATAGCTTCTGTCGGACACGCCGTAGCACAAGTACCTACGCCTTGACATAGGTATGGGTTGATCTCGATGCGATGGCCCGTTTTGTCGCTGCCTTCACTCGATAGTGCCCCTGCCGGACAAGCATCCACACAACGTTCGCAACCTTTTACGCCACGAGAGCTGTGTGCACATAGATCGGTATCTAAACGGAAGAATTTAGGTTTATCGAACGTCCCCATCAAGGTTGGAATTTCTTCCAACGCTTCAGCCAGTTTCGGATAGCCACGACCAACTGGGTAGTAGCCCGGTACTGGTACTTCTTCCGACATGCAGCTGTTTAGGCAAAGATCGAGTACGATATCGAAACAATCGCTATTGATCGCGACCTTGGCAAGATTGTTGGTCGAACCATGATTTTCAATCAGAACTTCAAACGTACCTAAGAACCCTGAAACCTGAACCGAATTAGCGTAGTAAAGCTCGGGATTTATTCCCTTTTCGCCATCGGTAGAAAGCAGCGTTAGGCTGTTCATTTGCGACAATTGCGCTGCCGCACTTTCGATGATTGCCGTTGGACCCACAATCAAAGTATTACCGCCGCTTTCATAGCTTACGGTTGGTGGAATAAGATTGGTCAACTCTACGGTATTTTCGAAAGCGTACAGCCTCGCTTTACCGTTATTGGAAGTTGCTTGTTCTAATAATTGTTTCAGCATTGCTCAATTCCATTTATGAACATGGATAGTCTTTTCCATCTCTTAGTGTAGTTAGCGCCGGAGATTCTGCTGATTAACTTATCAATGAGCATTCTTGTTCCGCCGTCTATAGGCGATGAATACTACGCAGTGGGTCCGGACTAACTTCAACCAGATTGGTATTGAGCAACAAATAGCAAATGTCGTGCCAATTAAATATCAGCTAATTTTCAATAGGTTAGCTATTTATCTTAGAAATTGTAGGGATAAAAAAACCGACTGGGACATTTTGTCTCAGCCGGCTCATTGAGTGTTTAGTCAAAATGTACCTATTCTTTGTGTGGTATATTTTGTCTCACCTCGTTAGGCGGTGATTCTTCAGCAAAAGTATCACTTTCGCCAAATACTGTATTTATATACAGTTCATTTTCATCTTGAGTAATTTGGCCACTTTTGTCGGTGTTTGACTCTGCGTCTTCAACTACCTCAGATGCGATATCGTTAGCGTTAAGCTCAGGCCCTTGCGCAGTTTCAGCGTCTGGTTCGTCTTCCACTTTGTCTTTAACCCAATCACGCAGCGTCTCAGCGACGTCTTGAGAAAGTGACTTTAAGTTACTGTAATCATCATCGTAATCGTCTAGGCCGTCACGCACGTTAAATTCTTCGGACAAGAACATTTTGCGCAGCGCGGCTTTCTTAACACTTTCTGAAGCTTCAGAAACCAGCAGTTGCGCCACAGACATTTCTTCGGTTTTTTCAGTCTCTACACTCGCGGTAATGTCTGGAGCCTGACTATGCTCATTGACGTTCAAAGCGTCTGAGCTTTCGTCAGCGTTTGAAAGCGCTGTGACACAATCTTCGGATTGCTCCGTCTCTGCTATCGGCGTGATCTCTTCATCATGTTGGGAAGATTCTGCTAATTTACGTTTCGACCAACGGCTTAAAAAACTAGTTGCCATTTGCTCTGCCCGCTCCTTTGCGTTTCTTACGTCTTACTTCTAACAACTCACCGTGGCGACCGATGAAGGCTTCCATCCAAGCCTGAACGGCTAACGGCATATCGTTGGATAGTACAAGGTTGTCGCCATCCATATATTGCGCCGCGACAGATTGTGAAGCCGTTAGTAGCTGTATCGCTGGTTTTTCACCAGACTCGACGTTATCCATCACTAAAAAAAGTTTAGGTTGCTGAGAGCTTAAGTTAAAGCGGTAGTCTGTACGCTCGTCTTTGTGCAATTGCAACAGACAAACATCTGGAGTCTCTTCCGTCGGATTTAGCGCAAATCCCGTCAACTGCCATTGGGTTGTTACCCAAATCCCTGTACTGATCTCATGCTCAACAAGCTCTACGCCAATTGGCCATGCGTCTTCGGTCTTCTCGTAATTGTTCTCGAAATCTTTCTTATCCGACATAACTCACCCAGTTTTTCTATTTTGGTCTGAAAGCAATCAGGACACTTTGACCTTACTTTCGACCATTTTATTGACTTATAAGCAATAAACGAGCCACACTGATAAAGCTTAGCCTATTCATGTCCTCTGGCTATAAGTACCAAACTAGCCGAAACTCAAATGTACTGATGTGTCATTACTGCGAACTCGCAGTTTTAATGCATTGTTGACATAAAACCTCGCAATTTTTGTGGGAACCGCTATTTTGGAACGAGATTTGCTTTGCTAACCACTTAGCAAGCTAAATGCGTAGCAACCTAACGCTCTTAATCACTAGGACACGACTGTGCTGAAACCAAATATTATTAAAACCAGTGAAAATCCCCTGCAAACCATTGAAGTCGATGTGTACGACGAGTACGGCGAAAAGCTCACAAAGCAAATCGCGTGCGAGCGTCCTCTTACGGTCATGCTGAACTGGAAAGAAGTGGTCACGCTCATGACGCTAGGTTCGCGTCCAGAAGCGCTAGTACTGGGTTATTTAAAAAACCAAAGCTTCCTGTCCGATCCAGCCGCAATTGAATCCGTCATTATTGACTGGGAAACGCATTCCGCAGCGGTGATTACTAAAGAAAATACCGAACATTTAGAAGGCGCTCTGAAAAAGAAAACCGTCACATCTGGCTGTGGTCAAGGCACCATGTATGGCAACGTGATGAAACAACTTGAGAATTACCAAGTGCCTCAAGTTCCGCTTAAACAATCAGAAATCTATTCCGCATTGGAAGCGTTGACTCATTACAACGACACCTACAAAAAAGCAGGTGCGGTGCATGGCTGTGCGGTTTGCAAAGGCAATGAGGTATTATCATTTGTGGAAGATGTCGGCCGCCACAATGCAGTGGATACGCTTGCAGGTGAGATGTGGCTCAAAGAAGAAACAGGTGAAGATAAAATTTTCTACACCACTGGTCGCCTTACTTCAGAGATGGTGATTAAAGTGGCCCAAATGGGCATTCCTGTTCTGCTTTCTCGCTCTGGCGTTACTCAAATGGGGTTAGATCTTGCGAAACAATTTGGCATTACGACGATTGCGCGAGCAAAAGGTTTACGCTTCCAAGTATTTACCGGAGCCGACAAGATTGAGTTTGATGTGAAAGGCGAAAGTGCATCTCGTTAACGAGAAATAATACAAAACCGTCGATTCGTGTAAACTTATAACAATTGGGATAAGTAAATCATCACGTTATGAAGGCTTAATTAAACGATATAACTCAGAAATAGCAACATGTGTTGTAGCAATACAACGCTTGCTTTAATTGATGCTAACTACAGCTCATTCACAAAGGATGTGAACTATGGACAATGACCAACTGTGGAATTTTTTGCTCACGCCCAGTGGCATCATGCTCTCAATGATCATTACATTTGGTGTCGTCGGCATATATGCGTATATAACCGGTCAATTTAAGGATTAAGACCAATATAAAAAGCCTCGCTAAATAGCGAGGCTTTTGCTTTTTAAACGCTTCGCGAGTAATTACGCGTCAACGCCACGAGATTTTAGGAACTCAGAGTACGTGCCTTTGAAGTCCGTGATCTTGCCATCGCGGATTTCGATAATACGCGTTGCTAGCGAGTCTACGAATACACGGTCGTGAGATACGAAGAACAACGTGCCTTTGTATTGCTCAAGCGCAGTGTTCAAAGATTCAATCGATTCCATATCCATGTGGTTGGTAGGTTCGTCCATTAGCAGCATGTTTGGCTTGTGCATCATCAGCTTACCAAGCAGCATACGACCTTGCTCACCACCAGACAGTACTTTTACTGACTTTTTAATGTCGTCTTGACCAAACAGCATACGACCAAGGAAACCACGAACGACTTGCTCGTCATCACCTTCTTGACGCCATTGACCCATCCAATCCGTTAGGTTCATGTCTTCTGCAAAGTCATGCGCGTGGTCTTGCGCGTAGTAACCGATGTTTGAGTTTTCAGACCATTTGTACTCACCCGCACGCGGTTCAAGCACACCAGCAAGCGTGTTTAGAAGTGTTGTTTTACCCACACCGTTCTCACCGATGATCGCAACGCGCTCACCCACTTCAAAAATTGCATTGAAGTCTGAGAACAAGTCCTCTTCGAATCCTTGGCTTAGGTTTTCAACAATCAGAGCGTTACGGAACAGTTCTTTCGACTGTTCGAAACGAATGAATGGGTTTTGACGGCTAGACGCTTTAACTTCATCCAGTTTGATCTTGTCGATTTGCTTAGCACGAGATGTCGCTTGTTTTGCTTTCGATGCGTTTGCTGAGAAACGTGCAACGAACGTTTGTAGCTCAGCAATTTGTGCTTTCTTCTTCGCGTTGTCGTTTAATAGACGTTCACGAGCTTGAGAAGCTGCTGTCATGTACTCATCATAGTTACCTGGGTAAATGCGCAGTTCACCGTAATCCAAGTCCGCCATGTGCGTACATACTGAGTTTAGGAAGTGGCGGTCGTGCGAGATGATGATCATGGTGCAGTTACGCGCATTTAGCGTGTCTTCCAACCAACGGATCGTATCCATGTCCAAGTTGTTGGTAGGTTCGTCAAGCAGCATAACGTCTGGGTCTGCGAATAGAACTTGCGCTAGAAGCACACGAAGTTTCCAGCCCGGCGCCACTTCACTCATTAGGCCGAAGTGCTGCTCCATTGGAATACCCACCGCAAGAAGAAGCTCGCCCGCTTTGGCTTCTGCCATGTAGCCGTCCATTTCCGCAAACTGAACTTCTAGGTCAGCCACTTTCATGCCGTCTTCTTCACTCATTTCAGCAAGTGAGTAGATACGGTCACGCTCTTTCTTCACTTCCCATAGCTCTTTATGACCCATGATAACGGTATCGATTACCGTAAATTCTTCGTAAGCGAACTGGTCCTGGTTTAGTTTTGCAACGCGCTCGTTTGGATCGTAACTCACGTTACCGCTGGTTTGCTCAAGCTCGCCGCTGAGGATCTTCATAAAGGTTGATTTACCACAACCGTTAGCTCCAATTAAGCCGTAGCGATTACCTTCGCCGAACTTAACTGAAATGTTTTCGAATAGCGGCTTAGCGCCGAATTGTTGAGTAATATTCGCTGTGGAGATCAAAACCTTTACCTTAGCAATTGGGGTGTATTTAGAAAAACCGGGCAACGGTACTTGTTCATGCTACATACTGCAAGTGTTGTTTTTATTAATTCATCGCTAGTGAAACCATCGCAGTGCTTCTTCAAAGCAAAAAGCTCAAGCACAAATGCGTCATTGAATACAAAATTGAATACAAAAAAGAGCCAGTATTATAACTGGCTCTTTCTTCCGTAATGCTTACAACAAGTGACTAAGCGATATTCGTCACCTCTAGGATCAGCTCGGCTTTTTTAGGTAAATAAATACTGAATTTACTGCCCTTTCCCCATTCCGACTCGGCTTTTAGCTCACCACCCGTTTGGCTGAGGATACTTTGAGAGACCGACAGTCCCAATCCAGTACCCTCTCGCTTCGTCGTGTAAAATGGTGAGAAGATTCGATTCAAGTTTTCTGGCTTAATACCGCAACCCTCGTCAATAACATGAATCGCGGCTCCTTTCACTTCGCCCTCGTCAATCCAGTCTTCACTGACTACGGTTAACGTGCCTTTGCCGTTCATTGCGTGAATGGCATTCATTTGCAAATTAACTAAGATTTGTAGCAAGTGGTGACGGTTTATCTCAACGGACGTATGCGCTTGTAGATCAGTCACAAACTCGACGTCGCGTTTCTTGGTGCCCGTTTTAACCAAGGTGATGCTTTCATCAATGATAGGATTGACATGTTGCCAAGTGATTTCATCTTGAACACCACCTTGGCGACTGTATTGCAATAAACTGCGCGTGATATTGCGAATACGGTCGATTTGCGCGTGAATCGCATCAATCTCTTCTTGTACTCGACTTGCATCGTCACCCAACTCAAAGTGGATCAACTCCACGTTGCCAAGGATCACGGCGGTTGGGTTATTAATTTCGTGAGCAATCCCCGCGGTGAGTTCTCCCAGTGCTGCCAGTTTTTCATGAACAACGAGTTTGTCGCGAGTTTGGTTGAGCAGTTGAATATGCAGCTCTAAATCTTGGGTTTTTTCTCTAAGGCTTGCTGTGCGCTCTTGAACTTTGCATTCAAGTTGTGCTGCGGAGTTCTTCAGTTCAATTTTGCGCTCTTCTAGCGCGTCTAACATATCATCAAACTGTCTGGCTAACTGCGCAAGTTCATGATCGGCATCCAATCCCAACGGACCAATCCGTTTTTCTTTACCTTGTTGGACCTGCTTCACCACTTTATGGATGCGTTCGATCGGTCGAAACAGATCATAAGAACCGCGATATACCATCACGCCGGAAACCAGCAATAACATAACCGTAATCAAGCTAATTTCGGCAATGTTGGTCATGTAGGCTTTAACGAATGGCCACATTAGGTAACCCGTATAAAGCATACCAATAACATTGTCGTATTGGTCTTTGATCGGTTGATACGCCGTAATATACCAAGCGTCATACACATAGGCTCGGTCAACCCACTGCTCACCTTTTGAAAGTACTTGGTTATACACTTCTGCGCTCACGCGAGTGCCTATGGCGCGCCCTAACCTATGCTCGCTGTCTAGAGGGACGTTGGTGCTTACACGCAAATCATCAAGAAATACCGTCAACGTGCCAACCGGACGAAGGCGATCATTATCGCTGAGATAGATTAAGTCGCGAATTTGATCTACCAATACAGTGCTGTTATTGAGAAGCAAACCACCATCAAGAAAGCCGATCAAATCATTCGTTTGGCTATACACAGGAATCACGGTTCGACTGACTAACCCACGCGCTTCCATGCCACCATCAGCAAGAATAGGCACTTCCGCTCGTTTAGCGAGTTCAGGATCGAGGCGTTCGAGTTCTTCTTTATTGAGTACATCAAAAAACGATTCTCGCTTAGTGAGATCCATAAAGCGGAATTTGTTTTCCATCGAGTTGACGCGTTGGAAAGAGAGAAAATCTAAAGCATATCGTTTCTTCTGCTCAGTGACCCACTTTTGCAGCTCATCTTGCGGTATCCCTTGATTGATGCGAATACGAAAATCGTATGAGTCAGCAAACGCACGTACGTAATTCGATTGCTTTTGCTGTAACAACGTTACGCTGTTATTCGCAACACCAAGACGCTCAGAAACATCAAGCAGTGCATTTTGCCACGTATAATGGATGGACCAATAAATGGTAATCCCGATCAGGGCTATCAAAGTCAGAAAGATAGGTGCGGAGGTTAAAAATAATAAGCGATAACGCACCATGGTTTTAAAACGGTGCGTCCATTTCGACAATCCTTTGTGCTGCGGGCCGTTAGTCGGCATATTCCTCATCCTCAGAATCCCATTCTTTATACTTACGTTCTAAGGTCTTACGCGCAACGCCTAAGTCACGAGCAGCGGCTGATTTGTTGCCTTCGTGCAAATTAACGACCTGTTTTATATGCGCTTTTTCGACTTCTTTCAGTGTCCAGTTGTTTGGATACCCCTCACCCGTGAACTCTCTACCTTCTTTAAACGTCGGTAGTTCAGCAGAATGAGAAACAGTAATCGACACATTAGGCAATGAGTGTCCACCATTTAGCTCCCGCCAATAATGCGCAGGCGGTTTGCCAAGCAAAATGCATCGCTCAATCAAGTTTTTCAGCTCACGAATGTTTCCCGGCCAATCGTACTCACTCATGGCTTCCATGTCCTCGTGCGCCCATTTTGGCGCAGGCATACCGAGCTCGCGCGTCAGCATATTGCTGAAAAATGGCACGAGCTCAAACAAATCGGTTTTGCGCTCACGCAGAGGACACACTTCGATTTTGAGCACATTCAAACGGTAATACAGGTCACTGCGGAAGTTGCCTTGGTTGACCTCTTCTTGCAGGTTTCGGTTGGTGGCGGCAACAATACGGACATCAATGCTGATTTCTTTTTCTGAACCAACAGGACGGATAGTACGCTGCTCTAACACACGCAATAATGATGCCTGCATTGCAAGTGGCATTTCCCCAATTTCGTCAAGAAATAAGGTGCCACCGTTCGCAACACGGAACAAACCTTCACGAGATTTTTTCGCACCGGTAAACGCCCCCGATGTATGACCAAATAACTCACTTTCAAGTAGCTCTGGCGCAATGGCGCCACAGTTGATTGGCACAAATGGGCCCGTTCGCCCACTCGCTTTGTGAATACCTCGCGCAACCAGCTCTTTACCCGTACCCGACTCACCTTCCACCAAAACAGAAGCACGCGACGGTGCAAACTGGTTAATAAGCTGCTTAAGCTGACGCGTTTTTTCTGAACCACCGATGATCTCGGAGGTATTGTGACGTTGGTAATCGCGCTTCATGGCGTACTGCATGCGCTCGTTCAAGCGACGATCCATGCAGCGGCTGACCGCTTTTAGCATTTGTTCTAGGTTGAAGGGCTTGAGGATAAAGTCAGAAGCACCAAGTTGAAGTGCGCGAATAGCAATCTCTAAATCCGCATAGCCCGTCATGAAGATCACATCGGCACGTTTGTCGTCATCTTCAAACGCTTCTTCCCACTCAATCCCAGAGCGCCCCGGCAGATTAATATCCAGTAAAATCAGATCATAATGTCGAGAATTACGCAGTTGCTCTGCTTCTTCGATGCTGCCAGCAGTGTCGACATGTGAGAAAAGCTTCCCCAATGCCTTTTTCAAAATGGCTTGCATGCCCAATTCATCATCAACGACCAGTACGGAAAAGGCGTTATATTGTTGGTTTGTACTAATATGGGATTGAGTAGACATATTTACCCCAGATGGCTTCGGATGGGACAGAGTGTACCAAGTTTAAACAGAGATACCCTACAAAAAGTGCGACATTTTGTACCAACGCAAACTTTTGTGCAAATAACCCCATGATTTAGTGCATAAATCGAGCACTTTTCGCTTGTAAAAGGTTGGCATCTTGTTTGCTATGAGGTGGCTACAGGGCGTATTCAAGTGATCTCAGGATGTTGGTGTTTGTTATTCCAACACCCTAAGACAACTTGCACTTTGAACTAATCGCTCTCGCCCAAGAGGCCTCTCCCAATACATCGGGAGAAAAGCCAAAGAATCATTGGAAAGGAACACATAAAAATGAAAAAAATTGCGCTAACTCTGGCTGCGACGTCAATCACGCTTGTAAGTTACTCTGCGTTTTCCGCTCAAGATGGCGAGCACGTTCGCCTAGCAACCACTACCAGTACTTACCATTCAGGGTTACTTGATTACCTGCTTCCACAATTTGAGAAAGACACGGGCTACAAAGTCGATGTTATCGCTGCGGGTACTGGCAAGGCCTTAAAAATGGGCGAAAACGGTGACGTAGATTTGGTGATGACACACGCACCAAAAGCCGAAGGCGCATTCGTTGAGAAAGGCTACGGCGTTCTACCTCGTAAACTGATGTATAACGACTTTGTAATTGTTGGCCCGAAAGCTGACCCAGCAAAAATCAAAAATGACGAAGGCGTGTTAGATGTATTCAAAGAGATCGCAAACAAAAACGCAACGTTCATCTCTCGCGGCGATGATTCTGGTACGCACAAAAAAGAAATGGGCTTCTGGGCTCAAACTAAAATCGAACCAAACTTTGGCGGTTACCGCAGCGTAGGTCAAGGTATGGGCCCAACTCTGAACATGGCGTCTGAAATGCAAGGCTACACCATGACAGACCGCGGCACATGGTTGGCTTATCAAAACAAATTGGATCTAGAAATTCTGTTCCAAGGCGATGAAAAACTGTTTAACCCGTACCAAGTTATTCTTGTTAATCCTGAGCGTTACCCAACAATCAACTACCAAGGCGCGAAAGCATTCAGTGATTGGTTGGTGAACCCTCGCGGACAGGAACTTATCAATGGTTTCCGCCTAAACGGTAAACAACTGTTTGTTGCGAATGCTGAGAGCAAATAACGCAATATGAATCTTGCTGATACAACACTGGAAGCGCTTCGCTTACTGGTGAATTTTGATGCAGACTTATGGGAGATCGTTGCGGTCTCCTTTAGTGTTTCTATCACGGCAATATCCTTAGTGGTATTGCCGGCTATTTTGATGTCATTTGTACTGGCGTATACCGACTTTCGCGGTAAATGGTTTTTGCTGTCGATCGTGAATACGCTGCAAGCGGTCCCTACCGTCGTGATTGGCCTGTTGCTGTACATGTTGCTATCACGCGCTGGCCCTTGGGGAGACTGGCAAATGCTGTTCACTCAGAAGGCGATGATCTTCGGCCAAATGGTGATCTGTTTCCCTGTTTTGGTATCGATGATGCATGGTGCATTGCAATCTAGCGACCGTCGTGCAGTGGAAACCGCCATCACCCTAGGCGTCTCCATTCCGCGCGTGGCCGCTACGATGATTTGGGAAACCCGCTTTCCTCTACTTGCAGCTATCATTGCAGGGTTCTCTCGTATCGTAACCGAGGTGGGCTGTTCAATGATGGTAGGCGGAAACATTATGGGCGTGACGCGAAATATTCCCACTGCTATCGCAATGGAAAGCAGCAAAGGTGCTTTTGCGCAAGGAGTTGCATTAGGAATTGTATTACTATCTTTAGCGTTGGCACTAAACTTCTTCTTATCAAGCATGAGAGGCAAAGGCTACCTCAGAACATAGAACATGAAGCAAACAAACGACTCACCATTAACCCCATGTAGAGGCGCATTATGACTATAAAAATCACCGCCGAACAGTTATCCATGCGCTTTAAAGAGCGTGTGCTTTTCCACATCCCTGAGTTAGCCATCGGCCCAAATGATGCCATTTATCTCAAGGGGGACAATGGTGTGGGCAAAACTACCCTACTCAAAATCCTTGCCGGCTTGCTCAAACCTTCTACTGGCGATGTTGTTGCGCCAAAAGATACGTGGCTGAAAAGACTGACGCGTCGCAATGGTCGTGTCGATGTGATTTATCTCCATCAATCTCCTTACCTTTTTGACGGCACTGTATATGAGAACGTAGTTTATGGAGTGAAATATCAACAAGACACACCAAAAGATAAGCGAGCTCAAGTTATTCACGCGCTGCGCATGGTAGGTTTAGAAACCTTAGCGGACGAACATATTTCCGTGTTGTCCGGCGGTGAAAAACAGCGCGTTGCCATGGCAAGGGCTTGGATCTTAAAACCGTCGATTTTATTGATGGATGAGCCAAGTGCGTCTTTAGACCAAGAATCCATTGAACGATTGGTGGTGATGGCGAAAGATCTTTTGGATCGTGGTTCGAGTATCGTGGTGACAAGCCATCAGGCCAACGCACTGACCGACTTGTGTAAAAAACAGTGGTGGATTAAAGACAAGACTTTGATAGAGTCTCCTCTGTTGTATGTCATACCAAAAGAAACATCTCAAGAGAATGCATATGCTTCAACCAACACAAACTAGTTGGGTCATTTTGGCTGGTGGCCAAGCCAGCCGTATGGGTGGAAAAGATAAAGGTCTGATTGAATTAAATCAGAAGCCACTCATCGAACACGTTATTGAACGTTTATCTCCACAAACACCACGCATTTTAATTAATGCCAACCGAAACCAAGATGCGTACAGCAAATTTGGTTTCGTATTTAGTGATCAATTCAAAGATTTCCCTGGACCTATGGGCGGTATTCACGCGGGTTTGATGCATGCTGAAACTGACTGGGTTGGATTTGTACCTTGCGATAGCCCACAAATTAACACCGACCTTGTCGAGCGTTTCTGCCAAGCCGCCAAAGAAGACAGCGATATTTTGGTCGCTCATGATGGTGACCATCAGCAACCTGTTTTCACGCTCTACCACAAGCGCGTACTGCCAAAACTCACCGCATTTTTAGAACGTGGCGACCGCAAAATCATTCTGCTCTACAAAGAGTGCAACACCAGTTACGTTGACTTTAGCGACTCACCAAACTGTTTCGTCAACTTGAACACTCCGGAAGAACTGGCGCAATTTGGACAATTAGAATCATGAAACACACGCTAAATATTCCTATTCTTGGTTTTGCAGCTTATTCAGGCACAGGCAAAACCACGCTACTTGAAGCGCTATTGCCAAAGCTGACTGAAGCAGGTTTACGCATTGGCATGCTAAAACATGCTCATCACAACTTCGATGTCGATAAGCCAGGTAAAGACAGCTACCGTTTACGCAAAGCTGGCGCGTCTCAAATGCTCATTGCTTCTCGCAACCGTTTTGCGTTAATGACAGAAACGCCAGAGGCCGAAGCAGAGTTTGAATACCTCTTGACACGTTTTGATGAAGACAAGCTTGATGTGGTTTTAGTTGAAGGCTGTAAAAACATCGCGTTTCCTAAAATTGAATTGCATCGTGAAGAAGTGGGTAAACCTTGGCTTTATCCAAACGATGAAAACATCATTGCTATCGCTTCCGACAGTGCTGAGTTAGATTCTGAACTGCCACAAATGAACATCAATGATCTTGAAGCGATTGCTCAGTTCGTTATTCAGTATGTTCAAGAAGCGAAAGCGCCACAAAACAAAGAGAAAGAAGCCGCATGTTGCGACACACTTTCTCCTGCTTTCCTTTCTGTGGTTCAAGGCCAAGAAAAAATCCTTTCTTTGGTGAACACGGTTTCGGAAATAGAAGCATGCAAGATTGAAAACGCCTATGGCCGCGTTCTCGCGGAACATATCATTTCACCAGTAAACGTGCCGCAGTACACCAACTCTGCGATGGACGGTTATGCCATCCGCAGTGATGATGTTGACCGCGATAGCTACCAAGTGGTTGCTGAAGTGATGGCGGGCCATGCTTACGATCAGCCTCTGGAAGTTGGTCAAGCGGTGAAGATCATGACCGGCGCACCGACACCACTTAACGGCGACACAGTGGTCATGCGTGAGCAAGCCTCTCAAGAAGGTGACAAGGTCACCTTTAACGGTGCGAATATCAAAGCAGGCCAAAACGTTCGTCAAGCAGGTGAAGATCTCGTTATCGGCAGTGACGTCTTTACCGCAGGCACTCGCCTAGCCTCTCCAGAAATGGGCATGATCGCTTCTCTCGGTTTTGGTGAAGCGAATGTGTTCCGCAAATTGAAAGTTGCCGTGTTCTCCACCGGTGACGAAGTACAAGCGCCGGGAACAGAGCAAAAAGCGAATTCTATCTACGATTCCAACCGTTTTACCATCATGGGCATGCTTGAAAAGCTCGGCTGCGAGATCTTGGATTTCGGTATTCTGGAAGACAACGAACAGTTAATGATTGAAGCGTTGGAAAACGCATCGGCGCAAGCGGACGTGGTTATGACTTCTGGTGGCGTATCCGTTGGTGATGCGGATTACATCAAACTTGCCTTGGATAAACTTGGTCAAATCGATTTTTGGCGAATCAACATGCGTCCGGGACGTCCACTCGCGTTTGGTCAAATCAACAACAAGCCGTTCTTTGGTCTGCCGGGCAACCCTGTTGCCGTGATGGTCTCTTTCATTAATTTTGTTGAGCCTGCACTGCGTAAGATGCAAGGCGAACAAGGCTGGAGGCCTCTGAAAGTGAATGCCATCGCAACTGAGAATCTTCGCTCTCGACAAGGTCGTACCGAGTTTAGTCGAGGAATCTATGAACTGGATGACACTGGCCGTTTAACCGTTCGTACAACAGGCAAGCAAGGCTCTGGTATTTTGCGCTCAATGAGTGAAGCAAACTGTTTAATCGAAATCTCCCCAGCTATTGATACAGTAAAAGCGGGAGAAAGCGTGACAATTATCCCACTTCAAGGCAGAATCTAGCCCAAACTAGAAATTCAAAGGTCAGCGAGTCTGGCCTTTTTGTTTAATACAGAAACCTTTTCAGAGAGACAGCTATGGCTCGCACCATTCTTTACACTTACAAAGACCAAGACAAAGAACTGACGTTCTCATACCAGCAGCACCGCAACATTCAAGAAGCGGTTGCAGAAGCAGAAGGTATCGATATCACTGAGTTCCTAAAGATGGAGCAACAAATCGAAGCAGTGTCTGACACTAAAGCGGTGCGAAACTACCGCGATAACTACTTCAGAAAATTAGGCTTTAGTAAAATCACCCTAGCTCAAAAAGAAAACCTAGGCGTAGGCAAAAAGAACAAATAAGCTTAGCTGTAAACAGAAAACTCGCGATTCGTCGCGAGTTTTTTTATACGTGCTATTTTTGTTCGTGCTCTATACCCAAGCATATAGAAGTTACTTGGGTATATGAGTTACTTCGATATATAAGTAAAAAGCCCCGTTTTACCTTGATGGTCTAAACGGGGCTTTAGATTTCTTCTTACTTTATATCGAGTAAGGTTTCAGTCACTACTTGATATTTAGGAACGCAGCACCGCGTACACCGCCTGAATCACCGTGTTTTGCTTTGATGATCTTAGGACACTTAGCCACAGACAATAAGTGTTTAGGGATGCGTTTTGGCATCTCTTCATAAATCAATTCGAAGTTTGAAAGACCACCACCCAGCACAACAACATGTGGGTCAGTCGCTGTAAAGATGTTTGCAAAACAGATAGCCAGCAACTCCATAAAACGCTCAACATGCTCGACGGCTTTCGCCTCACCTTCTGCGTGCGCTTGGATGATGTCGATCGCTTTCTTCTCTTCACCGTAGTAATGGGCATAAAGAAGCTCGAAGCCTCGGCCAGAAAGGTAACTGTCTAAACAACCCTTCTTGTCACAGCCACAGCCCAACAGAGGTGCGTTTTCGCCTAAGTGGAACCAAGCATCGATAGGCAAACGAGTATGGCCCACCTCGCCTGCTACGTGGTTACGACCAGAGAAAACTTTACCATCGTAGATAAAACCGCCACCAAAACCAGTACCTAGGATCAAACCAAGTACGGAAGGCTCATCTTGAAGCTCTTCGTCCCATGCTTCTGATAGCGCAAAACAGTTCGCATCGTTTTCAATCTTTACGCTGCGACCGATTTTCGCTTCCAGGTCCGCGCGCAGTGGTTTGCCTTTCGCCGCAGGAACGTTAACCGTTAATACCGTTGCATCGTCTGCGTCTTCCATGCCTGGTAGGCCAAGACCAATTGTGCCTTCGCAACCAAACTCTGCATCGTATTTGTTAACCAATTCCGCAATGGTATCAACCAGCAGCTCGTAGTTGTCTGTTGGTGTAGGTACACGTTCCGTCGCTACACGCTCAAGCTTCTCGTTAAATGCACCAAATTCAATTTTAGTGCCACCGACATCAAAGCCGTAATACATGTATTTCTCTCCTAAAAAATGCTTAAACGACTCCAAAAATGGCTGGAGTCAAAAGTATAAACTAGTGGCATTATCCATATCTGTACGCCTGCAAACCGTGACCGAATGCAGATTTATCTCCTCACCGAAGCCAGTTGAACAACATGCCATCAACAAAAGTTCATTCCTTAGAGTCAGCTCTCGGTTTTCACCCACTCTTTGAAACGCTTTAAATGCGGTCGGTTGGGATCGTTTTTGACTCGGGTCTTGGTCAACATGTAGGTTTCTCTAAAGGCTTCAAACCACAACTGAAGGCATTCCGATGCTTTATTCTCACCGGCTTGTTTCAAAACTAACGTCGCGACTTCGGCGGTTGAAAGATGCTGCTCATTCTCGGAGCGGCGCATAATGTATTCAGACAGAGATTCTGGCTCAATAGAAAGCACTGGCAAAGATTTAAGAAAGTCAGAACGACGAAATATCTTTCGTGCCTCACGCCAGCTACCATCAATAAAGATCAGCAACCATTTTTTGTTCTGAGCCTCTTCGTTTATTAATCGCGCAGGCTCCAGATCTTCAATTAAACGAGATGGGTCATCCACATAGTCTGCAGGAAATACAATCACTGGTTGGTAGTTGTCATCCTGTAGTAGCTCTAGCATCTCCTCAGACGGTTCTGTTCGGTTCCATTGATAAACGTAAGTCTCTTGAATCGTATCCGCAATTAGACGACCGGTATTACTTGGCTTAAATACTTCGTTTTCAGAAACAATCAACATACATGCAATATTAGCCTTGATGTTTGGCTGAAGATCGCACAAACAGTGTTGCTCAGAAACCTGGCAATATTGGCAACGAACCACTTTACATCCACGCGCGTTGAAAGGCTTGGTTGAGATAGATTGTCGGTACTGATATAAACGGTGGAAAGCGTGAATTCTCATGGTAAGTAATGCCAAGTAAAAAGTAGAGCGCGATTCTACTGACATTATGGTTTCGCCTCAAGATAAGCCCTTCAACGCACCTTACTGTTTGTTGAAATAATTTCACCCTTATCTCGGTCATAGATAAAGTAATAAATAAGGAAATGACAGTGACAGAAACGACGTTTCAAGATCCCTCGTGGATAAGATTAGGCTTTTTTCTCGGCGTATTATTACTTTGTGCCCTTTGGGAAAACAAACTGCCGAGAAAAACACTTACCGCTTCACGCGGGTTTCGCTGGGTCAATAACTTATCACTGGTTGCTGTGAATAGCTTGATTGTTGCGTTAGTCATGCCTATCGCCGCCTTTCAAGCTGCAATTATCGCTCAGGAGCAACAATGGGGACTATTTAATTTGCTCTCCCTGCCCGCTTGGTTAAACGTGCTTCTAGCGGTTATTCTGCTTGATTTCGTCATTTACGTTCAGCATGTGGTCTTTCACTATGTAAAGCCACTGTGGAAGCTTCATCGAATGCACCATGCCGATCTCGACATTGATGTCACCACTGGCGCACGTTTTCATCCTATCGAAATCATCATCTCGATGGGTGTCAAAATTGCCACCGTATTTATCTTAGGCGTTTCTCCTATCGCTATCGTGGTATTCGAAATAGTGCTCAATGCCAGTGCGATGTTTAATCACAGTAATGCAAAACTGGCTTTATCAGCGGATCAGAAACTGCGAAACGTCATAGTAACGCCAGACATGCATCGCGTTCATCATTCCGTGATAGCAAAAGAAACCAACTCGAATTTCGGTTTCTTCCTTTCTGTTTGGGATCGACTTTTTGGGACATATCGAGCTCAGCCTGAGCTTGGCCATGATGATGTCGTAATTGGTATACCGGAAATTAGGAATGAAGCAGAACAACGATTAGACAAGCTGTTAACGCAACCTTTTCGCTATAACCGAAGAAGACGCAACAGTTGAAGAAAAGTTTTTGTGGATGAAGTGCGTAAACAAAGCGAATAGACTAAACCTAAACACCAACCAGTTAAACACCACTTCATCCTTACGATGCTAGCTAATGGATTCACTCTCCGTTAGTTGACGTTTTTTGTTTAATTGAGTAATACCAACAAATAAACCAACCACACCAAGCACCGTGCACACCAAAGCATTAGTATTCATTGCTTGTTGTGCTTCTATTGAGCTGTATAGAAAAGCCAGACTGAAGAAAGTGGTACCAAAGCTTAAACCTGTCAGTACGCTGAAACCAGCGAAACTGGCCAAGTCTTTAAAATCGTTCATAACGAATCCCTGTTTACTATCCTTAATTGAGTGATGAAAAGTGAAAGTTAACGAAATATCTGGCGTGATTGTCGATGTTTACGCGCGTTCCATAACCAGATAGATACGCCGAATGAAAAACCTAAAAAGAGTGTTTTCATTTGAAGTGCGGCATTGTTGTCCAATATTTCTAATGCATAGTGAGCGTGCGAGCTAAAAATGACATTGGTCGTCAGAATCAATAGCATAAGTACTAATCCGGAACGACGGTGCTTCACCAACAGATACACCGCTAGTAAGTCTAACAGCCCCAATGCGCTCCAATAAATATTCAACCAGCGTGGCGCAAAATCATAAGGCAAAAAACCGTTAGCAATGTTGTCATAAAGATGAACCACACCGCCAACTGTCATAAAAAGGCATAAGAGAAACACGACGAATTTATCCATTATCGTTTCCTTATCTGAATGAATGCGCAAAGCATATAGAAGTCAGTTAAACATTTGTAATCTCATAGCGATTTTTGAGATCGACAGTGCCTTTAAACCGTACACGAGGCGTGCGAAAGAAGAGTAACGGATGCTCTTCCTTATCTATTCGCTTCTGATAGAAGCATAGTGTTTGCTTTGGCACTTCGCTCAAATCCGCTAGTTTTACCTCGAGATTAGGTGATAAAGGTTGTCGGGCTCGCGATGATAAAGATATGTCACACTCAACACTCCTTCGCGATCTCAGACACAAAAACAAATTTTTTCGACGGCGGAAAGATACAATCTTCCGAACATCTAAAGCCTCGTAGCCAGAATCCGTCGTCGAGATCCCGTAGATACAAACCACGTGGATAAGCTTTGTCATTCGAAAGCGGGGAAGACACCACAGTAAGGTACTCTCCCTTCGCCAAGTCAATTTCTTGTAAACGGAGGTATGGCGCAACAACTAAAGGGCAAGGTGATAGATTTTGTGTCGACGCCGCTTCAATCATTTCTCCAAGGGTCGCGCCAAAATAAAGTCCGAAGTCAAACGGTGTTTTTATCGTTAAAAAGAACGATTGAATCTCATCTGAGCACTCGACTTTGTCATCATCGAATAGTTGTTGGGCGAAGGCATTCAATTGAACACCTTTTTTACTCAGGTGCTTTAACAAGTTCTTCTTTGTTAAACCTCCAACTTGCAACCTCACTTACACCACCCCTTGGTCTATCAGTTTTCGAACTTTTTCCAGTGCGTTCTGAAAAACGGTATGCGCTTGTGAGGAAATATCGCTCCCTATATGGTGCCAAAAGAACGAAAAATCATGTCCGCCATCGTCTTGCGTATGAAACGTCCATGAATCCGCTAGGTCAGCACACTCACACGAAACAAAGTGCCATACTTGATTTTGAAAGCCACTGTCCCATGAACATAAATACCGAGCGGAGATAACGTGCGTAATTCCAGATTCTTCAGCAAGCTCCCGCTTTGCAGCCGTGATGTAACTTTCATCAAACGTCTCAATAGTGCCCTTGACGAGCTGAATACCCGCCAACGGATGTTTAAAAAGTAGGAGCTCTTGGTTTTGCTTACGCAGAACGACGGGACAAACTTTATCGATCACAAAACCACTCCTCGTTGTTTAAGCAGAAAGCTTTGGCTTGTTCTGGATATGAAGGAATCGCATGAAGTTGCATTATCCATTCCTTTGAATTCGGACAACATTCTAGTCATCTTGTTTCACCGAGATACCATTAACACCACGTAGTGATAACTCAGCCCTTAAGAAATGAGCAAGATGCGATATAACTCACTTTTGCGATTTGAATAGCAATCAGAGGGGGCGTAGAAGCAACAAAAAAGCAGAACCGAAGTTCTGCTTTTAGAAGATGAAAACATGTCACTTATGCGGACTGATGTAGCTCGTATTTATGCAACATCGCTTGTTGATGCCCTGCAATTTCCGCCACTTGCTCAGAACTCTCAACCATAGACTCAAGCTGCAGCTTTGTACGTTCGCCAAGGTCAGAAATATGGGTAATGGATTGAGATACATCTGCCGTCGCACGTTCTTGCTCTTCCGTGGCAACAGAGATCTGCTCAACACGCTCTTGAATGTGCTTAACCGCGAGGTTGATATCAGAGAATGTCGATTTCACTTCATTGCTGGACTGCAGTGCGTGGGCCATTTCTTCTCTTGAATCATTGACTGCTTGGCGCGAACGCTCTGCGGCAGTAATAAGCTCGCTCATCATTGCTCGGATGTTCGTTGTTTGTTGAGAAGTATCACTTGCTAGTTTGCGGACTTCATCCGCGACAACTGCAAACCCACGCCCTTGTTCACCAGCTCGAGCGGCTTCTATTGCTGCGTTGAGAGCAAGTAAGTTTGTGTTGTCAGCAATACCACTGATCATATCGACCATTTCACGAATCTGCTTAACACGTTGGTTTAGCTCTAACATAGATTGCTCATTCATATCCAAAGAGCTTTCAAGTGATTCCAAACGTTCACGGTTTTGTTCCACAACTTGAACGCCTTTTTCAGTGTGCTTGGTAGCAAGCATCGAGTCCTGTGACGAGGCATTTGTCACTGTTGCTATTTCACGAATGGAGGTTTCAAGTTGCGTAATGGTCGTGATCATGCTCGCCAACGCTTCATTTTGTGTCGTCAGCCCATCGCTCGTTTGTTCAGCTGCACTGTGGCTTACTTCAGCCGTCTGATAAAGCATTTCACAATTGCGCGTCACCGTTTGAATGGAATCGTGTGTGGAATCGATCACTTGATTCAACTTTCGTGCTACTTCTTTCAGCTCATAAGGGCCGACCTCATCTGCATTGTCACGAAAGTCATGCTCGGTAAGTGCTGAAAGACGCGTTAGTACATTCCTTAACCCTCGGTTTGTCCATGACTTAAGGCTAAACCAAGTAACCAGAATAATGAAAGATATCACGCACGCCGCAAAAACGATCATAACACTCACCGACTCAATGGTCTCATTGACCACACTCTCTTTATCCGCAATCAACTCACCAGCAGCTTGTGATATTTGATCAAGCAACCGCATGGTTTCATCCGCAAGAATCGAAGCCTGTTTAAACTCTGAACGTTGCAATTCCCCTTGTTCTAGTTTGGCGAGGATCAAACGCAGCACGCCCTTTTCACTAAAGCCTTGCTTCACCATCTCGTACGGTGCCGTTAGGCTTGCGTATTCGCTTACTTCTGGATGTAAAGACTGGAAATCTTCATAGGCGAGATTAATACCTGCAATACGGTTACGCATTTCTCGGTATTCTTTTTCGGCTTTGCTCAGTTCAGAATGCATCATCATTACTAAGAACGTGCTTTCCATTGAGCTCGCTGAGGCAATAAATCGGTTGGCGGCATCACTCGATTCAGGATTTTCGGCACTAAGAAACGAGCTGATTCGATTCATTTCCGGGCCGATAGAGCTGAGCCCATAGCGGAACCCACCAACTCCTGCATCAATATCCATTTGAATTTTTATCACTGAAGATTGCTTCAGTAAAATGGACTGCGTGATGTTATGTAAACGCGCTAAATTTGTATCTAACTCCTCAGAGAGTTGTTCAGCAACACCAGAAGCTTCTCCAACCAAACTTTTGCTTTGAGTCGCAAGTGAATCGATTTGCTCTTTGATGAGAGGCAGTTGTTCTGGCTCAGAAATCTGCATACCATGGTTGAGTAGCTTAACCATCTCCAATACATTCCTAGTTAACTTTGCGTTCGCCATCGCGATTGGTAGCGCTTTTTGCGACAAGTCTTCAAATTGCTCTCCTACCTGTTCCATTCCTTTGAAACTTGAGACAGAAAGGGCTATAACAAGAGCTATGATAGTTAAAAATGTTGCACTAACAGCCTGAATCAGTGAGAGTGATGTGCGTGAGCGTTTTCGCTTTGCCATAATCAATTTTTATTCTTTCTTAAGGTTGAATCGGTTTTGCAGTGATTCCGTCACATTTGTGAGACAAAACCGTGATTTGCAGCCCATACTATGGATTGGTTATGACACTAATATTTCAGTTGTGAGTCATAGAGATGACAGGTGGTGATTTGCGTCGAGTATATTTTCCTTTGATAATCAGTGTGCTACTAAGCGCCTGCTCTTCTGGGCCTGAACCTAGCGAGCAAGTGCAAGTGACAACACCTACAAATCAGTTATTGGACAATAACCCTGACTTGTTCCAGTTTTATACAGAATGGCATGGCACACCTTATCGCTTAGGCGGCACACAAAAATCTGGTATTGATTGCTCGGCATTTGTGCAAAAAGCCTTTGTCGAGGCTTATCAGCTATCGTTACCCAGGACAACGAGACAACAATCGAAACAAGGTGTGGAATTAAATTGGACGGACGCCAAACAAGGAGATTTGGTGTTTTTTAAGACAAGACGGACGACCTATCATGTAGGGATTTACTTGGGTAACAAGCAGTTCATGCATGCGTCAACGTCTAAAGGTGTGATCATTTCAAGAATCGACAACCCATACTGGGCATCTAAGTTTTGGCAAGTAAGAAGAGTTACAATGTAACTCTTCTTACTTTTAGAATTGGAGATGACTGGTATCAAACAATATCAATCGTAAGTAGCAACGGCAGTATCGAATAGGTTTTTAACCAAAGCGATGTATTCATCAAGGAACGTGATCTGTTCATTAGTCGCTTTTTTATGCCATACACCAGCCAATATCTCACCAAGATCTTCAACAACCGCATCCGCTTCTTTTAGTAATTTGAAGCGTACGCTTGAGTGAAGCTCTGGGTTTTGCTCAAAGATCGCCATGATGTTTGAAGCCACCATATCGGTGACGACATCTTCGATGCTTTCGGATCCAGTGTCGCCAATTTCAGTCGTGAAAATATCTAGATTTAGCGACAAGTGCTCGATAAGAGCGAGATATCCATCGGTTTCTAAAACCACTGTTTTTCTCCGTTTATTGCAAGCCTTCGAAGCTGAAAGCGGAATAGTTTCAATAGTAAGACATGCCGAGAAAATTTCATTAACTTATTTCATATTAACAAACATTCACGAACCAACTGGATGTTTTTCAAACAATTGCGCTTTGCCTCACTGCGTTCGGATACAGGGTTTCTTCAAACCTTTTTGTATTTCAGTCATTTTCATGCAAACAAGTTTGGTTACGACCGTTTTCTTTTGCACGATACAACGCAGCATCGGCACTCTTTAACCATTGAGTGTGAGTTTCAAAATAAGGTTTATACTCGCAAACACCAATACTTATCGTGTAATTAATCAAAAAATCTTCCACTTTCACGATCTCTTGCTCAATTCTTTTACGTAAACGCTCCGCGAAATAGCAAGCTTGTTCTTGATTCGTATGAGGAAGCAATACCGTAAACTCTTCTCCGCCAAAACGACCGCACACATCACTGCTTCTTGCTGTCTTTCTTAATAACGAAGAAGTACGACGAATGACTTCATCTCCCGTCGGGTGACCATAGGTATCATTCACTTTTTTAAAGTGGTCGATATCAAATATTACTAATGAGCATGGTCCGTCGATAACTTTTAGGTGAGCAAACTCTTCTTTCAGCGATTGCTCCCAATAAGCACGATTAAATAAACCTGTTAAACCATCTTTGCGACTGATTTCAGACAAATGTTGATTTGTTTCTTTCAAATGAATGCGATTTCTTGCCGTTTCAGAGACATCATTCACTTGAATAGCAATGTGGCTGACCTCTCCTGAGAGCCCGATTAACGGGGTGATTACGATGTCTTGATACATGAAATCACTGCTGTTTGAAACCGGAGAAAAATTGTTGAATTTAAAAAGGTACGGTCGGTTTTCCCAGCTAGAGAAGGAACGAGTTTCCAGATCGGCGGCGGTTTTTATCTTGGTTTCTAGCCAAGTTTTTGGCAGCTCTTCAAAATGATCAAATAAACATTGGCCAAGGATTTCTTGTGACAGAACGCCACTGTATGACTGCATAAAACTGTTCCACACACAGACCTTATACTCTTGATCCAACACGATAAGCCCTGAATCCATCGTATCGAGAATTTGTGTGACCCAATGAAAGTCTGCTATGTCCAGCGTAATATCGGACATTAGATTAGCTCCATGATTTCATAAATAATTTCTACGGATGGTTTATCAATTAAAAACAGTACCTCACACTCAAAATCGAGCGCTTCTGCCATGTAGGTGTATTCGATAGTAAACAGCTCACCTAATTCACCCTGCTCTTCACAGTAAGGCGTTAACGTATCCACAATGCCTGGCTGACGAAGTGAGAATTGCTTGTCGAGCTGATCCCCTAACGATGTGAGAAATGAAGAAACCAGTAAGTTCGAGATATTCAAAATGATTTCATTATGAGGTGTAAACTCAAGCAGATAGCCTAACTTCTCACCAATTTGATTGATGTCTCTACCACGTAAACACACCAGAGCTTCACCATGAATACCGCCACCAACAAACCTCTGCGCAACCGCGACGGAGCCATCACGCCCAACAACGTCGACAAGCGTCATATGAAGTTCGCCATAGGATAACGGACCAACATGTGGAACAGGAAGTTGGATGAACTCGTGTAAATGGTCTGCCATAATCGCAGCCCCTTTACCAAGGGCAATGTTTGCAATCTCGCGGAATTTGGCTAATGAGGAGAACTCCTCGCAAATCTGGATTTTAGGATCAATCGAATGGCTAGGCTTGAACGCATAGTGCAGCCCCAATTGTTCATAGAGCGGTATCACCTGCTCTTCTGTCAGAGGCTTAGCGATAAAAGCTTGAGCACCTAGCTCTATGCAGCGCTGTTTTGCCTCTTGTTGAACATCTCCAGAAATAATGACGATTTTAGTCTGGTAGTGACTAACAGGTAATGACTCGAGGACTTCAAAACCGTCCATGATCGGCATCGTTAAATCGAGAAACAAAATATCGATATTTTGCTCCGCAAGAATATTTAGCGCCTCATACCCATCTTGAGCTTCGATCAGGTGCAATGATGTATCTTGTACGATGGAGCGCGCAATGAGCTTTCTTGCAACCGCTGAGTCATCACATATCAGTATTTTCATGTCACCAATGGAACTAACGTCAAAAAAATAATAATACCTGTTGTATACGTTCATCTCCATATGCTATGCCGACAAATCAGAGGCTTATAAGCGATTTGATTCACATTTATACAAATTGACTACACTGAGAGGAAGGTTTCTTTACGAAGTATGCTCAACGTAGCGCCAACACCTTGCTTTTTATCCTAAACTGTTGGTGGTCAAATAGATTCGCGAGGTTTTGTATGTGGCAAGCAATATCGCAACAGCTTTCTGATACTTTATTATTCGAGTACCAGATCACGGAAAAAGTAAGACTGTCTGGTGGGGATATCAGTGAAAGCTACATGATCAATGACGGCGAACAGCGCTATTTCGTGAAAATTAACGATCGCGAGTTTTTGTCTAAGTTTGAAGTTGAGGCAGAAAGTCTGCATCTTTTGCGCGAGACATCTACCCTATTTGTTCCAGAGGTTGTGTTGGTTGGTAAAACCAAAAACGCCTCATTCCTAATTCTTAACTACCTTCCAACAAAGCCATTAGAAGATGGCCCAAACAGCTTTAAATTAGGACAGCAATTAGCTCACCTTCATCAATGGGGCGAGCAAAAGGAATTTGGTTTTGATACGGATAACTATCTCGGATCCACTCTACAACCCAATAAGTGGCACAAGAAGTGGTGTGTCTTCTTTGCTGAACAACGCATAGGATGGCAATTACAGCTCCTTAAAGAAAAAGGCGTCACTTTAGTTGATATCGACGACTTTATAGATGTCGTAAAACAACTGCTAGCAAACCATGCTCCAGAGCCTTCCTTGCTGCATGGCGATTTATGGAATGGGAATGCGGCTCTCACGGCATGTGGCCCTATCTGTTACGACCCCGCCTGCTACTGGGGTGACAGGGAGTGTGATATTGCGATGACTGAGCTTTTTGGTGGATTTCAGCCGGAATTTTATCAAGGTTATGAATCTGTTATGCCACTTTCTGCTGGTTATCAAGAGCGTAAAGATATCTATAACCTTTACCATGTTCTCAACCATTGCAATTTATTTGGCGGCCATTACTTGGAGCAGGCTCAACAAGTTATTAATAAAATTATTTCTTATTAATTTGGAAGCCACTGCATATTTCAAGATGTAAAACCTCGAGGCACATCACTACAGAAAATGACCCTAAGCTCAAGGTTGAGTTTGGGGTCAAGTTTTATACTTATTTCGACTCAATTAGCAACAACTCCACCTAATATCAAAGGAGACTTAACTTTGGATTGTGCCTATTTTCCTTGTAGGCAAAGTAAGTGAAGGGCTGTACTTCCTTAAAGAATAGAGTGTTTAAAAGCCCTGCGATATTAGGAGTTGTTGTATGAAAAATTATACCGAAAGGCATGTCAAATGCCCCCATTGTGGACATTCAATCGGCATTACACTAGATGCAAGTAATGGTGACCAAGAGTTTTATGATGATTGTCCAGCTTGTTGCCATGCCATTCACTTAAATATGCGAGTAGATGAGCTGCAAGATAAAGTCGAACTGTTTATCGATGACAATTACGAATAACAACTCGAGCATGTAAGCGTTGGAAACACAAAGTCACTTGAATTAAAAAGGAGCGCTTGGCTCCTTTTTATCATTCTAAAGCTGTTTTGCTGCGAGAACTCGCTCAACAGTATCAACTATGGCCTGAGTCTGAGGGTCAAACTCAATATTAACGCGGTCCCCTACTTGTCTTACTCCAAAGAGTGTTCGTTGCAAGGTTTCTGGAATTAGATGTACTGAAAAACGACACGCTTCAACCTCACCAATCGTCAAAGAACAACCATCCAAGCCGATATAGCCTTTCGCTAACACATATTTCATTGATTCTTGCGGCAGTTGGAACCAAATAGTGCGGTTATTAGGCGTATCGATGATCTCGACAATGTCAGCCATCAAACTAATATGGCCAGACATGCTATGTCCGCCAATTTCATCACCAAACTTGGCAGCTCGCTCAATGTTTACGCTGTCACCTTCAACTAGCTCGCCTAAGTTGGTGAGAGCCAATGTCGCTTGCATTAAATCAAAGCTGATAAGGTTGCCATTTATATTGGTCACGGTCAGGCAGCAGCCATTGTGAGCGACAGATGCCCCTATTTCTAATCCTTTACAAAGCTCATCGCTTAACTCGACAACATGCGTTTGAAAGCGTTCTTTTTTATCAATTTTAACGACCTTAGCCGTACCCTGAACTATTCCTGTAAACATTCTTTTTACCTATTGATTTCATACAAGCTGCAATCGATGACAGAGCCTGAAGCACAGCACTGTGTATCGAGATAAAACCTGTAGATTATAGAGCAACGACCTATTGAAAAATGGAGCCTTGTTCTCATACATGCTTCTTACATTAACATGATTTATTACAGCTCTCAGTATTAGCGTATCCTGAGCTTAGCGAGCATTAAGTTAGTGTTATCCACTATTCGCAACCTAACTATGGAATATAAACATACAATTGTTTATCATTTGCGCGGAGTTTCTCCGAGGCATTTTTTCACCTTATCGTGACTAAAATCAACCATCAGATCAGTTCACCACATCTTTTGTCCTCGAGCGCTCTCATTCTTTCAACTTATTGTTCCGCTCTGGAGTATTTTTCGTGCATCGCTATAAAGAAGAAGCATCAAGTCTCATCAAATTGGCGACCCCGGTATTGATCGCATCTGTTGCTCAAACTGGTATGGGGTTTGTTGATACCGTTATGGCCGGAGGCGTTAGTGCCACCGACATGGCTGCGGTTTCTGTCGCTTCAAGTATTTGGCTTCCATCCATTTTATTTGGTGTGGGTTTGTTAATGGCGTTAGTCCCTGTTGTCGCACAGTTAAATGGCTCTGGTCGTCGAGTAAAAATCCCGTTTGAAATTCAACAAGGCGTCGTTTTGGCATTGTTGATCAGTGTGCCGATTATTGCAGTGCTGCTTCAAACCCAATTTATTCTCGGATTTATGGATGTTGAAACGCTGATGGCAGAAAAAACAGTGGGGTACATTCATGCTGTTATCTTAGCAGTCCCTGCCTTCTTGCTTTTTCAAACGCTTAGAAGCTTTACGGATGGTATGTCATTGACGAAACCAGCAATGGTCATTGGCTTTATCGGTTTACTGCTCAACATTCCCCTAAACTGGATTTTCGTGTATGGCAAGTTTGGCGCACCTGAATTAGGCGGTGTTGGCTGTGGTGTTGCAACCACGATTGTTTACTGGGTCATGTTTGCCCTACTATTGCTTTATGTAATGACATCAGATCGACTTAAAAGCATCAACTTATTTGGTGAATGGCATCGACCACAATGGAAAGCGCAAGTTCGTCTGTTCAGGCTCGGCTTTCCTGTTGCAGCAGCGCTGTTTTTTGAAGTGACACTATTTGCTGTCGTTGCACTATTGGTCTCACCACTAGGACCAATCATCGTTGCTGCGCATCAGGTTGCGATTAACTTCTCGTCGCTAGTATTTATGCTTCCAATGAGTATCGGTGCGGCAGTGAGTATTCGTGTCGGACACCGACTTGGCGAAGAAAACGTTGATGGCGCTCGCGTTGCTTCACGAGTGGGCATCATGGTTGGTCTAGGTCTATCTGTTCTTACAGCGATATTAACCGTATTGTCTCGTGAATGGATTGCCGAACTTTACACTAGCAACCCAGAAGTCATCACTCTAGCGATGCAACTGCTCGTATTTGCTGCTGTTTATCAATGTACGGACGCAGTTCAGGTAATCGCGGCAGGTGCACTACGTGGCTATAAAGATATGCGAGCCATCTTCAACCGTACTTTTATCGCCTACTGGATTCTTGGTTTACCAATGGGTTACGTCCTTGGCCGCACAGACTGGATCGTCGAGCCAATGGGAGCGCAAGGTTTCTGGCTAGGCTTTATCATCGGCCTTTCTTCTGCCGCACTTATGTTAGGGGTAAGAATGCGCTGGATGCACCGCCAAGAACCAGAGGTGCAATTGAACTTTTCAGTTCAGTGATAATAAGAAAAAGCCAGCACACGCTGGCTTTTTTGATCGAATAATAACGCTGTTGAGTATACTTATAGCAAGCTTGTGAGTCAGTTCAGCCTGCTCTTTTGGTGACGAATACGAAGTTATAAAAAGGATATTTGTGCGGTCTATTTTATTGTTCTTAGTCTTGTTTCTTAACGGTTGCGATAGCTGGTTCAACCCAGAAAACGCCATGTTTGACAAGTATCACCAACGTGTCGCCAATGTGTTGGACGCTCCTACTCTTCCAATCGAATCGCAATCTACGGTGACCATACCTGCAAAACGTGACTTATTCGAGCCACTTCCAAGGCTATCGATTGGTTTACTAGAAAGCTACCAATTACGCCAGTGTGGATTATTCAATCTACTTGCCGAGAAAAACTCGCAACTTGGTAAGGTGCAAGATGCATTTCATGATTTTGATTACCAAACTTCACTGTTACGAGTCATGAATCGATGTCTATCCGAATTTCAGCTCAGCGATGAAGAACGTACTACATTAACAGAGCTTTACTCAACCAAGTGGCAACATTTAGGTACTCATCTTGACAACTTGCTACTCGCGAGTGATGCAATGCAAAAGCAGCTAACGGCGTCGGATTGGCTATCTCAAGAAACACCAAATGATGTTGCACGTATTAACGACGTCTATCGCCTTTTCAGTGAAATGTACGGCTTGCCTCATCGCGCCATTTCACGTCTGCCCGATATTGAGATTGTGCAGTATCAAGAAGAGCTAGAGAAATCTCGTTTAATCGGACGGCTTTACTATTCGATGATAAACGCTTCTCACTGGCTAAAAGCTACGACTCAGTTACTTAAACAACATCAGAATAATGTATTGTGCGGGCCAAACCGAGACGTGACCCAGTTCCGCTACCTAAGAAATGTCTTCCAATCTATTTACGTTGAAGAAGTGCAACCTTACTTAGCCTATTTAGACAGTACCTATCAGCAACTTCATGATGGTGCCACCTTGATAGAAAAGCGTATGCAACTTCATGGTCATCAATATGGCCTAAAAGAAGCACACAAAACCTTTAGACAAGAAACCCTAAACCACGTTCAGTTTTGGCAGGGTCTCTTCAAGCGGTGCGGCGTAACCGTTGGCAACTAGTAAGTGCAGAGCGTTCTATTCCTTCAGCCTCTCACGCAAGAATCGGGCAAAACGTGGTTTACCGGTATGAGTAAAACCGTTGTACCTGAACGTGACGGTTGAACCTATTTTCGGAGGCTGACGACGCACTTCATCGGTAAACCCACTACCAATGTAAAACTCTGTACCATCTGGCAAGCGAACTAACATCGCCCCCATCATACCCAATAAACGCCCCGTGCCTGGTTTATAGCCCACGACTAGCGCTTCATCATCCGCGTATCGTTTCAGTTTAAGTAAATCACTACCACGTCCAGCTTGATAACGGCTTGATACCTTACGTAGCATCACCCCTTCACCATCGGATATTGAAATCTTATCCAATTGCGCAAACAGGTGAGCTTCATTTTGGATCGCTCGGTGTTCGACATATTTGATATGAGGTTGGTCTACTTCGAGCACTAAGTCTTTGATGTTGTAATAACGCTTCCGGTAATCACCAGCAGAATACGGCATATCAAAGATCATAAAATCAATGTTTCGCCAAGCTGACTCCACAGGCGTTTTATCCAAAACCGTTTGTTGTACGAGATGAAAATTGCCTCGTCCCGCCCATAGCTCACCATCTAACGGATAGTCAGGTAGCGAATCTATAAACCAATCTGGAGCGTAGATTCGGTTACCATTTCTCGTCACGAGATGTTGTCCTGTCCAATAGGCGCGAATGCCGTCGAGTTTTTCGCTATACCAGTATTCAGATACATCGATGCCATCTTGATAGCTTTGCGCAAGAGAAACTGGAGGCGTGAGAGAAGTATCAGCTTGAAGCTGTGAAGACGCTGTCATAACAGCCAGCGCGATTAATGTCATTTTTAATGGCATAAGAAGACCTTGTACAAAAAAGCGCCTTTATTGAACCGTAACTCCTCTCGATGACCTATTTGTTACTAGTCATTCTTCGACTCAGAACAATCAACTTAAGTAATGATTTGCAAGGACAATCATAAACTTTAGACAGATTTTGCATTTAATATTTACACATTGTTCACAATAGGATGAGTGAGTCTCAAATCAAGTCGCAACCTAATCTCGATGAGACTCTTGCTTTAGCGAACGATCTTAATTCGACACCTCTCCTGAACAAGCCGTTTGTCTATGCGTTTTTGATTCTCAAATTGAGAGCCTATTCCTTCTCAATTTGAATGACATCAACCAAAAATCATAACCATTTGATTTTATTTGCATTTAAATTTGGCACGTTACCTGCTCTATATCCAAGTAGAGAAAACAAACGGAGATAGAGTCATGGAATTACGCAAACTAGAAATTAATCAAGACAAATTAGCCATTGAGTTTTTTGGTGACTTAGACGCAAGTGGCTGTCGACAAGCACAACATCACATTGATGAAGTAATTCACGACAATCATCACAAAGAAGTCGAAATTAACCTACAGCACGTCCAATTTCTTGATTCTTCAGGGATTGGTGCCATTGTTTACTTATATAAGCGTCTAGTTGAACGTGAAAGAAGCATGAGTATTGAAAACGTATCAGGCCAACCTTTAGAAATCATGAGCTTGCTTCGTATTAACCATGCTATTCCCGTTAACTCAAAAGGACACTAAAAATACCGGTTTAAACGGAGGTTGGCATGGTAAATCTTATACGACGATATGTAGTAAGCGGTCTTGTTGTCGGCATGTTTGGTTGTTCGTCGTTTGACTACCCAGACCACGGAAAAGGTGGCTTGGCGGAAAACTATCAAGATATCTCAATTGAAAATTATCAGTTTTCCCCAGTCATGCCCGATGAACCGTTAGGTCCAGAGCATGGGTTGAGGTTTGATTGGCAACTCACCAAGCTACACCTAGACGCGTTGATTCAAGAAGGCGCACGCTGGTGCTTTCCTGCAGCAGTCGTGCAAGCGCTTGAGAAGCAAAACAGAATCGCACGTGAGTTAGAGGGCGGACTTCTACTCGATGCTGCTAACGACCTGGTGATTCAACGTCGACGTTTAAACCAACTTGAACAGCAACTCGACTATGTATTAAGCCAAACCACTTGTACGCCACCCGATGATATTGAAGCATTGCGTAGCGATTTGAACGTCGTCGCTGAAATTTATGCACTCCTCAATATTGATAATCAATTTGCTGTCGATTCAGCAGAAATTAATCCAAAGTACATGGGACATTTGGCAGAAGCTGCCTACATTTTGCGTGACCACCCTAACCTAACTCTTGTGGTGACTGGGCATGCCGATGTCACTGGCTCACCAGATTACAACCAGAAACTCGCTCAAGCGCGTGCAGAACAAGTGAAGCGTTACCTAACTGTATTTGGCATCACTTCAGAACGCGTAACCACCAAATCTGTGGGAGACAGCCTGCCGCTTTACGAGGGTGAAACACCTGCCGTGCGTTTAACCAATCGCCGCGTAAGCATCGAGGTTATTAGCCCTAATTCAGATAGCGATACCTCAGTAAATCGCAACCTATCTGTAGGAGGTGCGCTATGAACACGATGAAACCATTTATCACCTTAGTTCTTTTGTGCTTGGTTGCTTGGGTACCTACTTCGTCAGCAGATGGAAACAATACTGTTAAGGTTGGCGATTTAATTCAGATTAACCTACCTGGAGAAGCGTCTTTAAATAAAGGGTTTCAAGTCGATCGCCGTGGGCGTATTAACTTACCGGAAGTCGGCCCTGTATTTGTTGCTGGATATAATGAACAACAGCTCCAAGACGTGATTATCGAAACGCTAAAAACCGTGTATCGTGACGTAAACAACGCTCGAGTCTTTATCAAACAACAACAGTTATTAGTGTCAGTCCAAGGCTACGTGGTCAAACCCGGGGAATATACCTTACCTTCAGGTTCCAACATTCAAATGTTTGTATACGAAGCTGGCGGCCTTCGCGCTGGTGCTCAGCTCGATAAAATGATCGTTAAACGCGGCGACAAAAACATCGAGTTTGACTACAAACGTTTCCTTGATACTGGTGATAATAGCCAGCTCCCGAAATTGGAATCGCTGGACGTACTGTTTGTTCCAGCATCTCCACTCGTTGGGAATATTGAGCAAGAATTTGATGCAGCAAAACTCGCGAACTCAGGCGATAGCGCAGACTCCGCTCGTGCCATCAAAGTCTTTGGTGAAGTTAATGCTCCCGGCTCATTCTCTTACAAACCGAACACCACGCTCGTTGATGTCGTGATGAGAGCTGGCGGCGTAACACGATATGCCAGTGTTGAGCAAATTCGCGTGATCACAAATAACAACCCAACCATGTTTAATCTAAAAAAGTATCTGGATACGGGTGATCAAAGCTTACTACCAGAAATCCTACCGGGTGCCACCATCTTTGTTCCAAAACAGGAAGAAGAAATCAAAGCGGGCGCAAATGTGGTTTATGTCATGGGTGAAGTTGCCCACCCTGGCGCGTATGAAGGAAAGCAAGACGCTAGCTTCATGGATATTCTCGCCAATGCAGGCGGGCCTACTCGCTATGCAGAATCTCGCCAAATTCGTGTCATAAAAGCCGATGGTAAGGTCATCAAATTCGACCTAACCGCGCATACCGAGGGGCTGTCTTCGGTTAGACCACCGAATGTCGGACCTGGCGACGCGATTTTCGTCCCTGAGAAAACCGATTTCAACGAGAAGTCATGGCTAAAAGTGGCGCCAAGTCGAGCGGTCGCTGTGATGGGAGAAGTCGTGCGCCCGGGACGTATTGAATGGTCAGACGAAATGGATTTAATTGATCTGCTTGCGCATGTTGGCGGCCCAACACGTAGAGCTGACACCACCAAAATTGAAGTCGCCAATAATGGTCAAATGACACAGTTCGATTTAGATCAATACATTTTAGATGGCTCACCAACATCGAATCTGCCCCGAGTTTCTGCTGGCACGGTAGTAAGAGTCCATGCATTACCTGACGATCCATCAGACAACAAATCGCAATGGGTAAGCCAGAGCTCTGATGCCTCGATATATGTTTTCGGTCAAATCAATGCCCCAGGCCGCTATCGCTTTACCGAAGAGATGCACCTTCTGGATATTTTATCTGCCGCCGATGGACCAACAATGGATGCCGATATTCACAATATTCGTGTGACGCACCGTGGCCTAGGCTATGCCAAAGTGAGTAAATTGAATTTGTCGATGTACTTTGAAACGGGCGATGAGTCTATTCTGCCCCACGTTCGTCCCGGCGATACCATTTACATTCCGGAAAAAAACAAAAACTGGTTGGATCGCTCCAAAGAATCCACCGTGCGCGTATTAGGTGAAGTAAGAGACCCAGGGCGCTATGTATTTAATGACAACATGACGGTACTTGACCTGCTGGCCGAAGCAGGAGGCCCGACTAACAATGCGTATCTTGAAAAAATCAGTGTGGTCAACATGTCTTGCTGTCAGGGCCAAGCTCGAACATTTGATTTGGTGAACTTTAGCAAAACCGCCAACATTTATGATTTACCAGTCATCCGTGCAGGTGACACTATTTACATTCCACATAAAGACGAAAGCTTTGCTGAAAAAGCAAGAGCCGGATTAAGAGATATTTTACAAATCACCACAACCATCGTGTTAATAGGAGCGTTGTAATGACTATTCCTGCCACTCACGCTGAGATTGAGCAAATTTATCTTCAGAGTGAACAGAAAGGCCACAAAACGATTTGTGTCGTGGGTTGTAAGTCTGAAGACGGCGTCACTTCCGTGGCTTCATCTCTAGCAGAGCGTCTGGTTTTAGCTGGGCACAATACTTTGTATGTGGATCTTAACCTGTTCAAGCCCGCTTATCGCACCATTCACGAGTTTGATGATACAGAAAAAGTTGGCCACCTGATCACAAGAGAAAATACGCATCAAACCTTAGTCGGTCTCCCTGCTCCATCTCTCGCCAGCACTCAATTGGCGTACCGAGACCCGACGATGCTGAAGCGCAATATTGCAGAGTGGTTAACGCAGTACGAGCGCGTCGTGATAGACACATCTCCACTTCTGAGTGTCAACCGAAGCAATATTGCCCCTCAAGTGATTGCGGGCGTATGTGATGCCACCTTATTAGTCGCACATTATGGCTCTACGACGGCAACCCAACTCGAACAAGCCAAAAAACTACTTGATGCTAGCGATGCGAATTTGATTGGTTCCGTGCTGAACATGAAGCATACACCAAGCCTGAAAGATGAATTGATCCGCCAAGTTTCCAAGCTACGCTTTTTACCCAAAAAGTGGAAAGAAAAGATATCTCAACAAATTAAGAAAAGTGAACTATTTATGTTATAGGGAGCGCCAATATGACTGCAAATAACACACCGACTATCGAACAAGAATTGGTGGATGAACACATTCTCCAGCAAATGATCAAAGATACGTGCGCCGAAATCATCCCTACGCTGATTGAACACTATATTGAAGAGTCACGAGAGCGCATGGAGAAAATAGAGCAAGCATTAAACGCGAGAGACCTCCAAACATTAGAGTTCGAAGTTCATACACTCGGCAGCTCTGCCCTTGCTTTAGGTAACCGAACGCTTTCCAGACAAGCAAGAATGATTGAGAAATATTGTGTGGAAGGGAAAACACTAGAAGCATTGGCTCTCTGTGAGTCTCTTTCCCAGCTGGCAAATGAATCGTTTGACGCGCTAGAAAAGCGAAAAGATCAAGGATTCGAGTAACCGTTTCAATGATAAATTATCTTATGAATCATCGCACTTATTAAAGTGCGATGCCGACATCATCTAAGACATTTACAATTTAACTTAATCAATTAAAAAGTATGGATTTTTCGCAAATTTCCCACCTTGTGCTAATACTTAGATAACGCTTTTCTCAAATTGAGAATATTCAGCACTAGAGAGCACTAAGTCATATAACTCGCTCATCACGCCAAATACAAATAATAGTGCTGACAAAAATCATAAAAGTGAAACGAATTACGTTGGGATAGGACTATGAGACCAAGGGTGTTACTGGTAGAAGACTCTACTTCACTAGCCATACTTTATAAGCAGTATGTCAAAGACGAACCTTATGACATTTTTCATGTCGAAACAGGTCGCGAAGCAATTCAATTTATTGAAAGAAGCAAACCTCAACTCATCATTCTCGATTTGAAACTGCCCGATATGTCTGGTGAAGACGTATTGGATTGGATCAACCAGAATGACATTCCTACCTCGGTTATTATTGCTACAGCGCACGGCAGCGTAGACTTAGCCGTTAACCTAATTCAAAAAGGTGCGGAAGATTTCTTAGAAAAACCTATTAACGCCGATCGCCTAAAAACTTCTGTTGCATTACACCTCAAACGCGCCAAATTGGAAGATTTAGTAGAAAACATTCAGTCCAAGTTTGATCGCCATAACTATCACGGATTTATCGGTTCAAGTCTCCCAATGCAGGCGGTATATAAAACCATTGATGCCGTTGCTCCAACATCTGCCAGTGTCTTTATTGTGGGTGAAAGCGGCACAGGTAAAGAAGTCTGTGCTGAAGCCGTGCACCGTCAGAGCGATCGTAAAGACAAGCCTTTTATTGCTATTAACTGCGGGGCCATCCCCCGAGATTTAATGGAAAGTGAGATTTTTGGCCACGTTAAAGGCGCATTTACCGGAGCCACAACAGACCGAAAAGGTGCTGCGACGCTGGCTCACGGTGGAACGCTTTTTCTCGATGAACTGTGTGAAATGGAACTTGAGATGCAAAAGAAGTTGCTCCGTTTTCTTCAAACAGGAACCTACACACCGCTTGGTGGAACTCGAGAGATGAAGGTGGATGTCCGAATCATTTGTGCCACCAACCGAGATCCATTAACAGAAGTGGAAGAAGGTCGTTTTCGTGAAGATTTGTATTACCGCGTACACGTAATACCTATCGATATGCCCCCCCTACGTGAGCGAGGAAGTGACATCGTCACGTTAGCCAAGCACTTTTTGACCACTTATGCTAAACAGGACAAAAAGAAATTCTCAACAATCGACAGCGAAGCTCAACATATCATCAAGCACTACGAATGGCCGGGTAATGTAAGGCAATTGCAAAACATCATACGTAACATTGTGGTGCTTAATAATGACGAAAAAGTCACGCTGAATCACCTACCCGCTCAACTGACTAGAAAGTCTAAAACAGCGAGAACATCCACTCCCGCACATGTAACTCAAGAGCCAGCAACCCCTCCAACAATAACATCCCGACCAGTGTATGTTGAGGAACAATCGGCCCCCGCTAGAGAACCGTCAATACCGACACCGGAGCCTAACATACAATCCTCATCGGCTGCCTCGCCGTACTTTAACTCTGATGGAACCATTCGCCCTATGTGGCAAGTGGAACGCGAGGCGATTCAAAACGCAATCGCATACTGTGATGGCAACGTTCTCAATGCCGCCGTAATGCTGGAGCTAAGCCCATCTACGGTTTACCGAAAAAAACAAGCGTGGGAAGCGGATGAAATTAATCTCGAACAATCTTGAGAAACCTGACGTTGGTGAAATTTGGATTTTTCTTGATAGCCGCCTGTTTGGCGGTATCGAAAGTCACGTCATAGAGCTTGCTCGTGGATTAATGACATTTGGGCACAAAGCACGTGTTGTCTTAACGACTGAGTACTCGCCACCAGCACAGATTGTAGAAAAAGCAGAAGAATCTACCATCCCTGTGAGTTACTTGAACCATTTGTCTGGTGAGCCACATAAGGCATTAAAGATCAAACACCTAACAAGCGCAGTCGCCAATCACCAACCATCGGTCATTCACTCCCACGGTTACAAAGCGTCAATCTTAGCGCGCTGTGCCAAGCTACTCACGCGCACATTTCCTCGTTTGATTTCAACTTATCATGCAGGAGAATCATCCTCGGGCAAACTGTGGCTCTATGATTGGCTTGATAGAAGTTCAGGCTACCTCTCCAACCACTGCTTTTCCGTCAGCCCAAGCATTCAGCGTAAAGTCATTTTCCCTTCGGAACTGCTGAATAACTTTGTTTCGATTCCCGATCGTAATCTCAACTATCAAGAAATCGCTTTCGTCGGCCGATTGAGCCAAGAAAAAGGTGCCGACCAATTTATCGAAGTAGCTAAGCTCTGCACAACACTGCATTTTAGTGTTTTCGGTGATGGACCAGAAAGAGAATCACTCGCCCAAATTGCCCCTTCAAATGTGACATTTTTCGGTCATCAAACTGAAATGGAGACCGTTTGGAAAAACATTAGCGTGCTTGTTATTTCTTCTCGCTATGAAGGCCTGCCTATGGCGGCGCTTGAAGCAATGGCTAGAGGAATAGTAGTGATGAGCCTACGCGTGGGTCGCTTGCCCGATATTATCCAAACTGGCGAAAATGGCTTTATTGTCGATGACGTCCCATCTCTCGCTCAATGCCTTAAACATTGGATGTCTCTTGATGAAGCGCAGCAATCTCTCATTCGTCAAAACGCTCGGCAGACCATTATTGATGATTTCTCGGCGCAAAGCGTTATTCCTGTATTGCTACGAAAATATCAAATTGAAACGGAGCAATAAGCCATATTGGTTCTCAATATGAGAATATTGCTTCTCCCCTTAAGTCCAAGCACAAATATCTAATAATATTCAAACACATAAACTAATGGCATATTTTGGCATCTCTGTTGCAACTCAGCAGTTAACACAAGTTAATGATGAGACAGAGGTGACTTATGACTACTCCAAAACGCATTCTATATGTTCATTATGGTGATAACTGGATTCGCGGCAGTGAAGTGGTACTTCTGGATCTCATCTCAGGGATTGACCGTGATAAGTTTGAGCCATTCGTGTGGTCAAACTGCCAACCACTAATCGATAAGTGTCAATCGCTCGGAATTGAAGCGGAACATTCTGTTTTCAATCTCGTTGGTGGCTGGAGTGCACCTCGCTGGGATATTAGCGGATGGAACAGCCTTATCAAACAGGGCTCAGCACTGATCGAAAAACACAATATCGACTTGGTACACGTTAATAGCGGTGGTCCTTGTCAATGGATGTGCTTGGCTGCACGCATGAATCACATCCCACTTGTCACCCAACTTCATTGTCACTATACATTGCGAGATCGCTTCTCTCTTGGGTTACACCTCTCCCCAAAATTGATTTGCGTTAGTAAAGATGTCGGTCGTGAAATTATTCAGGACGGTTACCCAGAAGACCAGCTTTATGTTGTGCACAACGGTGTATCGCTTCTGGACTCTGATACGCCCATTGATATCAAGGCTCACCTCGGAATACCTCCACAAGCGTTTACCTTTCTCTCGGTAGGTTCGTTGATTAAAAGAAAAGGATTCGACCGCCTTATTCGCGCTATGCGCATGCACAATTACCATCACGATAATCCTCATCTTGTTATCGTTGGCGATGGCGAGGAAAGAGAAACATTGCAACAACTTGCTTCGGATCTCGGTATCCAAGACAGAGTCCACTTTGTCGGGGAAAAAAGCAATGCTGGTGCATGGATGTCTGGGAATGCAGACGCTTTTATTAGCGGCGCCTATGAAGAGGCCTTTGGTCTCGTGCTCGGGGAAGCGGCTTTAGCTCAACTGCCTATCGTGGCTCCTAAAACGGGAGGCATTCCTGAGTTGTTCGAGCATAATCACTCTGCACTGCTGTACCAAAATCGCGGAATGGCAAGCTTATTAAACGCAATCCAACAAGTCATGCAAGATGCAGCGCTAAGAAACAAGCTAGCTGAAAACGCCTATCTTCATGCTAGCCAAAACCTCACGACTGCAGCATCCATAAACGCCATTGAACGTATTTATGAAGGTGAGCTTGAGAACAACAGTATTACACCAATGCCAATGACTCACTGCATGAAGCCTCTTTCACGCTGGTTGAGCATCAATTGAGGAGCCCAGTCATGAAACGTGTATTAATGTTCGACGCCATCCCAATGCAAGGTGGTTCTAAGATTGCGAATGCAGAGCTCCTCAAACAGTGCGATAAACTGAACGTAATTGGTTATCTGCTGACCACGAATCCAGAGCATTGGGAGTCACTGCTTAGTGATACGCCTCGTGTGCAGATTATCAAAATCAAACCATCACCATTGAGCTCCACTCATGGCCTCACTTACTGGTTAATGAACGCGTATTACTTTATCCAACTGATTTTTGCGTGCATGAAACTACCAAAGATAGATAGCTTTTTAGGTCTATCTTGCCCAAGTAATGATATGCCTTTGTACTTACTGAGATTAATCAGCAAAAAGCCTGTTGTACAAATGGTTCATGGTCCAATTGGTCGTTCAAGATCTTCCGGCTACTGCTTGGTAAAAGCATCCGCAATTTATTACTTGGCAAACACCCGAGAATCGATGCTAGAGGCCTTACAGGTCTACCTCAAAACAGAGAAGCCAGCCACTGAACGCTATTGGTGTGGTTTGAATGCGTCTACGTTTGTTAACGGACTATCGAGAGACCGCTGGCCAAAACAAGCAAATCCGATTTCAAACCGCGTCTTCTGGGCAGCTAGCTTACTAAAATGGAAGAACATCGATCTTTTTCTTGATGCTTTAACACTTGATAAGACAAAAGAGATCAAATCTACCGTGTGTTACATCAAACCAAATGTGGCAGGTGTGGAATATTCAACACCAGACTTCACCACAAAAGGCGTTGAATGGCATGAGTGCCCAGATAACCTAGGTGACCTACGCTCTCAGTGTGGTGTGTTTGTTTCCACCAGTGTTAACGAACCTTTTGGGTTATCCATTTTAGAAGCTCTCGCAGCAGGCATGTGCATCGTCATCCCACATGATGATAGCTACTGGGATCGCGTATTAACGCATGGCCGCAATTGCATCAAGTACACACCAAACAATGTGGCGTCGTTACATAACGCAATTCGCCTTTTGAATGAGTCTCCATGGATGAAAGTGACAATGGGTATCGAAGCACTCAACGTTTCTCAACTTTATACGGCCGAACGTTGTTATCTGCCAATCGCTCAGCACCTTGCAGCAGAATCCGCACCGAATGGCGATTGTAAACTCAAAACACCGCGATACATCAAAGGATATGACCATGTCTAAAGCAATGACCAATATGTCGCTGTTCGCTATCGCGTTAGTGATAAACAAAAGCATCAGCTTAATCATGCTGCCTGTATTGCCCCACTTTCTCTCACCAGAACAAATGGGCAAGCTTGAACTGCTTACCACCTTTGGCGTTGTCATAACCTTATTCGTCAGTTTCGCTTTGCATGAAGCGCTGTATCGATTCGTCGGGGTTGAAAAGGTTCAAAATACGCGCACAAGCCTACTAAACCAGCTGTACTCACTTGCTTTATTCATCGCTGGCATAGTGGCTTTATGCCTACTCGCTATCATTATGCTCGCGCCTATTCCTGCTCCTTTTACGCGAGTCGAGTTTGCTATTGTTATGTTTGCTATCGTTCTAGAAGGCAGTATCGCAATCGGCACAGCTTGGTTGAGAACACAGGACGACAAAGCAAGAACCCTACTTAACGTCATGGTGACTACCACTGTTTTTCAGGTCATTTTCATCATCACGGCGCTGTCTATTCATCCACATGTTATTTCTGTTTTATGGGGTGGCTTGTTGGCTGCTATTACTCAGTTTGTCTGGCTGCACATCATTAACCGCTACAGCATGACTCTGCCAAATATGACAGTGGCGAAACAATACCTAAATTACTGTCTGCCCATGATGATGGCTGGATTGGTTGCGTTTTGTCTCAATGGCGCTGAACGCTGGTTCATCGGCGCGAACGCCTCACTTGCGACCTTAGGGATTTACGCGATAGCGGTAAAATTTGCGGTTGGCATGTGTATTTTAGTTCAGCCATTTGGCATGTGGTGGATGCCACGTCGATTTAATTACCTAGAAGGTCGTAAGAGTACAGAAGCTGTGCGCATCACTCATCTAGGCATGATTTACATTACCGGTTTAAGTGTTGCAGTCGGCACATTAGCAATGGTGATGATCACTTACCTGTTACCAGAAACCTATCATGAGGCGGTACTGTTCAGCTTGTTCTTACTGCCTATCGCTATGCTAAAAGAGTGGAGCGAGCTCATTAATATTTCCATTTTGTACAAGCGTCGTACTCGCTGGTTACTGGGTATTAATGTCGTCTCAGCATGCGTTGCAATTGCTTTGCTGTTTGGCCTATCGTCCCTGGGTATCTATGGAGTTTTCATTGCGCTTTATTACGCTCAACTGTGTAAGCTTGGCCTTACTTATGTGGTAGGCCAACAATGCATGCCGTTGCCTTTTCACCTAAGTCTGATGGTTTTATTGCAGATTATCTCCGGTGTGGCACTGTTCCTGCTTCACTCTTCACAATCAATAGGCATCGCCATCGCAATTTGCATTTTGACATGCACTTTGCTGGCAGGGATAGCCACTCGCTATATGAGTAAAGAGACGCTAAATGCGCTCACTCGATACATGGTGAAATGGCGTGGACAGGTGAAGAGATACTCGTTATGACTGAAACCAAGGTGAGAAGAAAGCAGTCCATCGCAGCGCTGACGATTACCGTCTGTATCGGCCTGCTTTGGATTGTTATGCCTCACCCTATTTTGATTGTCGCACTATGTTTCGCCCCACTTGCTTTACTATTCGTTCTCAACCAAACGTTTTGGCTCGTCACGCTGTTCGTTATTTTTTCATTCTTCCGTATTCATGAAGCGTTTCCCGTTATCTATAACTTTAAGATCCCATTGCTACTATCATTAGGGGCACTGGCCGCACTTGCTTTCCACCTTTTGATAAGTCGCCAGCTTACTGCTTTTTGGCACCCTTCATTAAAATGGCTGTGCATATTTTGGGGGCTGGTGATCATCGGTATCGTCTTCGCCTCCAGTCGTGACATTGCCATTACAGTTTTCAAAAATACCTATTGGAAAATCATCATTATGACATTGGCGATCACCTGGCTTATTACCAAGCCTGCTCAGTTAGCACAAATGTCGAAAGCAATAATTTTCGCCGGATTGTTGATTGGTTTAGTCGCATTACAAAACGCAGCGAATGGCATTGATTTAGTGGAAGGGACACGCGTATCGATTGGACGCTCCATAGGTTCAGTACTCGGCGATCCGAACGACTTGGCGCTGGTGTTAATGTTTCCTCTCGCCTTTACCGTTAGTCAGTTAATGGAGAAACGTTCACCTAAGCATCTCCGGCTCTTCGCACTTGTTACCTGTTTGGTGTTGTTTTTTGCGATTATTGAGACACAAAGCCGCGGGGGCTTGTTAGGCTCTCTATCGGTATTTGCGTACTTTGCCTTTAAGCACATCAAAAGCAAAACGTTAGTCTTAGTACTAGGCGCCGTCGCAGCCATCGTACTCTACGCATTTGCTGGTATCTCAGGACGAGAATCGGGTGGCGCAGCCGAGGATGGTATAGATGCCTCTGCGATGGGGCGACTTTACGCGTGGGAAGCCGCATTTAAAATGGCTCTCCACCATCCGTTAACTGGGGTTGGGCTTGATAATTTCTACTTCAATTACTATTTCTATAGCCCTCACTGGGATGGCATCAATCACGCCGTACACAGTACTTGGTTTGGCGTATTAGCGGAAACGGGGTTTGTTGGACTCGCCGTGTTCATTACATTGATTGTGTCATTGATTCGAACCTCTTTGCATTCTATTTCACTACTGACGCCAACATCGGATTACACCCTATCTGTTGGAGCAAACGCAGTCTTAAGTGGGCTGATCGGGACCATCGTATCAGGCACCTTCCTCACTCAAGGTTTCACTTGGCCAATATACATTCTGGCGGCATTAACGGTAGTCGTTAGCCGAATCGTTCAAAGTGATTGTCAAAATGAGAAACCCTAATTTCAAATACCAACAGAAAGCCCAATCACCTGTTTTATAACAAATAAATCCTTGGCACGTATTGTGATTACTCTCTTGATTAGTAATCAAATAACAAAGACTCAAGGAGAGCCACATGACAGACATCGTAGTATTTGGAGAAGATTTTGGCGGGTTACCCTCCTCCACTCAACACATTGTCAAACGACTAGCAACGAGCCACCGCATCCTTTGGGTTAACTCAATCGGTCTTCGTCAACCTAGGCTGACCACTAAAGACATGCAACGTGCGTTAAACAAGCTCACTCGTGTATTTAATAACGCTGGATCGCATAAGCCAACGTTAGAGTCTGCAATAAACCCAAATATTCACACCATTAACCTACTCACTATTCCTGCTCCAAGTTCTGCGCTGGCAAGAAAAGTAGCGGCTAAGATGATGAAATACCAGCTCAATAAAAAATTACACGCTCTTGGTTTTGATAAGCCTATATTTTGGACATCGCTCCCGACGGCCGCAGATGTTTGTGCGGAAATGAATTCACGTGGGCTAATTTACTATTGTGGCGATGACTTTAGCGCTTTAGCTGGTGTTGACCACGACACGGTTGCCAAGCATGAACGTACACTGGTTAACGCGGCTGATGTGATTTTTACAGCAAGTGACAAACTCGCCACTCAATTTCCATCTGGTAAAACCGTCACTTTACCTCACGGTGTCGACTTTAGCCTGTTTTCTGAGCCAGCACCTAAGGCTGAAGATTTACCTAATAATGGTCGCAAAGTGCTGGGCTTTTATGGCAGTTTGTCTGAATGGTTAGACTACGACTTAATTGCCCAAGTCGCAGACCAAGCGCCTGACTGGGATCTCGTGTTCATCGGCCCCAACGAGTTCAGTGACAATCCACTTCCACAAAGAAGCAACGTATACTATCTGGGCCCGAGAGCGCATCACACTCTGCCACGTTACTCTCAACACTGGGGTGCCAGTTGGTTGCCCTTTGTTGATAACGCTCAAATCAAGGCATGTAATCCGCTTAAACTTCTTGAGTACTTGGCAACAGGAACCCCTGTTATCAGCACACCCTTTCCCGCATTAATGCCCTACAAACATATGCTCCATGTGGTTCAAGATGTCGAAGACGTGCGTGCCAGTCTCGATCACCTCCTACCGCCACCGACAGATTCAAAGTCATTTGTTCAACAGCAAAGCTGGGAAGCAAGAGCCAACCAAGTTGATAAATTAGTGAGGGCGCTATGAACGATTTAAGAGAAAACCTCAGTGTACTGTTACATGGTGCTTGGAGACGTCGCTACATGATCGTTATTCCTATGCTTGTATTGCCTGTGCTGGGTTTCATCGTAAGTAAACTGGTTCCGACGACTTATGTCGCTCATACGAGTATGCTTATCCAAGAGACAGCGAAAATGAACCCATTCCTTCAAGACCTTGCCGTCTCAACCATGCTGAAAGATCGATTGAGCGCACTCAGTACCTTGCTAAAAAGCCGACATGTTTTGTACTCAGTTGCCAAAGAACAAGCGCTGATTAGTGACGACATGAGTGCTAAAGAGCAAGAGTTTATCATTAAAGATCTCGCGTCGCGTTTGTCTGTTCAGCAGCTTGGTAAGGACTTCATTCAAATCCAACTACGAAGTGGCAAACCGAATGGCATGGAGTCGATGTTACTCTCCGTCAGTGAACATTTTGTCGAACAGCTTTTAGCTCCTGAACGATCTTCAATTAAAGATTCAAGTCACTTTTTAACCATCCATATTAATAAACGCAGAGAAGAGCTGGATAAAGCAGAGCAAGCGTTCGCGGAATACAAGAATACTTACTCTCACGCAACGCCTGAAATGCAAGCACAAAGCCTGACTCGTCTGGCAAGCCTTAAACAAACCTTGGCAGAAAAAGAAGCAGAGCTTGCTGGTGTTACCCGAAGCCTAGGTAGTTTGGACCAACAACTTTCTAAAACCAACCCGGTTATCGGTAAGCTTGAAGAACAAATCATCGACATTCGTAGTGAGCTCACTTTGCTTCGCGCCAAGTACACTGAGGCGCATAGCATGGTTCAAGGCAAGCTACGAGAGTTAAACCGCTTGGAGCAAGAGCGCTCAGTACTATTGAACTCTAAACAACCGGAATTAAACAGCGCCCAACTTTGGGATATCGCTAGCAATACCACCGTAAACAGTCTTGGAGAAGCTCAGCCTCTTCTGGTCTCTCAGCTTCACCAACTGCAAATTATGCGCGGACGCTTTGAAGCCCTCACAGAAGAAACAAATAGCTTACGAACAATGATTCAAGAGTTAGAAAGTAATGCGCATCGATTTGGTAGCACAGCAACAGAAATCAACCGCCTAGCTCGTGATGTAGCGGTAAAAAGAGAAATGTATGATGACCTTGTAGAGCGTTATGAAATGGCTCAATTAACTGGTTCACTTGGCGTATTTGAAGAGAATAAACGCGTGAAAATCATTGATGAACCTTTCACACCAACCATTCCGTCTAACTTACCTAGTTTTGTGTTTGTCATTTTAGGGTTTATCGGTGGCGCGGGTTTGGGCATTGGATTAGCGACGATACTTGAGTTAGCAGATAACTCTATCCGCTCTAAAAGAGCATTAGAAAAGCATCTTGGCGTTCCTGTGATCACCACTCTACCTAAAGTGGTATACGGAAGCTAACAGCCGTTAACACTCCATGACAAGCACTCGTTCAGCGAGTGCTTTTCTTTTTGTGCTTATTCTAACTCCGCATAAGGTTTCCACTAATATGAATCTCAAATTGAGAATAAACATCGAACTTCATATGTGTCGCCATTAACTTAATGTTTTTAAACACTTAATTTATTGGCACGCAGTCTGCAATTCCTGAATAAACAAAGAACTCAACGAGGGTTTGAGAATGGAATTCAGACAAAAGCAAAATAGCACTCAACGCAATAAAAAAGTGATATTACACGTCGTGCAGCACTTAGCTCCTGGCGGTTTGGAAACGCTCGTATTAGAGATGCTTCGTTTTGCGCAACCGAATCATTCCGTGTTTGTCGTAAGTTTAGAGGGAAGCAAAGCGCAAGCACTGCAATGCTGGTCAAAACTCTCGGCCTACCAAGGCCAACTGCACTTTCTCAATAAGAAACCTGGATTCAGCGGAAAAACCATCAGTACGCTGACTTCCATGCTCAAAGGACTTAAGCCGGATGTGGTCCACACTCACCATATCGGTCCACTCTTATATGGTGGGATTGCAGCACGCTTAGCGCAGGTGCCAGTAATTATCCATACTGAGCACGACGCCTGGCATCTGAATAGCAGAAAGTCAGCTCGACTGCAGTCCCTACTGCTAAAAATGATTCGTCCACATGTGGTTGCCGATGCGAACTTTGTCGCCGAACAAATCCAGACAAAACTGAATTACCGCAAAGTCTGCACCATACATAATGGAATCGATTGCCAGAAATTTCAAAGCGGTAATCAAGCAAGCAAGAGAAACTTGTTTGGGCTTCCAGCCAACAAAACCGTAATTGGAGTAGCTGGACGTTTAGAAGCAGTTAAAGGCCAGAAAGTGCTTATCGAAGCCTTCTCTCATCTTACGCCAAACACACACCTAGCCATTGCTGGAGATGGTTCTCAGAGAGCTCAATTGGAAGCACAAGTTAGAACGTTAAAACTTGAGGATCGCGTTACCTTTTTAGGCTTGGTCGACGATATGCCCAGCTTTTACCAAAGCCTCGATTTATTTTGTTTACCGTCGCTTCAAGAGGGTTTCCCCCTCTCAACACTAGAAGCTCAAGCATGTGACGTTCCTTGTGTCGCAACCGATGTTGGTGGCGTGAAAGAGACGCTCTGCCCGATTAACAGCACATTGGTTGAAGCCAACCGTGTGTTCTCTTTGGCGGAAGCTTTGTCGCTGCAATTGAAATCAACCCATGGTTCTCCTCGAACTTTTATTCTCAAACATTTTGATATCAGAGACATGGTGAGTCGCTACTCACGTTTGGCCAAGGAGGCTAGCTATGAATGATTTACTTTGGATTACAGGTTTTGGTTTATCCGCATTTTTGATTGTCTATCATCATGTTGGTTATCCATTGCTACTTAAATGGCTTCCTTTAAAACAGCAAAAAACCACAGCACCATTTGTAGAGCGAGCTTACAAAGCCTCTCAAACAGACAGTCAGTTACCATCTATTACTGTCATCGTGCCCGCCTACAATGAAGAACAATGGATAGCAGAAAAGATCCGCAACCTTGCGAGCTTAGATTACCCAAGAGATAAATTGAAAGTGGTGATCGCATGTGATGGCTGCACAGATAACACAGCCGAGATTGCTCAAGCGACGATTCAAGAAGCAATCTGCTCCGATACACTGTTCATCATTAATGACCACCAAGTCAATCGCGGTAAAGTTGCCCTACTCAACGAAGAAATGCGTCATGTTAGCTCGGACATTACCGCACTGAGTGATACATCGGCATTGATTTCTTGCGATTCTCTGTTGCTAGCTAGTCAGCATTATCAAAATGAGAAGGTTGGAGTGGTTAACGCGACATATCAAATAATGAGTACCGATAACCAAGGTGAAGCGGCGTACTGGCAATACCAGTCTCGAGTGAAGCACCAAGAATCCTTGCTGGGTTCAACGATTGGTTCTCACGGTGCGTTTTATACATTCAGAACCCACCTATTTGAACCACTTGAAGTCAGCACCATTAATGACGATTTTATTCTCCCTATGAGAATCGTTTTGCGAGGCTATAACTCTATCTACGAACCTAACATGCTAGCTCTTGAACTCGAACAAAGCTCAGACGACGCAGACTTCAAGCGACGCCTAAGAATTTCAGCGGGTAACATGCAGCAGCTCATGCAATTAAAGAAATTACTGCTACCTCGCTATCGTGGCACTGCCTTTGCATTTCTATCGGGAAAGGTTCTGCGCTTAGCAACACCCTATTTGATGATTGTTTGCTTGGTTTGTTCACTACTACTGGCACACAACCCGCTTTTTCAAATAATGCTGCTCGCTCAAGCCTGTGTTTATGGTATCGCACTTGTCACTTACTTGGTGCCTGCACTTAACACAGTCAAGCCTTTTAAACTGATTAGCTACATCGTCATTGGTCATCTCGCCAATTTCATCGGCGGTATGAAGTATTTGCTAGGAATGGAAAATGGACGTTGGAAACGCGTCAACCAATAAGGAAAGCATCATGAAAAACTCACGCTACGATTCAAATGTATGCCACGCGAAAAGAACGTTTGATGTACTGGTTGCAATGTTTATTTTGCTCGTCACTGCACCACTATTCCCATTTATCGCGCTAGCTATAAAAATCACATCGAAAGGCCCAGTGATCTATCGTCAACTGCGTGTTGGGCGCTGTACACCAGAAAAAATGGATCTTTTTCAGATCATGAAGTTTCGCACCATGTATATTGATGCGGAGCAACGCTCCGGTGCAGTTTGGGCAACCGAGAATGATCCTCGAATCACACCAGTAGGACGTTTTTTACGTAAGACGCGTTTAGATGAGTTACCACAGCTGTTTAATGTGTTGAGAGGTGAAATGTCGATGATCGGGCCACGTCCAGAGCGCCCTGCTTTCTACCAAAAGTTGGAAGATGAAATCCCTTATTTTGTAGAACGCACATATGGCGTATTACCGGGAATTACGGGCCTAGCGCAAGTTAACCAAGGCTATGATGCTTGCATTGAAGATGTACGACGTAAAGTTGGTTTTGATCACAGTTACGCACTAAGCTTAGGTTCGTTCTACTCTTGGATTTCAATGGACCTTTCAATCATGAGCAAAACATTCGTTGTGATGATTGACGGACGAGGTCAGTAACCCCTGGTTCTGGTAACGGTCACTCTTGCCACTGGCGTCGCATCTTTTCGATGGTCGCTGGTGGCACATCATGAATGCTTTGATACGCGCCGCGACACACTTTAACTTCCACCTCAATGCGCTTCTTCACGCAGTAGTCCAAGTAACGCTTCATCTCCCAGTGCCGAACAAACGTATTACTCACAATCACGACTTTCCCTTTGTTCAACCACTTTCGAGTTTGCTGAAAACACCATTCATGCGCTTGGGGTAACTCAGTTGGGTTAAAGTGATAATCACCTTCATCATTTTCAAAATACATGTCAGCTTCAAAATGCTTAGCACCAAGCTCTATCGCCAATTGCTTTGCTAAGGTTGTTTTACCTGAACCTGGAAGTCCACGAATAAGAATGAGTTTAGCCAGTGACATAATGCTGTTAAATGAGGTGGGAATAAGCCCAAACTGTAACGGAATTATTGAAAAAGAAAAGTAGAAATAAAAATGCCGAGCGCATTAGGCTCGGCATTTAAATTCAATAGTGGATAGTGTTTATTTGTAAGCTGACAGTTCCGTTCTTAACCCTTTAACCAAGCTTACACACATCAACAACAGAACAAAGGTAAACGGTAATCCCGTTGCAACCACGCCTGACTGCAATGCTTGCAAGGCTTCTTTGCCACCAACCCAAAGCATAACGGCTGCAATTGCACCTTCAATACAAGCCCAGAAAATACGCTGTGGAATTGGTGCATCAATCTTACCACCCGCAGTGATACTATCGATAACCAGTGAGCCAGAGTCTGATGATGTAATAAAGAACACCAGAATCAGCACGATAGAAAGCATTGAAATCACTGAGCTATACGGAAGCGCATCGTAAACATGGAACAGAGTCAGTGAAATATCAGTTAGACCATTTGCACCTAGCTCACCGACTTTATTCACCACTTGGTCAAGCGCGATACCACCGAATACAGACATCCAAATCAAGGTAACGACAGTAGGAATAACGATCACTGCGAACAGGAATTCTCGAACCGTACGACCTTTAGACACACGCGCGATAAACATACCAACAAACGGTGACCAAGATACCCACCAAGCCCAGTAGAATACCGTCCAGCCGTGCATCCAAGTTTCATCTTCACGACCGTGGGGGTTGCTCAACGGAATAATATTTTCAATGTAAGCCATTGTTGTGTCGCGTAGCGAACCCCACGCCGTATCAAACGTGATAAAGGTAATAAAAATAAGCAGGGCAAACGCAACCACCATATTGACGTTACTCAGTAGCTTAACACCACCATCAATACCACGAATTACTGACAGCACCGCGATAAAGGTAACAAAGGTGATCACAATCATTTGTGTACCAATGCCGCCTTCTAGACCAAAGACATGGTTAATACCACTGGTCGCCTGCTGAGCACCGAGACCCAGCGACGTTGCAAGACCAAACAGCGTGGATAAAACGGCAAGAATGTCGATAACATGTCCTAGCCAACCCCATGCTCGGTCACCAAAAATTGGATAAAACGCCGCGCGCAATGAAAGCGGTAAACCCTTGTTAAAAGCAAAAAACGCAAGTGCTAGTGCAACGAGTGCGTAAATACTCCAGCCATGCACACCCCAGTGGAACATGGTGGCACCCATTGCGAGAGATTTCGCTTCTTCTGTGTATGGCACTGCGTTCAGTGGCATTCCCCACCAATCAGTGAAGTACGCGGTCGGCTCCGCCACACTCCAGAACAGAAGGCCAATACCCATACCAGCTGCAAAGAGCATCGACAACCAAGAAACGGTTGAGTGATCCGGCGTTGCTTCTTTGCCACCTAAGCGGATTTTACCCAGCGGAGAAAAAAGAAGAGCAACAGCGAATAATAAGAAGAAGTTTGTCGACCACATAAAGAACGCATCAAACTGTTCGATAATTCCGTTTTTCAGACCGTTTAATACATCACGAGCAGTGGTTGGCTCAACAAGAAGAAGTGAAATTAGACAGAAAACAACGAGACCCGCACTGATGCCAAAAACGGGGTTATGTATGTCGAATCCCCACTTTTGAACGTTGTCCTGTCCAACCTGATAGTCTGTTGTGTCGATACTATATTTTTTAAATGCATTATCCATAAATACAAATTTAACGTGAATTTGAAACGCCCCTCAGGTGAGAAGAACTCCAATACCGCCCTCCATTAATTTGAACTCTAAAGTTTTAAAGCGGGGCGAAGTTTAGCAGCAATCACATATTTTTGCAAAAAATCGCCATTTATTGCATTTTTGGCTCAGTTAAAGGCAGATAAGAACAAAGTAATATCAACACAAAAATTATGAGGTCTAATGATTGGTTTTATCGTAATTTGATCGTTGGAAAAGCACTGGAAATACTTGCGCTCAGTGGCTTTATCATTGATGGACGCGTAAATTGAGATAAGTAACACTGACTTGGTTTCAAAGCTAGCGATGAAACCAAGTCAGTAACGTTTTCATAGAGACTGAGTATTATAGGAAATGGAAGGTAATATTCCCTGTCACACTGCTCACGGTGTCACTATCGCTGTCAATATCCACGCCAAACGCTTGATAGCTTGCCCCAATAGAAACATTATCGAGCAAGAAGTATTCGGCACCGACACCATACATGTAGGAGACACCATCATCTTTATCTAGATTTCTCAGTCCGCCGTCATAATCAACATTGAATGCATTGATGCCACCTTTGGCATAGACATGAAGCGGCCCAAAGTCGATGCTTGGTTTCGCTGCTAAATAGAATGAATCAAAATCAGCACTACCCCTGCTGCCACTCAGTGATAAATCTACTTTGCCGTGGTTAAAGTAACCTGCCTCAATGCCAATGAATGGCAAAATACCAGTACCTACATGAATACCGTAGGTTGTATCGTTTTCGCTATCGATATCAGATTGACCAATTTGACCGCCAGCGTAAATCCATGAGTCAGCCATTGCTGATGTTGAGCACAACGTTAGAGCTAATAACGAGAGTGTTTTTTTCATACTATCCCTTCCTGAGCGATTCCTAAGCGAAACATTACGCAAATATGCGCATTTAATCGCCACTATATATTGGAAAGCATGAGCATTTTAAGATCCAAAAGTGAATAATTTATGTTCAACTTTTGTTTTGTGACTTCCAGACAAAAAAACACCGACATAAAGTCGGTGTTTTTCATATGGGTGTTAGAAAGCTAGACGCTTATAGGAAATGCAGTGTTGCGTTAACAGAGAACGTGCCGATATCGTCTTTACCCGCCGTGTAGTTCATGTAGCTAGCACCAACAGACATCGGACCAAAAATGAAGTACTCAGCACCTACACCGTACATTAGATCCAAATCGTCATCGTCTTTGCCGCCTTTCACTTCTTTGTCCCACTGGTGGAAGCCACCTTTTGCATACACATGCAGTGGACCAAAGTCGATGCTTGGCTTAAGTGCTGCGTAGTAAGACGTTAGCTTAGTGTCTTGACCATTTACGTTAAATTCACCGTGTTGCGTCACACCTGCTTCAATACCAATGATAGGTAGGATGCCTGTACCAACGTGAACAGAGTATGATGTATCCGTCTCACCTTTGTAGTCAGACTGACCTACTGTTGCACCACCGTAAATCCAAGAATCTGCCATTGCCGCAGAAGATGCGCCAAGTAGCGCCACTGCTAATAGAGTTTTTTTCATCATCTACCTTTACTCTTTATTATTCCCACGTCTGCATAACTCAGTCGTTGGTACTACAAATAAAGGGAGGCGAACCATTGCCTCCCAGAACTAAAAAATTACGCTTATTGAGTTACTAGCAATTAGTGTACCAGTAACCTCATACGCGATAATTACAAATCTGACGCTATTTTACTGGTTGATTAGCAAGCATCAATCGCGTTTTTGACTCGTTTATCAGAAACAGGATAAGGAGTGCCTAATTGTTGAGCAAAGTAACTCACGCGAAGCTCTTCAATCATCCAACGCACTTCCTTTACGTTTTCAGGAATGGCCACACCTTTCGGGATCTTGTTCAGCAACTCTTTATAGTCTTGAGTCACAGATTCAATCTTCAGCATGTGTAAACGATCTTTGTTTGGATCGATTGGCAACTTCTCCATACGACGCTCTATCGCACGCATGTAGCGAAGAATATCCGGCAAGCGTTTCCAGCCACATTCCGTCGCAAAGCCTTTGAAGATCAAGCCTTCAATTTGTGCTTTGATATCCGACAGAGCAAACGCCATAGTGAAGTCGATTTTGCCTTTTAGCTTCTTATTGATGCTGAACGCCGTTGTCAGAATAGTCTCAACCTGTTTCGCGATCTCTACGACGGTATCACCCAGTTCAGCACGAACGTGTTCTTTCAGCGCTTCGAACTTCTCTGGCTCCCAAACTAAGCCACCCTGCTCTTCAATAAGCTTATCGACACCACAGGCGATACAGTCATCGATCAGATCAAGCACTTTGCCGTAAGGGTTAAAATACAAACCCAACTTCGATTTGTTCGGTAAGTTAGCGTGCAAGTATTTAATTGGCGACGGTACGTTCAATAAAATTAGGCGACGCTGGCCAGCACGCATTGCGGTGATCTGCTCAAATTCGGTTTCGTAGAGTTTGATTTCAACGCTGTCTTTGCTATCAACAAGTGCTGGATACGCTTTTACATCGTAGCCACCACGTTTTTGTTGATACACTTTCGGCAATTCACCGAAGCTCCACGTATGCAGACCTTGCTGTTCAATATCGTCATCTGCCACTTTGGAAAGCGTTTCTTGAACTTTGTCTTTCAAGCTCTCTTTCAATTCGTGAAGATCTTTATGTTCCTTCAGTTTGCGATTTCGATGATCAACCGCGCGGAACGTGACTTTCAAGTGTTCAGGCACCTGTTCCAAGTTCCAGTCTTCACGCAACACTTCTACACCCGTCATGCGGCGCAACTCTTTCTCCAATGAATCTAGCAGCGGCGCTTCCATTGGTGTTACGCGAGCTAAGAATGCATCGGCATAGTTCGGCGCAGGCACAAAGTTCTTACGAATCGTCTTCGGCAGCGATTTAATCAAACTAACAATAAGCTCATGACGCAGACCCGGGATCTGCCAGTCAAAGCCCGCTGGCTCAACTTGGTTTAAAATCGGCAACGGCAAATGCACTGTGACACCGTCACTATCATCGCCCGGTTCAAATTGGTAACTCAACTTGAGCTTCAAACCATTTTGATGCCAGAAGTTCGGGTAATCCAAGTCGGTGACATGACTAGCATCGCCCTTGAACAGCATCTCTTTTTCAAAGTTCAGCAGTTCAGTATCTTCTTTCGATGCTTTTTTCCACCACGTATCGAAATGTTTACCAGACACCACTTCGGTACCAACACGTTGGTCATAGAAGTCAAACAGCTCATCATCATCCACCAAGATGTCACGACGACGAGATTTGTGTTCAAGCTCTTCCACTTCTTGCAGAAGCTTGCGGTTTTGCTTAAAGAACGCGTGTTTGGTTTCCCACTCACCTTCGACCAGTGCACTACGAATAAAGATTTCGCGGCTAACGGTCGGATCGATACTGCCGTAGTTGACCAAACGCTTTGGTACAATTGGCACGCCGTAAAGCATCACTTTCTCGTGTGCCATGACTGCTGCACGTTTCTTCGACCAATGCGGTTCGCTGTAACTGCGCTTGATAAGGTGTTTGGCTAATGGCTCAATCCACTCCGGCTGAATCTTGGCAATGATACGGCCCCAAAGTTTCGAGGTTTCCACCAACTCGGCTGACATTATCCACTTAGGTTGTTTCTTAAATAGACCCGATGCAGGGAAGATATGGAAACGAGCATTGCGCGCGCCTTGATATTCATTCTTTTCTTGGTCTTTCATACCGATGTGCGACAGCAAACCAACCAAGATCGCACTGTGTACACCATGGTAAGAAGCAGGCTCATCGTTAAGTTTGAATTCCATTTCACGCATCGACTGATGAATTTGGAAGTACACGTCTTGCCACTCGCGAATGCGCAAGTAGTTCAAATAGTCTTGCTTACACTGTTTGCGGAACTGATTGCTAGACAGAGCTTTTTGCTGCTTTTGGATGTATTCCCACAAATTCACAAATGTCAGGAAGTCCGACTCTTCATGGAAGAAACGACGATGTTTATCGTCTGACGATTGTTGTTTGTCTGAAGGACGCTCGCGTGGATCTTGAATCGACAAGGCCGCTGCAATGATCATCACTTCTTTAAGCGCACCATATTTTGGCGCTTCCAATACCATACGCGCCAAGCGCGGATCGATTGGCAAACGCGCTAATTGGCGGCCAATGGAAGTCAGGCGTTTTTTCGGGTCTTTTACCTCAGAGTTAATCGCACCAAGCTCTTCCAGCAAACGTACGCCGTCTTGGATATTACGTTTATCTGGTGCTTCCACAAATGGGAAAGCTTGAATGTCGCCCAAGCCAAGTGCCGTCATCTGTAAGATAACCGATGCTAGGTTGGTACGCAGGATCTCGGGATCGGTAAACTCTGGGCGCGACTCAAAATCTTCCTCTGAGTACAGACGGATACAGATACCCTCTTCCACACGACCACAACGACCTTTACGTTGGTTCGCACTCGCCTGAGAAACCGGCTCAATTGGAAGACGCTGAACCTTAGTTCGGTAACTGTAGCGGCTAATGCGCGCCGTGCCCGGGTCGATAACATACTTGATGCCCGGAACGGTTAGCGAGGTTTCTGCCACGTTGGTTGCCAGTACAATTCGGCGACCAGCATGAGGTTGGAAAATCTTGTTCTGCTCGCCCGCCGACAAACGCGCGTAAAGCGGCACAATTTCCGTGCTCTTCAGATTACGTTTGGACAATGCATCTGCGGTATCACGAATTTCACGCTCACCGTTCATGAAGATCAGGATGTCACCTAAACCTTCATCGCACAATTCGTCTACCGCTTCGAAGATGCCTTCAAGTTGGTCACGATCATTGTCGTCATCACCGCTTAGTGGGCGGTAACGGGTTTCTACTGGGTAAGTACGACCCGATACTTCAATGATTGGTGCATTGTTGAAGTGTTTTGAGAAGCGTTCTGGATCGATGGTTGCCGACGTGATGATCACTTTCAAATCAGGACGACGTGGTAGCAACTCCTTTAAGTAACCCAAGATGAAATCGATGTTAAGGCTGCGCTCGTGCGCTTCATCAATAATGATGGTGTCGTATTGATTCAAGAAACGGTCGTGCTGAATTTCAGCCAACAAGATACCGTCCGTCATCAATTTGATTTGGGTATTTTCAGAGATCTGATCGTTGAATCGAACCTTGTAACCAACAAACTCACCCAGTTTGGTTTCCATCTCTTCGGCAATACGGTTCGCAACCGAACGCGCCGCAAGACGACGAGGCTGAGTATGACCAATCAGGCCGAACTTACCGCGACCAAGCTCAGCACAGATCTTTGGCAACTGAGTGGTTTTACCTGAACCGGTTTCACCCGCGACGATAACCACTTGGTTTTCTTCAATCGCTTTAGCGATGTCGTCACGCTTTTGGCTGACGGGCAGAATTTCTGGGTATTCAATCGTTGGTTTGTAGCTGCCACGTTGCTCAGCAACCATCATTGATTTGGCAATGTCGAGTGCAATTTCATCAAACACAGCATTACGTGCTGCGTCTTTCTTAATTTTGCTCGCACCAGAAATGCGTTTACTTAAACGGAAGCGGTCACGCATCATGCACTGGCTTAACGCTTTGCGTAGAGACGCCGCGCTATTCACTTGAGCCTGAGGTGCTTTATCTTGTTTCGCTGTCGCCTTTTGCACACCATTTGACGGTGTCGCTTGCTCTTCAGCGGAATTCTTTTTTGGGGGCTGTGACGAAGTCAAAGCGTTTCCTATTCTTTTCATTACAAAAACTGCGCGGATTGTATCACACAAGATCTGCAACAAGATAACCGAAACCACATTCAAATTTTTCGAACATGTTCAGCGAATCCCTATACTTTTTAACCAACATGCCTCGCTTATAATGGCTCCCATAGTCAAAAGCACTTATTTAAGGAATAACCATTATGTCTCGTGTACTAGCTCTAAAATCAAGCATCCTTGGCGATTACTCTCAATCAAACAAACTGGTTGAAGACTTCATCAAAAATGTGGACCAAGACAAGCTAACTGTTCGTGATTTGGCTGCAAACCCATTACCAGTTTTGGACTTCGCCGTTGCCACTGCACTTCGCGCAACGGAAGATCTTTCACAAGAACAACAAGCGGTAGTCGAACTGTCGGATACGTTGATTGAAGAAGTAAAAAACGCTGATACTTTGGTTATCGCAGCGCCAATGTATAACTTTACAATTCCAACTCAGCTTAAAAACTGGATTGATTTGATTGCTCGTGCTGGCGTGACATTCAAATACACTGAAAACGGCGTCCAAGGCCTGATCGAAGGTAAGAAAGCGATTGTCATCACGACTCGCGGTGGTATCCATAAAGATTCACCAACAGACAACGTCACACCATACCTGTGTACCGTGCTAGGTTTCGTTGGTATCACAGATGTGGAATTTGTTTATGCGGAAGCGCTAAACATGGGTGAAGATTTCGCTGCGAAAGGCATTTCTGAAGCGCAGAGCCAACTTGCAGCGATAGCGTAAATTGGCCTAAGTTCAAGAACAAGTAGAATACAAATAACAAGGGATTGCTTCGCGCCAATCCCTTGTCGATCAAAATACCCTAATCGTGTTTAGAAGTTATCTTATTTCTCCCAGAGCGATTCACTTTCTCTAAGTTGTGTAGCGCTTCGTGATAGAGCTTTTCCAAAGACTGCTCAGCTTCGTTTATCATATTCTCAATCATCGCATCAAACGCGACATCACTCGGAATTTCGAGATCGTCTCCAACGTCAACCTCAAGAGAATTGACGTACAACACTAACCATTCATCACTCTCTAAATGTCCTTCCCCGTGGACGACAAAAAAGCGCTTGGCAAATTCATCGTTGGTACAGTTTATCGCCTCAATTTGAATATTGAATGAGGAGTCGATACTCATGGTGCTCATGCCATCCGATTCATCAGATGCATCACAAACAGCCTTAACTTTGGCACGATACACGAAGGTTCGCGTTGAAAGCAGCATTGTATTATTCATCATTACTCATAATGGGTGATAAAGAAGTCAGTTGCAAATCCGACCTATATGCATCTTACGATGCTCTAAAACTCGAACTGGAAGTAAATGGTATTGTAGTTGCTCCCGCCTTTAATGCGCCCAAACTGGGACGCACTTTCGAAAATTGCTGAGCGGTGATGCAATGAATAACCCACCCACATATTTCCCCAGTTTTTTTGGTTGAATAAGTCACCTATATTTACACCAAACGAGAAGTCTAAGTAGTTCAGTAGCTTACTTGGTGTATAACCCTTGTCTTCCATTTCGGTTCCTTCGATGTAGGTAATGTTGTCGACGTATGACATACCTTCCGCAACACCAAATCGCCAAGTCGTTGGCCAATTAACTGTATAATACGCCTTAATCGCCATCACGTATTCTGTGCTCGCGGGCTGAACACTGGACGACCAGTGATGAACCAAACCTGGCGTTAAATAAATATCAAGAGGAAAGCCAAACAACTCGTCCGTTAGCGGGTGCCCATAAAACAATGAAGTAAGTTGATTGTCGTATGGGTCTTTTTCTCTCTCAAAGCTAAATATTTCACCAATATTTGAAGGCGTCGCCCAACCATGCGCGATACGTAGATATGGTTTATTGCTCAGTGTTGATTTCGGAGCTTTGCCTTTATCGTTGAAAAAACCAAAACCGACAAACACTTCACCTTGATATCGGTCTTCTACAAGCTGGCTGTCGTAGGCATTATCATCTAAGCGAGTGACACTCGTCTCCCCCAATAAATACAAGTTGGAAGTCACATGATAACGCGCTTTGATGCCGAGGTTGGCATCAAGTCCTGCTCCAATTCTTTCCCCAGTAACATCTTTAAACGCATAATATTCACTGTTGAAGTCAGCGTCTTTGTATCGAATCGTGATAGATGGCTCTAACTCCCAATCACCAAACGCATAATTAGCGGCAAGGCGATAATTAGAGTGAAACTGGAGTTCATCGTCCGTCATTAATTCTACTTCTGCGCGCCAGTTGTCGTTAATGCTATAACGAACTTGACCACCGAAGTCGACTCTGTCCCCTTCATTGGCATTTTGTAGCGACATGGGAATATCAACAAATCTCAATCGCATAATCGCACTCGCGCGCCAGTCAGAATCACTCTCGTCATACAGAAAAACGCCGCCTTCAATGCCATTGATATACAAATGCTCGTTTTCAAAGAACATCATTGGTACAAATGTACTCACCGTCGAGTCATTATCGGCGGTATAAAACGGGATCGATGCAGTGCGATACATCGCTGCAATTCCCCACGTTTGCTCTTCTACACCATACGCAGAAGAAGCCATCGCAGCTAAAGGCAAAGTGAGTGTTGTTAGAATTAATCTCTTCATGAGTTCGAAAAATGTTGGTTGAGAAGCAGGCAAACATCAATGATTTGCCATTTAAAGCTTATGTTCTTCTGATGATAGCCGTTACAATGACAAATGTTGTCATCCTCGTGACAGTTTGAGTCCCAAGATTATATTAATATTGCACGACTAGATGAGCTTATTTGTGAATATTTTACTATCGTAACAAGCTCTTAAAACTCTAGCTTAGTTCTAAATCAAACATAATGAAGTAAAAAGTGAAAGCATCAGAACTCATCTCTACCTTGAATCATTTACCCGCAGACACGGACCCAGACATTGTGATGGGAGAAGCATGGCTGCCTGAAAGGTTGATAGGGACTCAACTTGAGGGTGACATGTTATTTTTGCACTTTGATAATGCTCCAGAAGATGGTCAGGGAGACGAAGAGGGACGCGGCTTCGTCGAGCACGAAATAGATCTAATCAGAACGCGACTTCAGCAGATTTTGGATGAAGACAGTGATAACGCGTCAAAAGCCGATGCTATGCTAGGTTTATTCCTTATGGGACATGAACTTAGCAGTTCACAAGTTATCGAAATATTAGAAGAAGAAGCTGACACATAAGGAGCCGTTTTGCCAGCATTGATGAATACGACTGAAACATCTTCACTTCCTCTTATCGTTGCAGGTCCGATTTTGCGCAAAGTGACCGCAACTGAAATCAATATTTGGCTAGTCACCACCCAACGCTTGGAGGGTATGGTGCAAATTACGGATGAAAACGCCTCCGTCCTTCATCAAGCCCCCTTAAGTGAGCAAAAAGAACAGCTTCAAATCGGTCTCAATGCGTGGTGCTGTTTGTTGCAATTAAAGGGCGAGTTTCCGCCCCATCAAACGTTACGCTATCAAATACAAACGCAACACGGCTCCGTAACGGAACTGCTTCCTCATCTGACTTATGAACGAGATAACAGTCCAAATTTGGGCGTTGAGTTCCTAATCAGCGAAAAAGCAGATTATGTCCTGCATGGCTCGTGCCGGAATCCCCACCACTTCAGTAAAGATACATTGGTCGCTGCAGATCATAAAATCGCATCTCAAACCATCGAAGAAAGACCAGATATGCTCATCATGAGTGGTGACCAAATCTACGCAGACCATGTTGCAGGCCCTACTCTGGACGCCATCGAACAAGTCATTGCCCTACTCGGTTTACCGGGCGAAGAATTCGAGCAAGCGCCGATAAAAAATACCAATGCCCTCTACCAGCACTCAGCTTGTTATTATGGTCGGGACAAATTGTTGCCTCATTATATGAATGATGGCAGTTTACTGAGTACGTTTTTCCCGCACAGAGGGACGCCAATATTCAGCGCCAAAGAGTGTGAAAACCATCTAATAAGCTTTGCCGAATGCTTTGCAATGTACTTATTGGTTTGGTCTCCAACCTTATGGAAGCTCATTCGGACAGATCGCTTATTAGAAAATGAGTTTACTGTCGGCGGAGCAACTCTCGATCCCAAATGGCAGCAGCAATGGCGCGAAGAAAAAGCTCAAATAGATAAATTCGTCTCAGGTCTGGATAAGGTTCAACGCCTACTTGCTCACATTCCAACCTACATGATCTTTGATGATCACGATGTCACCGACGATTGGAACCTTACCATAGGCTGGGAACAAGCCGCGTACAGCAACGCCTTTGCGAAACGTATTATCGGGAACAGCCTGATTGCCTACTGGCTCTGCCAAGGGTGGGGAAACGCGCCAGAAAAATTCAATGATGAGTTTATGAGTATCGCTCAACGCTTTTTCAACGAGCGTTCCTCACAAACTCAAGATGCATTTATTCAATATTTGTATCGCTTTGAGAATTGGCATTACACCATTCCGACGACGCCAAAAGTTGTCGTGCTAGATACGCGAACCAGACGCTGGCGTTCTGAGTCTAAAATGAACAAGCCCTCTGGGTTAATGGACTGGGAAGCAATGATTGAGTTCCACCAAGAACTTGTTCATCAAGACAAAGTTATCATTGTTTCTGCCGCACCGATGTTCGGAGTGAAATTTATCGAAGCACTGCAGCGAGTAGTAACGATGCTTGGTAAACCATTAATGGTCGATGCTGAAAACTGGATGGCGCACCCCGGAAGTGCGAATACGCTTATTAGTATTTTTACACATACTAAGACGCCGACCAATTTCGTTATTCTCTCTGGCGACGTGCACTACTCTTTTGCATACGACATTAAGCTTCGCTACCGAAAAAATAGTCCGAATATCTATCAAATCACCTGTAGCGGGATTAAAAATCAGTTCCCAACCCAATTGCTCAATATTTGTGATGGTCTAGATAGACTGCTATATAGCCCTCGTTCGCCTTTAAACTGGTTTACAAAACGTAAGCGGCTAAAGATCTACAAACGCGCACCAAGTACGCACAATTTTTATCGCTTAGTTAACCACAGCGCCATTGGTGAGCTGCGTCTTGATGACGAAGGAAAGCCGAGCCAAATTAGCATTCTAACGAGCGATGGTGAAGAGGTACATTTTCCACCAACTCGTGCAGAAGGCTAAATCTCGCTCCCAAAATGACTTGCCCTTTATTGAAGGCAAATCATTTTGACTGAACTTAAAAGTGCGAGGGATTTGGGTAGATGAGAAAAGCTCTTGACTGTCAACGGCGTGCTAATTTTGATACTACACCTTGAGATCTACCGTATTTATGACCATGTTAACCAAATAAACAATAGCTCGGTGTTCAATATGTTTAACTCTCTTACCTCATTATTTAAACAGCTCATTGAAGGCTCTGATTTAAGCCAAACCAACACACTCTCTCCGAATATGGCTATCGCGTGCTTGCTGTGTGAAGTATCTGGCGCAGACCATAACGTCGATGATAAAGAGCAAGAAACAAAGCGTTCATTATTGATGAAGCTTCTGTCATTAAATGAAGAAGAATCAAATGCTTTGTTAGATCAAGCGCAACAGAAAATAAAAGACTCCGCGTCTCTGTACGATTTTACTTCTCAACTGAGAGAATTGACTCAAGAAACACGCTACAACTTAATCAAAAGCATGTGGGAAGTGGCGTATGCCGATGGCGAAATTGATCCACTAGAAGATGCAGTGATCCGCAAAACAGCAGAACTACTCTACGTTGATCACAGTGAGTTCATTCGAGCAAAGTTGCAATCTCAGTAAGGAAACAAGGTAAACATGTAAGTCGCGCAAGCTATTTCAAGTCTACCGTGAAATGATGGCGAAGATTGAGTTCTATAGCCATAAAAAAACGCGCATTACGCGCGTTTTTTCGATAAGCCAACGACATTGTTATTAAAATACTGGTCAAGATATGAATGTGTTTGACGAACTCAACACTAAACAGATTCCATGACAAAACGACAATGGTTGAATGACGATTTGATTACAAGTTTGCCTATCTATAGCGGACCATTAAAGCATAGTCAGAGCGAGCTTAGCTAAATTGTACGCATCCACATAACCAGAATGTTGGCGCCCTTCCCAATCAATGCCTTTTGCTTCTTGAGCGGCTCGGTGACCAATACGCTTATCCTTAAGACGATTTTGAATGCGATAAAGCGTCGCTAAGTTGATAAACTCCGTAAATGGCGCTTCAATACCTTTTTGCTTACACTCTTCAAGCAGGATGAGGTCATCTCGGCCCCATGATGCATAAATCTTGTTACGACCACCGAAGTTCTTAACCATGGATTTAAGCACTTCTTCTAATGGGCGTCCTTGTTTTTCAATTTTACGTGGCGTAATACCTGTTAGCTCGGCACAAAACAGCGAAACTTCATCATGTTCAGGTTTTACGTAGTATTGAGCTCGCTTGACTATCTCGCCTCTAGACAAATCTATTTCAGCCAACCCAACTTCGATAATTTCACCCGTGCTGCCGACACCATTTTCGTTCCAGCAACACATTTCTAAATCGAAGCATACAATACGGTTATGGTTCATAGTTTGTCTTGATTCCTAACATAAAATTTTAAAGCGTGGGATTCTACCGTAACACGGTGTAAAACTCGAATTTGCGCGCCCATTTAATCGCCAATCGACACATTATTACGACCGTTTTTTTTACTCAAATAAAGTTGATTATCCATTTTGTGATACAAGCTTTCAGGATCTTCATCTTTATGAACAGCCGCGCCGATACTTAACGTGCAAACGATTGAAGCATCGCCATAATCAAAAGCCGTACTTGCCACGATGCTCCGCAACTTTTCCAGATAAGCTTCCAGTGCTTCTTTATCAATGACTTTAGAAATAATACAGAACTCATCACCACCAGCACGATAAAATCGGTCTCCAGGCTTTAGATTCGCACTGACTAACTTAGTCACATGCTGCAATGCTTCATCTCCCCCTAAATGACCGTGCTTGTCATTGATAACTTTGAAGTGGTCGATATCAAAACCAACCAATGCGAAGCTAACACCTTTGTTTATCTGGCTAAACAAATGATCGTTAAACGCTCGGCGATTGAGTAACTGAGTTAGAGGGTCACGCTCAGCCATCCTTTTTAATTCGACGGTTTTAAGCTCTAACATGACCGCCAAGCGCTCTTTTTCTCGTGACTGTAAATTCACAATCCAACTAATCAAAAAGGCGATTACCAACCCGGCTAATGTCGTGCCCGCTAAAATAGAACGCTCCCAAGCAGAGACGGCATCAGAAAGTTTAAAATCAATCCGCCACTCACGATTAGGCAGTTGAATGGTACGGCTTATAACCGTTCCTCGAATGTTGTCCCAGTTTGAACTTTGGAAGAGAACGGGATCATCTGCTGCGTCAAAGCCTAAATCTTCTACGCGCACCGACATATCTAGCTCAGTCGCGGTTTTCGTAATCAAATCCTCAAAGTAAACTGTACTTCGAATCACCCCTGTCACTACACCTAATAAATGTTGGTTCTCGAAGTCAAACACTGGATGGAACACTAGCAGCCCAGTTTTAGGGATGGACTTGTCATACCCATCTTGCAGTAAGCGAACTTTATCCGAGATATTCGCTCGCCCATTTGTGGATATATCATCTAAGATGAGATCAAAGCGTTTACGTGAAAAATAGAAACCTAGTAGAGAAAGGTTTTCTGGTGTTCTTGGATAAATATCCGATGCGATAAAAATTGGCTCTTTGTGTTCAAAAATGTACCCGTAGGTTTTGGGGCCATCTTTAGGAACGGTAAACGGTTGGAAATCAGGAAATGTTTGACGGGTCTTTAAAATATGCTCATCAAGGTCTTCGAATTCGACCTTTTGCATCCATTGAAGTCCAATTAGACTTCGCGAGCTATTGATTACTTGTTCCGCATACATTGGGAACGAAGACCAATAGGTGCGTTCAATCGAATGAAAAAAGTTTGCACCTGCACCAATGAACTTTAAATCATTTTCGACGTTCGCTTTCAGTGATTCTGCTTGTCGGTCAGCTAAAGTATCAAACGTCGTCTGCGTATACCGTTGCTGCATCGTATAAGCAGCACCGACCACACCAGCAGTGACACACAACGTCGCTGCAAAAGCTAGAATAGAGTCTGAATGTCGTTTGATAACGCTCTTGTGAGCGGTGCTTTGTGTCATATCGTAATTTTGATACTTCCGTAAGTTAAACTTCGGGATCTATTGAAATACTGCGTTAGCAACGCACAAACATCAAGCAACAACCTATGCTGGGCAGTCCGATCGTCGATTTTTCACGCTGTTCGTACGGTATAGTCACGAATTATTACAGCCTTAAGCCTTGAATATGCTACCATCCGTCATCATTTTAATGTCTAAACTTGGTGCAAGATCGCAAAGACGATCGTTTTAGTGAACACATATGAGCCAATACTGAGCACCAATAATCAATAGAAAGAGAAAAAACGTCATGAACATTGATTTGAACCTAATTCCTCAAACGTTCGATATGCTTCACGCTGGCCTAACCGCATCGAGCGTTTTGCTTCTTTTAGTCGCGGTCTCTCGCAAATCAAAAGTGGTTGAGAAAGTCGTAGAAAAACCGGTCGAGAAAATCGTCGAAGTTGAGAAGCCAGTTGAGAAGATCGTCGAAGTAGAAAAAGTCGTTGAAGTTGAGAAAGTCGTAGAAAAAGTGGTGGAAGTTGAATCGAAACTCGCAACAGCTTCTACTGATTCTGCAATGCAGCTACTTTCTATCATGCAACAAGAAGCTCGTCTGATTGACTTCCTACAAGAAGACCTAACGTCATTCTCTGATGAAGAAGTAGGCGCAGCAGCTCGCGTAATTCATACTGGTGGCCAGAAAGTATTGAACGATTACGTAACACTTGCGCACGTTCGCAACGAAGACGAAGAAACTCGTATTACGGTTGAAGAAGGCTTCAACCCACAAGAAATCCGCCTTACTGGCAACGTGACAGGCAGCGCGCCATTCCAAGGCACGTTAGTGCACAAAGGCTGGAAGGCAACATCGATGAACCTTCCTAAGCTGGCAGAAAACTACGATGCATCTGTGATTGCTCCAGCCGAGGTTGAGCTGTAATGGAACACATGAACCAAGAAAATCATTCTCAAGAAGCGTCTGTTGAAACTCAACAGACGCCTAAATTCAGTGTTGGTATCGACTTAGGTACAACACACTGTGTCATGTCTTTTGTTGATACGCACGACGAAGACGCTCGCGTAGAAGTAATGCCTATCCCGCAGCTAACTGCGCCGGGTACGGTAGAGACTCGTAGCCAATTAGGCTCTTTCCTATACCAACCACACGAACACGAAATGAACCCGCAATCACGCGTTCTTCCGTGGTCGAGCGAGCCAAAAGCTCTAGTTGGTGCAATTGCACGTAACCTAGGTTCAAAAACACCAATTCGTCTTGTTGCAAGTGCGAAATCTTGGCTTTGCCACGGTGGTGTAAACCGTCGTGACGCATTCCTACCAGCGGGTAGCCCAGAAGAAGTGGAAAAAGTATCCCCTCTTCGCGCAACCGAGCTATACCTTGAGCACTTAAAAGATGCTTGGAATCACGCAAACCCAAATCACAACCTTGCCGATCAAGACGTTACCATTACGGTTCCTGCTTCTTTTGATCCTGCTGCCCGTGATCTAACTGCAGAAGCAGCACGCAACGTTGGTTTTGTGCACCTAACGCTTCTAGAAGAGCCACAAGCAGCACTTTACAACTGGATTGATAACAGCAACGACAAATGGCGCGACGAAGTTGAGGTTGGCGACATCGTGCTTGTGGTCGATATCGGCGGTGGTACAACCGACCTTTCTTTGGTTGAAGTAACTGAAGACGACGGCAACCTAACTCTGAATCGTATCGCGGTAGGCGAGCACATCCTACTTGGCGGTGACAACATGGACCTTGCACTTGCGTACCGCTTGAAGATGAAGCTAGCGCAAGAAGGCAAAGAGCTACAGCCATGGCAAGTTCAGGCGATGACGCACGCATGTCGCGATGCGAAAGAAGCGCTATTGAACGACAGCGAGCTGCAGTCAGTGCCAATCGTGGTACCAAGCCGTGGTTCTAAACTGCTTGGCGCAACACTGAAAACAGAACTAACTCAAGAAGAAGTACAACAAACATTGGTTGACGGTTTCTTCCCTCAAGTTGCGATTACCGACCACCCTGTTCAACGTAACCGTGGTGCACTAACACAAATGGGTCTGCCTTACGCACAAGATGCGGGTATTACTCGCCACATTGCAGCATTCTTGTCTAAGCAAGCACACGCGCAAAGCGGTGGTGAATCAGCGCAAGCTCAAGATTTCAACCCATTTGCAAACATGCCAGGTATGCCAGGCGCGGAGGCAGCGCAATCGGCTGACTTCATCAAACCAACGGCAATCCTATTCAACGGTGGTGTGCTGAAATCAAAACTTCTAGCCACTCGTCTAGAAGACACGATTAACGAATGGCTAATTGAAGCAGACGCAGAAATGGCGAAACGCCTAACAGGTGTGGATCTAGACCTTGCGGTTGCTAGCGGTGCGGCTTACTACGGCTCTGTGCGTCGTGGTCAAGGCGTTCGTATCCGCGGCGGTATTGCTTCGGCGTACTACGTGGGTATCGAAAGTGCGATGCCTGCGATTCCGGGCATGGCGCCTCCAATGGAAGCACTGTGTGTAGCACCATTTGGTATGGAAGAAGGCTCAAGCGTTGACGTACCAAGCCAAGAGTTTGGTTTGATCATCGGCCAGCCAGTTAACTTCCAATTCTTCGGTTCAACCGTTCGTCGTGACGACCTAGCAGGTACTCACCTTGACTACTGGGCACCAGAAGAGCTTGAAGAGCTACCAGAAATCCAAGTAACGCTGCCTGTATCAGAAGGTCGTCGTGAAGGTGAAGTGGTTCCAGTTACCCTAGCTTCTCGCGTCACAGAGCTTGGTACGCTTTACTTAGAAGCCATTGCCGCTGATAACGGGCAAAAATGGCATGTTGAGTTCGATGTGCGCGAAGACGCGAAAAGTGACTCAAACGAAGAACAATAATTAGAAGTCAAACGGCATCCAATCGGGTGCCGTTTTTAAATACACGAAGGTTTGGTTTTGTATGGCATCTCCTCGTTTCCTTGTTGGTATTGACCTCGGCACCACAAACACTGTGGTGGCCTACTGTGAAATCACCGACAACCTTGAACAATCCGAAGTATCCCTATTTGACATCGACCAACTGATTGGTCCGGGCGAAGTCGTTCGTAAACCACTTCTGCCCTCTTTCCGCTATCATCCAGCTGTAGGTCAAATCTCCTCTTCTGACCTCACTCTTCCTTGGGACAACGAACCTGTTGCTGGCGACATTAACAATGTCATCGTTGGTGAATGGGCTCGTGAATTAGGCGCGAAGGTGGAAGGACGTCAGGTATCCAGTGCAAAAAGCTGGCTATCGCACCAAGCGGTAGATCGTAGCTCAGACATTCTCCCTTGGGCTGGCGCGCAAGACGTAGATAAAGTCTCGCCCGTCATTGCCAGCGCAAGCTACCTCAACCACATTCGTCAAGCATGGAACTACCGTCATCCTAGCAACAAGCTAGAAGACCAAGATGTGGTTGTGACCGTTCCAGCATCGTTCGATGAGACGGCTCGTAAGCTCACGCTTGAAGCCGCAGAGTTGGCAGGTTTAAAGAAAATCGTCCTGCTCGAAGAGCCACAAGCCGTATGTTACGACTGGTACGCACGCCATCAGAAAACCGCAGCTGATGAACTCAAAGAGTTACCGCTGATTCTTGTGTGCGATGTGGGCGGTGGTACCACCGACTTGAGCTTGATTGAAGCAAGTTTCTCTTCTCAAGATGAGCTAGCCCTTGATCGTATTGGCGTTGGTGAACACTTAATGCTAGGGGGTGATAACCTCGACTTAGCGTTAGCGCACCTTGCTGAAAGTCGCTTCAGTCAAAACAAAAAACTCACTGCAGCAAGCCTGACTAAGCTGATTCAACAAACTCGTAAAGCCAAAGAAAACCTGCTCTCAACAAGCGCGCCTGACGAAGTGAAGATCACCATGTTAGGTAGCGGCTCTAAGCTACTTGGGGGCACAAAGAGTATTGCTCTAAGCAAACAAGAAGTGCACCAAATCGCATTAGATGGCTTCTTCCCGCTTTCTGATTTCAGTGAAGTACCAGACAAACGCCGCAGCGCAGTTGTCGAGTTTGGCCTTCCATACGTTGCTGACCCAGCGGTGAGCAGGCACGTTGCCGAGTTCTTAACGATGCATCAGCAAGTGTCTCGTGCCGCTCTTGGCATTGAAGACGATAAACAAAATGCCATTCCAATCGGTTTGCTACTCAACGGTGGCGTGTTCAACAGTGATCTGGTGACTGAGCGTGTCACTACCCTACTGTCCGATTGGCGCGGCGCTCCGGTTACGGTATTAGATAACCCACATCCAGATTGGTCTGTTGCGCTGGGTGCCGTTGCCTTTGGTAAAGCACGTCGTGGTGCACAGCTTAAAATTGGTGGTGGTGCAGCCCGTTCTTACTTCTTGCATCTTCAAGAAAAGAACAAAATGGGCAAAGCGCTCTGTTTGCTTGCAAAAGGTACAGAAGAAGGTCACGAGATCCGTTTAAGCGGTCGTCGTTTCTCGCTCACTCTTGGAGAGCCAGTCCGCTTTAACCTGCTGACTTCTACCCACGATACCTTAACCAATAACACCGCCATTCAAAATGGCGTGATGGTTGATGTTGACCCAGACTTGTTTGCTCCGCTACCGCCTTATATCACCACCCTTGAAGGTGAAGGTGCCGAACTGCAAGCCAACCAGAAAGAACGCGTAGAAGTACAACTGGCGTGTCAGTTGACTGAAGTCGGCACACTTAAGATGGAATGTGTCAGCGCAGAAGACGACAACAAACGTTGGGAACTCGAATTTGAAGTCCGTAACAAGCAAACCGATGACAGCGAGCAAGTTAAGCTTCACCCTAAACTGAACGAATGTAAGGGGCTAATCGCTCGCCTATACAGCGGTAACAAAAAAAGCGCAGAAGGCAAAGAGATCAAAACCTTAGCCAAAGATCTTGAGAAGAAGCTCGGCAAACGTGACGAATGGGACTTCACCACACTCCGTCAACTTTTCGATACTTTTGCACAAGGTCGTAAACGTCGCCGTCGTTCTGAACAGCACGAGAAAAACTGGCTTCGTTTGGCGGGCTTTGCATTGCGTCCGGGCTTTGGCGATCCAACCGACTCATGGCGCATCGAGCAAGTTTGGGGACTGTATCAACAAAATATTCAGTTCAAAAACCATCAAGGCTGGACAGACTGGTGGGTATTCTGGCGACGTATCGCGGGCGGTCTAAGCCAAGAACAACAAGAAACCATTTTGGCAGACATCGCAAAATATCTGCATCCCGGCGCGATGAAAAACCCACAATCCGCCAAAGCGGCACAAGACATGGGTTACGAATCCATGGTACGTCTTTCAGCCTCTCTAGAGCATCTAGAAGTGGAAGATAAAGTTCTATTGGCAACGTGGTTCTTGAGTAAAGCGATCAACCAAAACCAGTTTGAACAAGCGCACTGGTGGGCGATGGGACGTTTGGCTTCTCGCACACCACTTTATGGCAGCCAGCACAACGTCATTCCTCGTGAACAAGCAGAACAGTGGTTGCCTAAGCTGTTAGAGCAGAACTGGCAGAAAGAGCCAATGATCGCTTTCGCAGCCGTAATGATTTGTCGTAAGACGGGTGACCGCCTGTTTGATATTTCTGACGATTACCGAGAGCAAGTTCTAACGAAGCTGAAACAAAGTAAAGTGCCCGAATCTTGGGTATCACTAGTTAAAGAAGTGAAAGAGCTTTCAGAAAGCGAATCAAAACGCGTCTTCGGTGATGCTTTACCAAGCGGTTTAACGCTGGTTCATCATTAAATCCACTCTACACAAGAAGACGAGTTAGACGTACAAAGCCCTTCCGACGAAGGGCTTTGTTGTATCGCATTCTTTTGGTTTTTATCGTGTACAACGCGCTAATTCATTTCTGTCGTAATCACTACATCGCGCGTTTCGTTATCCATATCGCTAATACCGACCACCGACACTTCTCTGTCCGATAGAGTTTCAATTAAGCTGTCTTCTAGTCCGCCATCAGCCAGCCAAGTATAAAATTTATCCGCGATACGCTCCGAACCTTCCCCGACAAACGTTAATGTGACCTTCTTCATTTGTGACACTCCATCAATTTACGATTCAGCCACTTAAGCGTAGTATGTTTCGCAAATATCGACATAAACTAGGACTAACTTCTTTTATGAGTATCGAAAAATTTGACGCGATTTATCAACGTGCTGCTAAGCGAAAAGGCGGAGAAGATCAGCTTGAAGCGCTATTGTCTCACCCATTAAGTAAAGAGGAATTAGCAGCGATTCCCGATGACCGTTGGCTGGCCGCTTTTTCGATGAAGGTATTCCAAAGTGGGGTTTCGTGGAGCGTGGTTCGCAACAAGTGGCCGAACTTCGAAGAAGTGTTCTTCGGATTTAAGATTGAGCCGTTGTTGATGCTGTCAGACGAACAATGGGAAACCAAAGCGACCGACAAACGCATCATTCGCCACCTCACTAAAGTCATGTCGATTCCGGCCAACGCTCGCATGATCCATGAAGCAAGAATCGAATATGGCTCGTTCAGTAACATGATTGCTGAATGGCCTCGGGAAAAGATCACGGATCTATGGGGCTACTTGAAGAAGCATGGTAGTCGTTTGGGTGGAAATACAGGCCCTTACACTTTACGCCAAATGGGCGTGGACACTTTTATTCTGTCTAGCGATGTCGAAGCTTATTTACGCAACTGCAAGATCATTGAAGGCGGCAAAGACACGAAAAAGTCCTTGGACTCTGCTAATAAAGCCTTTATTCAGTGGCAGCAAGAAAGTGGAAGAAGCTTGACCGAAATCAGTCAAATTATCGCGTTTAGTACTGGTGACAACCGAATTTAAACAAGCACTTTGTAGCTCTGGGGGCGAAATTCCGGCCCCCTATAACGCATGATATTTGCGCGAATCACTCTACTTTAGCTCTTACTGATATTACTACTTTCTCGATTCCTCCAAAAAATCCCTCCTTAAAGTGGCAAAATCCCCCTTCAAATCACAAAAAGTTATCATATCGACAAATTATTTTTCTTGTTCAATATTTTTATTTATCAAATATTTAATTACAAGTGCCCAGTTTTTAGGCACTAAATATTGATGACGCTCAATTGCATTGCGCTGACAAACTGACTAGGATACACGCCCTTCCTGAGTGAACTATCAGAAACTTGATCGAGGAATTTATTCAAATTTCTCAACACTTCGTGAGCACTCACAACAATTGCACTCACTTTATAGATTTAAGGATCAACAGATCCGTTAATACAAATTCGACAGCGCAATAGAGTGCTGACTAGAACAACCATGACGCGATGTCACATGAGTGACTATTTTCGTGGTTTTGTGCTGGAAGTTATTTATTACATCAAGGCTGGTTAAAAGGATGAGCCCCTTGAACGCATTTACTGGAGGACAAGAAATGCCAAAAGGTCTAATGCTGACTGACTTAGCCATCGCTGGCTTACTATTAATTGCAGCAAAAGTAATTCGTGTACATATGCCTTTACTACAACGCATGTACATTCCATCAGCTGTATTGGCTGGGTTATTTGGTCTTATTTTTGGCCCAGCTCTGCTTAACGTATTACCTTGGACAGATACTTTTACCGCAAACGCAAGCCTCTTAACTGCTGCACTTTTTTCTGCGTTGGGTTTAGCAACAGATGTCCCGTCACCAAAAGTGGTTGCTCAACGAGCAGGCTCATTGTGGGCGTTTAACCAAATTGCATCCGTGTCGCAATGGCTGTTTGCAGCAATGTTTGGTTTAGTACTTACCACCTTCTTTTGGCCTGAGATTAATCCTGGGTTTGGCGTAACCATGTCCGCTGGATTCATGGGCGGTCATGGTTCAGCATCTGTAGTCGGTGAAATCTTCACAGGCCTTGGCTGGGAAGATGGTTTTACACTTGGTTTAACGTTCGCCACGGTTGGGATCTTTATTTCAATCTCGGTGGGCATGTTAATGCTTCAGTTTGCGTTGAAAATGGGCTGGATTCGTAGCTTTACGACATTCGACAGCATGGACGAACACGAGCGCAAAGGCTTAGTGAAACCTGACGATCAAGAACCTGTGATGAAAGATACGATGTCATCATTGTCAGTCGATTCTTTCGCGATTCACGCGGCGCTGGTTGTAGTGGTAACCGCTTTCTCTTATGTAGCAGCCAACTACTTATCTTCTTTCCACGATAAGGTACAAATTCCGACTTTCGTTACTGGCTTTCTGGGCGGTATGTTAGTTCGAATCATCGCTAAGCAAACCAAGGCATCTCATTACCTATGTGACGGCGCATTCAAACACGCAGCGGGTATTAGTACGGATTACCTGATCATCTTTGGTATCTCAGCGATTAAGATCACGGTTCTAGCACAGTATTTAATGCCAATGGTAGTGCTCGCAATTGGTGGTATCGCGTTCACGCTATGGCTTATCTTTTGGGTTGCACCTCGCATCATGGGAGATGACTGGTTTGAGAAAGGCATTTTCTCTTGGGGATGGTTAACAGGTACAGTCGCTATGGGTATCGCGTTATTACGCATTGTCGACCCCAAAATGCGCAGTAAAGTGTTAGATGACTATGCTATCGCTTATGTTCCAGGCTCAATTACGGACATTTTCATCATCTCGCTTATGCCAATCGCAATGTATAACGGCATGCACTGGCAAGCGTTAGGTGTTGGTCTAACCTATATTGCCGTTGTCTTATTTATTTGGCGATTTGTGTTTAAGCGCAGCGGTCAAGCCGTCGCAAACGAGTCTTAATTGCTCATTTCGGGAGGTATTTTATCCTCCCGAATTTAACTCTCTTCTCTTATTCGATAGCCGCCTCCCAACAGCATGCAAAAATAAGCAACTTGTTTTATACTTAAGATCTGCAAGCTTGGTCACCCCTTCCCATCCTTTTTTAATACTTGACCTACGCATTTTTATATCAAAATAGCCGCCAAACTATTCATGACTCATGGAGAAAAGGCAGTGCATCGCTCTCAAGGATTTACCCTCATTGAACTCATTGTGTGCATCATTATCCTTGGTGTCGTTAGTGTTATTGCCCTTCCTAAATTTCTTGGTCTGCAAAAAGATGCCCGAGTGGCAGTACTATATGGCGCGAGGGAAGCGCTCATGACTGCAAACAACTTTGTGTACACTAAAGCCGTTATTCAATCTCAAGAGACGATAGATGGCGGCAAACAATATAACATTGATCTAGATAATGACGGCAATAACGACCTAATTGGTTACTTTGGATTTATTAAGAATGTCATTCCCGCAAAAGAGCTGGCAGGTTTCGACCCTCAACTCACTATCAATACTTGGTACGGGGTAGACAGCCCGGACGAACCCTATTTCCTTATCGGCTTTGCAAACAAACCTGTTGGTCCAGACCATATGTGTTATGTCGAAGTTTACTACCCAGAAACTCCAGGTGGCCAAGTCAGCTACAAAATACAAACTGACGACTGCTAGTTCCCCTAGTGAGTGAAAGTAACAGTTGCACTTTTGGCGCTTTCATCGCTTTTAGCAGAATACTGGCCCCAAAACCCATTATTAACAACTATTTCACATAATGTTGTTTCATAGTTAGCTTGCAGCGAGAAAACAAGTAATTAGCGACCGCACGCGCCCGTAATCGAAACAATCTATCGTTTTTCCGACCGCCAATAATTTGTGCTTGTAAACTCATCATTTCGCTCAATAATAGTTCTATAACAAATTCAATAATTTAAAGCGGGAGGCGTGATGAGAATATTCTGGCAGTTACGTTGGTATTTCCAACAAAAGTGGAAGCATTATGTCGGATCGATTTTGCTTTTCGCTGTGATATCGACTCTACAACTTGTTCCTCCTAAAGCGGTCGGTATCATCGTTGATGGGGTCGTAGATAACACGTTAGATACAAATACGCTGATTCTGTGGCTCTTGGGACTCACTGCACTGATCTTTGCCATTTATGGATGCCGTATCTTATGGCGAATTTGGCTTTTCGGCGCAAGCTGGGAACTCGGAACCATTCTACGTAATCGTCTCTATAGGCACTTATCGACACAACCACCCCGATTTTTCGAACGTTATAAGACCGGTGATCTGATGGCGCGTGGTACTAATGATGTACGTAACATCGTAATGACAGCCGGCGAAGGGGTTTTAACGGCAGCCGATTCCTTGATCACGGGTATTGCAGTTTTAATCATCATGGTAACGCAAGTTAGCTGGAAGCTCACCGTTATGGCACTTCTTCCAATGCCGTTTCTTGCAATCATCATCTTTTTTATCGTCCGTATACTGCATCAACGTTTCCGCATTGCTCAGGAAGCCTTTTCTACCATGTCAGACATGACGCAAGAGTCACTTAACGGCGTGCGAATGTTGCGAGCTTTTGGGTTAGAGAATCAAGAACAACAGCGCTTTGAAGATGTAGTCGATGATACCGGTCAGAAAAATATCGCCGTCGCTAGAGTCGACGCGAGATTTGATCCAGCTATCCAACTCACCATCGGCCTCTCTTTCCTTCTCAGTGTCGCTGCTGGTGCTTACCTTGTCGATAAGGGAGAGATCACGCTTGGTGATCTAACAGCCTTTACGATGTATTTAGGGTTAATGATATGGCCTATGCTGGCCTTCGCTTTCTTATTTAATATTTTAGAGCGAGGCTCCGCAGCATGGAATCGCCTACAAGAGATCTTTGATGAAACACCAGAGATTGTCAGTGGAAATAAACCATTAGAAGATAAACCACTGCCATTAAAAATTGATATCGATGCTTTCCACTGGTCCAGTGATTTACCACCAGCTCTGGCCGAAATAAAAATCGAACTTGAACCCGGTAAAATGTTGGGAGTAGCTGGCCCTGTCGGAAGCGGAAAATCAACCCTGCTAACGTTGCTTTTGCGTCAGCACGACCTAACAAACGGTTCAATTACATTCGGGGATGTTGAGATTAAAGATGCCCTACTTCCTCAATGGCGCAACCGCTTTGCCGTGGTGAATCAAAGCCCGTTTCTATTTTCAAAATCTATCTTTGACAATATTGCCTTAGGCAACCCTAACGCGGGAAAGGAAGAAGTCTATAGAGCAGCAAAGTTAGCCTGTATTCATGATGATATAGAGAAGTTTCCTGAAGGCTATCAAACAGAAGTCGGTGAAAAAGGCATTACACTCTCCGGCGGGCAAAAACAACGTATTGCGATAGCACGCGCTATGTTACTAAATGCACAAGTCTTGGTATTGGATGATGCGCTTTCGGCTGTTGATGGCCGAACCGAGCATCAAATCCTTAAGAATTTGGAAACACACTACCGTGATCAAGCCCTAATCGTTATTGCACACCGCCTCACCGCATTGGAAGCAGCAGACGAGATCATTGTCTTGAATCACGGCCACATTACTGAACGTGGGCAACATAGCGCTTTATTAGCGCATCAGGGATGGTACGCCGAAATGTTCGAGTACCAAAAACTAGAACAGGCGATGGAGGAATAATGAATGAACCAGACCAGTACGTTTAAACGGTTAATGTCTTACCCATTATCTCAACCAAAGCCAATGATTAAAGGACTTGCTTTGCTGTTTATCGCAGCGTTAGCCAGCGCTGGCGGCCCTTGGTTGATTCAATATTTCATTGATGAGCACATCGCTAAAGGTGACTATTCACAGAATGTTCTGATTTCGCTAGCAGTAGGTTATATCGCTCTTCAGATTGTATCGGCAACATTTCAGTATTTTCAGTCATTGCAATTTAGCATTGTCGCGGCTAACACGATCAAAACGATTCGTAAGCAAGTATTTTCTGGTGTGATTAAGCAGCCGTTATCTGCGTTTGATTACACTCCTGCTGGAAAGTTGGTATCGCGAATCACCAACGATACGGAATCTCTACAGCAATTTTATGAGCTCTTGATCGCGACCGTGGTGAAAAACGTGGTCATGATTGTGGTGATGCTTGGCGTTATGTTTTTCATGAGCTGGAAACTCACACTTGTTGTGCTTGTATTGCTACCGATCGTCATCGGCTTTATGTACTTGTTTAAGCAGCTAAGTACAGAAAGCTACCGAAAGATGCGTGACCTATTGACTGATATAAATGCGAATCTGAGTGAATCCATTCAAGGGATGAGTGTCATTCAATTAATGCAACAAGAACAGCGTTTTAATAAACAGTTCAACGAGCTAACCGCAGAGCACTTGGTGGCATCTAAACGAGTGATTCGGCTAAACGGCTATCTGCTAAGACCATTAATGGATTTGCTCGCAGGTCTTGCGTTGCTTTGCTTGGTTGCGATCTTTGGTTTTAATGGTATTGAGTTGATTGGTGTGGGGGTACTGTATGCATTTATCAGTTATCTTGCGCGAGTTACTGAACCACTAATTGAGATGACTCAGCAACTTGCTCTACTTCAGCAAGCGTTAGTATCAAGCGAACGTGTTTTTGAATTGATTGATGCGAAAGAACAAACTTACGGGAACGATCATCAACCATTAAGGTCAGGTGCTATCGAACTTAAAGACCTCACATTTAGCTACGATGGTAAACAGGACGTCCTAAAAGACATTTCGTTGAGGGCCAACCACCAAGACTTTATCGCGCTTGTCGGGCATACAGGAAGCGGTAAAAGCACATTAGCGTCACTGTTAATGGGCTTTTATCCAACGCAATATGGTGAACTGCTCATCGATAGTCGTCCACTTAAAACACTAGGGAAAGACGTCCTTCGTAAAGATGTGGCAATGGTTCAGCAAGATCCGTACATTCTCCCTGCTTCAGTCAGAGAAAACATCTCTCTTAGTCGAGCGGTTGACGATACTCAAATATGGGATGCGTTAGACAAGGTAGGTTTGGCAGAGCAAATTCACCGTTATCCTAATGGGCTAGACACGCAGTTAGGTCAAGGTGAAACCAATCTATCTGCTGGACAAAAACAGCTCTTAGCGTTAGCACGTGTGCTTGTGGTAAAACCTAAAATATTGATATTAGATGAAGCAACGGCCAATATTGACTCAGGAACAGAAGCTTTAATACAAAAGAGCTTGGCAGTACTCAGACAAGACATGACACTAGTCGTTATCGCTCATCGACTTTCAACTATTTTGGATGCGGACCAAATAATTGTTCTTCATCATGGGGAGTTAGTAGAGAAAGGCACACACAAAGCACTGTTGAAACAAAATGGTCGTTATGCCCAAATGTATCAGTTACAGCAAGCAAACCGACATTTACAGCAGATTGAAGAAGAAACCAAGCAACTCGAAGAAGCGGTGTGATTTTTATACCCATGCCTTCTTTTTATTTGGTAGGCATGGGCATAATCGGCCCAACTTCAAAAGTTAGCCTGATTAGCTTCCAATTTCTTCATAATGTGAACTAATTTTCTATTTCTTACCTATTATTGACATAACCCCTCGCTATATCACGCAAGGTCGTTGTAAAATCGTACGGTACTTCAGTCTGGTGCCCTTTGCACTAGACTGTTTTTCACTTTCTAATAATGCATATTAATCTCATGACACAAGTCCATGGACAAAGATAAGTTTACTAACATCTATCGCTTGCCTGGTTCGATTCAAATTCGTATCGGTAAATGGCAAAAAACGTTCCGCGGCACCTCTGATTTAGTTTTACATCAGGCGCTAATGGAGCGTAATAAGCAATTTAAGAAGCCAGACTTTTTACCTAAAGGCTGGTGCGTCACTCCTGTTGACGAAAAAGATATTACTGTCACGCACCACGGTAAATATATCCAAACCGTCATGCGCACAATGTTGGACAGAAAGGTCTCGTACAAGCGATTATTCCTATCTCGAATGAGTGCGGAAGAAGGTGAAAAAGTGCTCCACAATTACAAACTGGAGTGGGTAAGAAAACATAACCAGATCGCCAAAAAGTACAATCAAATTAAGAAGAAACAGTACATGAACTTTGCAAGAGAAGAAGAGGAAACCCTCTACCCTTCGATTCCAAAGGGTGAGTTTGACAAAACGTTATGGAACAAGCTCGTAGTATCATCGTTTGGTCCGCAGAAAAAGTACAAAAACCCACATTTTGTCCGCAAAGCCGATTTCTAAATAAACACCCCTACACTAGGGGTGTTTATTTATCCGTTAAATCACCAATCGTAAGTTAAACTGGCAATAATATTTTGTCGATCGCCATACCAACAAAAACCATCACATGTCGCTATGTACTCTTTATCAGTGATATTTTTGGCTGCGACTTGTAGCTTGTAATCTCCAATGCGATAGCTGACCGTCGCATCCATTAAAAAGTAACTTGGTACTTTTAGTCTCTCTTCATTATCTCCGTATGACTCACCTGTATAGCGCGCACCTAAGCCAACCGAAAAGCCATCAAGAGGTCCATCAAAGAAACGATAATGTGCCCAAGCTGATGATACGGTATTCGCGACTTGAGACGGTGTTTTGCCGACCCATGTCTTATTGACGTCTTCTTTTATCTCTGCATCAACATAGGCTATGTTTCCGATTAATGTTAAAGAAGGTGTCACATTGGCTACAGCTTCAAACTCAACGCCGTTATTTTCTATTTTTCCTATTTGCGTCAATTCACTCAAGTAGATACGAGCCAAATTTTCTTTTGTTGCCCGATACGTTGCGATATTGAAATAGCCATCGAATGAATCCGGTTGGTACTTCATACCGATTTCAAATTGATCACCGCTTTCCGGCTTCGCTGGCTTACCATTGTTATCTTCTTGAATAATCGGATCAAAGTACTGAGAGTAACTAAAGTATGGTGTGAAGCCAGAATCAGAAATATAAGCCGTTCCCACGCTAAACGTCCACTCTCCATTATCGACTTTCGTGCGAGCACCCGTGGTAACATTATGTACTTCGTTACTTGTATCATCGTAACGCGCACCCAATAACATTGCCCATTTATCGTTAATCAGCATATGATCTTGAAAGTAGACACCGAGCTGTCGGTTCTCGATTTTCGTTCTTTGCTTATCGGTTTCGCTCAATGGCTGTAGCGTATTCGGATCGAGTAACATTATATTATCCGAATAAGTGGGATTGAATACATTAAACCTAGGGTCAGGCAAAGCTCCCATTGGTGTGGTTAAGAATGCATTACCATCAGCAACGATAGGATCATTAGCAAAGTCCTTACCATTGATACTGATCATTTGAAAATCTAAACCCAACATCAAGTTATGCTCAACGCTTCCCCAATTTACTTGGTGCATCAAACGATTATCAATATTAAAAGCATCGGATGATCCATCTTCTGTTGAAGCGCCCCGAAGTATGGTCTTGCGTTCATTTGATGGATCTAAAATCGACCCCAACCCAGGCACATCAGCCGAGTAAACGTACGAATACATTTGTCTCAACTTAACATCCATTTCACTGTAACGAGCTGCTTGAACAAACGAAGTGGTATCATTAAACGCATGAGAAAACTCATAGCCTAAAGACACCTGCTCACGCTCAAAGGTCTCCCAGTTAGGATTACCTATCGCTAAACTATCACTGATCTTTCCATTTTTGTTTGGCGTTAACGTTCCTTCAACTGGCAAAAATTGCAGATAAGGATCTGAGTCGTCTTTTTGATAGCTCGTTAGAAAGGTAATTTCAGACGTCTCATTAAATTTGTACGTCATTGATGGAGAGAGAAGAATGCGCTCTGCTTCTACCCCACTAATTCTCGTCCCATTTTTTCTCGCTAACCCTTGAAAGCGGAAAGCTAACTGCTCACTCACCTCAGAGTTTACGTCAAGAGAAAGTTGTTTACGGTCTTCAGAACCGTACTCCAAAGATACAAGCCCTGAGCCTCCATCAAATTGAGGTCGCTTACTGACGACATTGATAACCCCACCAGGAGGGTTTTGCCCATAAAGAACAGACGCTGCACCACGTAACACTTCAACCCTTTCTAACGTAAACGGATCTATTTGCCAACTATAGAAACCAGAAGAATATAAACGGGTACCATCTTGATACAGCCCGCTGTTCGCCTGTTTAAAACCACGAATAATAAACCAATCTTGCTTGTTATCTTCGCCGAAATAATTAGTTTGAATACTTGGTGTGTACTGTAGCACGTCAGAAATGCTAATAGAGGCACGATCATCCATTTGTTCTCGCGTAACAACAGATACCGCTCTTGGGGTTTCATTGATGGCAATATCAGTTTTCGTCGCTGCCCGACTCTTCGCTCCAAGATAACTAAAATCAGGACCAACTGCACTGTCTTGCTGCTGTCCAATCACAACTATATTTTCATCTTCCTGAGCCAAGACATTTGGCGTTGATAACGCTAATACAACCGCCATTGACGTTGGTGTCAGCATAAACTGCCGAGTCATATTATTCTCCTTTTTTGTCGGCAGCCAAACCAACCCTTCATGACTTCAGCGATCGCTGAAAGAAAAGCGAGTTACGGCATCACCAGTTGTTTCCATAAAAGACAAACCAGAGGTTTTGCATAAAGCACTCGCATAGGTTGCGAATGCCACTGCGAGTGCTTGTTTGTATAATTACTTTCTTGGTTGAGGCGTAGCTCGTATCTACAAACGACGTAATCCCCACATCAGATACAAACCGCCAATGAGAGATGCCATCAGCCCTGTTGGTATTTCTTGTGGGTAAAGAACTTGTCGTCCCAACCAATCGGCCAACAACATCACGCCGGAACCCAATATCGCGGCGCATAACATGTGTTGTGACGCTTTGTTAAAGCCAAATAAGCGAGCTAAATGCGGAGCCAGTAACCCAACAAAGCTAATAGGACCAACAACCAATGTCGCACTGACCGTGAGACAAGCAACTAAAAGCAGCAGTATCGCGCGCGAACGATCAACGCGAATCCCAAGTGCTTTAGAGGAAGCGGCGCCAACAGGAAGAATATCTAGCCATCTTACGCAGAGAAAACTCAACCCTATAAAGACAAGCGCAGATAAAGACAATGGGAGTAACGTTTCAACCGAAACATAGTAGGTAGACCCAGACAACCAAGCCAATGCTTGATAACTTCTTGGGTCACCAGTGGCTAGAATAAAGCTCTGTATTGCATTCATCAGTGCGGTAATAGCAATACCAGTCAACAAAATGCGCTCCGGCTGAAAACCTGATTTACGGTTTAGCAGCACAATGACCAATACCGTCGCTAATGCGCCTACGAGCCCGCCTAGAGAAAGAGTGAAAATTGACGAACCAAACCCAGTAAACATCGCGATGATCAATCCCATCGCTGTCCCTGAACTGATACCGATCACTTCAGGACTGGCCATTGGGTTTCCACTTAGGCGTTGAATCATGGTCCCAGCAATCGCCAACATTGCCCCCGCAATTGCTGCTGCAAATAATCTAGGTGCGCGCCATTCCAAAAAAATCCAATTTTGGCTAGAAAATAAGTTTGTCCACCCTTCATTTTGCACAGCAACCGTGGCAAAAAGAACAACGGAAATTAACGTGCCGATCAACGCCAATGAGATCGCTTTAGGGTTTAGCTTGTAAACATGTTGACGGTGTCGAGTTAACACTGTTTGAGTATGGCCCTGCGTCTTTTGTGATAAGCGAGGTAACAACCATAACAGTAGCGGAGCGCCCAATGCAGCCGTTGCTGCTCCCGTTGGTATAAAACTCGCCATTAGCCCCGGCAGTTGCTGAATAACCAAATCGGTTAAAGTCAATAACATGGCACCAATCAGCATTGATACCCAAAGCTTATGCTGGATTTTATTGATACCTATCAATCGAGTAGTCGCTGGCGCTGCTAATCCGATGAAACCGATGATTCCTACTGCAGAAACGACCCAAGAAGTGATTAACACCGCAAGCCCAAGACAGACAAAGCGCAGTTTGGCTAGCGAGACACCTAAACTCTTGGCACCTTGCTCGGAGAGTTCTAACAGACTTAACGGCTTTGCAAACACAAATGCGATAACCGTAGCAAGTGCGATTCGAGGTGCAAGATACGAGAAATCACCCCATCCGCTCTGAACAAGCGAGCCCGCTCCCCATATCATTAATCCATTCAGCTTTTCGGTATTCATCATCAGAATAACCGTACTTAATGATGCAAAGTACAGGTTTATCACTAACCCAGAAACGACGACGACCGTTGGAGATAACGCTCGTCGCCATGACAACAGCATAACCAACCCCATTGATGTCACACCGCCGATGAGAGCAACCAAATTAGGTGCAATATCCAACATCCAAGGTGCAAATAGCGTAGCTAACATCAAAGCAAAACTTGAACCGCTCGCCACACCTAATGTCGTGGGCGAAGCAAGAGGATTGCGCAGAACTTGTTGCATTAATACCCCAGCAACCGCTAATCCGGCACCAGAAATAATCGTGGTGAAGACTCGAGGCCACCAGCTAAAGTGAAGTAAGACAGAATCGATAGATTGAAAGTTAGGTTCCCATAAACTGCTAAGAGCCAGTGAGAATGAACTTGCTTGATACAATTGGAAAGCACCAATAGAAAAGGTAAATGCCGAAAGTAACACCACAAGGCTTAAAGGCATGGCTTTCATTGTTCTAACTCCTCGACCTTACTCGCCGTAACTAACTCCGCGAACCGAAGCGCTGAAGGCATAGAACCAAAACTCCAAACAGGCGCGACTTGCATGACCTTCTCACCAGACTGTTGAACAACGTATTGCCAAAACGGATCTTGAGAGAGCTGCTTTTCGCCACCGTGAGGCAATGGCTCAACGATAACAATTTGGGCTCTTATACCTGCTAACTTATCGATGCCGACTAAGCTGAAGCCCCAGCTATTTGTCTCTTCGTTCCACGCATTACTCAGCCCAATCTTTTCGATAGCCTGAGAGTAAAGACTATTCTGACCAAAAACACGAACGTGCTTCGTATCCATAAACTGAATCATTAAAAGCGGCGGCTGGTCTTTGTTTATGCGCTGTTTTAATAAAGAGAAATGTTCTTCATATTGTTGTATAAGTGCCTCAGCTTCCGCTTCTCTTCCTAGCTCTTCACCAAACCTCCGAGTGAAACGAGTAAGTACCGACCAATCTGTAATCCCGCTTTCATATAAGTCAATCGTGGTAACGGGGGCAATATCGACTAAGCGATGCTTCATTGAGGAGAAGTACGGGGCAATAAAAATACGGTCAGGTCTGAGCTCGTAAATACGCTCTATATTGGGTTGAGTTCTTAACCCTACATCCTTAGTTTGAGGTGGTAACGGTGGCGATTTTACCCAAGCATCGTAATCTTGCCCTTGAGCGACGCCTACGGGCACAACCCCTAACGCCAACATCGTTTCAGTTTGTGTCCAATCAACCGACATCACCCGAGGTGACGCCTCAGCTACTGCTTGAAAGGAACTGACCAAAAGCGCACTAAGTGAGAGAGCGAAAGAGAAATGTTTAAGTCGAGTGTTTGTACTGCTCATTATTCCAACCTCTAGCTTGGCATCGCCACCGGATAACCCGCAGGATGGTCAGAGATCTTCATCTCTATCCCGTATATGTCCCTCAGCTTAGGTTCAGTAAACACCTGTTCAACATTGCCTTGTGCAATCAAATCACCTTGATGTAATGCAACGATATGATCGCAAAAGCGCGCCGCTAAGTTGATGTCGTGCAATACGATAATAACGCCCAAACCCAACTCTTTACTGAGTTTAGAGATGAGCTTCAACATATCGACTTGATGGCTAATATCTAACGCAGACAAAGGCTCATCAAGAAGCAAATACTCGGTTTTTTGCGCTAATAGCATGGCTAGCCACACTCGTTGGCGCTCCCCTCCAGATAGTGTATCAACTAAGCGATCTGCGTATTTTAGTGTTCCTGTCATCGCCATTGATTCTTCAACAATGTCATGATCTTTCTTGCTCAAACGACCAAGTAAACCATGCCATGGGTAACGACCAAAACCGACTAAATCTCGACCTAAAATACTGTCGGTCACCGGAAGATGCTGAGGCAAGTAGGCAATGTGTTGGGCGAATTTTTTCGCTGAGAGCTCGTTAATGCTCGTTCCATGCAGAACCACGTCACCAGCGGTGTATGGCTGTTGCTGTGCCAGCAACTTTAACAATGTGGATTTTCCTGAACCATTGTGCCCAACAAGAGCGTATGTTTTTCCAGGTTCAAATGTCACATCAAACGCTTTTAGCAATGACTTGCCTTCAATCTCAAACTGGAGTGCTTTAGCTTCCAACATCCCTACTTCACCTAATAGCCATTCACAAATGAAAGCTAATCAATCGCTTTCATTCGTTCATCACGTTTGCCGTTCTTATTCAACAGAACGATTAATAAGGGAGGTTTTATATAACAACAAAGATACAAATGCAAACCGTTGTCATTATCATTACATCAGCAAGATCATTGAGAGAATTACTAAGCGTTAATGATTATTTGTTGCGGATGACTTCATTAGTGGATTGTCGGCAGGTCAACGAGAGCAGCGGTCTACCACTGCCCTCGCATAAATTTAAATGAATACTGCGGCGCATGAAGAAATGAGAAATGCCGCAGTGAATAAATTAATGACGAGCGTCAGCGCCAAACTCTACTTCTTTATAGATATCGGCCAGCGACTTTTTACCTTGTTTGTCTTTGGCTGAACGCTTTTTCTTCGTTTGATAATGGTATTCTTGCTCCTGAAGTGCTTGTTCGTGCTCTTTTGCTGACTCAACAAACTCAGGATTTGCAAGTGCTTGTTGGCGTAAGCGGTTTACTCTTTCAAGGGTTTCCCACAACATACTTCACCTCCAAACTTATTACTGTATATAAAAACAGTATTGTTTAAATATTCCTCCTCGTCAACATTTCAACTTCGTTACTGCTCTTCACATTAACCCCAAGCCTGTATAGTGCTCCGGATATTTGTGGATGATTTGCTTTATATAACCTTGATGCTCTCGCAGAGCATTAACACATTCTCGAGATAACCATCCCTGATATACCCATTTTTCAAGTTCTAACAATGCGTATGGGATGGACCACGCTTGCCTGTACGGATGGTGCGTCGTCATAAAATCAAAGGCATTCGCGACAGCAGTAATTTGCGCGGCTATTGGTATATCGCCACTGGTTAAACCATACGGATAACCAGTACCATTTAAGTTTTCGTATTGATACGTAACCATCTGCAAAAACAAAGTCACACTCGGGTGAACCGGATTTCCGATACGAGCTACTATGTCATCGGCCGAGTCGATGCAACGCTCAATATGTTGAATCAATATCGCCTCTTGTTCTTGAGTATAATTTGTTCGGCGACTAGCAATTTCAACTGGCAACTGAATATCACTGAGCGCATGGAATTGAGCAAAAATACCAATATCTTCGACCATTTCATCATTCAGGTGATAACGATCCGCTAACTGCGTTGCGATGACTTGGCTGTAGTACTTCATTCGTTTGGTATGCGCGTAAAACTCAGGGGAGTAGCCTGGCATCATACATTGCATTCGGTTCGCCAACGTTTCTATCGCGCTAACGACGTGGTCTTCTGATTCAACCGCAAATTGAATCATTTCGAAATAAGGTTTGAGACTATTCAACGCTTCTAAGCTAAACGCATTGGGCTGAGTGGAATTTAAAAACACAAAGCCTGTAAATGCTTTATTGTCGTAACAAGGAATCGCAACCGACGACTGGTATCCCTGTTTGAGTAAGGTTTGAACCCGAGGACAATGATTAATATCGTGAAGGTCTTCGACGATGCGAGGAATCGCGTTTTTGGAGGCAATATTGAGGTGGTGGAGTTTACGGAATGCTGACTCATGGTGGGCTAAACACCAAGTGTCGAACTCACTTTCTGCAAATGATTTGAGCACATCTTGGTCTGGGTGATATTTAGCAAATGACACCCTATCAATACACGGCAAGTGCGCCTGCATCCTGCCCTTTAGCGTTTGCAGTTGCTCATTAAGCGGTTTTGCAAACGGGTAAAAACTCCGGTGCGCCATACTTCACCTCCACACCCAAGCAGAGAAACAAGAGAAGCTCATTGTGTTGTAAATTCAATGGTATTTTGAGCGGTTTTCTCCACTTAAATTATCGATATACCACAACTTAAGTGTACGAAATAAAAGCACATTTCTACCAATTCTTTCACCGAATATCTTACGGTAATTTGATCCAGATTAAAAAAGCCAACGAGCGAAACTCGTTGGCTTAACAATACTGATTGATTACGATGGATTCAGTAACTAGAGGTTATTCAGAGAACGTTCTAAACAACTAGCCCAGAGCAGGAAGCACACCCAACGTAATTAACACCTGAGCTAATACGATACCTGTGCCAGCGATACCCGTTATCACTAATGCTCCTTGGCCACCAGCAACTCGGTACTCCCCCGTAAAATCATCCGATTTACGAACCTTGATCACCATAACCAGAGGCAAAAAGATGGCTAAAATCGCTAATGCAATCGCTGCATAACCCAAAGCCATAATAAAGCCTTGAGGGTAAAAAAGTGCGAAGCCCAGCGGTGGGGTAAACGTCACGAGTGCCGCAACCAAGCGATTAGGCTTATCGTTGCTCCCTTTGATGGTATCACCCAAAAATTCGAATAGACCCAAACTCACACCAAGAAATGACGTTAACAGTGCCAAATCAGCAAATACACCGACAATGTTGCCTAAGTTTGATTGGTGCACCGTCTGCGATAGTTGACCAATAAGCGCGCTCAACCCGCCGTTTTCAATAAGCGTACTTTGGCTAACCACACCCAATGTCACGATCTGCCAAAAGATGTAAATCACGAGCGGAATCGTCGAGCCAATAATAACGGCTTTGCGCAAAGAAGAAGTATCGCCATCTAAGTAATTCACAATTGCCGGAATGCTTCCGTGAAAACCAAACGAAGTAAAGATAACAGGAATCGCCGCTACAATAAGACCTTGCTCAATCGGCATACTCAATAAGTAAGATTCTGTAACGTTTGGAGCAAGAAAAGAAAGCACAGCAACCATCGCAACAAGTTTCATCGCGAACAACACGCGGTTAACTTTATCGACCGTACCTGTACCAACTGTCACAACTAAAGTCACAATCAAGGTAAAGATTATCGTTGATGTAGGCCCTGAAATATCAAGGTCAAACCATTGTGCAAGGCGGTCTCCGAACTGAGCACCACCGCCAGCGATGTACGCTGCACACAATGAGTAGAACAGAAACAACATCGCAAAACTTGCCACCCACTTGCCTTTTTGGCCCAGGATCTGTTTCGCTAAAGTATGAAGAGTTGCACTACTTTCTGCATGCTGATGAAGCTCAAGCATGAGTAAGGCAGTGAAAGCCATCAGAGCCCATAAACTGAGCATGATGATGATTGAAGTTGAAAAACCAATGCCGGCAGAGGCAAGTGGAAGGGCTAGCATGCCAGCACCTATTGTAGTTCCCGCGATAATTAGAGTACTACCGAATACTTTAGAACGACTCATTGTATATTTATCTTTACACTTTATTAGGAATTATCGGTATTAGATCGGGCAACGGCGTACCGAAACCAACACCATATTTGTAATGCTGTCGATATTGTAGGATCTTCAGCAGAAGATCAAGCAAAGTGTAAGGATAAAAAGCCACAAGTGTAAATTTAAATTTACACAGTACTAATATCCAACAATAGCTGAGTACATTCTTCCCTGCTCATGAACTTAGGGACAGGGTAATTCCAGTGCGCCTCTTTCAGAATTAAATCTACAAGCGCATCAGCATCTTCGCGCTTAATGAGTGCACTTTTCTGCTTAATATCAATGCTTGCAAACAAAGACTCCACGTGCGTCAAAAAGTGTTGAGCACTCGCCTCACCTGACTGCCCTTCGGCCGTCAACGCATCGAGTTTTCTTAGTTGAGGCTCTATCTCTGATAATGAAAAGCGCAGCACAGGTAACAAGGCTAATCCGTTTGCCATGCCATGAGGTATTCCATATTTCGCACCGAATGTGTGAGCAAACGCATGAACATAACCCAAACTCGCTTTCGTAAATGCTAAACCTGCGTAGTAGGATGCCATGGCCATTTTATGTCGAGCTTCAACATCATCCCCTTGTGCTACGACCCGAGGAAGATACTTAAAAATTAACTTAATGGCGGCAACAGAGTAAGCCCTAGTTTCTTGAGTAGCATTTCTCGACACATACGCCTCAATAGCGTGAGTTAATGCATCAACGCCAGTATCAGCCGTGATCTTAGGAGGCAAACCAATCATTAAATTCGCATCTAAAGCTGCCATTAGTGGCACCAACTTTGGATCCATCAAAGGGGTTTTAATGTGTGAGGAGGGATCTGATACGACCGCGGCGATGGTGACCTCACTTCCTGTTCCTGCGGTCGTTGGAATAGCAAACAGAGGCGCTGGCATTCGCCATACTTTCAATAGTCCAGCTAACTTTTTTATTGGCCGTTTATTGGTAACTTTCGCAGCAATGACCTTTGCGCAGTCCATTGCCGAGCCACCTCCCAAAGCTAATATGCCCTCACAATGAAAACGATGGTAAGCCTCTAGACCGCTTTCTACCTGATCATAGGTAGGATCGGGCTGCACTTTCGAGAAAATATCTAACTGTAAATCGAGTTGTGCTGCCGCCTTGAGCACCTTATCGACAATACCGACTTGGACTAACCCTTCATCGGTAACTAATAAGACGCGTTTAAATCCCAGTTCGGTCATCGATTCTAATAGCTCATTCATCGAACCAGGGCCGGAAAACAAGGTTGGTCTCGGCATAGGAAGGATAAGAGCTGCTATTTTTAGCCCTGCGGTGTAAGTCCGATATAAGCGATGCTTCAACATACGAAATCCTTTTCATTTAGAGCTATCATTCTAGCTACTTTTATCACCTATGCTTACTTTGCAATCACACATTTTTAATTAAGTCATTCCATCAACACATAAATGCTGCTGAGGGAGCAATACCGTTATCTTGATCTCCCCACACCATGTGAGCTGTAGAGAAAATTATTTTTTATGACTTTCCATTAGCGTTACCTTAATAACTCACCCCTCTTCGGCTTTGCCGATCATAAAGTGGTTATTGAAGGTGCCTTATCATTCATACAAACTCAAAAATATGAATTCTGCTTAATCACATAACGGTACGGAATATCAGTAATCTAATCCGAACATCACTTATAAAAATACAAATAAGAATGCGTTACATCATGATTTATTGTCGTTTTCAAATAAGTCAATAAAAGCAACAATAATCTTTCAAAACTAATACTTAGTTCAAATAACTGACTCTTAATCATGAGCTTCAGGTGATATTGTTATGCAACTAGGATTATTATCCGCCCCATAATTAAAACTACGTCTAAACGCCCACCTTTTTGGGGTCTATTCGCTGTCGTACCCAATTTTCCTATCACCTTCTGATTTGGGTTTCGCGTGGGCTAATTAGCAATGTCGGTATAAACCATGAATCATTCTTGCCATTCCCATACGGACACGGGCTTTGAAGTCGATCTAAAACAAGCACTTATCTGGGTTGCTCGAGCACTCGATTATGTCGGTGTTGACGATACTCACCACAGCCATCGTGTCGCTTATATCGCTTACCAATGTGCTCGCGTCATGGGTTGGGAGCCAGAAAAAGCGGAGTTTTGTTACTTCGCAGGTATGATCCACGACTGTGGAGTCTCCGAAACACAAGAACATAAAATGTTACTTGAAGAGCTCGTGCCACAAGACGTGAAAACACACTGCTTAAGAGGGTACCGAAGCCTCGAGCAGTGTCGTTTGTTGCGCCAATTTGCGACACCAGTTCTTTACCACCATACACATTGGAGCGAACTAAAAGAGCTCGATTTACCGCCTTTTGAAAAAGAGGTGGCCGCCCTGCTCTACTTATCGGACCGCCTTGATTTTATGCGCTCAAAATACGTCATGAACTGCCACTGTGACATTGTCACGCTTCATGAAGAATTGATTGCTGAGTGCATCATGGCAAACGTTGGAACCTTGTTTAATCCAAGCATGGCCGAAGCAATGGTTAAACTCGTCATGACCGACGCGTTTTGGTTCGCGATGGAGTCGGAAAATATTGAAACTATAGGCCTAAATTTTAAAAGCATTGATTGGCTTCAAAAACAATTAACCATCCAAGATATGAACAGTTTGGGAATGTTTATCGCTCAAATTGTCGATGCAAAGAGCCCGTTCACTTATCAACATTCACAAAAAGTAGCGGAATTATCTCGTTATCTAGCAATTAAGCTTGGGCTAAACGAGCACGACCAAGAAATGTTATATATTGCAGGGCTGGTGCATGATATTGGAAAGTTAAAAACACCAGATGAAATCCTTCACAAAGAAGGCTCTCTGAACAAACAAGAGTACACACGCATTAAACGCCATACCATTGATACTCAGCTCGCATTGCACAAGGTCTTTCCTAACGCGAAAATAGCGGAATGGGCTTCCAATCATCATGAACGTTTAGACGGGTCGGGCTATCCCTATCACAAAACAGGCGACGAGCTCGATGTTCCATCGCGTATCATTGCTGTCGCGGATGTCTTCCAAGCCCTGTCTCAAGATCGCCCCTATCGAGGACTAATGACTCAAACACAGATCGCCGACATTATGGGTGAGCAAATAGCCAAAGAGGAGCTTTGCTCTGACGTTTATGCGGTATTAGAACGACACATGACAGAGTGTTACGAACTCTCAACCGACGTTTAATCAAAACAGGGGCGAACACACGCCCCCTTTTTTAGGATGATAAAACTAGGCAGATAAATAGCTACCTAGCAATATCAAGTAAATTATCTCGCACACCATTGATTCTGAACCAACCAGCGATACTAAAACGCTCGGCATTAGTTGGTAACACCTCATGTGGGAACTGCTCTGATAAGAATACGAACAAACGCCCTGAGCGTGGGGGAATGGTTGCAATTTTAGTGTCATTCAAATCGTATACTACTAATTCACCCGCGTCTTCTTCCGTCCAGGATTCGTTCATATAAAAAACGGTCGTCAATCGACGGTTTTCGTTACCTTTGAAGCAATCTAAATGTTTTTGGTAGAAGTCCCCTTTCTCGTACTTGGCAAAATGAGCTTCGTACTCAAAAAGTCCAAGAAACAAGTGACGGTTCACTTCTTGGCGGATCTCTTCCATTTTATCCAAGTAAGAAGTAACAGCATGCCCCATATTTGGCGATAACCATTGAATCTTGTCACTACGAATAGATTCAATACGAGTAACATCATCGTTACGACCAATACGTGCTTTTTTCCAATTGCTTGGAATGCAATCTCGCAGTTGAGCCACCTCTTGTTCAGAAAGAAAGTCATCCCAGATGTAGTAGCCATTGGTTGCTAACGCATCGATCATTTTATTCATTATTTTCGTTCACTCGTGTTAGTTGGGCGCTCTATATAAAAAATCTGCGACACAACAACAAATGCGATTTTTTATCGAGACGACAACTAAGCAAAACGAGAATTAAAATAGATGATACAAGATATAAAAATGCCGCTCATGTGAGCGGCAATGTCGTTTATTATTGACGAGCTTCTAATCTCGTTGCTCGAATTCGCAACGGACGAAGACGCTTAATGCTAGGACGCTGTTTGTTTTTTAGCTGGATATGACAAAGTTCCAGAATCAAACCAAATGCCATCGCAAAGTACACATAACCTTTATTGATATGAATTGCGAAGCCTTCTGCCATCAATAAGCCACCCAATAAAACGAGGAACAGCAATGCCAACGTTTTAAAGCCGGGATAGCGCGTCACCAGATTATTGATTTTTTCAGCAGTCATTACCATCACGATTGCAGACGAGACAATCGCCGCGACCATAAGCGGGACATCACTTGTCAAACCGACGGCGGTTATCACCGAGTCCATTGAGAATACCGCATCCACAGCAACAATCTGCAGCAGCACTACCGCTAATCCAGTACGAGCATGAGTCGAGTGGCCAGATTCATTGTGATTTAGCCAGCTCCACAACTCTTTCAGGCTTTTTGCCAATAAGAATGCACCACCCGCGATCATGATCACGTCTCTTCCGGTAAACACTTGGTTTACGATGGAAAACAGTGGTTGAGTCAACTGCATAATCCAAGAGATAGAAAAAACCAATGCAATACGAGCAATAACGGCAAGGCCGATGCCAAGGTTTCTTGCCAGTTTACGTTGGTGCTGTGGCAATCTTTCACATAGGACGGAGATAAAAACGACGTTATCAACGCCTAAGACAACTTCAAGCGCAAACAAAGTGGCGAAAATCGCCCAAGCCTCTGGTTGCATGAAAAGTTCTAACATGAGTACGCCTCCAATGATGGGAAGACATACGGTGAAGGGTTCTGTCGACTAAAGGGGTCGTCCATTAATTATTTATACCTCTGTTACTTAAGGATCTTGAGTAAATCACCAAACAATTAACAACACAATGGCTATTTTTAAAGGCAATGACGGCTTTTCATTCGTACACAAACTATTCAGCCCTCGCACTAGAAAGATAAATGAAATAGAAATTCTTAAATTGAAGAAAGGAAAATGCCAAAGATCTAACAAATCCAAGAGAATTCTTTAATCTTACAAAGCTCAAATTATTTTTACGCAACACGTTAAATACATTGAGCTCAAAGCGAAAGATGCTCATTTACGAGATAAACAATAGTAAAAATTTGTTTCATCCTGATATACTGCCAAAAATCATAAGAAACCATGCTATTTATGGACTACATTGCTCTTTCACGCATTAGCCTAAAACACCTCACTGTATTGCATATGTTGTTAACCACTCACAGTGTTACGCTTGCCGCAGAGCGCCTGTGTGTAACACCTTCGAGCGTCAGTAAAACACTTGGGCAATTACGTGAAACGCTGAAAGATGACCTTTTCTATCGCGATGGTACTCGCTTGGTACCAACGGCATTTGCGCTGCACATTGGCCCCTCGATCCATGGCATACTCTCTAGCATGAATGGATTATTACATCAGGGCTCATTTAATCCAGCTTACTATCAGGGCAGTTTCTCATTAGCTATGCGTGAAAGTTCGTTTGAGCTTTTTGCGCCAGTTCTACAGCATTTATCTCAGCAACTCGGTAATCACGCACATTTGAATGTGCATGCAAAAGAGGAAATGAGTTTCGATGCGTTGGTAAGAGGCCAAGTGGACTTTTTGCTGCTTCCACACGATCTTAGTCAGCCGCCCACGCAAAACAAAGACTTGGTATGGCAAACCATTCTAAAAGACGAAATGGTTTGTTTAATGGGACCATCAAATCCACTCTCTAAACAGCCTTTGTCTGTTGAAAGCTACCTCTGTGCAAGACACATTGGGATTCATGATAAAGATCTCTCACAACCTTATTTCGAGCAGAACCTCACACAAAGGCACTCGAAGCGAAATATGGCTATGCGTGTAGCGGATTTTGGCTCAGCTGCGGTGATGTGCCAGCACTCAGATTACTTGTTCACCTGTTCCAAGCTTTGGGCAAGGGCGGCCATGCAAGCAAAAGGCTTGGTTGAACAATCCCTTCCATTCGATTATGGACAGGTAGCCTACAGCCTCGTTTGGAACAAAGCGAGCTTGAACGATCCGGCTTTAAAATGGCTACAAAAACAATTGCTCGATGCCTGTGCCATGCTAGACGCGTGCGATGCGTGAGTAAGATAACGAATCAAAACTGCATTACGTGAGTACAGCCGGCACTGCGATGGGGTTACTCACGTAACGTAAAAGTTCTGATTTTAAGCGTTCGATATCATGGCGCGAGCAGACATCCCAAGTTAGCGCCTCCCCCATGACTCCGTGATGTTGAAATGCATTTAAACGGATAAGCACCGATTCAGGCAAAGTACTCAAATAGCGCCCAATCACTACGATTTCTATATCCAAATCACTTTTCCCTGGAATATGCAGTAACCGAACTTCATACAATTTTTCATGCTTTGCAAGATACTGAAGCGTTTTGAATACACGGTGATTATCACGCCCAGTTAGCCACTGGTGCGTCTCTGTCTGCCACGATTTCAAATCGATCATCGCACCGTCCAGAAAAGGAAGCACACGCTGCCAACCTGTCACTGATAAAGAGCCATTGCTGTCGATGAAACAAGAAAGGTGCTGTAGCTCAGGATCTTGCTTCATCCCTTTAAACAGCTCAATAATGAAAGGAAGTTGTAAGGTAGATTCCCCACCGGATACTGTAACACCACTGATGAAAAAGCGATGCTTGCGTATCAAATCGAGCATTGTTACCACAGAGTAGTCAGTAATTTTTGGATTAGATTGGTTCTGACATATCTCTATACAATGATCGCAGTGGGTGCACTCCTCTTTAAGCCAAACAACGTTGTTGTTTTCGTCGAACTTCAGTGCTTCTGCCGGGCACTCACTCACACAATCACCACAGTGATTACAATGGTTTATTGTATGAGGGTTATGACAGTTCAAACACTGATAGTTACAACCCTGTAGAAAGATGACTAGACGATTTCCTGGCCCATCAACACAAGAGAAAGGAAGGATACGAGTGACTTTTGCCAAAAGGCTTCCACTTCGTCTAGACATCTTGTTCTTTCCTAAACCGACCTTTACGCCTGCGTGTAGGTCGGTGTCATTTCATGACTCACCACACGTGGTGAGCGATCTAAAATCCCAGTATTTTTTGCCGCCTCTGCTCCCAGAAACGTCGTATTGGTTCTCGAACCTTCTGCATCATATTTTGCGATATCAGAAAGTTTAACCATGTATCCCGTAACGCGAATCAAATCATTTGAGGCCACATTCGCGGTAAACTCACGATAACCAGCATTTAACGCCCCTTTGCACAAATTGAACATCGCTTCTGGGTTTGATTTCACCGTTTCATCAATCGTCAAAATATCGCTGATACCTGCACGATAATACTGGTGATGCTCAGCTGTTGCTTGTACATAAGTGACAGGGTCTGGCTCCGTGCCATAAGGAAGGCGCACACCTGGCGTAACGCCAAGATCTAAGCTAATACCGCCTTGAGCATGTAAGAGCGCTTTGCCATCCAAACCATATTTCACTGGGGTTGACTCCACTAGTTTCGCCAGTGTGGCTGAAACATCATGAGCAAAAGCATTCGCACGTTCATCTTTTCCGTACTGCCCCGTTTGGCCTTCTTTTTCGAACAGAAGGTTCACCGCTTCTGCCATACCATAAATGCCATACATTGGTGCGAAACGGGACTCTTCAATCAACCCTTCTTGCGTCAAAAATCCTTGAAAGAAATTGGACTTTTCATGCAAGTGCGTACTTCTAGCGTCCATCAACTCAACCATTAATTGATGGTATAGAGGTAAAACACTGTTTAAAAAGTCGTTACAATCCGATGCTCGTTCTGCGACTTCTTTTAGGTTCATTCGCACCAGCGTGTTTGAACCACCAGCCAGTAGCAGTGAATTGTAGCAACTTACAATACCAAAACGTGAACCGCTGTAGGCTTTCGAGTGCACAGGGTAATTGGCAATATGAGGCTTACTACACTCGCAAATATTCTGCGTCGCTTGACGAAGTAAATCATCAGGTGTGACCGACTCGTCATACATGAAAGTAAGATTTGGCGCAATCTGCTTGAGCTCGGCGTCCACTTTTAAAATAGTGCGACAAATAATGTTGTCTGTCGGTCCGACATTCACGTGCATAAACGCATCTGGCAATGTGCGATCCAACATGATCCAAAAATGTTTTAACTTTTTGTAAATTTGATTCTCTGTCAGGTCGCCTATGTAAGGCAATAAGACATCATCCAACTGACCTAAATACACCGGAATATTCGTTACCGATGGAACATGATGGTAAATGATGGTGAGCATATTCAGCGCATCATCGAAATCGTCAGCTGGAAGCAACTCTAGATACTCAGAGCCTTGCAATAGGAACTTAGCGTAATCAGGCAACACATAGCGTGGTTTGAAAGGTGCATGGCCTTCAAACATATCACAGATGATTCCTTCATCCATTGCTTGTCTTAGCGATGGGGAAATCGACATGTAAGGAATACATGCTTCCGCCTCCAAGGCCAAAAAGTTCGACTTTTGTTTTGGAGAAAGACGAACATCAGTCGCAATGTCTAGAAAACGTTGTTGTAGTTCAGAAAGGCTTTTCATCTGAGATGTCCCTGAAAAAGTAACCACAAACCCACAAGATAAAACATGGATTCTACCCCTAAAGAGTAACGTGATTTTACTCCGGCTTACCTGTTGCCACTAATGAAAATAAACAAAACGTCTATTTCCATAATGGAAATAAGCTAACGCTAAATTAGGTTATTGCAACTTACGCTATTGAAATAATCCAACCATCCACCGAACACGCGCTTTCTCATCGGTTTGCCGTCGACAACATGACGCCCGCGCTAATAAATACTCCGCCAGTCAGGCGATTGAACAACTTGGCTCTTCCAGCGACAAACAGCCAGTCTGAAGCTTTTACACCTAATAATGCATAAAATGTTAGCCAACTTAGCTCAAACACCACAAATGTAGATGCAAAAATCGCGTATTGAGCCAACAAAGGCGCAGAGGGATCAATGAACTGAGGAAACAAAGCGGTAAAAAAGACAATCGCTTTCGGGTTACTAGCGCCAACAATAAAACCACTGGTGAACGCGCTGAGCGTATTCGAGGAGCTTTGGACGGCTGCCGTTTTGTCAAAATCCGTTTGAGAAGAGCGCAGCGCTTGAATGCCTAACCAGATTAAATAAGCGGCACCACACCATTTGATGATATTGAAGACCAGCTCAGATGAGGCAATCACAACCCCTAACCCGGTAAAAGAAAGCGTTAGTATAATAGTGATCGCTGATAAACTGCCTAGCGCAGTCATGAGGGCAATACGAAACCCACTACTCACACCTTTACTTAAACACAGCAATGAGCTTGGCCCAGGCGATGCAGTGAGCACCAAAATGGCCAGAGTGTAAAAAATCCATGTATCAATTTGCATTGGCATCCCTTCCCGCAAAAAGTAGAGGGTTGTATCTCAATCTTTATTGAGATATTCCTAGCTCAGTTTCCATCCATGAAACTCGATTCTTTAATAACCACCTAATCCCTACATAATTTAGAAACCATTAATAGATAGTTATGCAATCAAAATACGCTCTGCATGCAAGGTTGTAAAGCATGTTTATTTTTCTTAATCATAAAAAGGCTTGGGATCGATTTCTAACGATGACGGAGCGACTGCTCTTTCTATTTTGTGTAGGCTATTTTTCAAATCGACCATCGCCACATCGATATAACGCTGATATTTACGTGAGTAAAAACACTTCACTTCTGGCTTTAAAGCTTGAGAGTCATTTGAGGACCAAACAATACCAACACGCCCATCACTCAACTCAACAATAGAGCCCACTGGGTACATCCCAACGCAATTAATGAACTTGTAGACTAGGTCTGCATCTAAATGAAATGGCGTTAAACTCAACAAGATTTTAAACGCTTCTGCTGAGCTCATGCCTTTTTTGTAGCAGCGATCGGCCGTCAACGCATCGTAAATATCAACAATACAACTCATGCGGCCGTGAATCGGAATCTCATCGCCCTTCAAACCTCTAGGGTAGCCATTGCCATCTAACTTCTCATGATGCATCAAACAGACATCGCGACTCACATCACTAAGGCCCTTTACATGGAGAATAATCTCACCAGCGAACACTTGATGTAGCTTCATGTGTTCAAACTCTTCAGGTGTTAGCTTTGCTGGTTTATGCAAAATCTTGTCATCAACTTTAATTTTACCTACATCATGAATGATGCCACCAATAGCGAGCTGCTTTAATGTCTGCTTATCTAACCCCAAGTACTTACCAAATGACACTAAAAGGCAAGCCACATTGACGGAGTGTTCCAACAAGTAGGAGTCTTTTTTTCGGAGTGCAGAAACACATTGCAACGCATCTGAGTCGATAAAAACGCTTTCAATGACATCATCGGCCCAAGCTTCTACCTCATCAACTTCAATGATTTTGCCTTCAAAAGTTTGATTCAATAGTTTCTGCGCCAGATCTTTTGCTTCCGCAATTAGCTTTTTGGCTCGTTTATGTTGAACATCTCTCGAGCGATAAGCGCGTTGAACCTTCGAAAAGTCTGAGGACTTGGGCTCTCGCTCCTCTTCTACGGCAACAATGGATTCATCCACAGGCTTAAAGACACACTTCTGAGAAGATAATGTTTGATCTACCCAAACATACTTCACGCCGCTCGCGGTAAGCTTCTTAATGCCCTCTGGGCTAGATATCCGCCCTGCATTGGCTAAATTTACGCGCTTGTTGTGCTCTATCGCGGTAACAAACATACCAACGCCGACATCAGCGAGCGCAATTTTGATTGAATTTTTTGGATCGTACTGCATAAAAAGAAAGCTTACTCGATATTAACGGCAGTATTATAAGAGATTTGATTAATTGGCGTGATAATAAATTAGAATTGATTACTATTAATGAGCATCCTGTCAATTAATAACCCATCGCGATCACTAAGCCCTTTTTGTTAATATGGTCTTTAGCCTAGCAAATATACAGATATGACACTCAAGAACAGAACCTCTAACCGACACGTCTTAAAATAACTTGAGGATAATTATTCATAAATATTTATAGATTGCGGACAGCATCAATAACTGTATTTTATAAATGATTTTTACTGTTGACTATTTTTTATAAATGTCGATGATTAGCCGCCTAATCTTAGTATGTTATTAACCTAGTAGCGCATAAAATGATAGCCAAACAATTTGAACTGATACTTTTGTGATTGTAATGTACGCCAACAGATCAACTCTATGTTATCAAACCCCCACACTCATCTCTGATGCTAAAACGCTCGAGGAGGAAATATCTTGACCACCATATTTGACCAACAAGCCTCAGATAGTGACCGAGAGTTCCTGAAAATCGTTGAAGAACGATTCATTCATATCTTCGACGTATTTAACGAAGGCCTCTTCTACATGGATGAGTTTGGTACCATGGTATTTTACAACAAAGGCTTCTATGAACAGCTCGGTATTAACGCTGGCCGAATCAGTTTAGAGCAGTGGTTAGAACTTGTTCATCCTCTTGATCGAGAAAGGCTGTCCACAAGGGTCGATGCGCACATCACGACCAACAATACGAGGGTTACAACCACTTACCGAGTTCGTAAACCCAATGGACAATACGTCTGGATAGAAGGCGTAGCCATGACCAAAGAAACAGAACATGGCCATTACATGGTTGGCAGCCATCGCGATATTTCTGAGCGTAAGCTGATGGAAAGTTACATCCATCAAGTTGCATTTCATGACAACGCGTCAGGCATGGCTAACCGCGCCCACCTCTTGCTGGATATCGAGGACAGTGTACGTACCACCGATTCTTGCGCGTCTATTTGTTATATTCAGATCGAAGACATCAAATCTTACTTGAATCAATATGGCAGTGAACTGGTCGATGGGTTAGTAGAGAAGTTGCTACAAACTCTCAGTCACTTGCCCTCTCCAAACAGCTCGGTGTATCGCGTACATGATGATGACTTTGCGATTTTGATTCACGATGAGTGCTCAATAGAAGCGCTACAGAGTTACGCCGAAAGTTTAAAACAAACCTACCATGAAGCGGTGATTGAAGAAGGCCAATACCTAGGTAGCAACATTAGCATTGGTTTGTATCCTTGTATTGACCCTAGTCACTCCGCAGAGGAAATTTTACGTAAAGCGGCAAGAACTTGTCAGTACGCGAGCGAACAAAATAAAGACCGCGTCGCGGTCTACAGTGAGAAGACGCAGCATGCCGTTGATCGCTACTTCTTTATTGAGCAAGGTCTTAAAAGTGCGCTAGAAAAACAGACATTAAGTGTTAAGTTTCAGCCAATTATTGACGCCAAAAGCTCAAAAGTGGTGAGCTTCGAATCACTAGTGCGCTGGCGTAGCAAAGAGTTTGGCGAAATTTATCCCGACGAGTTTATCCCTGTAGCGGAGAACAAAGGATTGATCGTCGAACTGGGATATCAAGTATTTGCCAAAGCGTGTGAATTCATCAAAAACTACCGTGAACGTTACCAAAACCAAGTTCGTGTTAACGTGAACGTTTCTGTACTTCAGTTGATGAACAGCGAATTCCCTACGCGAATTAAAGCCATGGCGGATGAAGCAGGCGTTGACCCCGAGTCTATTGTTTTGGAACTGACAGAAACGTTTATTTTGGATAATAACCAGACGGCTATTGCCCCCCTAAGCACGCTCAGGGAGTTAGGTTTTGCACTCTCACTCGATGACTTTGGCTCTGGTTACAGTTCATTAAATAGCTTCTTCGACTTGCCGATGACACAAATCAAAATTGATAAGTCGATGGCATGGAAGACACTGACCAATCGCTCTTCTCAAGAGTATTTGAAGTTTCTTATCACTATGTGTCAGGAAAACAATATTGAAGTGGTGATAGAAGGCATCGAAGACGCAAAAATGTGTGACTTCTTTTCCGAGATGGGCGTCGATTATTTGCAAGGTTATTGGTTCTCTAAACCACTCTCTGTTGCCAGTGCCAGTCGCTATTCATTGAGCTAAACCGTTCTTCGGCGAAATAATCCCAGAATTAACGCTATTCCGCACGGCCACGTTAAGCATGCTGAACTACTCACAGCAAACTTCAGACACTAACTGGCCGTGACGAAAACAACCTTAGAGAGCCTTGATTAACGTAGGCGCTCAAAAACAACACTCTGATCTAAGTGTTCATGATATTGAGTGTAATCTAAGCCCATATCAAAGATATATTGAGTCACCAAGTTTCTAACGCACTCAATCAATTGGCTCGCTTGCCATGGCTTCTCAAAGTAGCGGTCAATACCTGCGGAGTTAATCGCATTAATGGTATCCGTGTGTGTCGCCTGCCCCGTCAGAAGCACTTTACGTGTGCGAACAAAACGACTGTCTTTTGATACCTCTGTCAGTAGTTCCACTCCTGTTTTACCTGGCATGACATGATCGGAAATTATTAATGCGATCATCTCGCCTTCTGCATCAAGCTCATCCATCAGTTCTAGAACCTCACCTGCGGATTCGCAGTCTTCGATATTCAACCACTGATGTAACGGCTCTAAATCTTGTAGAACCGCGCTTAATACCTCTCGTTGGTCATCAACGCAAATTACATTAAGCTTCTCCATGTTCACCCTCTACTGGTAACTTGATTCTAAAAATTGTTTTTTCACTGTCGCTCTTTACCACAATAGAGCCGTTATATCCGGCGATAATGCGTTTCACAATCGACAGCCCTAATCCTAAACCAAACGACAACCCACCCTTTTTAGTGGTGAAGTTTGGCCGGAAAATTTTTCTGCGTGTCGCTTCATCGATTTCTGGTCCGTTGTTAGCAATCGTGACCAAAATTTTCCCCTTACTCTCTCGAGTATGTATTTCGATCCCCGGATCTTCGGTTTGACCAAGTGCATCACACGCATTCTTTAAAATATTGACCCAAACTTGTACGAGTTCGGTTTGAGAGCCAACAAAGTCCGGCAACTCCGCTGGGCTAAAACGTACGCTCACGCGTCTTAAGTCACTTTGCAATAGGGCCAGCGCTCGATTGATTGAGTCATTAATATTAAACGCTTCATCCAGGTCGATATCCGTACGCCCCAATTGTTTCACTGAACGTACAATGCCAACAGTATGTTTAGAGGCAATACGCAAATCATGAAGGTCTCGCCCCATTTGCCAGAAACGTATCGCTTCTTCGGGTCTTTTTAACCAATGCTCCGACAGGAAATTATTTGGAACGGCACGTGCGAGATCACGCGCGAGATCCTTAGGTAAGCCGTAATATTTTTCGAAGTGACGCCCCCGCTTTCTCGCTTCGCTGGAAGAGACTTTCTGTCCTTGCATCAAACCAAAATCAAAAAACTGACTCGCTTCCGGATGAACTTCTTCAAGCAATTCCATGATGACCGACTCGAGTCGCTCAGATTTACTGCTTACCACACCAATAGCATTGTTCAACTCATGAGCAATACCCGCGGCAAGCTGTCCTAACGTTGTCATTTGCTCTGCGGTATGCAGCTTTTGTAACGCTTTTTCTTTAGCCAAGGCCTCTTGCATTGCACGCCGTTGACGCCGAGATAACTCGTTCACCATCACAGGCATAAATTGTGTCGTCAATGGTCCGTATGTCTCCTCTTCCACCGCGGGCGTATCACGCTGTATCCAAGCCAGTTCAACATCGGTTTGAGCAATCACTGTCGAAGAGGCCGTCCATGTACCAGAAAAGAAACTATGTACGCCAATAAACGCACCTTGAGACGCAGAAAATACCTGAATTGGCTTCTTGTCGTCTTCCGCATAATAGCCAGCCAACTCTCCTGAAAGCACGTAGTACAACCGATCGTTGTAGCCAGCTTGCTCGATCAGCACCGATCCGGATAAAACCGTTAATCGGCGTTCAAGATGGTTAAAATAGCGTTGTACTAACGCATCTAGTTTCGTTTCGTACATGGGTTACCCAATATGCCCAACGGTATGTAAAATCCAAACCATAACAAAACTAAGTAATACACCAATCACGCCCAGTACTGCACCGATACGAGCCATTTGGCTGCTTTCGACATGCCCAGTAGCATGAGCTAACGCGTTTGGTGGCGTACTGATTGGTAACGACATACCGAGTGAAGCGGCAAATGTCACGACTAAGATCAGCGTCACTTCTCCACCCAATGGCGTTAACGAAGTCATCGAGGTACCTAGCGCAGCCATAATCGGCATAAGTAAGTTTGCAGTAGCCGTATGCGACATAAAGTTTGCCATTAGCAAGCACAAGAACGCCGCACCAAACAAGACCACATATGGCGAGAACTGATCAAACGGAATACTGTGTACCACCAGCTTCGCAAGCCCTGTTTTATCCAGAGCAAGACCCAGAGCGATACCACCTGACACCAACCAAAGCACGTCCCAAGAAATTTTCTTCAAATCTTCCTTGTTGATAATGCCCGTCAATGAGAATACCGCGACCGGAATTAATGCCACTGTGTAAGAGTTCATCCCATGTGCTGACCCCATCAGCCAGAGAATAATCGTACCTGCGAAGGTGACATAGACAATCATCGCTTTTGGTGTTTTCAAAAACTTGCTCTTAATATTCAGATCGATGGTGGTTTGCTCGGCTTTATACAAAAAGCCAATCAGAAACCACGCTAGTGCCATCATTACAATGACGAATGGCACGCCAAATACCATCCATTCACCAAAGGTAATTAAATTGTCACCAACCAAATATTTCAGCGCGATAGCATTCGGGGGCGTGCCGATTGGTGTACCAATACCACCAATGTTGGCGGCAACAGGAATACACAAGGCAAACGCAATTCGACCGGGATCTTTAGGCCCAAATACCGCAATCACAGGGGTTAGAATCGACAACATCATCGCTGTTGTTGCGGTGTTTGACATAAACATGGAAAAGACAGCGGTGATCAACATCAAACCCAACATAACGAACTTTGGGTTTTGCCCAAATGGTTTTAGCAACACGCGCGCTAAGTTGACATCCAGCCTGTACTTTGTCGCCGCCATAGCTAAGAAGAACCCGCCGAGGAACAGCATAATAATCGGGCTAGCGAAAGTCGCCATTATCTCGTTATATTGCAACAGCTCACCAAAATGTGGCTGCCCTTCTTGCAAGCGAAAAAGTACGATGCTTTTATTCGAAACAAGCAATAGTTCGAGCACAATGATAACGACCGAAGTGGCGTAGATTGGAATGGGTTCAAACACCCAACAGAGTGCAGCAAGCAAGAAGATTGCGATCACTCTCTGCTGGACGATAGTAATGCCGTCAAATGGGAATGCAGAGAGGGGCATTAACCAAATAAGCAATGGTATCAATGTTGGAATAATGTATTTGAGATAAGGGCGCATAGTACTACTTCTCTTCCTGAGATGGTTAGCCAGACACGATTGGCGTATGGAACGCCATTACCCACCGCAATACCGAAGCTTTTAGGCTCTGACTAAGCCTTCAGAGACGAAAAATGCAGTAATGGCTTGTTCCAGAGAAGATTATGCACACTGTTTTCAAACAAAACTTTGGTGCGAGATCAATGAACTTGTTTTCACATTGGAAAACATTTTATATCTGTGTTCAAGCTCACTAAATGCTCACGATTTCAGTGAAATATACTTTTCCATCATAAAGTTAGTTAAGGTTTCTCCCCTAACTTCAGCACGTTGCTGAACCTTAACTGTGAACCCCATTTTCTCGTAGAAAGGTCGTGCAGTGATACTCACCTCAGAGTACAGTCGCTCTATCCCCTGTACTTTCGCCTGTGAAAATAGAAAAGACATCAAATCACGACCAATACCTTGGCCTTGATATTCATGGTGACAAAAGAAATGGTCAATCAAGCCGTCACTTTGCAAATCACAATAGCCAACGACCTGCCCTTCTATTTCCGCAATATAGGGTTGAATAGCATCCACTGTGCGTTGCCATGAATTGAGATCAAAATCTGATGGGGCCCAAGCTGAAACTTGTGATTCGGTATAATCGCGACGATTAATGACTCGTACAGTGTGGTAAAAAAGTGTCCACAATATTGGAGCATCCTCTGTGCGATAGCGACGTATTGAGAGCATCGGTTCAACCATTCCTATTCGATAAATACCAAGTATTAACGCAAAGTAATACTGGTGAATTCATCATTTTCAATACCAACCACTAAAGGCTTTTCAAGCTGATCGCTGTTCATCAATACGGTGGTATTTAGCTCTCGACTTGATCTGCGTATTTTGCTTTTTCTGATGATATGTATATTCACAATGTAATCGGAATATTCCTTCGTGACTCCTCCAGAAAACTCCACATGTTCACTTTCATTATCTTGGACCACATGAAATTTTCGATTTGCTTGAATATCAGCGCTGAGTGAAGAGTCACCATAGTTAAGTACAACGGACGTTGGTTCACTATCTTGATTGGCAAAACAGCCAAATGCGAAGGTGCATAATGCAAGTATACTTTTTGATTTAAACATTGGTTATTCAATTTCTAGTTATTTTTCTGCCATTTGCATTACCAAACAGCACTCTCAATAATCGCCCATTGTGCCACAGGTGTACGCAAGTCTCTAAATACAGTAAAAGGATGTACGATGAAATTCCGCTAAAAATGGGGGAATCACAATGCAGTTGAGGATAAACCAGCCTATTTAATCGCCCCCAATAACACCCAAGCAATTGTTTTTATTTAATTTTAAATTACTAAATAGTGTAAGCAATATACGTACAAGCTCTTACTTTTTCATACGCAACTAAGCAAGTTAATAGAGAGAGACAATATTGTCTATGCCACATGTTACAAATCTGCTTACCTCATTATTACGTATGATCCGATATTGTGGCGCTAGCCTTCCCTTCTTTTTAACGAAGGGAAGATTTAACAATAAGGCTTGCACCTATTTTATAGCTAAAATCAATAAAGCATTTCCAACATCGGTTGGTCTAGGAGCGATCAATGAAAAACTCTCTCAGTTTTACTCATCTATTAAAAGTTGGCTTGATATCAATCGCAGCTTTGATGGGTGGATGCACTCAAGGAGATTGGCGTACCGCAAGCAGAGAACCTGCCGGTATCGCGCCTGACCCTTCCAATGTGAAACATGCCGTAATTGAGTTTTATGCCGCAGATGCATTTGGTTGGCGAGGCTGGTTTGCGGTGCACACTTGGTTTGCGATAAAGCCTGAAAATGCGAACGAATATACCGTGTATGAAGTGGTCGGGTGGCGCGTGAATCGTAGACAACCCGCTTTGTATCAATACCAAACGGGCACACCAGATCGCTACTGGTACGGTGCGAAGCCAGAAAAAATACTCTCAATACAAGGTGAAAAAGCCGATAAACTTATCCCAAAAATACAAAGCGTTATCAACCAATACCCTTGGGCTGAAGAATACACGTTGTTTCCAGGACCAAATAGCAATACATTCCCGGCTTGGGTGGGCAAGCAAATTCCGGAGTTAGAACTCGACTTGCCATTTAGAGCAATTGGTAGCGGCTACGCCAACGAGTAAAACAAAAGCTTGGTAACTGGCGCGTTTTACGTTCAGCGCATAGCACTATACCTATTGTGCGTCTTCACCCAACTCGGTTCTGTTTCTTCCGTTGCGCTTTGCTTTATACAGAGCGTTGTCAGCGTCTTTCATTACCGCTTCAATTGGCATATCGTTGCCTTTCCAGTGAGAAACACCAAGTGATACCGTTACCTTACCAACTACCAGGAAATCGTGTTTTTCTACGTTATGCCTAATCCGCTCAGCGACATCAACCGCGTGATGGACATCCGTCGCTTCAAGGAACATCATGAACTCTTCCCCACCGGAACGGCAAAGATGATCATTCGCTCGGGCTTGCTCTTTCATCAACTGAGCGAATTCTTTGAGTAGATTGTCACCCACATCATGACCATAGTTATCATTGACGCTCTTAAAGTGATCAATATCCAAAGCTAAAATAGAAAAAGCGGTGTTTTCTTGCTTAAACAAGCCTAGAACTTTGTCTAAGCCGCGTCGATTTAACAACCCAGTCATCGCGTCTGTTAGCGTATCCAGTTGCAGCTTATCAATGGTTTTTGAAACGATACCAAACGCCTTGAGAAAACTGAGCTTCAAATGTGAAGCCTCAAAATACCAAGACTTAACCAGCTTCAAATCATCGATGGATGAGGAGTGCTCTTCTACTCCTCGAACAGCGCCAGCCAATTGCCATAATGGTCTTGAAATAAGTAGAGAGAAGAACCAGATCAACAGCAGAGTTAATAAACCAATTGGAATCGATTTGAAAAATACACTCCACATCTGCTCATCTAGCACCATTAACGTCATTGATTTCGGGCGCTGAGCGACAATTCCCCACCCTGATGATTCAACTGGTGCATACCCTGCTAGCATTTCAACACCGCGAGAGTTCACAATTTCTTTGTTACCACGCTGACCCATTGTCACGGCGTTAATTGCCATATTATCGTTGATCACTTCACCAACCCGCGATTTATCTGGGTGGTAGATCAGCGTATTGCTTTCGTCCACAACGTAAAGGAAAGAGCCATCTTTGTAAGCATGCTGGCTAAGTAATTCCGCAAGAATATTGTCCTTCTCTAAATAAATAGTACCGCCGATATAGCCTAAATATTCATTGGACTGAGAAAATATAGGGTATGAGATCGTTAACAGATAATTACCTGCGGGTGAGATGAATGGCTCAGTGACAACGGGCGCTTGAGCATTTAAAGATTGACGTTTTCTTTCACCAACAAGCTTTACACCTTTAACCTGAAGTGTCTCTGGTGATACAGAAATAATGACGCCTTTCGCATTAACGACAACCACAGAGTTGAATGATTTGGTTTGCTTTCTCAGCCTCTCCGCCTCTTCGTCAAGAAACTGAGCATCGTGCATCTTATCTTTTAGCAAGTTCGCACTGTATTTTAACTGCGACATTGAGCTTTCTATGAAAGAGTCCGTCATTTCTGACATTTTTTGCGCATAAACGCGGTTGGACTCTAACGTGTTATTGATGATGAGATCTCGTTGCACTCGATAGATCGAATAAAACGCATTGATCAAAGTGACAAGCACGCTGAAAACACACAGGATTACAATAAGGTTTCTAAGATTAAGTTTTTCTTTTCTTCTAAAGGACATTTGCCAACTGCCAGCTTCGATGGCTTTTTGTATGAATGAGCGTATAGGTTATATGAAATTGATTTAATTTTCAGGTAGGAAGTTGGGAGCAGTGTTAAATATTTTCTCACATAATAGAACGCAAAAATGAGCTAATAAGAGAATTCAGTGACACAAAATAAATGCCGTGCCACTGTAATATCGCACAACTTTAAGCAAGCTCTGTGCTCGTCATTACCATTGTCTTTAATACATCGACAACAAGCTGATGATCATCTAACTGCGGTAAACCCGATACCGTCACAACCCCAATTAAACCAGAACCCATGATTCGAATTGGGAACGCGCCACCATGAGCACAATACTCACGCGCATCGAGATGTGGCTGATTTTCAAAATCACGCTGCTTTTGCTTATTGTATAGCGAGAGGTAGTAAGAGCTGCGACCATATCTCAATACTGAGTTTCGCTTTCTACGAACCCAATCCAAATGGTCAGCGCACGTTCCTGTCATCGCGTATTGAAATAGCGTTTGTCCAAAACCGTAGACCTCAATAGCCACAGCCGCGTCACAGGCTTCCGCCGCTTCTTTTAAAGCTAAACCAATAGACCACGCAACTTGATGGTTAAACTCTTTCAATTGAAGCTCATGCTCTTGTTGAGCGACGAGCTCAAGCGTTAAGCTCATGATTTCACCTGAATCGTTTTACCCGTTTTACTGCTTTCCAATGCCATCTCAATCAGAGCGATATTCTGTACTGCTTGAACGGCAGGAACCGGGTTATCAGCACCCAGGCGAATTGCGTCCGCCACACCAACAAAATAAGCTTGATACGCACCTCTCTCCGTTTTGATAGTTTGCGCACCGTTTTCGTCGTAGCGGACACCGTATAACGCCTCATCCTCTTCTGACCAAGCATCGTTCTCCGGTAATCGGCCTTCTTTTAAGTAACCTTCTTGAGGATCTAATCCGTATTTTTCATATTTAGCTTCGGTACCCAATACTTTATAACGCAGGTTTGGTTCTGGGCTGTATAAGTTTGAATGTAAATGCACAATATGGTCTGTGTAATGAAGCACTAAGTTGTAGTAATCAATCGTCGTCGCGCCCGGACGCATCATTCGACACTGTGCATCTATCGCATCTGGCAAACCAAATAACACCAAGGCCTGATCGAGAAGATGGGGAGCAAGATCGAATAAAATACCACCGCCATCTTGAGCCTGCTCTCGCCAGCGTTGACGAACTTCAGGACGGTAGCGATCAAAGTGCGACTCAAACAGCCTCACATCACCTAACTTACCTTGTTCGATAAGCGATTTAACGGTGAGAAAATCGCCATCCCAACGCCTATTATGAAAAACGCTCAGAACCAATCCTTTTTCTTCTGCTAAGGCGATCAACTTATTCCCATCTTCTATGCGCGTTACAAACGGTTTTTCGACAATGACATGTTTCCCATTGTTCAACGCACGCTTTGCGAGCTCGTAGTGCACGTCATTTGGCGCAGTGATGATCACAAGCTCAGCGTCACTGTCATCGAGTAAAGTATTGGCATCAGCAAACCACTGAGCACCTGGCCAATCATTTTGGACCGCTTCCTGTTGACGAGAACTTATTGCGCTCAACGTCAAGTTTGGCAGTGCTTTAATGAAGGGTAAGTGGAAAGTTTTTGCTGAATATCCGTAACCAATCACGGCGGTCTTTACGGGATCGTAAGCCATACTAAGATTCCTTATTTCGGTGAAACAACAATACATTCAATATCATTGTGGTCGAGAAGTTGTTGAAAATCTGATTGAGGAGCATGATCGGTAATAACGATGTCGATCTTTGACAAATCACATACATGGTGAAAATTGTCGCTTCCAATTTTGCGGGATTCACAAACGACAATGACTTGTTGAGCTTGCTCTATCATGGTTTGTTTCATGGTTGCTTCTAGCTCATTATTTGTCGTCAACCCTCGGGATGACAACGCGCACACACCAATAAACGCCTTATTCACATGATATTGCTTCATTTGCTGTTCTGCTTGTGCACCCAAGATCGCTCTGGCGTAGGGGTCAAAGTGTCCACCTAAGAAATGGACGTCCATTGATTCACTTTTTTCAGCAGCGAGCAGTACGTCAATACTGTTGGTGACCACGTTGAGCTTATCTTCTTCACAGCGTGCTTTTTCTACGTAAAGTGGGAGCAGAGATAAGATAGTACTGGTATCAATAACAAGGTGGTCACGCTCATCCAAAAGCTTAGCGGCCGCTTGAGCGAGGCGATGTTTAGTGTCACTAATTGGTCGATTAGAGTACGCCTCTGTAGAGGAGGATATCGGGGCAAGCATGACGCCACCTCGGATTCTTTGTAATCCCGGTAGTTGGCTCAACTTGACTAAGTCTCGACGCGCTGAATCTCGCGAGATGCCAAAATACTCGCAAACTTCCGATAACGTTATTTTGTTTTGTAGGTCTAGCTTGGCTCTGAGCTCTATCAATCGCTCTTCTTGCGTCATTGCTTAAATTCACTTAAGTAGTTTTAAGCAATAATGCCACACAGCAATCAAATAACCAATACGGACGCACGCAATATTTGCTTATGCTAATACCAAACAGAATTGTTAAGTTGAGGAGATGAAGAGCGTTTTGCTCATCACCCCCTATCAAAAAATTTTTGGTGTAATGTTTACGTTGGCTGGGTCGCTACTTTTTCATCGCTTCTTTAAAAACTTGACTCCAATCTTGTTTCATATCGACAAACAACCAACCTTGCTCTTCACCCACTTTAAATGATTTGTCTAATTTCCCCACGTGAGAGTCTTTATCATACGCCCATTCACGCTTGTCATCCGTGTGATGGATAACCGCTGAAAATCGTGGGCCAGACCCCGCTTTAGTCCACTCTAACATTTGTAAGTCACCGTCAGAATTACCAAATGCCATCACCGGGCGCTTACCAATGAAGTTCTGAATCGTGACAGGCTTCACCGCTTTATCATTCACAAAATCAATTTCTGGCAAGCGTTGAATCGTTGGCTTTCCATCAACGACCTGATACTCCGCTTTTAATGTCGTCCCAACGATATTTTGCGTTGGGATCCCGTATACTTCTGGTGCCCAAACACGCATGAAATCAATGCCACCTCCAGAAATTATATAGGTCTGGTAGTCATTTGCTCTCAAATAGTCGAGTAACTCAAGCATCGGTTGATAAACCATTTCAGTGTATGGCTTTCCCGTCGTAGGATGAACGGCCGTTTTCATCCACTCCTTCACTTCTTGATGGAACTGATCAGTCGACATTCCAGAGTGAGTCGCCATAACAAGCTTCATCACACCTTCAAGGCCTTGCTTGCCACCCCCCTCCAAGTCACCTTTTATTGCCGAAGCAAAAGGTTCTGTTGTTTTCCAATCAGGATGCTCAGAGGCCATCTCTTTCACTTTATCGATCGCAAAAAACAGCTGTAGATAAACGGGTTTTTCTGCCCACAGCGTCCCGTCATTATCAAACGTAGCGATCCTTTGGCTTTCAGGAATATAAGCGTCCGAGCCTTGAGTCGTCGTTTTAGTAACAAACGCCATAATAGCTTGCTTCGCACCGGTGTTGTTCCATGACGGCAGAGGATCTTGCACATCAGCAGCAATGCCATAGCTAGACAGAGCAAAACTTGTCGCAAGGACAATCACCTTTAACTTTATAGCCATTTTAATTCCTTATATTGAGGTACGGGATGCAAATCCAAATGAAGTATAGTTCACGATTAACAAGCGCAATTCAGAGCAACATATGTAACGACACCAAAAAGTGACCCTGTAACTAGAAACACGCTTTAGTTAAAGAAGCTTACTGATAAAGTGTTGAGTTAGCTGGCGTCAACCTGCTCAGAAGTACTTTGACGTCCCTTTTTCTGATTAAGCTCATCAATCACGTAATCCGGAGCCACTTTCTTTAGTTCCGCTAAACACTGTTCAGACTTGGGGTTATCGTACCGAATGTAGATATCACACACTGCATAAAGCTGCTCCGGCGCGCCAGAGATCAAATAAGCTTTTTCAAAAGCGTGCACAGATTTTTTAAGATCTAACTCTTCTTGCAGAACACCATTTAAGTACCAAAAATAACTGTTGTTCTTTGCCATGTTAGCGGCCTTTTCAATTTCGCTAGCGGCATCATGCTTCTCACTAAGTCTTACTAGCGCCAACGACTTCGAGTAATGCAAAGCAGCGTTATCAGGAAAAAGTGTGATTGCTTCATCAAGTACTTGGATAGCTTGTCGATCTTTTTGTTGCGCTCGAAAATTGTCCGCATAGCTTAACCAGACTTGCGGGTTACTTGGCATCAGCTTGGTTAGCTCTGGATAAATCAATGCCGCTTTGTCCCACTCTCGATGCCAACGATATACATCGGCAAGGAGTAATCTAGAAACGTTGTCAGTTTTCTGCGACAAGTAGGATGTTAAATCAGTCACCGCGCCTTCAAGTAACTGTTGCTGCTCCGAACTTAAACTGGCGTAATCTCGAACCAAGTTTATCGCTGCGGTAATTCGAACCATTGCATCGTCATCACTTAGCAACGGGGAAACCAGACGCCAGCGATGCTCTATCATATAGGGTTGAGCTCCTACAATTGCTGCTTCACGAATTCCAGCATCTGCATCTTTCAAACCACGAGCGACGGCAACCAAAGCGTTTTGGCTGGGGTAGTTGGCTAGTTCACGTAAAGCATCAATACGCTTTTCTGAAGACAACTTCTTGTTTTGTGCATCATAAGACAATTTTTCGACTTGCTGTGCTAGCGTCATTGGTTCTTCTTGAGATGCTATCTCAACGGGTGAAACTCTATCTGAATTGAGCGGAGGTTTATCTTGAGCCCAAGCGCCTTGGCTTAACGCTACACTCAGCGTGAAAGTTAAAAGTGACTTCGTAAAACGCGTTATCTTTTGCATTGATGAGACCTTACTTTTATAAAACTGGACCAGTTGAATCTTAGAACTTAGTGTCAAAAACAGGTTGATTAGACGCTTTCAGGTGCAAAGCCTTATCACTGTATTTGCCGTGTACCACAGGGTTGCCCATCGCTCGTAAAATGTACGCCATTGATTTATCGGCATGCGCAAAAAACTTCTTCCAACCTGCACATAGATAGTTAAGGCCGGGCTCACCTTCTCTGGTGCGAATAAAGCGGTTTTTAGGGCATTCTCCAAAGCATGCAAACTGATAATCGCAATTAACACACTGCTGAGGCAGTGTACGACTTTTAGCAAACCCGAATTTCTGCTGGTCAGGGCTATAAGCGAGAGTATCGAGTTTTTCGCGGTGAATATTTCCGATCTTGTATTCCGGGTAAACATAGTGGTCACACGCAAAGACATCACCGTTTGGTTCCATTGCTAAACCTTTGCCACAGATTTCACCTAGCGTGCATAGTGGGTTTTTGCTTCCCATCCATGTTTCCAAACTTGCTTCAAAATACTGTACAAAAACGTTACCAATATCATGCACGACCCACTCATTGAATATCGCGATAAGGAAGTTACCCCATGCTTCATCCGCCACACAAAATGGCTCGACAACTGAATCCTTGTGGCCGGGAATCAGACGTTTATCACCTTGCATTAGTTGCTCATTGGGCTTCCAAGTTTGTGGCGCTGTTGTTCTGAAAGTTTTCTGCTCAACAATCGGAATAAACTGCATTTGAGGGGAACGTACTTCATCTCGTAAGAAGCGATACACTTCCAATGGGTTTCGGCTGGTCAAGTTGTTCACGCACGTAAGCGTTGCAAACTTCACTTCATGCTTATGTAATAGATCAACGGCGTTCATCACTTGTTTAAATGTGCCTCTTCCCGCTCGATTTGTTCGGTAAGCGTTGTGCATCATCTCAGGGCCATCGATGCTTAAACCGACAAGAAAGTGGTTCGCTTTTAGAAACTCGCACCACTCATCATTAAGAAGCGTGCCATTAGTCTGAAGATCATTAGAGATCGTAATACCATGAGGGCGGTATTGATCTTGTAGTTCAACAATTCTTTTGAAGTAATCCAACCCCAGCATGGTCGGCTCTCCACCTTGCCAAGAGAAGATAATTTCAGGTGTGTTCTGCCCTTCTATGTATTCGCGGATATAGCTCTCTAAGGTTTCGTCATCCATTATTGGCGAGCACCCTTGCTTATATTCCAACAAATCTTGTTTGCTTAAGTAATAACAATAAGTGCAATCGATGTTGCAGGCAGCACCAATGGGCTTTGCCATCACATGTAAACGCTTAGATGCTTTTCCGTTGAACTGCGGCCCTTGAGTTATGTGCATTCATCACCTTCTTAGTTGCTAACCTGTCCCCAATGATGTCAAACCTAATCATCGAGTTAATCGCCTAGGGTTATGATAATGTTCAATTATTCTCGGCGCTTGTTATAGTGTGTATAACCGTTTGTTATGGTTTTGCTTGCTAGACTTTCTGACCAAAGTCGTTGACGGAGTCGCCGAATGAAGCATCCCAAAAGTAAGATTATTTCCTTTGTCTCAACCATGTCGGTCACGCTGATAATTAATGGCTGTGCAACAACCCCACCACACTCTCTCGCTCAGAAAATCGATCAAGATATGGTTCTTGTCGAAGGTGGGCAGTTTACGATGGGCGCAGATAATCCATCAGCCAAAAAGTCAGAGCGCCCAGCTCGCACTGTTAACGTTGATGGATTCTATTTGTCAAAATTCGAGGTAACTCAATCGGTCTTTGAAGCTGTCACTGGCTCCTCTCTGAGCTACTTTCGAGATCCAAATACACCCGTCAATAATATTAGTTGGCAACAAGCCAATTATTTCATTCAGAAATTGAATGAAAAAACGGGAGAGCATTACCGTCTACCAACAGAAGCAGAATGGGAGTTTGCCGCTAAAGGCGGAATTTTAAGTAAAGGCTTCACTTTTTCTGGATCAAACAATATTGACGATGTAGCTTGGTATGCGAATAACTCGCACAATCAGGCTCATAAGGTAGGTCAAAAGCAACCAAACGAGCTCGGGTTGTACGATATGACAGGTAACGTAGGCGAGTTTGTGATTGATGCTTTTGACGAAGGTTATTACAAAACAGCACCCAGTGATAATCCGGTAAACGCAAAAGAGGAAAAAGAAAGCCTTGCACACAAGTCTGTACGTGGCGGCAGCTTTGCTTATAACGCAGACGAATCTGAAAACTATCGCCGCGATTTTGCCAGCCAATCCGTCATTATGTCTGACATGGGCCTTAGACTAGCGAAAGACGTAGACTAAACTAAGTAGAGAAAGTGGCGCGATAAAGGCTCCACTTTTTACTATTGGTGTTTAATCTCTACAGATTCGCAATAGATGCTTTCAGCTGATCAATAGCCTGCTTAGGAGCATAATTACTCAGCTCTTTTAGACACCTATCGAAAGCAAAAGCGACAGCACCTTTTTTATGATTTCTCGCTAGAACTTCGCATTGAGCATATAAATGTTGAGGGTTCCCACCAACTTTAAACGCAGTCTGCAATGCCTTACTGGCTTCCAGAACTTCACTTTTTTCTAAAGCTAGACCATAAACATACCAGTAGTGAGCGTTAGTCTTTCCTAGTTCTGCGGCATGTTTAAGTAGAGCTTTGGCCTCATCTTCCTTGCCTTGGCGTAACAAAGAAAGACCGGCACTGTAAGGTAATGAGCTGGACTTAGGCTGAGCTTTCATCCCTTGTTGTAACACCGAGAGCGCAGCTTTTTCTTTCCCAAGGCGTCTATACAGGTCCGATAAATTCACGTAACTATTTTCGAAATAAGGCTCGATACTTATCGCTTCTTGGTATAACGCAATTGCCTTATCGATTTCGCCTAAGCTGCGGTATACATTTGCCAAATTGGTTCTGCCGAAACCACGATCGGCGTTAAACTTTTGAATGTCCATGTACTCTACAAGCGGTGGTTGAATCCTATCTTTTTGTAACGGCGTCATTTGCGCATAGCTGGTCACTAATACCGAAGCCGCCTCCGCCCTCACTGAAAGTACGGGATCATCTAGCAGTGGTTCTAAAATTCGCCATCGATCATGAAACTCATAACCAGACGAGCCCGCGACTGCGCCGAGTCTAATCATTTCATTCTCATTTTTAACGGCCCTTGCGAGCGAAACAGTCGTATTTTGGTCAGTATTGCCGCCCATTCGCTCTAATGCAGAAGCTCGTATGATGTCTTTTAATGATGAATCCTGAGCAGAGTAAGCCAGAGCATTCGCCGCCCCTTTGTGCCCAATTTCATCGGCATAAAACGCGACAGCAAAGTGTTGTTGATTGCGGTATTGAGAGTGAGGAAACCATTCGGCTATCTGCGCATCCGCCCACTGGTTACTCTTATCCTCATGACAAGACGTACATACATTGGGCGTATCGATGTGTTTACTCAAGTCAGGTCTAGGTACGTGCCAACTGTGGTCTCTACGAGGATCGACTCGCATATAAGTCGTTTCTGGCATGTGACAAGTCGTACATTGTGACGCTTTGGATCCCGCTTCATGGAAGGTGTGGCTTTCTGGGGTATATTCTGACGCAATATGACATTGTGAACATACCGCCTCTTCTGGGATGTTTAGTTTTGCCGAATGAGGATCGTGGCAATTGGTGCATGTTACGCCTTTTTCAGCCATTTCAGACTGAAGAAATGAACCGTAAACATAGCCTTCATCGTAAATTTGGCCATCGTGGTAGTAGAGTTCTGGAGTGATCAGGCTTAACCGATATTTATCTAAAAATGAGCCTTGAATGTGCTCACCAGTCTCATTTAACTGCGTTCGACGGCTGTGACATTGTGCGCACGTCTGAACTTGATTTGTTTCTGCGATTGCTTTTGGTTGTAACGTTCTGTGGCCCTTCTCAAATACCCACTCGGTTACCGCTTTAGATAAATTTCGGTCAAAACCATAGTGACTATCTGTATCGAAAAAGCCTCCTGTAGATGCGACCTTTTTCGCCAACTCGATGTGTCCACTTGCAGGGCCATGACACGCTTCACAACCAACATTGATCTCGGACCAAGACGTATTGTAGGTATTTTTGATTGCGTCATAGTTCTTCTTTAAATTGGTCGAATGACAGTCTGCACACATGAAATTCCAATTTTGCCCAGTGTTAGTCCAGTAAAACTCATCTGTCGTTGCTGTCTCTGGATAGAGGTGAAACCAGCGCTGACCACCTTCCGATTTCGTCCTTGAATCCCACGCAAAAGGAATGAGCTGTACACGACCGTCTTCAAACTCCACCATATATTGCTGTAACGGTTCCCAGCCAAATGTGTAGCTAATTTTATAATCATGCCATTGACCATCAGGGCCTTGAATATTGACCCAATACTCCTCGCCTTGTCTAAAAAAACGGTTGGGTTGCCCATCATGCGTCACTGTGCGGTTATCAAAATCACCTTGAACAGATTCTGAGTTTGCATGTTTCATTGCCATATCGTGATGAGAGCCCTTCCAAGCCTCCACCTCTTGTTGGTGACATTCCGCGCACGTTTGCGTGCCAACATATTCCAACCCAAGCTTCGTGGTATTTTGGGAACTCTCTATCACTGATGCCTGGGAAAAAAACGAACCACTCACCATGACGATACCCAGAAATAGACACCGAAACCGACCTGCCCACTGACTCATAACTATCCTTAGTATTTAGATGGTGCAACTTGAATCAATATAGTCGCTAACCCCTTGGTTATACAAATAATTAGAAGTGAAAGGCCTTCAAAATGAGTGCTCCATTCTTCGTCCCCCGATTAGGGAGTATCTCGGTGTTTTTGCTGAAACTTTATTCGTCTCACCAGCAACCTGCTCTGGTGTTCATTAGTGACCCATCTCTATTTTTAAAACCTCCCCAAATCATCAAAACGATAAGTATTTTTATTTAGAAACAAATAGTTAAATACCCTCAATAACTTATGGTTATAAAGAGTATAAGAGGATTTTTCTATACACATCATTAACTTATGCAGCACCTAAGCACAAGGTTTACTTGTGCTTCTCGTTACTCTCAACCACCTGGAGTTTTTTATGGCAAACCAATTGAGAAAAATCGCAGTAGGCGTCGGGCTGTTAGCAACGTCCAGCGCAGCGATGGCGGCAGACAAACCCAACATACTTGCAATTTTCGGTGACGATGTCGGTTACTGGAACATCAGCGCATATAACCAAGGTATGATGCGTTACAAAACCCCTAACATCGATCGTATCGCGAACGAAGGGGCTTTGTTTACAGACCATTACGGCCAACAATCTTGTACTGCCGGTCGAGCAGCATTCATTACTGGCGAAGAACCATTTCGCACTGGCTTGCTGACGATTGGTATGCCGGGTTCCGACCATGGGATTCCAGATTGGGCACCAACTATTGCTGACTTACTAAAAGACCAAGGTTATATGACAGCTCAGTTCGGTAAAAACCACTTGGGCGATCAAGATAAGCACCTACCTACCAATCATGGTTTTGATGAATTCTTTGGTAACTTGTACCACCTTAATGCAGAAGAAGAGCCCGAAACCTACTATTACCCTAAAGACCCAGAGTTCCGTAAAAACTATGGTCCTCGTGGTGTAATTAAATCTTATGCCGACGGTAAGATTGAAGATACTGGCCCAATGACGCGTAAACGCATGGAACACGCGGACGAAGAGTTCCTCGAAAGCACTTTATCGTTTATGGAGAAAGCTGTTAAAGCAGATAAGCCTTTCTTCATCTGGCATAACTCTACGCGCATGCACGTGTGGACCCGATTACAAGAGAAGTACCGAGGCAAATCCGGTGTTAGCATTTACGCTGATGGCATGTTAGAGCATGACGATCAAGTCGGCGTATTGCTCGACAAACTCGATGAGTTAGGCGTTGCTGACAACACCATCGTTATTTATACAACAGATAATGGCGCGGAGACCATGACTTGGCCTGATGGGGGCGCAACCCCATTCCACGGTGAGAAAGGCACGACTTGGGAAGGCGGTATGCGTGTGCCTCAACTTGTACGTTGGCCAGGTGTCATTAAGCCAGGAACGAAAATCAACGAAATGATGGCTCATCAAGACTGGTTGCCAACATTGTTGGCGGCAGCTGGCGTTCCTGACATGAAAGAAAAGCTTGCTGAAGGTTACAAAGCAAATGGTAAAGACTGGCGTGTCCATATAGACGGCTACAACTTCATGCCATACTTCGAGGGAAAAGAAGAGAAAGGACCACGTGAGTCTCTGCTCTACTTCACCTCAAATGGTGAACTAAACGCAGTACGCTGGAATGACTGGAAACTTCACTTTGCAACTCTGGAAGGAAACCTAAGCGACGCCGTGCGATCTGTACCAAACTGGCCTAAGATCATTCACTTACGTGCTGACCCATTTGAAAAAGGTCCTAGCGAGTCACAAATGTACCTACGTTGGATGGCAGACAACATGTGGTTGTTTGTACCAATTCAAGACGTTGTTGGCGACTTCTTTAAAACGTTACCTGAATACCCAATGCAACGCGGTACAACTATGAACCCTGCTTCTTTAAATTACGACTCTTTGCAGATGCAAGAAAAGATGCAGCAGTTAGAAATGCTTAAACAGGAAGTGAATAAAGTTAAGTAATCTAATTAATCACTCTAGATTGCGTTACTGAGCCAGCAGAGTTCTGCTGGCTTATCTGTATCTCTACGGACACACTTAGCTCAGTAGTTTACTCCATGCAAAACGGGCCCATATTGAGAACACAGAAAAACAAAAAAAAAGGAGAGCAAACCTGCTCTCCTTTGTATTTTAACCGTGAATAAACTAAGCTACGTTAACCGATTTAGTTAAACTATTGCTCTGAAAGAATTCATCATGTAATGCGCAAATCGCACGCTGATATTCTTTATCACCCACTACGAACTGAACGTTTACATTTCTCATTGATGAGTGAAGTGCAACTGGCGTTACGCCATTGTTCATCAAAGAAAGTACACCTTTCGCTAGTGTCTTGTTAGTGTCAATTTGAGAACCGATGGCTGAAATCAGCGCGACCATACGGCCTTTAATCGACGCATTCGGATAGCGTTTTTCAGCTTTATACAATACTTTGTTCAAGCTATCAGTACTGCCACCTAGATAGTAAGTGATAGAGTTCGCGTTCATCTCTTTACCAACTAAACTTACGCGAGCATCAGAGATAATTTCCATTAATTCGTAGCTAACGTTATCGGCTTTTCCCACCATCGCTTGGTCAAACAAATGCAGTGCGAACACCTTTTCTTTACCTGCGATAATTTCGACTTTGTCTTCTTCTGGGCGGTAGCTTGAAGAGATCAAAGTGCCTTCGTGTTCAGGTTCAAATGTATTTTTAATCTGTAGCTCAATACCACTCTCACGTAAACCTGCGGCTGCATTTGGGTGAATCGCTTCCATCCCAAGGTTAGCAAGTTGGTCTGCTACATCATAGTTTGTACTACCAATTGGCAAAACTTTTTCAGGACCAACAACACGCGGGTCTGCAGAGCTCAAGTGATATTCTTTGTGAATTACCGCTAAATCCGCTTTTGTTATCGCTGCAATTCGGCTAAATGTCATTTCACTATAACCTCGGTCATAAGTGTGCATTAGGCCTTCCTTACAGTAAGCATAACCTGTAACGATTGGCAGTTCTTTTGACACATCGATATCAGCAAACGCATCACTGATCGATTCATCAAGGCTCCTTGGCGCTTGATTGTCCCAACCGGACAGGTCAACGAACTTAGCGTTAATACCCATATTTTTTAGTTTCAGTGCCGTGTTGTAAGCACTGTGCGCCTCACCGATAGACGACAGAAACTCTCGAATTTGAGGCAAATACTGACGTAGCGAAAACTGACCGTACTGACAAGTTTCTAAAATGTTCGCAATACAATTTTTCGCTTCAGCAATACGTGAGCGAATGAATTTATCTGCACGGATACGATTCATTGGGTCCGCGAAAATATTTTCATTGGTGAGCAGCATACGGCTTTCAACGTATGCTAACGCTTCTTCCCATTTGTCATCACGTTTCGCGATAAGCTGATAAACACCTGGCTTACTGGTTTTTTTACATTCGAGTAGCGCGTCGGTCATACCGCCGTATGCAGAGACGACAAAGATACGATTGTATGGCGATTTAGGACGAAGAATAATGTTGTCGAGAACAGCATCAAATGCTGTCATTGATGTACCGCCGATTTTTTCTACGGTAAATGTCATGATAAGCCTTTTTTGATTGGTAACTTTAAAAGAAAAAAGAAGAGATAGTTGATCGTGGGGCGACAAGCACCCCACCTCTATCTTTTAGTCAACGAGAGGATAAACACCGTTTTCATCGTGCACTTCAGCGCCGGTAATTGGTGGGTTGAATACGCACGCCATTACCATTTCTTTATTCTTATAAGCTCTCAAGTAGTGCTCATCGTGTTTATCAAGGATGTATAACGTACCCGGTTTAATCGGGTAAGTTTCTCCACCAACGACTTCAATTTCACCTTCACCGCTCATACAAAAAACCGATTCTAGGTGATTTTGATAGTGAATGTGTGTTTCAGTACCTTCATAAATCGTAGTGATGTGGAAAGAGAAACCCATGTTGTCATCTTTCAACAACATACGGACACTTTCCCAGTTATCTGAAACCACACGTCGCTCACTGTTGCGACACTCATCGAGTGTTCTGACGATCATAATTAATAATCCTTATTAAGATGCTTGTTTGAAATGTTTCGCAGCAATGGTTTCCACTGCACTTTCAAAGATGCTTAGTCCTTGGTCTAGTTCTGACTCGCTAATCGTAAGTGGGCAGAAGAACTTAACGACTTCGTCGTCAGGGCCAGCTGTCTCAATTACCATTCCGTTTTCGAAACAGTTTTTCGCGATTTCAGATGCCATATCACCGTTGATACACTCAATACCAACCATCATGCCGCGACCTTTTTTCTGTACAAACATTTGTGGGAAGCGACGAACGCAGCGATCAATAACAGCACTTACTTTGTCTGAACACTGCTTGATGTGTGTTTCAAAATCATCATTTGCCCAATAAATTTCTAATGCTTTCGCCGCGGTAATAAATGCATGGTTGTTGCCACGGAACGTGCCGTTATGCTCACCTGGCTTCCACTGGTCTAGCTCTGGTTTGAGTAGCACGACGGCCATTGGTAAACCGTAACCACCGATCGATTTCGATAGCGTCACGATATCTGGTTGAATACCTGACGGCTCAAAGCTAAAGAAAGTACCTGTACGTCCGCAGCCAGCTTGAATGTCATCGACAATCACAAGAATGTCGTTGGCTTTACAGATTTTGCTCAAACGTTGTAACCACTCGTTTGAAGCTGCATTTAAACCACCCTCGCCCTGCACAGTTTCAAGAAGTACAGCGGCTGGTTTATCCATACCTGCAGAGTTGTCGTTTAGCATGGTTTCGAACAATGCTAGACCATCAACGCCAGCGTAACCTTCAAATGGAATACGAGTGACGTTACTTAAGCTAGAACCGTTACCTTGTCTGTGATGCTGGTTACCCGTTGCAGCCAGTGCGCCAGCTGTACAACCGTGGAAACCGTTGGTAAATGCAACGACGCTGTCGCGACCTTTTACTTTTTTCGCTAACTTAAGTGCTGCCTCAACGGCGTTAGTACCAGTTGGGCCAGTAAACTGGACTTTGTAGTCCAAGTTTCTTGGTTTAAGGATGTAAGTATCCAACGCTTCAAGAAACGATGCTTTCGCTTCTGAGTGCATATCCAAACCGTGAGTAATACCGTCCATCTCAATGTACTCAAGCAGTGCTTGCTTAAGTACTGGGTTGTTATGGCCGTAATTTAGAGATCCCGCTCCAGCAAGGAAGTCTAAGTATCGTTCACCTTGTTCTGTTTCCAGCCAGCAACCTTTCGCTTTACGAAAAACGACTGGGAAATTGTTTGAATATGAGCGTACGTTGGATTCCTGCTTTTTGAAAATATCCATGATGAGACCGTTTTTAATTCCTATTGTTTGAGGATTATTTGAGAGGAATGCGATACAAATATTCTGTATCGTGTTTGCCTTTAAAGTGGGCTTCTTCATCCAAAAATGTGCTTACTTGGCCAGAGTTGCCGTTCATCGCATCTAACTTTTTGAACAATGCCCAAGAGGCTTTATTATCTTCCGTGATGGTAGTTTCTACCGATTTAACACCGCCCAATTCCTCTCGGGTGAGAAGTTCTTTCAACATGCGGAATGCTAAACCGTGACCTCTAAAGCGAGGTGAGACTGCAACTTGCCAGACAAATAAAACGTCTTGCTCGTCTGGTTTCTGATAACCGGAAATGAAACCTGCGATTTCGCCTTTTTGCTCAACCAAAATACTGGTTTTGCTGAAATGCGTAGACTGTAGGAAATTGCAATAAGATGAGTTCATGTCCAATGGAGGACAGTCTGCAATTAAGCTGTAAATGTCGTCACCATCAGAGATTTTAGGCTCACGAAAAATCCATTTTTTACTTGAGTCTTCTCCAATCTCTGGATAAAGAACCCAAGGTGCTGATGTGATCATGTGGAAATACATATCCTTTGAGGTCTAATTAAATTTCCTTTTTATTATGGGCATCCCTCGCGACTAAAAATCAAATAATCCGCCTTTTTATCGGTATTTTTGTGACAGGCATCACAAAAATACGCCATTTAACCCAATCTTAAAATAGTTCGAGGTCTAATTTATTAAAAAATCACTTAAAGAATAAGTATAAAAAACGAACAGAAAAAACAGTCCTCCATGGTCTTCATTTCTCAGCAAAAAATTCAAAAATCAAAAAAAACGGCATGCTTTCGCATGCCGCTTTATTCAAATATTTAACTGCTGATGTTGGTTATTTCGATTTCTTCTTAGAAACCGCTTTTGGACGAGGTTCATCCATCAAGCCTTTTACTAGAGAAACCGTTGCAACAAGCAGAACAATCGTAAATGGTAGGCCTGTGGTCACGGCCATTGCTTGAGCTGCCGCTAGGCCACCACCAAGCATCAATGCAATCGCAACTAAGCCTTCAAACGTACACCAGAACACGCGTTGAGGCGTTGGCGCATCGACCTTACCGCCCGCAGCAATAGTATCAATAACCAGTGAACCAGAGTCTGAAGAGGTAATGAAGAATACCACCACCAAAATAATACCGACGAAAGATGTAATTTCAGCTAGCGGCATCACATCTAACATGGCAAATAGTTTTAACGGTAATTCCGCGTTGAACACGGCTTCATAACCATCGCTCACGTATTGGCTTATAGCGTTACCACCAAAAGCGGTCATCCATAACACACAAACAGAAGAAGGGATAAGGATAACGCAAATAATGAACTCACGAACTGAACGACCACGAGATACACGCGCAATGAACATACCGACAAATGGTGACCAAGAAATCCACCAAGCCCAGTAGAATGCTGTCCAACCTTGAGAATAGTTTACGTCTTCTCGTCCAAATGGCATTGATAGGGCAGGAATATTAGCCACATATGACACTATATTTTCGAAGAAGCCCGTTAAAATCGCGATCGTCGGGCCGACAACAATAACGAAAAGCAGTAAAAGCGCAGCGAGACCCATGTTGATCTCAGATAAGATTTTCACGCCTTTGTCTAGTCCCGCAACAACTGAGATTAAAGCGAGTGCGGTGATGCCAATAATCAATAGTACCTGCGTAGTATTCGTCATTGGAACATCAAATAGGAAGTTCAAACCCGTTGCGGCTTGAGACGCACCGTAACCTAGAGACGTTGCCAGACCAAAAACTGTCGCTACAACGGCAAGAATGTCGATAATGTGACCAGTCCAACCCCATACACGCTCACCAAACAGTGGGTAAAAAATAGATCGCATGGTAAGTGGTAAGCCTTTGTTAAACGAGAAAATCGCCAAACCAAGGGCCAATAGCGCATAAATTGACCACGGATGAAGCGCCCAGTGGTAAATCGTCGCCGCCATGCCTAGTGCAGATGCAGCACTTGCATCGCCTTCTGCACCACCTAGAGGGGCCCAGTCAGTACGAACACCGTTCTCAACGTTCACGCCACCAATAGCAGAACTAAAATGAGACATAGGTTCTGATACACCAAAGAACACCAGACCGATACCCATACCTGCTGCAAAGAGCATTGCCAGCCAACCCGCATAGGAATAATCTGGCATCGCTTCTGTACCGCCGATTCGTACACGACCTAGCGGTGTAAAAATCAACCCAACACAGACAATGACAAAAATATTACCAGATGCGAGAAAGAACCAATCCAAATGGTGTAACAAACCCGCTCTTAGATCTGCGAAAAACGGCTCTACCTGTTCTCGAAATAATAGTGTTACTACAACAAATAGGATGATTGCTAAACCAGAAATTGCAAAAACACGGTTATGAATATCAAGGCCAAACGGGCCTACTTTTAACGCGACGTTATCCTGACCAATTTGATAGTCAGTGTCTATCGCGTTTACCTTTCCATCGGGGCGTTGAATGCCACCGTTATTATCGGTGCTCACGGATAATCTCCTTAAAAATACGTGACCAAATTTAAATTACTTTCGTCGGAGTTTGAGTGATGAAACCTCCCATCACTACCAAGCACATGTTCAAAAAACATAGTTCTTATAAGCGGTTACTCAGTCCGCCATAATAATCGCAAAGCCCCCTACCTTTCATTGCATTTTATTGTCTTCATCATAAACAACGCTTATTGCCAAATCGAAGAGATTGGCATGCTTCGATTAAAATGATATTGCAACTGTGCTTGAAACAGTTCAGCAGTTGCCAGCGCATCGGTCAAAGCATGATGAGGTTGATAAGCAGGAAGGCGATACCTTTCACGAGCATGCCCCAGCCTGACAGAGCCTGGCTTCTTACCTTTTAACTTATTGAATAGGCCACTGCATTCACGGCGCTGTATCGCGTGTTCAATGTCTAGCGTATCGACAACGGGAAACTGTATCCCCTCCCCAATGCTATTTAGCAACGCGTTATTAAAAAACTGCCTTTCGATATTTTTATAATGAACAAGCACAACTTTGCCTGACAGCGCATCCAATATTTCCCCTAAAATGTGGGTTAGTTGGGGCGCGTTTTTGACTTCAGAATCAGTGATGCCATGAATCACAACTGACTCTTCGTTTAACTCACGATTAGGGTTAACAACCCAATGCGCAGAGCCACTACATTGAACACGATCAATGGTAAACGGCACAAGTCCAATCGTGAGAATTGCATCCTCTTCCGCATTCAAACCTGTCGTTTCAAAATCTACCGAGACAAATGGCACTTCCTCAATTGGTGTTTCCCCATTAACCATCGGTGTCGAGTAATAACGTTTGAGCCTCTCGTCTCTTGCTTCTTTCGCGAGCTGTTTGAATAACGTTGACCACTCTGGCGTCCGAGACGTATCCAACAACGGCTGATCTTTTGCTGCATTTTTTGAGAACCACATTATTTGCTACTTCTCTGGTATCGGAACTTGATGAAGTTCTGTGCATTACTAAGGATTTGGAAAGCAGCTTTTAAGTTTCGGCGCTCAAACTCTGACATGTTCTCTGGCTCAATGTTGTTATCTGGTTCATCTCCATTTTCGATATCGAGTGCTTGATGACGAATTCGAACCATGTAGATCAATTCCATTGCATCCCTCAAGTCCATTCCTCGACCTTTAGGTAAAATGCCCGCATCATTGATATCGTCTAAACGGTCAAACGAGTTTTGCGAACGGGAACCAATTGCCAATGAATGTACTCGAATCAAATCTGCCAATGGCGCAGTTCCTCTTCTTTTCAAGTTAATAGAATTGCGGTGACGACCATCTTTCTCCATAACAAAATCTTTGAAGAAGCCCAATGGCGGTGTACGACGTATCGCGTTGTAAGCCATACATGCAAGGAAGCGGTTGTTTCTTTTCGCGCGCCTAACAATAAAGCTGCTTAATTGTTCCGCCCACTTCACTCGCCCATGAACACCTAACAAATCAAAAAAGATATTACTGTTTAACAACCTTTCAGGAGTTGGGTTATCTATCCAGTTGCCAAAGCACTCCTCCCACTCCGCTCGGGTTTTTCGCCACTCTGGATTGGTTGCCATAATGTCGCCAGTACAGTAAGCATACCCGCATGCTGCTAAACCATCACAAACAAATTTGGCAAACTTTTCAAAGTACTCCCCGTGCATCTCAACATCATAACTGTTATCGAGAATAAGGGCGTTGTCTTGGTCCGTTACAATTAACTGCTCATCCCTGGCCATCGATCCCATAGCGACCAAACAATACGGAATTGGCGCAGGGCCAAGCTCTTGCTCTGCTAATTCAGCCAAACGCTGTTTAAAGCTACTACCAATTACCGACATGGCTCGACCAATCATATGAGCGTTGGCATCTTCATTCACCATTCGTACAAAGCAGTCTTTCACTTGTTCAGAAACTTGCTTGAGATCTTCAACGCTGGTTTGTTGGAAGATGGAGCTAACGAGTAACAAACTGTTTTGAGATTCATAACGGACAATATCCGTCATGCCAATAATTCCTATCGGCTTTTTATCTTTTAAAATAGGGAGATGGTGCACGTTGTAGCGCAACATGGTTAACATGGCTTCAAAGACATAAGCGTTGTAATCCAGAGACACCACGTCATAACTCATGACCTCACTCACTGGGATATTGGTATCAATGCCCTGAGCTAATACGCGAATACATAGATCGCGATCAGTCAATATTCCAAGTAGTTGTTCATCATCTTCTTCTGTGAGTTCTTCTGCTGGGCGAACAATAAGCAAAGAGGTGACATTTTCCTCCGCCATCAGTATCGCGGCTTCTTGAATCGATGCCGTCGCCTCCAACGTTACCGGATCTCTCGCTAAGATCTTACGTGCCTTGGCAGTGGTAAAGTCATTGCTTTCTGAGCGGCTGGATATTGCGCTTCGCAAACGCGCGCTGTCTTCCAGTTCCATATAGTCAGCAAAGTTTTCAAACTCATCACAAAGCTCGTTGAAAATATCCTCCGGAATACAGTAAACCAAGGTGTCTTCTATCGCTTTGGCAGGCATACGCACACGGTTGTTCATTAACAAACCCATCTGTCCAAACAGTCCACCAGCGTCAATCCTGTTATAGAGTTCGCCTTTACGTCGGTAGATCTCCACAGCGCCGCTTCTCACCATATATAAGTCGCGGATCGTGTCTCCAAAATTGAGTATCTCTGTGCCTTGCCGAAAGTATGCAACCTCGGCATTTAGAGCGATCTTTTTTAACTGCTCTTCGGGTAGATCATCGAAAGGTGGGTACTGACTAATGAAGTTGAGCACTTCTAACTGTTCGGCTTCCATCTTTTATTCCATACGTTGCCTAAACTACAGCGATAAATATCACCAAGATTGAAATCAATCAATGAATAAATCTAAGAATAACAACACCTAACCTAGTTCGCAGAATAAAACTCCAACCAAAAATTAGAGCTCTAATGTTTTTAAATATAGACCTCTAATCTATTTCTCCTTATAGCTATGCAGATGGGCTGAGTTGAAATGTACTAAAAACTTCAAAATAAATTCAAACCAATGTCATGGAAAAGTTAAGCGAAGACAAAACCAATCGTAAATATCTATTTTTGTTAATAAAAACACTATTTAACCACACCACCTTCATTGTTTATTGTATGCACATAAAATCCAATTAACCGAACCCCATTCGTTGAAAGTTGAACTAAAATTAATTAGAGTACAAATCGTTAAACAGTTATAAACACACAAAAAAGGACAGATAACATGGATCCCATACTGGAAGTTAAGGGACTGTATAAAGTGTTTGGAGAAGACCCAGAAAGAGCCTTCTCGCTTATCGAAAAAGGTATCGATAAGGACGGTATTTTTGAACAGACAGGTTTAACAGTCGGCGTAAACGATGTATCTCTCACCATTAACGAAGGTGAAATTTTCGTAATCATGGGGCTTTCTGGTTCGGGAAAATCTACTCTCGTTCGACTCCTAAACCGACTCATTGAGCCAACGAAAGGCAGTGTTTATCTCAAAGGGAAAGATATTGCCCATATCTCTGAAGACGAACTTCGAGAAGTTCGTCGCAACAATATCTCAATGGTTTTTCAAAGTTTCGCGCTTATGCCTCACATGACGGTGATCGAAAACGCTGCATTCGGTTTAGAACTTGCTGGCATTGATGTTAATGAACGTCAGAAAAGTGCCCTTTCCGCCTTGGAAAGAGTTGGCTTAGACCCTTATGCAGAATCTTTCCCTGACGAATTATCCGGTGGTATGAAACAGCGCGTGGGTTTAGCAAGGGCATTGGCTTGTGACCCAGACATTCTATTAATGGACGAGGCGTTTTCCGCTTTAGACCCATTAATCCGTTCTGAGATGCAGGATGAGCTTATTCGTCTACAAAACGATGATAAACGCACAATTGTCTTCATCTCTCATGATTTGGACGAAGCAATGCGTATTGGTGATCGTATCGCCATCATGCAAAACGGTGAGGTTGTTCAGGTTGGCACACCTGATGAAATATTGCACAGCCCAGCAAATGATTATGTTGAAGCATTTTTCCGCGGCGTAAACATCGCAAGTGTCTTGACAGCAAAAGATATCGCTCGCAAGAAGCCAGCCGCCGTCTTTAAGAAATCGGAAAATGATGGCCCGGGCTCTGCGATGCAGATTCTGATGGATCATGACCGTGATTACGGCATTGTCGTCGATAAATCTAGCCGATATTCCGGCATCGTGTCTCTTGACTCACTACGTTTGGCTCACAAAGAAAACCGCTCTCTAGCCAGTGCTCAATTGACGGATGAAGTCACTCTTCAGCCAGAGCAGTCAATCAATGACATTTTGGGACTAGTTGCAGGCGTTCCTTATGCCGTACCTGTCGTTGATGAGCAAGGTACTTACTTTGGTGTCGTGACTAAATCACGTCTTCTACAAACACTAGATAAGGATTAACACGATGTCTTCAGAGCAAACTAACAATGATCCCTGGTCGAATACCGCTCCTGCACAAGATGATCCTTGGTCACAAGGTGCAGGTGCTGACGCTGCCCCAAGTAATGACTGGTTAAGCTCAGAAACTGTAGAGCAAGCGCCATTCGACATTATGAACCCATTCCAAGATGCGGTTCTACCACTTGATAGCTGGGTAGAATCGGGATTGAACTGGTTGGTGGAACATGGTCGCCCTGTTTTCCAAGCAATTCGAGTTCCAATCGACTTTATTCTTACCTCGTTTGAAACTGCTTTGGTGTCTACACCTGCGCCTATCATGGTGCTCATTTTATTTTTGCTGGCGTGGCAGTTTTCCAATGTAAAACTCGGTTTTTCAACACTTGTATCCCTTGTTTTTATCGGCCTAATTGGTGCGTGGTCACAGGCGATGACAACGCTCGCACTGGTTTTAACCGCCGTCTTCTTCTGTTTGCTTATCGGGCTACCGATGGGGATATGGTTGGCGAGAAGCCAAACCGCAGCCAAATTTGTTAGACCAATACTCGATGCAATGCAAACGACCCCCGCGTTCGTTTATCTAGTGCCAATCGTTATGCTATTCGGTATTGGTAACGTTCCTGGCGTTGTAGTAACCATCATTTTCGCACTGCCTCCCGTTGTGCGCCTGACTATTTTAGGGATTCAGCAAGTACCTGAAGAGCTGATCGAAGCGGGCCACTCTTTCGGGGCAAACAAAAAACAGATGCTTTACCGCATCCAATTGCCATTGGCGTTACCAACGATTATGGCAGGGGTAAACCAAACCTTGATGCTTTCACTTTCTATGGTTGTGATCGCTTCAATGATTGCGGTTGGCGGCTTGGGCCAAATGGTACTTCGTGGTATCGGCCGACTTGATATGGGTCTTGCTGCTGTCGGTGGCTTAGGCATCGTAATTCTTGCCATTTTATTAGACCGTATTACCCAAGTATTAGGGGTTAATGCGGGTAACACCAAGCTTCGCTGGTATCACACAGGTCCTGTTTCATACCTATTAAAACTGAAAACAAAGACGAACCAAGACGATCTAAAACTTAGGAGAAACATCAATGAATAATTCATGGAAGAAAGCGCTCTCTGTTGGAGCTCTAAGTACTATCGCATTTTCAACTTATGGTGTGGCAAGCGAACTACCGGGTGAAGGTGTGACTGTTCAGCCAGTTCAATCAACCGTTGCAGAGGAAACGTTTCAAACATTGATCGTAAACCGTGCACTTGAAGAGCTTGGTTACGATGTAAAACCAACTAAAGAAGTGGATTACAACGTAGGCTATACCTCTATTGCTAAAGGCGACGCCACTTTCTTAGCAGTAGGTTGGTTCCCTCTTCACGCCGATAAGTACACAATGTCTGGCGGTGATGATAAGTTTTTCCGCAAAGGTCAATATGTAAGTGGTGCTGCGCAAGGCTACTTGATCGATAAAAAAACCGCTGAAAAATATGGCATCACAAATATTGGTCAATTAAAAGATCCAAAACTGGCCAAGCTTTTCGATGCCAACGGTGACGGTAAAGCGGACTTAACAGGTTGTAACCCAGGCTGGGGTTGTGAAATGGTCGTTGAGCATCAGTTGGATGCGTTCAAGCTTCGTGACACAGTAACGCACAACCAAGGTAACTACGCTGCGATTATCGCTGACACGATTTCTCGTTACAAAAAAGGCGATCCGATTCTTTACTACACTTGGACACCTTACTGGGTAAGTGGCGTCTTAGTTCCGGGTAAAGATGTTGTTTGGTTAGAAGTGCCATTCTCTTCACTTCCTGGTGAGCGTAAGGACATCGACACAACACTAGAGAACGGTAAGAACTACGGCTTCGAGATGAACTCTATGCGCATCGTTGCGAACAAAGAGTTTACTGAAAAGAACCCAGCAGCAGCGAAGCTGTTTGAAATCATCAAGCTAAACATCAATGATGTTAGTGCGCAGAATATGATGATGAGCCAAGGTAAGAACAGCTCAGCAGACATCGAGTCTCATGTAAATGGCTGGATCAAAGCGAACCAGAAAAAGTTCGACGCATGGGTAGACGAAGCTAAAAAAGCAGCCATGTAATCGGCACAACCATTAAAATACGTGACACCTAACTTTAGAGCCAACCGATCACATCGGTTGGCTCTAATTTTATTCACCGTAGTAAAAAGGGTTACAACAATATTGAGCCCTGCTCCTAAGTATTTTCTTAAAGTTTCTACTTAATTTCATTCCTTAAGAGTTTCTTAAGTTTCGCGTTTTATTTTGTTGATAACCAATCAAACAAAGGAAGCGCTCATGAAACACCATGCACAAATTTCTGTAGATGGCTTTACTTTAGACATCGTCTATCCAATGCATCCGCTTTGGAGCCAAGTTATCGAGCATGTTTCTCAGCGTTATCAAGAAGCATTCTTTGCCGAGCTCAAACAGTTTATGCCGGCGTATTTAACCCTCATTGACGGCGGTCAAATTATTTCCGTATGCGGCTTTCGCATCGCCGAAGATGAACCTTTGTTCCTTGAACAGTATTTAGAAGACGACGCCCAAAAGCTGGTTTCTAACGTATTTAACTGCGACGTAAAACGTTCGAACTTAGTGGAGTTTGGTCACTTGGCATCTTTCGCTAAGGGCATGTCATCTCTGCACTTCTACCTGATCGCAGAAATGCTGGTCAATCTCGGTTTTGAATGGTGCATCTTCACCGCAACAGACCCTCTTCACGCCATGATGGCGCGCCTAGGATTGGAGCCTCATATCATCGCGCAGGCCGATCAAAATAAAGTCCCCGATGCCGAGTCCACTTGGGGGGCGTACTACGAGCATCAACCGCGTGTGTTAGCTGGCAATTTGCAAAAAGGACTCGAACGCCTTCGATTAGTCCAAGAAAAAAAACGCAAACACAACCACAACAACTTGGTTAAACACCACGCCAGAATATAGGTGATGTATGAATATTCTCCTCGATGCCATTACAAAATGGGCAAAAACGACACCAGATCGAGTAGCACTTGTCGGCTACGAAGCGAATCAAACCGTTGAACTGACTTACTCTGAATTGTTAAACAAGATCGAACTCGTTGCCGCCGAGCTTATTGCACAGAACATCAAAGCACTCGCGCTACGCGCAGAAAACAGCATCAATTGGGCCATTGTTGATTTGGCGGCGATGGCGGCAGATTTAGTCGTCGTACCTATTCCGACTTTTTTCTCTGATGCACAAGTTGAACACACATTAGAGCAATCAGGCGTCGATGCTTTAGTCGGCGATTGGCAAGCATGGTTGGCTTCTCATCCTAAGCAAAGCTTTAACCAGCAAGACCATCCGCTTTCCATTGCAAATTTGCCTTTGCTGCGTCGTAACCAGTTGGGAGATGAAGAGACACGGGTAGCTTATCTACCAGAAACCGGAAAAATCACATTTACGTCTGGCTCGACTGGTCAGCCTAAAGGCGTCTGTTTAAGCAATGATCATTTGTGTTTGGTGGCGAAATCGCTCGCCGACGCAGTAAACGGCACGGCGCACTCGCACTTAGTGCTGCTTCCGTTATCGACACTTCTCGAGAACATAACCGGCGTTTATGTGCCACTCATGTTGGGCGTGACGTCATATATTTTACCCGGAGCGCAAACCGGCCTACTCGGTTCAAGCCAATTCGAACCGGGTTTGTTTGCACAAGCATTAACGACCATCAAACCAGAAAGCTTAGTGCTAACACCGGCTTTATTGCTTGCGCTCATTCAGATCGCGAAACAACAGCCCTCTCTTGTGGATTCTCTAAAATTTGTCGCCGTTGGCGGCGCAAGAGTGTCGTCGCAACTGATTAACACCGCGCATGCGCTGAACATCCCTGCGTTTGAAGGTTATGGCTTGTCTGAATGTGGCTCCGTCGTTTGTTTGAATACACCAGCCACATTTAAAGCAGGAACGTGTGGCAAACCGCTTCCCCACGCTCAGATTCGTATCGCGGAAGGTGGTGAACTGCTCGTCAAAGGCAACGTTGCTCTTGGTTATTTGAATGAACCGTTTACTCAAGAATGGTTAGCGACTGGCGACTTAGCCCAAATTGACGCGCAAGGCTTTGTAACTCTCTCGGGGCGCAAGAAGAACCTTATCGTCACCGCATATGGCAGAAATGTCTCACCGGAATGGATTGAATCAGAAGCGTTGGCGTTTTTGCCGATGACGCCACTGATCGTTACAGGCGATAGCCAACAAACATTATGTGCTGTCATTGCCAATAGCGAAGACGTCGAAGCAAAGGTTCATGCATTAAACCGAACCCTACCCGATTACGCTCAAATCCGAACCTTATTGCTGCTTAACAACCCACGAGCCATCTCTGGTTGGTACACGGATAACGGCAAGCTCAAACGAAATCAAATCGAACATGATGTGGCTCAGTTGTTAGCGAGCACAACGCCTGAATTAACGCTGCAAGCGCAAAAGATCCAACGCATCGATTTGCCCTTCCAGCAACACATTACGTCTTTCCAAACTGCATCTTAGTTAACGGCTTCTTAAGGAGAAGGTTATGACTTTATTTTTCGAACAACTCAAACAAAGCACTGCCACTGCTCAACAAGCAATGTTAACTGCGCCAGTCATCGCAGACGTTCAACAAGGCAACATTTCCAAAGATATGTATATCGCCTTTCTAACCCAAGCTTACCATCACGTTAAGCACACTGTTCCCTTGCTGATGGCGTGTGGAGGCCGACTATCTGGCGAATACGAATGGGTACGAGATGCCATTTCCGAGTACATCGAGGAAGAGAAAGGCCATCAAGAATGGATTTTAAATGACATCAAAGCGTGTGGCGGCGATGCCGAAGCAGTGCGCAACAACAAAGATGTAGGCCAAGTCGGTGCGCCTATTGAATTGATGGTTTCCTATCTTTACCACAACATTGACCGCCACAACCCACTCGCGCTGTTTGGCATGGTGTGGGTATTAGAAGGCACCAGCGTCGGCATTGGTGGCCAAATGGCAGAAAAAATCCAGTCAACGCTAAGCCTACCGCCTTCAGCAATGACTTACCTAGTTTCACACAGCGTGTTAGACCAAGATCATCTGCAATTTTTTGAATCACTGATGAACAAAATCACCAAAGTGGAAGATCAACAAGTCATCATCGACTCCGCAAAAATGGTGTTTGCACTGTACGGACAAATGCTGCGCTCTTTGCCTTCTTTCTCAACCCAACAAGCGGCGTGAGGTGAAGCATGAACATTAACAACAGCACCATTCTCCTGACAGGCGCAACGGGCGGAATTGGGCAAGCCATCGCGCAAAAGTTAGCAAAACGCGGTGCTAGCCTCATTCTTGTTGGGCGAAACGAAGAGAGCTTGCAAACACTACAGCGTGAACTGTCAAATCCAGAACGTCATGACGTAGTCGTTGCAGACATCACCTCATCAGAAGGATTAACAGCGATTAAAGATCGAGCGCGTCAACATCAAAAAGTGGACGCACTGATTAACAATGCGGGCAGCAACGATTTCTCGTTGTTAGGCCACAAACGACCAACGCAGATTGCAGACGAAATCCAACTCAATCTCGTCGCGCCAATGCTGCTGTGCCAGTCGGCGTTAACGTGGTTAAAACAGCCTGGGGTGATTCTCAATATTGGTTCCACATTCGGCTCAATTGGCTACCCAGGCTATACCTCCTATTGCACGGCAAAAGCGGGGTTGCACCGTTTTACCGAATCGCTCGACAGAGAGCTGTTCGCAACCGGAATCCGTGCGCTGTATTTGGCACCAAGAGCGACAGAAACCTCACTCAATAGCGATGCTGTCAATGAAATGAATCGACAGCTAGGTAACCAAACGGACTCGCCGCAAGTTGTTGCAAATCACGTTGTCGCCATGTTGGAAAAAGAAATCTCCGCGAAATGGATTGGTTGGCCAGAGAAGCTTTTTGCACGCATCAATCAACTGCTTCCAAGCATGGTTTCTTCTGCGATTCGTAAGCAGCAAGAAACCATTCACCAATACGTAAACCGAGTCAGTCACTGAAGAGGACATAGACGATGAAGACCAAACAACTACTTTGCGCTTTGACGGTTTGTTCAACGTTAGCTTCGACCGCTGCGTTGGCAGGCAATGCTCCGCTGCAACAGGTTCAAAAGAAATGGGCGGAATGTCAGTACGGCACGCCCGATGGTGGCGAAAAGGAACAATGCTTCCATCGCGCAATTGCCAAAACCAGTATTTATCTCGACAGAGAACCGGGCAATCCCGAACTCACTGTTTGGCTGGCAATCAATAAAGCATCGCTGGCTGGTGCTCAAGGTGGCTTGGGTGCACTATCACTCGCCAAAGAAGCCAAATCTTTACTCGAAGGGGTAATCGCAACGTCACCGCAAGCGCTTGATGGATCTGCATACACCAGTTTAGGTTCTCTGTATTACAAAGTTCCGGGCTGGCCAATTGGCTTTGGTGATGACGATAAAGCCGAAGAAATGTTGAAAAAAGCGTTAGAGATCAATCCAAAAGGCATCGATCCGAACTATTTTTATGGAGACTTCCTTGCAGAAGAAGGTCGAGACAAGGAAGCGAAAGTGTATTTGACTCGCGCAATGCAGGCGTCACCTCGCCCCGACCGACCTTTGGCTGATAAAGGTCGAAAACTGGAAATTGAAGCGACTCTTGTGAGTTTGAAATAATCCATGCGCTTATTACTCGTAGAAGATGACAAACTACTCGGTCAATCCATGGTGACTTCATTAAGTCGCCATGGGTACACCGTGGATTGGGTGGAAAAAGGCTCTGGCGTGACTAGCGCACTCAAAACAGAAGCGTTCACCGCCGTAATATTGGATCTCACTCTCCCCGATATCGATGGATTGGAAGTTCTGCGTAATATTCGCAAAGGCGGATTTAAGCTCCCAGTGATGATACTTACCGCACGAGACGACATTCGCGATCGCGTTCAAGGCCTTGATGGCGGCGCAGATGATTACCTCGGAAAACCGTTTGCACTCGAAGAGTTGCTCGCTCGCTTGCGTGTGTTGATTCGCCGTCAATCCGGTAGTGCAGAAGAAATCATTCAAGTTGGGCAGTTATCTTTATCCTTATCGGAACAAAGCATTCGCTACGATGACGCGCCGCTTAAACTCACACGCAATGAATTTAAAATCCTCACCAGCTTGATGACGAACGCCGGACGCGTGCAAAGTAAGGAGCAATTGCAACAATCACTACACGGCTGGGATGAAGGTTCAAGCGACAACGCTATCGAAGTTCATATTCACAATTTGCGTAAAAAAGCGCCCAAAGTGGTCATTAAAAATATTCGCGGTGTGGGGTACATTCTTGAAAGATAAGAAGTCGTACTCGATCAAACGTCAGTTAACTCTATCAGTAGGCGTGTTGGTAAGTGTTCTCTTACTCATCTCACTTTATTTCAGTTTCCAATCTGCGAAGCACGAGGTCGAAGAAGTTTATGACGCTAGGCTTGGACAATCCGCAAAATTAATGTTGCTGACGCTCTCAATTTCAACGGAAGAGAGGACTCTCGCTAACCATCGAGAATTATTTAATGAGTGGATGGAAAACATTGAGTCAATGTCAAAATCTGACGATGACAATGTCACAACGTTCGGCCACCCTTATGAACAAAACTTGGTTTTTCAATTCTATCGAGACAACACACTAATCTGGAGCTCAGATCAAACCTTGCACGCACTCTCTACGTCCTTTGATAATAACGGCTACACTGATATCGTAAAAGACGGTACACAATGGCGTACATTTCAGATTTCACTACCACAAATAAAACATGATAATGAATACGTCGTGGTTGCAGAAAAATACAAGATACGTAAAGAGATCATCCACGAAATTGCCCTATCCACATCAATAGAACAATTGCTGATACTACCAACTTTGTTGCTTTTGCTGTTTTGGTTGATCGATAAACATTTCCGACCGATTAACGACCTGCGCACCGCCATCACACAAAGAAACGTACATCGATTAGATCGCATTCATGTAAAAGACAACACCGTTGAACTCGCACCACTTGTCGATTCGCTCAACTCTCTCCTCTCTGAACTAGAGTTAGCCTGGCAAAGAGAGAAACGCTTTACACGTGCTGCAGCGCATGAACTAAAAACCCCACTAACAATCCTTCGTCTTAACGTAGAAAATGCACTTGAAAGTAATGATCCGGAGCAACTGAGAGGAGATTTACACAACATTCTGCAAGGCATTGAACGCACTGACCGCCTTATCCATCAGCTACTGACTTTAGCTAAAGTAGATAGCTTATCAGAACGTGTATTCGACACCGTTGAGCTAACCCCTTTGTTGCAAACCGTTGTTGCTGATTTGGCACCGTTAGCATTGAAGCATAAGCAAGACATCAGTTTATCATCTTCCAACATCGCTATATCCGGTGATCGAATGTTGTTAGAGGTGTTATTTCGTAACCTCGTCGATAATGCGATTCGTTACTCCGGCGAGCACAGTGACATACAAGTCAGCGCCACTGAGAACAATAATAAAATCAAAGTCTTAATTTCCGATACTGGCCCAGAAATCCCGAAAGAAACTCGTAAAAGAATCTTCGAACAGTTTTATCGGGGTCATTCTGAACATGGCGACGGTGCAGGTTTAGGGATGTCAATTTGCAAAGACATTACAGCACTACACCGTGCAACACTGGAGCTCATTCCCAGAGAAAATAGTAGGAATACGTTTGTCGTCACTTTCCCAAAGTGCTAACAAAAGCGATACAGGCCATAACCTGTTTAATTTATGTTCCAGCCGAACATGAGCTTCATTCCACACTTACATAGACATACCAACACTTACACTACTCGACCATAAACCCACATTATAATTCACGTTTATTTCACGCTTGCTTTGTTAAAAACAACACAACATAACAATTAAACTATTCGAATAAATATGAAAAACTTATCTAAGGGCTCTGTGTGGGGGCCTTTGCAGCCAATTGCTGCTTTTTCTTTGTTTTCACTTATATTTCTGTCTATTTCACGCGTTTTGCTCGCCTTTTGGCAACTTGATCGAATTGACTCTTTCAACGACCTAATTTACATCCTAGGCCAAGGCTTACGCGTAGACATTGCAACACTGTGCTGGTTATTCATCCTCCCTGCACTGCTTTCTGCCCTAATGCCATTCAACGGCAAGATTGGGCAATGCTGGAAATGGATATTGCGCATATGGATGGTTTTAGGGCTTTGGATTCTCGTGTACATGGAACTGGCAACGGCACCATTCATTCAAGAATATGACCTACGCCCAAACCGTCTGTTTGTGGAATACCTTATCTATCCGAAAGAGGTCATGGGCATGCTTTGGACTGGCTATAAGCTAGAGCTGTTTATTGGCGCGTTAGGCACGGCATTAACTCTAGTTTTGGGTTGGAAATGGAGCAAAAAACTGACCGACAATGCACAGCAGATCAACTGGAAATGGCGCCCACTATTAGCCATTTTTGTTGTGCTTCTTGGTGTTGCAGGCGCACGCTCGTCTTTAGGCCACCGCCCACTAAACCCTGCCATGGTGGCGTTTTCTAACGATCCACTGCTCAACGACTTAGCATTAAACTCATCTTACTCACTGCTGTTTGCTGTCAACAGCATGAAGTCAGAAAAAAGCGCAGAGCAGTTCTACGGCAAGATGGATAATCAAAAGATGCTGGAGCTAGTTCGCGCTTCGTCAAAAAAGTCCGACTTTGATCCAACATTGCTTCCAACCATGAACAGTAACCCAGCGACTTACCATGGTAAACGTAAGAACTTAGTGATCTTGCTACAAGAGAGCTTAGGAGCGCAATTTGTGGGTTCTTTGGGTGGTCTACCTCTTACGCCAAACCTGGATGAACTCATGGCTGAAGGTTGGCAGTTCACGCAAATGTACGCAACGGGTACTCGTTCTGTTCGTGGTATCGAAGCCGTAACCACGGGTTTTCCACCATCCCCTTCTCGCGCAGTGGTGAAACTAAGCAAAAGCCAAACAGGCTTCTTTACCATCGCAGACTTACTCAAAGCACAAGGCTATCACACGCAATTTATTTATGGCGGTGAAGCAAACTTCGATAACATGAAAACCTTCTTCTTCGGTAATGGTTTTGATCAAATCGTCGAAGAAGATGATTACAATAACCCAAGCTTTGTTGGCTCTTGGGGGATCAGTGATGAAGATTTATACAACAAAGCAGACGAAGAGTTTGAACGTCTTTCAAAAAGCGACAAACCTTTTTTCAGCTTAGTTTTTACGTCAAGCAATCACAGTCCTTATGAGTATCCGAAAGGTAAAATTGAGCCATACGATTCCGAACACATGACGCGTAACAACGCGGTGAAATATTCAGATTACGCTTTGGGTACGTTCTTTGAAAAGGCGAAAAACTCATCCTACTGGGATGATACTATTTTCATTGTCATTGCAGACCACGATGCCCGCGTGTCTGGTGCTAACTTGGTTCCAGTTAAGCACTTCCATATTCCTGCATTGATCATTGGTAAAGACATTCAACCACGTAAAGATGACCGTATCGCAAACAACATAGATATGCCGCCTACGCTGTTGTCTCTTATTGGCGTAGACGCCAAAACGCCGATGATTGGTCGTGATTTAACGAAACCACTGGCTCGCGAAGATGAACGCGCAATGATGCAATACGACAAAAACTTTGGTTATTTAACGCGTGACAACCTAGTTGTGCTTTCTCCTGGTGAAAAAGTATCGACCCTGGCGTACGACTTTGAAAGCCAAACCATGAAACCGCTAGAAGTCGATGAATCCGTTATTGAACGCGCAAAAGCAAACGCATTGTTTGCATCTAAGGCGTATCAAAACAACTGGTACGCTTCGAAACGTACCAACTAATATCCGCTGATTCAGTGAAAAGGGAGCCAACTGGCTCCTTTCTTTATTCTTACACTCTCCTTCGAATCTTCTACTGACAAAACCTGTCTTAGCCTTCCGTTAGATTCAACCTCATACTTCTAGTAAATTGAGAAACAGACCATGCTAACTATCAATTCATTCGTCCTCTATGTTGAGGACATCCACGTAAGCCAAGCTTTTTACTCGAAACTGTTTGATTGTGAGGTCACGTTTTTGTCTCCAACATTTGCTTCTATGCCACTCGCAAATGGCTTAAAACTGACACTCAAGCAAAGTGATGTTCTTTCCCCTTCCAGCGACATCAAAGGTGGTGGCACCGAGTTATCATTTGCAGTGCGCAACCGCCATACGTTAGAGCACGTTTACAACAGTTGGAAAAACATGGGCGTTGAGTTTGCTCAACCACCAATGACTTCGGTGTATGGCTTAAATTTTGTGGCTACCGATCCGGATAAACATCGCATTCGCGTTTTCATTAGTGAATAAAAATGCGTTAAAAATGCTTTTTACCCATTCCCAATGTGACTTCAATAAATTAGACTCAGGGAAACATCAAAAGCTGCGTTGTATATAAGAAGGAATGCCCATGAGCTCAAGTATGATCCTTAGCGAATCTCTAATCGAGAGTGGAAGAGATATCCCCCTCAAAGAACTGCTTTATGCAAAGCGCGTGCTGGATAATTACATGGCGGTAGCAAAAGAGAGCAGCCCACTTGAGCTGTTGACAGAGATGAAATCGGCAGCAAAGCAAGTGGAATACTTTACCACTACGAGTAACCCGTGTGAGGCTCGTAATGTCATCAGTCAGATGATTGATAAAATCGACACCGCGGAATCTTTTGAGTCGTTCAAGGCTTTAGCAGGCAAGCCCTCACTAGCTCTCAATGAACTGATTGAAGATCGCGCCCAACTGATTAAACATGAGCGAGAATTGCTGCTTGCTTCAGGCTATGACGCCTCGCGTATCTAAGAATAAACGCTAGCTCCCGAGTTTAAAGCTAGCAACGAAAAAGGAGCTCTTAAAGAGCTCCTTTTACTTTCCAAAATCAGGTATAAAAGATCTAGAGGCCGATATCTTCAGTTATTGCTTTGATTTGCTTGAGATCCATTTTATAAACTTCAATCATTTGGTCGACCTGACTTAGCCGTGAATTGGCTTCATCGTGTTTATCACACGCGTCCGATTTCACGTCCCAAGATTTACCTTCCAAAAATACATCACACTCTTTTTTGAGTTTCTCGATCTTAGGCAATAATTTCGCCCTTTCTTTCTCTAGGGACTCCAATTCTTGCGAAATTTTCAGCTCTTTTTGAAACACCTCGCGCGATCGTTCAAAGATAGTCGCTTGCATATCCGCTTGACGACTCAACTTCTCATTTTCCGACTTCGTCGTGTTGATCTTATCTGCCTGTTGTTTCAATTGAGACTCTAGCGACAGGTTAACTTTCTCGACCTCAGTCAATTCCTTTTGTAACTTCTTAAGCGCTTTCTCGTGCGCTTCATCTTTCGCAGCGAGCAGTTTAGTGACTTTATCTTGTATTTCTTGCTCGAGCGCTTCTTCGCGCACTTTTACTTGAGACACCAATTGCGTTTTATCTTGCGTCAACGCTTGGTATTTTTCTTCTAGCACATGATAAGTCGATTCCCACTTATTCGCAGTGACAATCGATCCAACAAGGCCACCAAATGCCAAGCCTAATACCGCAGCAATCGCGATATAGATATGAGTACGTTTGTCACGCTCTTCAATGACAACAACGTCGTCTTGTTCTTCCATCTTGTTCTGAGAACTCACCGTATACTACTCCAAGGACTCTTTTACTTTGCTAGCGGATCAATTCCGCAAACATAATCGATGCTGTATAAATCAGAAAGGCGCCAATTAATGTTATAACGGTCGCTTTTTGGACTTTTTCATTGGTTCGATAACGAAACAGCACAAATGCTACTGCAATCAACACCGCAATGGCTAATAATCTGGTCATACCGCCTCCTTGTCCACTCATGAAAAACTGCCTAGGTCCATAGACGGTTTCACAAAGATTTATTGTAACTCATTTATACGCCCCATAAGGTCAACTTAGCGTAGATTTTAAAATAAGTGCTTCGATTTCAATCAAATTTGTGTTCTCAATTGAATAACTTATGCCGTAATAATCGAAACACATTTATCGTTCTGAAGTGTATTCTTGGTTCTATTCCCTAGCCCAATGAGTTTTGTTTATGCAGTTGCTCACACAAAAAACTTGGTAAGCATAGCTTCGTGAAAATAAGTGGGGTTATTTCGTTGAAAATAAATTGATATAGGGTGTTGAAATGGACCAAAAACATGATAGAGTTCACACGTTAATGATGACCAGCATCATTAACTAACCTTTACTCATTTAATTGAGTAATTGTTCCGATGAAGACTGCAGGAGAGTGGTTATTAATCAAACTTTAACATTTGATTAGCATAACTCGCCGAAGAATTAACTATTTCAGGTGCTACCTAGGTAGCGGGGACTGTAGTTGGAGGAACCTCTGGAGAGAACCGTTAAATCGGTCGCCGAAGGAGCAAGTCTTGCACTCACGCAAGGTGAAACTCTCAGGCAAAAGGACAGAGGAGTGGAAAGTTACAACCTAACTATTTTGCTTGGCCTTCCCGCCTACAACCAATAGCTTAGTTCTTTTAGAGATCGTTGATCTCGTCCTTTCCCTCTTCTCCTTATTAGTTGTTTTATTAAGGGGAAATCATGAACGACCTACAATCTTTACTACAAACCATCGATAATTTTGTCTGGGGTCCACCACTGCTTATTTTGCTAGTGGGTACCGGTGTTTACTTCACTTTTAGCCTCGGCTTGATCCAGTTTAAACATCTCCCAACAGCGCTAGCGATGGTATTCAGTAAAGATAAGTCATCTGATAAACAAGGTGACGTTTCTAGCTTTGCAGCACTTTGTACTGCGCTCTCAGCAACGATTGGTACTGGTAACATTGTTGGTGTTGCCACCGCGATCAAACTTGGTGGACCAGGTGCCCTATTCTGGATGTGGCTCGCCGCCCTTTTCGGAATGGCGACTAAATACGCCGAATGTTTGTTAGCGGTTAAATACCGAAGAGTCGATGATAAAGGCCAAATGATTGGTGGCCCGATGTACTATCTGCAATACGGTGTTGGCTCAAAAGCCCTCGCGATCATGTTTGCAGTGTTTGCTTTGGGTGTTGCTTGTTTTGGTATTGGTACGTTTCCACAAGTAAACGCGATTCTGGATGCAAGTGAGATATCTCTCGGTGTTGACCGTGAGCTCTCTGCCTTTGTACTGACTCTTTTGGTTGCTTTCGTGACTTTGGGTGGTATCAAATCCATTGCTAACGTTGCAGGAAAAGTGGTTCCTACCATGGCTGTATTTTACGTGTTGGCGTGTTTAAGCGTGATCATCATGAATGCAGACCAATTGTTCAATGCCGTTGAATTAGTGTTGGTATCAGCATTTACATCAACAGCAGCGACTGGCGGTTTCTTAGGTGCAAGTATCATGCTGGCGATCCAATCAGGTATCGCTCGTGGCGTATTCTCAAACGAATCTGGTTTGGGTAGCGCGCCTATGGCAGCAGCGGCAGCGAAAACAGACTCTTGTGTGAAACAAGGCCTGATTTCAATGACAGGTACCTTCTTTGATACCATCATTATTTGTACCATGACGGGCCTAGCCTTGATCCTTACTGGCGCATGGCAAAGCGACTTTTCTGGTGCAGCAATGACGACTCATGCCTTTGCGGTAGGTTTAAATGCGGATACATTTGGCCCAATGCTGGTTTCAATTGGTTTGATGTTTTTTGCATTCACAACCATTCTTGGATGGAACTACTACGGTGAGCGTTGCGTTGTGTTCCTTTTTGGTACAAAAGCGGTGCTTCCTTATAAGCTGATTTTCGTTGCTTTGGTGGCATCAGGCGCGTTCCTCCATCTAGACATGATTTGGCTACTCGCCGATATCGTAAATGGTCTGATGGCGATTCCTAACCTAATCGGTTTGATCGCACTGCGTCACGTCGTGCTGGCAGAAACCAAGCTGTTCTTTAGCTCAGCATCGCAATCTGATCAAATTGAAGCAGTAAAAGCTTAGTGACATGACAAGTGTTCAGTAATGAACCGTCAATCGCTGAAAGTAAATTGGAAATGGTAAAAACATAAAGCCCGCTGGTATTCAGCGGGCTTTATTTTATCTTAAGTTAAGCGGTTAATCTCTCAACCATTGATGCTCAACCTTTTCTCCACGTTCTTGAAAAAACTTCGCATTTTTTTGCTTGAATTGATCCGACTTCAGCTCTGATAGCGGCCAGTCTGAAAACGCCTCTGTTACGAACGAATCTCCAACCCCAACTTCAATCGATTCAAGATGCTTCCCGATGTAGCGATAAAAGTAGCTCTGCCCCAGTGCATCACAAACCATCGGCACATGTCTCATGCGTTGATGGTTGACGGATACTGAAGCCCAAGTTGTCGTTTTAGGTTCGCAACTTTGCTCTTTTACAACATCAACTTCAAATTTATTGTCCATTGTTGTCGAGACAAAAACGACAATACCGTCATTCATATACACACGTCGAAGTAATAGCTGTTTCGTATCTTGAGTTCGCGTCTGTTGTATTCCATTGGAAAATGGCTCGAAATAGCCCCAGTGCCAAGACCAGGTCATGCCACGTTGCGCAAACTGTACCTGTGGCCATGTCTGCCAAACAATGGCACCAACCACGCCAGTAATAAACACAACGAGTAATATCAAAAGGTGGTAAATATTGCGCATTACACGGGCTTTTCAATCAATAACTTTACGCCAAGTGCGACTAAGACAGCGCCCGTCGCCCCTTCCATCCACTTCATAAAGCTTGCATTCTTTAACAGGCTCTTAGCTGAGTTAAGTGCGCCAGCCAAACCACACTGCCAAACCATCGCAATAATAAAGTGCACGGATGCCATCATCATTGATTGAAGCAAAGGAGAACCTTCTGGATTCACAAACTGTGGCAAGAACGCCAAGTAGAAAACTGCCGTTTTTGGGTTCAAGACGTTAGAAAGAAAGCCCTCTCTAAAAGAGCGTTTGCCATTAAACACTTCATGAACCTGCTCAGTCACTGACAAACCATTCTTCGACGACATCAGGGCTTTTAAACTGCTCAGACCAAGCCAAATAAGATAAGCTGCACCAATCATTTTTACGATTTGGAATAACTCTGCAGATTGCGCCAGAATGGCCGAAATTCCAACCGCTGAAAAGAAAGCATGCACAAATAAGCCAAAGCAAATCCCTAAACTGGTTGTACATCCGTCTTTTAAACCCGCGCGACTGGTATTACGGATAACAAGGGCCGTATCTAAACCCGGCGTTAGCGTTAAAATAGTGATGGCAATAATAAATGCCTCAAAATTCAAGATATCCATATTATCGTGATAATTAATTGTTAATCCGTCATCAATACCGTCAATCCACGAGATTCGCAAGCTTCTTTTTTAAGAGAGCTATACAACTGAGTGAATTTATGGACAATGAGTGACGATTAATTGTTAATTATTAGTAAATTAACGCAGGTTGTTTCGTGCAACTCGACGTAAAGGACCCGTTATCGGGTGTTTAGGGAAAGAACAAAAGAATAAGAGTAGTCACATGAAAGCATTTACAAAACTCATTGAACATTCCAAAAAAGTGGCAAACTTTGAGCACCTCTCTGCCATCATAGGTTGGGACCAAGCAGCGGTCATGCCATCTGGTGGCGCTGAAGCACGCTCCAATGCTATGGCAGAGCTTGATGTACACATTCACTCATTGATGATTCAGCCACACTTGGACGAGCTTTTCGCTCAGGCAGAAGAAGAGACGCTATCTGCAAGTGAAAAGTCCATCCTACGAGAAATGAAACGTGAATGGCAACAAGCTAACTTGCTACCAGAATCATTAGTTCAAGCTCAATCTCTTGCTGGCTCCAAATGTGAACATGCATGGCGTACGCAACGCGGAGAAAATGACTGGTCTGGCTTTGAAAAGAACTGGGCAGAAGTCGTCAAACTATCGCAAGAAGAAGCGCAAATTAGAGCCGAAGCAAACGGCACAACGCCTTACGATGCCATGCTTGATATTTATGAACCAGGCACAACGTCTGCATCGTTAGACACGCTTTTTGCTGACGTAAAAACGTGGCTACCTTCCTTGATAGACGAAGCGCTTGAAAAACAGCAATCAGACAACATCTTATTGCCAACTGCGCACTACCCTGCGGAAAAACAAAAAGCGCTGGGACTGGAAGTCATGAAGCTACTTCAATTCGATTTTGAACACGGTCGGCTTGATGAAAGTGTCCACCCATTTTGTGGCGGTGTGCCAACAGATGTGCGTATTACAACACGTTATGATGAAAGCGAGTTTGTCCAATCATTGATGGGGATCGTCCACGAAACTGGCCATGCCCGATACGAGCAAGGGCTACCAAAAAATTTAGCAGGAACGCCAGCTGGTCAAGCACGCTCTATGGGAATTCATGAGTCACAGTCGCTCTTCTTTGAAATGCAAATAGGACGAAACAACGCATTTATCGACCACCTTGCTCACATGGCTTCCAAGCATTTTTCTGGGGATGAATTTGAAAAAGACAATCTAGCCAAAATCTACACTCGCGTAGAGAAAGGCTTTATTCGCGTAGATGCGGACGAATTAACATACCCTGCCCACGTTATTCTTCGATACGAAATTGAACGTGATCTTATTAACGGTGCCATCAAGCATACAGACGTACCAGAGCTCTGGAACGAAAAAATGAAAGCGTATTTGGGACTCTCAACGGAAGGAAATTTCAAAAACGGCTGTATGCAGGACATTCATTGGACAGATGGAAGTTTTGGATATTTCCCGTCTTACACTCTCGGTGCGATGTACGCAGCCCAGTTCATGGCCGCAATGAAGCAAACAGTAGATGTGGACGCGGTTATTCGCTCTGGCGATCTGACGCCGATATTCGATTGGCTGTCGAAGAACATCTGGAGTAAAGGTAGCTTATTAACAACAGATGATCTCGTAAGAGAAGCAACGGGTGAAACACTAAATGCTAAGCACTTCCAAGCGCACCTAAAAGGCCGCTACTTGTAAATAGAAAAAGAATAGAACGTAAAAGCCCAAGGTTCGTATGTTCCTTGGGCTTTTTTAAGCTCTTTCTATGCTATGCCAAGCTAGGGATAAGTCTGGGCTTGTACAAACAATCCTCGCCTTCAGGTCTGGTTTTAAACCGACGGTGCAGCCACATATATTGGCTCGGACTTGCCATGATTGACGTTTCAACTATCTTATTCACGAAAACTGCCGCACCTTGAGGATCTTCTTTCGGGAAACCGTCGACTGGCGCACTAATCGTCAAGGTATAGTGTCCGTCTTTTCCTCTTACCATCGTAAAAGGCACGATGGCACAATCTGTCGAATCAACCAGCAGACTTGTACCTGTCGTCGTGCAAGCATTTTTAACGGCAAATAATGGCGCAAACGTTGAGCGTCGGTTTCCATAATCATGATCCGGTGCATACCAGACCCGCTCACCCGTTCTAAGCGCTTCAAGCATGGCTTTAACGTTCTTGCGGTCAATAAGCGTACGATTAGAGCGAGAACGCCCCTTGTATTGAAAGTAATCAAAACACGAATTGTTGTTTGGACGATAAACACCAGTGCCAGACTTTTTAATGCCAAAAGCACGAGCACCTAACTCTAAGTTCATCGAGTGTACGGCCAACATTAATGCCCCCTTGCCTGATTTTTCTAAAGCCTCGAGGTGCTCCATTCCTTTTATCGTAACGTGTTTGTTTACCCGTTTATCAGGCCAAAACCATGCCATCGCGGTCTCAAATAGCGCAATACCTGTATTGTCGATATTGTCTTTTAAAATTGCTTCGCGTTGGCATTCTTCCATCTGAGGAAAGCAAAGCTCAAGATTGCGTCTAATCGTAACTTGACGTTTTTTCATGATTCGCATGGCTAAACGGCCAATGCCACGTCCTAATGCTAACTGAACTTTGAAAGGAAGGAGACTGAGTAAGTACATCACGCTGATGATAATTAAGGTTCCCCAGTAACGAGGCAAAAGAAATTCAGCCTTGAATTCAGGCTTTTGGTATTTATTCATGTGAGTATTGTCAGATGTGCCCATCTATAAGTGATAAAAACAATGATAATGGACTGCACTTTTATCATTGATAGCGCTAATAACATAAATTAAAGCGCGCGGATTCTATGGTTCTTCGACACACTACACAATAAGAACTTTGCAGAAATATGTAGGGGGATGAAAAAGCAGCAAAGATGAATCACCACGTTAACATCGATTGGAGTGATTAATCTACCACACTTTCATAAAGTTTGGACAAACATAACTTTGTGTTTTCAATGCGCTAGATAATGGTGTTTTTTTAACCCCATAATGCAGCTATCATGAAAATAACAATAAACATGATAACCATTACCCTGAATAAGTAAGACAACTTTCCGGTGCCGCCTTTTGGCGCTTGGTTACAGCATCCCATTGTGTTTCTCCATCGTTTCATTTCGATATGGCGTTAATGTACTCCTTGACCTTAGGGGAAAGTCAAACCTTTACCTAAAGGTTCTAATTTATCGCTATAAGTGTTTATTTATCCGACATATCACTCGTTTATATCCCATGGAAATAAAGCGTGTTGTTTTCAGCTCATTTTCGGATAAATACATACCGTTTTTCGCTATATACCCACTATTTATGAGGAATCTACAATACGCGAGTCTTACTTGTAGCACGCTACTTTTACAACCTAGAAGTTGTGCGCTCATCCATTAAAGGTATCGAATGAGCAATATCGTTAAATCCGCCGTTAAATTGAGTGTTTTCTCTATCATCATGATTACCGTAACTTCGGTCGACAGCATAAGGAACATTCCTGGGGCGGCTTTGTTTGGTAGCCATGCCATTTCTTTGTTCTTACTTGCTGGACTCTGTTTTTTTGTCCCTACAGCGCTAGTGTGTGCTGAGCTAAGTACCACTTATCCAGAGCAAGGTGGTGTATATCTTTGGGGCAAAGAAACACTAGGGCCAAACTTTGGCTTTGCCACCGTGTGGTATCAATACGCTGAAAATATTGTTTACTATCCACCTTTAATTTCATTCATTGTTGCAACGGGGGCCTACCCTTTTTTCCCAGACCTGGCGCAAAACAACATGTTTATGTTGGTGATGATTAATGTGATTTTTTGGGCGTTAACTTTAGTTAATATCTTTGGCTTGCGCCTCTCTTCCCTGATTACAAATGTATTCGGCACCCTGGGTTTGATATTTCCGATTCTATTGATTATCGGATTAGGCGGGTACTGGGCGTATACCCATCCTGGTGAGTCTCATATCTCGCTTCGCCACGTATCTGACTGGTTGCCGGACCTTTCTCAAGATGGGATCGGAGCGGGTTTTACTGCGGTAGTTCTGTCACTTACAGGCCTTGAAATCACGACCTCTTATGCAAGCGAAGTCGAAAATCCGCAAAAAGCCTATCCCAAAGCTCTGCTGATCTCCACAATCTTAATCTTGGTTTCTCTGACGGCTTGCTCACTATCTATTTCTTCGGTCGTCTCAAGTGACCATTCTAGTTTGAGTGAAGGAGTGATACTTGCCTTCAAAGCTTTTTTTGATGATCTGCACCTCTCATTCCTGCTGCCTGTCATTGCCCTTGCTATTGTTTTTGGCACGCTTGCAAGCCTGAATAACTGGATAATCGCCCCAACTAAAAGTCTGCATGTTGCCGCAAAAGATAGTTTCATGCCGATGTCGCTCGCCAAAGAAAACCGCAACCAAGCCCCCGTCTCATTGTTGCTCTTGCAAGGCGCGATTGTTAGCGTGCTCTCTTTGGTTTTCATTTTTGTTCCTAACGTCAATCAAGGCATGTGGTTATTGAATATCCTGATGACTCAGCTCTATATGGTGATGTACATCTGTATTTTTGTTAGCTTTTTGGTCTCACGCTACAAACACGCAGATATTGAGCGCCCATTTCGAGTTGCGGGCGGAAAAATAGGAATGTGTTTAGTGGCAGGATTAGGCTTGATGAGTTGCTTGGTGACGATTGTTGTATCTTTTGACGTACCAGCAGGAATTAGCGCAAAAACTGGGGCATATGCACTGATATTAGGGTTTATCACATTTAGCCTCCCAGCGTTCGCCGCCGTGATGTATCGCAATCGAAAACATCGTCAACAAAGCAAAATGCTTGAGGTACTAGTAAGTTAACTATTGGATTGACATTAAAAAGCCGCAGCAATTTCTCGCTACGGCTTTTTATTTGGCATCACAAGTTGTGTTAGTTATCCGTGTCCTACAGTCTTGGATAACAGGTTAACAATCATCACACCAGTGAGGATAAACCCAATGCCAACAAGCGCCGGCAAATCTAGCCGCTGTCCATAAACAAAGTAGCCAACCGTCGCAACTAAAACAATACCCGCCCCACTCCATATGGCGTAAACAACCCCAACAGGCATCGTTTTTACCGTGACGGAAAGCAAGAAGAAAGCAATGCCGTAACCAATCAGAACGACTGTGCTCGGCATCATTTTCGTAAATTGCTCTGTTTTGGGAATATAGGAAGTGGCAATCACTTCACATACAATCGCGATCGACAGCGCCAACATTGGCGGCATAGAGACAAGCATTTTGAACATAAGGCATTAACGCTCAACAGAAATGTAACCGACAACACGTCCGGATAATTAGGTCGCGCATTATACCCAACTCATCTCTCGATGGAATACCTCTGACTCAAGCGGCTTCAAAATGCAGGATTCACAGCGTGATCACTTGAATATAGAGACATTCACACGCCATCGCTTTCACTCACTTCTTGATGAGTAAGCGACAAGCCTGCTTTTTGGTGCTGCCGAGCAATTTCAAAGTAGATGTGCATATCAATTGGCTCTGGTGTATTGAGCAGCATCTTGCCCACTTCTCGTTGAAAGTGACCATAATTACCTAACTCATCCGTCAGCCCTAGCTGCTCGTAAGAAGCTTCATTGGCAAACATTCCATAGGCATACTGATAATGACTTAGATCCTTGCTCTTATCATAACCAAGCTCTTGAAGGGCTTGATCAATTTCTTTCGGCGTATAAGTGTCTTTATCGCCAAACAAGCGCAATAGTACGCTAGGAACCTCTTGAGCGATGCTCTGAATTTTTGTCTTTCTTTTAAAAATACCGAACATAATGTCCTCCACTGACGATGTTTCCAAATACACACTTTAATGCATATTGGTGAGCTGATTGTTTTTAGTATGGCTCATTAATCTGAGACTTCCTTACAACGAAGTCACTTTCGCATATTAACGTGATCACATAATTACCAGCAAATAGTACGACCAGCGTTTCAAACATTCCTCATCAGAAACTCCGCTCTAGTCACAATTGTGTGACAGCTTCGAGCTCGGTTTACCATAATGTAAAGAGTAGATTGAAAAGTCATATTTCGTATCGACATCTAAACTTAATTAAGTTAGCTTTAGAAGTATAGACGTCTAGATTGACTATACTTAGGGAGAGAAAGTCGTGCCAATTAGAATTCCAGATCAACTACCAGCTACCGATGTGCTAAGGACAGAGAACATCTTCGTAATGAGTGAAACGCGTGCTGCGAGTCAGGAAATACGTCCTTTACGAGTGCTGATCCTGAATCTGATGCCCAAAAAAATAGAAACTGAAACTCAGTTTTTGCGTCTACTCTCAAACAGCCCATTACAAGTCAATGTCGAGTTGTTACGCATTGATAACCGCCCAAGCAAAAATACGCCAACCGAACATTTGGATACTTTTTATCGTCAATTTGAAATGGTGAGAGATAAAAATTTCGATGGCATGATCATTACTGGTGCCCCACTAGGTTTGGTTCAATTTGAAGATGTCATTTATTGGGACCACCTAAAAACCATCATGGAATGGGCAAAAGATCATGTGACATCGACTCTTTATGTCTGCTGGGCAGCACAAGCAGGACTGAAGTTGCTCTACGATCTACCTAAAAAAACGCGTAAAGAGAAACTTTCAGGCGTGTACCATCACCAGATTCATCATCAATTCCATCCTATGTTACGTGGGTTTGATGACACATTTTTAGCGCCTCATTCACGCTATGCCGACTTTTCACCTCACTTTTTAGAAGAACATACCGACTTAGACATCCTAGCCACATCGGATGTTGCAGGTGTTTATTTAGCTACAACAAAAGACAAGAGAAATGTGTTTGTTACTGGGCATCCTGAATACGATTCGCATACCTTACATAACGAATATATCCGCGATTTAAGCGAAGGCATGGAACCAGCCATTCCCGTCAACTACTATCCAAACAACAATCCTGATAATCCACCAATTGCCAGTTGGAGAAGTCATGGACATCTCCTCTTTTTAAACTGGCTGAACTACTGCGTTTACCAGCAAACACCTTATGATCTTGATCACTTCAGTGAAGACGCTTTTACTAAAGACGATTAACCTCAAAGCACGCAAACAAAGCGCTTATGACGCCTAAATGTAATATGTGAACCAAGCCGCCATATGGCGGCTTTTTCATACCAGTTTGCAAACCTGATCGCATAGTGTTTTTTCCTCAATAGGCTTTTGCTACGTAATTCATATCATGCTGGGAGATTCAGGGATGTAGGGACAAAGAATGAAAACAACAAAGCTCGGTGCACTACTATTAATCTCTCAGTTTGCACTTGTGGGCTGCGTGACGGTGAAAGAAGATGGTAGCCCTGTCGTTAAAGCCGATCCTGTAGCAATGGCAGAATCACGTATCGCACTTGGCCTAGGTTATTTAGAAGGCGGCAATATGATTCGCGCGCATGATAACTTGCAACAAGCCTTAACCCACGCACCTCAATACTATCGTGCTCAGTTATCGATGGCTCACTACTATGAAACGGTTGGTGAAGATGCTAAAGCCGAGCAAATGTATAAACGCTCTCTACGCCAACACACCAAAAACGGTAACGTGCTCAATAACTACGGCACCTTTCTTTGCAAGCGGGGTGACTTCGAGAAAGCCGATCAAATGTTTAATCGAGCGATTGAGCAACCTTATTACTATCTCATTCCGGCCAGTTATGAAAACGCCGCATTTTGCGCGTTGAAGTCACAAGATAAAGACAAAGCGAAATACTACTTCGCCCGAGCTATTGATCATGACCCTCATAGGCCAAAATCTATTTTGCAGCTAGCCAAGCTAGAAATTGATAGCGGCAATTACACTGAAGCCAGAATTCGATTAATGAGATTTAATCAAATGTATGGCATTAAGAAACCCTCTTTACAGCTCATGATTCAACTTGAACGTGCAGCAGGTAATGAAGCACTCGAGAAAAAATATCAAAAGCAATTGGAGAGATTTTCTTAACACGACATCATGATAAAGAAGGTGTACTCGCTCACAGACACTACTGAACTTGACTAAGAATCCAGTGAATTCAAACCCACGGTGAAACATTCATCCTGTACATAAACTTCAAATTCGGTACTATTTGAACGGAATAAGTGACCAAGTCACATTATAAAAGTGCGCTAGTAAAACGAAATTTGTACATCATACTGTTTCTACTATTGATTTGGGGCGCATTGATAAATGCTAAATATTACTGACATGCACCAGAAGGAAGTTGAAGCCGGATGAAACCTGCCTGCACTCTGTTATCACTCACTTTGCTGAGTTCGCCTTTTGTCGTCAGTGCACAAGAAAATATTGAAAAAACATTCACGTTTGGCATTGTTTCCAATAAAGCTCAAAGCAAAATCAAAAAGTCGACGCCTTTTACGCAGTACGTGACCAATGGTTTGGCCGGATACGGATACACCAAGGGTGCTGTAAAAGTATTTAAAAATTATCGCCAGCTCGCGGTGGCACTAAAAAATGGCACCGTTCAAATTGCAACAGCCACCCCCTTCAATGCAATGACCCTCGAGGCAGAGTCTGGCAGCCAAGCCATTGCCATACGCTGGAAAAAAGGTTTACAAAAATATCATACGGTATTCTTTACCCACAAAGAGAGTGGTATCGAGTCGATTTCTGACCTGCGCGGAAAAACACTTGTTTTTGAAAAGCGTACATCCACCAGCAGCTATTACTTACCCGCTATTACACTGCTTAATCAAGGGGAGAAATTAGAATACCTCCCCTCCTCCGATGACAAACCAGCCAAAGACAGTATTGGATATTTATTCCTTGACGAGCACTTGGCTCAATCAAATGAAATCAACCTTTCAGTATGGGTGTATAAGCAGAGAGTCGCAGCAGGAGCGTTCAGCAATTTCAATTGGAGCAACCCTAAAGATCTTCCAGAAAGCATGAAAGACAAACTAACGATTTTCGCTCGCTCGGTAGAAATACCTAGAGACTTAATTCTCGCCTCTCCGACCTTAAGCCAAGATCAGCAACATAAAATCACGTCAATATTGCTCGGTATGGAGGCATCTCAGCAAGGTGCTTTAGCACTTAAACAGTTCCAAAACACGAAAAAGATCACCGCTCTAACGCCAGAAATGTCCGCGTCCTTAAATACCGTTCGAACATCTATTCACTTGTTACCGAAGGTGGATTGATGTTCCACAAACTCTCACTCGAAACTAAATACATTTGCTCGACCATTTTTGTTGTCCTGTTTGTCGTAGTGATAAACCTCGCACTATACATGCATGGTTACGATACGTATTCAAATAACTTAACCCGCCAAATCACCGAGAACTCACAAGAAAAAACAGAGTCTTACGTCAAGCAAAAAGGATTGGTTTACGCAGAGTTATTATCAAAACAACTTTTTGACCCACTCTATACGGATAATATCAGCCAAGCGTACGAGCAAATTAAAGCGACATTAAGCCAACCAGATGTCTCGAAGATACACGTTGTTGATAATGAAGGGCTAATCTTTCACGACGGTACGACTCAGCTGAGTATGTTTGCCCAGCCTCATTACCGTTCTCGCTTTATTTTAAAAGCAATAGAAGAGTCTAGAATTCTCATTTCTTTTTCTAAACATCAATTAGAAATTGCGGCACCGATTCAGCAATCGAATATCACACTGGGCGCGGTGTATCTTGAACTCAACCTAGCACATCTATTAGAAGAGAGAGAACAAAACATTGCGCAAGTACAAGCGCTTACCTCAAACGATAAGCAAAAGATGTTTAACTTGCTGCTCACGATCAGTGCGATATCTGTTCTGCTCGGAAGTGCCATCGCGTATGCTTTGGGTCGCTCATTAATAAAACCACTCAAACAACTTAAAGAACAATTTACAGAGTCAAATACTCAAGCACTGCCAATCACTGATATAAAAAGTAAAGATGAAGTGGGTGATCTTATTTCGGCGTATAACAAAATGTCGAACAAAGTGAACCGATACACAAGCCGGGTGGAGTTCATGGCGTATCACGACATTCTTACCTCCCTGCCTAACCGAGAAAAGTTGCTCATTGATATCCAAAAGCAAATAACGAACCGCAGATCTCCCTCACTCGCGGTTGTTTTTATTGATCTGGATGACTTTAAACATATTAACGATAACTACGGGCATAGCATCGGAGATAAATTGCTAGGTCATCTCGCCTCAGAACTTCAAGGTCGTTTGCCGAGTTACTTCCAGCCTCTTTACCGTCTTTCAACCATCGTAAGCCGAGTCGGCGCTGACGAATTTGTGCTGGTCTTTCCAAGCAAAGACAGCCTCCACGCTAGAGAAAAAGCGGACGATATTCATCGCCAATTGCTTTCTCCTTTTAACTTGGAAGAGAACGATATTCAAATTACGGCAAGCCTTGGAGTAGCGGTGTATCCGGAATTTGGCTCAAACGCAGAGTCTCTTTTACAACTCTCCTCACTGGCGGCGCAAGAATCTAAACGACGCGGCAAAGATATCATGACGATATACGATTCCGCGTTTGATGAGACAGTGAAGCAGCGCTTATACATAGAAAAAGAACTGCGCCGCTCAATACGTGATTTATCTCAGTTCGAGCTTTGGTATCAACCCCAGTTCGACCTCAACACCTACCAGTTGATTGGTGTCGAAGCATTGGTTAGATGGAATCATCCGGAGAAGGGTTATATCAGCCCAGAATTATTTATCCCGATTGCAGAACAAAGTGACTTAATTTTAGAGCTTGGTGAATACCTCATCGAGACGGCGATTAGCCAGCGAGCACAATGGGCGAATCATTTCGCTGCTGATTTTCATATCGCATTAAATTTGTCTCCTAGGCAGATCTACCGCCAAGATTTAAGTCAGCTCTTTTCGAAATATTTACAACAATATCAAGTCCCCCCTCAAACCATTCATGTTGAAGTGACAGAGTCTCTGTTTATTGATGATATTGAGAAAGCGCAGTACGTGCTCAGAAAATTACAAGCTAACGGCGTAGAAGTGTGGCTAGATGATTTTGGAACTGGGTACTCAGCCCTCGCCTACCTACAACAAATGTCGTTTGATGGGCTTAAAATTGACCGTTCATTTATCGCTCAAATCCAAAAAAATGAACAAGATGATTCATTAGTCCGTGCGATTATATCCATGGCTCATAACCTAAGAATGAGAGTGGTAGCTGAAGGCATAGAAACCCAGACCCAACTAACAAGGATGGAATCACTTCACTGCGACGTTGTGCAAGGCTTTTTCTTGGGTAGACCGGTGCCGGCAGAAGAAATCATAGAGTTTGAGCAACAACGCCAAGCAATAGATGACTCAACCGCAAGCAACTATGCTTAACTGAAATAATTTATCGCGTCCATTGAATTAAAGGGGATTCGTTCTGCAATATTGGTCACACTTCGCCATCTCGCCAGTATGAATTTCCTCTTAAAATCTAACATTTGAGATAGGTAAACTACACTTTTCATATCAACTCTTTGGATATGGAAACGCGTGTGGTCGGGATATTTGCTTGGAACAACCTGTCTGTGAAGCAGAAACTTTTTGGATTGGTCCTACTACCAATCTTATTGTTATTGCTTCTGGCGGGCAAACATGTACAAAACCTCTCTATCCAAGCTCAAGAACTTCAAAAAGCACAACTCTTCTCCCAATATATAGATCGTGTTTCCTCACTGTATTATTTGACGAGCGAGCCAAGAGTCGCGAATAACGCTCAAGAAACCCGCCAGCTCGTTCAAACTTTACAAGATACGGCTTCGCCTGTTTTTGGTGACAATACCGATATATTAAATCAGCTCACGAATTTCGAAGAAGCAACACTGTCAATGCTCTCGTCCAATAATGCAGAAGATAAGTTAGATGCTGCTGAGTGGCGTGCCGACACATTCAAAGAGATTCTTTTGAGTTTGGATAGACTCTATTTCAGCCATGTAAGTTATGAAACCAACACTCACCTCTCCTCATTGATGCAGCTTGAGTGGTTAATGTTTTGGTCAACAGAAGAGCATAGACTCAGCAAATACTTAGTGGAATCCACAGAACAGGGGCAGATTTACGATCCAGCTATCCAAGCCAGTATTCAATCATTAATCCAGAACCAACAACTGCTGTTCGAACGTTTTGTCACACTTAATGCGAATAAGCAGCAAGTCCATCTTCTCATCGAAACCTTTACCGATAATGTGTTTGTTAAAAGCCAAGCATTTCGAGCCAATTTGTTGCAGCCATCAAACCTTAGCGTGTTGACCCCTGCTCAAATAGATGACGGGTTGTCTGCGCTTTATAAACGCTTAAGTTTATTACGTAACGTTGATGACCAGATGGAACGACAACTTATTGAGGATATAACCAAGACGATCAGTGAAACAACACAGCACCGCATTGGCTTCATTGCGCTAATGAGCCTCGTGACATTGCTGGTTGTGAGTTTGACACTGAGGTTAGTGCGTAAGGTCACTGGCAACTTGAATTTAGTCCTCGAATTCCTAAGTCGAGACACTTACGAAGAGGACAACAATGAAAACTCACCACTGACAGAGTTGACCAAAGGGAAAGATGAGCTCAGTAAGTTTGCTAAAGAGGTAAAAAAACTGAGTTATGAACGTGAGCAGTCAAGACAAAAGTTAACCCAAGCCAAAGAAGATGCTGAAAAGGCGAAAGATGATGCCATCGAGGCAAGCAAAGCCAAAAGTAGCTTTCTGGCGAATATGTCTCATGAGATTCGAACCCCTTTAAACGGCGTTATTGGCATTTCAGAAGTTTTGTCAGACACGCCGCTAACGGCGACACAGCGTGATTATGTTGACACGATAGAAACCTCCTCGCAATTACTGTTGAGCTTAATAAATGACGTTCTGGACTTCTCTAAAATTGAATCTGGTATGTTGCTTATCAGCCCTCATTCAACCTGTGTTCGTGAATCCATCTACGATATTGCTTCTATTATTTCCCCGAAAGCGAAAGAAAAAGGCATCGATGTTCAAGTCAGCATCAGCCGCAATACGCCCTATCACGTTATGTTGGATGATCACCGTATACGCCAAATTATCATGAACTTCATGTCCAATGCCGTAAAGTTCACCGAACAAGGCTGCGTTGAACTCTCTGTCATCACTAGAGAAATCAAAAATGGTGAAGCGAGTATCGAGTTTTCAGTCAAAGACTCAGGGATCGGTATTGATGAGCAGCAACAAAAGAAGATATTTGCTCCTTTCGCCCAAGAAGATAACTCCACCACCCGACAGTTTGGAGGGACAGGGCTCGGGCTTGCAATTAGCACGCAGCTGGTAGAGTTGATGGGCGGTGAGATTCAGCTTGAATCCGAGAAAGGCAAAGGTAGCCGATTTTTCTTCGAACTTACGGCTCCAATTGTGACTCAAGAGTTCAATGGCTATCACTCCCTTAATCACAACGATATATGGATAGTTTGCAACAACCCTACTTTGGAGCAAAAGCTGCGTGACGAGTTGAGCTTTTTCCACATCAATGTTCAGCAATCAGTAAATACACTGGATGCTCTGCCAACGTGGATTGATAACGAGCGCATCATTGTTATCAACGTAGAAACTTCTCCAAATACCGCAGCCAAACATCTAGGTGAAATGAAAAGACTTTGCATGCAAAATGTTCGAGTTTGTCTTATTAAACACCTTCATAGCGCCCAACGTGATTTTGGTAACAGCATTAGTGCATTGGTCACTCAACCCCTCTTAGGACAGCGCTTAGTAAAAGCACTTGAAACTTGTGCTGCAAACTTCCCTCAAATAAACAAAGAGAACACGAGAACAACCAATGCTAAGACTTTCCCAAAAATCTTGGTGGTCGACGACAACACCGTCAATCAAAAAATCGCTGGATTACACGTCACAAAAGCGGGCTTCGACTTTGATATCGCCGTAAACGGAGAAGAAGCCGTAGATATGTTTCAACAGAATCAATACAGCTTAATCTTAATGGATTGCATGATGCCTGTGATGGATGGGTTTGAAGCAACCAGAATGATCCGTCAAATTGAAGCAAAAGAAAAACGGACGATCAGAATCCCAATTATCGCGCTAACAGCAAGTGTAGTCGATGATGACATTCAAAAGTGTTTTGATGTTGGAATGGATGATTATGTGCCCAAACCTTTTAAAGCGGGTTTGTTGAAAGAGAAATTAGATAAAGCCATTGGACTACGCATTTCCAATATTGTTTCTGATGAAAAGCGACTGGCAACAAACACCACTCACACTCCTGAAAAAACCTCGCATGCTGAACAATCAGAAGCGACCGTGACGCCTATTCGCTCAGAACGGATTTTGCTCGTCGAAGATAACAGAGTAAATCAAAAAGTCGCTTCGCTGCTTTTATCCAAAGCTGGTTATCAATTTGAAGTGGCCGAAAACGGACAGGTTGCGGTCGAAATGTTCCAAAAAGATGGTGGGTTCGACATCATTTTGATGGACTGCATGATGCCGATCATGGATGGGTTCGAAGCCTCGCGACAAATACGCGCCTACGAAGCAAGTAAGGGTCTTCCGAAGACTCCCATCATCGCGCTAACGGCAAGTGTTGTGGATGATGACATTCAACGCTGCTTCGATTCAGGCATGGACGCTTATGTACCCAAGCCTGTTCGTAGAGAAAAGCTGTTGTACCAGATTGAAAATGCGATATAGGTAGCGATGATGAGCGGCGACATATCTCTCCTCTGTTTTCTTTTGCGCTGCATAAAACGCTACCTATTCATTGTTGTTTTCCTTCTACCCATAGATAGTCAAGTACTTGCTGCAGAGAGCTACGCTGTTTTCTCGTTTAATAGTGAGTTCTCGCCCCTGACCATCAATAAAGCGCGAAAGTTGTACAGAGGAAAAACGCAACTCTTACAAGGGCAGAGAATTGAGCTATCTGACTGGCCAGCGACATCAGCGGAGAGAGCGGAGTTCTATCGCTACCTTCTCAATAAAAACTTGGCGCAAATGAACGCGCACTGGGCGAGCTTGTCTTTTTCAGGCAAAGCGAGGCCACCCAAAGTGATTGCAAACTCTAGCATTGATGCGCTGATCACGTGGATGCAAGAAAAGCCCAATCGGATTGGTTATGCCCCTGCTTCGAGCGTGCCTGGAAATGCTCGTATTTTGTGTGTGGTGAGCTCGGAGGATTAATATGAAAAAATATTTGACCATGTTATCACTGAGTATTGTCGCCTTTCCGATCTTAGCCACCATTGAGTTATCAGATCACCTGTCTTTGAGTGGCTTTGGTTCGACATCTTGGTCTAAGTCCGATAACTCTACAACGGTTCTCGTCAACCGCTTTGTTCATGATGAAGCCTGCTACGATTGTGACACAACCTTCGGCCTGCAGCTTGATTACTTTTACAAGGCATTTCGAGCATCCGCACAAGTAGTCAAGCGTCCGCAAGATCATTGGAGCTCGCCCCAATTAGAGTGGGCATATTTAGCTTATACCTATAAAAATATAGAGATACGTGGGGGACGATTGAGGCTGCCGCTGTTTTTGATGTCTGAGTATAATTATGTCGGTCACGCTTTTACCCAAGCTCGACCACCAAATGAAGTGTATGACAGCATATTAGGCATCACCGCTTACAATGGTTTATCCATTCGCTGGAATCACGACCTCAATGAGCAAATCATGCTTACTGCAATGCCGTTTATAGGGTTTAAAGACAGCAGTGATGTCACCCTCAACGAAGACACTGAACTGAAGATCGAATCAGACAACACAGCCGGAATAAACTTAACACTCAGCGGAAATGCCTACCGTTTAAACTTATCTTATCTACATGGCGACTATGACCAAACTACGGTTCTCTCCAACACCAAGCAATCCACACCTGAAGGGGGAACCATGTTAATTGACCGTTTGGTTCTAAAAGAAAAAGGCAATACGATTGACCAGTTTTCTCTAGGAGTAAGGTATGAGCTTGATAACGTTGTGATAATGGCGGAAGGACAAACCAGCAACATTTCCTCCTCTTGGTACGCAACAACGAGTTACAACGTGAATAAATTGACCCCCTACATAGTTTACGGCCAGCAGTTTAATAGCAGTGATACAAAGAATGGGGACAGCTATCTGTTTGGGGTGAGATACGACCTAGATTATAACGTGTCACTGAATGCTGAATGGCAAAAGTTTAACGCCCACAATAACGATACTGGCGCGTTTTCATCGATACCAGAAGATAACAGCGCCAATCTTTACACCCTGATGTTAAATTTCGTTTTTTAACTTTTCTATACTGACACCGTATAAACCATGGGCATTTACCTTTGTTATCGTTGATACATGTTGTGCGTGATTTGACGCTCTTTGTAATAGAATTCTTTGTCATGTTCGCCTATCTCTCGCAATACACGACACGGGTTCCCTACCGCAACAACATTACTTGGTATATCTTTCGTTACCACGCTACCAGCACCAATTACGCTGTTTTCTCCAATCTTGACGCCAGGCAATACCACTGAGTTAGCGCCGATCCATACATTAGCACCAATATGAATAGGGATATTGAATTGCGCAACTTCTCTTCTGAGCTCCGGTTCAACCGGGTGTCCTGCCGTTGCTAGTGTCACATTGGGCCCAATCATGACACTATTGCCAATGTAGATATACGTATCATCGACTAGGGTTAAGTTAAAGTTTGCATACACGTTATCACCAACGTATGTATGCCTCCCCCAATTCGCTCGAAGCGGCGGCTCAAAATAGCAGTTGTCACCAACAGCGCCGAGCAAACGTCGTAATATTTCTGTACGCTTTTCAGATTCAGAAGGCCGAGTTTGATTGTAATCGTAAAGAACTTCTAAACACTGTGTTTGCTGCTCGACTAACGCTTCATCATTACAAAAATATATTTTCTGACTATGAAGCATTGATTCACTATCCATAATATCCTCCGTTCTATCTGCCCAGTAGCCTCAGGCTGCTGGAACACCTCGCAGTACGAGTTCCTGTCAAGATTGGCTAACAGAATGCATGATGTCGTTTTTTGCAATAAGTTTAATGACATGCTTGCGAGGCCTAACGCAAAATACCGAATAACTTGAAAGAAATATGTGAATCAGACGAGTAAATAACACAAAGCTCGATGCAGAGTTAGCTTTGTTTATCTCGTTTCATTTTCAAGCGCTTTTCTTTACGTCGTAACGCTCGGAAAAACTTCGACTCCTCGTGATACCAGCCGATAACACTAACCGGGAAGCCCACTAGCATCATGATAAAAAGATCCGCGGGCAGTTGCTCCAAAATATCACTCAGGGAGTGCAGCTCACCAAAAATGAATAAACCAATGACTTTACCAAGCAATAGTGCGCAACAAATCATAAAAAAAGACTTCATGATGTAATGCCATTTGCCTTTTTTACGCTCTTCTCGCCAATAGGCATATTTATGTTGTCGGTCGTACATTCATCCCCCAAGTGACAATGTCACTAGCCACAAACATTCAGGCAAAGTAACAGGCTTTAGCTGCACTCTAATGATAGTGTGAATTAGAAGCGAATGCTTGTCATGGCAATGAGAAAGCTGCACATCATGCTGCGCATTTTACGACTTTATGGACGCTAGCATGATCGCGCAATACAGGGAGATATCAGCTTGTTAATCACGGAGTGAGTTAATGTTTTCGGAACACCCAAATTGGACCAATAAGAAGAAACTGCAAATCTTCGAAAAAAGACGGTTTCTTCCCTTCTATTTTGTGACCAATGAACTGCAAGATCCACAGTACACCGAATAGGAGCATCGAAATATGCAGTACGGGCAGCGCCAATACCTCCAAAGACCATATCAGGCCGATGCACGCTAATGTATACCCTAACATCATCATAAAGACGCTGAGAGACAAACGAAAATAGAAAACCCATACGGGTATGACAGCAATCCAGACCCAGTTAAACTCGAAACCCAAGATGGAGATTTGAGGAATTGACCAAATTAGACCGACCACAGATAGGTAAATACCCGGAACTGCGATTGTGTGAATCTTTTGGTTGATGGGGTTTTGATGGCTCTCCCCATATTCTTTTAGCCATTCAGATAATGCTCGCATATCATTCCTACTTTTCCGCCTACTTATTCTTATATAGCTTGAGGATGGAAAAGGTGCGAATTTTTCTGTAATAGCTATTACTGACCAAGCAATGCTCGTTGCACTTTTGGTAGTTTGGCAACGACGAGAGTATAAGAGCGTTCACATAAATCCTGAATCAATCCATCTTCCACATCACCATTAAAATAAACCGTTATCCAGTGACGCTTATTTAGGTGATAACCAGGAGTGATGTCCGTAAACTGCGATGTTAAGACTTCTCCATCTTCTGGTTTTACTTTTACGCTGACATACTCCCGACCGTTTCTCTCTGCAATAATCGCAAACATTTTACCTTTGATTTTGTATACAAGCGCTTCTGGCCCAAATGGGAAATCACTCTCCGCACACATAAAGGTACTTAAATAACCTTCTAACTCTTTGCTTCTCATTCCGTCCCACCCTTCCTGTATCTTTTACTCAAACAAAGGCAATAGTAGTCTTAACGCCTGGTTAACCTGCGCTTTCTCATTGCCTTCTAAACCATGTAGCAGCGATTGCTGAACGTCCACATGCTCTAAGATCAACTTGTCAATTAAGGTTAAGCCCTTTTCAGTTAACTCAACGGTGACACTGCGTCTATCTTCTTTACTGTGTGTTCTGGTAATAAAGCCTTTCTTCTCGAGTTTATCTAATCGGTTCGTCATCGCGCCCGAAGTGAGCATCATCGAATCAATTAGCGCTGAGGGAGTAAGGCAATATGGTGAACCTGCTCGGCGAAGTGTCGCCAACACATCAAATTCACCCATCTTAAGATCGTACTTCTTATGTAGGTCAGCGACCCGACACTCCATGTGCTTAGCAATTCGCATTAGCCGACCCATAATTGCCATCGGTTCAGTGTCGAGCTCTGGCTTCTCCTTAGCCCACTGCTCTACCACTCTATCAATTGCGTCCATGGTTTCTCTCCAAACGTCATTTAATTTTTATTTTAACATGAAGATACTTTACAAAAAGTAACCTTACCGATATCTTTACAATTAATTATCTCAACGTAAAGATATTTAACATGAACATTTTGCTTGCAATGATCCCGGCTTTTTTTTGGGGGACAACTTATGCTGTTACTCAGTTTACGCTTCCGGACTGGCCTCCCGTTTTACTTGGTGCGCTAAGAGCATTGCCTGCGGGTCTTTTGTTGCTCGCAATAAAGCCATCTTTCCCGAAAAAGAGTGAATGGAAAGTGCTGCTTGTTTTAGGAACTATCAACATCGCTTGCTTCTTTGGTCTCATTTTTGTCATGGCGTTGACGCTTCCTTCTGCGATCTCAGGTGTAGGTATGGTATCAGTGCCCGTTTTTGCGATGCTGTTTGGCTGGGCAGTCTATAAGCGCCAGCCAAGCGCAATACAGGCAATAAGTGGAGCGACTTTGATTGCTTTGGCTTGGTTCTTATTTGATCCTAGTTCTATTTCGCTCAACCCTATGGGTTTGCTGGCGATGATCTCCGCCATCATGTGTATTGTGGTAGGCAGTAGCGTAACGAAATCACTAGGAACGAAAATGCATTGGTGGACAGTATTAACATGGCAGCTCATTTTGGGTGGTGTGATTATGTCTGTCGCAACAAGCGTGCTAGCAATAAACAATCCAGAGCCATACGTTACAGCCATTCAAAACTTATCAATGACGAACACCCTTGGGCTGCTGTGGGTGATCATTCTGAACACTGCATTAGGCTACGGCATGTATGTTTGGCTATTGCAGCGTATGTCGGTCGTTGACTTTACTTTTGGTGGCATTGCCAACCCCGTTGCGGGCATTGTGTCAGGTTTGCTGCTATTAGGTGAGACTTTCACCCCTCTCCAATACAGCTTGATGCTAGGGATGATTGTTATGTCATTGCTCCCTCAATTGATCGCTTCATTAAAAACTAAAAAAGCCGCCCTTTCTTCCTAAGTAAAATCCTAACGCCCGATGCTAAAATCGGGCGTTCATATTCTCTGTAAACTCTGTTTGAATTCTAAGGCTTCAACAGGTTTTTTATGGAACAGTGAACCCAAAAAGGTTCAGCAATAAAAAAGGTGCCGAAAGACACCTTTAATAATGAATACGCCCCATTATGCCTTGCTTTAAGTCATCACAAGGTTGTTAATAGGCTCTGGTTTAGCGTAGACATACCCTTGAATAAGGTAAATAGAATGCTGAGCCAAATACGCGACTTGAGCCTCGCTCTCTACACCTTCTGCAATCATCTCACATTCCGCTTTCTTTGCAGCCGAGACAATAGAATCCAACACTTTCAATTTTTGGTCATCAGAGCCTATTGGGTCGATGAACATCTTATCCACTTTCAAGCATCGGATACCCAGATCTTGCAAATAAGAAAATCCGCCATACCCAGTCCCAAAATCGTCAATTTTGAACTTGTAGCCTTTATTCGCCAGATACAAAATCTCTTTTTTCGCTGCCTCTGTATCTTTTACAGGAATTCGCTCGGTCAACTCAAAATGCACTCTCTTCGGACATGGCCAATTCAGTTCTGACAGTAACTTAGTGAGTTCACCTGACTCTAAATGGGAAGAAACAATATTGATGCTGACCCACACATGCTCAGGTAACACACTAAGATCTTGAATGATTTTACGAATAAGCTGATTCGTCATTGGGACAATCAGACCACTTTCTTCTGCAGCGCCAATGAACATGTTTGGCGGCACCATACCATCACGGCGAGACCACCGAATCAGTGCTTCATACCCCACTGTTACACCATCACGGCTATCGACAATCGCTTGGTAATAAGGGACAAATTCCGCATTATTAATCCCATTCTGGATCAAGCCTTTGATAGACTTTCTCAAGCTCTTACTGGACACATATACAAACGCAAAAGCCAACCCCATAAGCACACTGACTAGGCCTCCCCATAGAAAGACTCTTTCCTGAACATAGCTCTTCAGTTTCTCGCCACTGTGTATTTTGATGAGCATATTGGCTTGAGAATCAGCCGAGAAGAATAACTCCTTTGAAACTGCCGCTTCTTCTGCTGCAATGGTTGGTTTTCCTCGACTTATTGTTAAATCTCCAAATACAGGCTCATCATATATAAACTCGACGAACAAACAGTCTTCACAAGGCGTTTTTATCACTTCTTTGACCCAACTATTATCGAGAACCCAGACAACTTCAACATGTTCATTTTCATAAATGACCATCCACTCAACTTGATCTTGGTGTTCCGGTAAAATAAGTGATGCAAAAAAGTTTTCGCCAAGCTGAAATCGTTGCGCATTGGATAAATGAGATACTTCGCGACCAATCGTGGAGCATGTTTTACCGTCATTCGTTTCCATCGCAATAAAACGGATGTAACGATTATAAAAACGTGGATCGCGTAATGTTCTAACATCACTATTACTGCACGTGAAATCTAACTGTGCAACCTGCTTTACAATCGCCTCATCCAAATACATGGATCGTTGGTGTAAATAATCGACATAGGTGTCTATTTTAGTCTCTTTGATATAGCTGATGTAAAAATTGGCTATTGAATTAAAAGCCACAACAAAAACTGCAATGGGAACTAGGCCAAGCAAAATGGCATTTCTTGTTATCTTTGTAATCAAAGCTCCTCCTAACGTTCAGCCAAACAACTTAAATTAAAGAGTGACATGAACACTATCTCACGTTCACACACCAAAAAGTGAGGATCGAATCTCAATAAGAAGTATAGAAGCGCAAGGCTTGCCACAGAAAATGAGAGTACTGCTGCATATCCAAGATAGCAACTCTCTTGAGTGAGACTTACCGACGATAATCGCGAGAAAAGAGGGGCTTATGCTCAACATAACCAATGTATAAAACGACTTTTTTGCCATCCAATGACTCGCCACAGTCACTAACTTTCTAATTGACCTTTGAAGGCACTAGCAACACACTGCATGATAAAATAGGAAAAGCTACTTAGAGCTTTTTACCAGCATTACAGGCTTATCGACCAGGGAGGGTCATGAAATGAAATTAGCTCAATTAAATATTGCGCTTGCTAAATATCCTTTGGATGCACCAGAAATTAAAGATTTCGTAGACAATTTGGACTTAATTAATGGTATAGCTGAAGAAAGTGAAGGCTTTATTTGGCGTCTAAAAGACGACTCCGGTGATGCAACAAGCATTAAATTATTTGATGACCCGAACATGATTGTAAACATGTCTATTTGGGAAAGTACTGACTCACTTAAAAACTTTATGTTTCGTACCGGTCATAGAGATTTTATGCGCCGAAAAAGCGAATGGTTTCATCGTCTAGCGGAGGATAGCTATGTTCTGTGGTGGGTAGAAGACGGTTATATACCAACACCACAAGAAGCCTTGTTACGCCTTCAGCATTTGCGCGAAAACGGAGATACGCCATTTGCTTTCACATTTAAAACAAACTTTACAGAAGCAGATCTTGTGTAAAGTACACGTATGCCAAAGAATCGGCGTTCAAATTTACACTGACTATAAGGTTAATTGGTGTGAATCACTGTCAGTTCTACCGACTTACTCGGAAAGGCGGGCAAGTGAACGCATAAAATGCGTTCACTTGGTTTATCGTTAATAGGGTGTTCTATTTAGAAATAAAGTTCATTCGTGCTAAATTTACGGTACCATGCACAATTGACCAAATTGTAGTTATTCATGATTATACCAACTAAGACTCCCTCTCCCCTGCCCTCTGATGTATCTTGCTCTAACTGTAAGGCTTGTTGTTGCCGTCTCGAGGTTATGATTATTTCAGATACTGGCGTACCTGAAGAGTTTATTGCGCGTGACCAGTATGGAGGCGAAACAATGATGCGGCTAAATGATGGTTGGTGTGCAGCTTTAGACAGAGACACATTAATGTGTACGATTTACGAAAATAGGCCTTGGATTTGCCGCGAATTCGAAATGGGCTCCAATGAATGTTTAGATGAACGAGTTAAATTCTTGTAAAACCACTCAAATTTACACTGATGGCAATGCGGAGTATTTGTAGAAAGTGTGCAAAGGAAAAGTAAGGTGTTTAAATCTGAGTATCAACAAATTATGGATACAAAAAAAACCCACCGTTTGGTGGGCTTTTTCTAAAATTTGGTGGGTCCGGGCGAACTCGAATCGCCGACCCCTACCATGTCAAGGTAGTACTCTAACCAACTGAGCTACGGACCCAAATTTTGTGTTCCTAACCATTCAATTCAGAATGGTGCGTCCGAGTGGACTCGAACCACCGACCCCCGCCATGTCAAGGCGATACTCTAACCAGCTGAGCTACGGACGCATTTCTCTGGAACGACGAGGATATTAGCTATAAGCGAACGACGGTGCAAGCACAAATTTACCAACTTTGAACCGTTTGGCGAAAATGTAAACTCAACACGCGTTTTCAGATGATTTTATCGACAAGGACTGAGCCTGCAGGGTTTAAAAGTGTGATCTATATAACTTTTATTATCTCACTTAATTGTCGTAAGGCACTTCACTGAGCATCCAAATCTGTAAGGTTTGCGATACCTTAGGGCAAGTACCAAATAAAATCTGATATTTAGGTTTAAATGGTTCGCCGATATAGGTTGTACGGATCAACTCTCCTGTTTTGACATCCACTTGAGTGCTCACCCTGCCTTTGAAGTTTTGAAATATGACAAACTGCTCACTGTGGTAAACCATTTGCTCTCGGTAAAACAAGAAATGATCTTGGGGTGTCTCCGTTAACTCACACTCCAGTGGTTTCAAATTAGGTATCGCACTAACATTAGATGCGATGAACAACGCTGACAAAATCCATCCGTATCGCATATGGCTTCCCTATTCTGCACTCTTTTTCAAAGTATAGGTCTTGCCTTGGGGACTGATACAAAAAAGGCTTTGATCATCTCGAATCAAAGCCTAATCAGTTTTGCTGTTCAACTGTCGTCTTTAGTCGTCCGACTCAAACACCACATTGTAATTCTCGGTGTAAGTACAATTTGGTTGGCGGCTGCAAGTAAAGAAGCGTCGACCTTTGAATTCACCTTGGCTTGCGGTTTTAATGATCATCGGACTGCCGCATTTTTTGCAAAAGCGCACTTCTTTATCAGGCTCAATCAAATCTATATGTGCCGCAAGCAAACGACGTAATCGCCCAACTTGATAACTGTGCTTTATCGAAGCGCCGATTAAAGGTAGGTTTGCTGTCTTACAAACATGGATCAGTAACTTTTGTCTTTCTACCTTGCCCTTGCTTAACTCTTGCCCGTTATCCAATTCAACGATCACACGCGGCTCTAGCGTCCTAGGATCACAAATAACGTAATCAAAATAACTTCGAGATATGCGATTGTTCGCGACAAAAAACTGCTTCTTATTTTTGATTTCTTTTGGCGTAACCAAACTGGACATGTTTACTTTCGCGAATACTACGGCATGCTCCCCTACCGCCGCTCTTAACGCATTATAGAACGCACCCTCTTGACCTCTGAGCAGAGGACCTTTCGAGCGATAAGGATAATCACGCGTGTCGTCGTGCTTAATCACGTACTTTTGAATAACAAAGAAGAATAAAACCAGAAGAACAACAATGATAAAAATGTTGGTCATAAATAAAGTGCATCCAAAACAACTCGTTGCTCAAAGCGTAAATGGAAATGCTATGCAGAGCAACAAAACCTCGCAATTTTGAGGAGCCACTACGATAGCGTGATACAGAAAATTTGGCTCCCCAATAAAAACGAGCCAATCACACACTTGGATTGGCTCGTTTAAATTTTTGTTAATACATTATGATGCTAAGAATCAACTATTAGCGTCTGGCTGATTCTCTGGCATCGCATCAATAAAAGCAGGCAGTTGATTGCATGACTGCACAACCGCGTTAATGGTTGGATAAAGAGAAGTATCTACACCAAAGCGTTGTGCGTTATAAAATTGTGGTACCAGACAAATATCGACAATAGATGGCGAGCTTGTCAGGCTAAACTTACAATCACCATTTAGTTTACGATGCTTCTGAAGTTTCTCTTCTAATGCTGCAAAACCTTTGTGGATCCAGTGATGAATCCAAGCGACTTTGCGCTCTGGCTCGCAAGCTAACTCCCCCTCTAAATACTGTAGAACTCTTAAGTTATTCAGAGGATGAATCTCCATTGCAATATCCTGAGCCAAAGCCAGTGCTTGATATCGAAGTGGTGTTTGCTCGGGGATCACAGTGACATCCGGATAGTGTTCTTCTAAGTATTGAATGATGGCCAGTGACTGGGTTAACTGAACCTCCCCATCCACCAGCACAGGAATCAGTTCAGAAGCGTTTAACTCATGGTACTCGTCACTGTGTTGTTCACCACCATTGCGCACCAAGTGTACCGATTTTGAATCATACGATAACTCTTTAAGATTCAAACAAATACGCACACGATACGCCGCTGAAGACCGCCAATATCCGTACAAAACCATGCTATCGCTCATATCGTCTCCCAACTGGCGCTCTTAATGCTTGAGATATTGGCTAACTTGTTGGTCAATCGAACCAAAGATGTTGTTGCCATCCGCATCGAACATTTCCAGTTTGATTGAGTCGCCAAACGACATGAAGTTAGTCGACGGTTTACCATCACGAATGGTTTCAATCATACGAACTTCCGCGATACATGAATAGCCAACGCCACCCTCCTCAATCGAAGTGCCATGTTCGGTGCCTTGCTTATTAGATACCGTGCCAGAACCAATAATCGCCCCAGCAGATAGCGGGCGCGTTTTAGTCGCATGAACAATTAAGTCTGCAAAATCAAACGTCATATCGATACCCGCATTTGGGCGACCAAACGGCTTGTGGTTGTATGTCGAGACCAATGGTAAATGCACTTTGTTTTCGTACCACGCATCGCCTAGTTCGTCAGGTGTTACTGCCACAGGAGAAAACGCAGAGGAAGGTTTAGATTGGAAAAAACCAAACCCTTTAGCTAATTCTGCGGGAATTAGTCCACGCAGCGACACATCATTCACCAGCATGATCAAACGAATCGACTCCTGAGCCTCTGCAACACTTGCGCCCATCGGGACGTCACCAGTTACCACAGCAACTTCGCCTTCGAAATCAATACCCCATTCATCACTGGCAAACTCGATGTTGTCACAAGGACCAATAAAGGCATCAGAGCCTCCTTGGTACATCAACGGATCCGTCCAAAAACTTTCAGGCATTTCAGCGCCGCGAGCTTTTCGAACCAACTCAACGTGGTTTACGTAAGCACTGCCATCAGCCCACTGATAAGCGCGAGGAAGCGGCGACTCGCAGTAATGCGCTTCAAACTCTTCATACCCTGCGACCGTACCGTTGTTCAGTGCGACGTACAGCTCTTCCAGTTGCGGTGCTAGCGCATCCCAGTTATCAAGTGCCACCTGCATCGTCGCTGCCAAATTCATTGGGTGGAAAATTTCTGTCGCAGGTACGCAGCGCGTTAAGTCTTTGCTCACGACCATCAACAAACCGTCACGAGTGCCATTTTTCTTGGTTGCTAATTTCATCCTTGCCTCTTACTTCTCTTGCCAGCTATAGACGTATTCTTTGTTTTCTACTTTTTCCAGTTCATCCGAGAACTGAAGCGCGTGGCGCGTATCGATCATCACCGCGACTTCGTCGGTAAAAGTCTTCTTATGCTCTCGCCCTGCTTTGAAAGCTTTCGGGTGAGGACCATGTGTAAAACCTGCTGGATGGAATGTCACCATACCCGCTTCAATGTTGTCACGACTAAAGAAGTCACCTGCATGGTAGAACAAGACTTCGTCATAATCGTCATTGTTGTGATAGAACGGTACTTTGAGCGCTCCGGGATCACTTTCAATCGGACGAGGAACAAAGGTGCACACCACAAATCCTGCTCCTACAAATGTAGTATGTGCAGAAGGCGGTAAGTGGTAACGATGTGACATAAGTGGACGAATATCACGCCAGTTCACTTTTACTACCGCCAAATCACCATGCCAGCCAATCGCATCCAACGGGTTGAATGGGTAAGTGATAACACTGACTTTATCGTGGCGTTTCACCTGAACCTGTGTTTGATTCTCAGAATATTGATCACGGAACTGATCGTTGATCGACGGCGTTTCCAAAACCGCTGGATCAAACACCGCGTGGTTTCCAACCATGCCTTTTTCGGGCAATGTATAGGCCGCATCGGTGTTTTCGATCATCAAAATGAACATCGGCTCGCTTGGCTCTAAACGCCAGCTCGTTGAGCGCGGGATCATGACATAATCCCCTTCACTCACTTTCAAATGACCATAATCACAATACAGATCTGCCGTTCCTTGGTGGATGAACAGCAGTTCGTCGCCATCCGCGTTTCTCACCAAGAAGTCCATTTTTTCATCCATACGCCAGACACGAACTTTACAATTCGCGTTGTGTAATAGATGCGGGACTGCCCAAGGGGTAATATGGCTGGCTTTCTCGACTAGATTAAAATCGAACGCTCGTGGACGTAGCTCGCCCTCCCACTCAGACCATCCCGTTGGGGCATGTTGATGATGAAAATGTGTTGCGGGGCCAAAAAAACCACTTCGACCTGCCTCACGTTCATAAATTGCCTCTTCCGGGAAGTCAGCATGCGCTTGTTTAGAGCACACTCCCTCCCGGTGAGGGAATGTGATCCATTTATGCATCGCTCAATACTCCTCGGCGAATTTGGTCTTCTTCTATCGATTCAAACAACGCTTTGAAGTTACCCTCGCCAAAGCCTTCATTGCCTTTACGTTGGATGATTTCGAAGAACACAGGGCCGATAACGGTTTGAGTAAAGATTTGTAGCAAGATGCCATCTTTCGTTGGCGCACCATCAATAAGAATCTGCAAATCACGAAGCTTGCTTACATCTTCACCGTGGCCTTCAACACGCTGATCGACTTTCTCGTAATAAGTATCTGGCGTTGGCATAAAGTCCATGCCTCGCTCACGCAAGGTTTTGACCGTTTCGTAGATGTCGTCAGTGGTCAATGCGATGTGTTGAATACCTTCGCCATTGTATTCACGGATAAACTCTTCAATCTGTGATTTATCATCTGACGACTCATTGATAGGAATTCGGATTTTGCCGCAAGGTGCGGTCATCGCACGGCTGACAAGACCAGTCAGCTTACCTTCGATATCGAAATAACGAATTTCGCGGAAGTTACCAATGCGCTCATAGAAACCAGACCAGACATCCATGTTGCCTTGCTTAACGTTGTGCGTTAAGTGGTCGATTTCGTAAAGACCAACATTCGCTTTTGATAAACGCTCATCAGCATCATCATAAAAACGAAAATCGACATCATAAATACTCTGCTTTCCATAACGATCGACAAAATAAAGCAAGCTTTCACCGATGCCATAAATAGCAGGAATGCTTAGCTCCATCGGCCCAATTTCCGTTTTATATTCTTTACCGCCATTCTCTAACGCATGCGCCAGAGCAACGGTCGCGTCTTTCACTCGAAATGCCATGCCACAAACCGACGGACCGTGGACTTTGGCGAATCCCTCAGCTTGGCTATGCGGCTGCGCATTCACAATAAAGCTAATGTCACCTTGTCGATATAACCACGCTTCTTTTGAGCGATGCTTTGCAATTTCCGCAAAACCTAACGATATAAACAGATCTTTAAGCTGTTGAATGCCTTTGTTGTCAGCAGCGGTATATTCAACAAACTCAAATCCGTCTGTTCCTAGTGGGTTATATGCATCAACCATGACTTTCTCCTTGTCTCAGTAGCTTTTGTTTGGACTTATTTTTCTAACTTGGCGCAGGTCTTGAGAAATTGGAATACGTGGGGAGAAATCTTTACCTTGGCGATTTTTACGCACAATTGTAAAATATATGTTACACACAGTGGGCACATCGAACCCACTTTCGTAAACATCAAACAAACTACTTATTTTCAATATATTAGATTGATATTTTCGGCTTTACGCCAACACACAAAATGTAAACAAGTTGTTACCTTGGCATTTTATCTTGGCAACGTAGCTCAAAAAGTAAAAGGGGATGGAAAGTCTATTGCACCCTATCTCTATCCGATTTATTCATTTGATCCTGCAAAACATCAAAAGTAATGTTTCGTGACGCTTCATACAGTTCGAAAGACTCATCGGTCAGAATCGTGTCATGGATACCCCTTTATTGATTCACCTCAGTTTTATTCAAAAGTAACTGTGCCATAAGTGGTGCTCTGTTCCCTATCGAGCCCTAGCCACAGTGCTTCACGCTCGAACAGAAAAAGAGACATCTAATGACACACATCAATCAAGAACGCCTAGTTGAACACTTTTGCCAACTAGTACGTATCGACAGCGAATCAAAAAACGAAAAACAAATTGCAGAAACACTGGCAGAACAGCTAGGCGAGCTAGGCTTTACCGTGCACAAGCTTCCAGTGCCTGAGCACATTTCTAACGGTTTTAACGTGTACGCCCGTTTAGACGGCAAAAAAGACGGCTCTATCCTAATGAGCTGTCATATGGATACGGTCACTCCAGGTATTGGCATTGAGCCAATCATCGAAGACGGCATTATCCGTTCAAAAGGCAATACGATTCTTGGTGGCGATGATAAATCTGGTATTGCTGCCATTATGGAAGCCGTTCGTTGTATTCAAGCGGAAAACCGTGAGCACAAAACGTTAGAACTTGCTTTCACCGTGTATGAAGAAGGCGGTTTATTCGGTTCACAATACTTCGATATGTCACACGTCACTTCAACGGAAGCAATCGTGTTAGATACGGGTGGTCCTATTGGCACTATTGTGACCGCAGCCCCAGGCCAGCAAAAAATCGTGGCAACAATCAAAGGTCGACCAGCACATGCAGGGCTTGCGCCAGAAGAAGGCATCAGTGCGATCATGGTGGCGGCAAATGCCATCAACCAAATGAAGCTGCTTCGCATCGACGAAGAAACGACAGCCAACATCGGTGTAGTGAATGGCGGTCAGGCCACAAACATTGTCATGCCTGAATTAAAAATCGTGGCAGAAGCACGCTCCCTGAATGGCAATAAACTAGATGCTCAGGTCAATCATATGATCTCAACATTAGAGTCTGTCTGTGAAAAACACGGTGCAGAAGTCGACATTGAATCTAGCCGAGCCTACGATGCATTTGTTATTGAAGAAAACCACCCACACGTTAGCGCTATAAAAGCGGCGTTTGCAGAGTTGGGAATTGAGGCTTTCACAAAAGGCACTGGCGGCGGTAGCGATGCTAACAACTTTAACAAGAAAGGTCTCACAACGGTCAATCTTTCAACTGGCATGGCAAAAGTACACACGACAGAAGAGTTTATCGCGGTAAGTGATATGGTCAAAATCACTGAGTTCGTAAAACATTTCCTAGTCAGTTAACGTCGTACCCTTTGAAGAACAGACGAACTACCCTCCCCTTTTAGCGCGCGCTTGAAGGGGATTTTTTATTTGCGCGAAACAAAGCCTACCCCGTAATGCGGACTTAGTGCCGGCTCCATATCAATCCCCCAGCTCACTTTTTGAGACCAAATAGCCCAACATTTGGCACCCTGTTACAACATTGTTAAAACTCGATTGTGTGGACAATTTATACAATATACATTTCTAGCATCTTTCAGGATGAAAAGAGTGAGACAAGGATGAAATTACCTAAGTTGCTTTTGTTAGCGTCGATGATGAGTCCAATACTGGCAACATCAAGCTATGCCGCGCCGTATCCCGCAGGTGTGACCCTCGATGAGACACAAGAAATTACGCTAAACAATGGGGCTGAAGTTACTTCTATTGACCCAGCCAAGCAAGCCGCAGAGCCCGCTTTTAATCTCGGTCGAGACCTGTTTGAAGGTCTGGTCATTCAAGATAAGCAAGGTAAAACCATTCCTGGTGTTGCTGAGTCTTGGTCAGTCAATGACAACAATACGGTTTATACCTTCCACTTACGTGATGCAAAATGGTCAAATGGCGAAACGGTCACTGCGCAAGATTTTGTCTACAGCTGGCAACGCTTACTGAATCCGAGCACTGCTTCACCGTACGCTTGGTTTGCCGCCATTCCAAATATCGAAAACTCGCAAGCCATTATGAAGGGCGAATCCGATCCTGAGTCCTTGGGCGTGAAGGCGCTGGATGAAAAAACGTTCCAGGTAACACTCGAAGAGCCGATTCCCTTCTTTACGAAACTATTAAGTCATCCCGTGCTTGCACCCGTTCATAAAGCGACCGTAGAAAAACATGGCAACCGCTGGACCCAGCCTGAGCATATCGTTACAAATGGTGCGTTTACTGTCTCTGAATGGAAAGTTAACGAAAAAATGGTGATGGTTAAAAACCCACATTACTGGGACGCAAGCAATGTAGTGCTGGAAAAAGTCACCTGGCTACCAATTGGTGATGCAAACGTAGTGCTAAACCGCTACCTAGCCGGTGAGATAGACCAAGCGGTTTCAATTCCTGCCGCTCAGAAGAAAAAGTTAATTCAACAACGCCCACAAGAAGTGGCAAGCACCAGTGCGTCTCTTGGCTCCACATTCTATTACCTCAACACTCAACAAGGACCAACAAAAGACGTGCGGGTCCGTAAAGCCCTCTCATATGCCATTGACCGTCAACTGTTAACGAGTGCTATCTTGAGAAACGGTGGGGTTCCAATGTATACCCTTGTGCCACCTCAAACAGATGGTTTTAAATCTCACACTCCTGAGTTCGCAACTTGGAACCGTCATAAACGTATCGAAAAAGCGCAGCAATTACTGTCAGAAGCTGGATACGATAAAAGCAATCCGCTTAAGTTGACGTTTACCGTACCAACTTTCTCGATGGACGTAAAAATGGCAACGACCATGGCAGGTATGTGGAAAAGCCGTTTGGGTGCGCAAGTCACAATAAAACAGCTAGAACCGAAAGTGTTCTACGCACTTAAAGAGCCGACCGACATTACTCGCGGCGGCTGGACGGCCGACTACAATGAAGCCTCTACATGGTTAGATATCTTTGTTTCTAATGGCGAGTACAACGACTCTCGTTACAACAACCCGCAATACGACGAGTTAATGGCTCGATCAAAGACCATGAGCAATCCATCAGAACTGTATCTACAAGCAGAAAGCATGCTGATTGAAGACATGGCCATTATTCCTATTTATCGTCCGGGTAACGATCAATACCTCATCAAGCCTTACGTGGGCGGCTACGAACTGACAAACCCTGAGTCGTCGTACTACCGCAAGAATGTCTATGTAAAAGCCCACTAAAAGCATGTTTTCGGTCTGAGTCGGCAAGTTCAATGTTTACTTGTCGTTCCTCATATCTCTCGGTGGAGAAGGCAACCTGAGCTCAGACCATTTTTTATTCATAACCGTTCGAAGTGATTTCGGATGACCAAAGGATGATGGATCATGATTTGGTACATTGTTAAGCGATTAGCTATCGCTATCCCCACGCTTCTATTCATCGCACTCGTATCATTTTGGCTGATGCACATTGCACCAGGGGGGCCATTTGATATGGAACGGCCTATGCCAGAAGTGGTACGTGCGAATATCGAAGCAAAATTCCATTTGGACCAGCCCTTCCTTACTCAGTTTTGGATTTACATTGGTAATTTCATACAAGGAGATCTCGGTCCGAGCTTCGTTTATCAAGACTTCAGTGTTACACAGCTCGTCGCACAATCATGGCCAGTTTCAGCAGTATTAGGCGTACTCTCCTTTTGTATTTCCGTTCCACTTGGCATGTTGCTTGGCACCATTGCGGCATTGAACCGAAATAGCCGCCTAGATTACGGCCTGATGACACTTTCGATGACTGGAGTTGTGGTTCCGGCTTTCGTGCTTGCTCCAGTTTTAGTCATGATCTTCGCTATTCAGCTCGGCTGGTTCCCTGCTGGTGGTTGGGAAGGAGGAAAGCTGGCTTTTCTTGTTCTTCCCGTGCTCAGCCTGGCGATTGGCTCCATTGCGAGTATTGCACGCGTCATGCGTGGCGCAATGATTGAAACGCTCAACCAACCATACATTCGAACGGCAAAAGCCAAAGGTTTGTCCACAACCTACATTTTATTCCATCACGCTTTGCGACCATCCTTGATTCCCGTCGTTGCGATGCTCGGCCCTGCGTTTGTGTCTGTCGTGACAGGCTCGGTGATTATCGACATTTTCTTTGGTACAGGTGGCATGGGACAACACTTTGTGTCTGGAGCTCTCAACCGCGACTACGGCCTAGTAATGGGCATTACTCTGATTGTCGCTTCACTCACTATCTTCTTTAACCTTGTGGTCGACTTGCTATATACGATTATCGACCCTCGTATACGCGTTTAGGAGTCCGGCATGTTAACGATCAAAAAACTGGATACACAAGCTCTTCAAGATCAAGTCGTCGACAATATTGAAGCCGTCGAAGGTCGCAGTCTTTGGCAGGATGCATGGACTCGATTTCGTAAAAACAGAGCCGCGATGACATCAGTGTATGTTTTGGCGTTCATTACCTTATGCATCACTTTCGGCCCCTCTCTTGCCGCTTTTGGCCATGATGAAATTGACTGGGAAGTGCTCATCGATCCATACGAGCTAGGAAAACCTTCACTGAGCAGTGGTCATTACTTTGGTACCGATGATCTCGGGCAAGATGTCTTTGCTCGCACGATGCAAGGCGGCAGGCTCTCTATTTTGGTAGGTTTTGTTGGCGCCTTAGTCGCCGTTGTTATTGGTACGATTTGGGGAAGTATTTCCGGCTATCTTGGCGGCGTTGTCGATAGCGTAATGATGCGCATTATTGAGGTGCTCGATTCGGTGCCATTTATGTTTATGGTTATCCTGTTTGTTACCCTTTTTGGCAACAACATCTACCTGATTTTTATCGTGATCGGAATGGTATCTTGGCTGGGCATTGCCCGTGTTGTACGTGGTGTCACCTTCGGTCTCAAAAAGCGAGAATTCATCGAAGCCGCACACTCTATTGGGGTTTCTAAATTGACAATTGTCCGACGCCATGTTCTGCCTAATGTGCTTGGTATCGTGATGGTTTATTCCTCCCTAATGGTGCCTGGATTCATTATGTTCGAATCGTTTTTAAGCTTCTTAGGGCTTGGTGTTCAACCACCGGATACAAGCTGGGGGATCCTGATTTCCGAAGGCGCAAAAACGATTGACGTTGCATTGTGGATGCTGCTTTTTCCCTCTCTGTTTTTAGTTGCCACCCTCTTTTGTTTTAACTTCATCGGTGATGGCTTGCGTGATGCTCTTGACCCGAAAGACCGATAAGGACAAACCCATGCTATCTATTGAAAACATGAACGTGCGCTTCGATACGCCAGATGGGCAAGTGCAAGCGGTCAGTAATCTCTCCTACTCGATTAAAGCAGGCGAAACTCTTGGAATTGTTGGAGAGTCAGGTTCGGGAAAAAGCCAGTCTGTCTTCGCGTTAATGGGGTTAACCGCGGATAACGGCGCTGTGTCTGGCAGCGCGATGTTCCACGATGATGATTTACTCGCGATGTCGAAAAAACAGATCAACCGCATCCGAGCAGAGAAAATCGGAATGATCTTTCAAGATCCGATGACGTCACTCAACCCATTTATGAAAATTGGCAAACAGCTTTGTGAAGTTCTTATGATTCATAAAGGAATGACCCGAAAACAAGCAAAAATTGAATCGATTCACATGTTAGATGCGGTGCGTATTCCCTCTCCCGAAACTCGGATGAACCAATACCCTCACGAATTATCTGGCGGAATGCGTCAGCGAATCATGATAGCGATGGCCTTGTTGTGTAAGCCCGAGTTGTTAATTGCAGACGAACCAACCACCGCGTTAGATGTAACCGTTCAGGCTCAAATTTTGACGCTATTACGAGACTTGCAACAAGAGTTCAATACGGCAATTTTACTGATCACTCACGATATGGGCGTCGTCGCCGAGATGTGTGATCGCGTATTGGTCATGTATGGTGGTCAAAGAATGGAGCAATCAGATACCGAGACATTGTTCGCTCAACCTGCTCACCCCTATACTCAAGGCCTGCTAAAGGCGATTCCTTCTATCACTGAAGATATGCCACGTTTACCGACCATCCCAGGTAACCCACCAAGTGCGTTGATTAACCATCAAGAGTGTCCGTTTAGAGAGCGGTGCGAGCATCGAGAGACGCGTTGCCAATACGAAACCCCACGGTTTTCTCCATTAAACACGAGCCAGTCCATTGCCTGTCACGTTAACGCACCCAGTGTTATCACTCCTATTCAAATAAAAGCTTAAGGAGGCGTTATGAATAAAAAAGAAGTCCTCATGTCTGCTCGTGATTTAAACGTCCACTTTCCTGTGTCGCGTCACCTTATTCCAAGTCGACGTAAAATCGTGAAAGCGGTCAATGGTATCGACTTAGATGTTTATCGAGGTGAGACACTTGGCATTGTGGGGGAATCAGGCTGCGGAAAATCAACGCTTGCACGCGCCTTACTTCGCTTAATTGAACCTACACATGGCGAGTTGACTTGGAAAGGTCAAGACATGCTCGGGTTTAGTAAAAAAGAGCTTTCCTCTCGACGCAGAGAATTTCAGATGGTGTTTCAAGACCCATCCGCTTGTTTGAATCCGAGATTAACCATCTCAGAATGCATCGCCGAACCACTGCTCACCCACGAGCCACAACTTAAACGGGCAGAGGTAGAAAAGCGTGTCATCGCTATGATGGATAAAGTGGGTCTCTTGGCGAGCCAGCGAAACCGCTATCCACATGAATTTTCCGGAGGTCAATGCCAGCGTGTGGGCATTGCAAGAGCGTTAATTCTCAATCCAGATTTGGTCGTGTGTGATGAACCTGTTAGTGCGCTAGATGTATCCATACAAGCTCAGGTCATCAATCTTCTAGACGATCTTAAACAAGAAATGGGGTTAACACTGGTGATGATTGCGCACGACTTAAGCGTGGTGCGCCATATCAGCGACCGCGTTATGGTGATGTATCTTGGTAAACCTATGGAAGTAGGACGTTACGATCAAGTATTTGATGATGCTCAACACCCCTACACCAAAGCACTGTTATCTGCTGTCCCGATAGCTAATCCGCAATTAGCACGTGACCGTGAAATACAACTATTGCCCGGCGATCTTCCTTCTCCACTTAACCCACCGAGCGGTTGCGTTTTTCGTACTCGATGCCCAGAAGCCACAGAAGTATGCGGGCAACAGAACCCAATAAAAACAGGCTCGGAGCAGCATCATATCTATTGCTCAAATATGACTTTAGGAACCATTTAATGAACAATACTAACTCAGTAAACCAACGCCTTACGTTATTGCGTGAGGCAATGTCCTTTCACAACGTGTCTGCATATATCGTAACCAACAATGACCCACATAACAGTGAATACTCAGCGGATCATTGGTTAGCGCGAAGCTGGATTTCAGGTTTTACCGGCTCAGCAGGCGATGTCGTCATTACCCAACAAGGTGGTGGCCTGTGGACTGATGGTCGTTACTATATTCAAGCTGAAGAACAGTTACACGGCACAGGACTTGAACTGTTTAAAGCCAAACAACCAGAAACGCCGACAATTGCCAAATGGCTAGCTACCACGCTCCCTGAAAACAGTATTATCGCGGTTGACGGGCGCGCCATCAGTTACGCTTATTATCAAGGCCTCAAACAAGCCTTTGAAGCGAAAAACATTAAGATCATTCTCGACCTGGATTTACTCGCACCGATTTGGCTTGAAAGACCACCTCGCCCAAGTGCACCCGTATTCGAGCATCCCACCGCTTTTGCTGGCGTTGACACAGAAAATAAGTTAGCGAGAATCCGGTCTTGGTTAACCGAGAACCAAGTAGATAGCTTATTAGTGTCAACGCTAGATGATGTCATGTGGACAATGAATATTCGAGGTGGTGATACGAATTACTGCCCAGTTTCTGAAGCCTATCTAATCGTAGAGCAATCACTTGCGACACTGTTTATTGATAAAGCCAAACTGCCTCAAGACGTTGAAAAGTCGTTGACCGAGCAGAGTGTACACATTCGCCATTACAACTACGTAAGTCAGTATTTGAATCAGCAATGTGAGGGATTATCGCTCGCTTTTAGCCCGACCCACACAGATAGCTTATTGGTGAGTTCGATTGAACGGAATGTGAATCTAAAGCCAATGGCTTGCCCTGTAACGGCAATGAAGGCCATAAAAAATGCGACCGAGCTAACTAGCCTAGAACAAGCATTAACAGACGATGGTGTGGCAATCGTAAGGTTTATGAACTGGCTAGAAGAGCAAGTTCCAAGCGGACTCGTTACAGAATTATCTGCTGAGGCACAACTGAATCACTATCGCCGCCAAACCCGACATTATGTAAGTGACAGTTTCCGCACTATTGCAGGCTTCGCAGCTCACGGGGCAAAAATGCATTATGCCGCCGATGAAGAAAGCAATGCAGTAGTCAATGAAAGCAACTTCTTTCTCGTCGATTCTGGTGGTCAATACCTTGGCGGGACAACAGACATCACCCGTACTTTCCACTTCGGGTCACCGACCATTAAGCAGCGCAAAGATTATACCTTGGTGCTCAAAGCGGTCATCCGACTGACTCAGACTCGATTCATGAAAGGCTCTACGGGTGCCAATCTTGATATCATGGCGCGTGGCGTCTTATGGCAACATGGTATTGATTACAAGTGCGGCACTGGACACGGCGTGGGCATTTGCTTGAATGTTCACGAAGGCCCACAAAATTTCTCGCAAAGCCACCGCGAGGTTGAGCTAAAACCAGGTATGGTCATTACTAATGAACCAGGCGTTTATCGCGAAGGTGAGTACGGGGTAAGAATAGAGAACATTCTTAAAGTTGTAGAAGTAGAACAAAATGAGTTCGGCACGTTCTACGGTTTTGAGACCATCACTCTTGCTCCAATTGCGACCAACGCCCTTGATTTATCAATGCTAGATCAAGCAGAGCTAGACTGGCTCAATCATTACCATTCACGTGTCTATCAGGCGCTTAGCCCTTTTCTTGATGCGCAAGATAAAAACTGGCTGCAAAGCACAACCCAACTTATTGAGAAATAGGATATAAGCCAGTTTTATAACGTTTTCATTTTCATCTCAAACTCCTTGTTTGCCAGCCTTCGGGCTGGTTTTTTTATAGAGATAACGGCGTAAAAACAAAAACGCCCCGCGATGTTAGCGAGGCGCTCCACTTAGTTTAAATGACGTAGTTAAATTGCCCTACTGACGACACTTCTGAACATCAAAATCAACGACGATGGCGGCATTCTCAAAGTCACCAGAGACTTTAACGTAGCCCCAGTAGTTACTCTGATTTGACAACGTAATACACTCTCCATTACCAATATTATCTGACCATCCGTGAAGATTAGTATCATCCGGCCAACCAGAGTTACTGTATTCAAGCTTTAGGTTGCCCGTACCATTCCCCGTCGTTATCGCCAGGTTTGAGCTCTCATTCACCGCTGGTACGCTCAGCCAAATGGTTTGTTGATTTACCAAGCAAACTGGTTCTCCTGCTGTTAAGCGCCCACCGCTTACTTTACTTTGCACCGCGCAGTCTTGTGGCAATGTGTCATTACCGCCCAACGCTGAGATAACAACAGTATGAGTGGCGGTTGCCGTCAAGCCTTCACTGTCTGTCACACTTAAGCTGACCGAATACTCCCCTTCACTCCCATATTGGTGCGTCGGCTTGGTTTGTGCACTTGTCGAGCCATCACCGAAGTCCCATAAGACGCTGACGATCTTCCCGTTTGGGTCTGTACTGTTTTCACTGCTAAATGTAATGCTTTCACCGACTTTCCCCTTGTTGTTTGCGGTTATGACTGCATTAGGTGCACCATTTGAGACAAGGGCTTGCTGCCACTGCTCAAACTCACTTTGATATAAATTCGCCCATTGGGTGATCGTTGCTTTGTAATTGCTCCAATTCCCTTGGCGTGTTTCCACCAGCATTTGGTTTACGTCATCTTTATGATTTTCAAACATAAAACGTACAGCTAAGTACCCCCAACGATAAATTCGATCGACATCAAACCCATCATAAGTAGTCTCGAAAATCTCACTTAAGGTATACGTCGAGCCGTCTAAAATCGTCTCAAGTGCTGCTTGGTTGTCATTTTCTTGAGCGACATACTCTGCAATGCCTTCACTCCACCACACTATTTTTTCAGTTGGATGACTAAACCCTCCATAGAGATCAAATCGACCATCTAAGTAATGCACGTATTCGTGCTCTAGGTTCCAGACAAAGTGATCCGCGTTCGCATAAGAGGCTTCATAAGCAATAAAGTTGGGAATATTCCCCGGCTGGGAAGGGTCGCCCTCCAAGTACATACCGCCATTGTCAGTACTAATATCGAAGATTGGCCCTGCGTACTTACCATAATCAGTGCTTGAATCGAAGATATTGACTTGGAGCTGAGTGTTGTAGTCATCTTTTACTGGCTGTTCACCAGTTTCTAATGACTGATGAAAGTAACCCTCTTCGTAGCCCATTTTAGAACATGCGGCCACGTGTTGCTCTTGCGTCATATTCTGAGACAAAATTCGGATTGTCGGGCTACAAATATAAGTTTGCGATAGCACCAAGCCTTTTAGCTCAGTTTCGAAATTACAAATTCCGAACTCACTACAATCTGCGTAATATGAGGCGGTGTCCGCCGCCGCAAGCCAAACCGCGTCACCCCGACCATACATTTCATACTGTTCAAAGATTCTACTTAGCTGACTCTTCACCACAGAACTCGCGTTACCCGTATACTTGGTCAGACGCCCGAGCTCTCGCCCCGCATTCGCGGCCATAAACTCATCTTCAGCACCGATTGATGACGCCCTTAGAGCAAAATCGCCTAAAGCTTTGGCAAGGTCTGTTTGGTTACCAATTACTTGCACAAATTGCTCGTTCCACTGCCCACCAAACAAAATAGTGAAAACACCATTAACCGCATTGCGCATATACCAGTGCTGGGCGTATTGATCATTCCAACGTGTAAGCCACTGGGTCACTTGCGGTAAGTACGCGTGCTGCAAGCCGGCACTATCCATAGTGATGATGACCTCACTAAGCACTTTGCCGTGACGGTCGCTGTTCTCGTAGAAGTTTGCGTTATTAACAAACGCATCCACTGATTCTTTCACCGCTGGTGTGACCCATTCAATAAATGAGATGTTGTCATTGTAAAACTCGGCGTAATAACCCGCGCGTAAGTATAAGAACAACGTTTCGAGTTCATCGCTCCCGCCACCCGTATACCCCTTCGCCAATGTCGTAGTGTGCTTAGCGATGTTGTACATATGATCGGAGCTAAATACCGACTCTTGAATCCGACTTTCAGCAGAGAATAACTGGTTCACACACGTCGCGCCCTGACTTAAAATTTCGCTGATCAATTGGTTACTACTTTCGGTAATCAATGCCTCCAAATCACAAGCAGTGCTCGACTCATCAAGGCTTTCAAGTGACTGTACTCGAGTTGCCTTAGAGGGCTGAATTGGGAGAGTTGCGGTTGGTTGGTATTCAACTCGATTGGATTCAACACCGTGTGTATGAGCCGAATGTGCATGTTGCTCTGTAACTTGAGAAACTGGCTCGCTTAACGCAAATACGCCAGTGCTGGTTAATGTTGTCGCAATCGCGACACTCAAAATCTTCAGTTCCATCTAATTTCTTCTATATTGAGTTTTCCTTAGATGCATTACGTCTTTTGCATCGCCACTGCCCTTATTACTGCAAGAGCATCTCCATATAATCTACTCGCAAGACAAGTAGAAACATTTTGTTAACAACTGGGTGTGGTGGTATCAGTTTTTGGTACCAGAAGGAACACGGAGTGAGCTTTAAAAATTCGTATTTGTTAAAAAATAGAGATGAGCTAGAGAAGAAACGTGTAGTTAAACGGGTATACCCAGCACGTTAAATGGCTAGGTATACTCCAAAGCGGGTCGGTAAAAATTCGCGAATCAAAGCCCCTAAAGAAGGAATCGGACAATGGGCTAATACTCTGTAGGTTCTAGGCTGCTTTGTGGTCGAAGAGTGCGGTAATTTGTTCTTTTAACGCGTGCAAAAATTCGGTATTTGGTGTGTTTTCAAGGTACATTTCATACTCTTTAGAATTATAAAAGTACTCATGCGCTGATGCGTTAAGGATCTTACTAAAAGACAGTGTTTCCAATTCATCTTCAAGAGCACGGCAACTCAATTCACCATACCCTGAGTCGCTATCTTTAGCGAATTGGGTTTCAATGTTGCTGATATATAAAACACAATCCTTGATAAAGAGCTCAACGTTACTTATGCGCTGTTCGATATCTTTAAGCTGACCGCTGTTCCACTTAGACTTTTCTTGCTCGAGCTTATCAATAAGTCCACTTTCACGTAGTCTGGTATTGTTATCTTTAATTCTTAGTAACTCATCGAGCACTTTATTAAACTCAGACTCAGCCCTAAGTCTTAAGATTTCCAACTCCTTGGAGAACAGCTTTGCTTTTAACTCACTTGCTTGATACAAGCCAGATATAGCAGCATTTCTTTTAACTCCAAACATAAAAATCCACCCAAAAGATACTTACTAAAAAGTAGCACACAAAAAGCAAGATAGAAGACGCGAGGTTTTCGTCAGCACGCTACACATTACTACCTAATCTCGATTGTAACGTAATAAACAGAATTTTCATCACTTAGAACCACCAACTATTTGAATGAAAATCACACAGTTACTTTGATAAAAGTATTTATTTTAGAAAAGGCAATCCCAAGTATGTAACGGTATAAAATTGACACTATAAAAACAAAAACGTTCACACTCTACTACCAAAGTCAAATATCAATGTCAGAGATTGGACAAAACACTCACTATTTACAGTAATGAAAAGCCACTATTTCATTGAGAACCAAAATTTCAACATACTACATCGGACTATGCTGATCATAGACGGGGTTACTGATGAAACGTTAGAATGCCACTACTCTGGTAACCTAGCATAATATTTATGACCGACGCTGATATCGAGCTACAACACCTTTGGTTAGAAGTCCAAGCCGAACGCTGGCAAAACCTGCCACGCTTTTTATTCAGTTACTACTGCTACAAGCACAACCTTGTCAGTAAAACCAACAAAGCTTGCTGGGAGACGGCACGTGCAAGACTGCCCGCTTCAACATCAATAAAAGAGCGAAAAAACGCGGTGGTTGAACCGTTAGTCCCTGAGGAAGCCGTCGTTGGATTATTGAAAACCATCAGCAAAGATGGGGAAATGACGTTTGACGTGATGGGAACCACACTTGATGCGTTTTTACACTATGTTGTGATTAGCAAGGAAGAAAAAGCCCGACTTAAACCAAACATGCCAGCTAGTTGGTATCAGCAATCGAACAAGTCGCCTTTGGCACGTTTCGAGCAGGCTGGCATTAAGCTACAAGAGTGACATGTCAGTCATCGCTGACGATAAACACAAAAGACAAGCGCCTACAATGAGGCGCATTTGGTCAAAAATTGAGGAGCCCCTAAACAAAAGTGCATAGCGAGCAACAAAGAAAAAGTTTGGTTATTCTTGAATGCCTCGAATGCGTACATTACGCCTACGTAGAACTTCTAAAGTCACGAGCAAACACACCGACATAAAAATCAGCAACGTAGCGACCGCCAATATGGTCGGACTAATTTGCTCTCGAATTCCTGACCACATCTGCCTCGGAACGGTTTTTTGTTCTGCCCCAGTCAGGAATAACGCCACCACAACCTCGTCGAACGAGGTGCCAAAGGCAAACAAGCCGCCAGAAATCATCCCCGGACGAATCAGCGGAAAGGTAATGTGTCTGAAAGTATAAACAGGGTTTGCTCCTAAGCTAGCCGCCGCTTTTACCAGGCTATGATCAAAGCCGCTTAAGGTCGCAGTAACGGTAATGACAACAAAAGGCGTACCTAACGCGGCGTGTGCCAAAATGATGCCTAGATAAGTTTGTGATAAGCCAAGGCGTGTGTAGAAAAAGTACATCGCAGCAGCAGAGATAATGACTGGTACGATCATAGGTGAGATCAACAGCGCCATAATCGTATTGCGAAAAGGCAAATTACTACTGGCTAAACCCAACGCCGCCAGAGTTCCTAGCCCTGTTGCAACGAGTGTCGCCATAAAAGCAATGAACGTGCTGTTTTTCAGCGCCAACAGCCACTGATCACTAGTAAACATTTCTTGATACCAGCGAGTAGAATACGCTGCCGAATCAAGGTTTAGCATCCCCTCGGTAAAAGTAAAGTAAGGCGTTGCATTAAACGATAACGGGATGATGGTCAGAATCGGAGCGATTAAAAAGAACAGCACCAACCCACAAAAAACTAAGTAGCCTGCGTAAGCGACTCGCTCTACTTTTGATGCATAGTTTGGTAATGCCATGGTTATCCTCCTACCTTAAGGTTATTCATGCCAACCACACGGTTGAATATATAAAACAGAACCAGTACAACGAACAAAAGCAGTCCACCCAATGCGCCAGCCATCCCCCAGTTCAGTGATGTCTGCATATGATAGGCAATCATATTGGATATCATCTGTCCGCTTCTTCCACCAACCAAAGCGGGCGTAATGTAGAAACCAATAGAAAGAATGAAAGTGAGCAAGGCCCCCGCACCTATCCCCGGTAACGTAAGCGGCATATAAACTTTGATGAACGCAATGAAAGGCGTCGCGCCTAGAGAACGAGCGGCACGGAAATAAGTTGGGCTAATTCCTTTCATTACGCTGTACAGAGGCAGGATCATAAACGGCAGCAGAATGTGAACCATAGACACCACCGTTCCGAAGGTATTGTGAATCATCTGAATTCGTTCGGAAGTAAAACCCGACCAAATAAGGAGATCATTAATGACCCCTTGGTTTTGCAGCAGAACAATCCAAGACGTGGTTCTGACTAATAATGACGTCCAAAATGGCAGCAGCACAATGATTAAAAGTAAGTTCGCGCGCTTATCAGGTAAATTGGCAAGCAGGTAAGCAACGGGGTACGCCATCACCAAACAAATTAAGGTGATTGAAATAGACATCCAAAAAGTTTTAAAGAAAAGGTCGACGTATATTTGGCGTTTTTCTGGTTGGGGCTCAATGTCTCCAAACTCATTCACTTGCAAGTCTAGAGCAGCAAGATAATGACTGAATGTTAATGCGCCACTAAGATTCTTTAACGCCGCCCAATATTTAGGATTAGCCCATCGCTTATCCAGCTTAGCCAGCTGTGTCACCGAGCTCGGCAGCGACGCCAAACGAGACAACTTTCTACCTGTTTTCATCAATAAGCTGCGCATACCAGACACTTCAATATTCATTCGGCTGGCTATTTTCGGTAGCTCTTTGCTTTGATAAAGCGCAAGTACTTCAACAGAGAATGCCTCAATGACTTCTTGATGAGGATGACCTTGATAATCCCAACTTTCTAAGGCTTGAATAGTTTGTGGTAGTGACTGGGATATTTCTCGGTTATCCACGCTTCGATAAAGCATGTCGAGGATAGGAAAAGCAAACGTAAGCAGAATAAAACACACCAATGGCGTTGTGAGCATAATGGAGCGAAGCTTTTTTCGGCGCTCTGCCTTTTGCAACTGCGCTTTCAGATTGGTTTCTTGTTGATGAACTTGACGTTCGATTTCCAATACAGAATCTAATGCGGTTAGCTCTCGACTCATGCTGCTACCTCGCTACTTTGAGTTTGTGTCCCATCAAGAGCATGGCAATTGTCACTTTGCCAACCAATACGACAAATTGAGCCAGGCGTTAATTGCAAGTGTTTACGATTATCGTTAGGTACTTTAACGATGAAGTGACCAACGCTCTCTACTTCGACGACCAGACGGTAATGATCACCGTGATAAATCAATTCTCGTAGGACGCCTGAGACTTGGTTCTCACAAGACGCTTTCTCTGGTTGAATAACAATCTTTTCTGGTCGAATGGAAAGTGTTGTACTCTGCCCTTGCTCAGAGACTCTGACAGGTTTCGCAGTAAATAACTCTTTCCCAACGAGCACTTGGCAATACTTTCCGTTCCACTCTTTGACTAAACCTGAGAGTCGGTTGTTTTCTCCGATAAACTGCGCAACAAACGTATTACTCGGAGATTCATAAAGCTCGGTTGGTGTCGCGAGTTGTTGCACTTCGCCGTGATTAAAAACCGCAATACGGTCGGACATAGTGAGAGCTTCGTCTTGATCGTGCGTCACATACAAAATGGTGATGCCAAGCTTTTCATGCAAATGTTTAATTTCCATCTGCATTTGCTCACGCAGCTGCTTATCTAATGCGCCTAGCGGTTCATCCATCAACACGAGTTTAGGCTCAAACACTAATGCTCGCGCTAGCGCAACACGTTGTTGTTGACCGCCTGATAACTGCTTCGGGTATCGAGTCGCAACATGCTCAAGCTCGACCATTTCTAATACACTCTGAACTTTGCTTTGAATCGTGTCACTGTCGAGTTTTCGCACCTTTAAAGGAAACGCAAGATTCTCGGCAATGGTCATATGTGGAAACAACGCATAGTTTTGAAACACCATACCGATATCGCGCTTGTGTGGCGCGAGATGATTAACGGGAACGCCATCGATATAAATGTCTCCACCGGTCGCTGTTTCAAAGCCCGCTAGCATCATTAAGCAAGTGGTCTTGCCCGATCCTGACGGCCCCAACATAGTAACGAACTCTCCAGGAGCAATATCTAAGTTGAAGTCTTTCACCACCAAATTCGTGCCATCGTAGGTTTTCTTAACGTGTTGAAAGCTGACATAGTCCTTGTTTTCCGTGCTCATGACTTCCCTCTTCTCATTTTTTGAATATTACGAATGAGTAGAGCGTCAGTTAACGCTCTACTAAACAGCACAATTACAGATTGTATTTGGATAGGTCTAAGCGGGTTTCTAACGCATGTTCAACCATTTGAATGACTTGTTGACGCTCTTCATCTTGTAAAAGTTGGCGTGGCGCACGAACTTGTTCAGATCCACGTCCGCAGATTTGCTCGGCCAGTTTAATGCACTGAACCAGCGTAGGAATGGTGTCTAAACGCAGTAGCGGTAAGAACCAACGGTAGATTTCTAACGCTTCAGCATAACGACCTTGGCTTGCCAGTTTATAAATCGCGACGGACTCTTCTGGGAATGCGTTGGTTAAACCAGAAATCCAGCCGGTCGCGCCTAGCATCAATGATTCAAGAGCGATGTCATCAACACCACTGAACACGGTAAAGCGGTCATCAAATTTATTGTAAAGCTCAGTGATACGACGAGTATCAGTGGTCGACTCTTTAATAGCTACAATGCTTTCAAACTCAGCCAGTTTCGCCATGATATCGAGATTTACATCGACACCATAAGCAACCGGGTTGTTGTAAATCATGATTGGCATTTCTGGCGTTGCTTTTGCTAGCGTGCGGTAATATTCGAACGTTTCGCTCTCAGACGTGCGGTAAACCATGGCAGGCATCACCATACAACCATCGATACCAATTTTGTACGCATCCTGCATGTAATCAACAGCTGCTGTGGTAATAGACTCTGCTGTACCAGCAATCAAAGGCACACGGCCATTTACGACTTCGTTTGCCGCTTGCAAGACCTGGCGTTTCTCCTCCGGGTACAACGCGCAGTTCTCACCGACGGTACCCAAGCAGATAATGCCATTCACACCATCTTTAATCTGGTTGTCTATAACCGTTTGCGTTGCGTCTAAGTCGATTGACTGATCTTGACGAAATTGCGTACTGACCGCCGGATAAACACCTTTCCAATCAATTTTCATGAACTACTTTCCTTATGTGTATATTGTATGCAATTTAAATAAACGAGCAAAAATGCTCAGGCATGGCTATCTATGCCATTTTCTAACAACACCGCCTTTACAGCGGCCAAATCAGCCAAAGCACTGCCAACTGATTTGTATAAAGTAATGACCTCATCGTTTTGACGTCCTGAGATTTGTTGGGCGCAAAGCTGCGGTAATTCCCCTTTGATATCCTCTGAAGTGAACACACCCTCTTGAATTGGAATGAGAAGATCACCCGCTTCGGCTAATACGTTAATGCGGCTATCGACATACACCTGCGCTCGTTGCACTGCTTCAGAGTCGCATTCACGCTTGTCCAAGTCATGATTACCGACCAAATCAATATGGGTTCCCGGCGGCACGTCTGCGCCATTAAACAAAGGCTCTGCTGATGCGGTAATACAGCTGATGATGTCAACGTGTTTGATAACGTGGTCCACTTTTTCTACGACTGAAACGCGAAACCGACGCTCATCAGGAAGCGACTGATACTCTGAAGATGACACAATGGCATCTACCGTCGCCTCGGCTTTGTCTGAGTTACGCCCCCAAATATAAACCTGCTTAAGTGGGCGAACCGCAGCGTATGCCCACGCAAAATAAGGCGCAAGATTGCCCGTTCCGCAGATCAACAGACGATCAGCATCGGGACGCGCTAAATAGTCCGCTGCCAACGCAGAAGCTGCGGCGGTGCGCCAAAACGTTAAAACTTTACCGTCCACGAGTGCGAGCGGCTCACCATCGTTTCGTCTGAAAACAAGCAGCTTAGATGCAAGCGTATCTTTGCCGTGCTCAGGGTTATGCGGGAAATACGTAAAGGCTTTCACCGCAATCAACTCCTGGTTCCAAGCAGGAAGTAGCGCAAACGCCTCATATTCTCCCTCTTCTAAGGGCATAACTCGGCGTTGAGGTATTGTCGCTGGCCGCGAGTACATTTCACGCATCGTTTCAATAAGAGACTTCATTGTTAAACATTGCGCGACTTGCTGTGCTTCGATGACTTTCATCATTTCTCCGAAAACATAAATACAGTTGAGGAAAAGTACGGAACCTAGCTTATGGATGAAAACTCGGGCCCATACACAAATTAACACCTAGTTAAGCAGCCAAGTATTAAACTCTTCATTTAGTTCATCCGCGTAGTCTGACCACCATTCATCGTAAATCAGGAAGGCGGTTTGGAAGTTTTGAGGTGCGGTAGGAAGGTTCGCTAAAATGTCTGGGTTCACCTCCGCCGAAGACGATTTACGCGTAGGCCCATAGGCAACGTACTTAGCTTGATCAGCTAATGGTTTTGTTCCTGAAGAAAAAGCGATGAAGTCCAATGCAAGCTTTGTGTTCTCACTCCCTTTAGGTATCGCCCATCCATTCATGTAACCCATTTGACGGTCCCATATAATCCGAAATGGTTGACCTTCATCTTTACGGGCATTGTGAATTCGGCCGTTAAACGCCGAGGCGATCACCACTTCTTTGTCTGCAAGCATTTGAGGTGGCTGGGCACCAGTTGTCCACCACAGCACTTCTGATTTGATCGTATCCAACTTAGCAAAAGCACGCTCACGCCCCGCTTCGGTTTCGAGCAGGCTGTAGACCTCTTCTGGCTTTACACCATCAGCCAATAGTGCCCACTCAAGATTGCCCTGAGGTTGTTTTTGCAATGCACGTCGACCTGGAAAAGTTTTTAGGTCAAAAAGATCGGTCAACTTGCTTGGCAAAGCCTGACCTTTAAACGCGTCTTCGTTCACCGCTAATACTGTGGACACAACGATGGTATTGATTGCGCACTCGTGAATCGCACCATCAATGAAATCCTCTTGTGCTGGTGTTCCATCTGCGCCCGGAGGCAAAATACTTGGGCTCACTGGTTCTAATAGCCCTTCTGCACAACCACGAACAATGTCCGGCTTGTCGAGAGACACCAAATCCCAGCGCACGTTGTTCGCTTCCACCTGCGCTTTAATTTCGGCTAATCCGCCACTGAAATCCTCGGATACGATCTCAACACCTGTTTTTTAATGAAAGGCTTGTGATATGCCTCCACTTGGCTCTTGGTGAATGCACCACCCCAAGATACGACCGTCAATTTGTCTTCAGCATAAGCAAAAGTCCCCAACAGCATTCCTGAAATCAACAGTGCCAATGGTGCTTTGGTCATTCGTGACATGTATTACTCCTTTTGGTTGTTTTTCTGGAGGCATCCGAGTACGGCTGTTGGACACCAGTTTTTGTTAAAATTAAGTTAACATTAACATTTAATATATTTTATACAATATTTAATATTAAATTTTTCAGGCAAATCGTTGTAGTGAAAGAGGTGAAAGATCAATCGATGTCGGCTTTCCTTCGATAAGCTCTAAAAGGAGATCTGCCGTAATCGCCGCTTGAGTTAATCCAAGGTGCTGGTGACCAAATGCCAGTAATACATTTCCATCCCAAATGCTATCAATAACCGGTAACGAGTCGACTGTTGAAGGCCGATTCCCCATCCACTTTTCTCCTTGCTTGAGTGGATGTAACCCCGATTCAAACATCTCATCACCTAACTGAAAAAGCATTTCTGAACGTTTCATATTGGGTGGTGACTCTACATCGGCATACTCAACAGTGCCTGCCAAGCGTAACCCACCTGACATAGGAGTCATGATGAATTTTCTATCGGCAGAGCTAATAGGAAATGGCAATACATCACGCTTGTCATCCACCATTAGGTGATAACCACGCTCGGCTTGAATAGGCACTTTGACTCCGGTTAGTTGCCGTATCAAAGGCTTAGAATGTACACCTGCGGCAACAATGATTCGGTCAAATGAATGTGTTTGAGACTCAACCAGCACATCGCCATTTTTCGCCAACGCAGATACACCTTTTTGTAAAACCTTACCGCCAAGAACTTCAAAGGCTTCACTTAGCTCAGCACAGAGCTGATAAGGGTCTAGCGTATGACCTGTTTCGGGAAAAAAGACTCCGACACGAACCTTATGGCTGAGATCAGGTATCCGCTTTCGAATCGCCTCTTGCGTCCAAACTTGATACGCCACACCGTTTTTAGCCAGTGAGTTAAGCGTACTTTGATAATTCTGAAACAGTTTCTCGTTTTCAAAAGTGAGCAATGAACCATTCATTTTTATTAGATGTGCTTTTCCGATTGAATCAAGCACGCCACGCCAACTTGCCACTGACCGCTCGTTAAGACTCTTAATCGCGTTTTTTGCCCGCTCCGCAGCTGATGGCTTTGTTTGTAATAGAAAACGAATCATCCACCCGATTGTGTTTGGCATATCTTGCCAACGGATCGAAACCGGACTTTTGGGATCTAGCAGAATTTTAGGTAATTGTGGAAGCAGCGCTGGCGTTGCAAGAGGGAAGATTTGCTCAGTCGCGATATGACCTGCATTTCCCTTAGAGCATCCATTCCCCACGCCATTGGGATCAAAAATCGTGACTTGATAACCTTGCTGCTGTAATTTCAAGCCAATTGATAAGCCAATAATCCCCGCACCTATCACAGCGATCCTTTCCTTTTTAGTTTCATCCTTGACCAACATAAATATGCTCCGAGTCACACTTGAAAATGTAGATTGTATACAATATATTTTACATTACGTTAACATCACTATTGTTTAATTCAACCATTTTTTCAGCAAGGAGCGAAAAATGAGACAAGGAACTTTTTTCTGTATTGATGCCCACACCTGCGGCAACCCAGTTAGGCTGGTAGCAGGCGGTGTGCCTCCACTCGAAGGCAATACCATGAGCGAAAAGCGCCAATACTTTCTTGAGCATTATGATTGGATTCGCCAGGCACTCATGTTTGAGCCTCGCGGCCACTCAATGATGTCGGGGTCAGTTGTCTTGCCTCCTTGCAGTGATAACGCAGACGCTTCTATTCTGTTTATTGAAACCAGTGGCTGCTTACCAATGTGTGGCCACGGCACCATTGGAACCGTCACCACCGCTATCGAGAATCGCCTTATCACTCCCAAAAAAGAAGGTCGTTTGATACTTGATGTCCCAGCAGGACAAATCGAAGTGCACTACCAAACAAAAGGTGACAAGGTCACGTCGGTAAAGATATTTAACGTACCAGCTTACCTTGCCCACCAAGACGTAACCGTGGACATAGAGGGCTTAGGTGAGCTCACTGTCGATGTTGCTTATGGCGGAAACTATTACGTAATCGTCGATCCTCAAGAAAACTACGCCGGACTTGAACACTACTCTCCAGATGAAATTTTGATGCTTTCTCCAAAAGTTCGCGAAGCGGTATCTCGAGCGGTTGAGTGCGTACATCCAGAAGATCCAACAGTGTGCGGTGTTTCGCACGTGCTATGGACCGGAGAGCCTACTCAAGAAAACGCCACCGCTCGAAATGCTGTGTTTTACGGTGACAAAGCGTTGGATCGCTCGCCATGTGGTACGGGAACAAGTGCACGCATGGCGCAATGGCATGCAAGAGGCAAACTCAATCAAGGGGAAGACTTTGTTCACGAAAGTATCATCGGCAGCCTATTTCAAGGACGTATAGAAGGCATTACCGAAGTGAATGGCAAAGCCGCTATTTTACCAAGCATTGAAGGATGGGCACAAGTATACGGTCACAACACGATATGGGTAGACGATGAAGACCCATATGCGTACGGATTTGAAGTGAAGTAATAAGGATAGTAAGGAAGAATGATGAACCCACAAGAACCAACCACTTTTTACGCAGTCAACGCCTTTACTGGTGAGCCTCTACCCACAGCGTTTCCGGTACATGGAAAGCAAGAAGTTAATCAAGCGGCCTCAGCCGCCCAAAGCGTTGCGCGTGAGTTTCGCCAACTAAGCAATGCAAAGCGAGCGAGCTTACTTTGCTCTATCGCCTCTGAATTGGAAGTGAAGAGTGAAGAAATCGTTGCTCGTGCTCATTTGGAAACTGCCCTTCCCGAAGCACGTTTAAGCGGTGAAATAGGACGTACCGCGAACCAATTACGACTATTTGCCGAGGTCGTGAGCTCGGGCAATCACCATCAAGCAATTTTCGATACGCCAAACCCAGACCGTCAACCACTGCCAAAACCAGATATTCGCCGTCAGCAAATCGCAATTGGCCCTGTCGCCGTGTTTGGTGCGTCTAATTTTCCGCTCGCATTTTCCACTGCAGGTGGTGATACGGCTTCGGCACTTGCGGCTGGCTGTCCTGTGATTGTAAAAGGCCATACCGCCCACCCTGGCACCAGTCAACTTGTTGCTGAGTGTATTGAGGCTGCACTTGAGAAAGAGTGCTTACCGCAAGCCATCTTCACGCTATTGCAAGGCAACAAACGCGCACTTGGCCAGGCACTCGTTACCCATCCAAAAATTAAAGGGGTCGGGTTTACAGGCTCAGTCGGTGGTGGCCGTGCGCTGTTTAACCTAGCTCAGCAAAGACCAGAGCCAATCCCCTTCTATGGCGAACTAGGGGCGATTAACCCAACATTTATTCTCCCTTCAGCCATACGAGCAAACGCATCATTGGCTGAAGAGTTTGTGGCTTCTATGACTTTGGGCTGTGGACAATTTTGTACAAAACCAGGCGTTGTATTTGTCTTGAATAGCCCAGAAACGCAAGCCTTTATCGAAACCGCTCAAGGGTTAATTCGACAACAATCAACGGCCACTTTGCTAACGCAAGGAATCCGAGAAACATATGAATCCGAAGTGGATAAGCGAGCTTCCGAAACAGGCATTAACGTCACTCGCTCTGAACAAGCAGAAGTGACCAATGTCGCACCAGCACTGTTCGTGACGGACAGTAAAAATTGGCGTAAAAACCCGCAATGGGAGGAAGAAATATTCGGTCCTCAATCGTTAATCGTAATCTGTGAAGATTTCGATGACATGTTGAAACTGAGTGATTCACTGACTGGATCGCTCACCGCAACCCTCCACGCTACCGCTGAAGACGAAGAACAAGTCAAGCAACTGCTTCTTAGTTTGGAAGAAATCGCCGGACGCCTTGTATTCAACGGTTGGCCAACTGGCGTCGAGGTTGGTTACGCTATGGTTCATGGCGGACCATATCCGGCTTCAACCAATTCTGCCTCAACATCTGTCGGTGCGGAGGCTATTCATCGTTGGTTGCGTCCGGTCGCTTATCAAGCTTTGCCAGAATCTTTATTGCCGGATTCATTAAAAGCGTCGAACCCACTGGGTATTCAACGCGCCATAGATGGCAGTGTGTCCCAATAAGATCACCAAATGGCTCAAAAAGGCATCAACTGATGCCTTTTATTTCACTCTACTTCTCAAAACCTTCTTTCCTAGTTGGTTTGTGCCAGAAAAACAATAAACTACTAAAGTAAAATGGATTGGATACAATATTAATTTAACGGGAGACTTCAATGTCACAGAAACCTGTTTTTAAAACGCGCACTCAGCTCGTTGAGGAAGCAATTCGAACTCAGATCTTGAAGGGCGAGTTAAAAACTGGTCAACCTTTACGTCAAGATGCGTTAGCAAAAGAGTTTAATGTTAGCCGAATTCCTGTGCGTGAAGCGTTAGTTCAATTGGAAGCACAAGGACTCGTTAGCTTTGAACCTCACAAAGGTGCGACGGTCACCGAGCTATCTCCAGAGAAAATCAATGAGCTATTTGAACTGCGCGCTGTCGTGGAGTGCCACATTTTAGAGCGTGCGATTCAGAACATGACGGACGCTGACCTAGAACGCGCGCGAGAAGTTCGCGAACGTTTCGAGTCTGTAGTGAACAGTGGCGACGAAGTAGAAGAATGGAGCAACTACAACTACGAGTTCCACAAAGCCCTATATGCGCCAGCCAACATGCCTGAAACTATGGACGTCATTTACAACTTGAACACAAAGTGTGACCGATACATACGTATGCAGCTATTGTTCACAACAGGCATTAAAAAGGCAGAAGAAGAGCACTTAAGCTTGTTTGAAATGTGCAAAAATCGCGATATAGAAGGCGCCAAGTATCTGCTGAAAAAACACATTCTAGAAGCAGGCACAGCGATTCGAAACCTGCTGCTTGAAAGGCAAAATATCAGCCAGTAAACGGAATAACGAATAAGGTGATATTCAAGGATGAATGTTGGACCAAAGTTTTTACTCGCAGCGCTACGACAAAAGATTAAAGAAGAAGGGCTTTGCTACAATTCCTTGTCAGAGAAAAGTGGCATCCCTTTATCTAGTATTAAACGCCACCTACATAATCCTGCTTTAGGTTTGGATAAAGTACTTGTTTATCTGAACCACCTGAATACCGATCTCATCGAACTCGCAACCTTAGCCAACGAGCTTCAGCACCAAAACGAGCAAATGCTAACAGATGAAGAGAGCGCCCTTTTCGTTGAGCATCCTTATTTACTTGATTTTATTTATATGCTGACTTCTCGTGATATTAAACCGCAAGAGATAGCCCATACTTACGGACTTTCTGATACAAGCTTACGATTCTATTTGCGTATCGCGGAAATTCTAGGGTATGTGGAGAACTTCGGAGACGGCTTATTTTACCGTTCTGGTCGTCGATTTATTATGGAAGAAGGTACCGCATTGGACACCTTATTCAAAGAGCGATTTCAACAAGAGTCGCTTTCTCATAACATCAACCCAGATGTGTGTGTGGGTCGTATTAGGCTCACCGAAGAGCAAAAAGTGCAAATAGAGGACGAGCTTTGTAATAAATTAGCGAAACTTAACGCAGTTAACACTTCCAACAACGAAGGTGAACTAACAAATATATTAATGCGCTGCACTCCTGGCGCTCAGATATTTTTCGCAGATGACTTACCGGATATTGATGGAAGCCTGTTAAAGCACGTCGCCCAACTCACTAAATTAAGTTAAAGCATCAGATAAATAAATCAAACAAATCCCAGATAACATCATATATCCCTACCAAACTATTGATTCAAAGCGTTTCCTGAATCTAATTCTGATTTTTTATTTAGCGAACATCGCTTCGTCAACTAAGAGCTTGTCTTAATTTCACACTTACTAATGGTCTTGTTAGCTATTTTGAAATAGACAGAAAACTTAAGTAATGACTAATTTAGCTTAAGTATAAAAGACAACTTTTTTACGTTATTTACCTCACACTATTTAACTATAAATTTGCAGACGAACAAATTAAATTAATACATTCATCTAGCTAATAAAAAAGCAAAACAGATAATTATAATTCTATTATTTATAAGGACATAGAAAAGTGAAATTTAAGTATTCTTTAGCAACGGCAGTCACTCTCGCATTATTACAAGGTTGTGGCGGTGGCGGCGGTGATGGTTCATCTACTCCGTCAACTAGCAGCGCAACCGGACCAACATGGAAAGCCGGTGATTTTAGCCAACCATCAAGCTCGTTTGTCAACCAATGTGAAACCCCACGAGTGGGTCGAGACCCATATAACAATTATGCCGCCTATCCAGATGAATTAGGTTCTGCTTTACACGAAAAACTCTTTTTAAGAGCTTTTACTAACGAAACTTACCTTTGGTATGACGAAGTTCCTGATAATAATCCAGCAAACTACAAAACCGTGACGGATTACTTCAACACATTGGTCACCTCTGCTACTACCACGACTGGTAAACCGAAAGATCGCTTCCACTTTACCGTCCCTTATGAAGATGATATGAAATCATCGCAATCTGGTTTAGTCGCTGGGTTTGGTTTTAACTGGGCATTCCTACGCGGCGTACAACCTAGAGACGTTCGTATCTCCTATACTGAAGAAGCCTCTCCAGCGGATAGAAGCGGCATTGCTCGTGGTGATAAGCTTCTAAAAATCAATAATATTGATGTGGTTAACACCGGTAGTCAGTCCGACATTGATTTTATTAATAGAACGCTGTTTAACCCTGACATCAATCAAGATTACACCTTCACATTTGAGAGTGTTGACGGCCTAGAGAAAACCGTGACGCTTACCGCCTCTGATGTCATGACTTCTCCAGTTAAAAATGCCAAAGTGATCGCACACAATGGTATGCAGATCGGCTATCTACAATACAACTCATTTGAACCAAGCGCTCAAGCCCCACTTATTGAGGCGTTCAGTACGCTCTCGGCAGAGAATGTTGACGAGATCGTCGTTGATTTACGTTACAACGGCGGTGGCTTAGTACTTCAGTCCTCGCAAGTAGGCTACATGCTAAGCGGTGCTGGTCAGAACCGAGTCTTCAGTGAGTTGATTCACAACGACAAAGTGATGCGTACCATTAAAGATGGGGATAACATCTATCGCTTTACGAATCTAGCAATAGACTGGGCAGCACAAAAGTATTCGGACCAAATGCTGCCGACACTGAACAAAAAGCGGGTATATGTGCTGACTTCAGGAGGCACGGCTTCCTCAAGTGAACTGTTGATCAACGCTTTGCGCGGCATTGATGTTGAGGTTATCCAAATAGGCTCAACAACCACAGGTAAACCGTATGGGTTCTCAGCAGAACAAAACTGCGGCACTATGTACTACACTATTCAGTTCAAGTCAGCGAACGAGAAAAACTTTGGCGACTTCTCTGATGGTTTTATTCCTACTCCAAAGAGCCAAATCAATACCGAGCTAGGCTTAAACAATAGAGTGGAAGGTTGCTGGGTCAATGATGACCTAACAAAACCATTAGGCGATCCGTCTGAAGGTATGCTTTCTGCGGCACTAAACTACATGGAAACTGGAACCTGTCCGCCAGTCTCCTCTTCAAGTTTCAACGCCATGCCGCGTAACATTTCATCTCCGGAGTTAAGCGATCTTCGCTCTCCGCTACGAACAGAGGCAATTCATGTTGAGATCAACTAACTTTTTACGAATGCTGATTCGGGTTGCGCTTTTCTTAGGCACTTCGATTTCTTTGATAGGATGCCAAGCTATGTCACAAGAACCCGTTGAAGCATTGAGTAAAAAGAACTCTCCGGAAACAGTCATAGAGATTCAAAACGCGATCGCAGAAATCCAAGGGACACCAGCACCTAGAATCGCAAATAACGTATTTGAATCCTCACCGCATTTGTTGATTGAAAAAGGACGAGTAAAAGGGAACAACAATCAACTGTTGGATGGCAGCTATACGGATCTTCCAGACCAATATACGTTGCAGATAAGAGGTGAAACCTGTGGCTTGTACTATGCCAAAACAGATACTTTTGTCTCTCTCAGTTCACTAGATTGTGAGCCCATCATTAAGTTTTAGATCTCCCAAAATAGAAGCCCGCTGATATCAGCGGGCTTCCTACTTTATTGTTCAGTGTGAAACGGTCAACGTTACTTTAATTCCATCCATGCTTTACGCTGTTGTTTATCCATGTATGACCAAGCTACAAAGCGGCTCACTTTCTGTCCTTGGCTCATTTCAACCACACGAATGGCTTTCACACCCAATTTTTCAAGCTGCTTGCGCATCGGGCGAACGTTGTCTTTTTTGGATATGAGTGTTGTAAACCACAAGACCTGCGCGGCAAAAGCTTGGCTTTCATTCGCCATTTTTCGGATAAACGCCGCTTCTCCACCTTCACACCACAATTCAGCGTTTTGACCGCCAAAATTCAACGCCGGCTTACTTGTCTTTACTTGTGTGGTTTGAGGTTTTAGTCCTTTCTTACGCTGGTTTGCTTTTAGATTATCGATTTTACGCTGGCTGCCCATAGCGGCATCTTCCGCCGAACGGTGGAATGGCGGATTACATGTCGTCACATCATAACGATCATTCGGTTGAATGATACCTAGATAAATATTGGCATCATTGTGTTGCTGTACCAGTGCAATTTTTCCCGTCAAAACACGATTGTGCTCTACGATCGTTTGAGCCGATTGGATGGATTTTGGATCGACATCGCTGCCCGTATAGTGCCAACCGTATTTTGTTACACCAACAATCGGATAAATACAGTTTGCTCCCACGCCAATGTCCAACGCTTTCACTTTTTGGTGCGCGTACTGACCTTTTACTTCACTATCAAGTAGTTCTGCCACTCGGTGAATGTAATCAGCGCGGCCCGGAATCGGTGGGCAAAGGTAGGTGTCGGGAATGTCCCAGAACTCGATACCATAATACGCAGCAAGCAATGCTTTATTGAGCATTTTAACCGCGTTAGGATCAGAGAAGTTTATGGAATCTTCCCCTTTCGGATTTTTGATAACGAATGGCTTTAACTGTGGTTCACTTTCCACAAGTTTTTTAAAATCGTAACGACCTCGATGAGCATTACGCTCATGCAAACCATTCTTCGCTATTTTTATGAACTCGACTTCGCTCTTTCCTGCAGGCTGCGGGGATTTGCGCGCAACTTTTTCTTTAACACGCTTCGGCTTGGCTTTATTCGCGTCTTTATTCTGAGCCGCCTTTGAAGTCTTTGGCTTTGCTTGCTTCGCGTTGTGATTATTGTTCTTCATTCAAATTCGCTTTTAAATCGAGGTAAATCATAAACAAACGAGCATCAAATTCGAGTTGGTGATACTCAGGCTCCATGTAGCAACATAGCTGATAGAACGCCTTGTCGTGGTTTTTCTCACGAGTATGCGCCAACTCATGTACCACCAGCATTCTTAATAGTGGCTCGGGCGCATCCTTAAATACATTGGCAATGCGAATCTCGTTTTTCGACTTCAGCTTGCCGCCATGGTTTCTACTGATAACACTGTGCAAACCAAGCGCGTTGTTTACCGCGTGAATTTTCTTATCGTAGACAACTTTACTGATTGGCGCGGCTTTCTTCATGTAGCGGTTTTTGATTGCCATGGCGTACTCATAGAGCGCCTTTTCGCTTTTGATTTGGTGCCTATCGGGATAACGCTTTTCGAACCAAGGAACAAACTTGCCACTCGCTATCAATGAGCTCACCTGCTCTACGATGTTTTGTGGGTAGCCTTGAATGTATCGAAGTGACGGATGCATAGAATTAACGTCTGTTATGACAAAATAAAGGCGCTCAATATACCTGAGATAAAGGACAGTTTCACCTTAGCTTTCGCCTTTCATTTATGGTGAAAGGCCGTTAAACTTCGCCTCCCAATGATAATGGAGAGAAATTCAATGAAACGTGTCGTTCTTTATGTCAAAGACAAATGCCCTCACTGCAAAGATGCTCAACGTTATCTGGATTCGAAAAATATTAACTATCGTTTGTGCAATGCTAAGATGCAACGCGGTCGCAAAGAACTTGATGCGCTTGGTGCTCGTTCAGTGCCAGTTTTAAAAATTGGTGATCGGGTAATGATTGGCTGGAACCCAAAGAACTTCGAGAAGATGTACAAAGGCGACTAGTGCTCGGACGATGAATCTGCGCTGCGTTTAAACGTAGCGCTTGATAAAGTCGATAAACGTTCGATCTGCTATTGATAAGTACCCCTGCTTGCGCCAAGCAAGTGCCAGATCTAGCGTAACGGGTGGTTCAAACGGTAGGCCAACAACGCCCGACTCATGTTGAGTCACCAATTCCAGTAACGCGGTAATCGCAAACTCTTGTTTCACAATACTCAAAATCAAAGGCAGTAAGTTGGTTTCGAATGATGACTTCATGGTAAACCCATGCTCCTCACTCACCTGATCCAAAAATTCACGGTGAAAATAGCCATGCTGAAACATAACCAAATCGTGTTCAAAGAACTCATCAAAAGTAAGAGATTCTCGCTGGGCTAACTCATGCTCAGGTGAAACAACGGCGACCATTTGGCTAGTAAACAAATGGTCAGTTTCTAGGTCATCAGGCACGTTATCACAACTGATCACACCGATATCGAGTTGACCATTAAGCAGCATACGACGAATCGATTGAGTCCCAGCTTCGACCAAGGTCAATTTTAACTCCGGGAACTGGCTCTTAAACGCCATCACAATTCGTGGAAAGAAATAACTGCCCATCATTGATGGCGTCCCGAGTCGTACTTCGCCTTTCGCTAAACCTTTCAACTCATCAATCGCGAGCTGCGCGTCGTGCAACTGTTGAATCACCCGCTTGGCATGTACAAGTAGCGTTTCGCCCTCTTTCGTTAAGCTGATTTTTTTATCATCACGGCGAAATAGGGTAACGCCCAAAGACTGCTCAAACTTTTTGATAGAAATGCTTAATGCGGGCTGGGCAATATGCAGGGCTTTCGCCGCATGGGTAATGTTTCCGTGTTCAGCGACCGCCAGAAAATGTTTAAGTTGTTTCGATTCCATTAGATCAAAAATATATGGTGTCCATATTTTTAATATATTTTTTTAATTTATAACGAACTGATAGATTGATCACAGTCTCTCCATTTGCTCACATTAGGCAGGATTCATGGTCAGTTTTGGCACACCGGAATACAAACGCATTACGCTCTCGCTAGCGCTTGGTTCCTTCTTGGTTTTTTCAAATTTATACCTACTACAGCCAATGCTGCCCACTTTTGCTCAAATTTTCACGATCTCAGAAACGCAAGTGAACTGGTTATTTGCGGCCTCAACACTCGCTCTCTCTTTTAGCCTCGTTCCAATGGCTGTGTTGTCAGAATCAGTGGGACGAAAGCCAGTCATGATGGCCGGTCTGTTTTCGATTCCTACCCTTTCTGCTTTGATGCTGTTTGGTGACTCATTCCTGTTTTTGGTGGTATGTCGAGCACTGATCGGCGTCGCGCTCGCGGCTTTTGCTGCGGTCGCCGTGGCTTACATGGCAGAAGAGCTCGACAAGCACGCCTTCTCGATGGCAATTGGAACGTACATTGCGGCTAACTCATTAGGCGGTATCGCAGGACGTATTAGCGGCGGCTTATTGGCGGACAATTTCAGTGTTGATGTCGCCATTGAAGTTATGATGGTGTTCACTCTTCTTGGTGTCATTGGTGTTCACTATTTATTGCCAACACAGCGCAACTTCACCCCGTCATCAAGCAGTTTGCGCCATCAAAATCGTGCGCTTATTGGTCATTTTAAAAACCAACGCGTGTGGTTCGCGATGCTGATAGGAGGACTCAACTTTGCTTTGTTCGTAAACCTTTACTCCGTCATGGGTTTCCGTCTGGTGAGTGAACCTCACAATGTGCCCGTCGGGTTGGCCTCACTGATCTTTATTTGTTACTTGGGAGGGACTTTCTCCTCTCGTTGTGCAGGCCACTGGAGTAAACGTTATTCCTCAATCCTCGGTATGTTCTTGGGCGCGATAGTGAGCATGACGGGGATGTGGATTGCTGCGGTTGAAAGCTTGACTGCAATGCTAGTTGGATTGTTGCTGATAAGTTTTGGTGCCTTCTTTACTCATACCCTCGCCTACGGTTGGGTCGGTCAGAATGCCACTCGTGCCAAAGCCACCGCGACAGCGCTCTACTTAGTACACTACTACGTAGGCGGTAGTTTGGGAGGATTCTTACTTCTTTATTGTTGGCAGCATGGTGGTTGGTCGAGTGTTCTTATGGGGGGAAGCGCCGTCTACATAGCGATGTTTGCTGCGATTGCGTATTTGAAACACATCGCCGAAAGAAAGCATACTGACCAAACACCTGACGCTGCGAGTTTAAAGAGTAGCTAAGGTACGCTCATTTGTGTAATACCCTCTGGTTACTTGGATAACCAACTCTGCTATGCTTGCGCTACTTTAATAAAAACCAGAAAGTCGTATGTCAACGCGTTCAACACAAAACACAGATATCGAAGCGATCACTCAACAGGTCGATCAATGGCTCAACGATGTGGTAATCGGACTCAACCTTTGTCCGTTTGCTGCCAAACCGCAACGTAATAAACAAATCAAAATCTTTGTTAGTGAAGCGACTCAAGAAGAAGCGCTTCTTGAAGATATTTTATTGCAGCTGATTGAGCTGAGTAACACAGAGCCCGAACAACTTGAGACCACGTTGGTTGTGGTTCCCAACATGCTACAAGATTTCTGGGACTACAACTTTTATATCGATTGGGTTGAAGGATTAATTAAGCAGCAAAACTGGGAAGGTGTTTTCCAAGTAGCGACTTTCCATCCTGATTACTGTTTTGGCGGCGCAAGGCCTGAAGACGACGAAAACCTAACCAATCGTTCTCCTTACCCGATCTTCCATTTGATTCGCGAAGAGAGTATGGAAAAGGTACTAAAACACTATCCTGATCCTGAATCCATTCCCGATACGAACATCGCTCGTGTTTCCGCCCTTTCAGAGGAAGAACGTAAAAAGCTGTTTCCTTACCTATTTCGTTAAGCTCCACCATTACCCAAAGGCAGATTTATCACCAGTTGGATTCAATGCCCTTGGGGTTCAAAGTGCGGTTTGGTATCATTGCCGCTTCAATCGATTCAATGGAAATTAGAATGCAACTGTCAAAGCTAACCCAAGAGATTTTTGATCACTTATACCGTGATATCACCGAGTTCCGTAGTACGTTCGACTTACCAGTCGCAGACGCTGCAAGCCTTGATGCACAAGCAGATACACTACACACCTCTTTGGCGATCGAAGAGCTAACAGAGCTAGCAGAAGCAGATTGTAAAACTGAGCAAGCAGATGCCATCGTAGACAGCGTGTATGTATTAATGGGCCGTCTCGTTCATCTTGGCCACAGCAAAGTAGAAGACAACCTGGCGATCAGCTACTTAATTGATCTTCTATTAAACGTTGCGGTAAACCGTGGTATCGAATTTATTCCTTGCTGGGATGAAGTACATTCAAGTAACATGAGCAAAGTATGCCGTAACGAGCAAGAGTACTCAGAAACAGAAGCATTCTACGCGGAACAAGGCATCAAGTTGATGGCGGTGCAGAAAGGTGAATACATCATCGCGAAATGCGCCGAAGATTTCGTATCGGAAGGTAAAACCATTCGTAAAGGCAAAGTACTCAAATCTGTTTACTACCGCCCAGCAGATCTAAAACCGTTAACTCAATAAGCGTTGAGTTTGGCTATCTCGATTAAAAAAAAACGACCTCAAGTAGGTCGTTTTTTATTGTCCCTAAATACTAATCCTAATCAAAGATTAAATAAGGTTGTTCATCTACGATGACCTTTTTGACTTGAGTATTGAACACTTCCCCGAGAGCTTCTTCCGTTAGCACAGTATCGGCATTTCCTGATGAGTGCAGCACACCGTTGTTAAGCAGCAATACTTTATCTGCGTGCTTTAATGTGCGATTGAGATCGTGATTAGCAACCAATACTCCAATTCCCTGCGCCGCCATAGCGTTAATCAATTGATAGAGCAGACCCTCTTGCGCAATATCTAACGGTGCTGCTGGCTCATCCAAAATTAAAAACTGCGAAAAAGGATTAATGGTACGCCACACCTGCAAACATACACCTGCTAATCGGACACGCTGCCACTCACCACCGGATAATGTTTGAATACTGCGATGAAGCTTATCTTGCAGTTGTACCAGCTCCACCACCATATTGACGGCATCACGCACTTTGATATCCGCAATCTCAGCACCACTTGGCAGAGATAAAGCGAGATACTGAAACACATCAACATTAAACGCTGGGCGCGATTGCTGACACAAATAACCTCGAACATGAGCTTGCTCTGACAACGGTAAAGTAAGCAAGTTTTTGTTGCCAACGTACACTTCACCACTCATACCCTCTCGGTGACTTAACGTACCAGAAATCGCAGCCAATAAAGTACTCTTACCGGAACCATTAGGCCCAACGACATGTACGATTTCGCCAGCTTTGCACTCAAAAGAAAGAGGCAATAATCGACTACCAACCGACATATGTTTAACGTGCATCATGACTCTTCACCAGCATCCAGATGAAAATAGGTGCGCCAATCGATGTTGTCATGACACCCAAAGGTAACTCTGCGGAGTCCAATAACAGTCTTGCGCCGATGTCAGCAAATACAAGCAACGCAGCACCAGATATTGCAGAAAGTGGCAATAAATAACGGTTTTCCGTACCAAAAGCCAAACGCAACAAGTGCGGCACCACCAAACCAACAAAACTGATGATGCCACCCAAAGCGACTGAACTACCCACCAAAACAGAAATGGCGAGGATCAATTTCCAACGCATTTGATGCACGTCGACACCCAATTGGGTCGCATGAATCTCACCCAGCATCAATTTATCAAGCGACTTGCCTTTACAACATAACCAGATAAGCACCGGTAACATCACCAAAGTAACGGTATGTTGATACCAACTTGCACCGCCAATGCTGCCCATTAACCAATACATCAGTTGGCGTAAACTGAGATCATCACTAAAGTAAAATGCCCACGTCACAATCGCGCTCGATAAAATACCCAATGCGACCCCAACCAAAAGCAATCGAGCCGTCGTCAGGTGCATTGCCCTTGCTATCGCCACCAAAACAAACGTGAATAACATCGAGCCTGCAACCGCTGCCAACATAAAAACAATCGGGGTAGGAAGAACAGGTGACGCGAACATGATTAAGACCATTGCTAAGCTTGCACCACCAGATATACCGAGTACGCCTGGTTCAGCCAACACGTTCCCAAGCAACACTTGTAACGTCGCGCCAGATACCGCTAACGCAGCACCAATAATAGCCGCAGACACCAACCTCGGTAAACGCAAGTCCACCAGTAGCTTATGTTCAAATGCAGATAAAGATTGAAAAGGAGAAAGGAAAATTTCTCCGACCATCAAGTGGATGGCAGAGAGTACAGCGAGCACGATCGACATAACCATCAGGTTACGTTGCCAGCGTCGTTCCTTGTTCAGGATAAGTTGTTGAAAATCCATAGCGGCCGATAAAAACAAACGAGGCTTAACCTTACAGTTAAGCCTCGGTAAATTGCAATTAACTTCTCAAAGCAATGTTGGATTAATCGTAAACCAACTCGCCCTCTTCAAAACGGGTTTTCACTTCACAAACCATCAGAGCTGCACGTTGACCTATTGCGACATGGCGGTTCGGGAAGACAATCGCTTCGTTTTCGTTCTTCGCCATTAATGGTTTGTCGCCATCATGACCAAACACTTCGCCGTGAACAAATGAAGTGAAGTTTTCAACATTGTCGTCGAACATAAAGTCAAAGTCTTCGTTCAGGCGAACGATTGTGCGACTTACGCGATATTTAATGCATGGTTTTGGTAGGTGTTCTGGCTTCGTTTCCGCAATCAAATTACGTAAAGACAAATCAAACGCAGTCAATTTATCGAGGTCATTTTCACCAATACGAGCCACACGACCAAGCTCCATTGTCAGAGCCTGCGCACCAAAGTTCTCGGCACTGTACCAGCTAAACGTACTCGATGGTGAGTTTGACAAGAGCACAGCTTCAATGTGTGCACTGTCCAAGAAATCGATTAATGCCTTGCTTCGCACAGGATGACGAGTCTTAGGACTTACTGCAAACGTATAGTGCTTCGAACCTCTAATCGCGCAGTGTAAATCAAGATGCCAGCGTGTTGTCGGGTCGGTATCCTGATAGAAATCGCGAACAAGCAGCTTTAGCGTATCAGCGATGACAAGCTCTTTTGTCTGTTTGTGTTCTTTTTCGTCAAACAGACGGTTGAGGTTTTCTTCAAGGAATCGCGTGTGCGCCAGAGTGGATTCTGGATGAGCGATAATGAATAGACAACGGGTATCGACCATCTGGAACCCAGATTCTATGTCTTGAATAATGGAATCCACCAGCTCCATCGGTGCCGTTTCATCTCCGTGAACCCCACAAGAGATGATGACGTTCTTCGTATCCTGAGTATAGTTCTCAGGGATCACTTCTAGTACACCACGCTGATAGAGTTTAAGTTTTACACCGTTAGAAAGCACCTGCTCCGCTGGTGCAACATCGATATGAACATCTAACGTGTCAGTTAAAAACGATTGGCGAAAGAGAGACTTCGTCATGCGTTACTCCTTAATAGCACGGCGGGTATGTTAATAAATTGTACAAAGGATTTTTGTTGCTGCGATCTCACTTATGAGTAGAAATCACTATTTCCCTCGAAAATCCGATACCTTTTCGCGCAGGCACTCAAATCAAGCATTGAGGCGTTTAATTTTTAAACAATTACAAAGTGTTAGGGCTGTGAACTTTACCACAGCCCTGATTAAGATCATTATGATTTGATCAAATTTTTGTAGCTATAAAGCAGATTATGCATCAACAATGCGAAAAACTTAGCCGCGCTGTGCGAGCAAACGCTCAAACTCATCGACTTTTTCACGCACTAGCTCAACGCTCTGCTGCCAAAACGTTGGTTGGGTTAAATCCATCGACAGATGCTTTTCGACAACATCTTCCGCCATCATGCAGCCGGTATCGCGCAGCAAATTGATGTAATCGGTGTAAAACGCTTCGCCTTTGGTTTCTCGCTGTGCATAAATACCCTTGCTGAATAAGAAACCAAACAGGTATGGGTAGTTATAAAAACTCACACTATCGATAGAAAAGTGCAGCTTGCTTGCCCAGAAGTACGGATCCGGCTCGCTCATTACGTCGCCATACCATTCTTTCCAAGTTTCAGACATCAACTCACAGAATTCATCTGCGGTTAACTCTCCATCCTGGCGGCGTTCATAGAACGATTTCTCAAACTCGTAGCGAACCGGAATGTTGATCATTAAAGCTAGCGCAGATGACAACTCTTCCCACAACATCTCTAGCTTTTCATCGACGCTCTCCGCTTTCGAAATCAAATGATCACGAACGATGTTTTCTGCAAAAATAGAGGCGGTTTCTGCTAACGTCATTGGATAGTAAGTTTGGCAAAGTGGCAAATCGCGAATAACCCAGTTATGGAACGCATGGCCAAGTTCATGTGCCAGAGTCATCAGGTCTGAGCGGCTACCACTCCAAGTCATAAACACAAGTGGTGTTCGCGTTGCTGGTAGTTTGGTGCAGTATGCACCAAGGCGCTTGCTGGCATTTGGCGCGGCATCAATCCATCCGTTTTGTACCATCAAACGGACAAACTCCGACATCTCAGGGTTTACTGTTTCAAATGCTTCACAAATAACATCAATCGCTTCATCAAAGTCGTAAACCTTCGCTTCACCGCTCAAAGCAGGCATAGCCGCCAGATGATTCCAAGGTTTCATCTCATCCAGATCATGTACTTGCGCCATCAATAAACCCGCTTTCTGACCAATAGCTCGACTGTCTTTGGCTACTGTCATCATCGCATTTAAAGTTTCAGCTTGGATTCGGCTACCATGCAAACTCGGCTCGAGGAAGTGAACTTCACGCTTCGTCGAACGCTTTTTGTTTTCAGTTAAACGCCATCCTGCTAACGCATTCAAAATTGCAGCGAATGATTCTTGGTGCGTTTGCATTGCATCTTGTACGCCTCGCCACGCGGCTTCTTGACGCTCGAATTCAGAACCATAAAGAATGCTTGCCGCTTGAGAAAACCCAAGCTCTTCACTCTTACCATCTGTGTACTCAAGCTTCACTTTCAATGAGCCAGTCAGGTTATCATATAGGTTACCCCAAGCCGATTTACCATCCACACTCATCGCAGCCAGTAACTGTTCTTCTGCGTTGCTAAGACGAGTATCCGCCAACTTTCTGGAGTTCAAGATAGAAAAAGCTTGCCCACTGATATCAGGATTCTCATGATCTAACACGCGCAAGATAAACTCTTCGTCGGCATGCGTTAATGTCAAATCAAAGGGACTGAACGCTTGGGAAAGCTCCGAAAAGATGCGGATCATTTTACCAAGTAACGATTTCGCTTCGGCGTTTGTTGCATCAACAGAAGCATAACAACTCGCAAAATTTGCAACTGTGCCCGCTAAACGACTCGCGGCTTCATTGGTCAAAATCGCATTTTGCATGATCTCTACGTTGCCGCAATCTGCTGATTGTTTATTCAACAGATCAATACATTGTTCCACAAGAGCAATATCGTCTTGAATTCGTGGGTCAGAAAGATCGTTATAAACGATGGACAAATCCCAACTCGGCGTTGTCATTTCTATATTTCCTTTTTATGTAACTGAGTCAATTTTCGCTTCCTGCACCTAGCAGATGGGCTTCCACTGACATCTTCCGTGACTATGCCCATAAGCAGTATCGCTTTGGGCATTTTAATATTTATAAATTAACGAGTTAAAAGAGGTACGCCAATCGAACGAACCGAGGCGTAAATTTGCTCATCTACGGTAATTGTTATATGCGTGACAGAAGCGTTTCCTATCGACAACGTCGAATACCACTTTGGGTTACGCCAATCTAACTCCAATACATGAGCAAGAATCATACGAATGACGCCACCATGCGTGACGATAAGTAGATTGTCATTGATATCGTTGATGATTTGAGACCAAACGCGACATATGCGCTCAGAAAATGTGCTTAAGCTCTCAGCGTTCGGCAACGTATGTTGTGCTGGCGATTGCCAAAAAGCATCTAGCTTTTTCCACTGCTCAGTGAGCATATCAAAAGGCATACCATCAAAATCACCAAATGCCATCTCTTGTAAAGATTCATCCGTCATTACTGGTAATAATTGCTGTTCAGCAATTATATTTGCCAGTTCTTGACAACGTGAAAGAGGAGAACAAATCACTCCACCCACACCTCGTCCACTCTCGATCCAAGCCCGAGCAATGCTTTCTTGGTCAGCAGGCGTAACTTTTACATCTGTTTGGCCATGGAGTCCTGGTGGAGCGTCTACTTTTCCATGACGCACAAGATAGATGTTGAGTGTTTTCATTTCTTCCATCCTACTCTTTAAGAACCAACGGCAAACCAGCAGCAACAAAGGTAACACGATGGCAAACACTGGCTAGTTTTTGATTCATCCGTCCTGCATTATCCACAAAGTAACGACTAACCGCCCCCAAAGGCACAATACCCATTCCAACCTCGTTAGAGACGAATATTAACGTCGCATCTGAGCCACGTACCACCTGTATAAGCTTTTCAATTTCTGCTTCTAGCTTCTCATTGGAACATTCATCACCTAACTCAAATATCCAATTATTAAGCCACAAGGTTAAACAATCGACCAGTACAACATCGGTGTTAGCGAAACTTGTCAGTAACTCAGATAAATGAAGGGGGCATTCATGCTCTTGCCACTCGCCCCCTCGTTGCTTTTGATGATTCGCTATTCGCTCTCGCATTTCTTGGTCAAATGGCAGCGCGGTTGCAACATAATGTAATGAGTGTTGAGAAGTGGTCGATAATTGCTTGGCTGTTTTTTCCGCCAAATGCGACTTCCCAGAGCGCGCGCCACCGAGTATCAATTGCTTCATGAGATGTGATAAAACCCAATCATAGTGAGATAAACAAGCAGTTCCGATAGCTGCTGCGCTGCGCCAAGACAATCCCCCGTAAAGCCGCCAATTCGCTTGGTTAACCAACGTTTGAACATCAAACGAAATACCACGAGAACAAGCGATATAAAGATCGCCTGCGTAATACCAAGCACAAGCAATGTTATGCCACCAGTAAACAACAAAATGGAGACTTCTAGAGAAGACTGGCGACTTGCCAGCGGTTTACTTTTCGACGTATCACTGTCACTGACATAAGGCATGTCATAAATAAGCGTCGCGGCTAGTGCTCGGCTTGCGGTATAAGCGACGACAATGACCAACCAAAACTGCGGCAAGTTAGCCAGTTCACTCCAAAAAACATACTTAGCCAATAACGCCATAATGAGAGTGGCTGCACCATAAGTGCCAATGCGGCTGTCCTTCATAATAGAGAGGCGTCGCTCGACAGTCATGCCACCGCCAATGCCATCCGCCATATCAGTCAAGCCGTCTTCGTGAAATGCCCCTGTTAACAATAAGCTAAACACCATTGTTAATACTATGGCAACCGATTCTGGGAAAAGAATTGAGGTGAGCGAAAATACCAGAGCACAAAGCGCTCCAAGTACGAGACCAACTAACGCGAAATAACGTCCGGCCTGATTCATGCGTTCTTCACTGTATGGCAACGCTTGGGGTACGGGTAAGCGACTAAAAAAACTGATAGCTAATAGAAACAACTCCCACTGGTATCTTAACGATGACGGCGTGACGTTCTCAGAATAATCAGGGACTGACACTATACTGTAACTCCTGCACTCTCAAAGCTCGCCATCTTGTTGTAAAACTGGGCAGCAGCTTTTAACAAGGGTAAGGCAAGAGCGGCTCCGGTTCCCTCCCCTAATCGTAAACCAAGATCGAGTAGAGGTTCTGCTTTTAGGTACTCTAATACAAACTTATGTCCATTTTCTTCGGAGCGGTGGGCAAACAACATGTATTCGCGTGCTTCTTCGTCTAGCAACGTTGCAATATACGCAGCAACCGATACGATAAATCCATCCACTAAAACTGGGGTTTTAAGCCGCTTGGCTTCTAAAAAAGCGCCTACCATTTGTACGATTTCAAAGCCTCCAACCTGTGCGAGAATCGCTTTAGTATCAAGACCTCGACATCGGTTTACTCCCTGTGCAACCAGTTTATATTTGCGGCTCAACTGCTGTTGATTGATTCCGGTGCCAACGCCAACACAATAATCAATATCTAATGAACTCAGCGCCGATAACAGTGCGGAAGCCGAACTGGTGTTACCAATGCCCATCTCACCGAACATCAATAGATTTGAGCCAGACAAAATGGTTTGCTCAGCAATCTTCGCACCATACTCTAAACCTAGCGCCACTTGTTCTGGGGACATCGCTGATTGTTTAGAAAAATTAGCCGTACCGTTACCCAACCGTTGTTCAACCAAGTTTGGATGAAACTTAAATTCTGGAACCAGCACATCAATAGGTGCCAACATGCCGCAATCTATTACTTTGAGTTGGATGCCATTGATGTCGCAAAAGCAGTTGATGGCTGCGCCGCCGGCGAGAAAGTTAGCCACCATTTGCTGAGTGACTTCGCTTGGCGCAATGCTTACGCCTTCCTCTGCAACGCCGTGATCTCCAGCAAATACCAGCATGCTCGGTTTACAGATAGCGATGGAATCAACTGGCTGAGGTTTATCCTGACTTTGAATAAGAGCTAGCTGTAGTGCCACCTTTTCCAATAAGCCTAAAGAACCGACGGGTTTGGTTTTGTTATCTATGCGCGCTTGTATCTCCGCTGCAAAAGAGTCATCCATTTTTTACGTTCCTTTGATGTTGTCTGGGTGAGAGGTGTTCCATTGATTAAGAAATCTTACTCAGCCCCAGTTTTGAGCGTCCACTATTGTATACCCTTGCATCCGCTTGGGGCAGCGCTAATCAGATTTCTGTTAGGAAAGTCTACTGAGTTCGCAGAGCGTCTCACCTTTCGAGCATTCGATTATAAGTAACTCCTTGAAATCCGCTACAATAGCTTAGGCTATATTCCCATATAGGAGAAAGGACATGGATAACAACACCTGCGCCATCATCGCTGGGGCGACTGGCTTAGTCGGTTCAAAAGTCATTACAAACCTCATAAATCAATCAGGTGTTGGTACCTTATATTATCTTTCTCGCCGCCCACTCGATGGCGTCCTAGATGCGGACAATAAGCTTGTTCCTCTCATTGATGCCGACCTCTCTATCCACCAATGGGATGATAACCAACCAACACCGACCATCGGCTTTATCTGTTTAGGCACAACTCTTAAGCAAGCAGGCAGTAAGGATAATTTACGTAGAGTAGATGTTGATCTGGTGTGTAAAGTCGCCCAACAGATGAAAACGATCGGAGTCAAACGCCTTGCGGTTGTTTCTAGCCTTGGTGCAAATAGTAAATCACCATCCCATTACTTAGCCTGTAAAGGACAAATGGAACAAAGAATCGAAGCTATGGGTTTTGAGGAAATCGTGTTTGTTCGCCCAGGCCCGCTTGTTGGTCAACGTCAAAGTCCAAGAACGGACGAGAAGTTAGTGCAAATTCTGTTTAAGGTAATTCGCCCACTCATGCTTGGCAAACTGTCCAACTTTTTACCTATTCGAGCGGAAGATGTCGCCAAAGCGATGATTTATCAACTTTTCAGTTATCAAGAAGATTCGGTGGTTTACTTACAAAGGCAAGAAATGCGTGACTTACTGCATCACTACGAATAACCATTTTGTACATTTAACGTGCTAATTCACACTCTCACGCGACTTAGATCTCGTTTTTATATTCATTTTAGATCTAGCTAATACCCGTTTGTCATTTTTAAAGTTATATCGCGAGCGTTATCTTACGCCCCATAAACAAATCCGTATAAAACCCCGTATAAAAAACAACCGCCATTTCGGCAGGTTGATAAGGTCAGATTATGAATTTTGCAGTGATAGCCTCTCTAGCCGTCTTTGTTGGCATATTGTTCTTTCTATTTAACCAACAACAAAAGAAACACACACTCTCTCGTCTCGTTTTAATCGGTCTTGTTACTGGTTCTCTTTTTGGTCTTGCTTTGCAACTCATTCACGGTGAAGGCAACAGCGCAATTGCTCAAACACTTGAATGGGTAGGCATTGTAGGCAGTGGCTACGTTGGTCTACTGAAAATGGTCATCATGCCACTAGTATTGGTATCGATGATCTCTGCAGTTGTTAAATTGGAAAAAGGTGGATCATTAGGTAAAATTTCTGGCCTGACCATCTCTGTTCTTCTTGTAACGACTGCAATTGCTGCACTCATCGGTATCTTGGTGACAACGACATTTGGCCTTTCAGCAGAGGGTTTAACTGAAGGCGCGCGTGAAACCGCTCGTATCGCCGTTTTAGAAAGCCGTGCCGGTACAGTAAGTGACCTAACTATTCCTCAAATGCTAGTTAGCTTCATTCCAACCAACCCATTTGCTGATCTAACAGGTGCTCGCTCGACATCAATTATCGCTGTTGTGATTTTCGGCGTGTTAACTGGTATCGCCGCTCGTAAAGTGATGATGGAAAAAGCAGAGTTGGAATCACCGATTCGTACTTTCGTAGAAGCTGCTCAATCTATCGTTATGCGATTAGTGAAGATGATCATGGCCCTAACGCCATACGGCATCGCAGCACTGATGGCAAAAGTGGTTGCGACATCAAGCGCAGGCGACATCTTAAACCTACTTGGCTTTATTGTGGCGTCTTATGTTGCTATCGCACTGATGTTTGTTGTTCACGGCGTATTAGTCTCTTTTGTCGGCGTTAGCCCTGCGGAATACTTTAAGAAAATCTGGCCTGTACTGACCTTCGCGTTTACATCTCGTAGCTCAGCAGCAACGATCCCACTAAACGTAGAAGCGCAAATCACGAAGCTTAACGTTCCACCAGCGATTGCAAACCTATCAGCATCGTTTGGTGCCACTATCGGCCAAAACGGCTGTGCAGGTATCTATCCTGCAATGCTGGCAGTGATGGTAGCTCCGACAATGGGTATCAACCCTCTGGATCTTCACTTTATCCTGTCATTGATTGCGATTATCACCATCAGCTCATTTGGTATTGCAGGTGTCGGCGGCGGTGCGACGTTTGCAGCCTTGATTGTTCTTCCTGCAATGGGCTTACCTGTAACCATCGCGGCACTGCTTATCTCTATTGAACCATTGATTGACATGGCACGTACCGCACTAAACGTTTCAGGTTCAATGACTGCGGGTACGATTGCTAGCCGAGTGCTGAAGTCACCAGAAAGCGAAACAGCATTGGAAGAAACACGAGCATAGAACTCAAATTCCTTCCCAAGCAATAAAACGTAAAATATCAAGCCGATGGTTCGCCATCGGCTTTTTCATTTTCAAAAATTCAACTTGCATCTTTCGTTGCTAGTCAAGGCGTTGAATGGTCTAATACTGTTATCGGTTTTGTAAACGGTAAGCAGAATGCACCAAGATAATCAGCCCACTTTTTTCTTCTTTGATTATGAGACATGGGGAACAAACCCCGCGAAAGATCGCCCAAGCCAGTTCGCTGGTGTTCGTACAGATGAAAACTTTAATATCATCGGCGAGCCTTTAGTCATGTACTGCCAGCCACCTGCTGATTATCTTCCGTCTCCTGAAGCTGCGCTTATTACTGGTATTACTCCGCAAAAAACGGTTCAAGAAGGCCTTTCTGAGCCTGAGTTTATCGCTAAGATTCACGCTGAACTCGCGAAACCAAATACTACCAGTTTAGGCTACAACAGCATTCGCTTTGATGACGAAGTGACCCGTTATACTTGTTATCGCAACTTTATCGATCCATACGCATGGAGTTGGCAAAACGGTAACTCGCGCTGGGATTTACTCGATGTGCTACGCGCATGCCACGCCCTTCGCCCAGAAGGCGTAGAATGGCCAGAAAACGAAGATGGCTTCACTAGTTTTAAATTAGAGCACTTGTCTGTTGCTAACGGCATAGAACATAGTAACGCGCACGATGCGATGGCAGACGTGATTGCGACTATCGAAATGGCGAAAAAAGTCAAAGCAGCGCAACCAAAATTGTTTGACTACTTCTTTTCTATGCGCCAAAAGCGCAAGCTCAATGAATTAGTCGACATCGTCAACATGACGCCGTTGATGCACGTTTCAGGCATGCTAGGGCGCGAATGCCAGTACACTAGCTGGATTGTGCCTGTTGCTTGGCATCCAACCAATAACAACGCGGTTATCACTATCGATTTAGCGAAAGACCCTCAACCTATTCTTGAGCTATCCGCAGAAGAGCTACACGAAAGACTCTACACTAAGCGAGAAGATCTTGGTGAATTGCTACCAGTGCCAGTTAAACTAGTTCATTTGAACAAATGCCCTATTCTCGCCCCTGCAAAAACGTTAACGGCTGAAAATGCAGAGTCTATTGGCATTGATCGCCAGCAATGTCTCGCTAATCTCGCTTTGTTGCGCCAACATCCTGAAATTAGAGAAAAGCTGATTAGCCTCTTTTCAGTCGAGCGTAAATTCGATAAAAGTGATGACGTCGATACACAACTTTACGACGGATTCTTCTCTCCGGCCGATCGCGCAGCCATGGATATCATTCGAGAAACCGACCCGAACAATCTTGCCGCATTGGACATTGAATTTGATGACAAGCGCATTAAACCTCTATTGTTCCGCTATCGTGCGCGTAACTTCCCAGGCACATTAGACGAACAAGAACAGAGACGCTGGGCATTACACTGTCGAGAAGTGTTTGAAAGCCAAATTGAAGAGTACATGCTGAATTTAGAAAACTTAGTTCACGAACATGAAAGTGACGAAAAGAAGATTGCGATATTAAAATCCGTGTACCGTTATGTAGAGAGCTTAGCTTCTTAACTCCTCCTAATACAAGCGCACCTTATGGTGTGCTTGTTGTTTATATACTGTCAAAATGATTAAAGAACGATTCTTACAACTGATCCAACTGCTCATTTCAATCTTCCTCATCATGGGGGCACTTGGCATCGGAATTACCATTCAAAAGTTCACTGGCGTTTCCGTCCCAGGAAGTGTCATCGGTATGCTCGTACTGTTTTTCTCCATGACTCTTGGGCTTGTAAAGGTCGATTGGGTCAAACCGGGCGCCACGCTATTTATCCGCTACATGATTTTGTTGTTCGTTCCTATTAGCGTGGGATTAATGCAACATTTCGATATGCTACTCGCTAATGCCCTCCCTATCATTGCTAGCGCAGTTGGAGGCTCACTCATTGTACTGGTCAGCCTCGCTTGGCTGCTGGACTACTTGCTAAAGGAGAAGCACTGATATGTGGTTAGTTGTTACCATTGCGGTTTTTCTTGTCGCGCGCCAAATCGCAATCAAAGTGAATAATCCTCTAGCAAATCCTTTGCTAATCAGTATTGCAGTGCTCATTCCTTTGCTTACTTACTTAAATGTACCGTTTGAAACGTATTATGCGGATAACGAAGGGATCAGTTTTTTACTTCAACCAGCCGTAGTTGCTCTGGCTTACCCGTTATATGAACAACTACCACAGATTAAAGCAAACTGGCGAATCATCACTTTTGCTTGCACAGTAGGCAGTGTGATGTCGATGATGACAACCACCTTGATCGCAGTCGCTTTCAAAGCGGATATCAGTTTAATCGCAAGTCTAGTGGGTAAATCCGTCACTACGCCAATAGCAATGGAAATTTCGAGTCACCTCGGTGGTGAAGCTGCCGTTGCGGCGATCTTGGTTCTGATTGTTGGTTTATTGGGCGCGATTTTGGCATACCCAATTTACAACTTAATTGGAATTAAACACCCGATTGCACGTGGCCTAACAATGGGTACCGTGTCTCATGCCTTAGGCACCGCGACATGTGCAGAGAAACAGCCCATTGATGCCGCGTTCTCATCACTCGCATTGGTTTTATGCGGCATCATCACTTCTATTTTGGCTCCAAGCTTTTTTGCTTTGGCTGTCTGGCTATATCAATAGTTAAGCGCTCTCGGTCTGCCCTCCTTCCGGCAGGCCGTGGCCTTCCCGTTTCTTCCTTATCCCTTCCAGAATTCTGTATTACCTCATCTAACAACCCGTTCTAGTAAGATCGTTAAGGCACTCTGACGAGATACACACTAATAACTTTAACATTCAGTGCAATATTACTGACTCAACGTTGCTTAGATATCTAGGAATAACGTTGTGTGGACATGTAGGCATCGTAATTAACATATCCCAGCGTCTTGGTCATATGAATATATACTGATATGGTTAATTGTGAGACGGAGATAACGCTTCACGTCAGTGCAATCGAATACATGTGTGAGCTCACTCTAATTATGTAACAGAATTATCAATTGCATTATTTATCGTGATCTAACGCACGGAACATTTCTATCCTTCACATAGAATAACTGTCCATGCAATAACAAGGATTCAACATGAAAAGTCGCATTGAACAGGCGCTAGCAGGCGCTCCAGAAGCACTTTCCAAACAACTTGCTCCTATCATCCAAGCTGATGATTTTGATGCTACGCTTTCAGTTCAACAGTTTGAGCAGTTGCTTTCAGCTACCGGTCTATCAGATAAAGAGCTTCGTGTTGCTCTACTTCCTTTTGCCGCAGCATATTCCTATGCTCCTCTTTCTGAATTTTATGTCGGTGCTATCGTTCGTGGTCTCTCAGGTCGCCTTTACTTCGGTGCCAACATGGAATTCTTTGGTGTTCAGTTAGGTCAAACAGTTCACGCTGAGCAGTCTGCAATTAGCCACGCTTGGATGAAAGGTGAACGTGGTATTAAAGATATCACTATTAACTTCAGCCCATGTGGTCACTGCCGTCAGTTCATGAACGAGTTATCTACCGCAAACGAGCTTAAAATTCAGCTCCCAGAACGCGAAGAAAAGTCGCTGCATGAATACCTACCTGAAGCCTTTGGACCAAACGATCTCGGTATCGAATCCGGCTTAATGGCAGAAGTAAAGCATCAGTTCTCATGCGATGATGAAGACACTCTAATTCAAAGCGCTGTTGAAGCGATGAACATGAGCCACTCACCATATACCAACAACTTGAGTGGCTTAGCATTAGAAATGGCTAGCGGCCGTGTATTCCAAGGTGCTTATGCGGAAAATGCGGCGTTTAACCCTAGCTTGCCGCCATTACAAGTTGCGCTGATCCAAGTACTACTTGCGGGTGAAACTTTTGACAATATCAAAGCCGCTGCTCTGGTAGAAAACTCAGAAGGCAAGATCAGTCATTTGGCTGATACGCAATCAACGTTAGAAGCGTTGAATCCAGATATTCCACTTAGTTTTGTCAACGTATAAGCGACAATTTCAGTATAAAAAGCTCTACTGCATGTAGAGCTTTTTTATTGCCTAAAAACCAAAAGCAAACGTTTGCTTTGTCATAAAACTTCAGTATGATCTCCTGCAATTTCTGTCTCACCACTCTATTTTGTAAGGGAACACTATGTTTGGCACTGCAACCAGCGCAAATGCTACCCGTGTATTACTTTTAGGCTCTGGCGAACTCGGTAAAGAAGTCGCAATTGAATGTCAGAGACTTGGTTTAGAAGTGATTGCTTGTGATCACTATGCTAATGCTCCAGCGATGCAAGTTGCTCACCGTAGTTACGTCATCGATATGTTAGATGGAAGCGCCTTAGAAGAAGTTATTACGAAGGAACAACCTACTTACGTCGTACCTGAAATCGAAGCTATCGCAACCGACAAACTGGTAGAGCTTGAAGAAAAAGGGCTGAATGTTGTTCCAACCGCTAAGGCAACCAAGCTAACAATGAATCGTGAAGGTATCCGACGTTTGGCTGCAGAAGAACTAGAACTGACGACATCACCTTATCGTTTTGCAGATACTTTTGAAGACTTCAAAGCCGCGGTTGAGCATGTAGGCATACCGTGCGTAGTAAAGCCAGTTATGAGCTCTTCAGGTAAAGGGCAAAGTGTCATCAAGACCGAAGACGACGTTGCAAAGGCATGGGATTACGCACAGGAAGGCGGACGTACGGGTGCAGGTCGCGTGATCGTGGAGGGTTTTATCGACTTCGATTACGAAATCACTTTATTGACTGTAAGAGCCGTTGACGGTGTTCACTTCTGTGCTCCAATTGGCCATCGTCAGGAAGATGGCGACTACCGCGAATCATGGCAACCGCAAGCCATGTCAGAAAACGCAGTAAAAGCAGCAGAATACACGGCAGAGAAAGTAGTCAACGCACTCGGTGGCTACGGCATCTTTGGTGTAGAGTTATTTGTTAAAGGCGATAAGGTCATTTTCAATGAGGTCTCTCCTCGCCCACACGATACAGGCATGGTCACAATGATTTCGCAGGAAATGTCTGAGTTTGCTCTCCACGTACGTGCATTTACCGGAATGCCGATTAATAATATCGTACAATATGGTCCATCTGCGTCGGCCGTTATTCTTGGGCAAGGGACTTCCACAAACATTCGCTTTGACAACCTAACCAAAGCCTTAGCTCAACCTCAAACGCAAGTTCGTCTATTCGGCAAGCCAGAAATCGATGGTCGCCGTCGTTTAGGTGTTGTCCTTACGCGACGAAAAACCACCGAAGAAGCCGTTCAAGATGCTGTTGAAAGTGCAGCAAAAGTGAATATCACTTATTAAATACGAACCACTTATACAAAAATAGCGCAGCTCAAATTGCTGCGCTATTTCGTTTTACAAACCAAAAAAACCTATTCACTCTCGATTAGGTACACTTCTTCAGAGAAGCGACTTAAGCCTTTTTTCGCAATTTTAGGATGGTTTTCATCAGCTTCATCTACGTTCAAACAGGTAACTTTGTAACCTGAAAATAACTGCTCAATCTCTTCGACTGGCACGCTAAATGGAGGCCCTGCCATCTCTTCTTGAGGATAGTTGAGTGTAACAAGCAAAATACGACCGCCTGGATTCAAAAGTTGCTTGAGACGCTCTACATACTCCTCTCGCATATCTTTCGGTAAAGCAACCAACGCGGCGCGATCATAAATGATATCGGCTTGAGATACTGGTGCAGTGAAAAAGTCCCCAGTATAAATAGAGAGCTCATCAAATTGATAAAGCTCGTGCATACCATTAACAGGCGTCACGGTTGGCGTATAAAAATGTTCAGCAAAAAAGGCACGAACAGCGATATGGCTCAGCTCAACACCTTCAACTGAATCATGCTTCATCGCCAACCAAATCAAGTCTTCTGACTTTCCACACAAAGGCACTAACACTTTGTCTTCACGCTTTGGGTTTGTGTGTTGCCAATATGCAGGTAATAGCGGGTTTACATCTTCCAAGTGAAATCCGATTTGATTACTGGCCCATTTATTATGCCAAAACTCTTGGTCTCTCATTTTACTTTCTACTTGTCGGCTGATTTTCATTTTGAGAAGTAAGACTAACGATTTTTTTCAATTTGTCTATGCCGTTCATCTTTGGTTAATACAGCGGTGATAGGATGTAAACGTTCTTATAGGAACCACGCCTTTGTCTGATAAACAGAATAAAGAAAAGAGAAATGGTGATCTAACGCACGATTCCACTTCAAGACAAAACTGAAACCTTGGAATCTTTCGTAATGACCCCATTAATAAGTTAGTACCTGATTTGCCGAACTTAGCGACCTTTATGTTCCCTATTTTCTAAGTACAAGCAAGTTAAGGAGAGTGAATGAGCTTATTTCTTCGTACTACAGCATTGATGCTTTTGGTACTTAGCCGTGCACCGGCATTTGCCGCACTTCCAATTACCCCAGCGCCGAGTGGCGATCAAAATCGTTCAACAAGCCAAAACGAAGTTTGTTCGAAACTCTTTAAACATAGCCTTAGCGGCTTGTATGGTATTCAGTCAATCGACGCAACTCCAACTCAGCCATACACTGACTTCGACATTCTTTACAGCAAAGCTCACCAAGCACAATTTGAGCTTGAAACTATCTGTAAAAGTACCGCACTTCTTAATGATGCTCAGCCATACTTCGCAGGCGTAAAGTCCAAACAACGAGCAGAAGAAAAAATAGCTTTGGAGTTAGATGGAAAAGTCGAACGCATTACTGACCTAGCCCGTGCCACGATTGTTGCTGAAGACGTCGCGAGCTTAGTCTCCATTTATGAAACCTTAGAGCGTGAAACAACAATTGTTAAAGTAAAAAATCGCTTCAAAAAACCTGGTCCTTCAGGCTATAGAGACTTGAACTTACTCGTTCGTTTACCAAAGACAAATCTGGTTGCCGAAGTTCAACTGCACTTAAAAGCCATCGCAGATGTGAAAAGCGGTCCTGAACACGACCTATACGAAAAAATCCAGAAACTAGAACGCCAAGCGATGATGGAGAAACGCAAACTAAGCGAACTAGAACTCGCTTCTATTCGCAACATGCGTGCACAGTCTAAAAACTTGTACCAACAAGCATGGCAACCATACTTAACAACGCACCTAGAAGCAGCGTAATCCATATCATTAAGATATACTCAAAAACAGAAAAACCACCGCATTGCGGTGGTTTTCGTTTATATGCGACACAAGTTTTACGCAAAAAAAAGACCACGCCTTAGCGTGATCCATTTATTCGGCTTACTGTACTTTCTTCAGGTTTTCTACACGAGCTTTTAACTTCTGACCCGGGCGAAAAGTCACTACACGTCGAGCAGTAATTGGAATATCTTCACCGGTTTTCGGGTTACGACCAGGTCGTTCATTCTTGTCACGAAGATCAAAGTTACCAAAACCTGACAGTTTTACCTGTTCGCCACTTTCCAGTGCCTTACGAATCTCTTCAAAGAACACTTCCACCGTTTCCTTGGCGTCCCGCTTACTAAATCCTAATTTATCAAACAGGTTTTCTGCCAGTTCGGCTTTTGTGAGCGCCATAAAACTTTCCTCAAAGCTATGTTAAACAATGCTACGTTAGTGTAGCGCCAGAGCAGTTTTACCCTACCAATTCAACAACATATCGGGGTTACATCAGGAAGTGTATGACAAGCTTATGATTTTCGCCAACTTTTTTCTTGGCGAACAAAAGGAATAGCACTATGTAAATTATTGTTAAACGCCAACATTTTGATATTTTTGTTTTTGTTTTCTCTTTAATAGGAAAAATATCCAGCCGATAAAACTAAAAGTAGTTTAAATATCAACATTAATCACTATTTAATAAAAATATCAGAGATTGGTTATTTAACAGACACTTGACATAGAACTTGTCGTAAATTCAGTGATTTGTATGTAACTCGATACGTAACAATTGAACTAAATGGTATGACCACCTGGCTTTGTAACTGTGCTTAGAAAGCTTGATTAAACCCACGCTTCTCACTGTTCAGCGATGACGCAATATATAAAGGTTGATAATGTGGTTCTTCGTGTATCTCCACACTAGCTCCTTACACTTCATCTAGGCGACCATGATTAATCAAATCATAAATATTCTTTTCCCTGTTTTTGCTCTTGTCGGCGTCGGCTATTTGGTAGGTCGTTACATCAAGCCTGACTTTCGTCCAATCAACCGCATTAACATTGAGGTTTTCACACCTGCGCTGGTGTTTTCTTCGCTCGTTAGCATGCCGTTAGACTCGAATCAGGGACCACTCCTTTTTGCAGCAATTGTCGCGGTTTTGGTTCCCGCACTACTCATGATCCCTGTATGTCGATTGACGTCACTGTCGTTTAAAACCTGGGCACCACCACATATGTTTCGCAATAGCGGAAACCTTGCTATTCCTTTGTTTACCTATACGTTTGGAGAAATTGCGCTATCCTCAGCAGTACTGCTATTTGTCGTGTCAGCATGCTTGCACATTAGTTTAGGTGTAATGCTACTTAGTCATGGCAACCCTTTTAAGCAAATAGTCAAGATGCCAATCTTTTTAGCTGCGTCGTTGGCTCTGTTTCTCAACGTGTCAAATGTGGGGGCATGGGCACCTTTATACGAAGCGACTGCTCTACTTGGCCAAGCGGCAGTACCCGTGATGCTTTTATCCCTGGGGGCACAAATGTGTCATTTAAGAGTGGATGGTTTAAAGGTTGGTGTATTGTGTACCGTGCAGTCGCTTGCAACTGGGGCGGTTGCATTTGCACTTATTTATTGGTTAATTCCCCTTCCAACGATGCAATTGCAAATGATGGTACTCTTCACAATGCTGCCACCAGCCGTCATGAATTACCTATTTGCGGAAAGGCTGAATATAGAGCCCATGAAAGTGGCGTCAATGGTACTATTTGGCAACTTTTTCAGTATTCTTACGCTGCCTCTTCTGCTTAGCTATACCCTCTCACTCGCCGCCTAGCTGCCAATAAACTTGCGTTAGCGTCTGTTGGCGGAAAAACGATATATGCCAAATCTCGATTAAGCGCTACCTCAAGTTTGGTCCAGATTTTTGAGGTTGTGGGAGGTGACGTAAACGGCCTAGTACGTGAATCACAATAAGACAATGCTCAACATAAAAAACCCTGCCGATTTGACAGGGTTTTTAGTTTCTTAAGAGAGATAGTTCATCTAACGCTTAGTCACGTAGAGACGCACCAAACTTCTCAGAAACGTGAGCAACGATAGCGTCTACCGCACCTGCGATATCTGCATCTTCAAGCGTGCGCTCAACTGATTGTAGAGTCAAAGCGATTGCTAGGCTCTTCTTACCGTCTTCAACGCCTTTACCTACGTACACGTCGAACAGTTTCGCATCTTTAAGGAACTCGCCACCTTGCTCTAAACAAGCATTAACGATGTCACCAGATGCTACCGCTTCGTCCACAACTACTGCGATGTCACGACGGTTTGATGGGAATTTAGAAAGCTGAACCGCTTCTGGGATCACTTTACTGTTGATTGCAGACCATTCGATTTCGAATACGATAGTACGACCGTTTAGACCGAACTTACGCTCAAGCTCAGGGTGAACGGTACCGATCACGCCTACTTCTTTGCCGTCTACGATGATTGCCGCAGATTGACCTGGGTGAAGTGCTGGGTTAGCTTTTTTGCTTTCAGGTGACAGTGCTGCGAAAGAGTACGCTTTTTCGTTCGCAGATAGCTCTAGAATCGCTTCTAGATCGCCCTTAAGGTCGAAGAAATCAACAGTGTTAGTTTCGATATTCCAGTGCTCTTCACCGCGAGTACCAGCAATAACACCTGCAAGCATAGGCTCTTGGCGCATGCCGTTTTCTGCAGATTCACATGGGATGAAACGTAGGCCGTATTCGAATAGACGAACACGTGGCTGTTGACGCTTCTGGTTGTGAACAACCGTGTTCAGCAGACCTTGGATAAGACCAAGACGCATTGCTGACATGTCTGCAGAAATTGGGTTTGGAAGCACTAGAGGCTCAACACCAGGTACCACTAGCTTTTGTTGCTCAGGCTCAACGAAGCTGTATGTGATTGCTTCGTGGTAACCACGGTCAACAAGAAGATCACGAACGCGTTTCAGTGGAAGATCCGCTTCAACGTGGTTGTGCATCTTAAGTGCTGCAGCTGGGTGTTGGTTAGGAATGTTGTCGTAACCGTAGATACGGCCAACTTCTTCAATCAGGTCTTGCTCGATAGCGATATCGAAACGCCATGTTGGCGCTACTGCCATCCAACCTTCTTCTGAAGCTTCAACAGTCAAACCTAGGCGCTCTAGGATTTCTACTACGTCAGCATCAGCAATGTGGTGACCTAGTAGGTTGTCTAGCTTCGTACGACGTAGAGCAACTTTGTTTGGCTTAGGTAGGTCTGCTTCAGACTCTACTGCAACAACAGGTGCTACTTCACCGCCACAAATTTCAACAAGAAGCTGAGTTGCACGCTCCATTGCGCTCACTTGCAGTGCGTAATCCACACCACGCTCGAAACGCATTGAAGAATCAGTGTGCAGACCGTAGCTACGAGCGCGACCACGGATGTGGTCAGGTGCAAAGAATGCACACTCTAGTAGAACGTCTTTAGTCTCAGTTGTTACACCAGACTCTTCACCACCAAAGATACCTGCGATTGCAAGTGCTTTGTTGTGGTCAGCAACAACTAATGTATCTGCGTTTAGTTCTGCTTCGCTGCCGTCAAGAAGTGTTAGCTTCTCACCTTGCTCAGCCATACGAACTACGATGCCACCTTCGATCTTCGCTAGATCGAATGCGTGCATTGGTTGACCTTGCTCTAGAAGAACATAGTTAGTGATGTCTACAACAGGGTCGATAGAGCGAATACCACAACGACGCAGTTTCTCTTGCATCCATAGTGGCGTTTCAGCTTGAACGTTTACGTTCTTAACTACACGACCTAGGTAACGTGGACACGCTGCTGGCGCTTTCACTTCAATAAACACTTTATCATCGATTGAAGGCGCAACTGCTTCTACTGATGGCTCAGTCACGTCAGCACGGTTTAGTACGCCAACTTCACGAGCTAAACCACGGATGCTGAAACAGTCAGCGCGGTTTGCTGTTAGATCTACGTCTACCGTTACGTCATCTAGACCTAGGAATTCACGGAAATCAGTACCGATTACTGCGTCTTCTGCTAGTTCCATGATGCCGTCTGACTCAACATCAATGCCTAGTTCAGTGAACGAACAAAGCATGCCGTGAGATGGCTGGCCACGTAGTTTCGCTTTTTTGATTTTGAAATCGCCTGGAAGAACAGCACCAACTGTTGCTACCGCTACTTTCAGACCTTGGCGACAGTTAGGTGCGCCACAAACGATGTCTAGAAGCTCTTCTTCACCCACGTCAACTTTAGTAACGCGAAGTTTGTCTGCGTCTGGGTGTTGACCACATTCAACAACGTGACCCACTTTAACGCCAGTGAAAGAACCCGCTACAGGAAGAACGTCGTCTACCTCTAGGCCGGCCATTGTAATTTGATGAGTGAGTTCGTCAGTAGTAACCGCTGGGTTTACCCACTCACGAAGCCATGATTCGCTGAATTTCATGTTGATGAACCCTCTGGATTACTTGAACTGTTTTAGGAAACGAAGATCGTTTTCGAAGAACGCACGTAGATCGTTCACGCCGTAACGAAGCATCGTTAGACGCTCAACACCCATACCGAATGCGAAACCAGAGTATTTTTCAGGATCGATGCCTACACTACGTAGTACGTTCGGGTGAACCATACCGCAGCCTAGTACTTCTAACCATTTACCGTTTTTGCCTTTCACGTCTACTTCAGCTGAAGGTTCAGTGAATGGGAAGTAAGATGGACGGAAACGTACTTCTACTTCTTCTTCGAAGAAGTTACATAGGAAATCGTGCAGGATGCCTTTCAACTGTGCAAAGTTTACGTTCTCATCAACCAGCATACCTTCCACTTGGTGGAACATTGGGGTATGAGTTTGGTCGTAGTCGTTACGGTATACACGGCCCGGAGCGATGAAACGGAATGGTGGTTTACCATTTTCCATCGTACGGATCTGTACGCCTGACGTATGAGTACGAAGCATCAAATCTGGATTGAAGAAGAAAGTATCGTGGTCAGTACGCGCTGGGTGATCAGCGGCAATATTTAGCGCATCAAAGTTGTGGAATGCATCTTCGATCTCTGGGCCAGCTTCGGTGTTGAAACCAAGTTCGCCAAAGAACTTCTCAATACGCTCTACAGTACGAGTTACTGGGTGTAAACCACCGTTCTCAATACGACGACCTGGTAGTGTTACGTCGATTGTTTCTGCTGCTAGTTTCGCTTCAAGCTCTGCACGTTGTAGTGCGTCTTTACGAGCTGCGATAGCTTGCTGAACGACGCCTTTCGCTTTGTTGATTTCTTGACCAGCTTCACGGCGTTCTTCTGGTGGTAGTTTACCTAGGCTTTGAAGTTGAGCAGTTAGCTCACCTTTTTTACCCAGATACTGAACACGCACTTCATCAAGTGCGACTAGCGATTCGGCAGCTTCAATTGCAGTGCTCGCGCTAGCAATGATCTCTTCTAGATGTTGCATCGTTTCCTCATCTACCTGTTGGTAGTGTCCATAAGGGAGTGATTGGTTTTTTGATAGCTGTACATAGTAGCCAAACCGGGCACCAATGCCAAATTGAATTACGAAAAGAAGAGGTTATTGAATAAAAAGAGCACAAAAACGTCAAAAATGTCATCTTTCATTAATCTGACGTTAAGTTGTGCCCTTTTGTTTTAGAAATAGTATTGAATAGATAGCTCGATAAAATCGTCATCTCGGGCGAAATAGAGCAAATCGTTTGGCGTTTCATTTTTGAACAACCAAGCATCAATTTGCCACTTAAAGTTATTCGATATTCGGCTCGAGGCTTCTAACTTGGCATTGTAAACATCGGCGTTATCTAAATCCTTTGTGATTCCCGTCAATAATTCCGTTCCGTCCTCGTCGTTGAGCGCCCAACGAATGCCTGCAAACACATCATTTTGACCGATAGTTTGTGCGTTATTCCCACGACTGTCATAGAGGTACTCACCAATAACCCCCACATCCCAAACCGAGTCAAATGCACCGACGAAGGTATACTCAAAACCCGTCACAAGACCGACATGATTATCAGCACTATCTCGATAAACACTTTCCAGTTTCCATAACCAATCGCCAACGATTCCTTGTACATCGAAACCGACATGACTCATCAGAGCGTAGTAAGGCTTTAATTCCCCGTACTCAAAACGAAAGTAAGGATCCCGGTTTGTTCCATATAAATAGCTCAGGCCTACGTCCCAATCGCCAAGCATTTTCGAATATCGAAAAGCCACATCTACCTGCTTTTCTTCTCTGCTTGATTCATAGATAGCATCATCTGAGACAACAGGTTCGGTTCGCAAGCGCCCGTCAGTACCCGCAAACGTTCGCTCCCTAAAGTAAGGTAATAACATTGCATGGACGGTGCCCCAATCTTTGAATGAGGTAAAATGCAACATCGGCTGACCGAGCTTATCTTCACCATCGACGGCTTCAATGGCGTCTGTCTGGTTTACTACATCAACCAAATGGGCGGATTCCGTCACTCCCCAAAAAACCTTACTAATCCCAACTCGAAGCTCATAATCATCCCAGTACGTCAGATAAAGCGCCTCTCTTATGTCTCCATGACTTCGCTCATCGTCTAGACTATCCAAACGATAGAAAGGTGTGAGGGTAAAGCTCGCATCACCATTTTGCATCTCCCAGTAAAATTCTGGCTGCAAAACCAATGACGTTTGCGCTTTTCTCTGACCCTGAGAGCCAGAATCAAAAAACTGACGATGCTCAATATTGACTTGTCCTGCAAGCTCAATGGCGGCAAGAGACATCGAATAAAGAGAGGTTGCTGCGCTAAGCAACAACCCAACATTTGATTGCTTCATTTCTCCTCCACTACCTCACTCGCTTTAACACATTCTTATGAAAATCATTGTCTTCTAGCCCAGTGTTAAAGCGCATTTCACTTGTTGTTAGCTCAGTGCTTTTTCCTGTTTGATGATTTGTCATCGCCATGGTGTGCGCTCGCCAATATTGGTTGAGGTACTGCTTGTAATCTGAGAAAGAAAGCGTTTTTAACAACGACCCTTTGCGATCGTAAAACTCAACTTTCAGTGGGCGATAATGCGCTTTATCTAACCACACCGTTTGCTTGGTATAACCTGAATTTTTGTCTGTAGGGATTTGCTCTATGACGAAAACATCTTGCCCATTTATGGTGTCATCTTTTATGTAATTGAAACGATATTTTTCGATCTCAAAAGAACTGAGATCCTCATACGCAAATTCACTGCCCATAAAAGGGCCTGATTTGTTACGCGAGGAAATACGTTTCACACGCTTCAGTGCTGGAAGGTAAAGCCACTGGTCATCGGCACCCACTGTATGAGAGTGGTTGAGAAACGCGGTGCCTTTCACATCTCTTGGTTCATCAAATATTGTGAGTCCTTTGTCACCATCGTCCTCAACTTCGAGTGATTGGAGGCGCATTAAACGTGTGCTACTTTCTCCTTGTGCGTTCCGCAGAATCATTTTCATGGTAGCAACAGAATCCCCCCACCCTTCATCACGGGCTTTGCGCTCTTGAGCAATTTCTAATCCTTTCGCTTCATCCGCTAACACCGCATGACTCATAAAAAGCGAGACAGAAAGTGCAGATACTTTTAAGGCATTTTTTAGTAAATTCATGTTCAATCCTTTGATTCGTTATGACTGAGTAACAGCCGTGGTTTGAGAGTCAGTTGATTTAAGCTTGTTTCGGCGGTCCACCTCGTCGTAGACGCCTTTGTCAAACAACATCAGTAGAGTCGGTAGAAAGATGAAATCCACAACAAGAGCAATGAAGATAACAATGGCACTCAACTGCCCCATATCGGCATTTAAGCGGAAGCTCGACATCGCCAGAACGGAGAAACCAGCAACAAGCACGACAGTCGTAATCCAAAGCGCGCGCCCCACGGTGCGAAAAGCGTAACGAACCGCTTGTTCCGCGCTATGGCCATCTTTACGAGCGTGTTGGTATTTAGAGAGAAAATGAACGGCATCATCAACCACAACGCCAAGCGTCAACGTCACAACAACAGACAACCCCAAATTAATTTCACCAGAAACCAGCGCCCAAATACCAAAACCAATAAGCGCAGGGGCGATATTCGGGACCAGGCTGATTAAACCGAGCTTGAACGAGCGTAAGGCAAAGATCAGTAATGCCGAAATTAAGACCAGAGTGATAGGCAAGGTTGACAGCATGCTAGCCATATTCGTTTCGCCAATATGCGCAAACATCAGTGATGGACTAGAAGCAACAACATCATACTGAGGCGCGTTTTCGTTAAACCATTGGTAAATACGATTTTCCAAATCAACAAGCTCGACGCTGCCCAAGTTCTCCACGGTGAGAACCATCTTGATTGACGACTTATCAACATTGATTTGGTTGTTCAAATCTAAGCCATACGGTAGTGACATTTCATAAAGCAGCAGATATTGAGCCGCTAATTCTCTGTCTTGAGGGAGCGAGTAATAAGCCTGATCATCTCCATGCATGTTCTTGTTTAGGCGCTTATAAACATCGCTCAAGGTCGCAACATGGTCCGTTTCTGGCTGCAACCTTAGCCAGTCAGTAAATTTACCCACGGTATTGAGAAAATTAGGATCCGCAATACCCTGCGATTCGTTAGTTTTTATCGCGATACTGATGTTCGCCATGCCACTGATTCGCTCTTCCATAAAATCAGCCGCTCGACGAAATTCATTGCTATGACCAAAATATTCGACGGATTCATCGTTGACTTTATTCAGCGGAATCAAACTCGCACTCGCGACAATAACAAGCACAGACAACGGCAATAACGCATGTCGCTTTGACACCACGAAATCCCCTAAGTGATCCATAAAGTGCTTTCTTTCATCAGCAGTGTCTGACTTCATCCTAACAGGAAGGATATGAAGTAACGCCGGAAGTAATGTGATGGACAGGAAACAAGCAATCATGACGCCAAGGGCTGATAGGTTGCCGAAATCTCTCAGGATTGGAGAATCCGACATATTCATCATTAAAAAGCCGATCGCGGTGGTAATGGAGGTAATCAGGATGGGCATGAAATTGAGCGCAATACTTCGTTCAATAGAATGGGCTTTACTAAAGCCGTTTTGCATTGACTGACGCATCGTCGCTATGATGTGTACACAGTCGGCGACGGCAAGCGTCATCACCAAGGTAGGCACATTAACTGTCGCCGTGCTTAAGAACATACCAGCCCACCCTGATAAGCCCATTGTCACCATAACTGAGCCGATAATAACGATGAGTGTCGCGATGACGCTAAGCAATGAGCGCAACATAAGAGTCAGGAAAACCAATATCACTAGTAGCATGGTCGGCACTAGCGTCGCGCTGTCATCTTGAGCTGCGGTCATAAACGCGTAGTTCATTGCAATAATACCGGCTTTGTGGAAATCAGTATCCGGGTACACTTGCTGATAACGCTCAATCATTCCGTTTATGTAGGCAACCACTTCTTGTACTTCAGCGGTTTTATCGACCTCAGGGAGTTGGACCGTAATATTCACGACCGTGACATCCCCTTTTTCGGAAATCAGTGAACTTTTCAGAACCGGTTCACTCAACGCAATACTTTTGACTTTCTCGATTCGCTGAGGCGTCAATTCATATTCGCTATACAGTAAATCTTCGACAAGAAGATCATCTTCAAACGCTTCGGTATGCTGGTAGTTAGCAAGGGAATCAACACGGGTGGAGTATGGGACTTGCCACGCCTCGTCAGTGATCTGCTGAATAAGAGATAAGGTGTTCGGAGTAAAAACAGTGCCATTTTTTGGCGCTATGACCAAAGCAAGACTGTCAGATTTTGCAAAGGTAGTCTGAATTTCATCAAACGCAAGTAACTGCTCATTTGTTCCATCAAAAAAGATGTCGTAATCCCCTCTAAAGTAAAGATTTTTTCCTCCAATAGTTGCTATAACAATCAATAAAACGGTAGCAAGCACAACCAACACACTGTAATTCGTTGGTAGCTTGACCCAGCCAATTCGGGCTTGTTGTTGAACGTTGTGATGTGGCATCACACTCTCCTTTTGTGACGTTTCGTCAAATTTAAAAACTAAAAAAAAACAGCGAATGCTGTGATAACCAGATAACTTCAACATATAAAAATCAGATCGAATTTATTTGGTTATATAAGTTAGTTTTTGAGTAACTTCCTATACTTCTCGAGATCGGTAACTTGAGTACCAACCTCTACTTTTTGACGATTCGTCATAATGGTGTAATAAAAAAGCCAACTAAAATATTAGATGGCCTCTATAACGATTAGCGATTCACAGACTCTAAATAAGCAAGCTCTTCGCTGAACAATTCCTGTTCCACTCGACGCCACGTTTTACGGTAATCCCACTCTGTCGATAAAGGTGACCACCCTAAACCATCAAGTAACATATTCGCGTTATGCAGTACTGAGAATGGATCTTGAATTCGCTGAATACATCGACTGTTCGATGCATTTTGCGCTAGAGCGTTTGAACCGAAGGCAATAGACCAGTTAGCAAATACGATGGCATCAGAACCAATTGCGGGAGAGAACTTAAGGTCCCCACATTCCACCGCATTATTCACCAGCGCATCAGCACCATCTATTACTTGTTCTTCTAAGTTATTCAATTCATTCACACGCTTAGGCGAAGCTTTCTCTAGGACCCAAGGCGTCTTTGCAACAATCGCACAGGTTGATAGTACAGGCTCCATACGAGCGTAAATACGATAACCTACATGCATAGCAATGATTTTTTCTCTGGTATTGCCATTGAACTTAGCGGTACGTTCGAAAAATATTGCCTCGCTTCTCAGCGAGTGAATACAAAGCGCAAGAATCACATCTTCTTTGCTGCAAAAATGATTGTAGATCGTTCCCTTCGAGTAAGGGCTTGCCGCTGTGAGCTTGTCCATCGTTAAGTTGGCAAAGCCTTGCTCTTGAACCAGAGACTTAGCCAATTGAATAAGCTCTATTTCACGATCAGCAATCGCCTGTTGTTTTTTAGTTAGCCCTGAAGACGTACGACATCCGTCTTGCTTGCTATCTTTTTTACAGCGAAAGTTAAACATAATCCTTTGATCCGTATACCAACACACTCCCAATAATTGTAACACGATTCTTGAATACAGGAACGCCACTAAATTTGACGAACCGTCACAAATGACACTTCGTCATAATAGATCAAAAAACAAACATTGCAAGTATGAATTTATAGCTAACCGAAAAATAAGCTTTAATTATATATAACCAAGTAACATCAAGATGCTTGGTTCAGCGAGAATGATTTGATTGTAAGGAAAGGCTAGAGTGGAGTGCGGGGACATAACCCCAAAAATCAGAACCTTAAAAATTGGACAACGAGTGATATTGAAATGATGTTATTCAAAAAAGCCCAAAACACTTAAAGTTTGGATTCAAAACAGTAACTGATAGATGCTCTATTTACAAAGTGTGCTCTGTCTTGGGCTTTTCTTTTACTGCTTCCTTTCAATATTAGAGCTGCAAAACTCAATAACATAATGAGAAAAGCGATTCTCTTTAAGTAAAAGACTGAATTTCTAAATCGAGAGGCTTGGTTTATCACCTGCAGATGCGATGGCATAACGAATATCGTCAATAAATCGCCCTTCTGTCTCGATAATTCCATCAGAGAATGTGACTGGTTGATGTGGCCCTGCAAGTAGAACAATATTAGTAAAATCAGAGACGTTGAAGTTCTCTGCCACAACATTTTTGGAATGAAAATCGATAACCGTTTTTGCGACTTGATCTTCCAATTGCAAAAGCTGCTCTTCGGTAATTTTCATGCGTGCCAAAGCCACACGAACGCATTTATCGTGGGTTGTTGTCTGTTCTTTTATGATTTCCGTATATTTATCATTGAGCTTGGAGTTTTCTGCATAGCTGTAATATAACGGCCCGTGCAACGTTATATTTTTATCTTCATCAACGTAAACAAGATCCAATAACTCCAAAGCTTTTAGGTAATCAGACATGCTCTGCTCAGACAAATCATACTTTTTCTTTAAAATGGAATATCCATCTTTGCCTCGCAGCATTCTCAATTCACGATAAAAATCGTAAAGATGGGGAAATTGAAAAAAAACTTCATCTTGCGTACGGCTAAAGTAATCCTCGTCTTCGCCTTGTAATTGATTCGCAAGCTTTTGTAGTTCATCTAACGTGCAATCAACAGCTCTACAATATTCAAGCAGTTTATCCAAAGCGAGATTTGTGCTTGTTAAGTGTCTCTTAAAAGTGGACAGCGGCATGCCCATTTTCTCAGATAGCTCTCGATATGTTAGCCCTTTTGTTTTAATCGCTTGGCGTAATGCGGCTAGCAAGTATTCGGGAGTCAGATCTCTCATCTACAATTCCTTTTGGCAATGTTACAGCTGTATAGTATTTGTAACAATTTAGAACCGCTTGGCAAGGTATAAGTTCATATTTTTATAAGAAAAACATGAATTAATATACTGAAAGGAGAATTCACACAATAAATGAAAAATTCAATATGAATTCAATTTCATTATGAATACAAAATAATAAACGAAATAAAAGTGAAGCAATTACTCTAAATCATCGCAATTAATTTTAATAGTAACGTAGAGTTGAGAATATAAACCTATTCGCTCTGCAAAAATCTAGAATAATTAACCTAAAAGGAACAGAACGGTAAATGCATAATAATTCACCACTCTCTATTAGCATTTTTGCACTGCTATTCAAGTAGACTAGTCCGCCAGTTTCACTGCAGTACCAAATGCCAAAATTTCCGAAGAACCATCTACGATTGAGCTTGTGGTAAATCGAATCCCTACAATTGCATCGGCACCTTTAGATTCAGCGTCTGCTACCATGCGCTGTATAGCTATATCACGCGCGTCGGTCATCATTTCCGTGTAACCTCGAATTTCGCCGCCAACAATGCTTTTGATACCCGCCATGAGGTCACGACCGATGTGTTTTGATTGAACAACATTGCCAGTTACAACCCCTCTTATTTCAGAGATCTGCTTGCCCGGAATGCTTTCTGTCGTTGTGTAGATCATTTTTAGTCCCTTATAAACGTAAAATATATACCCAAGCCATTTTATTACCAACAGAGCAGCGATCACTAATCAAATCGGGAAGACTGATAGACAAGATTCTGAATGACAAAACTGAAAAATATTTGGGTATATATTTTAGCAATAAAAAAGGAGAGCTAATGCTCTCCTTCTCTTAATCCTAAACTGCTAATTAAAGAGCAGCTTTCGCTTTTTCAACTAGAACTGCAAATGCAGCTTTGTCGAATACTGCGATGTCCGCAAGGATCTTACGGTCGATCTCGATAGATGCTTTCTTAAGACCGTTGATGAAACGGCTGTAAGATAGACCATTTTGACGAGATGCCGCATTGATACGTGCAATCCATAGTTGACGGAATTGACGTTTCTTAGCGCGACGGTCACGGTAAGCGTATTGACCAGCTTTAGTAACTGCTTGGAAAGCTACGCGGTAAACGCGTGAACGCGCACCGTAGTAACCTTTAGCTTGTTTTAGAACTTTCTTATGACGTGCACGAGCTTGTACACCACGTTTTACGCGAGGCATTATGCTTCTCCTAAACTAAACGATTGATAACTAAAAAGAATTAAGCGTATGGCAACATACGGATTACTGCAGCCACTTCACATTTTGGAAGGATTGCATTCGGACGTAGTTGACGCTTGTTCTTAGTAGTACGCTTAGTCAGGATGTGACGTTTTGTAGCGTGCTTGTACTTAATACCACCAGCAGTTTTCTTAAAACGCTTAGCAGCACCTTTGTTGGTTTTCATCTTAGGCATGATGAATAACTCCGCATTGAGTAGGTTTAATAAACAACGTAATTAGGGCGAACAAAACCCAGCCGTTATGCCTTTATCGAAAGGAAAGCGGCTAGGTTTTAATTACTTGATGAGCCGTTAATTACTTCTTTTTAGGGGCTAGCACCATGATCATCTGGCGACCTTCAATCTTCTTAGGGAAAGATTCAACTACAGCAAGTTCTGCAGTATCTTCCTTAAGACGATTTAGAACGTCAACACCGATGTCTTGGTGTGCCATTTCTCGGCCACGGAAGCGAATTGTTACCTTCACTTTGTTGCCTTCTTCAAGGAAACGCGTCAGGTTGCGTAGTTTTACCTGATAGTCTCCAATATCAGTTCCAGGACGGAATTTTACTTCCTTGATCTGGACCTGCTTTTGCTTCTTCTTCTGCTCTTTAGCAGTTTTGCTCTTCTCGAAGAGGAACTTACCATAGTCCATCACACGACAAACAGGTGGCTCGGCGTTAGGACTGATCTCAACGAGATCCATACCAGCTTCTTCAGCAGCTGCAATGGCTTCTTGAATCGATACAACACCAACTGATTCACCGTCAGCGCCTGTTAGTCGAACTTCACGAATACCACGAATTTCACCGTTGATACGGTGCGGGTTTTGTTTTACCGGCTGTTGGCCACGTCTTCCGCCTTTAATAGCTTATTCCTCCAGATTGAGCTTACGGCTAGAGATCTCGTCTTGGATGTATGCAATAAAATCATCCACTTTAAATTTACCAAGATCTTTACCTTTACGAGTACGTACTGCAATTTCGCCAGCTTCCATTTCTTGGTCACCAACAACAAGCATATACGGTACACGCTTCAAAGTATGTTCGCGGATTTTAAAGCCAATCTTCTCATTTCTCAAGTCCGCTTTAGCTCTAATTCCACTTTTTTGTAGTTTTTGTACTATTTCTTGAACATAACCTGACTGTTTATCAGTAATGTTCATAAGAACTGCTTGTTCTGGCGCCAACCAAGTTGGGAAGAAACCAGCATATTCTTCGATAAGGATACCAATGAAGCGCTCTAGTGAACCTAGAATCGCACGGTGAATCATTACCGGTACAAGACGTTCGTTATTTTCACCTACATAAGTAGCGCCTAGGCGACCTGGTAGGTTGAAGTCTAGCTGGACAGTACCACACTGCCAAGCGCGGTCTAGACAATCGTATAGTGTGAATTCAATCTTAGGACCGTAGAACGCACCCTCACCTTCTTGAATTTCGTATGGGATATCCATCGATTCAAGAGACTGCTTCAATGCTTCTTCAGATTGATCCCAGATTTCATCTGAACCTACACGTTTCTCTGGACGAGTAGATAGTTTCACTACGATGTTGTCGAAACCAAATGTTTGGTACGTATCGTACACCATCTTGATGCAGTTTGTTACTTCTTCTTGGATTTGGCTCTCAGTACAGAAAATGTGAGCATCATCCTGAGTAAAGCCACGTACACGCATAATGCCGTGTAGTGCACCAGATGGTTCGTTACGGTGACATGAGCCGAACTCAGCCATACGTAGCGGTAGGTCGCGGTACGATTTTAGACCTTGGTTGAAGATCTGTACGTGACCTGGACAGTTCATTGGCTTAATCGCGTATTCACGGTTCTCAGAAGAAGTTGTGAACATTGCATCAGCGTATTTATCCCAGTGGCCAGAGCGTTCCCAAAGAACACGGTCCATCATTAGCGGACCTTTTACTTCTTGGTAACCGTACTCATCTAGCTTAGCGCGGATGAATACTTCTAGATCACGGAAGATAGACCAACCATTGTGATGCCAGAACACCATACCCGGTGCTTCTTGCTGCATGTGGAATAGGTCTAGTTGCTTACCAATCTTACGGTGGTCACGCTTCGCCGCTTCTTCTAGGCGAGTTAGATGCGCTTTCAGTGCTTTCTTATCGTGGAAAGCCGTACCGTAGATACGTTGAAGCATTTTATTGTCGCTGTTACCACGCCAGTAAGCACCTGCCACATTCAATAGAGTGAAGTGTTGACAGAAGCTCATGTTAGGAACGTGAGGACCACGACACATGTCGATGTATTCTTCATGGTGGTAAAGACCTGGACGATCATCACGAGATACGTTTTCGTCTAGGATTTCCACTTTGTATGGTTCGCCACGTGATTCAAACGTATCACGCGCTTCCTGCCAGCTTACTTTTTTCTTAACAACTTCGTACTTGGTTTTCGCTAGCTCTTTCATACGCTTTTCAATCTTTTCAAGATCTTCTTGCGTTAGAGACTCATCTAGATCGATATCGTAGTAGAAGCCGTTGTCGATGGTTGGACCAATCGCCATTTTAGCTTGTGGGTAAAGCTGCTTAAGAGCGTGACCAAGAAGGTGAGCACAAGAGTGACGAACGATTTCTAAACCGTCTACTTCATCTTTTACTGTGATGATTTCAAGGCTTGCGTCTTCTTCAATTAGGTCACACGCATCAACGCGGTTACCGTTTACACGACCAGCGATCGTTGCTTTTGCAAGACCAGGACCGATCGATTGCGCAACTTCCATAGTAGAAACTGGGTTGTCAAATTGACGCTGACTGCCGTCAGGAAGAGTAATAATAGGCATGCTATGTCCTTTACAGTGGTGTTGCACACCAAGCAACACATGTTATTCAAATTAGAAGCTATTTGTTGAAAATAGTTGAGAGTCAATAAAGGCCTCTCGGTAACACGAATACCGGACCGTTATCGAAAGTGGGATTGTACCTAGCTCACATTTAGATTGCAAAGCGCGATTTTGTTTTATCATAAGAACTTAACCTCAGGCCTCGTTGCGACAATCTGATGATTCTTCTTAAGGGCTCACATAACTTGTAAACGGAGTTACCCCCTCCCAATAGAACTTAAATACACAACTGGTATAATACTTCCTAATACCTATTAACTAACACAAGACCCTGCACACCTAGTTCCACCTCAAAGTGCAATTTAGGTATATAGTTGTTTTATTGAGTAGTTTGCATGTAGGTGTTCATCATGATCTATTTCAAATCGCGCTTTATGGGGCTTCTAAGCACTTCGATATGCTGTGTATCAGCCATGGCATCAAATGACCTGTATGGGCCGCTACGTTCTTACGCACAATCTCCGATGCAAGTGGTTAGCCATACCAATATACTGCGCTCAGGACATAGCCTTCCCTCTGATTTTGTCGAAACCTATGGCTCAGGAACCGTGGCAAGTGTTTGGGCTCATACTGATGAATACGCACTGGATTATTACCACAACCAAATCGAAATTGGCAGCAAGTGGCAAATCAATAGCCGTTGGCAATGGGAACTCAATTATCGGTGGGTTTTTGCCGCTGATAACCATTTAGATGGACTGACGAAAAGCTTCCATAACCTTTTCGGTATCGGACAGAATGGCCGAGACAAAGTAGACAGAGATCGTTTTTACATTTCAATGCCGCAATATGATGTGCTAGAAGATGATTTCGAAGGACAAACGCTTGCCAATAACTTATCTACTTATTTGCAGTATCAAGTGTTTCAGAATGAACATCACGGCCTATCTATCGGTGGCAGCTTATATTTTAATGATGTTGCTCACGGGACTTTTCAAGGCAGTAATTTCGAGCAAGGTTTCCAAATAAATTACAGTTATTTGAGTGACGCCCATGCATTTTACTCGATGGTTGGCATGACTTTTCGCTCAGATGATCGCGCCTTGCTGGATCTACCCTATCGGCATAATACGATTGCCGTTGCAGCTGGGTACCGTTATGCATTGGAAGATAACCACCACCTGATGTTTGAATACCATTGGTATCAAGGATCGACAGAAGGACCCGCAGAGTTTGCTGATGCCTCTAATGAACTGGTATTAGGCTATCGATATCTAATGGAAAACTCCGCGCTTGAGTTTTTAGCCGTAGAGAACGCACGAAACATGGATAACAGTACCGATATCGCTTTCACAATAGGATATCGGTACATATTTTCATCAAGTTGATGAGAGCTATAGATTTAGCGTTGGTGCAACTGCGGCAGCGACTTGAGCATCGGTTGCATTGATCGGCAACGTAAACGAGCGATATTGGTCACCAGCCAAGCTGAGCGAACGGTCAATCTCTGCCAAACAATGCATGACCTGCCCTTCCAGAATAAAAGAGAGCTCAATTTCTTTTGATGAGATAAAGCCGCTGTTAAGGAACTCTAGCTCTTGATAAATACCAGAGCGAGAGGCAAACGAGCCACCGCGCAAAAAGCCTTTTTCAACATCGGCTTTAACCATAGTGAAGCCAGCTTGCTCGATCGCTTGAATAACCCGAGATGCTACTGGTAGTGGTTTCACTTCAATATAGTCACGGTCACGCGGGTCAATCGCAAAATCAATATCTAACGTCGTCTCGACCCAAACATGACATTGATTCTTAAGTGCGCTAACCGCAGTAATTGGCGTTTCATCATGCAGTTTTAGCTCAAACGGAATCTGCTTCTCTTCATTAGGTTGAATCACAAAGGGGTCTACCGCCTTCAGCTGATCAATAGTGAAGGTTTGGTAACTTACGCTATCATCCACTTCGACTTTCATTTCCGTGTTCAATTTAATCGTAATAGCATCAATTTGTTGTTCGACGTCTCCGCCTTTGATATGAACATGCCCTTTCAGCGTCGCTCCTTGAAACACGCTCATTTCGTCTAAAATCGTATCTACTTTTGCAGAACCGATCCCCAGTGATGCTTTCAATTTTTTAAACATGTTTTTCCTTTTTAGCGACTTTTCTTCTCATAATCGTTTGTTTACACAATTGTTTTATACTCTGCAAGCAATAGACCACAAGAAAATGTTCGAATTCCATCATCAATCCAAATAATACTCAGCAGCAAGAGTCATTCAGCCCCACAATAGGATTGTTCTGTCACTAAGTCGGGCGTTCGTCTAGAAATGTTTGCAATTTGTACCTAAATTAAGCAGTATTTGTATAGTCAAATAAAAGGGAACCATTATGTCTGCACCACTCTACATTCAAATCAAACAATTTATCCTCGATAAAATTGATGCTGGAGAGTGGATAGTCGGTCATCGTATCGCCACAGAGATTGAGCTTACCGAGCAATTTGGTGTCAGTAGAATGACAGTGAACAAAGCAATTCGGGACTTAGTTAATGAGGGCCGATTACAACGTCGCCCACGCTTAGGTACGTTTGTGTGTGATCCTGGTGAAAAGTCAGAATCTCCTCTGTTAGACATTCGAAACATTGCCGAAGAAATCAGCGACCGAGGGCGACAATATAGCAGTAAAGTGCTCAAACAAGTTGCCATAAAAGCAGATGACAGCATTGCGACAAAACTCGGCGTCATGCTTGGCACAACGGTGTTTTACAGTGAAATCATTCACTATGAAGATCAAACGCCTATTCAATTAGAACTCCGCTGGGTGAACAGCCAATATGCCCCGAGTTATTTAAATCAAGACTTCACACAAATCACTCCGAATCAATACCTGTCAGATAATTGCCCACTCAACGCTATTGAACATACTGTAGAGGCAATTGTGCCTGACGGCCGTATTAAGCAAGACTTAAAAATGCAAGCTAATGAGCCTTGCCTTCTCTTGAATCGCAGAACGTGGAGCCAAGATAAGTTAGTCAGTACCGCCCTACTTTATCACCCTGGTAACAAATATAAGCTGAGCTCAAAAGTGCTCATTTAATGACAAGATTGGTCCTCTAGATCTACGTTTTGATCACATTTTAGCAACATCAATCTTGTCAGTGTTCTTATTTTGCTCTATTTATTTGTATATACATTTAATGATACAAATAAACACAGGGACACAAACATGGATTTGCTGATTGAAAACGCACGTCTGGTCACCATGCAACCGGGAGAGCGCGGTTATCTGCCAACGTCTCCTGCTCGTATTGGCATTCAATCTGGAAAAATCGTTGCGATCAGCACCTGTGCAATTGGTGAAGACGAACCGCCAACCGAGTCTCTGCTGTCTGCCCAACATTACGCTCAGAGTATCGACCTTCAAGGCAAGTTAGTTCTGCCAGGTTTGATCGACTGCCACACTCATCTTATTTATGCGGGCAATCGTGCCAACGAATTTGAAATGCGCTTAAACGGCGTGCCATATCAAGAAATTTCCAAACAAGGCGGTGGGATACTTTCAACGGTGCATGCGACGCGTTCAGCAACCGAAGCGCAATTAGTTGAGTTAGCGTTGCCACGTTTAGACGGGCTACTCGCGAGCGGCGTCACTTCTGTCGAAGTGAAATCAGGCTACGGATTGACACTGAATGACGAAGTAAAAATGCTCCGTGCAGCCAAAATGCTTGAACAAGAGCGCAAAGTTAAAATCACCACTACACTTCTTTCCGCTCACGCCATTCCGCCGGAGTTCCAAGGCCGTGCAGATGACTATATTGAGCACATTTGTCAGGACATAATCCCTGTCGTCGCAAAGGAAGAGTTAGCCACGAGTGTCGATGTTTTTTGTGAATCGATTGGCTTCAATCTTGAACAAACAGAAAAAGTGTTTATAGCTGCAAAACGCCACGGCTTAAAGGTTAAAGGGCATACAGAGCAACTTTCGAATCTCGGTGGTACAGCCCTCACTGCTCAATACAACGGTTTGTCAGCGGATCACATCGAGTTTTTAGATGAGCAAGGTGTTAAAGCACTTGCTCGCTCAAACACTGTCGCCACTCTACTGCCTGGCGCTTTTTATTTTCTAAGAGAAACTCAGTTACCACCGATTGAGTTGTTGAGAGAGTATAACGTACCGATGGCAATTGCTACGGACGTTAACCCAGGTACATCACCGTTTTCTGATCTCACACTCATGCTGAATATGGCGTGCACACTATTTCGCCTTACACCGCAAGAAGCACTGCGTGGTGTAACGCAACATGCAGCCAAAGCTCTGGGTTATCAAAACTCACGTGGCACCATCAAAGTAGGGTTTGATGCGGACTTCTCTATCTGGGATATCGAAAGCCCTGCAGATTTAAGCTATCAAGTCGGAGCAAAACGTCTGGTAGGTCGTATAGTAAATGGTGAATACATTTCACACGGAGGCCAATAATATGTCTCAATTCGACTTACACTCTCCCCTATTTCATTGGCAAGGCCGTCATGATGCCGAGGACGGCAAACTTGGTCAGCGAATTCATCACGTGGTTCAACGCCAGAAAGCAGATGAGTTAGGGGCAGTTGCGCATGGCGTCTCATTACTGGGTTTTGCTACCGACGCTGGCGTAGCCAGAAACAAAGGACGCATTGGTGCGAAAAAAGCGCCAGATTTAATCCGACGAGCACTCGCTAATTTAGCATGGCACCAAGACGTCCCACTATATGACTTAGGCACCGTGGTGTGCGAAGACGACTTACTGGAAGAGAGCCAATCTCTATGTGCGGCAACCATTTCAAGCGCACTACCTCATACGCCTGTCATCGTGTTAGGTGGCGGGCATGAGATTGCGTGGGCCTCGTTTTCCGGCTTAGCGGAGTATTTTAAAGCGTACTATCCAGAGAAGAAGCCTAAAATCGGTATCATAAATTTCGATGCGCATTTCGATTTACGCGCATTCGAGAGCAGCATCGCCGACATCAAACCAAGCTCTGGCACTCCCTTCAACCAAATTCATCATTTTTGCCAACGCAATGATTGGGACTTTCATTACGCTTGCATTGGCGTAAGCCGCAGTAGCAACACTAAAGCGCTGTTTGAAAAAGCAGATGCGTTAAATGTTTGGTATGTAGAAGACAATCAGCTTTGTTACCTAAACCACAGTTATCACTTAACTCAGCTTCAGCATTTTATTGACGACTGTGACTACCTCTATTTGACCATTGATCTGGATGTATTCCCTGCCGCAACCGCACCTGGAGTCAGCGCACCAGCAGCTCGGGGAGTGAGTTACGACACAGTTGCACCCTTTTTAGATCGAATTCTTCATTACAAAAATAAGTTAATGCTGGCTGATATCGCCGAATACAACCCAAATTATGACGTCGATAGTCAAACTGCACGATTAGCTGCCCGTTTGTGTTGGGATATCGCCAACGCGATGGCGGAAAAGCAACACAAACCATAACGCATCCTAGATGCCACTTATTATTACGACCAAGCAAGTACTTGGTCATCACGAGAAACTAAAGGAGTCTGAAATGACACAGCGCCAGGGACAAGATCCACGACTTGATACAAGCAGAACAATTCGTGCACCTCACGGAGATAAACTGCGCGCAAAATCTTGGCTAACCGAAGCCCCTCTTCGTATGCTGATGAACAACCTCGATCCTGATGTTGCAGAACATCCACATTCGCTGGTTGTATATGGCGGCATTGGCCGTGCAGCACGAAACTGGGAATGTTACGACAAGATTGTTGAAGTACTTGAAAGACTCGAAGATGACCAAACGCTTTTAGTTCAATCAGGCAAGCCTGTTGGTGTTTTCCCTACCCATAAAAACGCCCCACGCGTGCTTATCGCAAACTCAAACCTCGTTCCTCATTGGGCAAACTGGGAACACTTCAACGAGCTCGATAAACAAGGCTTGATGATGTACGGCCAAATGACCGCTGGCAGCTGGATATACATTGGCTCACAAGGCATCGTCCAAGGCACATACGAAACATTCGTATCTGTTGCGAAAAAGCACTTTGACGGCGAAGCAAAAGGCCGATGGATTCTAACTGGCGGTCTTGGTGGTATGGGTGGTGCTCAGCCTCTAGCTGGTACGATGGCGGGCTTCTCCATGATTGCGGTAGAGTGTGATGAATCGCGTATCGATTACCGCCTACGTACAGGCTATGTCGATAAGAAAGCGACGTCTTTAGATGAAGCGCTTGCTATCATCAAAGAATCAGACACACCAGTATCAGTTGGTCTACTAGGTAATGCAGCAGACGTTTTCTCTGAGTTGGTAGAACGTAATATCACGCCTGATGTAGTAACAGACCAAACATCTGCACACGACCCGCTCAATGGCTACTTACCACAAGGCTGGAGCATGTCTCACGCGGCAGAAATGCGTTTGCAAGATGAAGCAATGGTTGTTAAAGCAGCCAAAAAATCCATGGCAGTGCAAGTTCAAGCCATGTTAGAGCTACAAAATCGCGGCGCCGCAACACTCGACTACGGTAACAACATCCGCCAGATGGCCTTGGAAGAAGGCGTAAAAAACGCATTTGATTTCCCTGGCTTCGTTCCAGCCTACATTCGCCCTCTATTCTGCGAAGGTATTGGTCCTTTCCGCTGGGCCGCTCTCTCTGGCGATCCTGAGGATATCTATAAAACCGACCAAAAAGTAAAAGAGCTAATTCCAGATAATCCACACTTACATAACTGGCTAGATATGGCGCGCGAGCGCATTCAGTTCCAAGGTTTACCTGCACGTATTTGCTGGGTTGGTCTTAAAGATCGTGAGCGTCTTGGTCAAGCATTCAACGAAATGGTGAAAAATGGCGAACTTAAGGCGCCTGTTGTCATTGGTCGTGACCACTTAGACTCTGGCTCCGTAGCAAGCCCGAACCGAGAAACAGAAGGCATGATGGACGGTTCTGACGCCGTATCAGACTGGCCACTATTAAACGCACTACTCAATACGGCGGGCGGCGCAACTTGGGTTTCACTGCACCACGGTGGTGGCGTAGGTATGGGCTTCTCGCAACACTCAGGTATGGTTATCTGCTGTGACGGCAGTGAAGATGCCTCAAAACGTATTGCCCGCGTGCTGCATAACGACCCAGCAACAGGCGTGATGCGTCATGCTGATGCGGGATACGATATTGCTAAACAATGTGCAGCAGAGCAAGGGCTAGATTTGCCAATGCTCAACGAAGAACTGAAGAAGCTCAAGTAAGGATGAAAGAGATGTTAAATTTAACGCTAAAGCCAGGTCATATTAGCTTAAACGAACTACGCCAAGTGAGCCGTTCACCAGTCAACCTTACTTTGGATCCTGAAGCCATTCCGGCCATTGAAGAAAGCACACAGGTCGTAGACCGAGTCATCGCGGAAGATCGAACGGTTTACGGAATTAACACTGGTTTTGGACTATTGGCTAACACACGAATAGCACCAGAAGATTTAGAAACACTGCAACGCAGTATCGTTCTTTCTCATGCGGCAGGTATCGGTGAGTTTATGTCAGATGAAACGGTTCGTCTGATGATGGTATTAAAAATCAATAGTCTGTCTCGTGGTTTTTCTGGTATTCGCCTAAAAGTCATTAATATGCTGACCGACCTAGTTAACGCACAAGTTTACCCTTGCGTACCTAAAAAGGGCTCTGTCGGCGCATCAGGTGACTTAGCTCCTCTGGCCCATATGAGCACAGTATTACTAGGTGAAGGACAAGCTCGTCACAACGGTAACATCATTTCTGGGCAAGAAGCGTTAAAAATCGCTGGTCTAGAACCCATTACTCTGGCGCCGAAAGAAGGCTTAGCGCTGCTAAATGGTACCCAGGCATCAACAGCGTTCGCATTAGAAGGTCTGTTTATCGCGGAAGATCTTTTCGCTTCGGCTACAGTATGTGGCGCAATGTCTGTCGAAGCCGCTCTCGGCAGCCGACGTCCATTCGATCCGCGCATTCATCGTGTACGTGGTCATCGCAGCCAAATGGACGCTGCACTGGCCTATCGTCATCTATTGGATACATCAAGTGACATTGGTGATTCGCATACTAACTGTGAAAAAGTGCAAGACCCGTATTCTTTGCGCTGTCAACCTCAAGTAATGGGGGCGTGTTTACAGCAAATCCGCAACGCTGCAGAAGTATTGCAAGTAGAAGCAAACTCCGTATCAGATAACCCGTTGGTGTTTGCTGAAGATGACGACATCATCTCTGGCGGTAACTTCCACGCTGAGCCTGTTGCAATGGCAGCTGACAACCTAGCACTGGCGATTGCTGAGATCGGCAGCCTGTCTGAACGTCGTATGGCATTGCTTATCGATAGCGCATTATCAAAATTACCACCGTTCTTAGTCGATAATGGTGGTGTGAACTCTGGTTTCATGATTGCCCAGGTCACCTCTGCTGCGCTAGCAAGCGAAAACAAAACGCTCGCTCACCCAGCGTCAGTAGACAGCTTGCCAACATCAGCAAACCAAGAAGATCACGTTTCAATGGCAACCTTCGCGGCTCGCAGATTGAAAGAAATGGGAGAAAACACTCGCGGTATTCTAGCGGTCGAATACCTATCAGCAGCACAAGGCCTAGACTTTAGAGCACCAAACAAGTCCTCTGAGCGTATCGAGATTGCCAAACAAATGTTGCGTGAAAAAGTATCGTTCTACGATAAAGATCGCTACTTTGCGCCGGACATTGAACAGGCCAATACTCTGCTTAAGCTGGCTATTCACAACACGCTCATGCCAGAGAGCCTGTTACCAAGTGTTCAGTAATCCAGCATTACTAGCACTTAACCTAAAAACCGGATGATAATTTGAAGGCTCCACGTTTCGCGTGGAGCTTTTTTATCTCCTCATTAAACGTATTCCTAGCGATCTTTATGAACACTTGCATATTGTTATTGCTATACTTTTAAAAACAGCCGGCGTAATAAAGTCGCTGTTTATTGCTTTCACAAATAAAAGCGTTGCTAAAGTATGCGTTTTTAACGATTTATCCGCCGAAATAGTGTCTTATTGTTAGGATACGGTGAAGTTTTCACTGGATGGACCATTGCTACGCAGATATTCGCATATAATCCCACACAGTTTTGGTTACTACGTAAAAATTATGTTTCTAACACCTTATTTTTCAAACACTAATCACCAGTTTCAGTTCACTCGCGAACAAGCAAGCCACTTTGCAAAACGTGTCGCAGGTGACTACAACCCAATCCACGATGAAGATAACAAACGTTTTTGTGTCCCTGGGGACTTACTTTTCGCAGTGCTTCTTAGTAAAGAAGGCGTCAGCCAAAAGATGCGTTTTAACTTCTCTGGCATGGTAAACGATGGTGTAGCACTTCATATTGAAAATAAGTGTGAAAAAGAAAGCGCCGTTGTTGACGAGGCAGGTAAAGAATACTTACACATGTCCCGTGAAGGTGAGACTAACCACGATCCGGCATTTATTGAGCATGTCGTAACAAATTACGTGCAATTCTCTGGCATGAACTTCCCTCACATCATGGTTCCTCTTATGGAAGAGAAGCAAATGATGATCAACTGCCAACGTCCATTAGTTATTTATGAAAGCATGGAAGTTGAATTTTCACGCTTAGACCTTACGCATCCTGAAGTGGATTTCACTGGCGCAACGTTCGACGTGGAAGGCAAACGTGGGGTAGTCACCTTAAACTTTGCGTTCAAAGAAGACGGTGAAGTCGTTGGCAAAGGCATCAAGCGCATGGTTGCAAGCGGCTTGAAGCCATATGACCAAGAAGCGGTTGATGACCTTGTACGCCGTTTCAATGAACGTAAGGATTCATTCCTAGCAAAGTTCGTTAAGGCAGCCTAATCGACTGCCTCAACTCAAGAAGCGCAAAAACGTATTTAAATAAAGAAAGCCCAAAACTGATGTTGGGCTTTCTTTTTACTTCTTATCCAAATAAAACCGAACTCGACGCTCAAATCCAGCGGCGGACGTGGTTTTTATAATCCACATACTCTTCACCAAACAATCGCTCTAGCACACGTTCCTCTGGCTTGATTTGAAATCGATTCATATAACTGACAAATACAACGCTACAAAGCACCACACTCAAGTGCTGCCACCACAAACCAATTGCAATGATTAGAAGCAGTAGCGCCATATACATCGGATTGCGCGAAAAAGAAAATACGCCAGTTCTCACCACGGAAGAGGCCGTGTCAGGCTTTACAGGGTTAACCGTCGTTTTTACTTTATGGAATTCATACACACCAGCAATGCCCATATAACCAGAGAGCAAAGTTAACCCGCCAACCACAACCTCGACAAAGGGCACGCTAATATTCAGGCTCGGCACCAGAACTGTCAGTCCATACATGAGTAGTATGACCAACAAAAACACCGCAACAGGTGGGACTTTGAGTTCAAGTTTTCTCAAGATTCATATCCTTTGAAATTGTTGTATGTGACTTCTAAAAAAGCCCAGTAAAACTGGGCTTAATTTGATGTGATTATATCAAAGTTAACAGCGCCTGAACGGGATGTTTGGGCTTTGTTCCTTCAAAGCGTTTTACTTGGCTGCGGCAAGAGTAGCCAGTAATCAAACATCTCTCGTTATCTAACTTATCTAAGCTTGGCTTCCAGCTTAAATTGTAAATGTCTTTCGACATCGACAACTTATCGACCTCGTGACCAAACGTACCCGCCATACCACAACAACCAACAGGAACCGTATTTAAAACTGCACCAAAGTGAGCAAAAATAGCGCCCCACTCTTTTTCCGCATTCGGCATTTTGGTTTTTTCAGTACAGTGCGCAAACAGATACCAAGGTTCCTGCGCCTTATGCTCTCCGCTTTCAAACGCTTCTAGTCTTGGGTAAAGCCATTCGTGGGCCGTTAGTACATCGAAATCACCTCGCTTACTGCCAAGTACTTCAGCGTATTCATCTCGATAACACAGCACCAATGCAGGATCGACACCAACTAAAGGAATATCCAGATCCGCTACCATCGCCAAGAACTTCGCTGTATCGGCGGCTGTATCCTTAAACTGACGTAGAAAGCCTTTAATGTGTTGTGCTTTACCATTCGGCTTAAATGGCAGAAGCACCGGATGCATACCCAGCTTTTTCAATAATTTAACGAAGTCTTCTACGACATCGGCGTCGTAGTAGCTAGTGAATGGGTCTTGAACAATTAAAACATGCTTGCTCTTTTCAGACGAAGACAAACCGCTGAGCGCTTGCAGATCATAAGGCGTTGTCAGCGACTCTACTCGTTGTTTCAATGTAGGTACTGATAACAACGGCGCATCGACATACCCAACTGTTGAAGCCGTTAAGCTCTTGACCCACGACTGCTTCAAAACACCGTTTACGACACCTGGCGCTTTCGCCATCATCGGCAGCATAGTCTCTATGTTCGCAACCAGATAATCTTTTGCTGGACGTTGGTAACGAGAGTGATAAATGTTTAAAAAGCGTGAGCGGAAACTCGGAACGTCGACTTTAATCGGACACTGGCTCGCACACGCTTTACACGCTAAACAACCATTCATCGCTTCATACACTTCGTGGGAGAAATCGTATTCGTGACGACGATTGATAGAATGACGTACGCGGTCAATCATGGTTTTGATTGATGTTTTGTTTTCTAGCGTTTGCTTTTCTAAGTCAAGGATATCAATGCCTTGTTCAGTGAGCTGACGCAACCACTCGCGAACCAAACCCGCACGACCTTTCGGTGAATGACGACGATCGGCTGTTACTTTCATCGATGGACACATTGGCGAGCTGGTATCGTAGTTAAAACACAAACCGTTACCGTTACACTCCATCGCTTGCTTAAAGCTGTCACGTACTTGAACGTCAATCTGACGGTCATAGTAACCACGTTTGGTATCGGTAACTTTTACTAACTCTGCATCGCTATCAAGCGGCGTACAGATTTTGCCCGGGTTCATTTTGTTGTGTGGATCGAATGCCGCTTTCACACGTCTCAGTTCAGTAAACAACTCGTCGCCGAAAAACTCAGGGCCATATTCTGAGCGGAAACCTTTGCCATGTTCACCCCACATCAAACCGCCGTATTTCGCCACCAGCTTGACCACTTCATCAGAAACTTCGTGCATCAATGCTTCTTGGTGCGGGTCACACAAATCCAACGCAGGACGTACGTGAAGCACCCCGGCATCGACGTGACCAAACATGCCGTAATTCAGAGACTTGCTGTCTAACAGCTCTCGAAACTCTACAATGAAGTCCGCCAGGTTTTCTGGTGGTACACAGGTATCTTCAGCGAATGCGACCGGTTTCGCGCGGCCTTTTGCTGCGCCTAACAAACCCACCGCTTTTTTACGCATGTTGTAAATACGCCCGATACTCGCTACATCGTTACAGACTTGGTAACCGATGATGCCCGCTTCTTCTGTTTCCAGCATGGTATCGAGCTTGGCGGTCAGCGCTGCAACCTGATCAGCGACTTCCTCTTCGTCCTGACCTGCGTATTCCACCATATTGATGCCAAGCATCTCTTTATTTGGAACATCGGTAAGTAAATCGCTCACAGTGTGCCAAACGATATCTTGCTTCGCGAGATTAAGCACTTTTGAGTCAACGGTTTCTACAGATAGCGCCTTCGCTTCTACCATAAACGGTGCATTACGCAGTGCAGAATCAAAGCTGTTGTATTTAACGTTAACCAAAGTACGCGCTTTCGGGATTGGCGTCAGGTTAAGCTTTGCTTCGGTAATAAATGCCAATGAACCTTCAGCGCCGCACAGTACTCGTGTGATATCGAAACGGTCACCGTCTTCATTCAAGGCATTTTTTAAATCGTAGCCCGTTAAAAAGCGGTTAAGAGGAGGGAATTTATCTACGATCTGCTGGCGTTTTTCACGACATACGGATTCCGTTACTCGTAACGCCTTGGCAGCAAACTCGCCTTCTTTTGGGTAGCCGTTGGACAGATCTGATTCTAAAACTGAGCCATCAGCAAACACCGCTTGTAGCGACAAAACATGATCGGATGTTTTTCCGTATTTCAGAGAACCTTGACCAGAAGCATCGGTGTTGACCATTCCGCCAATTGTTGCACGGTTACTGGTAGATAAGTCTGGAGAGAAGAAGTAACCGTAAGGGCGAACCGCATCATTTAGCTGGTCTTTCACTACACCAGTTTGTACACGAACCCAGCCTTCTTTCTCATTAATCTCAAGCACTTTGTTCATGTGGCGAGACATATCCACCACAATACCTTTGGTTAGCGACTGACCATTGGTCCCTGTGCCGCCACCACGAGGTGAAAAGGTAATTCGTTCGTACTTTTCTTTATTGCTCAGTTTCCCGAGGAGAGAAACATCTTCTGTCGTTTTGGGATGAACGACAGACTGAGGAAGTTGCTGGTAAACACTGTTGTCAGTGGCAACCGCTAGTCGGCTTGAATATTGGCTTTCGATATCACCAGTGAATCCGGCGTGCTCAAGCTCTTTCAGAAAACTAAGAACAAGAGGATCGACATCAGTTTGCGAGTGTAATCTTGGTAACATTTGCTTCCTGCCCCTACGACGCTGAATCCGATCAGCTGCGGGTTATGTAATTATTTGCTCACTTCTCATACAAGTTGGCGTTCAACGAAACAAAACACCACAAAAGAGTAAGTGAAGTAATATTCTTTGAATTTCGTCACTTTACAACATTTAAAAAGACGAGCAAATCAGAATCTCGATACAATAATTAAACTTATGCTTTATTTTTTCACGCTTGATGCCTTACATTGGGGAACGAATCGCGTTTCTAGATGAGTTTTCAGAATGAAAAAAAATAAAATTGTGACCACTGAAGATATCCTTCTCAAACTTTGCCAGTCTGTTTCTGGCGTCCTTACTTCGGCGACATCTTCTCAAGTAAATTACTCTGCAATGGTGCAAAAAATCCACAAGACTAGCCTCAAGCCAGATTTTGGCTGTTTTGTTCTGTTTGATGGCGGGTTTACCGGGCTGGTCGTAATTAATTTTACGGCAAAAGCCGCATTAGAGATCTACACCAACTACATGCGTAATATGGGTATGCCAGAAGAAGAACTGGCAATATCTCATACTTCTGACGAGGTGGGAGATGTTCTGGGTGAACTAATGAACCAACTGGTTGGAGATTTCACCAATAAAATTCGTAAAGAGCTGCAAACGAACATCACACAAAACCAGCCAAAAATGATGGCGCTGAATAAGCAAGTCATCTTACAAGTGGATACCAACCTTGACCGCCCTCAAGCTCGCCGAGTGACGTTCTCCACCGAAAATAACAACATTTTCTACCTAGAGTTGGCAATGGACAAAACTGAGTTCATCCAACTAGAAGAGTTTGAAATCGCAGAAGACGAAAATCCAGACGATATTTTAGAAGCAACACGTAAAAATATGGCTGAGAAAGAATCTAAATCGTCGAGTTCAAACGATGACGCCGATGATTTACTCAACCAGCTCGGGTTGTAATTCCAACTAATCTTAATGAAGAATGGCTTCTTAGACACAAGTACGACTTCATACTGATTATGACGAACTAAAACGCCTAGCCTCGCCTTCCGCGGGGCTTCTTTTTATGTCCATAAACCACCTTCACTCCCACCTTGTATTTCGTTTTTATGTCAAAAAAGGTAATATGTCTGACTTCATAAATTTTCTGCTTTCGTTACTGGTTGTCGATGGATAAACAAAAAGCTCTGAAAAAAATCGCCAAGTGCTTAGAACTGGGCAATTCCGCTAATGTTAATGAGGCTGCCAATGCTATCAAAATGGCACATCGCCTCATGCTCAAATATGGTCTGGATAAAGACGATATTGAGTTTATCAGAATGGGGAAAACACAATCTTCCCACCTACTACCAGCGAATATCAGTTCTACCATATTGCGAGTGATTCGCGGCATTAACACTAAATTCGGTGTTGAAGCGGTGTTGTTGAATCACAAAGGGCTCAAACGTGTCGAGTTTATCGGTGAAGCAGATCGCGCGATTTTTGCTGCATTTGCTTTCGATATTATTTATCGCGAGATGAACGAAAGTACCGGACAATTCCGAAACAGCTTCGCAGGTACGGGCACCTCTTCTCAAGAGGTGACTCGCCGCGTGAACTCATTTGTATCTGGTTGGGTAGAGGGCGCGATAGAGAAACTTCCAGTCATTTCCCCAGACGAAGAGTCGGCCAACAAAATCAATGATTATATTGATAAAGAATTCCAAAACATTGACCGCGAAACCTTCAAGAAGCAACTGAAAGAAGCGATGAAAAACCTAACCGAAGACTACGAAGTGGGCTTAAAGAAAGGTAGAAGAGTCTCCGTTAACCGTGGTGTTGGCGGCGAGCAAGCGCGTAAAATGTTGGGCAATCCATCGAAATAACCAGAACAGCAATTGATTAACGTAGGTCCCAATATTCCAATGTGATTGGGACCTACTTTTTAAAGTTGTGATAGTAACGATAAGAATTTTCTTACAGAAACTCTTATCAATCTTACTTTCTCATAACAAATATCAATGCTTACTTATTCATAATTCGCATCCCATTATGAGGCATGGTTTCGCCTCAGTTTTATACGGAGATTTTCCCTTGAAAAAGATGCCTATTGCACTAGCTCTAGTGCTAGCTCTTACTGGCTGTCAAGCCACTCAACGCCAAAATGCAACAACGGGTGAATACGAAACTAACTCAACCACGCAAGGCGCGCTTATTGGTGCTATCGCTGGTGCAGCAATCGGTCTAGCAACGGGCGATGACGCTAAAGAACGTCGTCAGCATGCACTCATTGGTGCGGCCGCAGGCGGAGCGACTGGCGCTGGCGTTGGTTACTACTTTGACCAACAAGAAGCAGAATTGCGTCGCGCTTTGCTAAACTCTGGTGTACAAGTTCAGCGTGTTGGTGAGAACCAGCTTTTACTGCGTATGGAAAATGGTATCGGCTTCTCTTCAAGCTCTTACCAGCTTGATGCTAGCATTCATAATACGCTACGCGGTGTTGCTCGCATCTTGGTTGAATACCCAGATACCAGCCTTGTTATCGACGGTTACACTGATAGCACGGGCAGTGAGTCATACAACCAAACGTTGTCTGAGCGTCGTGCAGAGTCCGTACGTCAATTCCTAGTATCTCAAAACGTTGCACCTGGTCGTGCAATTGCACGTGGCTACGGCGAACGTAACCCAATTTGCTCAAACCAAACTTCTGAAGGTCGTGCGTGCAACCGTCGTGTTGAAATCCAGATCTTGCCACTGAAGTAATTTGGTTGCACCATAGCGGTAATAATAAAAAATTACCGGAGCAGGCCTAACCATAATCGTTAGGCCTGACATATCAATGTCTGTCAAAACGTCTGCCCTACTCTGCTTATTTAGCCTCTGCTTTTCTGGTTACTCGCTTGCCTCTCAAGCTCCAAATGACCCCATAGAACAATACGAGTACGCACAACAATTATTGGCATCAAACAAAGCTGAAGCCTCAACAGAAACACGCTACTGGCTAGAGCAATCCGCCAACCAAGGTTACCTCCCTGCGCAAAAACAGCTCGCGAACGACTTTGCTAAAGGGATAAATGGCGAAAAAAATGAAACACAAGCGTTATATTGGCTAACCTCTATCGCACTCAATGACCCAACCGATCGTGGCTTTCTTCTCGCCGATTTTATTCAGCGCAATCAAGATAAGGTCACAACTTCTCAATTGACTGAAGCCTTGTATCAAATGGCTTCTCAGCATAATCCAGCAGCAGAACAAGCATATAATCAACTGTTAGAGCAGCGCTTCAACCAACTGCGAGCTAAACAAGTCTCGCAAATAAAGTCGCTCGATAAAAAGGCTGAACAAACACAAGAAGAGAAAAGCACAGTTGCAAACCCCAAGGTAGAATACTCGCAGTTTTTATGGCTGATCTGGCTAGCGGCGATACTCATCATCTGCGGCTTAAGTTTTCTCGTGATCAAGAAACTTAAGCAGAATAGAAAAGCGCGTGAAGCCAAAGAGGAAAGCCAAAATCAACGAATGGCGGCAAAAGTTAAAGAGCTAGAGTTTACGAATAAGCAACTGAAGCGTCAGTTAGAGAAAGTATTCAAAGAATTTAAGAAATCCAAAACCCAGGCAGAGAACCATAAGCTAAGCGTCGCATGCGCCATGTTTGGCTACACACCACAACACATCCCTGATTTACAAGCAATAAAGCTACGCTATAGACAGCTATCAAAGCTTTATCATCCGGACACAAGAGGCAGTGAAGAAGAAATGAAGCGACTCAATCATGCCTTTAAGCTTGTCTCACAAAATGTTACAAAACAGTAAAAACAGGTCAGGAAACTTTGGCTAGCATGCTTCTAGAGCCATATAATCAAGCGCCGCAATCGATCTCCCTCTCAAACAAATTAACAGACATTTAACTTAAGTCTCGCTTTTATGCCATAATGCTCAGCGCAAAATAACACCTAACGACTCAAATTAATCTAGGTGGGGAGAAAATCAATGTTCACTGAAGAAGGCACCTGTGATTGGTGTAAAAAACCTAGTCTTGTAACTCGTCACGATTATTTAGATGGCAAGCACCATTACTCATGTAAAGCTTGTTACGACATGGCAAAAATCGACGTGCGCCTATTTAACCAAGGCGAATTGCAAATGCGCGAACGCTTGCAACGAGCGAGCTAAGCAAGACGGAATCAACGGAACTGATTTTCAAAAGCGCCTTTTAAGGCGCTTTTTTGATCGGCCAAGCCCTATTTCCAATCTCTATCTCGTATTCCCTCCTATCCTACATAGCATGTCGCATCGGTTATCAGCCCCTCTCCTACTGTATACAAACCACTGCCCGTGAAAAAACACCTGTATATACAGTAGTAACCCCTTGTATGTCTCTCGTCCAATTTTCTACTCATCTCACATTTTTAAATTGATGTTAGACATATCAGAAATGAAAAATAACCAAATAAATTCAGACACTTAAAATAAAATCCTTTTGTTTCCTTCTCAAAAAAACGCAAATAACTTTTGATAAACGGGTTGATCAGGTCGTCAAAACAAACTACTGTATACACATACAGCATGTATAAAGGAACAGTAAGATGCAGTTACAAAGTCAATCTCATACATACTCTCGTTACAACGTATTGGCACAAGCAACTCAGCCCATGGCCGTTTCGGATCAGCTTCTATCTAAGCTGGCTGTTTTATCGCAGCAGAAACAATGGATTTTGTTTACAGCAGACTGCCCTCGCCCTGACTTTGAACAACTCACTGCTTCTAATATTTGCTGTAGAAACGTGATTCAAATGAAGCCTTCTCAACAGCTTTCAGAAGTCGAGATCGTGATCAAAGCCATCCGATCAGGTAATGCCAGTGCTGTTGTCGCATCAAATAAAATTGCACTTATGAATCAATCTATGTTGCGCGACATGGCGCAGCGCTATCAGTGTGAGGTTTTTTTCGTCGAAGGCAGAGTTAATAAGTACCACTAATAAGTTCGACGTTATCCATCCTGCATCTCGCCTCCTTTTTAAGGGGGCTTTTTTTGTATTAAAGAAAATAAGCAAACGTTTGCTTTTTCTCTGGCGAGTTAAAATAGTTCTGGTATGATGCCCACATTCGATTTATTCAGCGCCCACATTTTGCTGAATATCTTCTCTTTCTGACGTTTGATTAAGATGATAGGAATGTCGCAATGAGCCTTGCTAATCAAGTACTTGCCGTCAATGACGACCTGCCAATTCGCACCCATAAACCCGTTCACAGCGGAAAAGTTCGTTCAGTTTACTGGTTAACTGAAGAAGACAGTGCCCGACTGATCAAAGAAAAAGGATACGATGTCGCTCCAGATGCGCCTTTGGCTATCATGGTGATTAGCGACCGAATCTCTGCATTCGATTGTATTTGGCATGCTGAAGGTGGTCTTAATGGTGTCCCGGGTAAAGGGGCTGCGCTTAATGCGATTTCTAATCACTGGTTCAAACTGTTCAAAGAAAATGGCTTAGCAGATAGCCATATTCTAGACATTCCTCACCCTTTTGTTTGGATTGTACAAAAAGCCAAACCGGTAAAAATAGAAGCCATCTGCCGCAAATACATCACGGGTTCGATGTGGCGCGCTTACGCAAATGGCGAGCGCGAGTTTTGTGGAATCCAACTTCCTGAAGGGTTAGAAAAAGACAAAGCACTGCCAGAGTTGCTCATGACCCCATCCACAAAAGGCATTCTAAAAGGTATTCCCGGTGTGCCAGAAGCGGATGACGTGAATATTACTCGTCAAAACATCGTAGACAACTACGAAGCATTTAACTTCTCAAGTGCCGACGATATCGCACTCTACGAAAAACTGCTGAAAGAAGGCTTTAACGTTATCAGCCAAGCGTTAGAAGAAATCGACCAAATCTTTGTCGATACCAAATTCGAATTTGGTTATGTTCATGATGCCGCTGGCAATGAAAAGCTGATTTACATGGATGAAGTGGGTACACCAGACTCGTCTCGTATATGGGATGCTAAAGAGTACCAAGCAGGTCACATCGTAGAGAACTCAAAAGAAGGTTTCCGCCAGTTCCTACTTAACCACTTCCCTGACCCAGATATCTTGCTAAACAAAGAACGTATGCCAGAGCGCGAAGCACTCGCTCGTGATAATGCTTTACCCGTCGAATCTTTGATGGCGATTTCGAGCACCTACATTGGTATTGCCGAGAAGATTACAGGCAAGCCGATTCATTTGAGTGAGAATCCGAAAGCGGAAATCATCGAAGTTCTGAGCAAAGAATACGGATTGATTGACTAGCACTGTCGCTAGATTAGCTAAACGCTTTTCAATAAAAAGTCCGCACTAGCCTGCGGACTTTTTTCGTATTAAGCTCAGTTTAGCCGATATTTAACGTAGTGCCATCTGTTGTGGAGGCTGACTTGGTCGTCACCTGATATGTTTTGTCTTTAATCGTTGATACGAAATACCAAGTCGACTTTGCCTTATCGGGCGTAAAAGTAACGCGCATAAAGCCACGCTGTTTGATGTCTGCCCACTGTAATTCTGACACTAAGTGCGGCAACGTGTATTCCATTTGAGCGATCGCAACAGGATCTAACGCTAGGTAGGCCTCTAGCCCAGGGGAACTCACCGAGCTAGTTGCAAACTCTATCCCGATAGGATGCTTAGATACGTCTTTCAGCTCACTTGCCCATGCATTGTGCGTATCTCCTGCCAAGCAGACAAAGTTACCACTGTTGGCTTTGGCCAGTTGATAAACTTTCTCTCGCTCAACGTAGTAACCATCCCATGCATCTAGGTTATACGGGAGAGAAATGGTATCTGAACTTGGGTCAGAGAGGTAACCCGTAATCGCAGAGTTTACTGCTAATAACGCCTCTGTTTTTTGTTCTTCAGTGGCAGTAAACAATTGAAACATAGCGGCCATAACCGAACTTGGCAACTCCATACGAGACATTAACACTTGTTGCCCTAGCACATTCCAAGTTGCGTCGTGCGTACTGAACGCATCCATCAGCCAAGCGAGTTGGTCAGCGCCTAACAGCTCTCGGTCTTCACTGCGCGACTGAGCAACTAAACCGCCAATAGCTTCCATCGTTGGTGAGCTGAGCGAGAAGTAATCCAACGGTTTATCACGCCCCACAAGTCGCGTGTCGAGCATCATCAAATTGACTAAACTTCCAAACGAAAACTGACGGTAAATCAGCATGTTTGAGAAAGTGTTTTCACGAACGGGCAACCATTCTGTCCACGCGGCAGCCGCAGCTGCACGACGATCATTAAAGCTACCTTCCTCTTCTTGATGGTTTTCCGCACCATTTTTCCAAGTATCATTTGCAAGCTCATGGTCATCCCAGACAGCAATCATTGGTAGGCTCGCATGTAACGCTTGCAGATCAGCATCTTGGCGATATTGCGCATACCGTTTTCGGTAATCATCTAAGGTAATGCATTCAGTGCCTTTGCTTGGCTCTCGCCCTAGTGCCTCAGCATCTTCACTAGCGTAGCCACCAGCACCATACTCATAAATGTAATCACCGAGATGAAGCACCACATCAAACGGGTCCTGTTCATGTTGATTTAAAATCTCTCGATACACATGGAAATAGCCTGCAGGATAGTTTGCACAAGAAACAACCGCCATGGATGCCTTTTCTACACCATCTTCTGGTAATGTTTGAGTTTGCCCGACTTCGCTAGTTACATCACCAACCATGAATCGATAGTAGTAACGAGAATTTGCGTTGAGATTTTGAACATCGACTTTTACCGTGAAATCTCGGCTCGTGTCCGTGGCAAAAATGCCACTTTGTACGATATCAGTAAAATTTTCATTAGAAGAAACTTGCCAGCTTACATCTGCGTAGCTCGCTGAGGTCGTAACACGAGTCCAAATGATTACTTGTGTTTGAGTAGGATCTCCACTCGCCACTCCGTGCTCAAAGGTAACCGCAACAGATTCACTAGCATCGCTACCACAGCCCACCAGCCCGGTAACAATAGCCGTTGAAGAGGCAGCTTTCATAAAGTCTCGACGAGACAAAGACATATTGACTTCCTTTCTTATTGTGTTTGTTTTTATGCCCAAATGACGTGGTGACTCAATCATCCTTGTGTGCCAATAAGGGACGTTAATTCGAACTTACAGTACCAACCACTTAGTCGGTAATTTGTCCTAAAAACACAAAGTTAGAAGCTAGTTATGACAATTGCATTTCCAAACGTTACATTTTTGTTAATTTAAGTGCAAATACTCTATATTCATCACACTTCCAAGACCTGTGACAAAAACCTCAAAATAAAAAAGCGACCTACTTTGAGGTCGCTTTTCATTGCACTATTGTTAAGTAGTACATCGATGAAGTGGAAATACTCAGCCTAAAACTTGATGTTAAGGACATCTTGTTCTGACGTGTCCACTTTCAACTGACTGCGAGATTCTATGTACTCGATTTGCTGAACATCGAGCGAATATGGCATAACGACTCGCAATTCATTGATCCCTTCATGTTTAGCTAACTGGGTTAAGCGGACCAAATTGGATTCATCACTTTTACGAGAAGACATCGATTTTAATGCAGCATCCCACAACCGATCTTCAGGCTTGCTCAATTCCGCAATGTTCTGCTTCCACATCAAACCGAAAATAGGCGCGATGGTGGCAAATGCCTCTAAAAAGGTCCATTTTTTACTACCTGTCGCCCCTAAAAAGCTAGTGTAGTCGAATTCAATGCACGTCTTTCCTTGTTGATCCATTCTATGCCCCCGACACTCGAAAATGAGATATACCAAATATCGTTCAACTGTTTTGATATAGCAATGGGATATAAAACATTCGTCTTTTATGCACTAATTTACATGCAAAAGGAAATATTAAAACCAGCTTTGTAACAACTGATGTACAGCTTCGCCATATATAAGCATTCAATTGATTAATATTTCAATTAAGAAACTAAAAACAACACGTAAGTAACGATATCAATATGAAATCATTATAGATTCACCAAGAAAATATCAACTCTTGTCACAACGTCATCCGCCTACCTACTTCACATCAATCACTCGACTGGCCTTTTTATACTGTATCTTCCAACCAGCCCAGCGTGGCAACTCCCAACGCTTCGGGTCTCCCTTACGGTTTCCCTCTCGATAAACGACCTGTACTAGCTTGCGAGACGCGTAATACTCAACATCCAGTTGGAGTTCTGGCAGCGAAAGTTCTAAAGGGTACTGCTCCGTGAAATCGTCGTATTCCCATTCTGGAACACCGTTAAATGTTAAGTCTTCCGGTTCAAACAACGCCATATCATCGACATTTTCAACGCCTAATGTTTCCAACTGATCCTTTAACCAGCTAGAAAATGTCAAGGAGGCCAAGTCGTTAACCTCTTCTCCTTCGACATTAAGGCCCAATGCGTTGTAGAGTTTCCAGTGTTGGATTTGTTGTTTTCTTTGAGAAGCAAATCCTGGTAACAGTGTCTCGTCTTCTATCATTTCGACAATAGACTGAACAGCAACATCACCTTGTAACGCTTGATGTTCAGAACAGATTGTTCGCCCGGCGTAGACCAAATGCATTGTTGCTCTTGGCGTCTCTTCTTCATAATTCGTCTCACCTTGTTGCCACTCCCCAAATTCAAGTTCGCGTAATAATGTCAGCGGGATAGGCATCATGACCGATGCGAGGTTTAGTGTTTGCTTAACACCTCGTCCTGGCACGCTATGGCTATCTAGCACAATGGCCGCTTCTTCTTTATCAGGAAAGCGGCTGTTACGCCCAACCAGCATCTCGACTACGCCATTTCCTAGAGCATCTCTTCGACGAGCTCGTCGGACAAACACAAGCTCAGGGTGCAATGAGGCGATGGAGAAAAAGAGCGCTTCACGTTTATATCGAGAGGCAACGTCAAGTTCCGGTAATTCAAATACTTCTCGCATTTGTTTTGCTAAACCTTGTGCCTCTTCGAGTGCGCTGGCATCAATGACAATACCAGGGAGTCGCTCCCCCCGAACCAAACGGATTAGCAAAGAGGCATCACATCCGTATGGCTCCTCTTGAGATAGAAGCTCAGCGACTTCACCACTTTGTCGCTGATAGAGTTGAGCAGGCACAGATAATGCTGCTGCCAAGTCAATCATTGCTTCCTTCTCTGGCCTCGCTTGAATTCTGGTAACGAGATCGGCAAACAGTGCATCAATAGGTAGTGGGTATACTTTTCTACCGTGCTGCGTGACATTGCCATCCTCATCAATCGCTTCCATAGATAACAACGTCGAATGAGATGCCTCTAGCGACTTTGGGGGAATTGAGTCGAGAAAATCGAGTGTTGAGAGACGATACCCACAACAAGCTGCTGCCAGCATGGGCTCGACGAGCTCTTCTCTGTGTAATTCTGGAGGTGTCACCAACTCTAAAGGCGCGTGCTCACCATATAGACGAATACAAGCCCCTTCGGCAACGCGACCTGCTCGCCCCATTCGCTGCGCGGCACTGGCCTTAGAAATGTTGGTTAGCGTCAGTGCTGTACGTCCATTTCGTTGTACAGTTCTGCGCTCTAAGCCGCTATCAATGACAACTCGGATGTTAGGTATCGTTAAGGAGGTTTCCGCAACATTGGTTGCCAATACGACTTTTCGTTGTTTTTGCGTAGTTAACGCGCGGTGCCGTTCTTCATCACTAACCGAGGCATGAAGTTTGACCACCATGACATCGCCGCAACTTTGTAACATCTGAGCACATTGGGTGATCTCTTTGCGTCCAGGCAGGAAAACAAGAATATCGCCATCTTCATCTTCCAATGCTTCTTTTACCGCTCTGAAAACCTCTTGTTCACATCCCTTCTTATTCGGTAAATAACGGCTGTCTAAAGAACGATGTGTCACCGTGACTGGAAAGCAACGCCCTTCAAATTGCAGACGCTTCGCATTCAGGTAACGCGCTAGCTTTTCGCCCTCCAGCGTAGCGGAAGTGACGATCAACCGATGTTGATTTTCTTGCTTCAAAATTGCGGTTAATAGATCAATATCCCAGCGTCGCTCGTGAAATTCGTCCACTATCACGATATCGAAGCCTGCTAGCTTGTTTTCCGCAAACCAACGCAGTGCGACTCCCGGAGTCACAAATACAACTTCGGTTTTTTCATCAAAGTAGGCATGAAGCTTGATCGCGTAACCGACTTTGCGACCTATTGGCTCACCAGATTGCTCCGCAAGATATTCAGCCAACGAGGTACAAGCAATTCGACGTGGTTCAATAACCAGCACGCGTCCGTGTTTTGCCGCCCACATAGGCAAACGGGTAGATTTACCTGACCCGGTTTCGGCTTCCACCACGAGATGGTTTTGGTTCACATGTTGGTCAAACTCAGCTTGCAGGCTGTCGATAGGTAGTTGAAACATAGAAATTGGATTTGATTTGATGATGCAGAACATTATACCCAAGTAAAAAAATCCTGCTTTAGGTATCTCTAAACAACCAATATTGCCGATATTTTCGGCGGTATCTGAGTTTTTTTGCGACATTACATTGATGTGCATCAACGCATGTTTACAACTAAATGGTGAACCCGTTAAAATTTGGTGCGCATCCTTCAACCCTACATAAGGCACCCAATGAACAACGATAAACGCCCACTATATATTCCATATGCGGGTCCGGCTCTTTTAGCAACCCCTCTTTTGAACAAAGGCAGTGCATTCTCTGCTGAAGAACGTAGTTCATTCAACTTAGAAGGCTTGCTTCCAGAGTCTACCGAAACAATCCAAGAGCAGGTGGAACGTGCCTACCAGCAATACAAGAGTTTCGAAAGCGATATGGATAAGCACATTTATCTGCGTAATATCCAAGACACCAACGAAACACTGTATTACCGCCTAGTGCAAAACCACATTTCTGAGATGATGCCTATCATCTACACGCCAACTGTCGGCGCAGCATGTGAAAACTTCTCTAACATTTACCGCCGTGGTCGTGGTCTATTCATTTCATATCCGAACCGTGACCGTATTGACGACTTGCTGAATAATGCAGCAAACCACAACGTTAAAGTGATTGTTGTGACAGATGGTGAACGTATCCTTGGCTTGGGTGACCAAGGTATCGGCGGCATGGGTATTCCTATTGGTAAACTGTCACTTTATACCGCGTGTGGTGGTATCAGCCCTGCTTACACGCTACCAATCGTGCTTGATGTGGGTACCAATAACCCGCAACGTTTAGCTGATCCGATGTACATGGGTTGGCGTCACCCTCGTATTACGGGTGCAGAATACGATGCATTTGTAGAAGAGTTTATTCAAGCAGTACAGCGCCGTTGGCCTGATGCCTTGATCCAGTTCGAAGACTTTGCTCAGAAAAATGCGATGCCTCTTCTTGAGCGTTACAAAGATCGCGTGTGCTGCTTCAATGATGATATTCAAGGCACGGCGGCCGTTACTGTTGGCTCTCTACTTGCAGCCTGTAAAGCAGCAGGTACTCAGCTGTCTAAACAGCGTATCACCTTCTTGGGCGCTGGCTCTGCTGGTTGCGGTATCGCAGAAGCGATCATCGCACAAATGGTATCGGAAGGGATTTCTGACGAGCAAGCTCGCTCACAAGTTTACATGGTTGACCGTTGGGGTCTGTTACAAGAAGGTATGCCTAACCTTCTTGATTTCCAACAACGCCTGGTGCAGAAACATACCAATACGAAAGAGTGGGAAAATGAAGGAAATGGCTTCTCACTCCTCGACGTTATGCGTAACGCCAAACCAACGGTACTGATTGGTGTTTCTGGTGCTCCTGGCCTATTTAGCCAAGAAGTCATCGAAGAAATGCATAAACACTGTAAGCGTCCGATTGTCTTCCCACTATCGAACCCAACAAGCCGCGTAGAAGCAACACCTAACGACATCATTCGCTGGACAAATGGTGAAGCACTGGTTGCAACAGGTAGCCCATTTGAGCCTGTGGTTCATGAAGGTCGCACTTACCCTATTGCCCAATGTAACAACAGCTACATCTTCCCAGGCATTGGCCTTGGTGTACTTGCTGTAAACGCAAAACGTGTCACCGACGAAATGCTAATGGAATCGAGCCGTGCGCTCGCAACATGCTCTCCTCTAGCAATCAACGGTCGTGGTGCACTACTTCCACCGTTGGAAGAGATTCACTCGGTATCGAAAAAAATCGCGTTTGCTGTTGGTAAGAAGGCAATCGAACAAGGTGTGGCATTAGAAATTACTGATGAAGCATTAAACGTAGCGATTGAGCAATCGTTCTGGCAGCCGGTTTACCGTCGCTACAAACGCACTGCGTTTTAAGCTTGAGACATTTCGTTTAATAATTAGCCCCTACCATGTAGGGGCTTTTAATTTTTTATCATCCTAACCAGATTTTGGCATAAATGGGCTTCTCTCTTTTTGTTTCTATCAGATATGATGAGAACTACATTTTTAGTTAAGGATATAAAACGTTTTGTTGTTTTCTCGCATAAGATCAAAGTGGAAGCTGAAATTTTCCTGGAAGCGACTTGCTTTGATTTTGTCGATCTCTGTACTTAGTCTGCTTGTTTCTGTTATTGCCATCGACCGGTGGGTGGTTTTACAAGCCAAAGAAAGCATTTTCACTGAATACGAACAAATACCTCAACATGAGGTTGCTGTGGTTCTCGGTACCAGTAAATACATCGGTAAGATCCTCAACACTTACTACACTCATCGCATTAATGCGGCGATTGAGCTTTACAACCAAGGCAAAGTAAAACAGTTTTTATTGAGTGGCGATAACGCCCATCGCTCCTACAACGAACCGTGGACGATGAAACGCGACTTACTTAAAGCCGGTGTGCCTGAGGAAGTGATTCACCTTGATTATGCTGGCTTTCGTACTCTAGATTCGATTGTGAGGGCGAAAAAGATTTTTGCTTCGGAGCGCTTTCTGATTGTGACTCAGCGCTTCCATTGTGAGCGAGCGCTGTTTATTGCCGATGCTTACAACATTGATGCGCAGTGTCTTGCGGTAGCAGGACCTACGACAAACAAACAAAAAACATCAATGCGTATTCGAGAGTTGCTCGCCCGTGTGAAAGCCTTTTTAGACCTCTACATTATTAATACGCAGCCCAAGTTTCTTGGTCCTCAAGAGCCTATCGTTGCAGTAAAAGAGCCGGAAAAAATCTCTAATGAGCCTCTGCAAGTTCCCGTCGAATAGAGGAACAACGCAGCTCACAAGGCTAATAACATTTCTATAAAACAAATGGGTAGTTTTCTACCCATTTCCGATTCTCAACATCACATTTTCTAATTTGCTCTACGATTCAGGCAAAACTCTTTTTTACATTCCAAGTAACATTTAATCAATAAATAACTACAAGTCAGTTACTTTGCCATAAAAAAACCGACAAAAGGCAATGCAAAAGGAGCACTACCCATGACCGCACTCGCTGTGACATTGAAGAACTGGTTCTTCACTCGCAACAGCATGATTTTGAACGCGAATATCGTATTGTTCATTATCTTGTTTAATACCCTACCCTTTGAGCCACAAGTAGTAACCGGCCTGAGCATCTTAGTTTTTGTTGCTATTCTTTGGCTAACCGAAGCGATTCACGTCAGCATAACCGCGCTGCTCATACCATTACTTGCGGTATTTTTAGGCGTGTTTAATACTCAGACCGCACTGAACAACTTCTCCAACTCCATCATCTTTCTATTCTTAGGTGGTTTTGCACTTGCTGCAGCTTTGCATAAACAGAAGTTAGACCAAGCTATTGCTGATAAAGTGCTGTTACTCGCACGAGGTAAAATGTCTGTCGCTGTATTCATGCTATTTGGTGTGAGTGCTGGCCTGTCAATGTGGATTTCAAACACCGCCACTGCCGCTATGATGCTGCCCCTTGTACTGGGTGTGATGACAAAGCTAGACGCCAAGAAAAACCACAACACCTTTTTGTTTGTTCTGCTCGGCATCGCTTACAGTGCTTCGATTGGTGGTATTGCAACGCTGGTTGGTAGCCCACCAAACGCCATTGCAGCAGCTGAAGTCGGCCTAAGTTTTACTGAGTGGATGAAGCTCGGTGTGCCTATCTCATTAGTACTAATGCCAATCGCTATTCTCGTTTTGTACACCATGACTAAGCCTGACCTTAGCCACAAGTTTGACCTTGACCATCAACCAGTCGAGTGGACAAACGGCAAAATGATTACGCTGGCGATTTTCTTACTGACCGTGACTTTGTGGATATTCAGTAAGCCAATTAACGCTATGCTAGGTGGCTTCGCTAAGTTCGATACCCTTGTCGCAATAGGTGCGATCCTTCTGCTTGGGGCTTCTCGCGCCGTCGAGTGGAAAGATATTGAGAAAACAACCGACTGGGGTGTGTTAATCCTATTTGGTGGTGGTATCTGTTTGAGTAACGTCCTAAAAGCAACCGGAACAAGCGTATTTTTGGCTCATAGCTTGTCAGGCTTCCTTGAGCAAGCCGGTATTCTTCTGACGATTCTTGCAGTGGTTGCTTTTGTTGTCTTCTTGACTGAGTTTGCAAGTAACACCGCTAGTGCTGCACTGCTGGTCCCTGTATTTGCAACCATCGCAGAGGCCTTAGGCATGTCTCCGGTCATTCTCTCTGCATTAATTGCCGTCGCTGCATCTTGTGCATTTATGTTACCTGTTGCAACACCTCCAAACGCGATTGTGTTCGGTACGGGTCATATCAAGCAAAAAGAAATGATGCGAATTGGTTTCGTCTTAAACATTGCCTGTATTGCTGCACTAACGCTTTTCGCTTGGTTGTTCTGGTAAAAACAGCAAGTTCGATTAGCACTACACTGCTGCTCACGGTAATCACATCGATGACCCAAACTTCCCCCTAAGTGGTGTTCAGCAGTTTCCCTCTTGGTGGCCAGTTGGCCACCTTTTTTAATTCCTTTGAGTGACGAATCGTTAGGCTTGCTTCTTTTCGCAGGCAAGCAAACCATAATGAACCTCGACCCGGTTGCGACCATTGCGCTTCGCTTGGTAAAGCACTTCGTCTGCTCTCGCCATGGTTTCGGAGACGCGTTCATTTTGCATCTGGGCAACGCCAATGCTGCATGTTAATGATTCACCGTGTACCCACAAATGACTCTCCACATTTTTGCGAATCATTTCCGACTTCTTCACAGCTTGCTCAATATTGGTGTCAGGGCAAAATACAACAAACTCTTCTCCCCCCCAACGAACAAGTCGGTCATCTGGGTAGATGGAACTTGCCACCACCATGACAAATTCGCGCAATATGTCATCCCCCATTTGGTGCCCAAATTTGTCATTCACCTTCTTAAATTTATCCAAATCCATATAAAGGATACTGAATGTACTATGCCCCCAGCGAACTTGCCGTGATTGCTGCTCAAGCCAGTGCTGCACTGCGTGACGGTTCATCGCTCCCGTCAACGCATCGCGATGCGCCAACTCTGCAAACTCATAGTTTTGAGCTCGCAACGTACCATTCACCTTCTCTAAATGACGATGACGTTTTTTCGCTTTTTCATAAGCGACTCGATTTTTTCGTAATTCGTGCAGCGAAAATGCCAGTCCAAGCGCCATCCAAGAGAGTAAGAGCGCATACAGCAACGTTTCTTGTGCAAGGTAAGCGCCTTCAAACTCAATTTTATCAATAACAATTTTGTGCTCACCAAGTGCCGCACCAGATCCGGTCGCGATATCAATACGTGTGATGTTTGAAAATTCAGGTGCAGAGTGTTCAATCGCGACGTTGTTGTCTACTAACCACCACGTCATCACCTGTAAATTTTTAATCGGAATTTCGATGATGTCGTTTGAACCGGACGGAGAAAACTGCATGCCATTGTATTTAATCGTGTACTCGTTGTCTGGTTTGGAATACTCAGGGTTATAGTTGCGCAGATATAAACGCAAATCATGGCTCGGATTGGCCCCCACCCCCGCCTCTTCATATCTCACTTTCAATCGAATCGTATGGTAATTGGAAAGGTCAATCCCCTGTGTTGGCGTTGTGGAATCGGTATAAACAGAGATTCCGCAATAAGGCCAAGCATACGCGCTTTGCTTTAAGTCACAGCTGAGAACTAGGCTTTGCTTATCGTAAATAATATCAGCCTCACTCAAGCCACCTTCGCTGGCGTCTTTAGTCGCATAGATATTGAAATGTTCTGGTGTAATGGTCAGCTTTCGTGTATCGCCAAGAACACTATAAAGCGCAACCAAACTAATAGTGCAAATAGAGAGGGCAAAGATAAATTTATGGATCCACTTCATGGGCGAGTGACCTGCTCAGCTTATATACAACACAATGTACTCAATGATTTTTCGAACTTCAAACAAAGTCATTTATCAAGAAACAAAATTACTTTTAGTCTTCGTTCTTACTTTCGATACATGGTAACGTGTTTTGAACCGTTATCACGTTTTTAAATCTCTCAAAAATGCGGTTCACTTGTTATTTGCGAAGCATTTCACAGCCGTATTTCCTAACCCATGAAGGCCAGTGCATAACACTTCAGAGCGATACATTTCGCTTTAATGTGTCTGTCAACCCTGCATCTCATCACCACTTCGGATATACTGTGCAAAAACACAATAATGAGTAATGTCATGTCATTAATTGCAACTGGTACGCTAAATAAAATGCGTGCATCTCTGGACGGTGCTGTCAGTTACCGTCTACCTGTTGGTGAGGAAGAAATTGATCTATCGCCGTTTCTGGGTAAAACGCTCACACTGACTCACACGGGCAATATTTTTTGTTGCTCATGTGGTAAGAAAACGAAAAAGAGTTATTCGCAAGGCCATTGTTTTGTCTGTATGAAAAAGCTAGCAAGCTGCGATATGTGCATCATGAAACCAGAGACTTGTCACTACGACCAAGGGACTTGTCGCGAGCCACAATGGGGCGAAGAGAACTGCATGGTGGATCACTTTGTCTACCTATCCAATACATCCAGCTTAAAAGTTGGTATCACTCGTCATACGCAAATCCCAACTCGTTGGATTGATCAAGGTGCGACTCAGGGTTTGCCAATTTTTAAGGTAAAAACTCGCCATATCTCCGGTTTAATTGAAGTTGAACTGGCGAAACATATCGCAGATAAAACCAATTGGCGCACACTGCTGAAAGGCGACGGTGAACCAATGGCACTGCAAGATCGTTTTGCTGAGCTATTACCTTTAGTCAAAGACAAGATTGCTGAGATAAAACAGCAATTCGGTGAAGATGCAATTGAAGTATTAAGCGAAAGCATTACCGACCTTAGCTATCCGGTGCAACAGCACCCAACTAAGATCACCTCGCATAATTTCGATAAAAACCCGGTTGTTACTGGTACTTTGCAAGGCATCAAAGGTCAATACCTCATTTTTGACACTGGCGTGATCAACGTAAGAAAATTCACTTCCTATGAAGTGGAAGTAAGCACCTAGTTTTATATGTAGCTGGTTTATTGAAATAAAAACGAAAAAGCTCGAGTTTGACTCGAGCTTTTGTTTTTCTATCAGGAAGATATGATCAGTTACGCATCAAGGATGTTTTCTAGTACATCGAACAACATATCGACTTCTTCTATTGTGTTGTAATGCATGCAACCAATTCGTACCACACCACCCGACTCTTCTAGACCAAGTTGACGAACTAAGCCCAGCGCATAAAAGTGGCCGTTCCAAACACAGATGTTGTGTTCACCCAGCGTTTTCGCGATGAATTCTGGAGAATATCGGTCGAATGTTAGCGCAAAAGTTGGTGTGCGGAGTTGGCTATCTTCTTTCGCAATGCCAAATAGATTGACACCATCTAGTGCACTCAGACGCTGTAAGAAACGCTCACTCAAGCGTTGCTCATGTTGTTTATACAATTGGTAACTTTGCTCCAATCGTTGACGAAGAGGTAGACCGGCTTCACCAAATTGAGCCAGATACTCAACCGCAGCAACGACACCAGCAAGACCTTCAAAACTTTGCGTTCCCGTTTCAAATCGGCCTGGGCCAATATTGGTAGCAGGCTCGACTTTGTACGGACGAATACTGTGCAGCCACTGGTCGGCAATGTAAGCAACACCAACGTGCGGTCCGAAAAACTTGTAAGCAGAGCACGCTAAAAAGTCACAACCCAACGCTTGAACATCAACCAAGTGATGCGGCGCGTAATGAACGGCATCCACATAAACTTGTGCCCCGACGTTGTGCGCCATGCTTACTACTCGCTGCACATCCACGATAGAACCAGTCGTATTCGATGCATAGGTCACCGCTACAAGGCGCGTTTTATCAGAAAGAAGACTGCTTAAATGCTCCAAGTCCAACGTACAATCATCTTCGTTGATACGAACCTGATGAACCGTAACGCCTTGATCTTCTGCCGCTTGTTGCCAGCTGGACACATTCGAATAGTGGTCCAAAGCAGAAACAATGATCTCATCTCCCTCTTGCCAATCTCGGCTAATCGCACGACTAAGCTGAAAGGTTAACGATGTCATGTTCGCACCGAAGACGATATTGCCAGATGACGGCGCGTTAAGCAGAGCTTGCGCTGACTCGCGTGCATTTTGCATCACGTCAACCGTCTTTTGGCTAGAAAAATAATGCCCGCCTAAGTTGGCGTTGAAACGACCTAAATATCCCACCATGCTATCTAGCACTGATTGAGGTACCTGTGACCCGCCTGGACCATCAAAAAACGTCACAGGCTTGTCGTTATGGTATTGAGCGAGTGCCGGAAACTGCTCTCTGATCAGATTAAGATTGAAGTTCATTGCGCTTATCCGTAGCCGTGAGTACAAACACATCCATATGACCCGCTTCATCATCAATGACAGAACGGATTGGGCATGCGTTGTGCCACAGTTTACTGTCTGCCAATATTGCAACCTCACCCGTTTCTAACACCTTACGGAAAAATGGGGCTTGGTTATGACTGCTGTACAGCATGATGTCGCCACCAATGATGTTATGACGTCCCACGCCAACCATTGCAATGTGATCAAAACCGTCTTGGTGTACACCTTCAGGTGCCACTTGAGTTTCTTCTTCTAGCGCTGTGATTCGGATTTGGTGAATTTCTATTTCCTGGCCGTTAGGCAGATGATTCGCATTGACAAACAATTCGCACATTTCTCGGAAACCATCACTGGTGAGAATATCCTTCTCAATCGGCTCAAATTGTCTTACAACATCACCTTGGAATCGGTTGATATCAGACGATTGAACAAAGCTGTTTTTGTTTAAGTCAATGACTTTGCCATTATCAAAACCAACCACAGAATAACGTCTTAGTCGATACTGACCATCTGCATGCTCGGTACGAGGCAGTTCTTCAAACGATGGGGAAAGCTGCTCAATTGCTGCCATGCTGAGCTGTGTTAAATGCAGAGTATTCTCACGTGAATGTAACATCATTGTCTCCTTTAATGAGGCACATTAATTAACATTTAATTTACACACTAGATTACGAAAATATTCTGCAATTGCCAGCTTTTAACGTTGATAGCTTCAACAAAATAACAAAAACAACATAACAAACCAATCCAAAGCAAAAATACAGAGCCATGTTTCAGTTTTGCGCTTTGGCGATATTTGAAACTAGACTTCTCTACTACGAATAGAATTTTATGCTAGAAGTCAACGTTCTTTATCAATCTTTAGTGGGTTCTAATCTATAACCAATTATTCGATCACAATCGTTGTTTATGCTTTTAAAGCACTAAGAATTTCCATACAATCGAGGGAAATGTTCAGCCCTTTTTGGAGCCATAATGAGCGACGTAAAACATTGTAAACTATTAATTCTTGGTTCTGGTCCAGCAGGATACACAGCTGCCGTCTACGCAGCGCGTGCCAACCTAAACCCTGTGCTTGTGACGGGAATGCAACAAGGTGGTCAGCTAACCACCACTACTGAAGTTGAGAACTGGCCCGGCGACGCTGAAGGTCTGACAGGTCCTGCATTGATGGATCGCATGAAAGAGCACGCCGAGCGTTTCGAAACTGAGATCGTGTTTGATCACATCAACGAAGTAGAACTATCACAACGCCCATTTCGTTTAAAAGGCGATTCTGGCGAGTACACATGTGACGCATTGATTATTTCTACGGGTGCATCAGCAAAATACCTTGGCCTTGAGTCTGAAGAAGCATTTAAAGGTCGCGGCGTTTCTGCTTGTGCAACCTGTGACGGTTTCTTCTACCGTAATCAGAAAGTTGCAGTTGTGGGCGGTGGTAACACTGCTGTTGAGGAAGCACTTTACCTATCTAACATTGCGTCAGAAGTTCACCTGATCCACCGCCGCGATTCATTCCGTGCAGAGAAGATCCTTGTGAAACGTCTGATGGATAAAGTTGAAAGCGGTAATATCGTTCTTCATACCGATCGAACTCTCGATGAAGTACTTGGCGACGACATGGGCGTAACTGGCGTTCGTATTAAAGACGTCAACACAGGTGCGACTGAAGACCTTGAAGTGATGGGCGCGTTTATTGCGATCGGCCACCAGCCAAACACACAAATCTTTGAAGGCCAAGTAGACATGAAAGATGGCTACATCATCGTTAAGTCTGGCCTAGAAGGCAACGCTACACAAACTAGCATTGAAGGTGTATTTGCAGCAGGCGACGTTATGGACCATAACTACCGTCAAGCTATCACATCAGCAGGTACAGGTTGTATGGCGGCATTAGATGCTGAGCGTTTCTTAGACTCACTTGGTGACAAATAACTTTTCACATTTGTGTCATATCCTTAAAGCCCAGCGGTATTCCCGCTGGGTTTTCTTTTGTATACTACCGCCTCATTAAAACAATTATCATTAAGCCTTCACGATGGATAAGAAAAAGCAAAGCAGCTTGAATAAGTGGCTTAAGCAACAAAGTAAGTTAGCCAAGCGCTGGCTTATGATTGCGATAGGCCTAGGCGTACTTTCAAGCGTGTTTTTATTGGCTCAAGCAGCCCTGCTCGCCTCCATTCTGCACCAGTTAATCATTGACCAAGTCGACAAAGCCGACCTCATTTGGCATTTTGTTGGGCTTGGTGGCACGGTTATCGGTCGAGCTGCTTGTACCTGGGGTCGAGAGCTTGCCGGTTACCGTTGCGGTGAGCAAATTCGAGTTTATATTCGCCAACTCATTTTAGATAAAGTTCATAAACTTGGGCCAGCTTACATCAAAGGCAAACCTGCCGGCAGCTGGGCGACGCTCATCTTAGAGCAGGTAGAAGATATGCAAGATTTCTTCTCTCGCTACTTGCCTCAGATGTCATTATCGGTACTAGTGCCTTTCATTATTTTGGTTGTCGTATTCCCAGTAAACTGGGCGGCAGGCTTGATCTTCCTCGTCACAGCACCACTAGTGCCTATTTTCATGGCACTGGTTGGGATGAAAGCCGCAGAAGCAAACCGTAAAAACTTTAAAGCGATGCAGCGTTTGTCCGGTCACTTTTATGACCGCTTGCAAGCAATGACGACCATTCGCTTATTCGATAGAACAAAATCTGAAACTGAAACTCTGAAGGGTGCTTCGGAAGTCTTTCGTACTCGCACCATGGACGTTCTGAAAATCGCGTTTCTATCTTCTGCGGTTTTAGAGTTTTTCACTTCCATTTCTATCGCAATTACCGCCGTCTACTTTGGCTTTAGTTATATCGGAGAGCTCGATTTCGGCTACTACGGCACAGGTGTTACGCTGTTTGCTGGCTTGTTCATTCTGATTCTTGCGCCAGAGTTTTATCAGCCATTACGTGATTTGGGCACTTTCTATCATGCGAAACAGCAAGCGGTTGGCGCAGCAGAAAGCATTGTCGAGTTTCTGGATTTAGAAGTCGATCAAGTCAAAGATGGCACCCAAGCGTTAGATAAGAGTAGTCCCATCCATATTGAAGCGGACGAGTTAACCATTTTTAGTCCGGAAGGTAAGCAGCTCGCAGGTCCCCTATCCTTCTCTCTTGAAGCCAACAAAAGTACGGCTTTAGTTGGACCAAGTGGCGCAGGTAAAACAAGCTTGGTCAACACCATCCTCGGTTTCATGCCTTATCAAGGTAGCTTGAAGATTAATGGTTGTGAATTGTCACAACTGGATCTCGCCACATGGCGAGAGGCCGTAAGCTGGATTGGTCAAAACCCAATGCTATTACATGGCAGCATTCGAGATAACGTCACGTTAGGCAAACACAACATTCAAGATGCAGACGTTCATTCTGTTTTGAATGACTCTCATGCTGCTGAATTTGTTGAAATGCATGGGTTGGATTACCCGATATCTGACCGCTCTGGTGGTTTATCTGTCGGCCAAGCCCAGCGTTTAGCGTTGGCTCGCGCTATGCTACAAAATGGTCGTTTTTGGTTATTAGATGAACCGACCGCAAGCTTAGATGCTCGTAGTGAAAAACTCGTCATGGAAGGCATCAACAAGTACGCACATGCCACAACGAATTTGATAATTACTCACCAGTTGGCACCTTTACAAAGCGTATCGCAAATTCTTGTTATGCAGGACGGCCAGATTGTTCAATGTGGTGATTACGACACACTGTCGACAGAAGATGGCTTATTTAAAGACATGTTGGAAGCGAACCTCGCACAACGTGAAACAGACAAGGGGAACTTAGATGCGTGATTTACTCCCTTATCTAAAACTCTATAAGAAACATTGGTTTGGTCTTTCTCTAGGTATGCTATTGGCATTTCTGACCTTAGCTGCATCTATTGGCTTATTAACGCTATCGGGTTGGTTTATTTCAGCCGCAGCGGTGGCAGGCTTGACGGTTGCTCGTGAGACCTTCAACTACATGTTACCAGGTGCCGGGGTACGCGGCGCTGCAATGGCTCGAACCGCAGGTCGATGGGGAGAACGTGTCGTCAGCCACAATGCGACGTTCAAGTTACTTACCGATCTGCGTATCTTCTTCTTTAAGAAACTTGCACCACTGATTCCGGGTCGTGTCTCTACGATGCGTGATGCTGATCTGCTCAACCGCCTAGTGGCGGACGTTGACGCGATGGATCACGTTTACCTTCGACTTATCAGCCCTGTCGTGATTGGCATTTTTGGCATATTGAGTTTAACGGCTGTCCTGGCGTTCTTTGATTGGCATCTCGCGCTGCTGCTTGGCTCGATTCTTACCGTCATGTTGTTTGTATGGCCAGTGTTGTTCTATAAACTTGGTAAAAGTAATGGCGAGAATCTCACTCATCATAAAGCGCAATTGCGAGTGGCGACTCTGGACTGGCTTCAAGGCTACAGCGAACTGAGTATCTTTGGAGCAGAAGAGCGTTATCGCAATCTCATTCTAGAGAAGCAAAAGCAGCTGCTGTCTAATCAGTTTGTAAACGCGAATTTAACGGGCATGGCTTCAGGCCTGCTTATGCTTGTGAACGGTCTTACACTGGTTGTGATGCTTTGGTTTGCTGCAGACGGCGTAGGAGGTCGTGCTCCTGATCCTTGGATTGCGTTGTTTGCATTTGCAACGATGGCAAGTTTTGAAATTTTGATGCCTATTGCGGGCGCGTTCCAGTACCTGGGTCAAACGTTGACTTCTGCTCGTCGTTTAAATGAAGTAATTTTGGCTGAACCTGACGTTGTCTTCCCTGAGCAATCGAAACATAAAGGCACAACGTTAGACATTGAATTCGACAACATTGACTTCACTTACCCTGACGGTCAGCAAAAGGTGCTGAAAGACTTGTCACTCTCACTACCGTTGGGCACTAAAACAGCCATTGTAGGTCAAACAGGTTCAGGTAAATCAACACTGATTCAGCTTCTTTGTCGCTACTGGGATGTAAACCAAGGTGAAGTTCGAATCGGTGGTACAAAACTGCAAGATTGGAGCGAGTCTGACCTGCGAGAAGCAATGACAGTGGTCAGTCAACGCGTTGATGTACTGAATGGAACACTGCGTGACAACTTACTTATGGCCGCTCCAGAAGCAAGTGATGAGCGACTGTCTGAGATTCTTCAAAAAGTCGAACTTGGTGGCCTTCTTGAGGCTCCAGGGTTAGACGCTTGGTTAGGCGACGGTGGTCGTCAGTTATCTGGTGGAGAGAAACGCCGAATCGGTATCGCTCGCGCATTGCTACGTGATGCGCCAATCCTACTCTTGGATGAACCAACTGAAGGTCTCGATAAGCGTACGGAACAGAAAGTGATGGCGCTTTTCAATGAGCACTTTGCTAATAAGACAGTGATATTCATTACACATCGACTAATAGAATTAGAAAGCATGGATAGCATCTGTTTGATGGAACAAGGTGAGATCATCGAGCAAGGCGATCATCCAACGCTACTCGCTCAGAAAGGGCGTTACTACCAGCTATTACAGTCTCTATAATTCGATTTTCAGTGACGAGAAGGGCTCATCAAACGATGAGCCCTTTTGTTATTCCTGTATTGTTAATTGGCTAGTTAAGTACGTATAAAAGGCTGATTTACCGACCTGATTTTTTGAGATAAGCCGCCATTTCATCTTCCGGAACCATGCCTCCACCTGTTGCCCAAACAAGATGCGTTGCGTTTCTGAGTTTTTCTTCGTCAAATTGCATTCGAGACTGATAAGCATGATTATTCGAGACGTGCACTACCCCAACCATACCGGCTAATGCAGAAGGCTCTAGATTAATGCCTTCTAGTTCACTTAACTCACCCAAGTGGTGATACATACGAGCATCATCAATGGTGTAAAAGCCATCAATTAGCCTTTCCATCGCTCTACCGACAAAGCCCGACGCACGCCCTACTGCCAATCCATCAGCAGCGGTCATGTTGTCGATACCCAAATCTTGTACCGCAATCTCGTCATGCAAGCCGGTATGTACGCCCAACAACATGCACGGAGAGTGCGTTGGCTCTGCGAAAATACAATGAACATGATCACCAAACGCGACTTTCAAACCAAACGCCACGCCACCAGGCCCACCGCCAACACCACAGGGTAGATAAACAAACAGCGGATGATGCTCATCAACCACAATTCCCAAGTCATCAAACTGCTGCTTAAGACGCTCACCCGCAACAGAGTAACCTAGAAACAACGTCTGCGAGTTTTCATCATCAATAAAGAAGCAGTTAGGATCTTGCTCTGCTTCTTTACGACCTTGCTCAACGGCAACACCATAGTCTTGCTGGTACTCCACCACTTTGACGCCATGTGATCGGAGCTTATTTTTCTTCCACTCCCGCGCATCAGAAGACATGTGAACCGAGACTGAAAAACCAAGCTTTGCACTCATGATGCCAATGGACATACCGAGGTTACCCGTTGACCCAACCGCAATACTGTACTGCTTAAAAAACTGCCGAAACTCATTGCTGAACAATTTGCTGTAATCATCGGTTTCGCAGAGTAAGCCAGCTTCAAACGCCAACTTTTCTGTATGGGTGAGCACTTCATAAATGCCACCTCTCGCTTTGATAGAACCAGAAATTGGCAGATGGCTGTCTTTTTTGAGCATTAAACGGCCCAATATTGGCGTGTCGTATTGCTGCTCCAAACGCACTTTCATCTTGGGAACATCCACCACAGAAGACTCAATAATGCCATGCGAAGCTTCCGTTTCGGGAAACGCTTTCATCAAATAAGGCGCAAATCGTGCAAGCCGTTCACTCGCAGCTTGAATATCTTTTTCATCTAGCCCCACATAACGCAAACCTTCTGCTAAAGAGGTTATGTTTGGGTTAAACCAGCAAACCTCCTTAAGATCGATAAGTGGCGCCAAGATTGGGAACTGCTTGCTCAGCGCTTCAATATTCGCCTTGGTCATTTTACCTTCCTGGAATGATGTGAGTTGAGATAAACAAAAGCGCCGCAATTGCGACGCTTTAATGAATAACAGTGAATTTGATTTTATGCGTAGTTTTTCTCAAACTCTTGCATAAAATCGACTAACGCTTGTACACCTTCTAGCGGCATGGCGTTATAAATGGAAGCTCGCATACCACCAACGGCTCGGTGCCCTTTTAGTGATTTCAGCCCTTTGGCATCTGCTAGTTCAAGGAACGTCGCATCCAGTTCAGGTTTCGCAAGTTGGAATGGCACATTCATCAAAGAACGGTTTGCTGAGTGCACGCCATTACGGTAGAAATCAGACTGGTCGATGTAATCATACAGTAGTGCGGCTTTAGCGCGGTTCACTTGCTCGATCGCTTTTACCCCACCCTGCGCCTTTAACCATTTGAAAACTAGGCCAGACAGGTACCATGCAAAGGTTGGTGGCGTGTTGAACATTGATTCTTTTTCAGCCAGAACAGTGTAATCCAAGATACTTGGCAGTACCTGCTTCGCCATACCTAACAAGTCATCGCGCACGATAGCGATAGCAATGCCTGAAGGACCAATGTTTTTCTGAGCGCCCGCATAAATCACACCGTATTTCGATACATCAATCTCACGAGAAAGAATCGTCGAAGACATGTCAGCGACGATTGGCTTGTCAGTGACAGGAAGATCGTTAATCTCGATACCATCAATGGTTTCATTTGGACAGAAATGCACGTAAGCCGCTTCTGGAGCAATTTTCCATTCGTTTGCAGGTAGAACGGCTACTTTTCCGTTAATTTCTGTTTTTGCATCAAATACGTCTGGTTCGCAGTATTTTTTCGCTTCAGCTACCGCACTTTCAGCCCAATAACCACCGTCGATGTAAGTTGCCGTCTCGGCATCACCAAGTAGGTTTAGAGGAACAGCAGCAAACTGAGCACGAGCACCACCCTGGCAGAACAGCACTTTATAGTTGTCCGGAATATTCAGAAGATCTCGTAAATCTTGCTCGGCTTCTTCTGCAACTTTGATGAACTCTTTGCTTCGATGGCTAATTTCCATGACCGAAGTACCAAGGCCTTGCCAATCGATTAGTTCCTGTTGTGCTTGCTGCATGACTGCTTTCGGCAGACCCGCTGGCCCTGCACTGAAGTTAAATACGTTGTCCGTATTTTGTTCCATGATGCTCATTGCTCCTGCTATGTAAATATTACGAAATTAATATCACGTTTTCGCAGCGATAAAAACAAGAAAAGAGGTCTTACGACCTCTTTTTAAAGACTAAGCGTTAAATTGGATTAATTCCGCAACAATACTTGGCTACTGTTGTTGCATCAAGGCAGGCATAAGTAGTGCCACCAATGGGAACTCATGTCCATTTTCGAACTTCAATTTGCCTTCACCGATTTCTGCTTTGAGTTGATAACCGCCCTCAACTTTCTCGATCAGCTCCATGATGAGCAGCTCATCAATTCCTTCTTGAATAAATGGGTAGTGCGTCACTAATTCGTCAGAGAAGTAAGTGCTGAGCTCACCAGTAGTCGCCGTCATCAACTTCATTGGGTCTTGAGTAATGTGGTCAGTACCTTCAGGAATGGATAATTGCCACTCGTTATGGAACTTACCGTCACCAAACGCAAGTGAAAGCTCATTCACTGATAAATCAAAGCCTTTGCTAAACAGCGTGTCAACATGCGGCAATAAGCTCGCAATTTCCTGCTCGTCTAACATTGGAGAGCTTTGATAGATAGACATAATTTGGTCAAATGACTGGCTATCCACATCTGCAATTGAGAAATCCAACTTAAAGTTATCGACATCCGTACCATCAGTTAAACGCAGTTTCTTAGCATCTAGGTTCAGCTGACTGTTCAGCTTATCACCAGACTCATTCATCGTAGTGTTGCCGCGGTAACTTGCATTCTCAATCAAAAAGACAGGCGTTAAGTTCGAATCAACCACATCCAGCTTCTCTAGAGAAAAAGATTGCTCACCCAGCCAATAGCCTTTTGCTTGCTTACCTTTACCCTGACCTGTCAATGCATTCAGATGAAGCTCTTCACCGTTTTCAAAATCCACTTGAACAGAAGGAACAGAAACTTGGTAATTGAGATCACCCAATACCGTCACATCCCCTGTCACTTTTGCAGGGCTTGTAGAAACAGAAACACCTTGCGCTTCGTTACGATAATGCCAACTGTCTAGGTCAAGGGTGAATGCCGTGTTGCCATTTAGTTGAGTCTGACTGTGCATCGTGAGAGGCAAAAAGTCATTGTCCACCAATTTTGAATCTGCTGTTAGGCTTGTTAGACCGTGGCTAACATCGCTGGTTACGTCAAACGTCGTTGGCATACCATCACGCTCTAGCTGCGTTTTAAGCTCAGGATCAACAACTGAATAACGAGTCAGCACGACTGAAGACAAATAGCCACGCTGATACTCGACCACTTCGCCTTTAATCATTTCATCATTCATATTGGTAATACCATCTTCAATGATGGACTGACCAATTTGTCCGACAGCCAATGGCCAACACAGCGCTAATGAGATAGCACCACCAATGGCGCCGATTTTTTTAAGATTTTGCATAACGTCACTTATTAGGTATTTTCGGTCAGTCTACCCCAAACCACCTGCAGAGAAAACATTGAGACAAATCAGACTATTGATGCTTATTCTAGTCCATTAATCAGGAATCATACTTGGCTCCCACTCATCATGTCCTTTTATTGTTAAAGTTTGCGTGGCGAAGTTTTAACCGGAGCTAAAACATCTGTGAATCGTTATGCTGTGTTGTGTCTCGACAACAACCCAATCAGTGCTGAACAATTTCGATTGGAGCTGTCTGCCTTCTCAAGTAAATTTGATATCTTTTCTGTCGAGTCGATAGAAGAGGCTCAAAGCGCTTTAGAGTATCTAGAAGAAAGAGAACAGACTGTTGCTTTAGTCATAGCGAGCCATCACGCTCATTTTAATGGCGTGGATTTTCTTATTGGTTTAGACCGGATGCCGCATACCGAGCAAGCAAGAAAAATTCTTATTAGCTGCTCGTCTGATATAGAGGCAATTCTCACTGCCGTTAATGAGGGCAGGCTCGACCACTGCCTCACTAAACCTTTGCCAGATCACGTCTTATTTAACACAGTGCAAAAAGAGCTGACCCAATTTATATTGCGAAACGGTAAAGAAGACCTGCTAAGTTACAGTCAGATATTGGATCATCACAGCTTGTTGCGAGCGCACATCAATAATCAGATGAGCCATTATCAAGCGGGCTTTTTACACGACTACCACTCGATGTCTGATGCTGAGTTAGCCGAGCAAGTGATCTCCGCTCTCCAGCAGTTTTTCAAAGATAACGACGAAACAAGAGCGTGCCGTACATACTCACCTGAACACTTATTAACCGTAGAAGGCGAGCCAAATAGCTTCTTGTGGTTTATCACCGATGGTGAAGTGGCTCTGTACAAGCGCGATGAGCAAGGCATGCAGCGAGAGGTTGTACGCCATAATAAAGGTAATATTGTCGGAGGTATGTCGTTTGTTACTGGAGAATGTTCTTTCTCGACAGCCCTAACGCTGACAAAGACAGAGGTCATCAAACTCGATCGCAACGTATTCAATAAAGTGATGCAAAGCGACTCAAACTTGCTGCCTCTTTTTACAAACTTGCTCTTACGCCACTTCAACCGCCGATTACAAAGAAGCATCAATACCAAGTTGCAACTTCAAAAAACGCTCGAATCGCTGGAGTCTGCCCACCAGCAACTCATTGAAAGAGAAAAAATGGCGATGCTCGGCCAGTTGGTTGCGGGCGTGGCGCATGAACTAAATAATCCGATAGCAGCGATATTGAGGGGCGTAGAGAATTTAACGCATACGCTAGAAAGATTACTTAACGAAGTACCCAGTTCCGATATACAAACCAAAGGCATTGAGTTGTTGAGCAAAGCTCAAACCGTAAAACCCGCTTCAACCGCTGAGCTCAGATCACGCATTAAAGCACTTAATCATGCCCTTCCAGATCGAACATTGGCAAAGAAAGTGGTGAACCTTGGTCTAGAGTCAGATCACGAGTTACTCACTCAACTAACGAAAAAACAGCAAGTATCTTCTCATGTTCTCGATACTCTTGAGCAATACCACAAAGCAGGTTCTACTCTTCGCTCAATTAACGTCTGTGCTGCGCGAATTGCAGATATGGTGAAAAGCCTTAAAGGTTACGCACGCTCAGATGATGAAGCCCAGCACTATGCTGATATTCATGAAGGTATTGAAGACACCTTGGTGATCTTCGAAAACAAACTAAAAATGCATCAGGTTTCCACTGATTATGCGGATTTACCTCCTATCCTTTGTCAACCAATCGCACTCCAACAGGTATGGACGAATTTGGTCTCTAACGCCATTGATGCATTTCCGGAAAAAGGCGTTTTAAAAATACAAACACGTCTTGCAGAAAAAGATCATACACATTACGCCGTTATCTCGTTTGAAGATAATGGGTGTGGCATTCCTGAATCGCAAAGAGAAGCCATTTTCGAGCTCAACTTCACGACGAAAAAAGAAGGCAACTTTGGTTTAGGCATTGGGCTGTCCATCTGCCAGCAAATCGTGACAGCACATAAGGGATGGATTGACGTCGAATCAGAACTCGACAAGTTCACACGAATGACAGTCTGGTTACCAGTCATCGAAAAAGGAGATGAAATATGACCAAGTATTTAATTTTATGTGTCGATGACGAACGAGAAGTCTTGGATAGCGTGCTCCAGGATCTCGCTCCCTTTGAGGAACATTTTATTGTCGAGGGAGCGGAATCAGTCACTGAAGCAAGGCAAGTGATCGAGGAGATGGCGGAAGAGGAAGTTCAGCTTGCGCTCATTTTATGCGACCACATTATGCCGGAGCAAACTGGGATTAGCTTCTTAATCGAACTCAGTCAAAATGGTGACACAAAAGCGGCCCGCAAAGTCTTACTTACAGGACAAGCCGGCTTAGAAGACACCGTTGAGGCCGTCAATAACGCAAGTCTGGACTATTACATAGCCAAACCATGGAGAGGTGAAGAGTTGAGAAAAGCAATCGTGTCTCAGCTTACTGCTTTTATGATTGCAAATGATGATAACTTACTATCTTGGACTCAAGTCCTTGATTCTGAGGCGATCCTCAATGCCATGGCTGAACGCAGAGCAAGCTTCGGCGAGTAATATGCGTGGCTCTAGCTTGAATGTCACCAAAGCCAGCTGATCCACGTTATTTCGCGCAATAGCGCGAGTATGGAAAAGCATCACTATTTATCCGATTGATGCTCTTAGACGTTATGTATATGGCGTAGTTTTTGCTTAAACCCACTAACTATTAAGTTAATTGACAAAACATCGACACATTTTTGTTGGTCGTGGACCTTCCTTTTTATTATGATGTCGGACAAATCAGATTACGGTTCAAGTGGTTGCTTGAATCCATGGAAATAATGAACAAGGTTTATCGTTAGTTATGCGTAAAACACTATTAGCCGCTGCCTTACTAGTGGCATCAAGCCATGCCCTAGCCGCAAACGACCGCAATGCGCCAGCAACTATGAGCAACTTTAGCTACGACTATTTCGAAGCACGTATTGGCGCAAGTCCTGTGACATTTGGTGCTGGATTCAGCAAATCAATTCACCCTAACGCACATGTTATTGCTCGTATCGACTCTGAGTTTGAAAGTGATTTTGACTCAGCCGCTGGTTTTGGCTTTCATTCGCCACTAAACAACTGGGCTGACCTTACAGGTGAAATGCTAATGCGCGTTGTACAACCTTCAAGCGATAGCAGCACTGACGTAGGTATGGAACTGAACTTAGGTGTTCGTCAATGGTTAGGTCCTCAATTAGAAGTAGGCGGCAAAGTCGGCTACGTTTCTATTGATAACGATGACGACTGGACCGGTGCAGCATACGCTCGTTTCCACTCAACTGAGCTTTTCTCTCTAGGTGCTGAAGCGCGTATCAACGACTTTTATGGTGATCAGGTAATGTTCACCACGCGTTTTAAGTTTTAAGATTTGTGCTTTAAGAAAAGAGCAAATTAAAAAACAAAAACCGAGGCCCATGCCTCGGTTTTTTGTCTAATCTAATGACTAACTCAATGAAGTGGTCAAAAACTTCAATGTCCTTTTTCCGCTTTCAACACTTGCCTTTACGACCCGCTAACTCCATCAAAACGAGTCAATCATCGTGCGTTCAGCTTGCTTACTCACACAGCGCCAGTAACTGCTTTTTACGCGGCTCTTGAATCAGTTTCCAATGAACACCGTCAGTGGCACCAGCGAATTTCCAAAGCAACTTAACATCAACGTCATTGCCATAAGCCACTTTAACTTTGTTGAAGACTTTTACAGGTCCAAGTTCTAAAAAGGTTTCTACGTCATCAACACCTGCTTTCTTGACCATTCGCTCAAGAGTTAACTGCATATTTGGCAGATCTCTCAAACGTCTACTGGCAGAAGACTTTTGATATTTTCGTTCCTTAATTGAGTATTCAATTGATTTTTGTACCAGTTCATCGAGTCCTGCATATCCGGATTCAAACAAATCTGTTACGTCATAATAATTTACGGTTGCCGTCGTCTGTTTTTTGACGTGCTTATATTTTTCGCAATTCAGTTGAGTAAACACTTCGTCCAATCCATTACCACCACGTAAGTAGCAGCAATCATTGCTGACAAGCGCAAACATAGCATCATCGGTGAATAAACCGATACCACCGAACATAGAACGTTTTTGATACTCACTAAAGTTGCGTACATATTTAAAAAAAGCTTGGTCTGTCATGTCCATTGACCTCTTTAATCTGAATAAATTACCCCGATTAGCGATGTCACCAGATAAACAGCAGCTTATAGCGAATTATAAATGTCGATTTGTTGGCGATATTTTTGTGAGTTGTGCTCACCAACTTGCTTAATCATACTTAACGTTGAAAAATAAGTTAGGACATAGGTCACATATAAAAAAGTATATATTCAGCATACGTGATTAGTTTCACACTTATTATTCATGTGGTGATATTTTTTTGACGCACGGCATGCCCAAAACACGCCATCATTATGATCTCGCTGGCAATTACGAGCACGTGATACGCATTTAATTGATAAAGAATACGCTGTAAGGGTACACTGTACGAAAGATCTCAAGTACAGCGTCACAATGGAACATTTATCATTTTTTTGGCTGCCAAATAATAAAGATAAGCTTATAAACGCACTGGAATCCGAGTTTGCTCAGCTGGTAGAACAGTCCATCTCAACGGGTAAGATTTCATTACCCCCTATTCCTGATGTCGTGCTTAAAATTCAGCAGTTATGTGTCGAAGAACACACCACTATTTCAGATGTTGCTAACTGTTTGTTAGAAGATCCCGGCTTGGCGGCGGTCGTTCTGCGAGTAGCAAACTCTGTAATTTTCAATCGCAGAAACATTACCTGCAACGACTTAACTACCGCGGTATCTCGCCTTGGTATACTGCGCGTGCGTGATATTGTTACCGCACAAGCGATTGAACAACTTAAACATTCAGTAAATTTAACCAAAGAATGTAATGCCATCTTGGTGAAAAGTGCAGCGGTATCCCGAGAACTCGGTGCCGTCATGGTGATATTGGTTCAAGCGTTTCGTAAACACGAGCCAGGTACTTATGGGCACTTGGAGCAAGAAAAAGCATTGCTGGTTGGTCTGCTAGCCGATATCGGTTTGTTTTGTCTAATTAACGAGTACCACCTGTACTTAGATAGAGGCAATTACCTAGATCCTGAAATTGCGTTGCAAATCTTCCAAACTCGTTGTTCAGCAACAAGCAAACTGGTGCTCGAGCGCTGGGGATTTGACAATGACTTTAGAGAGGTCTCCTCAAACGAGAAGTACGAGCAAACGCGACCGGAAGTGAGTTATTTAGACATTGCAAGAATCGCGCATCACCTATTGATGTTCCGCAATCATGATGAACGCATTGATGAACACGAAGTTGAATTCAACTTAACAGGTGCAGAGGTCTTGTATGAACTCAGCAATATGAGTGATACTGACTTCAATGACCAAATACGTGCAGTGCTAAGTGCTAGCGGCTTGTAATTTATCGTTTTCTCACACCTAATTCGCGATAAACGATTCGCTCAAGGCTGAGCAGCGTTTGGTATTTGGTGAAATATCTCTCTAATTTCAACCGATAAATAATTTGATTTATGTGTGTTGGTATTATCTCAAAAAAGGAATCATAGAGCTTTATGTTCTCAGGGATGCTATTTATTTTCGCTCCACTTGTTGTGGGGTATCTAATTCCTATATCTCGAGCCTCGTTACTGGAGAAGATCAATCAATCAACGTCCTACCTTATTTACGTCATTTTGTCGTTGATGGGACTTAGCCTAGCAGCGCTCGATAACTTAAGTAGCAACTTACAAAGTATTCTTCTCTATGCGAGTACTTTCTTTTTATGTTTAAGTACCTGTAATCTGTTGGCGCTGCCTATTATCGATAGGATTATTCCTCTCCAGACCAATCAGAATCAAAAGAAGCTGCCGCTATCCTCGATGGCTTTAGAATCAGTAAAGCTGATTGTTGTCGTTGGTGGCGGGCTAGTAGTTGGTCTGCTGTTACCCATCGATTTAAGTTGGGTGGATACAGCGAGCGAATGGATACTCTTCCTGCTCCTATTTTTTATTGGTATTCAGCTTCGCAATAGTGGTCTTACTCTTCGCCAAATTCTATTAAATAAACAGGGTATGGCCATTGCGGCAGTTGTGATCGCAACATGTATGCTTGGTGGCGTTATTGCAGCGATACTTTTGGACCTTCCTATCTATCAAGCCCTCGCGATGGCTTCAGGCTTTGGCTGGTATTCACTCGCAGGAATTTTGATGGGAGACGCTTTTGGCCCCGTGTTTGGGGGGGCATCTTTCCTGATCGAATTGATGAGAGAGCTGGTCGCGCTGGTAGCCATTCCTCTCTTTATTCGTAGCTATCCGTGCACAGCAATTGGTTATGCAGGGGCAACAGCAATGGACTTTACCCTACCTGTTATTCAGACTACAGGTGGTGTGCGTTGTGTCCCAGTTGCCATCGTTAGTGGGTTTATTTTGAGTTTACTGGTACCAGTTATGATGCTTTTCTTTGTATCACTTGCTAGCTAGATCTCAGGTTTTCGCTTTAACATCCATTACAATACGGCAAAAATTCAAATACCCAGTTAACGTCAAAGTGATCAAGATTTTGGCAATAATCCGCTTTCTTTTTATCAATTAGCCCAATGATTTATCACGACTAAAGAGAAAGAAGGGTGAAACATCAACTTATGTGCCTTGCGTTAATAAAGGGATAACAACCAGAAGGAAGAAGAATGAAACGCTTTGTCGTTGCAGCGCTCCTCGCTACAAGCTCAACTTTTACGTTTGCCGCAGATCAACAATGTCTTGCTAGCAAATACGACGGCTATGTTGATGCCTCACTACAGTGGTATCAAGATCTTGTTGATTTGACGGTTACCCAGTATCCAGATCTAAAAGAAGTTAGCCAGTGGTTCTTGGACGGCCGTAAACATCACTTTGAATTAAACCGTGAAGCAGTTCACTATTTTCTAGAGAACGATCCTAGCCGTGTTGCAACAGAACAGCCAATCGAAGCATGGCTAAAATTGGAACAACACGACGTTAAGCAGCTAGCAAGCCGAAGTGATAAGTTAGGTGAAGTCGCAAAACAAACGTTTAGTGACCGTCAATCGACTAACCATCCAAAAAACTACGAACTCCGTTCAGCATTCGCCGACCTGCTTAGCCATCCACAACAAATTGATACCGCGCTTAATAAGTACAATCAGTCAATAGAGAAGATTGAAAAGCAGAAGTGTGATTAATTAATCGTTGAGGATGCTCGAAAACGCCGAGTGTTTTAACACATTAAAATCAACGATTTTTTAATGCGAAGATTGTAGCCCTCACCTAAAATTTTCATTTCAGCAACATGGGTTTCAACAATTAAAACGGGACTTTGCGCCCGTTTTAGTTTAGATTGTGCCGCTCGCATTACCAAAATAACTACAAAGATTCTTTGCTATGGTTAAGGAACAAAAAACCGCTGACGTTAGCTTTGAGAGCTTGCTAAAGATCTTCACTGTCCCAGAAGGTCCTGACTCAACGTTAACCAAAATTGACGAGAGCCTCTCGCGAAATCTAAATCAATTTCTTCGTGAACACATCGTGGCAGAAGAAAAGCCTTTACGCGAAATCGAAAAAGACTTTTCTTCTGCTCAGATTCCTGAGCAGCCAGAGTTCGTGTCAGATCATACAGAACACTTACTCGACACTTTGGTGTCGCACTCCGTTCACACTTCTTCACCAAGCTTCATTGGTCATATGACATCGGCGCTGCCTTATTTCTTGATGCCACTGTCAAAGATCATGATCGCCTTAAACCAAAACCTGGTAAAGATAGAGACTTCTAAAGCCTTTACCCCGCTTGAACGTCAAGTTTTGGGCATGCTACATCGCTTGATCTATGGTCAGAGCGATACGTTTTACGATCAGTGGATGCATAGCGCAAACCACTCATTGGGCGCATTTTGCTCCGGCGGTACCATTGCCAATATCACTGCACTTTGGGTAGCACGTAACAAGGCGTTAAGAGCCAATGGTTCATTTAAAGGCGTTGAGAAAGAAGGCCTATTTAAAGCCATGAAGCATTATGGCTACGATGGATTAGCGGTATTGGTGTCTGAGCGTGGTCACTACTCCCTTAAGAAAGCAGCCGATGTACTAGGTTTAGGTCAAGAAGGCTTGGTTGCGGTTAAAACGGATGCCAACAACCGTATTATTGTCGACGACCTTAAAGCGAAAATTGTTGAACTAGAGAAACAAAACATCAAGCCTATTGCTGTTATTGGTGTAGCTGGTACAACAGAGACAGGTAATGTCGACCCGCTACCTGAAATCGCAGAAGTCTGCCAAGCTCACGGTTGTCATTTCCATGTGGATGCCGCATGGGGTGGCGCAACACTTATGTCTAATCACCACCGTCACCTTCTTAACGGTGTGGAAATGGCAGACTCAGTAACCATTGATGCGCACAAGCAACTCTACATCCCGATGGGCGCTGGTATGGTTCTGTTCAAAGATCCTGACGCAATGAAATCCATAGAGCATCACGCTCAATATATCTTGCGTAAAGGCTCAAAAGACCTAGGCAGCCATACATTAGAAGGCTCTCGTTCGGGCATGGCAATGTTAGTCTATGCCGCAATGCACATCATCAGCCGCCCTGGCTATGAGCTGCTGATAGACCAAAGCATTGAAAAAGCTCGCTACTTTGCAGATTTAATCAAGCAGCAAGATGATTTCGAATTGGTTTCTGAACCAGAGCTTTGTCTCCTCACGTACCGCTACTTGCCGCCATTCATCCGTGAGGCATTAGCAAAAGCGGAAGGTTCACAAAAAGAACAACTGAATGAACTGATTAATGAATTAACACAGTTTATTCAAAAGCGTCAGCGCGAAACGGGCAAATCGTTTGTTTCACGTACAAGACTGAACCCAGACCAATGGCAGCGCATGAACACGATTGTGTTCCGAGTGGTTTTGGCTAATCCGCTGACGACCAAAGAGATTTTGAGTTCTGTGCTTGATGAACAGCGTGAAATCGCCAAGCAAGCACCAAATTTGATGGAAAGAATTCAGCAGGTGGTCACTGATATCCAATCGTCTTAATGGCCCGAAAGAGTTACATCAATTTGAAATTTTTTTTCGTTTTGATGTAACTCAAACATCATTCTCGTGCGACTGGCGCAACAAAACATCGATTACACATCCAATTCTGTAGTTTTTACAACATTTTGTTTGAGGCCTGTCAAATTCTCACTAAATAGTATCCGTTATTGGTTTAGACTGATTGAAGATCAGGTTTATACTGATTCTATGGCGCTGGTTGTTTTCGTTAACGCCCCACTCTACTCTGGAATCTTCGTGTTTCCTTTCGTTAACAGAGCCAGCGAGTTGTTCTCTATACCCTCGTGAACACTATGAATACATTAGAAAAAATTCAAAAAAACCTGGAGAATTTCAGTAAGTCAGAGCGCAAAGTTGCGGAAGTAATTATGGCGTCTCCACAAACTGCAATTCATTCAAGCATTGCAACGTTGGCTAAAATGGCTGATGTTAGTGAGCCCACTGTAAACCGCTTCTGTCGTCGTCTGGACACCAAGGGCTTTCCAGATTTTAAGCTTCACTTGGCACAGAGCCTAGCCAACGGTACCCCTTACGTTAACCGTAACGTGGAAGAAGACGATGGCCCAGACGCGTACACCCATAAGATTTTCGAATCGACCATGGCGTGTTTAGATGTCGCGAAAAACAGCCTAGATCCAATGCAAGTGAACCGTGCGGTCGATTTGCTAACGCAAGCGAAGCGCATTTCATTCTTTGGCCTTGGTGCATCATCTTCTGTAGCCCGAGACGCACAAAACAAGTTTATTCGCTTTAACATTCCAATTACTTGTTTTGAAGACATTGTCATGCAGCGCATGAGTTGTATTAACTGCAGTGATAATGATGTTGTGGTTCTTATTTCTCACACAGGTCGAACGAAGAGTCAGGTCGAAATAGCAAACCTTGCTCGTGAAAACGGCGCGACGGTCATTGCGATTACAGCAAAGGACTCACCGCTAGAAAAGGCAAGTTCACTCGCTATTACGCTTGATATTCCTGAAGATACCGACGTTTATATGCCAATGGCGAGTCGAGTTGTACAGATGACGGTGATTGATGTACTGGCAACCGGCTTCACACTCCGCCGTGGTACAGGTTTCCGTGAGAACCTAAAACGCGTAAAAGATGCGTTGAAAGACAGTCGCTATGACAAACTAAGTCAGTACTAAGTCCTGCTGTTTAGTGAAAGATTTAATAAAGGGGAGCTCAACGCTCCCCTTTTTTCAATGTGCTTTAGATCAATACATCAACCCAAGTCGTTCACACTCGATAAGTCCGTTCTTGATTCAAGCACTTCTACAGAGCTCACGTGTTGTGTGCTCTCTGCCACACACTCTCCACTGCAATCACAGACTTGCTGCAATATGTATATCAAACGTTCCTGATTAAGGGGTAGCGGGTTGCCTTTGATCGCCATCGACTTAAGCGCATCGTTCGCCACTTGTTCAAAAGAAGTTTGGCATACTCCGAATTGGCCAAGTAACGGCAACGCTAACTTATCTAACACCATATTTACCCAAAGAACCCCATCGTGCTCATTCGCGTTCGCACGATCGGTAACCAGTTGGGCAAGTTTACGATAACGATTTATCACATCATTCCTACCAGCGAGCTTCGCGGCGTTAATATTTTCCTGCATCACGTGCGGTGCAAGACGCGCCGTGATCACGCTGTGGGGAGCATCTAACTTACCTCCTAACGCCGACGCAAGCCCATGCGCAGCACCTAATTTGGCATTAGTAATGGCCATGCCACCGAGCAACGCAGCGAATGATAAATCCGAGCGAGCCTTATGATTATCTTGCTTACAAGCAGCAATCACTGAACGGCTTAAACGACGAAGTCCCTCTTCGCACACCATATCTGTAAGAGGGTTTGGCTCACCACACACATACGCTTCCATCAAATGAGTGAACGCATCCATCGCGCCACGCCCGGATGTGTATTGATCGGTTCCATAAGTGAGCGTCGGATCCACAATGGCAACGTCTGCCAGCATATCAGGGCTTCGAAGACTCACTTTCACTTTATCTTGTCCAGACTTCAACACCGCATTTCGAGTCACCTCTGAGCCCGTGCTTGCTGTCGTAGGAATTGCAATAAAATGAAGAGGTTTTGCCTTTAATGGTACGTTTCTTCCTACCACTTCGACGTAATCGTAAACATTGCCTTGATTAGGAATAATAGCGGCTAGGGCTTTACCCATATCGATGACACTGCCACCGCCAATAGCAATCACCATATCAGGCTGGAATTTTCTACCGAGTACCGCGGTCTCTTCTACCATTGTGATATAAGGTTCGCCATTGATTGCTACGTGTTGGTAACGCATATTTTGAGCTTTAAGGTAGTTAATGATGGGCGTGGCTCGTTGGGTGTCCTTCCCAGTTACCAGCAAAACACTGTAGCCAAATTGGTTGATAACGGATAATGAAGACTGAAGTGCACCTTCACCAAATATAATCCTTGTTGCAGTCATAAACTGAAACATACACATCCTCCCAAAATAATATACCCAAATAACCTCTTGCCCTCTGATTTAACACTTATGTAAGAGTTGAAGTCATTTGCGTATAGCCAGATTAGATTGCTATGTTTTTGAATAAAAAAAATTGACCAATTCCACCTTGCCATCATTAACCCCTTAAAATGTATGTTTTTTATGCGTCACTTCACATACTTTAGAGCCATAGAATAAGGGAGCGCGTTTAGTTTTTATTCGATAGATTTCACCTATAGAACCAAGAGGTAATTGCCGCTTTATTTCCGTATCTGGATCGGGCATAGTTACTGCAACAAAAGAGAGCGCACTCAGCCGCTATGTTTTGTACGCTTTCAAAAAAGAATAGATTTAGGAGAAATAAGATTATGTTCGTTGTTATCTTTGGTCGCCCTGCATGTCCTTTCTGTGTTCGTGCAAAAGAACACGCAGAAACGCTAAAAGCGAAGCGTGACGACTTCAACTACCGTTACGTTGATATCCATGCTGAAGGCATTTCTAAAGCAGATCTTGAGAAAACAGTTGGTAAACCAGTTGAAACTGTTCCTCAAATCTTTATCGACCAAGAGCACATCGGTGGCTGCGACGAGTTCGAAGCATACGCGAAAGAGCACCTAGGTCTATTTGACGAGTAATCAAGACAGTTTTTAAGAAAGCCGCTTCATGCGGCTTTTTTATTATTTTTCAGTTGGTTATTACCTTACGTCAACTAATGGTAAAACCTAAAAAAATTCACTTATCTTTTTGCTATATTTAGTTACAATTCGCAATTCTTAATCTTTTTGGCACACACTTTACCGAGCCACACAGTGAACATAGACGTCGTATACCTTCTTGAGCAAAACCCTATCCTTCTAATCTTCGTCGTATTAGCCATTGGCCTTGCCATCGGAAAAATCCGATTTGGCAAATTACAACTAGGCAACTCCATAGGCGTTCTAATTACCTCGTTGGTAATGGGTCACCTTGGCTTCTCATTCAATGCAGAAGCATTAACCATTGGCTTTATGCTGTTTATTTATTGCGTTGGCATTGAAGCTGGACCAAACTTTTTTGGCATATTCTTCAGAGATGGTAAGCATTACTTTATCTTAAGTATGACCGTTCTCGTGTCCGCAGTCAGCTTAACGTATGGCTTGAGCCACTATTTCGGCCTCGATTTTGGCTTGTCAGCCGGTATGATGGCTGGCGCGTTGACAGCAACACCTGTACTGGTTGGTGCACAAGACGCTCTGAACTCTGGCCTTGCGACTATACCGCGCAATATGGATTTTTCTTTGGTATTAGAAAATCTATCCGTGGGTTACGCGATGGCTTATCTGGTCGGCTTAATTAGCATGATCATGTTCGCGAAGCTATTGCCAAAACTACAGAAGCAGAACCTGTCTGATTCTGCGCAGCAAATTGCTCAAGAACGTGGCCTTGGAAATTCAAGCCAAAGAAAAGTGTACTTACCGATTATTCGTGCTTACCGAGTCGGTCCAGAATTGATTGACTGGACTGACGGCAAGAACTTGCGTGAACTAGGCATTTATCGTCAAACTGGCTGTTACATTGAGCGAATCCGCCGTAACGGTATTCTCGCCCATCCAGATGGTGATGCCATTTTGCAAGAGGGTGATGAAATTGCACTGGTTGGTTTCCCTGATAGTCATGCTCGCTTGGATCCTAGCTTCCGCAACGGTAAAGAAGTATTTGATCGTAACTTGCTTGATTTGCGCATCGTTGAAGAAGAAATTGTCGTAAAAAGTGACGCTATCGCAGGCAAGCGTTTATCTGATTTAAACTTATCTGAGTTTGGCTGTTTCTTAAACCGCGTGGTACGGGCGCAAATAGAAATGCCGATGGACTTAGACATTGTGCTCGCTAAAGGTGACGTCCTTCAGGTGAGCGGCGAGAAAAGCCGAGTACATGGACTCGCGGAAAAAATCGGTTTCATCTCGATCCACAGTCAAATGGCCGATTTACTCGCTTTTTGCAGCTTCTTTATTTTGGGTATTCTGTTTGGCCTCATCACGATGACATTCGGCCAGGTTTCGTTCAGCTTGGGTAACGCGGTAGGTCTTTTGTTATCTGGTATTACACTTGGTTTCTTACGAGCAAATCACCCTACTTTCGGCTATGTCCCGCAGGGGGCGCTGAATATGGTCAAAGATTTGGGTTTGATGTTCTTTATGGTGGGAATAGGTCTAAGTGCAGGCGGAAAGATGTTCGAGCACTTGACTCAAGTTGGTCCAAAAGTGATTGGTTTAGCATTCATTGTTAGTGTTGTGCCTGTGGTATTGGCCTATTTAGTGGGCGCACACATACTCAAGATGAACCGTGCCCTGCTCTTCGGTGCCATTATTGGTGCCCGAACTTGTGCCCCAGCTATGGATGTCGTCAACGACTACGCTAAATCCACCATCCCAGCTCTTGGCTATGCGGGTACCTATGCGATTGCCAATATTCTGATGACGTTGGCAGGTACAATCCTGATAATATTAAGTTAATAACTTTGACTGATGAAAGCAAAAAAGGCGCTCAATGAGCGCCTTTTGTATATCGGTTGTCTAATCAGTCATTCGATTAGATTTGGATAAAATCAGCTTCAACCGCTGGATTTACATCCGCTTCGTAATCTACGCCTTCAACACCGAAACCAAATAGTTTCAAGAACTCTTCTTTGTACTCTACGTAGTCAGTCAGTTCTTTTAGGTTCTCAGTCGTAATTTGAGGCCATAGTTCACGACAGTGCTGCTGAATGTCGTCACGAAGTTCCCAGTCATCCAGACGTAGACGGTTCATCTCATCCACTTCTGCTGCACTACCATCTTCTTTGTACAGACGTTGGCTGAACATACGGTAGATTTGTTCCATACAGCCTTCGTGTACGCCTTCTTCGCGCATTTTCTTGAATACCATTGCAATGTACAGTGGCATAACAGGAATTGCGGAACTTGCCTGAGTTACAACAGATTTAAGTACAGCAACATTTGCACTGCCGCCTGTCGCTGCTAACTTGTCGTTTAGCGCTTTCGCCGCACGATCTAGGTCCATTTTCGCTTTACCTAGTGCGCCATCCCAGTAGATTGGCCAAGTTAGCTCAGTACCAATGTAGCTGTACGCGACTGTCTTACAGCCTTCAGCAAGAACACCAGCATCAGACAGTGCATTGATCCAAAGTTCCCAGTCTTCACCGCCCATAACGGTTACTGTGTCTTTGATTTCTTCTTCTGTTGCAGGCTCAACACTTGCTTCGATGATCACATCTTTGTTGGTATCAACAGCAGTTGATGTATAAGTTTCACCGATAGGCTTAAGCGCTGAACGAACTAGCTCGCCAGTTTCTGGCATTTTACGTACTGGGGAAGCCAGTGAGTAAACCACCATATCGATCTGACCTAAATCTTCTTTGATCAGTTCGATAGTTTTCTGTTTCGCTTCATTTGAGAAAGCGTCGCCGTTTAGGCTTTTTGCGTACAGGCCTTCTTCACGCGCTAGCTTTTCAAAAGCAGCTGCATTGTAGAAACCTGCCGTACCTGGCTTCTTCTCAGTGCCTTCTTTTTCGAAGAAAACACCGATAGTTGATGCACCGCCACCAAATGCCGCAGCGATACGAGAAGATAGACCGTAGCCACTTGATGCACCGACAACAAGAACGCGCTTAGGTGCGTTTTTGATTGGGCCTTGCGCTTTAGTGTACGCAATTTGTTCTTTTACGTTAGCTTCACAACCAACAGGGTGCGTTGTAGTACAGATAAATCCACGAATTCTAGGTTTGATGATCATATTCAACTTCCTTTAAAAAACCTTGTTAGGATAAAAGTTTCGTCGGGATTTCGCATCTAATTTCTGTAAAAATGCTCTGAAAAGGCAAGTGGTTGGAGCACTATCCCAACATCCACTCAGCAAGAACACAAAAAAGCACCTCATTGAGGTGCTTTTCTTAGTATTAACGGTTTACTATGCCGCCGGGTTCAAATGCGACTTTTTTGGGCAATCGGTTCGTACTTCAGAAAAGTCATGACTAAAGTGGTCAACTTGAATCGCCTTGTAACGCAATTTGTCTGCCGCCATGATTTGGTCAATTTCTTGCTCAGTTAACACGCCAGCTTCAAATGCTTGCTGCAAACGGTCGTGTAGCAGACCTTTACGAGCCACTTTCCCATCCTTCGCCGCCTTCATAAGCTTACGCTCTAATGGTTTGATTTCGTACATTGCGAGGAAGGCATTCTCCATTAAGCCTACGCTGTCGTCGTCGGATTTTCCGATGTAGCAAAGATGCGTGAGTCGATCACGTTGTGCTCCTGGCGTCATCATCGCTTCCGCCAGATTCACACACAGTTCATCGCTTGGCTTATTAAAATGATTACCAAGTGGGAACAATAACCCTTTCAGCACACCGCCAACGTATTTCACAGGGAAGTTGGTATAAGCCTCATTTAATGACTTAGATGCGTTATACAAACAATGTTGCACGGCGTAGTGGACAAAATCTAGATCGCCTTGTTGACGTCCTTCATCTTCATACTTTTTCAGTGCGGCAGACGCCATATATAGATAACTTAAGCCATCACCCAGACGTGCGGAAATCATTTCTTTACGCTTCAAATCACCGCCTAGTGTTAACATCGCGAAGTCAGCACTAACGGCAAGCGCTCGGCTTAATCTTGTGATTTCTTTATAGTACTGCTGTGTTGGGCCACTCATGTGCGCTTTTACAAACCGAGAACCAGTTAGCGCCGCGCCAAATGCACCAAATGTATTGCCTACCGCATGTTTGATGTGTTTAAAGAGCAAGTTGTCAAATTCTTTCGCCCCTTGTTCAGAATCTGGATTCGCCGCGGCTTCCATTTCTTTCAGTACATATGGGTGACAACGAGTCGCACCTTGACCAAATATCATCAGGTTACGAGTCAGAATATTCGCGCCTTCAACAGTGATCGCAACTGGGATACCGAGATAGTGTTTAGCAAGATAGTTCATTGGGCCATCTTGAATCGCACGACCTGCATGAATATCAAACGAATCATTTAGAATAGTACGCGCAATTTCCGTCATGTGGTACTTGGCAATCGCGGTTACAATCCCAGGTTTTTCTTTCATATCGAGAGAAGTCGTCGTCAGCGTACGTGTTGCTTCTAGTAGATAAGTAAGGCCACCAATACGCCCCATAGCTTCTGCGACACCCTCAAACTTACCGATCGACATACCAAACTGTTTACGTACGTAAGCATAAGCACCAGTTGTACGTGTAGTAAGGTGGCCAATCGCTGTGCCAAGCGCTGGGAGAGAGATACCACGACCAGCAGAAAGACACTCAACCAGCATACGCCAACCTTTACCTGCGTAATCAGCGCCACCGATCAACCAGTCCATAGGGATGAAGACATCTTCACCACGAGTCGGACCATTCATGAATGCAGAACCCAGAGGATCATGGCGCTCGCCTATTTCGACACCTTCATGGTCAGCGGGGATCAGTGCACATGTGATTCCAACCTCTCTCTTATCACCAAGTAGCCCTTCTGGATCCTGTAGCTTAAATGCTAATCCGAGCACTGTCGCCACTGGCGCAAGTGTGATGTAGCGTTTATTCCAGCTAACTCGCACGCCAAGCACTTCTTTGCCTTCGTGAGTGCCATAACAAACTACGCCTTGATCTGGTATACCACCGGCGTCAGATCCCGCTTCGGGCCCTGTTAATGCAAAACAAGGAATGTCGGTACCATCAGCAAGACGAGGCAACCAGTAATCTTTTTGCTCTTGCGTGCCATAGTGCGATAAAAGCTCACCTGGACCAAGAGAGTTCGGTACCATTACCGATACAGCGGTGCTGATGCTACGAGTCGCAATACGAGAAACAATGGTTGAGTTCGCTAAAGCGGAAAATTCACGACCACCATACGCTTTTGAAATGATCAGTGAGAAAAATCGCTCTTTACGTAAGTACTCCCATACTTCAGGCGGTAAATCCCTGTCTTCTTTGACAATCTTCTGGTCATCAAGCATTTCTAGAAGGGTTTCAAGCTCATTATCCATAAATGACTGCTCTTCTGCTGTCAGTGTAGGCGTTGGATAATGATGCAATGTTGTGAAGTTTGGCTTGCCTGAGAATAGTTCGGCATCCCACCATACACTACCCGCTTCCATCGCCTCTTTCTCGGTGCTAGAGAGAGGTGGCAATACTTTTTTGAACACTTTAAAAGCTGGGTCACTAATCCATTTTCTTCGTAGAGAGCTCATAGTTCAGATCCTTTTGTTCACGTAACCGCTCTGGGCATAATTTTATTATTGGTTTAACTTTCTTATTTGTCTTGTGCCAACTGCTTCGCTGACATTCCTGCTGACAAATAAGGAATCAGTAAATCGACGACAGATTTCACATCGACTTCCTTTTCAAATTTACTTTCAGCAAGCTCCGAAAGAGCTTGGCTTGAAGCCATCGTAAATACGCAGGTACCTAGCGTGAAGTGCAGTCGCCAAAACAGCTGCTCCTCACATAGTTCCGGGTTTGCCTTCATTATCGAGAAGGTGAAGAGGTTAAGTACCTCTTCATATCGAGTGGTGATGAACCAACGCAGATGACCTTGTACGTCTGTGTAACCACGGCCAATTAACAACATGAATAATGCAGTACCATTGGGGCGCACATCATTTAATGTACGCAAAGGTAAACGCAATGACTCAAAGACGTCGTCCATGTCGTAGCTATCACGCGTGTTTAACTCGATTAGTGAGGTTTTAATGCTCGGCATGAGCGCTTCTAGGTATCTATCTAAAACCGCTCTAACTAGCGTTTTTTTATCGCCAAAGTGATAATTTACCGATGCTAAGTTGACGTTCGCTTTACCTGTTATCGTTCTTAGCGAAGTATCATTAAAACCATGTTCAGCAAAGAGTCCTTCTGCGACATCGAGTATTTTTTCTTTTGTTGATGTTCTCGGGGCCATTTCAATCACTCGTATTAAACAACTGTTTGAAAATATACTCCTGAAACTTTAGATTAACAAATGATTAACATCACACTTTCACCAATTGGTCTGACCAGAACTTAGAAGGTGTGATCTAATCTTTTGAATTTAAGTCTAATAAGCAAATGATGCTCGCCTGAAGAAAATGACCAAGTTTCGCAAACCATCGTATTTGAAACGCTAGCAATGTCGTTAGGCGGTCGGAGCAGGAGGTGCGGGTTTGAAATGCAATTTAAGTTTATAGCTACTATAGAAAAGAGGGCTATCGAGTTTCAAACCGCCATTAAGTTGGTTACGCTGTTCGCCTCTTCTCTTACTTCTTTACGATACAAGCGGGCAGAAAGAATTAAATCGAATTTTTTTGAAAAAAAATGGAACTGTTTGGAAAAGGTTCGGTCTGAATAAATGTAACAACTAGGGCATTTTAAGTTTCACTGGCCGTCAAACTTGTTTCCATCTAATTGTTACGTTGCTGCTTTTTTCTTATTAACTCCTATGTTTGTATCCGCCCAGTCAAATTTTCGGCTGGGCTTTTTTTCGCCCGCAGATCTACCAACCTACCTTTTTCGATGATTCCGTTCATCTCCATGGGCTAGACATCCGCTTAATACGAAAGTGTCGCTATTAAGTCGCTGATGTACTGAACTATGGGTATAAAAAAGCCTCCCGATTGGGAGGCTTTACAAAATAGCGCATTTTTTATCTTACGCTTGCGCTTTCTTAGGCAAAGAAAAGTGCAGTAAGGCATAACCAAGTAATGCGGCTGTTGTCGAGCCCATTAAGATACCGAGTCGAGCATAGGTATCAAATTCAGGACTTACATTTCCGAACGCTAAAGAGGAAATAAAGATAGACATTGTAAAGCCAATACCACACAACACAGATACCGCAAAGATATGCTTGAAGTTAACGCCTTCAGGTAACTTAGCAACGCCCATTTTTACCGCTGCCCAGCTAAAGGTAAAGATACCTAGAGGCTTACCAACCAGTAGACCCAAAGCAATACCGAGTGGCAGCATTGAAGTTAGACCTGACATCGATACGCCTTCTAACGAAATCCCCGCATTGGCAAATGCGAATAGAGGCAGAATACCAAATGCCACGTATGGGTGAAGCGCGTGCTCCATATGTTTAAGTGGAGAATGTTCGCCCTGCTTTCCCTTTAGTGGGATAGCAAAACCAATCACTACACCTGCCAATGTTGCGTGAACACCAGATTTAAGCACCGCGAACCATAAGATCGCACCGACAATCATGTATGGCGTAAGTTTTGTTACTTCCTTCGCATTCAACATGAATAGGACACCAGTCATGATGAAGCCAACAAGCAACGCCATGGTCGACAGGTCACCGGTGTAAAATAGCGCGATAATAACAACCACACCTAAATCATCGATGATAGCAAGCGCCAGCAAGAACACTTTTAGGCTTACTGGTACACGCTTACCTAATAACGCCATGATACCTAAAGCAAAAGCGATATCTGTCGCCGCTGGAATTGCCCAACCAGAAATCGCCTCAGGATCGTTGGCATTAAAGGCTACGTAAATAAGAGCAGGAGCTAACATACCGCCGACCGCTGCAATCGCAGGGAAAATTGCGGTTTCTTTTGATTTTAACGCACCTTCAAGTAGCTCTCGCTTAACTTCAAGGCCAATGAGTAAGAAGAAAACAGCCATTAGGCCGTCATTAATCCAGTGAGAAACTGACATACCAAATACATAAGTATGCAGTACAGATTGATAAGTTTCGCCCAGCGGTGAGTTAGCAATGGTCATCGCAATTGCCGCGGCAATCACGAGAAGAATACCACCAGCTGATTCCATTTTGAAAAAGTCACGAATGACATCGTTCATGGTTTCGTCCTTATATTTATTATCTTAATAAACGATTAACAAAGAATGATAAGAGTGTATAGCGGTCGAAAACTTTAGAATAATCGCTTCTTCAGAGTATAAACTTCGATTTTTCCGATATGAAGTTTACTATACATCGTATTTTCCAACATAACACTCAATTTTGATCACAGCGCGTACTTGTTGTTATCGCGCCAAATGTTTATCAAGATTATGAGAAAATCAGCATAACATGGCATGTACTGTCATGATAACCCCATACTTTTGAGAAAAATTCAGGAAGTTTCATCCACTAAAAAACCACCCATTGGGGTGGTTTTTATCAGAATTTAATAACCAGTGAGCTGCATAAAGCCCCAAGCCTCGTTGGAGCCAGAAGCTAAGGTAGGACCTTCCCAATACGGTATAACAAAAGGAAGCCACATATCTGATTTGATAATACGAGTGGTCAAGTTAATTTGATGCTTTGGAATATTAATAATCCACTGCAAAGGCAGCCTTCTTCCATTTGATAAACTGGTCACTTGCATTGGTTTAATACTGATATCATCGTCTGAGAGATTGATGACTTTACCTGAGCGTGTGGACAAGGTGCCAAACACATGCGGTGTTTGTCCATGGTGGCGGTAGCGGCTGACTGTCAGTGCTCGACCATCATCTAAATTGAATACAAACCAATCCCACCCCTGTTGCCCTTCACCAATTAAGCCACTGCCCCACTCTTTCTGAGCCCAAGCAGAGCCAGCAACAGAGAAGCGTTTGCCATTAATGTTCAAACTCCCTTTCACCTTTAAAAATGGCGCACTAAAACTGAAAGAGGCAACAGATTGCAACGCGTGTTTAACCTGAAAACCTTTGTCTCCATTCACGACAAAGGGGCCATTTGTCATAGTATTAAGATCTAAACCAAACGTATCGGTAGTCACATTCAAGTTACCAGGGAAAGGCGTTGCACCAAGTGAACGCCACGTCCAATTATCAATCCATAACCTGAAAGGACGATTAGTCATGCCAGCTTGGCCTATCCCGCCTCTCGCTACACGTTGCTCTTTCCAGACGTGTGAACCATGGCTAACGACAACATGTGAAATGTACAGTTGAGGGTTTTGCCATCCGCTGGTTTCTCGCTCATCCGTCGCGACCCTGAAGTAGCTCCATTGAACATTGTATATTTTCCCTTGTTCGTCTTTCAGTTTCGCAAAGTAGTGCCACCATTCATGTTGGTACTCGGGATGAAAGCGAAAATCTGACGGTAAAGAGACATGCTCGTCAGGTAATACAGGTTCGAAAATCGTTTGATTTTCACGCGTTAGAATAGAATTAAGCTCGCTTTCTTGTGTCGCTGTCGCTTCCAACCAAAAAGTTGAGTAAAAAGCAGCACCGGTCAAAAAGGCAAACGTAATAACAATCATCGTTGAAACTAACAAGCGTTTTTTAGAGCCCACTTTTTTCATTACAACGCATCCCTTAATGACTTCATTGGCGTACTCTTAATCATTCTAATAACTGGCAATGCGCCAGCAATCATGATGGCAAGCATCGCCCAAGCAATAGTTTGAGCATATTCCCAAGGGATCGTTTGAAGCTCCAGAGACCAGCCGAATGATTGCTTAATGATAATATCAACGATCAAGTGTGCAAGTGCCAGACCAAGTGGCACCGCAATAATCGCGGAAATGGCCCCGAAGACAAACAACTGCAAACCACCCAATGCGACAAGTTCCTTTCCGGATACCCCCATACATCTCAGCAAAGAGAAGTGCCGCTGCCGCGACAGTTCGCCCGCCAATGTCGCGAAGAATAAACCAAACACAGCAATAATCAGTGTGATGTTGCCCAAGGTTCCTGCAATAGCGAAGGTATGATCAAATACCCTCATTGCCTGACTATAAATATTACCATTATCAAACACACGGTCTTGCGGGAGGCGGAATACATTTTCTAAGCGATTTTTCAGGCCCTCCCCATTAACGCTATCTTTTAACACCACACCAAGGCCAACATTACCCGTCCCTGCAAATGCATACAGCCAATTCCGGTGCGACATCATCACCTGGTTATACGGGTTTCCATAATCGTAATAAACACCAACGACTTGCCAGTCTCCACCTAGTGGTTCCTGCAAGTTAATGAAGTCCCCTGGGCGAATATCCAGTTTTAAGGCCATCGATTCACTCACCATCAAGCTCTTGGTCGCGTGCAGTTGATACCAGTAATTCGGGACACCTAGTTTTACCGTCAGTGCATCTAGCTCACCTTCAGAAGAGCCTGTACTCACCACTTGCAAAGCACCATGTTCGGTTGGCATATCTTTTTCCCAACGCCACCAAACCGAGTTGACTTCTGGTTGGTTTTGCAGCCACGCACTCATCCGAGCTGCTGAGTTATTTGTCGGATAGATATAAATATCCGCTGCTAATCGCTGGCTGAGCCATTTATCGGTTGTATCCCTAAAACTGCCTACCATCGTTTCTACGCCGATATTTGCCGCCAGTGCCAACATAAACGCCATTGTTGCCACACCGCGATAACTCATGCTTGCAGCCGCATCGGCAAAAAACCAACGTACACGTACCCAACGCATGGTGTAAGAAAAGCTCTGGAACATATGCCACATAATAAATGGCATAAACAAGGCCACACTAACCAACATCAGCGCAATAATGGCAAAGCCAGTTTCTTGTGTTTTCGGTGCTTGATACACTGCGATTGCCGCGACACAAAACGCACACGCAGCAAGAGCCTGCCAAGAGAACTCACGCCCTGCAAATCGCATTAATGACAGTCGAGAAGATAGACGAATTGGCTGTGACTTCAACAAACGAATCAATGGCCACAAACACGATATTAATGCGCCCATCGCTGCCATGATCAGACTATATAAGCTGGACTGCCAAGACCATCCTATTGTTAAGCCTACGTTGGCATCGTACAAATCGCTCAGGCTCGATGAGACTGCAGGGATCAGTTCATTTGCCAAGATCAAACCAAAAAAGTTACCACACGCCCACGCAATAAAGACGAGCAACGACAACTCTAACAACAATGCTTGAGCCAACTGCGTTCCGTTGACCCCCGTCTGTCTCAAAATACCCACCAAACGTTGTCGCTGAATAAATGACAAAGACATCGCTTGATAAAAAATAAACAACCCGACCAAAAATGACAGCATCCCCATCGCAGTGAGATTCATGTGGAATGCATTAGTTAACGACTCAAGCTCCGTACGCGTATTCCTAACGAGCGTCATGCCATTGGGAAGCATATTTTTCAGTGCTATTAGCTTTTCCTCTGGCATTTCACCACAAGAAATCGCAGATAAACCTGAGCTCCGCTTGAGCATACGCAACAACGATATATCAGTAACCAACCGAGTCCCTGAGAGCATTTTGTTTTTATCGACTTGAATCGGTCCGAGACGACTTCCGTCATTCATCTCAATAAAGTCCCCATCCTGCCAACTCATGTAAGCGGCCAAATCTTGACTAACTAGAATGGGATAAGGAGGTTTCATTAATGATAGAACGGGCATCTCACCCAAAGATTTGCCTTGCTGCAATGGAATCATCGCGACAGGATCAATCCCCACCAGCATCAAGCTCATATCGGTTTTAGCATCTAGATGTAGCACGTCAAACGGCGCACATTGGTTAAACCCAGCTCGGCGCAACTGGATATAGAAACCTTGAGGGATTTTATTGGCAGAGTGTTTAGTTCGGATTCGGTATGGCAAAGGATTGGAGAAAAGCTTTTCTCCTGTCGCATAACTTTGTTTTGCATGCTGATTGATAGAAGTAACACCAACAAGAAGGGACACGCCTAAGGTTAACCCTAGCCAGACAAGAATAATTTGTAGTGGGTAACGACGGTAATGACCGAGTAGTGCCTTAACTACGGGCCATAACATGCAGTTGCCCTCCTTGAAGTCGAATCTTACCTTCCATATGGGCCGCCACTTTTTCACTGTGCGTCACTAACAGCAAAGTACACTCCAGTTGGCGAGCGAGACTCGTCAATAAGCGCATTACCGCTTCTGCGTTTCGCTCGTCTAGGCTACCAGTTGGCTCATCAGCGAGTAGGATTTTAGGTTCCATATAGAGTGCGCGAGCAATAGCAGCACGTTGTTGCTGACCACCAGATGCTTCTTCCGGGTAACGGCCTAGCAGAGGCATTAAATCCAGAGCAGAAAGAATTTGACGCCACAACTCTTTATCTTCTGGCAAACCTTTTAACTGACGACAAAAACGAATATTGTCGGCAATATTGAGCGTAGGAAGCAGGTTGAACTGTTGGAAGATATTACCAATATTGTTGCGGCGGTAAAGGGTTCTCAAATGCTCTGGCGCATCATGCATGGCAAAATTTGGAAACTGAACTTCACCAGAGTCTGCAGTATCCAGTCCGGCAATTAAGTTCAGCAAAGTACTTTTACCCGAACCACTTTCTCCCATTAGAGCGACTTGGTCACCTTGCTGTAATGTTAATTCTGCCCCTTGTAATACAGGGTGAAATTCTCCCCCGTCTACATAGCCTTTACATAGGTCTGACAGTTTTAACATTGATTATGCCGCTCGGATGGTATTTAAAAATTGGGATCAGAATCTACACTAAAATCCTGTTAGTAGAAAGTATTTTGAATGCTTGATCACACTATGAGAGTACAAATGCAACTCGATTCACTTTCTGTTCCTAATTTTGTTGACGTATTGAGCAGATTTTTGCAGCTGCAGAAAGCTCTGTTTACCTCTATTGACCGATAAGGTTTTTCATCCATTTTCGGCTCACCATTCTTGGCAGACAAATCGTCCACTTCACAACTTCCTCGGTCAAAAAGAGTAAGTAAACCCATTGTGGGTCCCAACCGAGCTGAATCGCTGCAAATGCCGCGAGTGGAATCCCGATCACCCACTGCGCAAGAATGTCTTGATACAAACAAAACTTAACGTCACCACCTGCACGTAATACCCCAACAATGACCATCATCGGCACCGAGCGTAGTACGACACCTAAAGCAAGAATCACCATAAACTGTTCAGCTAACTGGCGAGTATCCGCTGTCAGTGCACTAAACGCATTAAGGATCCATTGATTGGACACTATCAATACAACAGCGACCACAAATGCGATAAACACATTCAAAATGACCGTAGCCCAAGCTTGGTAATACACAGGTTCAAAGTTTTTCGCGCCGAGTTGGTTACCCACTAAAACCGCAGCTGCATTCGATAGGCCAATCATCATAGCGAGAGCGATTGACTCAACGGGCGTCATCACCGACAACGCTGCCAAACCTTGCACACCCGCTTGCCCCATGATGGCATGGTAAGTGAACAATCCACCAGCCCATGCCAAAAAGTTAAATGTGGTCGGTAAGGAAAGGCTCAAGAAACGCGTTATTTTGTCTAAAACCAAACCTGCGCGTATATCATCCCAACCAAATGCAATTATGTGTTTCTTCAGCCATAAATAGCCAAATAGACAACCGACTTCGATAGCGCCACTGATAACCGTTGCAATGGCTGCCCCTGTAATCCCTAAAGCAGGAAAACCTAAGTGACCAAAAATTAACACCCAGTTGAAGAAAACATTAGACAGAATTCCTATACCACTAAAAAATGTGCTCAGCCCCGGTTGGTGCATCGCTCTCAAGCCCACCGACATACTAGCGACACACGCAACAGCAAACATGCTAACGGATGAAATAATTAGATAGCTGGCCCCTAACTCAATCACCTCTTGGGAGTCCGTGGTCAAACCCATGATTGGCTGTGGGAAAATAACAAACAAAGCAACGGCAATGGCGGCAAACACCATGGCTATCATCCATGTTAAAGCGGTACTGCGACGTACCCCGACTTTATCGCCTGCCCCCCAATATTGTGCGGTCAGTAATGCACCACCCGTCGTCACCCCAACTAACATGATGGTAGTAACAAACGTCGCGCGCGCCGCTACCCCAACAGCGGCTATTTCAGCTTCACCAAGTTGGCCGAGCATAAGCACATCGACGAGGCTTCGGCTAGAAAACATCATGCTTTGCAGTGTAATTGGTAGCGCGATCGCGAATAAGCGACGTAAGAATGCTTTATCTGCATGTATTGAGAGTTGAGAGAGAAAAGTCACAAGCGCTCCAACGACAACTTATTGATAGAATGGGGAAAGTGTCTCATGATTATACTCTGTGGTGTTTATTCCACCAACGATTAAAAGGACAGATAATGAAAAAGGTGTTGGTGCTAGGCGCCTCGGGTTACATTGGTTCTCAACTTCTTCCGTTACTCTTAGAAAAAGGTTACGTCGTCACGGCCGCGGCGCGACATATCGATTATTTGGAGTCAAGGACTCGGCCCCATCCTAATTTAACGTTGCGATATCTGGACCTAGCCGACGCAGAAGCCACGCTCGCTGTGGTGAACGATTTTGACTTGGTATTTTTCCTAGTACACGGAATGGCACAAGGCGATGACTTTGTTGAGTACGAGCTAAACCTTGCTTTGAACTTTAAATACGCATTGGAGCAAAGCCGTGTCAAACATGTCATTTATTTAAGTGCCATCCAACCGCAAACCGGAAACTCGCGCCATTTAGCCGCACGCAAAGCAACGGGCAAAATTATCCGACAGTCTGGCGTTCCAGTAACTGAATTGCGTGCAGGCGTCATCATTGGCCCCGGCTCCGCGGCTTTCGAGATCATGCGAGATTTTGTCTACAACTTACCTATTTTGATCGCGCCTAAATGGGTCGACTCAAAAGCCAACCCCATCGCCCTACCCAACCTCAATCACTATTTATTGCAGTTGGCCGAAGCATCACCCCCAGAAGAAAGCCAAATTTATGAAGTTGGTGGGCCAGATACACTCAGCTACCGCGAGCAGTTTAAAGTCATTTGCCGAATCACCAACAAGCCCTATCGGCTGTGGTCGACACCGTTGCTTACCCCCAAAATGGCATCGTACTGGCTCGGCTTGGTCACCTCTGTACCAGCAAACATCGGCAAAGCATTACTCGCGGGGTTAGAGCATGACTACATTGCCGATTCCAAAGCGATTGAAGCACGATTTCCGCAAACGCTGATCAACTACGAGCAAGCGGTATCCGATACCATTCAAGATGAAGGCACGTTTGTGCGCAGTAATGTTTGGGGCTTTGAGCCAGCGGCACTTCGTCGATGGCAACCGGGGTATGGCTACTACCCAAAACAAGCCGGTGCGAGCATAAAAACTCAAGCCTCCGCTGCGGCATTATGGAAAGTGGCTCAAAAAATCGGGAGTCGCGAAAAAGGCTATTACTTTGCCAACATTTTGTGGCGCACACGTGAATGGCTCGACATCTTTTTTGGTGGCGGGAAACCGATTCGCGTTTCTCCTCCGGGGCCGGAGCTCAAAGTCGGCGATTTTATTGACTCTTGGAAAGTGATTCGCTGCGAAGAAAATCAGTTCCTCTCCCTGTTTTTTGGGATGAAAGGCCCAGGGCTTGGACGTTTAGAAATTACCATCAAAGACCATGGTGATGAACGAGAACTGGATATCACCGCTTGGTGGCACCCACAGGGGTTTCTCGGGCTGCTTTACTGGTTTGCCATGATGCCAGCCCATCTATTCATATTCAAAGGCATGGTCAAAGCCATCGCGAAAGAAGCCGAAAGTATCAGTATTACTCCTCAGGTGGGACAGTCTCTGGAGAATCTAGAGAAATAGGTAGGTGATGAGCAATCCCCGCATGGCAATCAATGCACGATTGCTCTCGACTTTCCATCATTTGATGTCGACGCGCAACGGTTCGTCCTTGCGCTTCGAAATCCATCTTGTCAACGGAATGGCAATATCGACACTGTTTTGATTTATTCTCGATAAACTGCTGTGTGACTTCAGCAGCCAACCTCGGACGATGCTCCGCCTCGAAGTTCTCTAACGTAATTTCTCCAGTCAGTTTGTGATAGATGTCGGCTGTAGCGCCGATTTTCAATGCAATTTTAGCAAAAAACTCCCTAGGGACATGGCAATCACTGCACGTAGCGGCAACCACACCCTGAGCATTTTTGAAGTGTGGAGATGCTTGGTACTCCTCAACTATCGTATCCATCCCAATATGGCAACTGTAACAAAACTCGTTGCGATTGGTGTAATCCATACCAAAGTGAAAAACACTGAGGGCCGCCCCACCAAGGATAAACGCCAATAAGCCACCAATTGGTATGCCGAGCATCCATTTTCTGTTTGGTTTACGCCATAAACTCATTGGTGTTCATCCCAAAGCAGCGCTAGCGATAACTCGCATAGTATTCTACGAGCGCGTTTAAATCATCGGCACTAAGCCCTTTGAACGCCTCATCCATTTTTTTATCAACGGAGCGTTTGCCTTGCTTAAACTGTTTCAATGTCGTGGCGAGATAGCCCTTCTGCTGACCAGCTAAAATCGAAGCTTCATCCAGAGCGTTACTGCCACCATCCGAATGACAGTTCTCGCAACTTTTCGCGTGGATAGCCTTACCTTTCATCGCTAACGCTTGATCAAAAGACTGCTTAGCTGGCACAAACTCAAGCCCAGCATAATGCTTTGCTAACTCTTCAATCTGCGCCTCAGATAAAGATTTAACTATCGACACCATGTCGCCTTTTTTGCTTGTGTCTCCGTATACGTGATTAACCGAAGCTGAGGGTCTGCCTTCAAGGTAACGCAACATCTGGTCAAAAAAGTTGAACTCGGGAATCCCTGCGATGGTAGGAATATTCGTGTCTGAGCTAACACCGTTTGGCCCATGACAAGCTTCACATTCGTATTGTGAAATTAGCTCACTTGGTGACGCTAAACTGTGGGAGGCCAAAACTGAGCTAATGACTAACACCGAGGAAAATTTTAGAGAGAATTTAATTAGTTGGTGCATATTAGACTGACTCCGTAGTAATTATCTTTATTAATCAAAACCAGACAACGAATAAACGATAAGAAAATCAATTTATAAATGCGACTTAAAACCAACGATATCCAAGATAAAAATATTAAGCCGTCAACTATTTAAAGTATCGTAGTTCAATACCCTTACTTTTTCTGCGCTGACCTCTTCAATCGCAGAAAATCCAACCCAAACAATTGATTTAAAATGACAATAAATTCAACCCCAAAATTCACATACAAAAATAGTGGTTTATTTTAATAATATTTCATATTGCGTCTATACTCTTACAAGCCATGTGTTTCGATTTATTCAAGCGATGTAAATATGGATATTTTTTCTTTTGCCTTGAATATGAAATTAATATTTCAATCAATCGTTTATTGAAATATTCAACCATTCCCATGCATTCCCACTTACTTTAGGACGAATCGAGAGGGACTATGAACGGTTTAAAGTCGATCGCTACATTAATATTGTTTATTTTACTGCTCACCGGATGTGGTCCAGACAGCAAAAACGATCAGAATACACCACCACCTGCACTTGATGATTTCGAGATCAGTGTTTCCAAGCCATCATTGGTCACTCAAGAATCCGGAGAAACCAAACTGGTGGTCAATTTTACCGTCAAAGACGCCAGTGGCAGACCTCATGAGCTAGACGAAACGAGAGATTTTCGCATCGCACTTCTTAAAGCAATGCCCTCTCGTGTCGATACACAAAACTCGAGCGATCCAGCCTTTGCCTTCAATGGGCGTCATGGAAACACTTATTGGAAGAGTTTCCATCACTCAAGCAACACCGCAAATAACCGTGCAAGCATGGAGAGTGTTTGGGATGGAACATTAGTAAAAACAGACGAGGGATATCGCTACACGTTTGCCATTCCTGACGTTTTGAAAGTGTCCGATCCTTATACTGCCGACTCTTCTAGCAACAATGGTTTTATCGCTTGGGATGCGAATAAACTCCACCGAATCGTCATGGCGTATGGCGAGCAAGGCAACGGTTTTACCTACGTGTTTGAATGGATGCCGCAAGAAAGTTCAGATGCGGTTGTCTCTCGCAATGTAATAGAAAAAGGCACCTGTGAAAACTGTCATATGGGCGAACCGCTTCATCATGGACCGGGCTATCGCTCAATTGATAACAACATTGCCGTTTGTACCGCTTGCCACAATGACAGTAACCCTAGCGCTGCGCCAGCCAGACGCCCTCTCGCTGCCATTGTTCATCAATACCACGGTAATGTTTTCAAATTAGGTAGCGACAGAAATAATACCGACACTTACAAACAGCCTGTCGACGAGAATGACGTGCTCGTTACCGACATCAATGGTTTAGTCATTGAAGGCAACCTTTTCCCCCAAGATGCCCGCAACTGTACAACCTGCCATTCAACCGATGTCGCGAAAGCATCAGACGCCAACAATTGGTTTGAACACCCAAGTCAAGTTGCCTGTGAGACCTGTCACTTGTACCGAGACAGAGGCGCGCATGATAACCAAATCGGTACGGTTTGGGTAAGAAACGGCGAGCCACAAAACTCCTGCTCGGGCTGTCACCGGCCTTATGACCGAGATGACAATGGCGATCCAATCATCGGTCAAGACGCAAGCCGAAGTGCTAAAACGGTTCACGTAATGCGTTTAGAGAATCTTGCAAAGGCACGTGATTCGCTTGAAATCAACGTTGAAAGCGCGCGATTTATTGATGACCAGTTTGAGGTTGAACTAAGAGTGTCGAAAGCGGGCTCAGGTATTGGATCCATCAACGAACTGACCCCTTTCATTAATGAACATGGCCACCTCAATTTGTTGCTGAACTGGGATAACGGCCAAGGCCCGATGGTCGCAAACAACAGTCTCAACGTCGCCGATGATGGCGCACTTGGTGACGGCTGTGAGGCTCAAGGAGAAGGCCTATTCTTGTGTCATAAAGACTTCACTGACGCTGCGATTAAGCCAATCTCCAACTCTACGTTGACGGTTAACATCGCCGACATGCCACTTTGCGCCAACCGTAGAGATGGCGAGCTCGCCGAATGCGTCACGTTTGAAGGCATCGATCTTATCAAATCGCCTTTCGTCATTGCCGCCAATAACGCATCTGGCTCGTTTGATGTGTCTGGTATCAACAAGCAACACAAACTGCCAGTGGGCGCGGACATTTCATCGTGTAACGATTGTCACAAAGAGCTGACTATCCATAAGCTCGGTGAGCATCCACATGCTGCCACCGACTTCCAACAATGTAAAAATTGCCATAACTCCGAACGTTCTGCGTTTTACCCTGGAATGGCGGCTGATCTAAAGTACCACGTGCACTCATTCCACGCCTTTGGCTCCGCTCATAGCGGTGAAGCGTCTTTCCCTGGCGCAGTCAACAACTGTGAGTCCTGCCATACCAATGCTCAATACAACTTACCTAGCCAACAAAATACGCGCCCTTCTCTGGCGAGTGGTAAATACTTTAGTCCTGCATTAGTCACCTGTGGCGCGTGTCACTTAGAGTCATCTTTAGCTAATGCTGACCCGGATACCGTGGCAGGAGATGCGCCTCTGAACCATATGCTGAATCACGGCGCGGTATTTGGAGCAGACACAGCAGCACAAGCAACGGGCTCCGAACAATGTGCGACTTGCCATGCTATTGGTCAGTCACAAGGGGTAGATAAGGTTCACAAGGTATACGACTACCGTTGAATTCGTCATTGAACACAATGCTTTGACAACTAAGGATAAGAAAAGGAAGAGCTATGAAAGCAATGTTTCTGCGGTGGTTGGTAGCTGGGATACTTGGGTTAGGCGTCATCTTCACCGTCAGTTCGGAAGATGTCGCCAAGCCAGAACCCGAAGCGGCGACGTTAACTCAAGAAGAAATGGAAACCATATTAGACACCAAGTTTTCCGAGGGGAAATATTCACGCCGCGGACCAGATGGCTGCCTTCGTTGCCATGACGATACATCAGATAAACCTGCAACGGGTATTTTCGACAACATTCATGGCAAGTCCGCAAACCTGCATGGGCCAATGAATGATAAACAGTGTGAAGCATGCCATGGCCCAGCGAACAATCACGAGCGCAATCCACGAAAAGGACAAGTTCGTGAGCCAATGATCACTTTTGGACCAAACTCCCCTGTTCCGGCCGAAAAGCAAAACAGCGTGTGTTTATCTTGTCACCAAGATGCGAAACGCTCGACTTGGCATAGTAGCGAGCACGCTTTTGAAGGGCTGTCTTGTGCAAGCTGTCACCAACTACATCAAAAAGACGATCCGATGATGGTTGCCGAAATGCAAGCAGACAAATGCACCGATTGTCACTCCCGCACCAAATCGGATATCCACAAACGCAGTCGTCATCCTATCATTGACGGCGTCATGACTTGTTCTAGCTGCCACAATCCACATCAGACATTAAATGAAGCGAGCCTGAACTGGTCAACCGTCAATAACGCTTGTTACGAGTGTCATGCAGAAAAACGCGGCCCATTCTTATGGGAGCATGAGCCTGTAACTGAAGATTGTACATCCTGCCACACACCTCATGGTTCAGTGAACAAAGCCCTGCTCAATAAACGGCTGCCAATGCTATGTCAGGAATGTCACCGTGTGCCACATGCAAACGCAGCCATTCCTGAAAACGACTTGAGAGTGCGCGGCGGAAGTTGTTTGAACTGCCACAATCAAGTGCATGGCTCTAACCACCCACGTGGTCAAACATTAAGTTATTAGGAGGGAGGCATGAAACTATCTCAACTGTGCATGGCTATTTCCCTTGCTTTTGCTGTGCAAGCGCACGCCAACGATTATTCGTTACAACGTTCTCAACCAGCCGACACTAGCCGCTGGCAGTGCAGTGAATGCAGCAGCGATGGCACGTGGAGTGGAGAAGTCAGCGCTGGCGTCGGTTACCTTAACAACGATGGTTCCTCGCGATTCTATAATTGGAATCCACCCGTTTACGGTACAAACTCTGACAATAAACACTTTAACGCGAGCCTAAACGCCGATATCGAACAATATGAAGACGATGGGTTCTACAATCGAATCGTCGTCGAAGATCTTGGTTTACAACGCTTCTTACTGCAGTGGGAAATGGGCCAGTACGACGGATTACGTGTCCTCGGCAGTTATAGTGAAACGCCGTATTTCTGGAATCAGTCCTCACTCAGTGCGTATCATCCAAGAGAGGATGCACTCGTCAGTGGTGACCTATCGAAATATGAAAACTCAGTGACGCGAGAGACGTTTAAGTTAGAACTCAAGTACACACCACATACGCCATGGAAGCCATATGCATCCATGAAGCACGAACGTAAAGAAGGCACAACTTCGCTTTATTCATCGACTATTCCGGGTTACGCCAACGCGCCGGGATTCATACCCAAAGCCGTCGAACATGAAACCTTAAATACTCAAGTAGGAGTAAGCTACATGGAAGATTTGTGGCTGGTGGATATTGCGTATCGCGGCTCGTTTTTTAGAAATGACAAGTCCGCACTTTATTACGGCAGCACTACCAATCCTTACGCTAACCACCTCGCGTATGAGCCTGACAACGACTTTCACCAGTTTGCTGTCACGGGGAATTATCGGTTGAATCAACAGACGTTCAGTGGCCGCTTACTTTGGTCACAGACGTCTTCTGAAGGCGGGTTAAATCCATTCCCGCAGTCCCCCGTAAACTCCAATACATTCCATGGCGAAACTAACACTTGGCAAATGAGCGCGGATTACCACAACAAACTTTCGCGAGACACTGCTTTCGCCATTTCTGCGGACTATTCAGATAAAGACGATAACTCCGATAGAAACACCATCATCGGATCGACGAGAGAAAAATACGACCACACCAAAACCAAACTGGAAGCAACACTCAAGCATCGTGTTACTTCTGATGTGAAATTGAATACGGGTTACCATTTTAGACAAGATGAGCGAAGTTATGCTGATAGGAAACGTACCGATGAACAACGCGTTTTTGTTGGGGCCCAGTACAGACCAAATAGACCGTGGCAATTAGGCGGTAAAGTCTCCTACTCTTTTCGCGATGGCTCTGATTGGCAGGACGACAGCAGCGACTCGCCTAATTTGCGCCAATACTATTTAGCCGATAAAGAGAGGATTGAGCTCCGTGGCGACAGCGGCTATGACGTAACAAACGATGTCCAGTTACTTGCTGAGCTTTGGTACGGAAACGACGACTATGTTAAACCCGATATAGGTTTAAGCGAAGGAGAAGATTACGGCTACGATATCAGCGTCAACTTCAATTTACTCGACGGACTAAACGGGCATGTTTTTTACAATCAACAGATCATCCGCTCCGAGCAACAACAAGCAAACTCTGACGTTGTCGGTTGGAATCGCTACACCACCAAACTCAAAGATGACATCACAACCATTGGCTTTGGTGTGAGTAAAGAGCAGCTACTAGACGACAAACTTTCTATCTCGTTTGATTACAGCTACAGCCAAGCTGATGGAAAATCTTCAACCACATCTGGTGGCTACCAATATCCTGATAACGAGGCGAACTCGTACCGATTTGAAGTCATCGCTGACTATGAAGTATCTGAAAATCAAAACGTGCAGCTCAACCTCCGTTATGAAGACTACTCAGAAGAGGATTACTTGTTTAATAACGAAACCGAAACGATGGGCGACGTTTTGCAAAGCTATGAAGGTTTATATGGTGGCGTCTATTGGAAATATCGCTTTTAAATACAGAGTGACGTGACAAAAAAAGCATCAGACGTTTCAAACGCCTGATGCTTTCGTATTTCAACTCTACTGCTGTGAGAAGTTGATTAAGCTTGGAAGCTCAACGGAATCTCAGCCAATTGGTTACCTTCGTTTGCAGGAAAGATAAGGTACTCGCCGTGGTATTTCACCATCGATTTGTAGTCCGTCACTTTATGCACCATAAAGCCCGCTTGCGCTGCTTTCTCAACAAACTCAGCATGGTTGCCACGTACAAACCAGCTCATTGGTTTGACGAGCAACTCACCGTCGAAGCAGCTTTCGCATTGATCTGCACATAGCGCCAAAGAGTTTTGACCTTCCGTGAAGATTTGGATTTTGCCACAACCAACCAATTGTTCAGAGGTAGAAACTTCCCAACCTGCTTGCTCCATCACATCTAAAAATGCTTCGACGTCAGAGTCTTTGATCACTTTTGAATCTTCATCTTCAGGAAAAAACTGAGCGTAAAAAGCGGAAATACGCTTGAAGATAAACAACAAACCAGCGTCATTACCCTTTGAACGACCCGCTTTTTGCCAACGTGTTAAGTCATCGCCTACGGCTCGACCGAAACGCTGAGATTTAAGTGCTTTGGTAACCCAGCGCACTAAATAATGGTTATTCGCAACAGGGGCATTGGCTAACTTACCTGAGCGATGCTCTTGATCTAACTCTTCAAGTGCTGAGTTAACTAAGTTTTGAATTTCTTTGGTGTAATTCGACATTACGCCTTTCTTCCTAAAGTCCAATAAAACAGTGCTGAAAGCACAGAACAAGCAAACATCACAATGATCATCGGCCACGCCACATTACCTGGTAGTGATGCCACCAGCGCGCCAACCAATGAGCCGATACCGAATCTTAACGTCCCCGCCAGAGACGAAGCTGTACCCGCCATTGATGGGTAGCCACTTAAAAGCAGCGCCATAGCGTTACTACCTATCGTCGACAATGTACCGATAAACAGCACAACAAAAGGTACGATGCCCCATAATCCGAAGTCCATTAACCAACTTACGAATAAACCAATCCCCGCCAAAAGTTGCACGAACAACCCAAAACGAAGCATGGCATGAGAGCCAACTTTCTTCACCAAGCGACCATTAATACTGGTCATTATGATCATCGCAACAATGTTCAAACCAAATAAATAACCAAAGTGGTCTGGTCGAACACCATATAAATCAATATAAACAAACGAACCCGCGGTCAGAAATGCAAACATTCCGGAAAATGAAAACGCTCCAGAAAGCATCAAACCTATCGCTTCAGGGTTGGAGCATAATCTGGCGTAGTTTCTCATCGTAGTGCGAAAACGAAGCGGCTGACGATTTTCTGGTTTCAGCGTCTCTGGAATTTTCCAAAGTACCAGTAGAATTACCACCACGGCGAAAATGGCTAATACCCAAAAAATAGAACGCCAACCAAACCAAATCGCTAAGTGACCACCGATCATAGGCGCGACCAAGGGTGCCATGGTGATCACTAAGGTGACGAAAGACATTGCACGGGCAAAGTCTTCACGGTCAAACATGTCACGCACGACGGCTTGGATAATGACAGCCGCTGCCGCGCCAGCAAAACCTTGCGCTGTTCGCACATAAGTCAATGCATCGATGCCGTTTGTGGTCGCACTCACTACCGCCGCTAATCCAAAGAAAAGCACACCCAAAATCAGTACAGGTCTACGGCCAAAACTATCGGCAAGCGGCCCATGAATTAACTGGCCAATCGCAAAACCTGCCGTATAAGCCGTCAACGTAATCTGAACCGCGCCAGGCGCGACCCCCAAATCTTTCGCAATTGTCGGCATTGCAGGCAGATACATGTCGATCGCCAAAGGCGTCAAAGCACCAATCGCTCCTAATACAAGAAACAATAGAAAACTGATTTGGGATTGCGGAGCGCTTTGAGCTTTTTCTGTCATTCTTTTACCTCTTGTTGGAGCCCTTTCGTCAATACTTTCAGAGCAAAGTGAACGTAACGGACGGTTCTCATATCGCTGAATCTAGAAGCCAAAGGCCTGTTCTATCAACGTTCGAGAATCATAAGGGCAAATATGTACCAAGGTGTGACCTTGACGAACTCGACATAGAAAAGCGTGTGAAAGCGAAGTGTGTTTATGGGAAATAAACACAATGCAGTAAAAATGATGGAATTGATTCCACCATTTACTCACCACTGCCGAAGGCTTTGCAATAAGAGTATGCATGGCTCAGCTAAATGCAAAGGCATATCACTCAGATGAGTAAGCACACCGGAATTGTCTAGGCACTAATTTTGGTAGGAAAATTAATTTTGAGCCAATTCCTACCAAAAAACTAGTTCCAATTGGGAACTAAAGAATTTCCCATGCCGATAATTAATTCCAAATAGAATCAATTTCTTCCTGCGTGAGGTAGCGATAATCACCAGGTTCTAGTGCCTCATCGAGTTCAATCGAACCAATACGCTCACGATGTAAGTACTCAACTTTATTTCCTAACGCCGCAAACATGCGTTTCACTTGGTGATACTTACCTTCCACAATAGTTAACAATACTTCATTCTCTGCCTCGTTCACGATCTCCAAACGAGCAGGCAATGTTGCTTCTGATTCATTGCGCAAAATGATGCCTTGTTCGAGCTTTTCCGCGTAATCAGGCTGAATCGCATCGACAAGCCAAACACGGTACGTTTTCTCACACTTATGCTTCGGTGAGGTAATGCGGTGAGACCACTTACCATCATCCGTAATCAACACCAAACCGGTTGTGTCGACGTCTAATCGGCCCGCAAAGTGAAGGTTTTCAATTTTAGGCTCATCGAGCAATGCGAATGCAGTTTGGTTGTAGCCATCTTCATGTGAACAAACAAAGTCAGCAGGCTTGTACAACATAATGTAACGAGGGCCAGGAGCACCAATAACGCGGTCTTCCCACATTACTTCCGCACCTTCAGGTACTTTAAATGCACCACTTTTTTGAACCTCACCGTCAACGGTGATGTCACCACTTTTGATGATCTTTGTTGCCTGTTTGCGTGTTGCACCCAGAGCGTCACACAAATATTTATCTAAACGCATGAATACCTCATTGAATTATACCCAAGTAACCTCCAAATCTCGGTTTAAAGGTCACTTGGGTATAAAAGTCAGGTATTATAGCGTTCCTCGTTCGAATAGTTGAGCAATTTCACATATTTTCATGTACACACTTCGCCCTTATCAAGCCGACTCGGTTAAAGCAGTCATTCATTACTTTCGTAAACACTCGACACCAGCAGTGATCGTGCTGCCTACTGGTGCCGGAAAAAGCTTGGTGATCGCAGAGCTTGCTCGCCTTGCGAAAGGACGAGTGTTAGTCCTTGCCCACGTAAAAGAGCTGGTCGAGCAAAACCACGCGAAGTATGAAGGTTATGGTTTAAAAGGTTCCATCTTCTCAGCAGGATTGGGGCGAAAAGAAACTGACCAGCAAGTCGTGTTTGCTTCGGTTCAATCGGTCGTACGTAACTTAGATTCGTTCAAAAACCAGTTTTCTCTGCTCGTTATTGATGAGTGCCATCGTGTGCCGGATGACAAAAACAGCAGCTACCAAAAAGTTATTACTCACTTACGAGAACTGAACCCAGGCATTAAGGTTCTGGGACTAACTGCAACGCCCTATCGTTTAGGAATGGGCTGGATTTATCAGTATCACACCCGAGGTCAAGTACGCACCGAAGAGCCTCGATTCTTCCGCGATTGTATTTTCGAACTGCCGATCCGTTACTTGCTCGACGAAAACTTCCTCACTCCAGCCCGCATGATGGACGCGCCCGTTTTGTCTTACGACTTCTCGCAACTGAAACCCGCAAACACCGGACGCTACAAAGAAGCAGAAATGGACATGGTGATCGATAAAGCCAAACGCGCCACTCCGCAAATTGTTGAGCAAATCATGCAATATGCGAGAGAACGTCAAGGTGTCATGATCTTCGCCGCGACTGTCCGACACGCACAAGAGATCCGCAGTTTACTGCCAGAAGGCGAAACTGAAATCGTCATTGGTGATACACCTACGCCGGAACGTGACGCGATCATCCAAGCGTTCAAGAATCGTCAAATAAAATATTTGGTCAATGTTTCGGTACTGACTACCGGGTTTGATGCGCCGCATGTCGATTTAATCGCGATTTTGCGACCAACAGAGTCAGTCAGTCTATACCAGCAGATTGTAGGGAGAGGATTACGCTTATCAGACGGAAAATCAGAATGTTTAGTGCTTGATTACGCAGGCAACAGCTACGATTTATACCAACCTGAAGTCGGTGATCCCAAACCAGACTCTGACAGTGAAATTATCACGATTCCCTGCCCGGCTTGCGGATTCAATAACAACTTCTGGGGTAAGTTGGATAGTAACGGTTTCTTGGTTGAACACTTTGGCAGACGTTGCCAGGGTTACTTTGAAGATGAAGACACAGGCGAGCGTGAACACTGTGGCTACCGTTTTCGTGCCAAATACTGTGGTGAATGTGGTGCCGACAACGATATTGCTGCGCGCATTTGTCATGAGTGTGACGCAACGCTTGTTGATCCAGATAAAAAATTAAAAGAAGCCCTTAATCTGAAAGATGCATTGATATTTGAATGCACAGAAATGGACCTGTCAGTATTCAAGTCCAGTGATGGTAAATCTCAACTCAAGGTGACGTATTCTGGTGAACCATACCAAGGAGAAGGCAATGCGTTAGTTCATGAGTTTTGGTCATTGAGTACCAAAAAACAAAAACAAACGTTTAAAGACCAATTTGTGCGCCCTCACTTGGCAGACAAGCATCGCCCTTTTGAAGAGGCTTCACCGACACGTGTTGTTGCCAATCAACATCGTTTCCGTTTACCTCAGTTTGTTATTGCAAGGAAATCCGGTCGCTTTTGGAAATTGCGAGACAAAATTTTTGAAGACGAGTTGAAATGACGTCTGCAACATTTAGTAAAACTGAACTCGATGATTCACTCTCTGTTCATCTATATCCGATATACTGCGGCTAACGTTCTAGAAAAGGTTTGACTATGTATAAAGCAACGACTTCTCAACATTCTGCGTTACTTTTCGGCCTTATCACGACATTGATGTGTGCACCAAGTTTCGCCAAGCATGACGACTACTATGCATCACAAAATGGTCACGCCATCGTGCAAGATGTCGAAAAGCCTGGAACACGTATTGAATTCGATGAAGATCAAGATGAGGTCTATCGCGCGGTTCAACAAGGATATATACGACCATTTTCGGACCTTTACGCCGCAGTAGAAAACGACCTATACGGCCGTATCATCAAGGTCGAGCTTGAAGAAGATGATGATGCTTGGGTGTATGAACTGAAAATCCTGTACGACAATAGCGTCTTGAAAGTTGAGTATGACGCCGCCACGCTGGAAATGCTTGAGATCAAAGGTCGCAGCTTTAACAAAGCGTTAAAGCCACAAAACAACTAAACTGGTCTAATGCGTAATCCCGACGCAATGCGTAGCTTACTTCGATAACACTCCCAACATAATAAGAATCACCAATATGAAAATACTTGTCGTTGAAGATGACCCTCGTTTAGGCGAGCAAATCATCGAAACATTAGAAAGTACCGGCTGGGTACCAGAATTATCTCAAGATGGCATAGACGCGCTGTATCGCGCGACATCGGAAGAATGGGACGCTATTGTTCTTGATCTAGGACTGCCGAAATTGGATGGCCTCACCGTGCTAAAAGGCATTCGAGATGAAAACATCAATACCCCGGTCGTTATCCTGAGTGCTCGCGATACCCTAACGCAGAGAGTTGAAGGTCTAAACGCAGGTGCAGACGATTACCTAACTAAGCCGTTTGAAATGGTTGAGCTTATCGCTCGTATTCGCGCACAACTACGAAGAGCATCAGGTAACGCCTCTCCTGTGATGCAAATTGGCGACTTGAGCTTGGATACGCGCACTTCTAAAGTAATGTGGCAAGGGCAAGCAGTAAGCTTAACGGCGCTGGAGTATAAAGTGGTCGCTTACTTTATGCATAACCCAGAAAAAGTTATTTCTCGCACCGAACTCGTCGAGCACATTTACAAACAAGACTTTGATCGTGACTCCAACACAATCGAAGTTTTTATCGGCCGAATTCGCAAAAAAATCGCGCCAAAGATCATCAAAACTGTCCGAGGGTTGGGATACCAATTAAATGCCGAATAAGAACAGGCTATCGTTGAACGCAATAAAACGACTGAGTATCAAAAGTCGCCTCGTTTTAGCGGCGATCGTTTGGTTGACGGCAATGATCCTCGCAGCTGGTGTGACGATACCGACCCAAGTGTACAACTATATGGTTGACGACACTCGCTCACAGCTGAGCATTTTTATGGATGAAATCGCCGCTCAGTTAGAAGTCGATGAGACTGGGCACCTCTCACTCGCTGCTCTGCTCTCAGATCCTCGATTTAACCGACCTTACAGTGGTTTATATTGGAGTGCCTCTACTGAGACGAGTCTCGAGCGTTCTCGTTCTTTGTGGGACAAAAAAATCGAATACAAAGGTCTGGATAACGATGCTTACGGCGCGAGAGGCGAAAGGCTGATTACCATCGAAAAAGCTCTGTACTTACCAGATTACGATGGGCCTATCCATATCATTATTGGTATTGACGAAGAGCCTATCAAAAGCACCCTGCAAACGCTAATCGGGCAACTCTGGCTTATTTTAGGCTTATTATTCGCAGGGGTTCTTGCCGTCATTTTGCTGCAAATTGCATGGTCATTGAGTCCGCTTACAAAGTTACAAAAAGAGTTGGCCGAGCTGAAGTCTGGTAACAAAAAGAGTCTAGAAGAAACCTATCCGAAAGAGATTTCTCCTCTTATCTTCGACCTCAACGCTCTGCTTTTCCATTATCAGGAATTGTTAGAACGAGCTAGGAATCATGCAGGCAATCTTTCACACGCGCTAAAAACCCCACTTTCTGTCCTAAAAAATGAAGTACAGACGTTAGAACCTGATACGCAATCCCGCCTGCGTACTCCGATCAATCAAATACAAGATCATATCGATTACCATCTGGGCCGTGCCCGCATGGCGGGGTCTATGAATATTTTATCAGTGAAATCGAACCCAGCAGAGCGTGTGGATGCTATCTCAATGGCGTTTGATAAAGTGTATGCGAGCCGAGATATCTCCTTAATTAATGAACTTGATTCAGAGCTGAATGTAGCGGTAGAGCAGACCGATCTCGACGAAATGCTGGGTAACTTGCTTGAAAATGCCTATAAGTGGGCCAACAACATGATTCGTGTGCACTCCTCTCAGGATAAAGACAATATACACATCATCATTGAAGATGACGGACCAGGTATCCCTAAAGAGAAACTGAGTCAAGTAATCAAGAGAGGCGTTAGATTGGATGAAGCAACCCCTGGTTCAGGTCTTGGTCTAAATATAGTCAGTGAAATGGCACACAGTTACCGAGGTCAATTAACACTGGAAGCGAGCGCTTTAGGTGGCTTAAAAGCATCTTTAGTCTTACATCTCAGCCGAACATAAAGCATATAACGCATAAACTTTGTTCTTCGGACCATGATTAGTAAACCGATGAAAATGAAGCCGATGTGAACAAAATCCAAGCAAAGCGTTAAAAGGGATAGCCTTACACCTAGCCAAATCATACCTTTTTGTTGATTTGGATACGATTTGGGTTGCCCATTTATAAGTGGAATGATAGTATCCGCGCTCGCTTGAACAGTTCCTGTTTCAAGCTTTACCACGAACAACAAGGTCGCATTGTTGATTGTGAACATTTGATTTTTACTAATTTGAGAGTAAATACTATGAAATTCGAAGCAGTAGTACGTACTGAACTAGGTAAAGGTGCGAGCCGCCGCCTACGTCACGCTGGCAAATTCCCTGCAGTTGTATACGGCGGTGAAGAAGCAGCAGTAGCTATCGTTCTTAACCACGACGACATCGTAAACCAAATGGACAAGCCTGAATTCTACGAAGGCCTAGTTCTAGTTATCGATGGCAAAGAAGTTAAAGTTAAGCCACAAGACGTTCAACGTCACGCGTTCAAGCCAAAAGTTGAACACATGGACTTCATCCGTATCTAATTCCCTACCAAGGAATTAATCGGATTAAATCCAAACCTTTTGCATTAAAGATAATCGGACTTACCAACCGAGACATCTAAAAAATTTCAAAACCCCGGAGTCTTACCACCTCCGGGGTTTTACTATATGTGGCATATAACAATTGATTTACGAACGGGCAATGTACTTCACTAAAGTGAGATCCGTCAGCGTCATACGGTCAATGATTTCCGCCTCTTCCTCTCCAGTACGTACAAAACCACACTTCTTGTAGAAGTTAAGCCCCTGTTTATTGGTATCCAGTGCTTTCAGGCTTATCTGCATAACGGGCGTAGAGAGTAGACGCGTTTCTAGTTCATCTAACAGTGCACTCCCTGCCCCTTGCCCATAATGCAAAGGAGAGACATAGCAACATGTTACCCACGCCGTTTTATCTTCACAGGTGTGGTTAGGTAGTTCGTAACTTAAAAAGCCGACGATTTCCCCTTGTCTCTCAACCACGATCAATTGGGCCAGTTGCTCAGTCATGACTCGCGTCCACATCCTTTCTCGGCGCTCAATCGTAAACTGATCGATGTAGCTCTGTGGCATTAACCCTTTGTATGCTACCTGCCACGAATCAACATGTATCTTGGCGATTTGAGTTGCTTCCTCTCTGACTGCGTTCCTTACTGTGTATCTCATTACTATCCTTTCTTAAAATTCGCCACTTACAAATTCTTTCAACCCTACTCTTTGAATCGAAGCTCAAAGCGAGCAGCCACAGATGCAACGCTTTACATTACTCCATTTCATTTTCATTAATTCAATGATAGTGCACATCGTAATATTCGAGAAAACGCCACGTTATTTACGTTTCACTTTCGCTCATTAGATTGAATCTATTTGTTTTAACATCCGGGTATCGAAAGCGGGATAAACACGGTAAGGTATCGAATAAGAATAAATAAACGATATCTAAGGCATAAGATTTCTAAACGGTCGCAATTATAGTAAAGAGAGAAATACCATTTCTGGTTGTATTAAACAGAGTAAGCCAATATCAAACGAGTTTGGGTTTTACAGTGTTCATTTTATATACAAAACATTTCCCTCATCATCAGAGCGAAAATTTATAACGATTTGTGTCATAGCTGCTAAGAAAAACATGAACTTGGCAAAGTAATCACCAAAATCAGCGCTATACTTCGCAAAAATACGCATTGATTCACACAAACCACATTCATTCAATTGGCCACTTCACAAAATAACCCCCTCCCTCTAATTTCAATATACTAAAAACTATTTCTGTTTAATTGGAGACGTAGTTTGCAGGCTTATTAATTCATGTCTCCGATAGAAGTATAAATAAGAGATAGATCACTAAAGTTTCACATTAATTCCGTATATTTCACGCCGTAACAATAACAAAATCACAAAGAAAGGATCCCTTATGAAGTTTTCCAAATCTCTTTTGGTAATGGCAGTGGGCGCTGCGCTAGCAGGATGCGGCTCAGACAGCGATAATTCTCCAGTAACCTGCGAGACTGCAGATTCTTGTACTAAGTTCACCGTTCTCCACACTAACGATAACCACGGTCGCTTTTGGCATAACAGCGACGGCGAATATGGCATGGCTGCGCGTCACACTTTAATCGAATCTATTCGCGCAGAAGTCGAAGCAAAAGGCGGTGAAACCATTTTGCTATCTGGCGGTGATATTAATACCGGCGTACCAGAATCAGACATGCAAGATGCGGTTCCAGACTTCGTAGGAATGAACCTACTTGGTTACGATGCAATGGCTGTCGGTAACCACGAGTTTGATAACTCACTAGATATTCTCGACATGCAAGCTGAGCTAGCTGACTTCCCTATGCTGGCTGCGAATATCTATAAGAAAGATACCAATGAGCGTTACTTCGACCCTTACAAAGTATTTACTATCAACGGCCTTAAGATCGCTGTTATTGGTCTAACCACCCAGGACACGGCGAAGCTAGTTAATCCAGACAACGTATCAAACATCCACTTCGAAGACCCTCAAGTTGAAATCAAAAAAGTACTTAAGGAAATCGAAGAAAACGAAAAAGTAGACCTAGTATTTGCAACGACGCACATGGGTCACTACCAAGATGGTAACAATGGTAGTGAAGCACCTGGGGACGTGAAGCTCGCTCGCTCTCTTGAAGAGGGACAACTAGACGCTATCATCGGTGGTCACTCACAAAACCCAGTGTGTATGGAGCCAGGTACCAATGAGTATGCTGATTTCAAACCTGGTGATGATTGCGCGCCAGACCAACAAAAAGGCACTTGGATTATGCAAGCGCATGAGTGGGGTAAATATGTGGGTCGTGCGGACTTCGAATATTACGACGGCAAGCTTCACTTAGCGAATTACGCACTGATTCCTGTAAACCTTTTGGACGATAACGATGAAGTGATCGGTGAACGCATTCAACAAGATGCGACGGTAAAAGCGTTACTACTGCCATACCAACAGCAAGGTCAAGAGTTATTAGATGAGAAGATTTCTAATACAACGGGTAAGTTAGAAGGTGATCGTAACGTAGTTCGCTCTCAACAAACTAACCTAGGTCATCTACTGGGCGAGGCATACCGTACATACAAGACGGTAGGTGCTGACTTTGGTGTGATGAACTCTGGCGGTGTGCGTGATTCAATCCAAGATGGTGACATCACTTACCGTGATGTACTTACAGTCCAGCCGTTCGGTAACTTCGTGACTAAAGCAACTATGACAGGTAAAGAAGTTAAAGAATACCTAGATGTGGTTGCGACGAAATCTGCAGGCTCTGGTGCTTACGCTCAACTAGATAACATCACTTTAGATGTAAATTGTGATGCTGGTTCAGTAACCATTACCGACATTAACAATAAAGGCTTCGATCTAGACGCAACGTACACATTCTCTGTAATCAGCTTCAGTGCTGCTGGTGGCGATAACTATCCAATCATCGATGTTCAATCTACCCAGCTAACCGATGCATACGTTTTACGTGAGTTCTTCGTAAATAACCCACAGATCTCTGCGGATAGCTACAACAAGAACTTAGAAAACATCAAGTATTTCAGTAACGGTCAAGCTGTGAAAGGTTGCCCAGCAACTAATAGCTAAAAACACCTTACACTCTGACGTGAAGAGCTTTTAGAAGTTGTTCCGTCAGAGCCACCCTAAAAACCGAAGCGTGACGCTTCGGTTTTTTTATTTTCGTTAAAGTGCTGAAAATTATCGCCCTTCATAAAGTGTTCAAAAATTATTCATTTGTGTTGTTGACGCCCATGTGCTGGGCTTCTATGTTTGATAAGGTCTTTCGAAAATACAGATTCATCAACTAACTTTTCGCTATGAAGTTTCGTAGCTTAGTGGATGATTCTAGGAAAGATGTGAATGGCGTTACAAACACTGCTCTCAAACAATTTGTCTTTTTGACCTAAAACGAAGGTGATTCGCCGCCAAGCGTTCACCAATGAGCAGCGATCTGGACGTCAATATGTTCAAACTGCTGCCATCGAGTTCAGGAGGTCAAAAATGAAACGAGCCAGCAATAGCTACAGACTTCAAATGATCAAAGAAGTGGTTACCCGTAGAGAGCGCGAAGCTTGCACGGACCCTATGGCGAGATACATTCATCAGCTGATGGATGAACGCCCGACAAGTAAATTAGATGTTGAATTCAATCATCGATTTTCAGGAAGCCACTTTGACGAACATGCTGGGGGATGGGTCAGTGACCGTTGGTCAATGAAGTAGCGCGAATTTAGCGAACTTGCCTACACGCACCGCATAGTAAGAGCTAATACAGTCCCGGCTCATCATTGATTATTGCCGAGCCGGGATAATTCGAAATTTAAAAGAGATTTTGCTGTGGTGATAATTCTTCTTGAGACTCTTCTGCCTTTCCCTTCCCTGCCAATACCTTTCTTCTATAGCGCTGACGGCATAGCTTAATTACATGCAACTGTTGAGCAGGCGTATAAGTGAGCCAGTTAAATCGCTCTTCTCTTTTACGCATACATCCTTTGCAATACCCTTTTTCGTCCACACTACAAATACCAACGCAAGGGTTTGGGACGGTAAAAAACTCTAGTTGCTCCATGCTCTAACCGTTTTTTGCTCGCTGTGCTGTAATGATATTATAACGACTTCAATATACGCTCCCAACAGTGCTATACATCTTGCACCTTGAAGCCGTTTGAGTATATAAACTGGACTCTGTCACAGTAATACGAAACTATTACCTTATGCTGACAAAAACAGTGTTTTATTACCTATACTTACCACGTTTTCTAAAAACGGAGTCTATAAAATGAAGCTTAGCCTAAAAACGTTAGTTACAGCAATCTCTCTTCCTGTTCTTATGACTGCATGTGCTAGCAACGGTGACAATGTGAAAGAAATTACGGCTCAAGATTTACAGCACCATAATTGGGAGCTGGTTCAGATTGATGGTAAAAACATCGAATTAAAAGAACGTCAGCAAGCGCCTCGCTTAGAAATCGGAGAAAATCTGACTGCAAATGGTAACGCGGGGTGTAACAACTTCTTTGGTCAAGCTGAACTAAAAAACAATCAACTACGCATCGAAAAAATGGGAATGACCATGAAGATGTGTATGGATGACCAAATGAAAGTTGAGCAAGCGATGTCTGAAACTCTTACTGAATGGAGTGATATAACGCTAACCAAAGAAGGGCTAATGCTTAAAAATGACGTTCACGAACTAACGTTTCAGTTGCGTGATTGGGTAAACTAAGTCCCATTTCATATTCTAAGAGCAGCCATAAAATGGCTGCTTTTTTTATGTCTCCTAATCCATATCAAAGCAGGCAGGATGTCTGTTTCGCACGTTTCGGTTAGCAAAATCGTTTAAAACGACAAACTCTTTCCCTCTTTACGCCCTCAACGCCACGTCTACGACGCGGGTTCAGTCTTCCAAATCAACATATCGAAGTTGTTTGAGAACAATAATTTTCAATTACTTGAAAGAATATCGTCAAACAGGCGGTCCGCTCTTGTATACCTAAAACGACACCAGAATTGTCCTTTCTTCGTTTTGCTTCACATTGAGAATAATTCTTTGAATCAATGAGTGATTCCGTTTGGGATTGGCATTGATAATAGAGAGAGATGGATTACTATCCTTGTAACAAAGCGGAGCGACTTGTTTAGACGTCAATAACGCCGGAAACGAGAATAAAAAGACATAACACGGAATAGATATGAAAAAGCTACTCAGTACCGTTGGCATTTTAGCCACCACTTTCGCGACATCTTCTTTTGCCAACTCATCGGTTGCTAGTGAATGGCAAAAAATCGAACAACAAGCCGACGGACAATCCGTCTACTTTCATGCTTGGGGCGGAAGCCAAGAAATTAATCGCTACATCCAGTGGGCGAGTAGAGAGCTAAAATCGCGTTATAACGTGACGCTAAACCACGTTAAAGTCACCGATATTTCTGAGACCACCACTCGACTTATCGCAGAAAAAGCCGCAGGTAAAAACAGCGGTGGCAGTGTTGATATGGTTTGGATCAATGGCGAAAACTTCAAATCAATGAAGGATAACCAATTGCTGTTTGGTCCTTTTGTTGAAGGTTTGCCAAGCTGGCAATACGTCGATAAATCATTGCCAATTGATGTGGATTTTTCAGAGCCGACTGAAGGTCTGGAAGCACCTTGGGGTGTGGGGCAATTAGTGTTTATCCATGATGAGCAAACCCTGCATAACCCTCCAAAATCATTCGCAGAAATGCTGAGTTACGCAAAAGCGTTTCCAAATCGCCTAACTTACCCTCGCCCACCAGAGTTTCATGGTACAAGCTTTATTAAAGCACTGTTGATTGAGTTGACCAACAACGATCCCGCTTTACAAAAACCAGTCACTGGTGAAACATTTGAGCAAATCACTCAACCGCTGTGGGCTTATCTAGATGAGTTCCATAAAGTCGCTTGGCGCGGTGGTAAACAGTTCCCAGGCGGTACAGCAGAAACCCTTCAACTACTGGATGATGGTCAGACTGACCTGGCAATTACCTTTAACCCGAACGCGGTTTTCTCTGCTCAGTCGAGCGGTAACCTTGCAGAAACCACCAAAGCGTATGCGATGGACGCAGGTGCACTCTCAAACATTCACTTCTTAGCGATTCCTTGGAACGCAAATGCCAGTGCCGGTGCGCAAGTTGCGATAAACTTTTTATTGAGCCCTGAAGCACAATCTCGCAAAGGTAACCTTAACATCTGGGGCGATCCTTCAGTGCTAAGCAGCCAATACCTAACAGGTTCGGCTAAACATACTCAACAATTCAAATCTATCGCTGAGCCGCATCCAAGCTGGCAATCTGCCTTAGAAAAAGAATGGTTGAAACGCTACGGAAATTAATAAGAGCCCATGTTAAGAGCGCTATATTTAGTCATTATCGCAGTTTGTATTTTGCCTACCATTCCGGGACTACTCGGAGTGGTGGTCTCTGCGCTCGGTTATGTGCCTCCTATCGGCTTGCACCACTTTTCTTTAGATGGCTTTAACGCTGTTTTTGATTGGGAGGGTGTTTGGACATCCATCGGGCTTACTTTCTACTCTGCCATTTTCAGTAGCTACTTGGCTTGCTTGATCACATTTGCGATTTTGCAAGCATCGTGGGGCAGCAAGTTTTGGCGAAAAATTGAAGTAAGCCTCTCGCCACTTCTTGCCATGCCACACGTAGCGTTTGCGATTGGCTTTGCGTTCTTGTTTGCCCCAACTGGTATGGGCGTTCGTGTTCTCAACCAACTGTTTGGTTACGATCCCAATGCGCAAACGGTGAATGACTTAGCATTGCTGATTAAAGATCCGCATGCACTCGGTTTGATCATCATGCTTGCGATTAAAGAAGTACCGTTTTTATTGTTGATGAGTATTCCAATTCTTCAGCAATTGAAAGTCGATAAGATTGAAAAAGTCAGTCATTCGATGGGCTACAGTTCGGCGCAAGCGTGGTGGAAATGCGTGTTCCCACAGTGGATAGCAAAACTGCGCTTTCCAATGCTGGCGGTATTGGCTTACAGCTTGTCGGTTGTTGATGTTGCATTGATTATTGGCCCTACCAACCCACCAACATTTGCGGTTTTAGTGTGGCAGTGGTTTAACGACCCTGATTTATCGCTACTACCAAGAGCTGCCGCAGGCGCGGTCGTGTTGTTTGTGATCGCTAGCCTTGTGATTGGATTTGCACGCTTAATGGAATGGTGTATTACCAAAGGCTTCAAACGCTGGCAGTACTCTGGTCGAAACGGGTTTCGTTTACCCGGTAAGACCCTGTTTTCACTGATTGCGCTACTCGCACTTCTAATGATTCCACTCATGGTGGTATGGAGCTTTGCTCAACGCTGGCGCTTTCCAGATTTACTACCGAGCCGCTATAGCCTGCGTTTTTGGGAATACGAGTGGCACAGCATTCTTGGCACACTGGAGCAGAGCATGCTGATTGCTGTTATCAGCGCGACCGTCGCTCTAGCCCTTGCCTTGATCGCACATGAGTATCGACTTCGTTATCGCTGGCAGGTGCCCGGTTACATCATCGCCATCCCAATGCTGATTCCTCAGCTATCGGTGCTATTCGGTATGCAAGTAGTGACACTGTATTTTAACAGTAACGCGTATTTCTTTTGGGTATGCTGGGCGCATGTGTTCTTCGCATTCCCATTTATTTACCTCTCGCTAGACGGCCCGTGGCGCAGCTTCGACAACGGCTTAACTCGCGTCGCACTCAGCTTGGGTAAATCACCGATGCAAGCTTGGTTAAAAGTGAAACTGCCAATCCTCCTACCTGCAATTACATTCGCATGGGCGGTCGGTATTAGCGTAAGTCTGGCGCAATACCTACCGACACTGGTGCTAGGGGCTGGGCGCATTAGCACCATCACCACCGAAGCCGTTGCGCTATCCAGTGGTTTTGACCGACGTGTCACCGCGATTTATGCCATTTGGCAAGCACTCTTGCCGTTCTTGTTCTTCTCTTTTGCGATACTACTAAGCCGCTTACACGTGAAGTATCGCCGCTTGTCTATAAAAGGTTTACTACTGAATGAGTCTTTGTCTCGAAAACCTCGCCATCCGTAAAACCAATGGCGACACGCTTTTCTCAGCGTTCAACATGACCGTAGAGAAAGGTGAAATTGTTACTCTGATGGGACCAAGCGGTTGTGGTAAATCCACTTTGTTGGATGCCATTGCTGGACACCTCTCCGCCGAGTTCAACTACTCTGGCTCCATTACGCTTGATAACGAAAAGTTGGATGCCCTCCCTGCACATAAGCGGCAGGTTGGTATTCTGTTCCAAGAAGATTTGCTCTTCCCTCACTTAACGGTATGGGAGAATCTTGCATTCGCGCTACCAAACTCAATCAAAGGTGAGGAGCGTAAAGCACACGCCATGCAAGCACTGAAGAACATTGCATTGACCAAACTTGCCGAATCCTTCCCAGATCAAATCTCCGGAGGACAACGCGCCCGTATCTCATTGACTCGTATGCTGCTGGCAAAGCCGAAAGTTGCGCTACTTGATGAACCCTATAGCAAGTTGGATAAAGACCTGCGTGTACAATTTCGCAACTGGGTAGTCGAACAATTACAGCAAGCGAACATCCCTACTTTGATGGTAACGCACGATGAGGATGATATTCCTGATGGCAGCCGCTGCCTAAACTGGCCATGGGAGACAAACCATGCTTGATAGCCTGAGTATAAAGCTCATCCGCAAACCGCTGGCACTCAGTGCGACATACCTCAACAAATGTGGCATCACCGCAAATCAAACGACAGTATTTGGTTTTGTGCTTGGCTGCTTTGCCCTACCGGCTTTGATCGCCGAACAGTACTTGTTGGCGTTGCTGTTTATTTTGCTGAACAGAATCTGTGATGGATTAGACGGTGCACTGGCGAGGATTCAAGGCATTACCGATGCCGGAGGCTTTCTCGATATCAGCTTGGATTTTCTGTTCTATTCCTTGATTCCTTTTGGTTTTGTGTTGGCAAACCCAGAACAAAATGCCATTGCAGGGGCATTTTTGATTTTTTCCTTCGTCGGCACTGGGAGTAGCTTTTTGGCTTTTGCCATCATGGCAGGAAAACAAGGCATCGATAATCCGGTATATAAACACAAATCTCTCTACTACATGAGCGGCTTAACCGAAGGCACTGAAACCATTGGTTGTTTGGTGCTATTTTGTTTGTTACCGCAACACTTTGCCGTCATTGCTTATATCTTTGGTGCAGCATGTTGGTTTACCACATTCACACGTATTTACTCTGGGTTTCATACGCTTAAAGGCCATTAAACCACTTAGAAGTTCACGTTTTCTTGAGAGAACAGCCGCTAAGTACCTGTTTTATATAACACTAAAGCATATATTAAATTGGGGTATATACTCTTTGGATGGAGAGAAATCATTCGGAGGCTATATGAAAAAATACGTCAAGCTAGGTATGCTGCTCATCATGTCTTGTATTGTTATGCTTAGCGGCTGTACCTCACCTAACCCGTACGGAGATGCATACGGCTCTTCAGACACGCGCAAAGTTCAGCAGGTTTACTACGGAACGATTGAAAAAGTTGAACCCGTAACCATTGATGCCTCTACCCAATCCAACGCCATTGGCACAATCGCTGGTGCCGCCGTGGGTGGTATATTAGGCTCAAAAGTCGGGGGCGGCTCTGGCTCGGATATCGCAGCTATTGGTGGTGGTCTGCTGGGTGGTTATGCCGGCAGTAAAGCCGCTGAAGCAACCGCGAAACGAAACGGTGTGAATCTGACCATTCGCTTAGAAGATGGAAAAATAATATCTGTCGTTCAAGAAGCAAACCCAAACATGATTTTTCAGCCAGGCCAAGCGGTTCAAATTAACATGTCTGGTAATGAAGCAAGGGTTGTTCCTCGCTAATTTGAACTCGGTTACTCCTTTCCATTGGTCTGCTGTTTTGGTTCAAAGAGCTTAATCCGCGCAAGCGTACGTTGCTTACTCATCGGCTTGCGCGATTCTATTTGTATCAAGTTTGATCGTCGTCAATGGAACATCAATCTCCCACACCTTTCGATGTTCAAATGACATCAAGTTGCTAGCATGAGCCCATTCCAGATAACTTTGGGCTTGTTATGACTCCGACTGTTGACCACGTACTCCTTAATATCGCGCTAAACCTCAGCTCTAATCGCTCTCACGAGCAGCAATATCAAAACCTCATTGATGGGGTCGCGCAAGTATTCCCATGTGATGCGAGCTGCCTGTTTATCTTCGATGAGGATGGGTTTCTGACTCCTGTCGCGGTAAAAGGCTTATCCAGCTCGGTCTTAGGTCGTCGCTATTTCCCCAAAGCACATCCACGCTTAGATGCCATTATTCATAGCCGTGCACCTGTGCGTTTCGATGCCGATTGTGCGCTTCCGGATCCTTTTGACGGCACACTATTAACCGAAGACCAGTGCATTGATGTTCACGATTGCATGGGCTTTAGCTTGCATGTGGAAGGCCAACTTGTTGGCGCACTAACTATGGATGCCCTAACGGTGGGCGCGTTTGATGACATTGACCCTGTCGCTATCGAAACCTTGGCGGCTTTGACCGCTGCAACATTGCGTAACATTGCTCAATTAAAAGCGCTCAAAGCGCAAAACCAGAAGCAAAAAAGCGTCACTCAAACCCTTATCCAGCAAGCCCGTTCTCAACATGGCGAAATGGTGGGCTTGAGTCCGCAGATCAACCAGTTACGAAACAATATTGCGACCGTTGCTCAATCAGATTACGCAGTACTTATCACAGGAGAGACCGGTACTGGTAAAGAACTGGTCGCGCACTCGGTGCACGCACAATCTCATCGTAGCGATAAGCCGATGATCTACGTAAACTGTGCAGCCCTGCCTGAAGGGTTGGCAGAGAGTGAGCTGTTTGGTCATGTCAAAGGCGCATTTACAGGAGCTAATAGCCACCGTGCCGGTAAGTTTGAACTGGCAGACGGTGGAACGATTTTCCTTGATGAAGTGGGCGAACTGCCTTTGATTTTGCAGGCAAAATTGCTGCGCGTGATTCAGCAGGGCGAGCTGCAACGTGTAGGTAGCGATCAGCATTTGATGGTCAATGTGCGCATCATTGCCGCGACCAATCGACAGCTGGAAAAAGAAGTCGAAGCTGGCGCATTTCGAGCAGACCTTTTCCACCGTCTGAACGTGTTCCCAATCCAAGTCCCCCCACTGCGTGCCCGTGACGGTGATATTCCCGTTTTAGCAGGATACCTGTTAGAAAAAGTACGCCAACAATTTAATGCGCCCAATCTGCACGTTCATCCTAAGGTGTTGACTCAACTGGAGTCTTTACCTTGGTACGGAAACGTACGCGAGCTCGAACATACGTTAACTCGCGCGGCTTTACACGCCATTCAACAAGGCGCGAGCACAATCATGCTTAACCATTTCGACACCTCATTGGCTCTCGATGATGTAAAAAACACATCGCATTATCTGCCTAAAGAAAGTCAGCCAATGCGGGAGCTGATAGAAAGCTATCAGCGTGATTTAATTGAACATGCTTTGAGCCAAACTGGTGGCGTTTGGGCAAAAGCAGCGGAGTTTTTGCAAATGGATCGCGGGAACTTATATCGGATGGGAAAAAAACTTGGGATCAATAAATAACCAACCACAAAAGGTCGATGTAATTAAGACATCAGCCGCGTTGTCTTAATCACATCAACCATTCATCTAAAACCGATAAAATTAAATATAAATCAATAAGATAACAATTGGCACGCATTCTGCTCTCTAGTGGTCAACATCACGACTATTAAAACAATCACTGGAGAACCCAATATGTTCTGTATTCAATGTGAACAGACAATTCAAACCCCTGCTGTTAAAGGTTGTTCTTTTGCACAAGGCATGTGTGGCAAAACTTCTGAAGTATCAGACCTACAAGACGTGTTGGTTTACACACTGCAAGGGGTTTCTTTTTGGGCATCAAAAGCACTTGAATTCAATATCATTAACGATGAAATCAACCAATGGGCACCAAAAGCATTTTTCTCTACATTGACGAACGTAAACTTCGACCCTAAACGTGTCCTAGAGCTGACTTCTCAAGCTGCAACGTATAAAGCATTGCTAAAAGAGCAAGTGATGTCTGCAGCAACGCTTGCCGATACCGAAGTCGCTGACATTCCTGCGGTTGCTCACTTTGAGCTACCAAACAGCGCAGAAGCGATCTTAGCTTTTGCTCCTCAAGTCGCGGTTAACCGTGGTAAAGACCAAGTACATGAAGATGTTATTGGCCTACGCCTACTTTGCCTATACGGACTTAAAGGTGCCGCAGCGTACATGGAGCACGCACGTGTTCTTGAGCAAACCAACAACGATATCTATGCCGAATACCATGAAATCATGGCGTGGTTAGGTACTGATCCTGAAGATCTCGGTGAACTACTTGATTGCTCAATGCGCATTGGCCTGATGAACTATAAAGTGATGGAAATGCTCGACCAAGGTGAAACAACGACCTTCGGCCATCCAGAACCAACCACAGTGAACGTCAAGCCAGTAAAAGGCAAATGTATTCTTGTTTCTGGCCATGATTTGCATGACCTAGAAAAAATCCTGCAACAGACTGAAGGCAAAGGCATCAACGTTTACACCAACGGTGAAATGCTGCCTGCACACGGCTACCCTGAGCTGAAGAAATACCCTCATCTTGTCGGTAACTACGGCAGCGCATGGCAAAACCAACAGAAAGAGTTCGCAAACTTCCCTGGCGCAATCGTAATGACGTCAAACTGCTTGTTGAATCCAAATGTAGGTCAATACGCAGACCGTCTATTCACCCGTAGTATTGTTGGCTGGCCTGGTGTGGCTCACATCGAAGGCGATGATTTCAGCCAAGTGATTGAATGTGCTCTAGCGCAAGACGGTTTCCAACACGATGAAATCGAACACCACATCACGGTTGGTTTTGGTCGCAATGCACTGATGAACGCCGCCCCTGCGGTTATCGACCAAGTGAAGCAAGGCAACATCAAACACTTCTTCCTAGTCGGCGGTTGTGATGGTGATAAAGCGGAACGCAGCTACTACACCGATTTTACGGCTGAAGCACCAGAAGACACGCTAATCCTGACGTTGGCGTGTGGTAAGTTTCGCTTCAACAAGAATACGTTCGGCGATATCAACGGTATCCCTCGCCTATTGGATGTGGGCCAATGTAACGATGCGTACTCTGCAATCCAGCTTGCACTTGCACTGGCGAAAGAGTTTGACTGTGACATCAATGAACTACCACTCACGCTTGTGCTTTCTTGGTTCGAGCAAAAAGCGATCGTTATCTTGCTAACACTATTTGCATTGGGTGTGAAAGGCATTTACACAGGCCCTACTGCACCGGCGTTCCTAACGCCAAACCTAATCGCCATCATCCAAGAGAAGTTCGATATGCGCAGTATTGGCAATGTTCAGGATGATCTAAAAGCCATCCTAGCAGCCTAATAAACCTGCTTGTTACGCGCCTCCTTACGTGGAGGCGCTATCTATTTCGAACTAAAAATAGCCACAACCAAAGAGATTGTTATGTTTTTTGAATGGCAAGGTAACCAACCCGTCACACTCCGTTGCATCGACAAATACTTCGAAACACACGACACCGTCAGCATCAAATTGGCCGAACTAACCGAATCACTTCTGTTTCAGTTTAAGCCTGGCCAGTTTATTAACTTGGGCGTCGAAATTGATGGAAAAATGGAGTTTCGTGCCTATTCAATCAGCTCGATCAATGAAGACGATCACCTTCAACTCACCATCAAACGAGTATCTGGCGGTAAAGTATCGAACTACATCGTTGACTCGCTGCTGCTTGGTGATACCGTTCAAGCATTACCACCAGCGGGCGAGTTTAACTGCATTGACCACCCACCCGTTTTACGTAATGGCGAAACAAAAGCCTTGCTTATCAGTGCAGGTTGCGGCGTCACGCCCGTATTTTCGATGGCAAAGCACTGGCTGAGTAATCAAGATGAAAACGACAACGATGTGGACATCGCATTTCTTCATATCGCACGCAGCCCAGAAGAGACGATTTACTACGATCAGCTAGAAACGTTCGACGCTGTGTATCCCAACTTCCATTTAAAGCTGTTGCTTAAAAACCGCGAAGGAACGTCACACCCACAAGGTCGTTTGAATGCCGACTGGCTTAAAGAGCTTGTTCCTGATTTCAAACAGCGCACCGTTTACCTGTGTGGTCCAAGCCAGTTTATGCAAGATGTTCACGGCTATTTGAATGACCTTGGTTTTGACATGACGAACTTCTACCAAGAGAGTTTTACGCCAGCGACTGGCGCAGAAACATCGGTATCCGATGAAGCTGTTTGTGTATCTGTTCCTGACTTTGCTCAAACCATCGATGCGCAAAAAGGTCAGGTACTGGCCGATGTGCTTGAAGGCGCAGGTTTACCATTAATCGTCGCTTGTCGTAGCGGCATTTGTGGCTCATGCAAATGCAAGGTTCGTCAAGGCAACGTCTCTTCCACCAGCCTAGAAACATTAACGCCAGAAGAAATTGAACAAGGCTATGTGCTCGCCTGCTCATCAACCATCGAAGCGGATCTTGAAGTGCAGATCGGTTAGTTTTCCAAATACAAAAAAGCGCCGCGATACGTCTGTCTAGTTGTTTCGCGGCGCTTTTTTTGATGTTACTTCTGTTGCAACAAAAGTCTTTTAACTAAATAACAACACTTTCAATGCTGCTTCGCTGTCTACGTCCATAAACTCTGGCGGGTTATCCAGACGATCACGGAATGTCAACTCTGGCGCTTCTTCTTTCATGCTTTCAATCAAGAAGTCGCTTGTCACAGATGGCGAGTTCACACATGCCATCACTTGACCACCGTCTGCCAACAAATCCGGCAATCGACGTAGAATCTTTTTGTAATCTTTCGTCAGCGCAAAGCTGCCTTTCTGGAATGAAGGCGGATCGATGATAATCAAGTCATACAGACCAGATTTTTTAATCTTACCCCACGATTTAAAGATATCGTGCCCCATAAAGCTTACCTGGTTGATGTTATGACCATTTAGCTTGTGGTTCTCACGACCTTTAGACAGCGACGCTTTTGCCATGTCGACGTTAACCACTTTATCTGCGCCACCCGCAATGGCAGCGACAGAAAAGCCACACGTGTAAGCAAACAAGTTGAGCACGTTTTTATGCTTCGCATTTTCCCGCACCCAATCACGACCGTAGCGCATGTCCAAAAACAGACCGAAGTTTTGGTTGCGGCCAATATCCAATTGGTATTTCAAACCGCTTTCTTCAACGACAGGGCGAGCGTCTAATTCACCGACAAGCACTTCTGAAGGCGCACCATCGGCATAACGATGCTGAAGAACCATAGTGCGACCTTGCTTGTCTGCCCACAGTTGTGATTGTGCAAACGCATTGAGGCCGCTTTTCAGCTCAGCGAGAAACGCGTCGTCGACTTCTTTAAACAAGTTGATGATCAACTGACCTTGTAACCAATCACAGGTGATTTGCTCTAGGCCCTCAAAACGGCGGCCACGACCATGAAACAGTCGACGAATTTCATTCGGAGCTTGCGCGAGCTCGGTTTCTAGATGCTGAAAAAACAGCGGAAGTTGTGATGCTTGCATCGAGTTCTCTTATTAGTTTTCTTTGTGACGGTTATTTGATCGTAGGCCAGTTCAGTTCCCAAGGGGAAAGCCAAGTATCCAAACCCTGAGAGACGGTCTCACTGTGCCATTTTTTACCAAGCATTTTGTGTTCTCGTGGGTCGCAAACAAAGCGATATTGCTCATCTCGGTATTGGAAGCAAAGTGAAAATGCATGCAGATAACCGCGATCAGCCTCATTGCCTGCATTGTAAATCGGGTCACCAACAATACCTGAGCCAACCGATTTTAATGCCACGCGGATTTGATGCGTTTTACCAGTGTGTGGCTTACATAAAAATAGGCGCTCTCCTGGCTCTGCCGCAAGAGAGAAAAACTGGGTAACGGCTGGGTTATTTTTGCTGTTGACCAGCTTCCATGATGAACGGCGCGAACGCTCCATATCACCAACGACCAAACCTTGTTTCTTTTTCGGCTTTTTAGAGCCAATCGCCAGATAGAACTTTTCCACTTGGCGGTCAGCGAAGGCTTGCGATAACGCACTGGCCGCTTTGGCGTTGCGTCCGAGGAGCAGAATACCCGATGTCATTTTATCCAAGCGATGGATCAGATAGAGCTGCTCATCACCACTCTGCTTGGCCACTTCTTGCAGCAGCATTGTGTCGCCATCGTCTTTATGAACAGAGACGTTGGGATGCTTATTGATGATCAGAAAATCGGGATGGGTATGTAGAATATCGAACATAAAAAAACTGGCTCCACGTTTGGAGCCAGCAGTATACATAAGTTATCGGACAAAGCTATCGAGGCTTGCCCCAAGGCCTGAGCTAGAGCTTTCTAGAGAAAATACCAGCAAGACCAATGATCGCGATACCCAGCAGCATGATTTCACCTTTGCCACTGTCAAAGCCAGACTTAATCCCCATGAAGGCAACAATAGCAATCGCAACAGGAATCAGGTATTTAACTAGGTTGTACCACAATCCAAATAGCGGGAAAGATACTTCGCCGTCATTAGTGATCTCTTTTTCTAGCTCAGCACGGCTTAGACGCCATCCTGCAAAGATACAAACCAACATACCACCAACCGCTAGGAAGATTTTGTCCGTTAGCAAGTCGAAGATATCAAAGGCACCGGTACCAAACAGCGTTGGTCCCATTCCACCTAACGATAGTGACGCAAAAATACATAATGCCGCCATAACTGCACTTGCAGACAGAACTGCGTTAGAACGCTTCATGCCTTTCTCGTCGATTAGGTAAGACACGACAACTTCCAATAGTGATACTGAAGAAGTTAATGCCGCCACCGTCAAACCGATGAAAAATAGCAACGCGAATAGCAACCCAATCACACCACCCATTTCAGCAAATAGCTGAGGAACGACAACGAATACAAGACCAGGGCCTGCCGCAGGCTCCATGCCAAAGGCAAACATAGCAGGGAACATAGCAACACCAGCAAGAATCGCTACACCTGTATCCATCGCAGTAACCATACCGGTTGTTTGAACTAGGTTCTCTTTCTTCTTCAGGTAAGAACCGTACGTCATCATACAGCCCATACCTAAGCTAAGTGAGAAGAACGCCTGCCCTAGTGCAGCAAGAACCACGTTGCTGTCGACTTTAGAAAAGTCCGGCATGAATAAGAACTCAAGGCCAGCCATTGCACCTGGCAGCATCAAGCCTTTAACAGAAACAACGATTAGGATTAAGAACAGAAGCGGCATCAGAACCTTACCGGCTTTCTCAATACCACCCGAAATCCCTTTCATCACAATCATGACGTTAAGGAACAGGTAAACACCCATCCACATTAAAGGTTGAATCGGATCTGAGATGAAACCGCCAAAGCTGTCGCCAATTGCTTCTGGCGCGCTGAGTAGACCACCGCCCACTTTAAAGATGTAGGCCAATGCCCAACCACCAACCACTGGGTAGAAGCCCATGATCAAAAGACCACTGAAGACTCCCATAACGCCAGTGAACGTCCAGCGTCGGTCAGTTGTTTTGAATGCACCTACGGCAGAAAGACCTGTCTTACGACCAATAGCGAACTCTGTCAGCATCACGCTAAAGCCGATAAAAATAACAAAGATAAGGTAGATAGCAACGAATGCACCGCCGCCACTCTCACCCGCTGTGTAAGGGAATTTCCATATATTGCCTAAACCGACAGCGGAACCCGCTGCTGCCATTACGAAGCCTAGTTTAGACCCCCACGTATCACGTGGTGCTGCTGTATTAGTTGTAGCCACGCTTTTTCTCCAAAATTAGTTTGTTGTGTATGCATAGAGATAGGCGTCTAAAAAGTTTATGTAAAAATTATTGTACACTTATAAAATAAGCGTTCGACGCACTATGTCTAGAAAGTAAAGCAGCTCCCCTTTAAAATTGGAACCCCAAAAAAGTACATTTATCGCACAAGTGTCGAGTTACGCAGGTTAAATGCTGCTTTTTTGTTCAAAAGTTAAAGAATGGCCTTATTTTTCACATTAAAATAACAGAATCAGCTGTTATGAAATTCGTTCCTCATATAAGGTCAATCCCACGTCTAAATGGGAAATCTATTCCCCCAACCCACTTTTATGCTTAATATCCTAGAAGGGCATATTACTCTGAGCGTATATGGACAAGTTTTATCACTTTCTTACTTTAGCTGGCATCGGGCTATATTGGTTACTGGTCGCAGGTGTGACCATTCGTGTCGTTTTAAAGCGCCGTGCAGTGAGCGTGTCTTTAGCTTGGCTAATGATCATTTATATCCTTCCCGTTCTGGGTGTCGCATGTTATTTCCTCTTCGGTGAACTGAACTTAGGCAGAAAGCGAGCCGAACGTGCGAAAGAGATGTTTACACCATTCGAGAAGTGGTTCAGTCAGTTGAACGACTGTAACGCGCACAACCCAGAAACGATGGGAAGGCACATCTACCGAATTGATGAACTTTGTAACAACCGCCTTGGTCTTCCCGCATTGAGCGGTAATACATTGTCGCTGCAACAGTCACCTAATGAGATTTTGCATTCCATTATTGAAGACATCGAAAACGCGCAGAGCAGTATTCGAATGGTATTCTACATTTGGCATCCAGGTGGTTTGGCTGACTCTGTCGCTTCTGCACTTATCCAAGCGGCTAAACGCGGCGTCGATGTCAAACTATTGCTCGATTCAGCAGGTAGTCCACGTTTTTTCAGAAGTCCTTGGTATCGAATGATGCAGGATGCTGGAATTGAAGTTATTCAAGCGCTAGAAGTGAAGATGTGGCGTATTTTCTTACGTCGTCTTGATCTTCGCCAACATCGCAAGATCATCGTAATTGATGATGAAATTGCTTATACAGGTTCAATGAACTTGGTTGACCCGGCTTACTTCAAACAAAACAGTGGCGTCGGGCATTGGGTGGACATCATGGTTCGCATTACGGGACCAACGGTAAACGTATTGAGTGCTATCCACTGTTGGGATTGGGAAGTCGAAACTGGCGAACGTCATTTACCGAGACTACCTGAATGCAAGATCGATGAGAGTGAATTCCAACACCCTATTCAGGTTGTGCCTTCTGGCCCTGGTATGCCGGAATATCTGATCTATCAAGTATTAACATTGGCAATCAACCAAGCCAATCGCTCGGTACGAATTACAACGCCATATTTCGTGCCCAATGCAGACTTACTTGAAACGTTAAAGATGACAGCACAACGAGGCATTGATGTTGAACTCATTATTCCACATAAAAATGACTCGATGATGGTGCAATGGGCGTCACGCGCGTTTTATAGTGAGCTTTTGTGTGCAGGAGTCAAAATCTATGAGTTTTATGGTGGTTTGCTGCATACGAAATCCGTCGTAATTGACGACCAATTCTGTTTAGTTGGCACCGTAAACATGGATATGCGCAGCTTGTGGCTGAACTTCGAAGTTACCCTCGCCGTTGACGACGAAGAGTTCACAAAGCAAATGTCTTGGTTACAAGATAGCTATATTAAGCAATCTCACACTGTTGTATTGGAAGAATGGGAGAAAAGAAGCCTATTTTCTCGATTCTTAGAGCGAGTGTTCTATCTCTTCAATCCACTCCTCTAATACCTCAAATACACCGACTAAAAAAACCTCCAGCGCTTCAAATATCTTGCTGGAGGTTTGTTCTACTTACGTTTTCCACCTTAGCGATACACTCTAAGCCTACAACTCAACCTTTCAGCTTTGACGCCTTCACTCGATAATCTCGGCTATTATTGGGTGATAGTTGACTTTTCCCTTGCAAACGTTATGTCGTCCATGTTTTAAATAATCAAAATCGTAATATTTAAGACAGGGAACTTTTATGTCAGAGGGCAAAAAAACCAAGCTCATTACCGCTGGCCGCGATAAAAAGTGGACAAACGGTGTTGTAAACCCACCCGTTCAACGCGCTTCAACCGTGGTATTCAACACGGTTGCAGAGAAGAACCAAGCCACCATGAACCGCACCAATAAAACATTATTTTATGGTCGCCGTGGCACCAACACTCACTTCGCTTTTCAAGATGCAATGGTTGAGATTGAAGGTGGATCAGGTTGTGCTCTCTACCCTTGTGGCACGGCAGCAATTTCAAATGCGATTCTCTCTTTCGTCGAAACTGGCGATCACATTCTGATGGTGGACACTTGTTACGAACCAACTCGTGATTTTTGTAATATCATCATGAAGAAAATGGGCATCGAAACTACCTATTATGATCCGATGATTGGAGAAGGTATTCGTGATTTGATTCAACCAAATACCAAAGTCCTTTTCCTAGAATCTCCGGGGTCAGTCACAATGGAGGTGCAGGACGTACCAACATTGGCGCGCATTGCTCATGAGCACGATATTATTGTGATGCTTGATAACACATGGGGAGCTGGCGTGAACTTCTCACCATTTGAACATGGTGTCGATATTTCCATTCAAGCCGCCACCAAATACATAGTTGGTCACTCTGATGTAATGTTAGGTACAGCCGTAGCTTCCGAAAAATACTGGCCTCAACTGCGTGAACAAAGCTACTTGATGGGCCAGTGCGTTTCTCCTGACGACGCATACCTAGGCCTTCGTGGTATTCGCACACTGGATGTTCGCCTAAGACAACACGCAGAAAGTAGCTTGAAAGTCGCCAAGTGGCTGACTTCTCGTCCGGAAGTTGATCATGTCCGCCACCCAGCATTGGAATCGTGCCCTGGCCATGAGTTTTTCAAACGTGACTTCACTGGTGGAAACGGCTTGTTTTCATTTGTTCTCAAAACGTCTTATCCAAAAGCGACGACGGCTCTGCTTGACGGTATGAAACACTTCAGTATGGGTTATTCTTGGGGCGGGTATGAAAGCCTCATTCTAGCTAACGAACCAAAGAGCTTTAACAGCTTGAGAACCGTAGCGCACCCACACTTTGAGGGCACTTTAGTTCGTATTCATATTGGCTTAGAAGACGTGGATGACTTGATCGCCGATCTAGAGGCTGGTTTTGCACGCTATAACGCGTTAATTTTAGAAAAAGAAGTCTCTCTAAAATAGTAATTGAATCGCCCTGCTTCGCGGGGCGTTTTTATAACTCGCTGACTTAATTAGAATTACCTAACATTCCCACCACCTATTCATTAATGTTAATCATTTGTGTTGTTTTTCAATTGAGCAGTCACAGAATGAAATAATGTGCCACAAATAGGCTTTCCAAATTTAGAGTTTCTCTCCTACTTTTTATCATTCATAAGAGGTCATACCACAAGGAGATAGTTTTGAAACTCAAATTCATAGCGCTAATGCTTTTTACCTTAATTACCGTCCCAATAACCTCCGTACACGCCGCAACGGGTTATACCCAAACCAAGTATCCGATTGTTCTGGTTCATGGATTATTTGGTTTTGATACCCTCGCAGGCGTAGATTACTTTTTCGGAATACCACATTCCTTAACGAAAGACGGCGCTAAAGTTTATGTAGCGCAGGTATCCGCGACCAACAGCAGCGAAGTTAGAGGGGAACAACTGCTTGCTCAAGTAGAAACCTTACTTGCTGCAACAGGCGCAGAGAAAGTCAATCTCATCGGTCACAGTCATGGTGGTCCAACAACGCGCTATGTTGCCTCTGTCCGTCCAGACCTAGTTGCATCAGTTACGAGTATAGGTGGCGTTAATAAAGGGTCTAAAGTGGCAGATTTAGTTCGTGGCACCGTATCTGAGGGTTCTGGTAGTGAGCAGCTCGCGGTAAAACTGGCGCAAGGCTTAACCACTCTTATTAATCTTCTATCAGGCGGTTCTGATCTCGACCAAGACCCTTTAGCCTCACTAGCAGCATTAACCACGGAAGGATCATTAGCGTTTAACCAACACTACCCAGAGGGAGTCCCTACCAGTGAATGTGGTAATGGTGACTTGCTGGCTTCAAATGGCGTTTATTACTACTCATGGACCGGATCATCCACTTTTACAAACGTTTTCGATCCGACCGACGCTGCCATGATGGTACTTGGCTTAGCCTTTGATGGGCCAAATGATGGCTTAGTTGGTGCGTGCAGCACACATTTGGGCAAAGTCATACGTGATGATTATCAAATGAACCATTTGGATGAAATTAACGGTCTACTCGGTATTCATCATCTTTTTGAAACCGATCCAGTCACGCTTTATCGCCAACATGCAAATCGTCTCAAACTTCAAGGTTTATAAGAGGTCATCACAATGAAGAAAGTCGCTCTCACTACTTTTATCCTGCTCTCAATATTTGGCATGGGAGCGCTTTCTCTATTGCAAAGCGACAAACAACAAGAGATAACCTCTAGCCATTCGCAATCTCAGCAAGACATAGCCGCCGATGTCTCTTCCCCAAAAGACTTCTTCGAATATTCTCTTAGCCGGCTGGGCGAAGAAGATCTCGATACGATCAAAGCGGAAGTCAATGATGACACTTTAGCAAAGCAAACTCTGAATATTGACGCTAAACTCTTCCAAACTTACCTTTCCTACAAGCAAGCGCTCTCTGCATTAGAGCCTTTTGAGCATAACCAACTAACGCTTGAACAGCTAACCAAACTGAATGAAGCGATACTGAATTTACAACTTCAATACTTTAGCGAGGTGCAGATAACCCAATTGTTTGACGAAGAAAACCGACTTCGCCAACTTGCATTGGAAAAACTGACGATTAAAACACAGGCATCGGATATCGAGAGTCAAACACACCTTCTCAATCAAGCGTTATCAGAACAACCAGATTACATCCGAGAAAGTGAACGCAATAACGCATTAGCGGAGCAACTCGAGCAAGCTTCTCAGCTTGATTCACAAGATAAGTACATCGCCCGTGTTGCACTGGTGGGAGACGCTGGAGCGCAAAGGCTGCAAAAGCTTGATGAGCAAAGAGCATCATTTGAGACTCAACTCGCCACTTACTTAAAACAGCGTCAAGATATTCTGAATAGGGATTTTCTAGGGCAAGGTGAAAAACAGGCAGAAATCATTGCTTTAAGAAAACAAAGCTTCGATGCCACTCAATGGCGTCGAATCGAAGCTTTGGAACGTATTCATGATAGCCAGAACTAACAACATAATCTTAATAAGCCAAATGTTACTTATTCTGCTTTTTAGGACATCCAACGATATGGTCATCCACCATGCCGACGGCTTGCATGAAAGCATAACAGATGGTTTCACCGACAAACTTGAAGCCTTTCTTTTTAAGGAATTTACTCATGGCTTTGGATTGCTCTGTCGAAGCTGGTACGTCACTCATATGTTGCCATTGATTAATGATTGGTTCGCCGTCCACGAACTGCCACAACGCGTCTGATAAACTTCCGTATTCAGCAATTAACGCTTTGGCCGCTTTGGCATTACTGAAAACCGAGTTAATCTTTCCGCGATGCCTTACAACATCGAAGTTTTCCACGATGTATTCAGCGCGTTCTTCATTTCTTTGTTCCAACGCATCTAGGTCGTAGTTCTCGAACGCTTCTCTATATCCTTCGCGCTTTTTAAGAATGGTGATCCAACTAAGCCCAGCTTGCGCACCTTCCAACGTAATAAATTCAAACAGGGTTTGGTCGTCATATACTGGCACGCCCCATTCGGAATCATGATATTCGCGCTCCAATGGGTGATTCATCGCCCACGCACACGTTTTTTGTTCTGTCATTATTCTTCCTTAAAAAGCGCCTCTAACTGATGAGCTAGAGGCGCGATACTTTTTCATCGTTATATCAGTAGCACTAAGCCTGTTTCGGTACTGCCACTTTATGGAATAAACGATACAACACTGGCACGACAATCAGTGTCAGGACTGTCGCAAAGCCCAAACCAAACATAATCGTAACCGCCATTGGTTTGAAGAAAATATCTGGTAATAGTGGGATCATACCAAGGATCGTCGTGATTGCAGCCATACACACAGGACGAACACGGCTTACCGCAGCATCAACGACCGCATCATAAGCCTCTTTACCTGATTTCATTTCTATCTCAATTTGGTCCAGTAATACGATGCCATTTTTGAGCACCATTCCCGATAAGCTTAAGAAGCCGAGCAATGCCATAAAACCAAACGGCGTGTTGAGTGCCAACAAACCGGTGGTGACACCAATTAACGCCAGCGGCACGGTAAGCCAAACAATGAGTGGCTCTTTGATAGAGTTAAATAGGAATACCGTGATCAAGAACATGAACAAGTACCCCATTGGCATGGTAGTAAACAGCGACTCTTGAGCATCACCAGAAGATTCGTATTCACCACCCCACTCTAGTGAATAGCCAGGAGGCATTTGAATCGCTTCGATTTGGGGCTGTAAACGTTTTTGCAACGTCGATGCGGTTTCTTCACCTAGAATATCAGGGTCTGCCATCACAGTGAGCATACGCTTACGGTTCTTACGTACGATGATAGGATCCTCCCAACGCATGTCGTAACCCATTGTGACTTGTTGAAGTGGGATAAACTCACTCTGTGCTGGACTCCATATTTTCATGCCTTCAATGTTACGAATATCAATACGTTCATCTTCAGGTAAGCGAGCCACGATAGGCATGAGCGTCGTGCCGTCTCGGTAAAGGCCTATCGTCATTCCAGAGAATGACATGGACAAGAAGTCATCGACATCTGATTTGGTAATGCCATAGCGACGTGCCTGACTCTCATTAAACTGAGGTTCAAGAACTTGGGTTCGTTCACGCCAATCATGCCTGATATTTGTTGCCTGAGGATCGGCGTACATGATGTCCTTGACCTGAGCGGCTATCGTACGAAGGACGGTTGGATCAGAGCCGATAATGCGCGCTTCAATTTTTGCACCACCACCAGGGCCTAACTCAATCTGTTTGAGCTTGTAATTGATTTCTGGGTAGTTGGCTTTTAAATACTCTCGAAACTTCGCCATTAATGGTTTTAACGCTTCGTAATTTTCCATACGAGTGGTTATCTCACCATAAGCCGCATAACTTTTCTCTGGCGCGTACGTTAACATGAAGCGCTGTAAGCCTTTACCCGCGGTCGTCGTGATATGGTCAACATGCTCTTGCTTAGCTAACCAACTTTCTAACTCTTTAAGCGTTGTGTTGGTTGCTCGAATATCAGTTCCTTCCGGCATCCATACATCTAACTGAAAAATAGGCGTTGTCGAAGATGGGAAAAACGCTTGCTTCACAAAGGTGAACCCGTAAACACTTGCCGCTAATCCCGCAATCAGCACCACAACGGTAAACCAAGCACGACGCATACAAAACTGAAGAAACTTTTTATAAATAACGAAAATAACCCCGTTATATGGATCATTTTCTTCCCCTTCACCTTGTTTAATCTTCTGGCCTTTAAAGAAGATGTCAGCAAAGAATGGTGTCAACGAGATAGCGGTAAACCAACTCAACATCAATGAGATCAGCAGAACCGTAAACAAAGTGCCACAGTATTCACCCGTCGAGTCTTCAGACAGTCCAATGGGCGCAAATGCAGTTACCGCAATCACAGTTGCCCCAAGTAATGGCCACTTGGTTTGGGTAACGATATCAGTCGCCGCTTGGAGTCGAGTTCGCCCTTTTTGGGTACCAATCAAAATCCCCTCAACCACAACGATTGCATTGTCCACCAACATACCTAACGCGATAACCAAGGCACCTAATGAAATCCGCTGCAAATCTATCGCGAGATACTTCATGAAAATGAACGTACCCAACACCGTCAGCAGTAAAATTAAACCGATAAGCAGACCTGAACGTAGCCCCATAAAGAACAGAAGTACGATAATGACGATACCGACAGCTTGAGCCAAGCTGACAACAAAACCGCTAACCGATTTATCCACTTCTTTAGGCTGACTGTAAATTTCCGAGATTTCGATACCAACAGGTTGTTGGTACTTTAGCTCTGCAAGGCGATGATCAAACGCTTTTCCGACTTCAACGACATTGACGCCTTCAGCAAAAGAAACACCCACGTTTAGTGCGAGGCTGCCGTTAAAATTAATAATATTATTCGGGACTTCTACATAACCACGTTTTATTTCCGCTACATCTTTCAAGAAGATGAGCCCCTGAGCTCCCGACTCAGTAATCAACAAATCGCCTAGCTCATCCACACTCTGGAATTCGCCAGTCGGCTGAATTCTGATGTACTCGTCACCAATTCTGATCGCCCCTGCGTCAGAAACCACGTTTTGCGTCGAGAGAAGATTAAAGACCGTATCGGGAGAAAGTCCTATACTGCTCAGCTTTTTCATCGATACTTCGATGAAAACTTGCTCTTGCTGTTGCCCGGATACCGAAACTTTACTCACGCCATCAACCAGTTCGAGCTCTCGGCGTAAGTAATCGACGTAATCCAGTAGCTCTTTATAGCTATAACCGTCACCAGTCACCGCTAACAAAATCCCGTAAACATCACCAAAATCATCGATCACTTGAGGTTCATTCACACCCGGAGGCAACGTCCCTTTAAGGTCATTCACTTTACGGCGTAACTCATCCCAGATTTGTGGCAGATCATCAGGGCCATAATTGTTCTTCATCGTGACCGTGATTTGCGATAATCCTCGGCTGGAAATCGAATTCACTTCATCAACATAAGTAAGCTGCTGAATCGCTTTTTCGATCGGATAAGTCACTTCTTCTTCGACTTGTTGCGGCGTCGCACCAGGGTAAGAGGTCACCACCATGGCATCTTTGATGGTAAAAGCAGGGTCTTCAAGACGCCCTAGCCCAAAGAATGCAGCGATACCACCAATCAAAAAGATCAGTGCGACCATCCAACTGATGACGCGATTTCGGATGAAGTACGCAGCAATACCGGTCACATCATCATCACTTTGAGGCGCTGATTTATTAAGATCGCTCATAGACCGGCCTCCTGCGTAGCCATTTCCTGTATCACTTCCACTTTCATGCCATCCCTTAACCGAGAAACACCGGCAATCACAACTTTGTCTTTCAGCATGAGACCATCAAGGATTTGAATGGATGTTTTAGATGCTTTACCTGCTCGAACCTGTCTGCGCGATACCGTGTTGTCATCATTCAGTACCCAAACAAATTTATTTTCGCGCCCCAGCTCGTCACCGTCCGCATTAAAAATGGCTTCAATGGGAACATTAATTCCTAAATTGAGATCCAAGCCAACGTTCTTATCTTTGGAGGTCACCTCAACGGCCATCCCATCTAGGATGTATTCTTCTTCCGGCATAGGAAGCGATAATGTGACGGTAAACGTACCTGTTGTTGGGTCTGGCTCAGTCGTAAATTCTTTCACGGTCGCGTTGTACTCGTTACCACTAGGCACGCGCACCAATGCCTTTATCGCGGTAAGCCTTTCTTCCGTTGGCGGTTGGTTAACATAGAGCCGGTCTGGAAGTTGAATCAGCACCTCTACTCGCTCCAAACTATGAATATTGACGATATGCTGTCCGACTTGGACATTTTCGAATTGCTCGATATTAACTCGCGAAATGATCCCATCCACAGGCGCTTTTAAGGTAGTAAATGATAAACGGAGTTTCGCTAACTTAAGCTCAGCCAGAGCGATTTGTCGTTGTGCTGCAATTTCATCAAACTGAGACTTAGCTAATAGACCTTTGTCAACTAAAGGACGTGAACGGCGATACTGACTGTCAACAACAGAAAAACGCGCACTCGCATTATCTACATCCAACTCATAGTCAGTAGGATCCAACGTTGCGATAACATCACCCTTCGTGACTTTATCGCCCTCTTTTACCATGATGCGGCTGACTTCTCCTGTCACTCGGAAACTCAAATGAGAGCGATCCGCTGCATTCGCAACCGCAGGGAAATATAAGTTGTCATCCACCTTATTTCCCGCTAATGAGGTAACTCTTACACGCGGTGTCTCAAGAGCTTTTTCTGGTGCCTTATCGCCACAACCAACAAGAAGAAACGTTGAAAATAATGCCGCTAGAGAGATGATTCCTTTCATATTACAACCCTCTTTCCTTAATCCAGGCTCTTACCTTAATTCCGGGTTCAATTACACTAACACCAGAGATAATGATTTGATCGCCATCGTTAAGCCCAGCTAACACTTGGTTTTTATCATTCATTTCAATAGCGGCTTTGGACACAATGCCTTGCTCATCAACACGCCAAACGTACGTTTTGCCGTTCTCTTCTAGCAGCGCGGAATTAGGAATTTTTGTTGCACCAGCATTTTTTGATAGGAGGTAAGCATTACCAGACATGCCCGGTAAAAGACCTATTTCTGATGGTCGCTCCATAACCATAGTGACTTTGTAACTACCGGTTTTAGGATCGGCTTCTGTATCGATTTCTTGAAAGGTCAAGTCAAATGACTGCTCGGGGAAAGCGTCAAAGACCATTCTGGCAGAGACATCGCTACCCTGCGTGTAACGGTTTAGCAGATAGTCAGGGACTTGGAATATCACCTTAAGCAGTTGGTTGGATTGGATATTCATCACGCCTTCTTTTGCGGCAACATACTCATGGTTTTCTGCTGGAATATACGAAATCGTACCATCATATGGCGCGACAAGTTTGGTATACCTTAAATTTGCCTTTGCTTGATTCCACTGAGCTTTGGCTGAGTTGTGATTCGCTTTTGCCTCATCAAAGTCTTGTTCGGACACCACTTGGTCTTTACGTAACTTTTGGTATCGCTTGTACTGCACGTCTGCGAGCGCGAAATTTGCCCGAGCTTGCTGTTCAAGCAGAGAATATTCATCAGGGTTTAATGAAGCCAATACATCGCCTTTGCTAACGACTTGACCTTCATTCACCTCAATCGTTTGAAGAAGTCCAGGAACTCGAAACGTCAGTACCGCTTTATCACCAGCTTCCGTCGTGGCAGGAAAGTGTCGTTCAAATTGGGCATTGCCAACAGATACTGTAAATAGCTTTACGGGGCGGGATTCAGGTTCTGGAACAGGGGGAAGTTCTTTACCACACCCCGACAACACAGCCGAGATGGCGACAGGAATGAGCAATCTTCTCATTACATTCATCCATAAAAAATTAAGGGATTATTTTTAAAGTAGATGAATTCTGGGCGAACTTCCAGAGTTGAAAAGATTAATAGTGCTTTAAAATTAGTAATTTGTGACAAAAAAGCAGGCTTTGCGCCTGCTTCGTTTAAATCTTCTTTGGATGCGGAGTGTTTAGAGCTTGCTGAACTCCCGATTCACCCTATATGTATCAGACGTAACATACGCTTCCATGTTACGGATTTTGCCATCAAGACGGTCAAAATCGCGTTCCAACACACTGAGCAATTGGTCCGGACTTTGTCCTTTCTGCCAAGGCTTACTTTTAAGTGTGTGCTCTTGTTGCGCTCGGATATTTTCAGAATACGTCACTGGTTGCTTTTCTAACATAAACGCCATCGCGACGTATGCTAACAGCACCAAAAACGTACCACCCAACAGCGCTGCAGAAATCACTACAATACGAATCAACCAAACCTCTGCACCAAAGTAGTTGGCAATTCCGGCACAAACACCGGAGATTTTGCCATTTACTGGGTCACGATACAGCTCTCGATTAGTCATACTTGCGTCTCCATGTTGGTGACTCAGCATCCAAGATGCGCTCCAATGTATCAACTCGGGACTGCATCGCTTCCGCTTTTTCAGATAGTACCTGAAGGCGCTCTAAATCTTGGCTCGACAGTGCACTATCTGTTTTGCGTTTGCTGCGATAGTGTAAGAAGAGCCATAGTGGAGCGACAAAGATTAAAAAGACAATCACTGGTCCTGCTATAAAAAATGTCGACATAAATGGCTCCTTTGTTATTTATCTTTCGATGACATCTGTTCTTTCAGTTTTGCCAACTCTTTTTCGATTTCGTCTTGAGCTTGAAGCTCTGCAAACTCTTGCTCTAGCGATTTTGCATTACCAGTTTGTGCGTACAAATCTGCTTCTGCTTCCATTTCATCCACTTTACGTGAGTACTGCTCAAACTTCGCCATCGCTTCATTAGTACGGCTAGTGTGCAGGTGTTTTTGCACATCACGACGGTTAGAGGCTGTTTGGTTACGAATTGCTAGTGCTTGCTGTTTTGCACGCGTTTCTGCGATTTTGCTTTCTAACTTACCGATCTCGCCTGTAAGCTTGTCGATCGTTTCTTCTACTAACGTCTGCTCAGTGTGAAGGCCTTTAATCACTTGCTCAAGCTTTTGCTTTTCAATTAATGCTGCACGAGCCAAATCTTCACGCTGTTTTACCAACGCTAGGCTCGCTTTTTGGCTCCATTCGCCAATTTGCTCTTCTAACGTTTCAACTTTACGAGCCAACTCTTTTTTGTCTGCAATCGCTTTAGCCGAGTTAGTACGCACTTCAACAAGTGTGTCTTCCATTTCTTGAATGATAAGACGGATCATTTTTTCAGGATCTTCCGCCTTGTCCAGTAATGCACTGATGTTTGAGTTAACGATATCTGCAAATCGAGAAAAAATACCCATAACGGAACTCCTCTTTTTTCCTATTAAAACTCGACAAGGTGGTGATTGACCTTGCGTCTCCCTGAATACATTACAAGTAGCATGCCAACTTGAAATTACATTTAAAATCAGCAGTTTATGCATTTTGTTGTCGTTATGCACTATTATGCTATGATGTTTTTCACCAACTGTTGGTGAAATTCACCAACTCCATATGTAAATCATGGCTCGGCTGTTAAATAAGAAGGACTTTATGAAGCAAAACCTGATTGGTGAATCACCTGCTTTTCTCGCCGTACTAGATAAAGTATCACAACTTGCGCCTATTGAGCGTCCAGTCCTCATTATCGGTGAACGAGGAACGGGTAAAGAACTCATCGCTCAGCGTTTGCATTATTTATCAAGACGTTGGGATAAGCCACTACTATCACTCAACTGTGCGACCTTAAGCGAAGGACTAATAGATTCAGAGCTATTTGGCCATGAATCCGGTTCTTTTACAGGTTCTAAGGGCAAGCATAAAGGACGTTTCGAACGCGCCGAAGGCGGCACTTTGTTTCTTGACGAATTGGCCACCGCACCACTTTTAGTTCAAGAAAAGCTGTTGCGTGTCATCGAATATGGTGAATATGAACGAGTTGGCGGTCATACCGCTCTCAATGCGGATGTTCGACTTGTTTGTGCAACCAATGCGGACTTACCAAAATTGGCGGAACAAGGCGATTTCCGTGCCGACTTACTCGATCGTTTAGCGTTTGACGTCATCATGCTGCCTCCTCTTCGTGAACGAAAAGAAGACATCCTGTCTTTAGCAGAGCACTACGCGATGAAGATGTGCCGTGAACTTCAGCTCGAATATTTTGTCGGTTTTACCTCAAAAGCACAGCATTCGCTTCTTGAATATGAATGGCCAGGTAATGTCCGTGAACTAAAAAACGTGATTGAACGTGCTATTTACCAACATGGTCTCAATGCCGATCCAATTGATGAACTGATTTTCAATCCTTTTGAAACAGTTTGGAATAACACGCTTGGTCATAATGCCGAGCAAGCCGAACAGCAGCAAGAAGAGGAAGCACCAAGCAGCGCAGTTCAATTCCCTCTAGACTATAAACAGTGGCAAGAAGAGCAAGACATCCACTTACTCAATCGCGCATTAGAAGAGGCCAAGTTTAATCAACGACAAGCAGCCGAGTTACTTGGTTTGAGCTACCACCAATTACGAGGGATGGTTAGAAAATATGGTTTAGTCGGGCAAAGCTAGCTTGGTCGAAGGTGCTTGATCGGTTAGCGAGCGAGAGACAGCGCTCTAATTTGTATGTCTTTCAAGCATAACACCTTACAGTGTATGGATTTTATGTTTGGAGCGAGTTCACAAAGGTGATAAATTAGCGAGATCATTTTCGCTTGTTAGCTCTGAAAGAGTAAGATCAAATGAAACAAGCAAGATCCAATGAACATTTCATATTATGAATGCTTTTATAAGATTATCGCTGAGCCTTATTGGGATTAGCCTACTGACCGCTTGTGGTGATGAAATTGACCACAATGACATTCGCAAAGCTGGCTTTGTGTTTTGCGGACAAGGTAAGCCAACCACGTTTAACCCTCAGCTTATTGATAGCGGTATTACCGCAGAGGCACTGAGCCCGCAGTTGTACGATACGCTGCTCACGCTCGATCCTAAATCACATCAGCCAGTAGCAAATATCGCTGAGAGTTGGTTTGTGAATGAGTCAGGAACGGAATACACGTTTAAGCTTAAACGTAATGTTCAATTCCAAACCACGTCCTGGTTCACTCCCACTCGCCCATTGAATGCAAAGGATGTGGTATTTAGCTTCAAGCGAATCATTGATGTAGACCATCCTTTTCACCAAGTAGGTGGTGGTTTTTATCCATGGTTTGCAGGGTTAGATTTTCAAAACCTGCTGCAAAACGTGACTGCGATTGACGAGCATACGGTAAGGTTTACCTTATCTCAGCCAAATTTTTCCTTCTTGGCAAATATTGCCACCAGCCATGCTGTCATATTGTCTGCGGAGTACGGACAGCAACTGGCAGCAAAAGATCATAAAGAAGAAATCGACCAACTTCCTATCGGTACCGGCCCATATCAGCTAAAAGAATACCAAGTGAACGACTTGATTCGTTTGGAACGTCACTCTAACTACTGGAAGTCACCCGCGAAAATGGAACAAGTGGTGTTCGATATCTCTCATCGAGGCACTGGTACCTTGGCGAAACTTTTAAGAAACGAGTGCGATGTGCTCTCTTCGCCTATTTCGAGCCAAATACCCGTTATTCAAGAAAATGACAATCTTGAGCTAACTGCTACGCCAGCCAACAACGTTTCCTTTATTGCGATCAACACTGAAACGACCGCACTGAGTGATGCTCGCGTCCGCCAAGCACTTAACTTAGCGATTAACCGTCAGAACATTTTAGATTCGGTTTACTACGGAACTGGCTCGCAAGCTTATACATTGCTACCGCCTAATTCATGGGCCTATCAAAAGGACAGCGTAAAAATTCGTTATGACCGTAACTATGCATTAGCACTACTCCGTGATGCTGGCTATGAAGACGGTCTAGAGCTGACCATGTGGGTACCACTTGAACCACGCGCCTTTAACCCAAGTCCTCGCAAGACCGCGGAGCTAATCCAAGCGAATTTTGCCGATATTGGGGTTGAGTTAACGTTGCTAACCGATGATAGATTCGAACGTGTGGATTTAGAGAACATCAATGACATCGATTTACTTTTAACTGGTTGGATTGGTGATACCGGGGACCCTGACAACTTTTTCCGCCCGTTATTATCTTGTGAGTCTGATCGCGTTGGCCTCAACGTATCGATGTGGTGTAACGATGATTTCGATTTCTTGCTCGATTTGGCATTGGAAACCCAAGAACCGCGTTACCGTCTGAACTTATATCGCCAAGCGCAGAACATTTTAAATCAAGAATTCCCGGTAATTCCTCTGGCGCATGGTGTGCAATTCCGTGTTCACGACAAATCACTGACAGGCTTCAAATCAAGCCCTTTCAATGCCCAACCGTTTGATAGAGTTGAGAGAATTCACTGATGTTTTGGTATACCGTTCGACGCTTTAACCTATTTTTCATCACTTTGATGATCCTCACATTAGTGGGCTTTTCTCTGCTGCGCCTTGACCCTCTCTCGCACTGGGCAAACGTTGATTTTTGGTCTGGTTGGCAAACTTACTTAATCAACCTTTCTCAGCTTGATTTTGGCATAAGTAAAAACGGCAACGCGATTTATGACGAGCTCGCCGTCGTATTCCCGGCCACTTTGGAACTGTGCTTTTTTGCCTTTTTGGTGTCCCTTTTGATCGGTATTCCGCTTGGAACCGTTGCTGGGATGAAGCAAGGTAAATGGCTCGACACCAGCATTTCATTCATGTCGATGTCTGGTTATTCCGCTCCAATTTTTTGGGTGGCTCTGCTACTTATCATGGTTTTTTCATTGGAATACCAACTCTTTCCCGTGGCAGGACGATATGACCTGCTTTACGAAATTGATCATGTAACCGGATTTGCCATTATCGACGCATTCATGGCGAAAGGTGAATACCGCGCTCACGCACTGCAAAGCGTCATTGAGCATATGGTGCTGCCATGTTTGGTGCTCGCTTTGGCTCCAACCACGCAGGTTGTCGGACTAATGCGTTCTTCGGTGGCGGAAGTGATGAGCCAAAACTACATTCGTGCAGCGAGAATCAAAGGTCTCTCTAACCGCGAGATCGTTACTCAACATGTCTTGCGTAATGCGATACCGCCTATCATCCCCAAAGTCGGTGTTCAGCTTTCCAGTATGATTACCTTGGCTATCATCACTGAATCTATTTTTAACTGGCCAGGTATTGGTCGTTGGTTGTTAGATGCATTGGCAAACCAAGATTATGCATCAATCCAAGCTGGCGTGATGGTGCTTGCGACTTTGGTTCTCACCGCTAATATTCTCTCTGATTTGATTGGCGCGATGATTAACCCTCTAGTTCGAAAGGAATGGTATGCTAACAAATAACGTTTATCAGGAAGAGCGCATTCCAACTCAGTTTGAGCGATTTTGGCGAAGTTACCGCGCCAACGGGCTAGCCATGTTTGGCCTATGGTGCTTGGTATTTATCGTCCTAATTACCATTTTTGCACCACTGCTTGCGCCGTTTGATGCCCAAGCACAGTCAGGCGAATTGCTTGTGCCGCCATCATGGGCCCCAGCTGGAACGGTTGATTACTTTTTGGGAACCGATGACTTAGGCCGAGACATTCTGTCACGCTTGATCATGGGCTCTCAACTTACATTTGGTGCAGCCGTTGCCATCACTGCGATTGCCGCGGTCGTAGGTTGTTTGATTGGCGTATTAGCAGGTATGACGAAAGGCTTACTGTCGAGTACCCTCAATCACTTGCTCGATACCGTCATGTCGATCCCGTCGCTCTTATTAGCAATCATTTTTGTGGCATTTCTAGGCTTTGGTGGGTTCAATATTTTACTCGCGATCTGCTTGGCTTTGATTCCGCGTTTTATTCGTTCTGTTTATATCGCAGTCCACACCGAAGTTGAAAAAGACTACATCATGGCAGCACGTCTTGATGGCGCGAACGATTTCTACTTGTTGTGGAGTTCAATTCTTCCCAACATATTGACGGTTATTGCTGCTGAAATCACGCTCGCGCTCTCTGCTGCGATTTTAGATATTACTGCGCTGGGTTTTCTTGGCTTAGGCGCACAAGCACCAAGTACTGAGTGGGGAGCGATATTAGGTGACTCTGTCGAGTTGATTTATATTGCACCTTGGACCGTAACCCTACCCGGCCTAACCATCATGTTTACCGTTATTACCCTAAACTTAGTAGGTGAAGGTGTACGTCAAGCGCTTAATGCGGGGATCGAATAATGCCGTTGTTAGATATTCGACATTTGACTATTGAGATTGAAACCCCTCAAGGGTTGGTCAAAGCCGTGGACCGAATGAGCCTAACTTTGAATGAAGGCGAAATTCGTGGTCTTGTAGGTGAGTCTGGTTCAGGGAAAAGCTTGGTTGCAAAAGCGATTGTTGGGGTAAGTAAAGATAACTGGCGCATTACCGCAGACCGTATGCGCCTTGGCAATATTGACTTGCTTCAGCTTACGCCAAAAGAGCGTCGACGCGTCATTGCCCGTGATATTGCGATGATTTTCCAAGAGCCATCAACCTGTCTTGATCCTTCAGAAGAAGTGGGACGTCAATTGATCGAGTCCATCCCATCTCGCGCGTTTGAAGGGAAATGGTGGGAGCGATTTAAATGGCGTAAAAAACAAGCCATCGCGCTTCTGCATAAAGTAGGCATTAAAGATCACAAGCGTTTAATGGGTAGCTACCCTTATGAACTGACTGATGGTGAGTGCCAAAAAGTCATGATTGCCATGGCGATAGCGACCAAACCAAAGTTGCTGATCGCAGATGAACCAACGAACGACTTAGACCCGATTACCCAATCGCAAATATTGCGTCTGTTGAGCCGCATGAACCAACTTAATAACACAACCATTCTGCTTATCGGCCACGACTTAGCGACCATAACACAGTGGGCAGGACGTATTACGGTAATGTATTGTGGTCAGTCGGTGGAGTCTGCCGATACCAGTAAAATCATTGCGGCACCCAAGCACCCGTACACCGATGCCTTGCTTAAAGCGATGCCAGACTTTAATGATTGGGTACCACACAAGCAAAAACTCCAATCCCTACCGGGCTCGATTCCGCCATTGCAGCATCTGCCCATCGGTTGTCGACTCGGTCCACGTTGCCCGTATGCGCAGAAACAATGTGTTGAAATTCCACACACCAGACGAATTAAGAATCATAAATTTAACTGCCACTTTCCATTGAACACGGAGAAAAAGTCATGAGTGCGTTACTTGAAGTCGATAATTTATCGAAGCAATTTGTTACGCGCTCCCGTCTGTTCAAACGTCAGGTTAATGAGGCAGTTAAACCGGTAAGCTTTACTTTAGAACCAGGGCAAACTATTGGTTTTATTGGTCAAAACGGGTCAGGAAAATCTACACTAGCTCGTATGCTTGCTGGCGTTGTTGAACCAAGCTCCGGAGAGATCCGTGTGAATGGCGAACGATTAGAGCACAAAGATTACGCGACACGCTGCAAGCTCATCCGCATGATTTTCCAAGATCCAAACACATCGTTAAACCCACGTATCCAGATTGGTCGTATTTTAGAAGGCCCATTAAAGCGAAACACCAACATGCCGCCAGATGCACGCATGCAGCGTGTGAAGAACACCCTACTCCGCGTCGGATTGTTGCCTGAACACGCCTATTTTTACCCACAAATGCTAGCGGCAGGTCAAAAACAGCGCGTGTGTTTAGCTCGTGCGCTTATTCTTCAACCTTCCATCATTGTCGCTGACGAGGCGTTAAACGGTTTGGATATGGCAATGCGCTCACAGATCATTAACTTATTCCTCGAGTTGCAAGAAGAGATGGGATTGTCATTTGTGTATGTATCTCAACACATTGGCATTGTTAAGCACATTACTGACAAAGTGATGGTGATGCATGAAGGTGAAGTGGTCGAGTTTGGCGAAACTAACCAGGTACTCACTAGCCCAGAACACCCGATTACTCAACGCCTAGTCGAAAGCCACTTCTATAAGGCGCCAAGCCACCAAACAAAATAGCCTATCAAAGATGTCATCGCACAAATGTAAAGAAGCCTGCATTAAAGCAGACTTCTTTATTAAATGGACACGAATCGAAAAATTAGCGGCGGCTCGCTTGTTTGCGCAGTTCGAAATCAAACTCGTCAGGAAACAATACGACCCCTTCTTCATTTTGATTTGGGAATACAACAACAGATAATTCGTCATCTTCCAGACCAGATGTCCAACGACTGTGCCACTTGTTTAGAGAGATCGCTGCTGGCTCGCAATCTTCCCAATCACCATTAGCCCATTGCAAAGCAAACTCTTCGTTTGGCCATACTGGTACACAATCATCATCTTCTGTATTTAACATGACACAGCCATGTTCATCTTTCAGAATCCAAACTTTACGATTCGCCACAATCTCTTTTACGCAGTACTTTAAGCGTTGCTCTTCGTTGTAGCGATTGATGGTATCCATCTGCTCTTGGGTGAGTTGCTCAGACATATTCGTCTCCTGTTTCCCATAGAAAAATGCCCGCAGCTAGGCGGGCATTTAAAGTATATGCTAGAAAATTAAGCTAGCTCAGTTTGAAGCCAAGGCCAACCTTGCTTCTTACGGCTTAGCGTGTTTTCCATCATTAGCATGCCGTCTTTTTCGTGCTTGACAAGCTTCTCAGCCCACTCACCTTTGTATAGAAGACGAGTTTGGGCAGTCGTGATGTCTGTTAGCATTACAGCAGCAAATGCAAGGTTATCTTTTTCGCAACGCGCTTCTAGATCCGCTTCTAGTGCTTCGATCATACCGTCAACTTGCTCTAGTGTTGCAAGCTCAACCTGACCTACTACTACGTCACGACCGTTGAATGGGTAACCTTTAAGGTCTTTCTCAACAAGCTCAGCCGCAGATAGACCTTCGATGTTTGTCTTAGCAATTAGAAGATCTTTAGTGAATGCGTCAACATCTTGTACGTCTGCGATTACCGCTAGCTCAGCAACGGCATCTTTGTCTTTTTGTGTACAAGTTGGAGAAGCGAAGCCTACTGTGTCAGATAGAATTGCTGACATCATTAGCTTAGCGATTTGTGGAGTAATCGCGTGACCTTCAATCTTGAACATGTTGAATAGAACAGTGTTGGTACAACCAACAGGCCAGATCCATGCTTCCATTGGGTTTACTGTCATCACGTCACCTAGGCGGTGGTGGTCAACAATACCCGCAATTTCAGCTTCTGCGATATCGTCCGGTGCTTGTGCTAGATCTGAGTAATCTACTAGCCAAACGGTCTCACCCGCAACTGATGTGCGAAGCTCAGGAACTTCAGCGCCAGCAACTTCTAGGATGTGCTGAGTTTCACGGTTGATTTCGCCTTGGCGAATTGGCATAGCTTCAACGCCACGCGCTTTTAGAAGTTCAGTTGCAACGAGTGCACTACAAATACTGTCACTGTCTGGGTTCTTATGACCTACAACTAGAATCATGTTTCTTCCTATTCAAGTCAATTTTATACGCCGCCTAATACAGTTAATTAGGGCGTGTTTGCTCACAAAGGCCGATACTTTACCTGATTTCAGAGAGTTTGACACGAAGAAAAGTTCACAATGCTATTGCGAATAAATCTCATTTACATATAATGATAATTATTCCTATTTGCATTTGAGTAAACGATGAACGCGACCCAATTTTTACACTCTGCACAACAGTTGTTTCAGCCTACTCAGTTTCGTTTAGCTTATAAGCGATTGCTGATCCCTATCGTCATGCTCATTTTGCTAGGCAATGAAAATACACGTGACGTTGCCGTACAGACGCTATCCGACTCATTCTGGGCGGTGTCATGCTATGTTGCCGCCACATTGGCTATTTATCATTATCTTTCAAACTTTATGTCGAAAATCAATCGAATTACTGAGCTATACCATCGCTCGCGTAATCATCAGGTTTTCTTTGCTTCTTTATTGGGCGCATTGCCTGGCTGTGGTGGCGCTATTGTTGTGACAACGCAATTTATTAGTGGCCGAGTGGGATTTGGTGCGATTGTCGCGGTACTTACTTCAACAATGGGTGACGCTGCCTTTTTACTTCTTGCCGCCAAACCAAGTGTTGGATTAGGCGTGGTTGGATTAGGCATAATCGTGGGTACTCTTTCAGGGCTGGTCGTTAATGCTTTTCATGCTGATAACTTTCTGCGCCCAGAGCCAAAAGAAGCACCTCAGACACATGCTTGTTGCCAACACCAGACAGACCGACACACGCCTCTTGAACAACGTGCAATCAATCTACAAGGCGCATTTTGGAAATGGCTTATTGTGCCTGCCAGCGTCGTTGCTGTGTTAATGTCTTTCCAAATCGATATTAATCAGCTGTTGTCTTTGCAGGCCAATACCATTGAATGGCTGGGCGCTATCTTCGCGGTGATCACAATGTCGTTGTGGGCGATGACAAAAGAGCTCGGCGATTATCAGTCAACGGTCTCTGAAGATGAAAAAATCGTGGACTCACACCCAATTCAAAAAGCGGCTCAAGACACAAACTTCGTCAGTGCTTGGGTGATCGTCGCTTTTCTGGCGTTTGAACTGACGACCTATTTTTCTGGGCTCGACCTCGTAGAAACCTTTTCTCATTGGGGAATTTGGATGCCATTAGCTGGCCTAGCCATTGGTATGTTGCCTGGTTGTGGTCCGCAAATTCTAGTCACCAGCCTGTACATTTCTGGTGCAGCGCCACTTTCGGCGCAGCTGGCCAATGCGATTTCTAACGATGGTGACGCCCTATTCCCCGCCATTGCTATGGCACCGAAAGCCGCTTTGGTCGCGACTATTTATTCGTCCATTCCTGCTTTTATCGTTGGATACGGGTATTACTTTTTATTCGAATTCTAACGCTCAGGACGTCAAAACAAGAAAGGAGCCACAGTAGGCCCCTTTCTTGTTTTTATAATCGAACGATTTGGTTCACGTTATGCCGTGACGATCGCTTTCGCATTTAACCCTTTATCAACGCTAACCATTAATAACTGACAAGGTTCTTGGTTTAGCTTTTCTCCTGTCCAGTAATCATACCAATCCATCGGTTGATCAGACGTCAGCGTAAATTCCATCGCCCCGTAGCTGGCATAGTTAAACAAGCAGTGAAGGTCATTCTTCGTCGTTAGTTTTAAAAACGCATGATTTAAACTCAAAGCCGTGAACTTTGCTGACTCTTGGTTACGTTGTTGACGTAGCATGAGCTTAGCCAATGTCTTCTTTGCAAATGGCGTAATCTCGGGGAGCGGATCGCCAGACAGCAGCAAACCACCACACGCCAATAACACCGTGCGATGAAATTCATACTCTTCTCTGGATGCGGCTTGATTAGCTAATGACGTGAATGTCGCGCAATCCGGATCAATTTGCCACAGTTTTCGATGCTGCCAACTACGATAAAAGGTTTCTTTGGCTATCTGCTCGAAACGACGACTATGGCGTTCTACGTCATCAGAAACACGCATTGCATCCACAAGCCCTAGAGATGGCCACATTGGCGCGTTGCAACCTAAAAGCCACGCATCACCAGCGCCTTTAGCAATCGCTTCCATTCCTAAGCGATACGCCTCAACGCCTGTAATACCAGATTGTTTACGCACACCTTTCAAGGTGCCCCAATAGTTCGCGTCTAGCTTGAACAATTCAACGCCCCACTCTTGTCTCATGACAGAGACCACATTCGTCAGATGGTCTTGCACTTCTGGGTTTGAGGTATCGAGTATGTACCAAGGCGTGCAGCGCCAACCACCGTATGTGACATCTTCTGCTTTAAGTAAGCTTCCATCTTTGTGACGAACAAACCACTCTGGGTGTTGTTTGAAGATCTCCGACTCAGGTTGAGCAATAAAGGGTGCCATCCAAATCGCCGGCTTTTTGCCTTTTGCACGGATACTATGAATGAGCTCTTTCACACCACCAGAAAACTTATCCGATGGGATTAACCAATCGCCCATAAAGGCTTGATAGCCATCATCCAGAAGTACCCACTCTAGGTCTTCAAGCTTATCTTGCATGCAATCAACGTTCTGCATGATGTTTTGCTCTGTCACGTCTGCGTAGTAGGCATACCACGAACACCAACCGACAGGCGCATCTTGTGTCACACCTTGGCGAACAGGATGATGCTCTGCAATCATCTCACCATAGATTTGATAAAGCTCAGACAGAGATTGGCCACAGAGTACCGCCACGGACTCAAGTTGATTACTTTCCCAATCCGCCACTTGAGTAAACTCACCATCAATCGCGGCAGATAAAACCCAATGTCCATCACGCAGGACAACATCAAAATAGCCCGCAAAACGGTGACATGAAGTAAATCCAAACAAGGTATAGCCAGCCGAGCCTTCCACCACTAAATAGTTGTAGTAACGCTTAGGGGCATCTTTGGGATAGATTCGATAAGAAGGGTTGTTGTCTGGACAGCGACCAATATCAACGGGATGGCTAATCGTTCCCGCTGTTTGCGCTAGCATTTGGAAGCCATCACCAATCACGTTGGCCTCGTGCTCGTATAAAAACGGCATCTCGAACAACACTTCACGGTCGGTAAACGTTTTATTGTGAAGCCCAGCAAAAGAAAAATGTAATTGATTACCCTCAACTTCAACTTGGAGGTCGTTGTTATTCACAGTGATCTCAATGTGATTTGCCAATTGAATGCTCTGAGCCATAAAGAGTCTACTCACTTAATTATTATTGTTTAGCTTGGTTCATTATCCCCTGCTTGTCCCACCCAATTCGTTATCGACGTCACGAATCCTACTGTCGTTTAGCGTCACAAATTTATTATTGAGATAACGCTCACTGAAATTTTGGTTAAAAAAATACCAGCCCGAAGGCTGGTATTTCGATTGATGTGAATTGCATTAATTAAGCAACTTCGATTGGACCACCGAATGAAGTCACTGGCGGTACTTTGCCGGTGAACTTCTCGAAGTCTACGATACATGTGTTCGCAGAAGTCGCCTGCGCAAGTTCAGAGGAGCCAATGTCTTGCGTTAGCGTGTTAGGGTCACCGTAAGTACAGATTGCGCCCTCTTTCTCGTTTAGAGGACCGTACCATGCACCTTCTTCGATACGAATAACGCCACGTGGGTAGCTGTCAGTAAGAACAGCACCAGCTAATAGCTGACCACGACCGTTGAATACGCGCACTAAGTCACCGTCTTTGATGCCTTTCGCTTTCGCATCCGCTGGGTTGATGTAAACAGGCTCACGACCTTGCACCGCGTAAGTTGCACGGAACTCTTCAGATTCACACATTTGAGAGTGCAGACGCTTGTCTGGGTGACAAGACTGCAACCAGAATGGGTATTTATCTGAACCAGGGCCACCGTGTGAACGCTCTGATTTTTCGAACCACATTGGGTGTTCTTGACAGTGTTCGTAGCCGTAACGGCCGATCTTACGAGACGTGATCTCGATGAAACCAGACGGCGTACCTAGTGGGTTAAGCTCAGGGTCTTTACGGAAGTCCGCATGACGAACCCAAGGTTTACCTTCACCGAAGTCTAGTACGCTCTTCTCCCAGAACTCGTTGAATTCTGGCATTTCAAACTTACCTTCGTTCGCTTTCTTACAATCGTTGTAAAGGCTTTCGATCCATTCCATCTCGCTCATACCACGAGTGTATTCTTCGCGGCGACCAAAACGCTGAGTTAGTTCACTCATGATTTGGAAGTCAGGCTTAGATTGGAACAATGGATCGACGAGACGATGCATTGCAATCAGACCTTTGTTCGAGTATGAACCGTATACGTCGATGTCGTTACGTTCCCATTGCGTACACGCAGGTAGAACGATATCCGAGAAACGACATGTTGCAGTCCAAGCAAACTCGATCGTTACAACCGTTTGAAGTTTGCGGAACGCTTTCTTCATGCGGTTACGATCTTGATGGTGGTGCCATGGGTTGCAACCCGAGATCACCATCATCTTGAAGTCTGGCAGTTTCACTTTACCGCCGTTGTAGTTGATCTCTTTGCCTGGTTCTAGCAGACAGTCGATCCAACGTGCAACTGGGATAGTACGGCTGTAACCGTTAAAGTCGTTGTTGTCCCACTTCGGCTTCATACCTTGGTCAAGGTTACGAGGGAAACCACCAGGGCCCGCGAAACCAGTTGAAGGTACACCGATACTTGAGTAGTGGTGACCGTAAGAGATACCACCGCCAGGTAAACCGATTTGACCAACCATTGCAGCAACCACAGCCGCCGCCCAGTATGGTTGCTCACCGTGCTCTTGACGCTGGATACACCAACCCATCAGGATCTGTGTACGACCACTTACTAGCATACGCGCGAATTCGCGAATCTTGTCCGCTTTCACGCCACAGATAGCCGCAGCCCACTCTGGTGTTTTCTCTACTTTATCTTTTGTCTTACCTTGAACGTATTGAATAAACTCTTCAAAGCCTAGACAGTAAGTATCAATGAACTTCTTATCGTACAAATCTTCGTTGTACAGTACGTGCGCCACAGCAAGCATGAACGCTACGTCTGTTAGCGGGTTGATGTACAAGTGATCGTTCTCTAAGTAGCGCTGAGTCTTGTTCTTCACTGGATCTACAGATAGAACGTTGATCTCACCTTTCGCTACTTTTTCTTTTAGTTGTGCTAGGTACTTGAACGACTCATGCGTTTCACAGTTCCAACCTACTTGAAGGTTTTTCACTGGGTCGTTAGCCCAAAGAACGATGTTGTCAGAGTTCTCTAGGATTTCAGACCAAGACGTACCTTGTGCGTAAACTTCGGTTGAACCAAGTACGTAAGGCATGATGGTTTGACCTGCCCCCGTCGAGTAGTCACCTACTTTCGTGATAAAGTTGCCGTGCATACCCACTGCACGTTGCATGTGCGCGGTACAGTTGTTGAATGAACCTGTTTGGTTCCAACCTGTTTGACCTGCGTGTAGCGCCCATGGACCGTAGTCTTTTTGAATACGTTCTAGTTCGCGGTAGAACAAATCTAGCGCTTCATCCCAAGTCACGCGGATGAAACGGTTGTTACCGCGAGTATCCGCGCTGTATTTATGTTTCTTCAACCAATCTAGACGAACCATTGGGTAACGAACACGTGAAGGGCTGTAGATAATACCCTTGATGCCGTTCAACATTTCTGTTGGGTTTTTGTCTAGCTCTAGCGGCTTGATCTCTTGAACTTTACCCGCGTAGATGTGGGCGCGGAACGCGCCCCAATGAGAACCTGTTACTTTCCAAGTACCGGTCGTCTCAACAGCATTGGCAGAGGCTGATGCCAATAAGCTAGGACCAATAACTGACGCTGCACTTGTGGTTGCTACACCTTTAAGAAAACTTCTTCGTGTAATAGCCATTTAAATTACTCCAATCCGACGCTTATTAGTGGTGACCTTCAGCATAATCTGAAGAGTGTTTCTGTAGATACTTCAAGATCAGGGCTTCACTGTCTGTATCTAGGTTAACGAACGCCAACATACCGTCGAACATACCTGGCCAGGTGTTCGCGTCGAAGTGCGCTTCCGCAGGTTGCGTGTGACATACTGAACAGTTGGTTTTGTACGCTTCACGAGATTTTTCCCAAACAGGATTGATGTCGTTCAGCATAGACTCTTTCTTAAGCCATACTTTCGCTGCCACTTTTTCCCATGGAAGACCCGTTAGCTCATCCACTTTTTTCTCACCAGTCGTCACAATGTTGCTATCTGTCGCTGCTTCTTTCATCAGAGACGCAGTCGCAATGTTCTTACCGAAGTCTTCTTGAATTACGCGACCAAAACCTTTCGCTTTACGCCAGCCATCGATTTCGATTTCAACAAACTCGCCTTTGTCTTCAAGAACTTTAACGGTCGATGCTGGGTTAAGAAGACCGGCTTCTTTAGTGCCTTGTGCATCAAAGTAAATAGGTAGGTGACGAACACTCACTAGTTGCTGGCCTACAGAGTAATCTGTATTTGAAGTCATACCTTCTAGGTCACCCACGATACCGCCGATGCTGTCCATACCTGCTGGCAGGTTATGCGCGATACCTTTATGACAGTCAACACAGCTTTGATCTTTCTCTGCTGCTTGCTTCATTTGGATACGAGCGGTTGGAGACATTTGCTCGAAATCCATCGATTCGTAGTTGTGACAGTTCTTACACTCTAAAGATTTGTTTGCCGAGAAACGATCCCATTCGTGTTTCGCAAGTTCGATACGACGCTCTTCGAACACACCCGGTTCGTCGTAGTTGCCAAATACCTGTGCAAATACCTCTTTAGATGCCTGCATTTTACGAGCAATTTTGTCTGTCCAGTTATGAGGAACGTGACAGTCAGGGCAAGTAGCACGAACGCCTGAATGGTTTTTCCAGTGAACCGTTTCTTGCAGCTCAACGTACACGTTGTCACGCATTGTGTGACAACTAATACAGAATTCTTCTGTGTTGGTTGCTTCTAGAGCGGTGTTAAAGCCACCCCAAAAGATAACACCAGCAATGAAGCCGCCCATAGTCAGCACACCTAGGCTGATATGTACAGCTGGGCGCGTCATGGTACGCCACAGTTTAATGATTAATGATTTCATTATTTGCTCTCTTAAAATCTTTTCAAAAGTGTGGTTATGAGCTCACAGGCTTACATGCCGTGCGCGCCTGGAGGTCCAAAGAAGAACACTTGCAACATCCAAACGATGAACCCGTAACCGCCGACAAAAGCCACACTCAGAATTGGGAAGAGAACAACTGCAATGAAGAGGAACGACTTCCACTCCAGGGAGCGTTTTTCACCACTCTCAATTTTATTAACATCACTCATACATTTGCCTATTTTGTATCTAGTGTTATTGAAAAGCCCGCGTAACCAAGCTTAAGTTTTTTACAATCTCTAATGGAAAATGTTAGACCATACTAATAGTAAGGTTCAATCAAATAAGAGCTCTCAGGCCTTGTAATTCAACACTTTTTTGAGCTCATCCAGAGATGTGATTGATTGATGTTATTTATTAAAAAACATGAACAGATGTGACAAAATAAGTCTTTTAACTAATTGTTAAAACAACAACATTTACCAAACATAAGTTACATTTGGATAGTAATTAACGGGTCATAAATTGGCTTAAAAACCCGTCAAAAGATAATAAATTGTAAATAAAATGATGCTAAATAATGACAAGAATAGCGCTGAAGGTTTACGTTGAGAACATCAAAAAATGCACATTGATGTTCATATAAAGGAGGAGCTTAGTTACAATTATTCGCGGATTTTCGAGGAGCGATTATGGATAGCGTGGTGGATATAAGTTGGACCAAACTGGCATTGTTTGGTCTGATTTTGTTGGTTCCCTTCTTTATTAATGCCCGCTACAAATTAGGGATTGCGAAAGACACGATAATCAGTGTTATTCGTATGACACTTCAGCTCATATTGATTGGCGTGTATTTAGAATATCTTTTTCAATTAAACAGCTTACTTATCAATATACTTTGGCTTGCCATCATGCTACTGATTGGTGCAAGCTCAATTGCAGGAAAAGCTCGTCTACCTAAAAAGCCACTCATGCTTCCTCTGCTTACAGGCTTAACCTGTGGTCTAATTCCACTTCTTATAGCGATTACCGCAGGCCTAGTGCAGCCATCCCCTATTTACAACGCCCAGTATATGATCCCACTTGCGGGCATGCTATTGGGTAACAGCTTAAGTAGTAACATCATCGCACTGCAGAATTTATTTACGGCTTTTGAACAGAGACAATCAGAATACGAGGCTGCTATCTCACTTGGTGCCTCTCCTCGTTATGCATCATTCCCCTTCATTCAAGAGGCCCTTAGAAAGTCACTTGCTCCAACTTTAGCCTCTATGGCCACTACAGGGCTGGTTACCTTGCCAGGCATGATGACTGGTCAAATTCTAGGTGGCGCAAGCCCGATGGTTGCAATTAAATATCAGTTGGTGATTATGCTGGCTATTTTCGTCATGTTGAGTACCTCCGTCGCTATTACGCTGGAGATGACACTGAGCTGGGTACAAACGAAAGAAGGCCGGATCAAAATAAAAATCCAACAATCAGAACCTACCAAAACTCATAGATAGTTTAAGCGTGTGAACAAAGCCAGTGAAAGGGCTTGTATTATCAAGTCAAACGCACTTTTAACTGAATAACTCATTCATTCTTTAAACATTCATCAAGACGCTTTCTGGAGAAAAGTCAGACAGAATTCTCTCGAGTATAAGCCTCTAATTTTATGAAATTTTCTTTGCAAGTTTAGATACGCACGGCCTTTGAGACAGGTTATCCACAGAAAATGTGGATAAACACCCCAAACCCATACGCAACCAGAAACATAGCAGCATAAGTGATCAATCTAATCGTCATGCTTTGATCACTTGCCTGACATATTCTAATTTTAGAGTAAAGATAGTGACCACAAACTTGGAGAGACGTACATGGATGTCTTAATGATCAAAGAAAATTACGATGAACTCCTATCCGATGCACCTCTGGACTGGCTCGTTCAAGAACCAAAGGAAGTGACTTCTCATTGGCTCCCAACCGATTTTGGCATCAATGAAGAGCTGATTTAACTCACTCGATTTGTGTGAAACTTATCGACATGAATAAAAGAAAGGCGAACCATTTAGGCTCGCCTTTCTTTTATTCTTTTAGATTTATCGTAAATGCTTGTCTTCATCACGTAGATAAATCATCCAATACCACATACCAACGAATACACCGCCACCAATGATGTTCCCTATCGTTACAGGGATAAGGTTATTTACGATGAACCCCATCATGTTTAAGTCCGCATAGTTTGCAATATCCGCCCCTGTCATTTGCCAAAATGCTTCCGGTGCAAAATATTTGATTCCAATCGCCATGGGGACTTGGAACATGTTCGCAATACAGTGCTCGAAACCTGCCGACACGAACATAGCTACTGGCAGAATCATGACCGCTATTTTGTCAGTTAATGTACGTCCACTAAACGTCATCCAAACAGCAATACACACCAGCACGTTACACATGATGCCAAGCGCAACAGCAGCAAAGAAACCATGGTGCAATTTGTGTTGAGAGATCGCCATCGCGTTGAGGCCAACTTGGCCGTGATCAAACATATACTGCTTGGTGACCAACATGCATGCTACCAACAAAAGAGCACCAACCATGTTGCCGAAATAAACCACAAACCAGTTTTTGATGAGCGCTTGCCACGAGATCTTTCCACTGGCTCGCGCTACCAATGTTAATACTGAGCTAGTGAAAAGCTCACCACCTGTAACGACAACAAGAATCAAACCAAGGCTGAAGGCTAGGCCACCGATTAGCCTGGTAATACCCCATGGAAGGTCGCCTGCACCTGTTGTCACCGTGGTGTAAAAGATGAACGCAATACCAATATGAAGTCCGGCAGAAATTGCCAATAAAAAAGATTTGATCGGTGCTTTAGTTGCTTTACCTACCCCCACTTCAGCCGCGCGTTCCGCAGCCTGAGGCGGTAATAGTGAGTCAAACTGATTGAAGTTCATTGTGGTGTAACATTTAGAAACAATTAAAGAGGCGCGGATAATCGCTCCATTTCCCTACTTTTTCAAGCGCTATTTGACATGTTTACTAAAAATGTTGTTATCGAGAGATCAACCAATAAAGGTCAACTATCATTAGCAATCGTAACTATCATTGATACTTAACAAGTATTCTGCCTTTCGAACAAAGATCCTGCGTTATATCAGCCTGATAGCGCCATACTTAACACTTCTTATCGTTTAATGTTGCTCAACTCTTCTTTTCAGACTAGCTTGGTAAAAAAGCGTAAAGGAATCATTTATGAAATATTCAGCTGAACATATCGCCGAATTGAACCTACTTCTTCAGTTCGATTTAAGTAGTGCTGCAACTGGTATTAAAGTTCATACAGACGCGTCAGAAGAAATGCAGGCAGCCGTTGCTCGTCTATACGAGAAGCAACTTTGTACACAGCCTGATGGTGGTTATTTAACAGATGAAGGTATTGAAGTAGCAGAGCATGCAGATAAGATTTTAAGAGTCCTTTCTGTGTAATTTGAACAAAAACGCCACCGAATTCGGTGGCGTTTTTTATTGGTCCCTGCATTTTGTTCCTGCCGAAACCTGAGGCGCTAATCGTTTTTTCATTTTACTAAATGGCTGAACCTTGTCGTACAACCAATTAAAGCCTGTGGCATAAAATAGGAAGAACACTAGGAAGCCAGCTTCCAATACCAGAGCTTGGAGAAGCGTAATTTCTAAGAACCAAGCAATGACGGGTATAGAGATAAAGATCAATCCTCCCTCGAATCCAATTGTATGCCCAAAACGCATCGCTAAACTTCGCTCAGTTCGATTGCTGCCAAACCACTTATCAAAGTACAAGTTGTAGATGTAATTCCACACGACGGTATACATGCTCAACCCAATCCCAACCAACGCGAGATCACTCGATCCCTTTCCGGTGATCAATGAAGCCGCTGGCACAATGATCGCGAGTGCGATTAACTCAAAAAGTACTGCATGAAAAATTCGTTCGTTACGAGTCATATTTCTCTGTCCAAATAGTTCTACTCAATGCTTAGAATTTTATCTATTATTCAGATAACAAAAAGTTAGATACCATCGGCAAAAGCGATATGTTTACCATCGAACAACTGCAAGCTTTCATTGCTACATCAGAAACCGGATCATTTTCAGGCGCGGCAAGAAAACTGGGGCGAGCTCAATCCGTAGTCAGCCAACACATCATAAATATGGAGGTCGACTGTGGTGTTGATCTATTTGATCGCTCTGGTCGATATCCGAAATTAACCGAGAGTGGCCTCGCGCTCATACCTTATGCACAAGCGGCAATCAGCCAACTAGACCGATTGAACAACAGAGCATCACAGCTTTTTTCAACACCAACGAATAAATTGGTTTTAGCCATTGATGAAGGGATTCCTCTGACTCGCTTGCCCGACGTGCTAAAAAATTTAGAGCAACGCTTTCCACACTTGCAAGTTGAATGCTTAACAGCTTCAAGTCCGGATATCATTGAATTGGTCAAATCGGAGCGCGCCACTACTGGGATTATTTTGAGTGACTTACAAATGCCAAGACATATCGATTTCACTAATCTTGGTAACATTGCGTTCGATGTCTATGTCTCTTCAACACACGCTCTGGCACAGCAACGCGTAACTCACATTGATCAACTCAAACAACATCGTCAACTGGTCATACGCTCCAAAAACGCAGAGCCATGTGGTCTCAATCAAGCATTCAGCCCGGATATCTGGTACGCTGATAACTACTATATTTTGTTGGAATTAGCGAATAAAGGGTTTGGTTGGTGCTTTCTTCCGGAGCATTTAGTCGCGTATTCACCGAACACACTGAAAAGAGTTGGGGATGATTTCACAAAGCTGGCTTGGCAAGTCAATGTTGACCTTATTCAACATCAGAAATGGCATTCAGATCCCCTCCATCAACAAGCCAAAGCAGAGCTGCTCAATCTATTCGAGCAGACATAAATAAGTAAGTAGGAAGACCCAAATGGCAAATACATTGATCGTAGGTGCAGGCTGGCTCGGAACTCCGCTAGCAGAAACTTTGATGAAAGACGGACACCACGTTGTCGTTACTCGTCGTAACCAAGCTCGGTTAAACGAGTTACCCGCTTCATTAACTCACTCCGCATTATTCGATTTTAATCAACTTAACGCGGCGAAACGGCTAGATGAGTTGCTTAAGCAACATCAAATTACTCACGTTGTCGGTGCTTTTCCCCCTGGTTTTCGTAAAGGACGCGGACAAGAATACGCCCAACAATGGCAAATGCTCGCAAACGCAGCAAAGCAAAACAACGTTGAAAAGCTCGTTATGATTAGCTCTACAACGGTGTATCCCAACCTAGCTTCTGATATGGAAGAAGCAGATGCGTCACTCTCTTTAGCAGCCGACAGCCCTTATTTCTCTGACAATGCACGTATTATGCTGCAAGCCGAGCAGCATGTTATCGACTCTAATATTAGCTTCGTCATTATGCGTTGTAGCGGGCTAATTGGGCCAGATAGGCACCCTTCTCGCTTTGCAATGAGACTAAAACAAGTCAGTCGTAAAGCGCCTGCTAATATGCTTCATCAAGACGATGCGGTATCGGCGGCCAAATTTGCTTTAGATAATTTAAGCAACCAAGTTATTAACGTGACCACACCGCATACCGTCAGCAAGGCGGAGTTCTACCAAGCCGCTATAAATAAGAGCGAAAGTGAGATACCTCTTCCACCAGTCACAGAACAAACAGATAAGCGCATTCTCGCAGACAAACTACTCTCACTTGGCTATCAATTTCATTTCAACTCAACTTTGGACGCGCTATGAAACTCTATCGACACATAGAAACACTTTGGGATTACATGCAACTCAAACATGAGCTGAAACCCGCAGACTGTTTGTTTGTGATGTGCAGTAACGATGTGCGTGTAGCAGAGCATGCAGCAAATCTGTACCACCAAAAGTTAGCGCCTTTGATTGTATTTTCAGGGGGAGAAGGTCGTTTTACCGATGGACTGTTTGAAAAAAGCGAAGCGGAAACTTTTGCCGAAATTGCCAAGATGTCAGGTGTGCCCAGTGAAGCAATTTTGCTCGAAACTGAATCCACCAACAGTGGAGAAAACGTTCGCTTTACTGAGCAACGATTGAAAAAAGAAGGAAAACATTGCTCATCGTTTATTCTGGTGCAAAAACCATTTATGGAACGCAGAGCTATAGCGACATTTGAAAAACAGTGGCAGTCACCCTACTCCCAGCTCCAAGTAAGCTCTACGGCTCATCCGTTTTTTGAGTATATTAATGAAGACATGCCATTAATGATGGTGCTAGAAGCACTAATGGAAGATTTCTCTCGTGTAAAAAGCTATCCAGAGAAAGGATTTCAAACCGAGCAGAACATCCCTCAGCAAGTCGAATCGTCTTACCAGGTTTTGCTAGAGAGATTTGGTTTTGACTTAGTCTAAGCCCTTTCTAGCAGACAACAAAAAGCCACCGATTACGGTGGCTTTTCTGTATTAATACGGATTATTTACCGAGTGCTTCTTTGTAATGCTGACGGCACACGGAGACATATTTGTCGTTACCGCCGATCGCAACTTGATCGCCCTCTTTAATCGCCACGCCATGTTCATCGGTACGAATAACCATATTCGCTTTGCGACCGCAGTGGCAGATCGTTTTGAGCTCAACCAACTTGTCTGCCCAAGATAACAGGTACTTACTGCCTTCAAAAAGTTCGCCTAGAAAATCGGTGCGAAGGCCGTAACACAATACTGGAATATGCAGTTTATCAACAACTTCAGTAAGTTGGTAAACCTGCTCTTTCGACAAGAACTGACACTCATCAACAAGAATACAGTGACGTTTCTCAACCTCATTCAGAGCTGCGATCTCTTGATATAAATTGGTATCCTGACGAAACAAATGTGCATCAGATTGAAGACCAATACGAGAGCTCACTTTACCGACACCAAAGCGATCATCTAGTGCCGCCGTAAAAATAACTGGCGTCATGCCGCGTTCTTGATAGTTGAAAGAGGATTGAAGAAGCGTTGTTGATTTACCCGCATTCATTGCTGAGTAATAGAAATACATCTGAGCCACAGAGCATTACCTAAAGTTAAAGTTTTAATTTATGGAAATGGAAAATAAAAGGGCTGAATTATCAGCCCTTTAAAATTGAAAATTCAATTACTTACGACGCCACGTTGTGCCTTCTGGACCATCTTCCAGAACAATGCCCATTTCGGTCAGTTTGTCACGAGCCATATCTGCATTCGCCCAATCTTTCGCAGCGCGAGAGTCGTTACGCAGCTTGATAAGAGCTTCGATTTCAGCCACTTCATCATCGTTACCTGCATCACCTTTTAGGAAGGCTTCTGGATCTTGGTGAAGAATACCGATCACATCTGCTAGTTCACGCATTAGCGCACCTAGCTCGCTCGCTTTCTCTAGGTTTTCTGTTTTCAAACGGTTAACTTCGCGCGCCATGTCGAACAGAACTGAGTACGCTTCTGGCGTATTGAAGTCATCGTTCATCGCTGCTGTAAAGCGAGATACATACTCTTCACCACCAGCAGGAGCAGCATTTAGATCCAAACCACGTAGAGAAGTGTATAGACGCTCAAGCGAAGCGCGTGCTTGGTTTAGGTTCTCTTCGCTGTAGTTTAACTGGCTACGGTAGTGACCAGACATAAGGAAGTAACGAACCGTTTCTGCATCGTAGTGACCAAGTACGTCACGGATAGTAAAGAAGTTGCCTAGAGACTTAGACATCTTCTCGCGATCTACCATCACCATGCCACTGTGCATCCAAGTATTTACGTACTTAGTGTCGTGTGCACAGCATGATTGCGCGATTTCGTTTTCGTGGTGTGGGAACTGAAGATCAGAGCCGCCACCGTGAATATCAAAGTGATCACCTAGGATTGAAGAGTTCATAGCAGAACATTCAATGTGCCAGCCTGGACGACCAGGGCCCCATGGTGATTCCCACGTAGGTTCACCTGGTTTAGACATCTTCCAAAGAACGAAGTCTAGTGGGCTGCGTTTGGCTGTTTCGACATCAACGCGCGCGCCCGCTTGCAGCTGATCCAAATCTTGTTTAGACAGTTTGCCGTATTCGTCAAACTTGCGAACCTCAAACATTACATCGCCATTATCCGCAACGTAAGCAAAGCCACGTTCAATCAGTTTTTGAACAAGTTCGATGATTTCTGGAATAAACTGGGTTGCACGAGGCTCAATATCTGGGCGCTTCATGTTTAATGCGTCGAAGTCTGCGTGCATTTCACCGATCAAGCGCTCGGTCAATGAGTCACAAGACTCGCCATTTTCAGCCGCACGTTTAATGATCTTATCATCGATGTCTGTGATGTTGCGTACAAACGTTAGATCGTAACCTAGGTAACGAAGGTAACGTGATACCACGTCAAAGGAGACAAAAGTGCGACCGTGACCGATGTGACAGAGATCGTAGATGGTAACTCCACAGACATACATGCCGACTTTGCCAGCTGTAATTGGTTTGAATTCCTCTTTCTGTCTTGTGAGTGTGTTATATATCTTTAACATGATCTCTATCTATGATTGTGAATGAATAAAAGAAGGTCGAGTATATCAACTCCGACCTGGTTAGGTAATAGCAATTAACCGATAAAACGATAATCGGCTAAACTTCAAGCACAAAACGAAGAATTTCCTCTTCCTGAGTTTTTAAAGCACTAGAACTTAGGCTAGAATCTCGGGCTCAACACAACACAGTAAAGGAAAGTAGCATGATCACCCTTCACACTAATTTTGGTGACATCAAGATTCAACTAAACGAAGAGAAAGCGCCAGAGACTAGCGCAAACTTCCTTCAGTACTGCCGCGATGGCTTTTACGACAACACTCTTTTCCACCGTGTTATTGACGGTTTCATGATCCAAGGTGGTGGCATGGAACCTGGTCTACGTGAAAAAGCATCACGTGCACCTATCAAGAACGAAGCAAACAACGGCCTAAGCAACAAAGTGGGTACACTTGCTATGGCGCGTACTATGGAGCCGCATTCAGCAAGCTCTCAGTTCTTTATCAACGTAAACAACAACACATTCCTAGATTTCCGTAGCGAAAGCCTAGATGGTTGGGGTTACTGTGTATTCGGTGAAGTTGTAGAAGGCATGGACATCGTAAATAAGATCAAAGGCGTTAGCACTGGTTCTTACGGCATGCACCAAGACGTACCTCTAGAGGACGTAGTAATCACTGGTACAACAATTGAAGAATAATTCGTAAGAATTATTTCTAAGAGATAAGTTAATGGGGAGGCATCGCTTCCCCTTATTTCTATGACAACATTATTTATTTCCGATCTTCACCTCACCCCATCGCGTCCGGATATTACGGAATGTTTTGTGACGTTCATGCGAACAGAAGCAACGAAAGCCGATGCACTTTATGTATTAGGCGATCTGTTCGAGTTTTGGGTTGGAGACGATGACAAAACTCCTTTTGCCAATCAAATCCGTACAGAGTTCCAGCAACTAACAAAGACTGGCGTTCCTGTTTATTTCATTCAGGGCAATCGCGACTTCCTATTGGGAAAACGCTTCTGTAAAGAGACAGGCATTACATTATTAGATGAAGTTAGCCTCATAGACCTTTATGGTACTAAAGCGGTTATTCTCCACGGTGACACCTTGTGCACTGACGATATTGATTATCAAAAATTCCGTAAGACTGTTCATCAACCTTGGTTGCAATGGCTGTTTAATCACATTCCTTGGTTTATTAAGAAGAAAATTGTCTCAAAAGTTCAATCCGATATTCGTGATGATAAAATGAGCAAGCCTTTAGACATCATGGACGTCAATCAAAATGAAGTCGAGAAAGTGATGTCTCAGAATTGCGTCAACTTAATGATTCATGGTCACACTCATCGCCCGAATACACATTTTTTTGACGTCGATGGCGTTAAAAAGACCCGGATAGTTTTAGGGGATTGGTATACGCAAGGCTCAGTTTTACAAGTAAATTCTGATGGCTTTGACCTACAAACGAGACCATTCATACAGAATTTGCGTTAAGCATGTAGAGCGTGTAGAAGATTCACGCTCAAGTCGTAGATATTTTGTAAAAAATCGCTATTATCATAATACTAAGTTAAACAGAACGAAGTACCTAATTGAAGTATTCTTACGTAGCTCGCCAACCGATTCTGGATAGAGAAAAACGAACCATAGGTTACGAACTTCTCTTTCGAGACGGTCCTAAAAATACCTTCCCTGAAGTAGAACCAGAGCTGGCTACTAGTCGACTGCTATCCGATCATTTTTTGTCGACGCATTACAACACATTAGGGAACAAACTTGGCTTTGTTAACTTTCCGCATCAAAGCTTGGTGAATCTAGTCCCAACTCTGTTTCCCAAAGAGTCTCTCGTCATTGAAGTCCTTGAAGATTGTGAACCGACAGAAGAGTTGCTAGAAGCAATCAAGCACCTTCATGAATGCGGATACAAAATTGCTTTAGATGATTTTGTGCCGACGAAGGCTTGGAAACGTTTTCTTCCATACGTTTCCATGATCAAGTTTGACATTCGACTCGTACCGATCAAGAAAGCCGCTATTTTTATTCAGGCATTAAGCCCATTTAAAATCGACTTTCTTGCTGAAAAAGTTGAGACCTATGAAGAATTTGAGCAAGCTTTAGAAGCCGGCTTTAACTATTTTCAAGGATATTTTTTCAGCAAGCCTGAGATGATCCAGAAAAAACGGTTGAACCCCGCGTTTCTTACCGTCATACAGCTGTGTAAAGAGATTGCAGATAAGCCCATCGACTTCAATGAGGTTGAACGTCTGTTTTCGATTGATGTGACGCTGTCATACAAGTTGCTTACTTACGTAAATTCAGGATATACATTAACGACTAAGATCAAATCGTTCAGACAGGCACTTATTTATCTGGGTGAAGAGCGACTACGACGCTTTATTTCCTTAGTTGCAATTGCATCCGTTCAAGAGGATAAACCTGACTCTCTTTACTCTTTAGCGATTCAGCGTGCAAGAATGTGTGAACTGTTACTTAGTCAAATGAACACTAGGTATGACCCTGGGCAGGCTTTTTTGACAGGAATGTTTTCTTTACTCGGATCTTTGCTCGATCAACCGCTCTCGGATGTCATTGAAGATATCCCCGTTGACGAAGATATAAAACTCGCATTAACCAGTCGAAAAGGCGTACTTGGCCACTTACTTTCAATGACGATCGCCTACGAACAAGCAGACTGGGAATTAGCTGAGCGGTATTGCACCATTCTTAAATTAACCGAGCCTCAATTAGCAGACGCTTTTAATCAATCTACTGAGTGGGCTCAAGAACTGCTGTCTCAAACGCCCTAAATCGCTATAATGCCCCAAAGAATACTGCTGCCTCACTTATGTGAGGTTGTTTGTTTTTACCGCTTAATTAATCGAGATTTCATTTTATGGCTTCTTCTTGTCCTTGCGGCTCTAACCGCACCTACCAACAGTGTTGTGAAATTGCCCACAATAACCATGCTGACGTTACCACTCCGGAGCAGTTAATGCACTCTCGTTACAGTGCGCATGTGCTAGGTCTAGTAGATTACGTGGTGAACACGTACCACCCAAGCTGTAATGCAGAAGAACAACGAGAAGGCATTGCCCAATCTATCGACAGCGATTGGTGCAAACTTGAAGTATTAAAAACAGAAGCTGGCAGTAATGACAATGAAGGCTTTGTCGAGTTTAGCGCTTATTTTGATGAAGACGGCAAACGCTACTGTATGACAGAACGTTCTCGCTTCGTAAAAGAAAATGGGCTTTGGTACTACATTGACGGCACATTTCCTGAAGAAGAGCCAGAAGAAGAACCAGAACAGGATCCACGTTTGAACCAAACAGTAAGCAGTCTCAAGGTCGGCCGTAACGACCCGTGTATCTGTGGAAGTGGTAAGAAATTCAAGAAGTGTTGTGGGTAATCGCACCCACGCTTAGCTTATTGAGCCCGCTTTAATGAGATTCCTGATCTCACCTAAGCTCGTCGGAATAACGTGAATATGTACTTTCGTTTGAAATAGATAACGCGACTTCAAATACCATTAGAAAATATACCGTCATTCTGAACAGCGAGGGACGAGCGTGATTCAGAATCTAATCGCCACCAGCACTGTTGCCGGTTTTTACCCCCGAATCAAGAACACTAAATTAAAAAAGCCCTTAGACTTGAGAGCATAGGGGCTTTCACTTATCTATAAGCAAGTTTACTTATGACGCTCTTTCAACTTGTTCACTACGTCATTCATCGATAAGCCTTGGTCTTGAAGCAATACCATTAAGTGGTAAATCAAGTCTGCTGATTCACACACTAACTCCGCCTTATCGCCCGACGTCGCCGCAAGCGCGACTTCAACGCCTTCTTCGCCCACTTTTTGCGAAATACGCTTGGTGCCACGGGCATAAAGACTGGCAGTATAAGAGGAATCTGGGTCGGCACTCTTGCGGGCAGCCAGTAGCTGCTCAAGTTGATGAAGCCACACCATTTGTGACTCCTCTTGAGGGTCCACATCCCAGCAAGTTGTGCTACCCAAGTGGCACGTAGGACCAATGGGATTCACTTTTACCAGTAGCGTATCGTTGTCGCAATCTAGCTGCATGTTCACTAGTTGCAATACGTTGCCGGAGGTCTCCCCCTTCGTCCAAAGACGCTGCTTGGTACGAGAGAAAAACGTCACTTGACCTGTTTCGCCCGTTTTTGCCAACGCATCTTGGTTCATGTAACCCATCATCAGCACTTGGCTTGATTGGAAGTCTTGTACGATGGCAGGTACCAGACCATCCACCTTTTCCCAGTTGATTCGCTCAGCTAGCGAACTTACTTCGGCGGCTTTCACACTCATAGTCGTACCTCAATGCCTTGTTGTTTCAAATACAGCTTTAATTCACCGATATTGATGACTTGTTTGTGGAATACCGACGCGGCAAGCGCGCCATCCACATTTGCTTTTTGGTATGCTTCCGCAAAGTGCTCCATAGCACCTGCACCACCCGATGCAATCAATGGCACGTTACACACTTCACGCACCATATTAAGTTGTTCAATATCGTAGCCGTTACGCACACCGTCTTGGTTCATCATGTTCAGTACGATTTCACCAGCGCCGCGTTTTTGTACTTCTTGCACCCAATCACGCGTTTCCCATTGGGTTGCTTTGGTGCGTTCTTCATCGCCAGTAAACTGGTAAACCTGATACTTACCTGTCTCTTTGTCGTAGTATGAATCGATACCAACGACGATACATTGCACACCAAACTTATCAGCAAGGTCAGTAATCAGTTGCGGGTTCGCCAATGCAGGTGAGTTGATAGACACCTTATCTGCACCAAACTCAAGAATGCGCGCTGCGTCTTCTGCTGATTTAATTCCACCAGCCACACAGAAAGGAATATCAATCACTTCAGCAACGCGAGCGACCCAACTTTTATCGACGACACGACCATCACTTGAAGCAGTAATATCGTAGAACACAAGCTCGTCAGCGCCTTCTTCTGCATAACGCTGCGCCAGAGGAACGATGTCGCCAATGATCTCGTGGTTACGGAACTGGACGCCCTTCACCACTTGTCCATCACGAACATCAAGACATGGAATTATTCGCTTTGCCAGCATGCAAATGCCTCCTCTGCTGTGAACTTACCATCTAATAGTGCACGACCGACAATCACGCCAGCCACACCGCTGCCTTTTAGCGCTTCGATATCCGCTAATGAGCCGATGCCACCTGAAGATTGGAACTGCACTTGTGGGTACTGTTTACATAGGTCGACGTAAAGCTCAACGTTTGAACCTACTAACGTACCGTCACGAGAAATGTCCGTGCAAAGCACGTGTTGTAGACCTACCGTCAGGTAATCGTTGATTAGAGCTTCGATAGTCACGCCTGAATCTTCTTGCCAACCAGAGATCGCCACTTTACGCGTGCCGTCTTGGTCGATGTTGATGTCTAGCGCGAGAACGATTTTCTCTGCGCCGTATTTTTCCATCCAACCTTTCACAAGCTCTGGCTGTTTTACTGCTGTAGAGCCAACGACAACACGCTGAGCACCAGCTTCTAACAGATCAATCACGTCTTGCTCTGTACGCACACCACCACCGATTTGGATGTTCGCTGGCGTGCTTGCTAGTAGCTTTGCAATCAAAGCAAGCTGGCGTGCTGTCGTGTCTTTCGCGCCAGTTAAATCCACCAAGTGCAGCCAGTTAGCACCGGCTTGGTGGTACAAGTTGAACTGCTCTGCTGGGTCGACTTTGTACTCGGTTACTTGGCCGTAATCACCTTGATAAAGGCGAACCACCTGTCCTTCAATTAAATCAAGAGCTGGAATAATCACACTAAATCCCTTTTATAATTCTAAGAAGTTTTGAATAAGCTTCGCGCCCGCTTTTGAAGAACGCTCAGGGTGGAACTGCACACCGTAGTAGTTGCCGCTTTGAACCGCAGCAGTGAATGGATTTCCGTAATCACATTCAGCAATGGTGTAGTCTCCAACTGGCATCGCAAAGCTGTGCACAAAATAGAAGTACTCACCCTCTTCAATACCTTTGAATAACGGATTGCCTGCTTTTGCAGAAACGGTATTCCACCCCATGTGCGGCAGTGGCAAATCGCCGGTTTGAAGCAGCTTCACTTCGCCATCACAAAGTCCAAGACACTCAACTAACTCGTCTGCTTTCTGGCCTTTTTCTTGAGACACTTTGCCCAGCAATTGCATGCCTAAACAGATACCTAGCAGTGGCTTTTCTACCTGTTTTACCAAGCTGATAAGGTCACGCTCTTCTAGGTTCTTCATCGCTTCACTGGCGGTTCCCACTCCCGGTAGAAATAGCTTGTCAGCCGCCAATACAACTTGTGGATCTTTTGAAATCGTTACGTCATAACCTAGGCGTTCAATAGCAAACTTCACCGAAGAGACGTTGGCACAGCCAGTATCGATAATGACAACTTTCTGTTCTGTCACTGTTTTTCTCCTTGCTAAGGTTAGCCTTAAAGTACGCCTTTACTACTCGGTAGCTCAGTGCCTTCTACTTTGATTGCTTGGCGCAGAGTACGACCAAACGCTTTAAATAGGCTCTCAATGATGTGGTGATCATTGTTGCCCGCAGAAGAAAGGTGCAGTGTACACGCTAGTGTGTCAGTCAGAGAGCGGAAGAAGTGAACCACCATCTCTGTTGAAAGGTCCCCCACTTGCTCACGACTAAACTGCGCGTCGAACTTAAGGTAAGGACGACCAGATAGATCTAGTGCACATTGTGCCAAGCACTCATCCATTGGCAGGCTAAAGCCAAAGCGACCAATACCACGTTTGTCACCCAGTGCTTCTTTCAATGCTTGACCCAAAGCAAGAGCGGTATCTTCGACCGTGTGGTGATCATCAATGTGTAGATCACCTTCTACTTTGCACACCATCTGGAATCCACCGTGCGTCGCAATTTGATCCAACATGTGGTCGAAGAAACCAAGACCCGTTGAGATATCGTTACCGCCTTGCTCATCAAGGTTAACCGCAACTTTGATGTCCGTTTCTTTCGTGGTACGAATAACTTCAGCAACACGAGCTTTCACCGTCAGATCTTTCAGGATCTGTTTCCAACCCATGGTTTCTGGGTTGTATTGAATACCACGAATTGCCATGTTTTCTGCAAGTTGAAGATCGGTTTGACGATCGCCAATCACAACAGAGTTTTTAAAATCAACTTTGCCACCTTGAAGGTACTCTTTCACCATGCCTAGCTTAGGCTTACGGCAAGAGCAGTTATCTTCTTCAAAGTGAGGACAAATCAACACGTCATCGAACTTCACACCTTGAGACTCGAAGATCTCCATCATCATGTTGTGTGGTGCATCAAAATCTTCTTGTGGGTAGCTGTCAGTACCCAAACCATCTTGGTTAGTGACCATCACTAGACGGTATCCCGCATCCTGCAACGACAACAGGCTTGGGATAACAAATGGCTCTAGTTTTAGCTTATCTAAACGGTCTACTTGAAAATCAACTGGCGGCTCAACAATTAAGGTGCCATCTCGGTCGATAAATAGGATTTTTTGTTGCTTGCTCACTCGAACTTCCTTATTACTAATCTTGTTTCGTTCTCGGCATAAACCGAGAACGTTGAGAATTCTATTTATGAATAGTAGTTTCTAATGAAACCCAGTGTCTTTTCACACTCGTCGCGGTTACCAACACTGATACGCACGCAGTTCTCAATTGGCGAGTTACGCAGGATAATGCCCGTATCCCAAGCGGCTTTGAAAAGAGCATCGCCATCTGGGAATTTCACCAATAAGTAGTTACCCCACCCTTCAAAAACCTCCAGACCCGGAATCATCGACAAACCAACTTGTAAGTAAGCTCGGTTCGCGTTCAAATCGAGAACTTGGAACTTCGCTCGCGCTAGGCCTGCTTCAGAGAGCGCTTGAGTAGCAATTTCAGCAACGGGAACCGGTACTGGATATGGTGCGATCACTTTAAGAAGGACGTTAATCAGTTCTTCGTTTGCTAGCGTAAATCCGCAACGAAGACCAGCAAGCGCGAAAGCTTTCGACAGAGTACGCAGAATCGCTAGATTTGGATATTCTTCCAATAAATCTACTGTTGACGCTTCTGGACAAAAATCGATGTACGCTTCGTCCATGACCACGATTGCGCGGTCTTTTGTCATCTCAAGCAGAGAGACAATATCGTCACGCTTAACTAAGTTACCCGTTGGGTTGTTTGGCGAGCATACGAAAACCAGTTTCACGTTATCTAGATTCGCTTCGATACCTGCGAGGTCTAGTTGCCAATCTGACGTTAGCGGCACCGTTTTGCGCTCTACACCGATGGTTTCTGCACTGATGGCGTACATACCGTAAGTTGGTGGGCAGTATAAAATCGCGTCTTCACCCGGTTCACAGAAAGCACGAATCAATAACTCAATACCTTCATCTGCACCGCGAGAAGTCAGCGTTTGTTCTGGCTTCACTCCAGCATACGCGGCGTAAGCAGAAATCAGCTCTTTCGGCTGGCATTCGCTGTAACGATTAAGACGAGCAAAGTCTGTTTTGTATTCATTGTTGAATGGCGATTCGTTGGCGTTCAGCCATACGTCACCTGTACCACCAATTCGGCGAGCCGAAAGATAAGGTGTTAGTTGTTGGACTTGTTTACGCGCTAGCTTTTCCATCTCTTTACTCTCTTATTCTTACTTACTTGCTAATTTTTCTACACGGATAGTAACAGCACGTTTGTGGGCGTCCAGACCTTCTGCTTCAGCCATGGTGACAACCGTTGGCGCAAGATTTTTAAGACCGTCAGCTGAAAGCTCTTGAACCGTCATTCGTTTAGAAAAATCAGCCAAACCTAAGCTTGAATATGTCCGTGTGTAACCGTAAGTAGGAAGAACGTGGTTAGTGCCCGATGCGTAATCACCTGCAGATTCAGGCGACCAATCACCAAGGAAGATCGAACCTGCGTTGTCTAATAGAGGCAGAAGCTCGCGTGGGTTCTTAGTCTGAACAATTAAGTGCTCAGGGCCATAATAATTAGAAATAGAGATCGCTTGGGTGATCGATTCAGCAATAATGATTAAACTCGATGCGAGCGCTTTTTCTGCAATCTCTGAACGAGACAACTCTTTCAATTGACGACGAACGGCATCTGTCACCTGATCTGCAATAATGGCTGATGGCGTCACAAGTACAACTTGAGAGTCAGGTCCATGCTCTGCCTGACTTAGAAGGTCCGCCGCAATAAAATCTGGGTCCGCTGTTTCATCCGCAATCACAAGAACTTCCGAAGGACCCGCTGGCATATCAATCGCTGCGCCACGGAAATCATTGCTCACCTGGCGCTTTGCTTCCGTCACGTAAGCGTTACCCGGGCCAAAAATCTTATCAACTTTTGATACGGTCTCTGTACCATATGCCATTGCAGCAACAGCTTGACCACCACCGACGTTGTACACTTCATCAATGCCACACAATTTTGCTACGTAAAGGATTTCGTCAGCGATTGGAGGCGGAGAGCAAAGCACAACTTTACGACAGCCAGCAATTTTCGCAGGCACGCCAAGCATCAAAACCGTCGATGGCAATGGCGCGCTACCACCAGGAATGTACAAACCCACTTTTTGAATTGGACGTGTTACCTGTTCACAAAGCACACCCGGTTGAGTTTCGACTTTAATTGGCTGTGGCTTTTGCGCTTTGTGGAATTTAGAAATATTGGCATAAGCTTGCTCTAATGCGTTTTTCATTGATTCAGACAAGCGCTCTGAAGCGGCTTTAATTTCCTGAGAAGAAACACGAATGGACTCAGGTTTAACGCGATCAAACTTTTCTGTCAGCTCGTTGAGAGCAGAGTCGCCTTCATTTCGAACTTTAGCGATAACCTCAGACACTGCTGCAGTGATATTTGCACCTTCTGCAATAGCAGGACGTTCTAAGATCGAATCTTGCTGCTCTTCACTTAAAGATTGCCAAACGACTGTTCTCATGATGTTTACTCCATCATTTTTTCAATTGGTAGCACTAGGATTGAGCTAGCACCTAACTCTTTTAGCTGTTCCATGGTTTCCCAGAACAGGTTTTCAGAACTCACTAAGTGAACAGCCATTTTCTGCTTATCTGCAGAAAGAGGAAGAACCGTAGGATCCTCAGCACCAGGAAGTAGTGCTTTGATTTGATCGAGCTTTTCAGCTGGCGCGTGAAGCATGATGTACTTAGACTCTTTCGCTTGTTGTACGCCTTGCATGCGAGTCAGTAGTTTTTCAATCAGTGCTGTTTTGTCTGCATCAAACTCACCGATACGTTGAATCAGCGTCGCTTTAGATTTAAAGATCACTTCCGCTTCTTTTAAGCCATTCGCTTCTAACGTTGCGCCAGTCGATACCAAATCAGCAATAGCGTCAGCTAGACCTGCGCGAGGTGCAACTTCTACAGAGCCAGTTAGCATACATGTGGAGAATGGAACGCCTGCTTCATCCATGTAAGCTTTTAGGAGTTGAGGGTAAGTTGTGGCAATACGCTTACCAGCTAAGTCTTGTGGACCGTTGTACTCTTCATCCTTGTCGATAGCGATAGACAAGCGACAACCGCCAAAATCCAGTCGACGAAGTTGAACAAACTCACATGGCTCACCCAAAGCTTTGCGATCAAGACGAACTTCTTCTAGTTCGTTTTCTCCGATGAAACCAAGGTCAACCACGCCATCCATGATCAAGCCAGGGATGTCATCGTCACGAACCAAAAGCAAATCAATTGGCATGTTCTCCGAGTGAACCACTAAACGCTCACCCATTACATTAAATTTTACGCCGCACTGTTTTAGCAGAGCTTGGCTCTCTTTGCTAAGGCGACCTTTTTTCTGAATTGCGATTCTTAAGCGTTGTGTTTGCATTGCTTTTTCCCTGTGCAAGATTTTGATATCTAAGTAATTTTTGAATTAATAAAACTAAAAAACCCTCGAGAGATTGGAGTCTCCCGAGGGTTTAAAATCTGCTTTTACTTTGATTTCACCTCCGGGAGTTTCCTGCCTCCCGGGTATGCGTGCATCGCCCGAAAGACTAGATTGGGTGATGATGGTGATGAATGTTCATTACAAAATTACGCATACTTATTTAAGGCTCTATTGAGTTGCTTCGTTAGTAACCACACTAACCAAGGATTCTATATTTTTCAATACTGAATTTAGCATTTTCTAACTATTTTTATAATTACTTGATTTTAAAGGATTTAAATTTAATTTCAGTTGAGTATATGGGTAGAAATTAGGTTTCTATTCAACCCTATTCTTAAAGAAAAAGAAGAATAGTATGAATTTTCATCAAAACAACTATTTAGATCTCACCGCCCTTAGTAATTGACATCATTCTCAATAAAGAGACATCCACTCACGTTTGAGACGACTCATTCAAAACTATTATTTGAGTGGGGCAAAAAATAGTGATTAACCATGAAACTGCGTAACGGTAGTAACAAACAAGCTGTGGATTTCAGCGATACAACACTATACCCATTAATCGGCAATAGTGCATGTATCCAAGAACTTCGCACGGCAATCCAAAAGTACGCTCAATGTGATGCTGAAGTACTCATTCAGGGTGAAACAGGGGTGGGCAAAGGTCTCTGTGCTCGTCTTATTCATCAGTTGTCGAACAGACACTCGGCACCTTTTGTTGAAGTTAACTGCGGCGCAATTCCAAGTGGTCTTATTGCGTCCGAACTTTTCGGTCACGAAAAAGGAGCATTTACAGGAGCGATTTCAGATCGTATCGGTTTTATTCAAAAAGCACATAAAGGTACCCTATTCCTAGATGAGATTGGTGATATGCCGCCGGATCTACAAATCCACCTTCTGCACTTTTTAGAGAGTAAGCAAATCCATAAAGTCGGCGCTGATAAATTCATTGACGTGGACTGTAGAGTCATTGCTGCGAGCCACGTGGATTTGAAAAATGAGGTTGTACAAGGTGGATTCCGTGAAGATTTATTCTATCGGCTTAATATCTTGCCATTAACTATTCCTCCACTGAGAAAGCGTGGGAAAGATATCCTTATGTTATCAGAACACTTCTTGACAGATTTGTCTCATGGTCAGGTACAAAAAATGTCGGATAAAGTGAAAGCCAAGCTCCTCAAGCATCGTTGGCCAGGTAACGTAAGAGAACTGCGAAATGTAATCCAACGAGCGATTGTCATGTGTGAAGATCACACGCTTCTCGTCGCTGACTTGGGCCTTGATAATAATGAAAGGCAATTACTTCCTTCAGTGGACCAAATTGATCTTGACTACCTACTGCAAGCTATCGAAGAAAATAAGCACAATATGAGTGCGGCTGCACGTCATCTTGGTATTTCAAGAACGACGCTTTATCGTCTAATAAAGAAATACAACTTAAATGTTTAGTTGCTGTACAGGTGTAACGTGACACTGTGTAACAGACAACTCATCATATATCATTTACTTAGCCCCTCATCATAAACCTCTTGATATTGCCGCCTTTAAAATCAACAACTTAAACTAGGCATAGTCTTTGCTTAGTGCTAAGAAGAAGTCGGTTGATAGATTTTCTATCACAGCACAGAAAGGAGTGCTCAGAACACAAATAGCTCGCTTTTAACACGAAACGATTATCCCCAAAAACGCGATTGCCCCCCTCACCTAAATCGCGTTAAAAAAAAGCTCCGCTAAATTTAGCGGAGCTTCCTCTTTATTAAAAACACTGAGCTGTACTAGACATTTTGACACGATGCCATTTTAGACTTCGACAACCAAGAAAGTGCTCCACATACAATAATAAATGTGATTGATGCAGCGATGAATGAGAATGCAATTGACGCAGTCATCCCCAAAGTAATGAAGCCAACACAGGAAACTAGCGCCACGGACAATGCATAAGGCAACTGGGTCGATACGTGATCAATATGATTACAACGTGCACCAGTCGACGACAGAATAGTGGTATCGGAGATAGGTGAACAATGGTCACCAAAAACGGCACCGGCTAAAACTGCACTTAGCATTGGGAGCATTAGCGCAAGATCGGTTGCACCAGCCATATCACCCGCGATTGGAAGCATAATGCCGAACGTACCCCAAGAAGTACCGGTTGAAAATGCCATTAGACCAGACAACAAGAATAGGATAACCGGTAGCCAATGTGGATTAATATTGCCCTGCGCCATTGTAGAAAGGTAAGAACCCGTCTTCATGTCACCGATAACCGAACCGATAGTCCAGGCAAATACCAGGATTAGAATCGCGCCAAACATAGACTTAGCACCAATCCAAAGTGTGCGTGCAATTTCACCCATTGGAAGACCTTGCTTCACAACAGTAAACAGTGCAACTGCTAAGCCAAGCAAGCTACCGTAGATTAGTGATGTGCCTACATCTGTATTTTCAAACGCACCTAGAAGCGCAAACTCTTTGCCGTCAGCAGCCAATGCTTGGCCACCCGTGTAAAGCATAGAAGCGATAGTCGCAATAATCAGCGTCACGATAGGAAGTACCAAGTCTGACACTTTACCCTTTTCGCTTTCACGGATATCTAGCTCTTCGTTTAGATCATGCGCTTCTTGCGAGTCGTTTTCTTTGTCTTTATCAAAGCCGCGGCCTTGAGATGCAGAGATTTCATGCTCACGCATCTTACCGATATCGAGGCCAAACCACGCCACAGCAAACACCATAAGCAGTGCAAAAACTGCGTAGAAGTTCATTGGAATAAGACGAACGTACGCGCCAAGAGCCGAATACTCAGTGATCCCATGTGAGACTAAGATACCGCCGATAATCGTAATAATGTAAGCACCCCAGCTAGAAGCAGGCATGATCACACACATTGGTGCAGCAGTTGAGTCTAGAATGTATGCAAGCTTCGCGCGAGACACATAAAAACGATCGGTTACTGGACGAGAAATGGCACCAACAGCAAGACTGTTAAAGTAATCGTCGACAAAAATGAATACGCCTAAAAAGGCAGCAAGAAGTTTGGAGCCGCGTTTACTCTTCACTCGAGATTGTGCCCATTCGGCAAATGCACGAGTACCACCAGATAGCGTTAATAATGCAGTTGTCATACCTAATAAGATTAGGAAACCAACAATGCTCATGTTCCAAGTGTTAATTCCGCCATCTTCAATAAAGACAGAAGAAACTTGAGAACTCACGTAACTAACGGTATCACCGATAGACCAGCTATTAAGTAGAACCGCACCCAGCACGATACCTACACCTAAGGAAACTAATACACGTCGAGTCAGAATCGCCAAAGTCAAAGCGACAATAGGTGGCAATAATGAAACAGGAGAACTAGAAAAATCTATTAAATTCATGATCTTCAAAAACCAAAGTTTGGCTAGAGATCTACTGCAGACAAGTCACGTAGCATACGATACGTGCTCATGTTGAACTTAGCGACAGGGAAGCGAACACTCCACCCAACCCTACAGTAGCGCTCCATAGTTTAATGTGAATATATACTATGGCAGTGTTGTTCCTTTCAGATACAACCCCAGCAAGTAACTTTGATGAGTTACTTACTTCGGCAATCTTCGCCTTCCACTATTATTCATTGGCATCACCCCAATAATAGCTACTCTTCGAGACCGCGCCTCTACGGCAACAACAAACAATTAACCACTAACTGTACAAATTAACAACAAATTGTCTGCAATATTGCATCAGGTAGCAGCCATTGTACTTATGATGAGAGTCAATGCAACACATCAAACTAAATTAAACAAATAAATAATGACTGAGATAATTTATAAACCTTGTCTACTTCAAGTTAGTTTTGTGCAACTGAAATCACATCATTTTTGTTATTTATGAAACATTATTACTACCTTAAAAATATCATGGTTTATCTTGTATCAATAAATTAAGGATATATGACACTCCATCAAAGATGGACGCTTCATATTTTTAAGTAATAACTCAACTTTTTTTATAAAAACCAAGCTGGCTCTATCTCTATACAATAACGAGTGTTGATTTCAATTCTCATCTAATAAGATTTATTTCGAGTGTAATAATATTTATTGCTTTAAAAAAATAGCTAAATTTAAACAAAATCTTGATTTAGTATTTGCACATAAGGAAAAGATAAAGTTAAATATAAGGACTCTTTGTTTATTTATAGATTGGCATTATTTAATCGTAACGATAAAAAGTGCCCAACACATTAACCTTTTAATAGGAATCGTTATGTCAGAGCTGACTAAAACCCTTCTAAATATCCGTAGCCTTCGTGCATTTTCTCGTGAGCTGACTCTAGAACAATTGGAAGAAGCTCTAGATAAACTAACTACTGTCGTAGAAGAGCGTCGTGAAGCAGAAGAAGCAGAACGTGCAGCACAAGCTGAGCAAGAAGCTAAGCTAGCAGAGATCGCAGAGAAAATTGCTCAAGACGGTATTGACGTAGAAGCGCTTATTACTGCGCTATCTGGCGAAACTAAGACGAAAGGCAAAGCGAAGCGTGCACCTCGTCCAGCTAAATACAAATACACAGACTCAAACGGTAATGAGAAGACTTGGACAGGCCGAGGTCGTACACCTTCTGCAATTCAAGAGCAACTTGATGCAGGTAAATCTCTGGATGATTTCCTGATCTAAATTCGCGCTATTTTTAAAAGGCTCCTATTGGGAGCCTTTTTTATTTGTAATGATCCAAATAAAAAAGGCGCATTTTTTAATGCGCCTTTTACTTTAGTTATAGAATAGTTAATTAAACTACTGTGTATTAACGTTCCCAGTATGCTTCTTCTAGGCTATCTTCTCGCTCAGGAAGCCCACGTGACAAACGTGGAGAATGTTGCACGAGAACTTCGTAGCTCGCACGGTTTGCGTATTTACATACTTGAGAAAAAGAAGAGTAAGTTAAATATTCGTTACTGTGCTTGCTTGAATTAGGCACATTTTCTTTATGGTATTTGTTTGCCGCCATATCATGAAGAACAGCAGATAACGCAGCATCACCTGCACCATTGGTATTCTTGATTTTTTCTGGACCACCCATATATGGCGAGATATGTGAGTACACTTTTATTGGTGTTTCACATGTATCTTTTTTCGCCGGACGACTAAATTCATAGCGATTAAATTCAGCGATTGACCCCGGAAGTAATGGTAAAGAAGTTTCGCGCTTCGCGCTGTCTTCCGTATAACCCGCCATAAATAGGCCTACAGGCCCCGCGGTGCACAATACTAGATCTGCCCACTCCAGTGTTTTATCAGATGCAGCAAGTGGGTCTGACTCACCCGTCAGAGCTTCTGCTTCATCTTCATTCATCGCAACGACTGAAACGTTATCTCGAATGAATTCTTGCCAATATTTCGGGTCATCTTGAATAACGAACTTCGTCCCAAGAGTCAGAACAACAGGTACATCATTCTTTTTCGCGTACTCAATCGCTTTCATTGTTGCTTCAGGCATTGGGTCGCCTTCTTTACAACGCACTAAATATGACGTTAGTACAAGCGCCGATGCATTTTTAAAGATTTTTTCTGGAATGCTATCAGGATGCAGCTGGTTCATTTGCCCTTCACTGATCGCAAAAGTACGTTCACCGTCTTCTGTGATAAGAGCGAAACAACGACCGATAGCGCCATCAACACCTTGTAGGTAGTTCAAGTCCATGCGGCTTGATGTATTACAAAGGTAACGGTAGCCATAGCTGCCAATTTTGATATCCTGGCTCATCACTCCAAGCAGCGTAGAGCGATCATCTGCTAGCACAGAGTAGTTGTGTAGCGTGTTACCAATTGTGCCACCCGCATACTCATTGGTAATTAAGTTCTCTTCTTTAAGTTGCTGGTACAACTCTTCTGCTCTTTCGTCATCAATAACCAAAGAGTGACCTTTACTCAGACCGTACTTTTCAATCACATCCGTTGTAACTTTAGCTTCAATATCAACCAAAGTTTGGTCAATACCAATGATGTGAGTGCGCGTCATCTTCTTGCTTTCTTGTGCTTGGCTCACCAGCGGGTCACGAGCATGAACAGGAAAATAGTGCTTCGATTTGCGTTGTCCAGGAAATTTCATATTGTCAGTCTGAGTAAGGGGATGAAAAGGAGAACGGATTCTATACCGCTAATAATAAAGCGGCAATAAAAGCAATTATAGCAAACGTTTGCTAGCCACTTTTTTCTTCTAGACTCCTTATTCACCTTCCATAAAACTTAGATCTGGCAGTTGCTCAAGGTGCTCGCAGTAACGCTTTAGGTTGAACTCACCTTCATTTTTCATCACATCGAAAATTTCAATCGACATGGCACATGCCATCATTGCAACCGCTTCTTCTCTAGGTGTCCCTGTCATCATTAAGCGCATTAGCGTCTCTTTAACTTTTAATGGATTGCCGTCCTCAAGTTGGTTTTCAACAATTTCAATCAACTCGGCTTCTTGCATAAACTGGTTTTCTTCGGTCATTTGGACTTTCCTCTTGGATTTTTGACAACTATGCCATATATACCTCTTCTATACTTGCGAAATTGCCCGTTCGAATTTCTGTTGAAGAAAAATGCAGCGAAACGAATTGTGATTTCGATCTCGGATCTGTCACCGGTCTGTGGATTCTGATAGAATCTGCATCCCGTTTATTTAAGTGGTGTTTAGTAATGTCTGATAACAGCCAAAAGAAAGTCATCGTCGGTATGTCCGGCGGCGTTGATTCATCTGTTTCTGCGTATCTTCTCAAGCAACAAGGCTACCAAGTAGAAGGCCTGTTCATGAAGAACTGGGAAGAAGATGACAACGAAGAATATTGTACAGCAGCAGAAGATCTTGCTGATGCTCAGGCAGTATGTGACAAGCTAGGCATTCATCTACACACCATCAACTTTGCTGCCGAATACTGGGATAACGTATTTGAGTACTTCCTTGCTGAATACAAAGCAGGTCGTACACCGAACCCTGACATTCTTTGTAACAAAGAAATCAAGTTCAAAGCGTTCCTAGAATTCGCTGATGAAGTGCTTGATGCTGACTACATTGCAATGGGTCACTACGTACGTCGCTCTTTCCCGGATAACGGTGAGAAACCAGCGATGTTGCGTGGCCTAGATGGCAACAAAGACCAGAGCTACTTTCTATATACACTCAGCCACGAACAAATTGGCCGTAGCCTCTTCCCTGTTGGTGATTTAGAGAAACCTGAAGTACGCCGTATTGCGGAAGAGCAAGGTTTAGTAACAGCGAAGAAGAAAGACTCGACAGGTATTTGTTTCATCGGTGAGCGTAAATTTACCGACTTTCTAGGTCGTTACCTTCCTGCTCAGCCTGGTAATATCGAAACGCCAGAAGGCGAAGTGATCGGTCAACACCAAGGTTTGATGTACCACACATTAGGTCAGCGTAAAGGTCTACACATCGGTGGCCGTAAAGGCGGCGGTGGTAACGAAGAGCCATGGTTTGTTGGTGAAAAAGACCTAGAGCGTAACGTGCTAATCGCAGTCCAAGGTAAAGACCACCCGATGCTAAAATCAGAAGGTCTACTTGCGTCACAACTTCACTGGGTAGATCGTGAGCCAATTCGCGATGTTATGAAGTGCACAGTGAAAACTCGTTACCGTCAGGAAGATATTCCTTGTACAATCATCCCGATCGATGATGAAAACATTAAAGTGATCTTTGATGAACCACAAATTGCAGTGACGCCTGGTCAATCAGCAGTGTTTTATAAAGATGACGTATGTCTAGGTGGCGGCATCATCGAGCAACGCATTAAATATTCTCAAGCTTAGGAGTCGTTACGTGGCGAATACACTTTATGACCGTACTATCGCTTTCGCTGGTATTTGCCAAGCTGTCGCTTTGGTTCAACAAGTTGCGAGAAACGGGCATTGTGATCAAGATGCTTTTGAAACATCAATCAAAGCTATTTTGAGCACAAACCCTGCTAACACCGTTGGCGTATTCGGTCGCGAAGCCGATCTAAAGCTCGGTCTGGAGTGTCTGGTTAAAGGGATTGATAGCACCCCATCAGGCAGTGAGATCACTCGTTACATCATTAGCTTGATGGCGCTAGAACGTAAGTTAAGCGCTCGCAACGATGCCATGTCCCAGCTTGGTGACCGTATCCAGATGGCCAAGCGCCAGTCAGAGCATTTTGAACTGCTAGATGATCAAATGATCAGCAATTTAGCGAGCATCTACTTGGATGTTGTTAGCCCTATTGGACCACGCATTCAAGTAACAGGCACGCCTTCTGTACTGCAACAAACGGCCAGCCAACACAAAGTCCGTGCTCTACTGCTATCTGGCATTCGTAGTGCTGTTCTGTGGCGCCAAGTAGGCGGTAAACGTCGTCATCTAATTTTTGGCCGAAAGAAAATGGTCGAACAGGCTCAAATCCTGTTAGCCAGAATGTAGAATACTTTGCTAGCTCGCGTTTATCGCGAGCTACTTTTTTTCGAATAAAACAAATCCCGCGCAAACGTTTGCGCAATATTCGTGACAATTGCCACAGTTATTGGTATAACGCTCACGAAATTTAGAAACCCAATTCAGGAGAACATCATGGAACTGTCAGCATTGACTGCTGTTTCACCAGTAGACGGCCGTTACGGAAGTAAGACGATTGCGTTACGCGAAATTTTCAGCGAGTACGGTCTACTAAAATACCGTACTATCGTAGAAATTCGTTGGCTACAGAAGCTAGCGGCTACTGCTGAAATTGCAGAAGTGCCAGCATTCAGCGCAGAAGCTAACCAATTCCTAGACGACCTTGCTGCTAACTTCTCTGAAGAAGATGCACGCCGTATTAAAGAAATCGAGCGTACAACTAACCACGACGTTAAAGCGGTTGAGTACTTCTTAAAAGAGAAAGTAGCAGACGTTCCTGAACTGCACGCTGTTAATGAGTTCTTCCACTTTGCATGTACTTCTGAAGACATCAATAACACCTCTCATGCGTTAATGCTAAAAGAAGCACGTGAGCAAGTGATTCTTCCAGAAATCCGTAACCTAATTGACGCTATCAAAGCACTCGCAGTTGAATACCGCGACATTCCTCTTCTATCTCGTACACACGGCCAGCCTGCTTCTCCATCTACAATGGGTAAAGAAATGGCAAACGTGGCGTACCGTATGGAGCGTCAATTCAAGCAAATCGAAAACGTTGAGATCCTAGCGAAAATCAACGGTGCAGTAGGTAACTACAACGCACACCTTTCTGCTTACCCAGAGCTAGATTGGCACAAGTTCTCTGAAGAATTCATTACAGAGTCTCTAGGCGTAACTTGGAACCCTTACACAACACAAATCGAGCCGCATGATTACATCGCTGAGCTGTTCGACGCTATCGCTCGTTTCAACACTATCCTGATTGACTTCGATCGTGACGTTTGGGGTTACATTGCATTAGGCCACTTTAAGCAAAAAACCATTGCTGGTGAGATCGGTTCTTCAACAATGCCGCACAAAGTTAACCCAATCGACTTTGAAAACTCTGAAGGTAACCTAGGTCTTGCGAACGCAGTATTCGGCCACCTAGCACAAAAGCTGCCTATCTCTCGTTGGCAACGTGACCTAACTGACTCAACGGTTCTACGTAACCTTGGTGTTGGTGTTGGCTACGCAATCATCGCTTACACTTCTACGCTAAAAGGTATCAGCAAGCTAGAAGTAAACCGTGAAGCACTTCTTGCTGAACTAGACAAGAACTGGGAAGTACTAGCTGAGCCAGTACAAACAGTTATGCGTCGTTACGGCATCGAGAAGCCATACGAGAAACTAAAAGAGCTAACTCGTGGTAAGCGTGTAGACGGCGAAGCAATGCGCAACTTCATCGACGGTCTTGAGCTTCCAGAACACGAGAAAGCACGTCTGAAAGAGATGACGCCAGCGAACTACATTGGTCAAGCGGTTGAGCTGACAGATAAGCTGTAATCACACCTTGATGATCTGCAATTGAAAAGGTTGACGTGAAAGCGTCAACCTTTTTAGTTAGGAAGAAATAATTTCGGTTATTTGGTAGTAATGCAGAGGATAAACCCCTCAACTGTTATGGCTGTTTTTGGAAGAATAAGGTTATTGTCCCGACCTCTATACCAAACTTTTTAATTTTGGTGAGGTTGAAAACATGCTTCTCGTCCTGACGATAAAGCCAATCATCAAAAGCGACCGTTACTGTTGAGTCATCCATTTGCAACTCAAAGTCATACCGCCACTGCAACGCATTGCCTTGCTCTGCCCCTGTTGCTACACCAATAATATCCTCTGCTTTACCTTCATAGCGTCCATCTTCTAATTTGGTAATAACCCAAATTCGCTGGTCAACTCCTCCATCATCAAACACAAAGTCTTCCACCAGCGTCAACGTGTTACCTTCCACAGTACCCACAATGTCGACTTCAAAACGACGAGTTTGTTGTTCAGTGTAATCTTGGACCATCCCCCACGCCTTTGTTTCGCCTTCAAAATAGCCGAATAAATCAAAAGTCGGTGTAGAAGATTGATAATTATCGATATCTGCTGAGCATGCTGAAAGTAGGGCCGCAGCGACCAAGGCGATTGATTTTAAAATCCGTTTAAACACTATCTAACCTGTCCTATTAATTGTTTTCGAAGTTTCGGGAACTCTGTATTAGGTGACAACCATATAGACAAAAACGCATCGTTCATTCGCTCATCTTGAACGAAGCCGACTGTCTTAATTTGTGCAATACCAGCTTGTCGGTAAAGAAGCTGACCAGTTTTACCATCGGTTAAGTAAGTAAGCTCATCGCCTTTTTTTATATCAGGGAACATACGGTTTAGTTCACTGATCCAACTTTTTCGATATGGTTCAGTAAAACCAAGTTTTGCCCATTGCTCATCAGTTACATCAAGCAACTGCTGCTTGCTGATGTCTCTTTGATAGTTAATCTCCAATGCCAGAGGGTGTGGTGATACATCGCCATTTACAATGAACTTTCCATCAGGTGCTCTTAGTCGAGACTGATATATATCGAAGATGAACCATGTGAGTTGTGCCTCACCGACGGTTTTCCACCCCTCCCAACTCGACATCTTATCTGCGTTTTCACTGTTTCCAACTGACTGAGCTTGTAGAGCAAAGGAGCCCATAACTACTAGAGAAGCAACTACCTTAATCAGCCTCTGGGTTAAATCTCTCTTCAAGCTTTTCATATCCGTATACCTTGAGTATCAAAAGCGTCATGGCAAACCATTCAGCAAATAGAATGACCAACGTAACGCTGGTATTAAATCCATATTCAACGACTTGGAGCTTGTAACCGGCGTAGTAACTGACGGTTCCTCCAACGCCACCTACAATTGATACGTAGATTTTTGGGAAACGGTACAAAACAGGCTTGAGCTGATAGGCATACCAAGAGAACAGAACCCAAAGGCACAACAACCAAATGGGTAACCATTGTGTTGGAAAGACAAAAACAGAAAACTGTTGATTGAGCGTATCGAGCACTACACCCGCCAAAACGATACTCGCGATGTGCTTCAAGGCAGAAGCGTCCGTCCTCCAACAATAGACAAGAGTAATAAATGTTAAGATCAGTGTTAGCCACTGCCATTGATAGGTCCCAAGCACTGCAGAGAACCAACAGAGCTGGAACCATGTAGAGGCAATCAGCAACTTCATAACGGTTTAAGGTCGCTGGAATGTCATGTGAACGGCACTGATACTTCGAGCTAAAAAGCCACCTTCACAATAACTAAGGTAGTAGCGCCACATGCGGACAAAGCGGTCGTCATAACCGAGAGAGCGTACGTGATCTTCAGCTTGATTAAATCTAGAGTGCCACTCGCTCAAGGTTTTCGCATAGTCCAGACCAATATCAAATAAGTCTCTCACCACCAAGTCACTGTATTTGGTCGCAGCTTGAGTTAAAGATGTAACCGAAGGTAAAAAACCACCTGGAAAGATGTATTTCTGGATAAAGTCAACGTTGTTACTGTAGTAATCATAACGCTGGTCAGCGATAGTGATGGCTTGAATTGCCATTAAACCACCCGGCTTGAGTAATGATTGGCATTGCTTGATGTAGGAAGGCAAAAATTGTTTTCCAACCGCTTCGATCATTTCTATCGAGACTAACTTATCGTAGTGACCCGAAAGGTCTCGATAGTCTTGTTTTAATAGAGTGATCTTGTCACCCAAATTTCGCTCTCTAATTTTTTGTTCAGCGTAAGCATGCTGCTCTTCAGAAATCGTCGTTGTCGTTACATGACAACCATATTGCTCTGCCATGTAAATGGCCATAGCACCCCAACCTGTACCTATCTCAATCACTCGATCGGATGGTTGAAGCTCAAGTTGCTGGCACAAACGATCCATTTTGTTGATTTGCGCTTGTTCCAAAGTATCGTTGTCTTGCACATATAAGGCCGATGAGTACAGCATGTTGTCGTCTAAAAATGACTCGTACAAATTGTTGCCCAAGTCGTAATGCGCATGAATGTTTTTACGAGAGTTCTCTTGAGAATTGCGGTTGGTCCAATGACTGAACTTGTACAGTATTTTAGTCAGCCAACTTCCTTTCTCTTCAAGTTTATCTAGCGCTCGCATATTGAGAGCCATAAGTTTCATTAACGAGGTTAGATCCGGGCTGTCCCACCAACCATCCATATAAGCCTCACCCGCTGCAATGCTGCCACCTTGCAAGATTCGCGAGTAAAAGCCAGGATGCTTTACCTCAATCGTCGCCACAACAGGCTGACCGCTGTATTCACCGTTGGGCGCATTAAAGCGCTCGCTTCTTTCTTTCGTTTCCGTCTTAAAGCTTTCAATAACAGTTAAGCAGCCGATTTCCATTTTTTGCAGACATTGAAAAATAACTCCGCGAGCCGCCTTTTGTGTTGTCGTCAATTTGCGCGGCAATGTCATAGAACTGGTATTTAACATGCAGAATTCTCCTTGTGCTTTTTATTTTTTTTGTCTGTTTTTTTAGTGTCGGCTTCTATTTCGTCGTGTGTTGAATATTTAGGATGAGAATAAAAAGGCGCGCCTTTCACCCAAAGTTTTAATGCGTGCCAATAAATACCAACCATTACTTTTACCGTCTGTATTGGCGTAACGATCAAACACTTCAATAAGCTTTTGCTCGAAAACACTTGAGCTTTCATTGTCATCGTCGCATCAAAGTGCTTTTCGCTTTTGTGGCATTCAAGATGAATCCTTAACTTGTCCGTCAGTGGTTTAATCTTCCAGTGATACTGTTGGTCAATTGGATTAAACGGAGAAACATGAAAGGCTTTCTCTTGTTCCCATCCAAAGTTTTCATCGTTTTGCTCAGCAGCGACTGCGTAGTAATGACGCTCGTTCCAAGGTGTATTGCTGACTTCAGCTAAGAGGTATTTCCATTCCCCTTCTTTGTTATAAACGTAGTAGAAATTCACCGGACTAAAATAAAGTCCTAAATAGCGCAAATGACAAACAGCGATGACTTTGCCGGTACAACGAACACCTGTTAACTCTTCAATTTTGTCGTGTACGGCCACCTTTAAACAGCCCTCACCAACATAGTCACTGCGTTTAAAGCGTGCCCAATGCCACCAACGAGAGCCAAAACCCCAAACTTTTTCTTCTAGTTTTTTTAGCTCATCGACGTCAATAGCTGGCATAAACAATGAGTAGTTCAATTCATGTTTTATCGGCGTGAACCTGCGATGTCGAACGTTGCCAACAAACAACTGGCTGTTCATTTGGCTATCCATATCACGCTGCACCTTTTTCTAAGTTGACAGCAGTTTGAACGCGATATTTCTCTTCAAGCCCTTTCACTACGTCCAATGCGCTGCGAACGCCATCCTCATGGAAACCGTTGTACCAATAAGCGCCGCAGAACCAAGTATTATTCAGCCCTTGCACCTCTTCTTTACGTTGCTGTGCAGCGATAGAGTCGGTGGAGAACACTGGATGGTGATAGGTAAACGTCCGTAATACTTTGCTCGGTTCGATCTGCTCAGTGCTATTTAGCGTGACACAGAATGTGTGCTCAGATTGAACATGTTGGAGAATATTCATGTTGTAAGTGAGCGAAGGGAGATGTTGCTGTTCGTCTTCACTGCCCTCCAGTAGGTAGTTCCACGAAGCCCACGCCGCTTTACGCTTTGGAAGTAAACTCGTATCAGTGTGAAGCACCACTTCATTCGCTTGATAAGCCATATTACCCAGCACCTCTTGCTCGACTGGGCTAATGTCACCTAACATGTTCATCGCTTGATCACTGTGACAAGCAAAGATGACATCATCAAACCAGTGCATTTCACCGTTAACTTTTAAACCCACACCATTCTCACTACGGAGCACTTTTTCTACCGGACTATTGAGTCGAATTTTATCGATAAAACCTTGAGTCAAAGGTGGAATGTACTCACGAGAGCCACCTTTAATTACATACCATTGCGGTCTGTTAGTGACATCAAGCAATCCGTGATTTAAGAAAAAGCGAAGGAAAAACATCAGCGGAAATGCGCGCATGTCCGCTAGAGTCGAAGACCAAATTGCAGCGCCCATCGGCAAAATGTAGTTATCTGAAAAGAAAATACTGAAGTTGTGCTCATCAAGAAACTCACCTAGCGTCTGAGAATGACTCGATTGTTTGCTAGCAACGCTTTTGGCAAGTTTGTTGAAACGAAGGATCTCGAAGATAAAACGATAGAACTTAGGATTTACCCAATTGCGCTTTTGAGCAAATAATGTCGACACGGTATGACCGTTATATTCCAAGCCATTGCCGTCGTTTCTTACGCTGAAGCTCATCTGGGTTGGCAATCCTTCGACACCAATCTCGTTCATCACTTTGATGAAATTAGGATAAGTGCGATCGTTGTAAACGATAAAGCCCGTATCAATCGCATATTCTTTACCATCGAGTTTTACATCCACCGTCGCGGTGTGCCCGCCAATGTAATCGTTAGCTTCAAATACGGTGACATCGTGCTCTTTATGTAGATAGTAACCACACGTAAGGCCAGAAATTCCGGTCCCCACAATCGCTATCTTCTTTCTTCCTGCTGTTTTCATTTTTATTCCTTCTTATGACACGAGTTTAGCAGTTAGGCGAGCTTGCCAACTGTATGGAAGTAACGAGATAAAACGTAAAATACTGGTAAACCTCGCGGGGAAATAGATGTGAGTCTTGTTGGCAGCCAACTGTTTTCTGATAGAGTTCGAGGCTTGCCGCGTAGAAATAATCATCGGCATTTCGAAGTCATTTTTGTCAGTTAACGGGGTCTCCACAAAGCCTGGGAACACGGTCACCACTTGAATGCCCTTCTTCTTCAAATCAACAGCTAATGTGCGAGCAAAGTAGCTCACAGCGGCCTTAGAAGCGCCGTAGGCTTCAGCCCTTGGTAACGCGACTTCTGAAGCAATAGAACCCACGATAACGATGCGATGCCCTTTATCTAAGTGTGGTTGGCAACCTTCTACGCAGTTGGCAACACCAACGACGTTTACATTCATCACACGCGCCATGAGTTTCGCGTCAACCACACCGTTGTCCATATACTCACAATCCCCAGCATTAAAAACCCAGGTACTCGGCGTGAAAGGCAAACTGGACAGCGCCTGCTGAGTTTGTTCATGGTTTGTCACGTCAAACTGCAATGTATGGATATTAGAAGAAGCAGCCCCCAATTCAGCAAGAACGTCTTTGTTTCGCCCACAAGCAATAACGCTCCAATCAGAGTTCGCGTAATCTAAAGCCAGTTGCTTCCCTATTCCGGAGGTAGCGCCAGTGATTAAGATAGTATTGTTCATTGTCCTAACCTCTGCTTGATAGTTTTTACGACTGAGCCAAGTAAAGGTAAGTTTTCGTAAAGCATTTCTCCGAGATCAAAGTAATCTCGGTGATAAATAACTTGGCCTTCGCTGAATTTAAGATGCGACACACCATTAACGAGAATAGGTGCACCTTTTTGAAGTTTGGGATGCTGAAGATCCATGGTCCACGTTAGGAAGCCAGTATCTCCGACTTGTTGATGTTCGTGGATAACAAAGTCACAGCTTATGACGTTGGCATATAATGATGTGAAGTAATCTGAAAGTGCAGGCCACCCCTCTAAACGATGAGCAGCATCTTCAAAGACGACATCTTGGTGATATACGTCTTTAAGCAGATGTAAGTTCGCTTTATTCAGCTTTTGATAGATATTGCCAACAGACTGTATGTCCATGTGTTTACTCCTACATGCCCATCAAGTTGTACAAAATTATTATATGTACAAGATAGTTCATTCCTTAAAAGTTGTACAAAAATTATTTTGTATAACTTTGTTTCTGTAGGTAGATACGTGATGGATCTCGCAAGCGATCAATCGATCAAAAAAAAGCTTGGTCAAAACCAAGCCTTTTCAGGAAATTAACGATTACTTTCGCGTGCGCTGTCAGTTTTTACAACTAGTATTGCTGACTACGTAACGCTGCAATACGTTTATCTAGCGGAGGGTGGCTCATCAGTAGCTCAGTCAATGACTGCTTGCCATTGATACCGAATGCCATCATTGTGCCATCAAGTTGAGATTCGTGACTCATCTTCAAACGTTCCAATGCCGCGATCATTTTCTCTTTACCAACTAAGTGAGCAGCACCTGCGTCGGCATGGAATTCGCGATGACGGCTGTACCACATGGTAATAAAGCTTGCCAAGAAACCAAACACTAGCTCAAGCACCATAGATACACCGAAGTAAACCATCATGTTTGTACCTTGACCTTCTTCATCATCGTTCGATGCCACAATATTGGCGATAAAACGGGATAGGAAGATAACAAACGTGTTCACAACGCCTTGCATCAATGTCATCGTGACCATGTCACCATTTGCAATATGGCTCACTTCGTGGGCCAGTACCGCTTCTGCTTCATCACGAGTCATATTGTGTAAAAGGCCAGTGGAAACCGCGACAAGAGAGTCATCTCGCTTTGCCCCCGTCGCGAATGCATTGATATCTGGTGAGTCATAAATAGCCACCGTTGGCATACCAATACCCGCTTGCTGAGCTTGACGACCCACAGTTTCGACTAACCAATGCTCAGTTTCGTTACGCGGACTTTCAATGACCATACCGCCAACCGAGCGCAGTGCCATGCCCTTTGACATCATCAACGAAATAAGTGCACCACCAAAACCAAATATGGCGGCCATAACTAGCAAACCAGAAAGACTGCCAGGTTGCATTCCAGTGGTAGCGTAAACAATATTCAGAACAACACTAAGCACTAGCACGACAGCTAGGTTAGTTGCTAGGAATAACATAATTCGCTTCATTACTTTTCTCCGAGGAAGCTTATCGTTTTTTAAAACGGATTGTTATAAGGAACAGGTGGTAATCGCTGTAAAAGCCAATTCCGCTAAGTTTCATGCTCCGTGCGTTATAGATATAGTCTATCCGCGATAAAAACAAGGTTAAGCAATAAATTGCAACATTTGTTTTCGAGACTGAAAGATTATGTTCAAGCGATTTCTAGGCACGTGCTGATAAAAGCCATTACCTCCATTCATATTCATTCCTTTCCGTAATGAAAAGTACTTTGAATCGCACCTCATCTATCAATGGATGACCTTGATGTTAAATCTATCACCTCTGGGCAACTTAGCTAGAAATATTTTACTAGACCAAAAACAGTATGTTAGCCCCGCTATAGACTTTGGTCTTATTGTGCGGCGACATGGACATGCTAGATTCAAGTGAGATGAACAAAACAGAGCCACTCTAAGTACATTAAAAAGGTACATTAGGTGAGCTCGAAACTTCCATGTATTGAGGGAAAAACCATGGTAGAAACTAACGACTATCAAATGGCTATTGATTTACTACGTTGTCATCTAGGCATCTCAGAGGATGAGGCGAAGCAACAACTTGGTATTTCAACCGATCATCATATGTCTCAGCGTGTTGCAGAAACACAGCAAGCATTGATGGGGCTTAGCCAAGATAAGTAATCTGATGTTATAGATTACACCAATAAAAAAGGGCTGCATTACGCAGCCCTTTGGTTTTTAGTATTTTAAACACAATCAGTCAGTATTTAGCAAAGGCTCGACATTAATGTACTTGCCTAGCTCTTTGCGCTTAGCACTTGGAATGTATGGGATTTCGCCAAGCTTAGGCGCACCGATACGCGCTTCAAGCATCTCGATAATATCAGCATAGTGCTCGGTGCCAGGGTTAACTCGGTTTGCCACCCAACCAACAAGATTCAAGCCATCCGCTTTAATACTCTCAGCCGTGAGTAAAGCATGGCTCAAACAACCTAATTTAATACCAACCACCAAGACTACGGGTAACTGCTCTGCTTGTACCCAAGTAGATAAACAGTCGGTATCTGACACAGGCACACGCCAACCACCAGCGCCCTCAACGAGAACGACATCAGCTTGCTGCTTGTGTTGAGCCAGCTTTTCACTGAGGAGTTCGTATTTTATTTCGACATGTTCATGTTTTGCCGCGATGTGAGGAGAAGCTGGCAATTCTAAAGCGTATGGATTCACATCATCATAAGCGACATCAAGTGTCGCGGCCGCTTGTAAATGTAAGGCGTCAGAGTTACGCCATCCAGCTTCAGTCTTATCACTCCCTGCTGCCACTGGTTTATAACCAATAGTGTTTAGTCCTTTTGCTGCCAACGCTTGCAAAATGGCTTTAGACGCTACCGTTTTTCCTACATCAGTATCCGTACCAGCAATAAAAAAAGCATCAATCATAGATGTATTACTCCAAAACAAACCTGATAACTTGCAGGTAGAAAACCTTGATCATTTTTAAACGCTTGGTACTCATGCTCAACTTGCAGCAAAGTCTCTCGACTGGTTAAACCATGTGAGCGCCCGCTTACGTGATTTGCCCCTATACCTTTGAGGTCACGCATAACTGAAAATGCTGAGTCGTACCAAACTGTGATGGTGGTCAAGTCTAGTTGATGGTTGTCACATCGAGATTGCGCTAACGCAATTTTTACCTGATTGAGCGATAGAAAGTTATTGACGTGTTGATATGCATCAATTTTTTTCCATGATGCACGCAACTCGCACAGTGACCCTTCAGCTAGGGTAGAAAAAGCCGCCTTCCCATTAGCTTTTAGTACACGACGAACTTCTCTCAGGGGGTAACTTAAATCGGCACACCATTGCAAAGCCAAGCTAGAGAATACGTAGTCGAAGCTTGTATCGTCGAAAGGCAAGTTTTCTGCGTCGGCTAGCACATAATTCATTCGCTCATGGCCACAGCGCACCATAGCTTTGCTTAACATCTCTTGAGAGATGTCCACACAAAACACTTCAGCGCCACGCTCTTGAAGAAGTTGAGAAAAATAGCCCGTACCACATCCTAAATCCAAAACACGTTTATGAGTTAAGTCATTCGGAAGTTTGTCTAGTAAGCGATGGCCGACATCACGCTGGAAAGCGGCATGTTTGTCGTACGTGTTAGCTGCTTTACTAAAGGAAGCGGCGATCGCTTGTTTATTAGGCAGTAAGCAATCCAACTTCATTTGCTCTGCATTATCCATTACTGCGTTCCTAATGCTTGCTTCAATGCCATTGAAAGCGTTTTAACTTGTTCGTTAGTGTGATTAGCAGTGAGTGTGATTCGCAGACGAGACGTCCCTTTCGGAACTGTTGGAGGACGAATAGCAGTAACCCAAATACCGTTTTGGCGACAAGCACCTGCTACTCGCAAAGCCAAATCAGATTCACCAATCACAAACGGCTTAATCGAAGTTTGAGTCTCAACAAAGCCCTCAACGTCGCTGAGGCTATCTCGATACACTTCACTTAACTCTGTGAGCTTTTCACGTCGCCAAGACTGCTCTTGAACCATCGAGACAGCATGCGTGAGCGCATAGGCTTGTGCAGGAGGCATCGCCGTGGAATACACATGGTGACGAGCAAACTGAGTTAAAAAGTCCCCCGTTGCGTGGTCACATAAAATAGCCGCGCCAGACATACCAAACGCTTTGCCGAAAGTCACGATCAGTATCTCGGGTTTAACCGCTGCCAACTCGCAAGAACCACCACCAGATTGGCCAAGAACGCCGATACCGTGTGCATCATCGACGGCGAACCAAGCATCATGACTGCGAACGACTTCAGCTATATCAGCAAGTGGGGCACAATCACCGTCCATGCTGAATACCCCTTCAGTCACAACTAGATGGTTGTCTTCGCTATTAATCAGCGACTTCAGGTGTTCGATGTCATTGTGCTTGAAGCGCTTCATCTTAGCTGGTGACAACGCCCCCGCTTCCATCAAAGAGGCATGGTTCAAACGGTCTTGGATGAGTACGTCTGATTTTTCTAGCAAGGTGAATAACAAAGCTTGGTTAGCACTGAATCCAGAGCCAAACAGGACTGCCCTTTCGTAACTCAGCCATTCTGTTAGTGCCGCTTCTAAATTGCTGTGCGCGGCACTAAAACCTGTGACCATTGGAGATGCACCACTGCCACTGCCGTATACACTCAAGCCTTGCTGCCAAGCACGAACGAGCGCTTGGTCATTGGCCAAGCCTAAATAATCATTACTTGAGAAGTTGATGTAGCGTCTGCCTTCGTATTCCAAAATCGATTGGTTGCCGGAAAACACCACATTCATCGAACGATTCAGCCCCTGCGCTTTACGATCGGCAAGGGCGGACTCGATACGAGATTTAAACGCTGGCATCGTAGAAAAGGTCGTCTTTTGTCGGACGAGCAGCAACGCGCTCTACGACGCGATCCAGCAACTCGTTTTCTTCGATTTCATCAGGTTTTTGAGACACCTCTTGGCTGTTAATGCCGAGCTTGTCGAACAGCATCATGTCTTTGTCTTCAGAAGGGTTTGGCGTGGTCAGAAGTTTGCAACCATAGAAGACGGAGTTTGCACCCGCCATAAAACACAGCGCTTGCATTTGTTCGTTCATGTTTTCACGACCAGCCGATAAACGGACTGCGGATTGGGGCATCATAATTCGTGCTATTGCAATCAGACGAATAAAGTCGAACGGCTCAACGTCGTCCACTTCTTCCAATGGTGTACCCTTCACCTTAACCAGCATGTTGATTGGCACACTTTCAGGATGTACTGGCAAATTAGCCAGTTCAACCAACAAACCTGCTCGGTCGTTAGCACTTTCACCCATGCCGATGATGCCACCGGAACAGATCTTCATGCCAGCATCACGAACGTGAGACAAAGTGTCTAAACGGTCTTGGTAAGTACGTGTGGTAATGATGTTGCCGTAAAACTCAGGTGAGGTATCTAGGTTGTGGTTGTAGTAATCCAGACCAGCAGTTGCCAATTGCTTTGCTTGATCTGGCGTCAGCATGCCTAATGTCATACACGTTTCTAAACCCATGCCCTTCACGCCTTTGATCATGTCGGTCAAATGCGGCATGTCACGCTCTTTCGGGTTTTTCCATGCTGCACCCATACAGAATCGAGTAGAACCAGCATTTTTGGCTTTTTGCGCAGCATCGAGTACGCGTTCTACTTCCATCAAACGCTCTTTCTCGATGTCTGTGGTGTAACGAGCACTCTGAGGACAGTACTTACAATCTTCTGGACAAGCACCTGTCTTAATCGACAGAAGCGTGCTTACTTGAACATGGTTGGTTTGTTGATATTGACGATGTACAAGCTGCGCTTCGAATAGGAGATCCATGAATGGTTTTTCCATGAGATCGCGCACTTCAGCATGCGTCCAGTTATGACGAACTTCCACGTGTATTCCTTTAGTCACTTTTGTTGTTGTGTTGACAGTCTACTGAGTCTCGATAAACTGTCAACACAACACAAAACAACAAAGTTTACACCTGTTTATTTTTTAATCTTAATTATTATTGGAATCGCACATGGATCTCGCCTTCGACCGCCAGCATATCTGGCATCCTTACACTTCGACATTAACACCTCTGACCTGCTACCCAGTAGAATCAGCAAGTGGTGTTCACATTAAATTGGAAGACGGTACTGAGCTTGTCGATGGCATGTCTTCTTGGTGGTCGACAATCCACGGCTATAATCATCCGCACTTAAATCAAGCGGCTCACCAGCAAATCGATCAGGTCTCTCATGTGATGTTTGGCGGGATTACCCATCAGCCAGCAATCAATTTGTGTAAGAAGTTGCTGTCCTTAGCACCAAGTAATCTTGAACATGTATTCCTTGCCGATTCAGGCTCCGTTTCCGTAGAAGTCAGCTTAAAAATGGCACTGCAATATTGGCATGCAAAAGGCGAACGCCGACCGAAGTTTCTTACTTTGCGACACGGTTATCACGGCGACACTTTTGCGGCCATGTCGGTTACCGATCCTGATAACTCAATGCACTCTCTCTACAAAGGCTTTTTGCCTGAGCATATCTTTGCGGAGTCACCAACTTGTGGCTTTTGGGATGAGTGGGAATCTGAAGATCTTGCTGACTTTGAGCACAAGATTGAAACACATCATCAAGAACTCGCTGCGGTGATCCTAGAGCCTATCGTTCAAGGCGCAGGTGGCATGCGTATCTATCATCCAGAATTTCTCAAAGGCGTGCGTAGGCTTTGCGACAAATACGGCTTGTTATTGATTGCAGATGAAATCGCAACCGGATTTGGGCGTACCGGTAAACTGTTTGCTTGCGAACACGCAGATATCCAGCCAGACATTTTGTGTGTCGGGAAAGCACTCACTGGCGGCTACATGACGCTCTCTGCGACCCTAGCGAGCAAACACGTCGCGGATACTGTTTGTGGTGGTGATGCTGGTTGTTTCATGCATGGTCCAACCTTTATGGGTAACCCGCTCGCCTGCGCCGTTGCCACCGCAAGTTTAGAATTGATAGAACAAGGCAACTGGCAGCAGCAAACCCAGCAAATTGAAACGCTGTTTTCTGAACTACTGCCAAAACTTGAAAAATACGACTTGGTGAAAAACACTCGTTGGTTAGGTGCCATTGGCGTTGTGGAAACGCATCGTCCAGTGAATATGGAAACCATCCAAGCCTTGTTTGTTGAACACGGAGTTTGGATTCGCCCATTTGGCAAGCTGATTTATATGATGCCACCGTTTATCAGCAAACCAGACGAAATTGAGAAGCTAGTGAATGCGATTGATGCTGCTTTGCAACGTAACGACTGCTTCGCTTCATAGTTCAACTCAACACGAAAACGGTTTGAGTATGAGACTCAAACCGTCTCTTTATTTACGAGAAAAGCAAAGCTATCGAAGTTGACTGTCTTTACTCGCTCGTCGATGATATGTTGAATTTGTTGGCTGACGCTATCGTCGTTTGCCCACCCTACGGCCACAAGCCCTCCTCGTTACTTGAATGAGAAAAATCTACTTACCGTGTTAAGATGGATGACTATATCGCTTACAGATAACAAGATAATTAGGGCGAGTTAGAAAGCACTATTATATGTAAGTAAAAGTAGAAAACTTAAAATCAATTACCATTCTTTGATTAGCTCGTATGAGCCATTCTCTTGGAGCTTTGAAAGCACATACCCATGTGTAGAAGTATAGCTTCCGCTTAACACACTATTTTCTTTCAACAATATTACATCTTCCAAGCCGTCATCATTGTAATCTCCAGTTGCCAGCAGAGTCACCTTTTGATAACCATCGGAGTTATCATAAAATACTGCCTGAAAGTCATTCAATCGCTCAAAACTAGTGATCTTATCCATATCAGCCCATCGATGTACTTCTTTAGATCTTCTCACTTGTTCATCAGAAATTATAAAGCTCAATTCTGACGGAGATATATCCGGAAGGCTCTCACTAATGATACCGTCTGGTATGTAAGAAGTATTAGATGGTTTGAGAGCACCCATCACTTTCCATGAGTCACATAATACTTTTGTTGCCATTAACGCAGAGTGTTCTGAATCAATTTTAGCGCTGATCTTGTTTTGGTTTTTTTGCTCAAGATCAGCACAGCTTTTAGCTACTGAAACCTCGCCAGACGCGGACTTTAAAGGGAACTCAAAATACCACTCTGCATCATAAACTGCTCTGATATCATCTTGAGTTAAGAAGTTCACCTTATCGACGAAAAAACGGTCAGAATTATTATAAGGGCTATAAAATGGCTCTATCGATATTGGTTTAGCGATTAGGCTTGAAGAAGATAAGGCTAATACAATTAAGATTGCTTTCATTAACGAGACCTCAATAAGTTTGCTACATAAGCATTTCTTTCTGCTTGAACACCATTTCTTTTCGACTCGAGGGCTGCTTGCTGATAGTTTCCGTTTCGAATATGTCCATTAAATTTCGGGTAAGTGTCTTTAAGTTTTGGCATACCTAAATTAAATATCATGTCAAAAAGCGCCAGTTTTACGTTATCCGGATAAGATGTAAACTCTTTATCTCCATAGATAACCTTAAGCTCTTTTTCGAACGACTGTATGTGATGTGCTACCTGTTCGTTCATCACACTTTCAGTTAATTTGAGGACTGTAAAGGGCTTAAACCTTGAAGCAGGCTCGGATTCACCAAAAGGTCGAGCCTTAACACGCAAAAACTCTTCCTTGATTTGCTCGTGAGTAGCAGGTTCATTTGTAGAACTGTGAACGAACGGGAGCTTTGTTGCTGCGGTAACATCACTTAACATATTACCTACCCCAACAGTTACGTAACCTCTGGTATCCAAATACATATGCTCCACTCTTCCCTCATATTGCTCTAATTTAATCTTGAGCTTCATTTTGAGGGAGGATGAAACAGGCACAGACTTCTTCGCGCTCAAAACCGTGATAGCCTGTGTCAACTTACGATGGCTTCTTCCATTCACATCTATCCTTCCATCTGGACGAGCCATCCCAACAAGGTTTTTCTGAAAAGCTTTAATTGCGGCGACAGTCTTGGAGTTTTCCGGTCTAGATCCTAGTTTCCCATCCACTTTAAGCTCCTTTACTCCCTTTAAAGAACCAAGCAATTGGTTAATAGACCTTTGTACCGTACGAATATCAGCATCCACATTTTTACCACCCAAGCCAACAGAGCCGCTTATTCTTATTGAAGCCATGAAAGTACCTCCTTTTTAAATTTTGGAGGAGATTGTCATGCCCAATAAAGCTTAGAAAAATATCATTAAGAATTGTTTTCAATAATTTAGGTCAACTATGCAATACCTCATCCAATATTTACATAACAACGTATTTTCACTCGACGCAGATAACAAAAAACCCAGCACAGAGGCTGGGTTTTGATGTTCTAGTGGTTAATGAATTAACCGATGTGCGTTGCGCCTGCCATGTACTTCTGAAGTACTGTAGGGATTGCAATGCGGCCGTCTGCTTCTTGGTTGTTTTCTAGGATAGCAACCATGGTACGACCTACAGCTAGACCAGAACCGTTTAGCGTGTGTACAAGCTCAGGTTTCTTCTCGCCTTTACGACGGAAACGCGCTTGCATACGACGAGCTTGGAAATCCCACATGTTAGAACATGAAGAGATTTCACGGTAAGTTTCTTGAGCAGGAACCCAAACTTCTAGGTCGTAAGTTTTACGAGCGCCGAAGCCCATGTCGCCAGTACATAGAACGACTTTACGGTAAGGAAGCTCAAGAAGTTGTAGAACTTTCTCAGCGTGACCTGTTAGCTCTTCTAGTGCGTTCATTGAATCTTCTGGCTTAGTGATTTGTACTAGCTCAACTTTGTCGAACTGGTGCATACGAATCAGACCACGAGTATCACGACCGTAAGAGCCTGCTTCTGAGCGGAAACATGGCGTATGAGCTGTCATCTTAATTGGTAGATCCGCTTCGTCAGAAATCGTGTCACGAACTAGGTTCGTTACAGGTACTTCTGCAGTAGGGATTAGAGACAGTTTACGTGGCTCTTCGTCGTTTACTTTTTCCGCTAGAGGCTCTGTGTGGAAAAGGTCTTTACCGAACTTAGGAAGCTGACCAGTACCGAATAGGCTGTCAGAGTTTACTAGGTAAGGTACGTACATTTCTGTGTAGCCGTGTTCTTCTGTGTGAAGATCTAGCATGAACTGAGCGATTGCACGGTGTAGACGAGCAAATTGGCCTTTCATCACGATGAAACGTGCGCCAGTGATCTTAACTGCACTTGCGAAGTCTAGACCGCCACCCATTTCACCTAGGTCAACATGGTCTTTTAGTTCAAAGTCGTAAGTCTTAGGCTCACCCCAACGAGAGATTTCGACGTTGTCGTTTTCATCTTTACCATCTGGCACTTCATCAGCAGGGATGTTTGGTACAGAAAGCGTGAATTCGTCTAGTTGAGCCATTACTTGCTCAAGTTCAACTTTCTTCGCATCAAGATCGCTACCTAGAGTACCGATTTGTTTCTTAATCTCTTCTGCGCCTTCTTTGTCGCCAGCCGCCATTTTTTGGCCGATTTGTTTGGAGATAGAGTTACGCGTGGATTGTAAATTTTCTACTTCTACTTGAATGGACTTACGTTGTTCTTCAAGTTTACGAATAGTCTCTACGTCTAGCTTAAAGCCACGACGCGCCAGTTTAGCAGCTGTTTCATCCAGCTCTGTACGAAGTAATTTAGAATCCAGCATTGTTAATCCTATGCTTTTTGTTGTGAAATCACGCGCACTTTCCAAGCGTACGCGTTAAAAAAATTTACTGAACAAATGTATCCAAAAACGCCTACTTTTCATAGCGCTTTTGTTGGCTATTTGCGTCTAATTTAGCCAAGTAATCTAACTTTTCGCCGATTTTGGTTTCTAGACCGCGATTTGTTGGCTGATAATACTTACGATCTGCCATTTCTGGTGGCAAATATTGCTCACCGGCTGCATAGGCACCCGGCTCATCGTGAGCATAACGATACTCTGCCCCATACCCCATGTCTTTCATCAAACTGGTAGGTGCATTTCGAAGGTGATGCGGCACTTCATATTCAGGTAAGTTATGAGCATCTGTGAGCGCTTGTTTCCATGCCACGTACACCGCATTACTTTTTGGCGCGCACGCTAAGTAAACGATCGCCTGTGCAATCGCACGTTCACCTTCTGCCGGACCAACACGGGTAAAGCAATCCCACGCGGAGAGTGCGACTTGCATGGCTCTAGGGTCCGCATTACCTACATCTTCAGAAGCGATCGCCAATAAGCGTCGAGCAATATACAAAGGGTCACAGCCAGCAGCAATCATACGCGCAGACCAATACAATGCAGCATCGGGGTTTGAGCCACGAATCGATTTGTGGACTGCAGAGATTAAGTCGTACCAGATATCACCTTTGTTATCGAAGCGAGAGACTTTCTCCCCTGCTACTTCCGCAAGCAGCTTAAGCGTGATCTCCTTTTCACCTTGCGCATTGTCCTCTGCCATGTCGTAAAGCAGCTCAAGATAATTGAGAGACATACGAGCATCACCGTTTACCAGTTCTGCTAGGCGGTCTAATACGTTATCAGCGAAGTGTGCAGGTGTATTACCCAGCCCACGTTCTTTATCGCTAATGGCTTGGTTCAACGCCAACGAGATTTCATCTTTGTCGAGAGACGTTAGCTTGTACACACGCGCACGTGACAGCAATGCGTTGTTTAGCTCAAACGATGGGTTTTCTGTCGTCGCTCCAATAAAGGTAACCGTGCCATCTTCAATATGCGGCAAAAACGCGTCTTGCTGAGATTTGTTGAAGCGATGCACCTCATCCACGAATAAGATAGTGCGGCGACCTGCCATTTTGTTTTCACGCGCTTTGTCGATCGCAGCCCGGATCTCTTTAACGCCAGACGTCACCGCAGATACACGCTCAACTTCGGCGTTGGCATAGTTTGCTGCCACTTCCGCTAATGTCGTTTTACCTGTGCCTGGTGGTCCCCACAAAATCATCGAGTGAATGTGTCCCGCCTCTAGCGCTCGGCGTAGGGGTTTACCCGGACCTAAAATATGCTGCTGTCCAATATACTGTTCGATTGTTTGTGGTCTCATACGAGCAGCAAGGGGACGAAAATCTTCGTCCCCTGAGAAATCTAACGTGTAATTACTCACTACCAATTAATTCCTTTGGTCATCCACTTCCACGCCATCTGGAATTGTGAATGTAAATCTGTCTACCTTTGGTTTACCAAGCTTAACATTACTAAAAGTAAACAGCCCTTTCTGACCATCCTGCTCGATGACGTTAAAGCCTTTCACTACACCTTTTGTATCAATATTAATTTGGAATTGGCCTTGAGTAGAGTCGATTGCCGTTGGAATGAGCGTAAACTCATTACCTTTCTGAGAAATCTTATAGTTATCCCAATCGCTTGCTCTATTGCGAGTTAACAGCACAAATGGTGTTTGCTCGGTCGCTTGCTCTTGCCAGTAAATGCTTACTTGTTCAATGAATGGGCTGTAATACCACAACGTCTTACCGTCAGATACTAAAAGGTTTTCATCAGGGAAAGTCGTACTCCAACGGAACAAGCTTGGACGAGCGATTTCAACCGTGCCCTCACCTTCCATTACCGTTTCACCTTCAGGGCTGATCACTTGCTGGGAGAAATCGGCACTGAAACCTTCGTTCATTGCGAGACGTTTATTGAGTTCATCTTTTGGAGATGCTGCATTCGCAGCTGAGAAGAAAGAAACACTTAAAACTAGCGCTGAGAAAAATTTCGCTGAAAATCGTTTTTTCATTCAGATACCTATCAGAGGGTCAAAGACCTAAAGTTACTCACCTCAGTTGGACTGAAGTGAGTAAAACAAGTTCATTAATCTTTTGGCGGCGCAGGAGCTAAAACTTCGCGGTTACCGTTGTGACCCGGTGCACTCACGATACCTTGCGCTTCGAGTTGCTCAACAATACGGGCGGCACGGTTGTAACCGATCTTAAATCGACGCTGTACGCCAGAAACAGAGCCTCGACGTGACTGAACTACGTGCTCAACGACTTGATCGAAGAGTGGATCCACATCTTCATCCGCTTCCATTTGCTCACCTGGCAATAAGCTTTCTGGACTTTGATCTCCGCTGATGATCTCTTCAATGTAGTTCGGTTTACCACGCGCTTTCCAGTTGTTTACAACAGCATGAACATCATCATCTGATGCAAATGCACCGTGGACACGAGTTGTATGACTTGAGCCCGGCGGTAGATACAACATATCACCCATACCAAGCAGTGATTCTGCACCACCTTGGTCTAGAATCGTACGGGAGTCTGTTTTAGTCGATACCGTAAACGCAACACGAGTTGGAATATTCGCTTTAATCAGACCAGTGATAACATCCACCGATGGACGCTGAGTCGCAAGAATTAAATGAATACCTGCCGCACGCGCCTTTTGTGCCAAGCGTGCAATCAGTTCTTCTACCTTCTTACCAACCACCATCATCAGGTCAGCAAATTCATCGACAACAACAACGATGTAAGGCAGTTTTTCTAACAATGGCGGTTCCGTATCCATACTGTCGCCTTCTTGCCAGAATGGATCATGAATTGGGTGACCCGCTTCTGCCGCCATCTTCAACTTCTCGTTAAAGCCTTTCACATTACGAACGCCTAATGCCGACATCAATTTATAACGACGTTCCATCTCACCCACACACCAACGTAGAGCGTTTGATGCGTCTTTCATATCAGTCACAACTTCAGAAAGAAGATGAGGGATACCTTCGTAAATAGAAAGCTCTAGCATTTTCGGGTCAATCATGATGAAGCGTACATCTTCTGGGCCAGCTTTATACAGCATGCTCAAAATCATCACGTTCACACCCACCGACTTACCAGAACCGGTTGTACCTGCTACTAGCACGTGAGGCATCTTCGCGAGATCAGCCACAACAGCTTCGCCCGCAATGTCTTGACCTAACACAACCGTTGTTGGTGACGTTGCTTGCTCAAACTGAGGACTACTGATTACATCAGATAAATAGACCGTCTGACGACTCATGTTTGGCAGTTCCAAACCGATGTAAGGCTTGCCAGGGATTACTTCTACAACACGTACAGCCATTGCAGACAATGCACGCGCTAAGTCAGTTGAAAGACCAGAAATACGGCTTACCTTTACCCCCGGCGCCAAATCAAGCTCGAAGCGAGTGATCACTGGACCAGGATAAATCCCCACCACGTCGGCTTTGATTTTGTAGTCCGCTAGCTTGCTCTCAACCAATCGAGCGACCTGCTCTAGAGCATCTCGGTCGATAAAGTTTTCGCGTTTTTCTGGATGGTAAAGCAACTCGAGCGTTGGAAGTGGCTCTTCTGGAACAGGCAAGTTTTCTTCTTTCTGTACCAAAAATGGGTTCTGTGTCGCGGCTACTTTGGCTTGCGCACTAGAAACCATGTCTTGGAATGCCGCTACATCTTCGTCGCCGTCTTGAACCTCTTCAACCTCCGCTTTTTGAAGTGCAGGTTCAAATGTTGTTGAAGGTGTTGCCACTTGCTGATGAGGTGTTGTTGGAGCTGGCTGTACTTGTTGTACAGACTGTGACTCCACTTCGTCTTCATCGTCTAACACGTCAAAATCAGAGATCGTAGGTTCAATGTGTTGACTCGATTCTGTTTGCTCCGTGATGCTATCTAGCGCAGCGGAATCAATTACAGGCTCTTCATGCACAGGATGCTCAAGACTTGGCTGCTGTACTTGTTCTGCTTCAAATTGTTCGTACTCCGCATAATCTGGTTCAACACTGATCGGTTCTTCTGTAGCTGTATGTTGCTCTACATAGGAAGAGTAAGTGTCTGCAAATGATGGGGCTACCTGTTCTTCAGTTCCCCAGTCATCTGCTTGTTGCGCTGCAGCTTCAAGCTCTTCTATCGTGACATTCAGCTGCTTGGTACGCTCCAGAAGCGGATCAACGTTATCAGTATTCACCGCATGGACAGGTTGCGTTTGGTGCTCAGGTTGAGCATAAACTGGCGCAGCATTAACCGTAGCCTTGCGTTGTGGTGGCGTTGGTTCCACCATCATTTGTTCCGCTGGCTTCTCAGGTTTAGCTTGCGGCATATAAATAGGATACTCATGTACAGGCGCCGATTCTTTCGGCTCATCGACATCGAACGCCGTTAAATGAGGAAGCGGCTCATCATCAATGTCATGGTCTACGTTATGTCTAGGCGTAGAGACTTTATCTTCCACGAACTCATCTAGCTGAGGTTCTAAAACTTCTTGCTCAGAGCCTCTTATCTTATTTGCAAGCGCCGCAATTAGTGCTAATGCACGATCTCCAAGCCACTCAACGATGTTAAGCCATGAGATGCCAGTAAAGAGCGTAAAGCCCGCTCCCCATAAGAACAGCAGTACCAATGTCGTGCCAAGTACATTCAATGTAGGTAAAGCTAGGCTAGACAACACGTCCCCGACGACACCACCGGACGAGAAATACCAAATATCATCAAAATTAATATCGGCTAGACCACAGCTAGTCATTATAAGGACGACAAGGCCGAGTAACCTCGTACCCCATAACATGAAATCAATTGGCTCATCTTCTCCTCGTTTACGGCAAATCACCCATGCAGCCGCAGCTAGCAAGAAAGGGATGGGATAAGCGAGAGAGCCAAATGTGAAGAATAGTGTGTCCGCAAGCCAAGCGCCGAAAAGGCCACCAGCATTATCGATCTCCCCTCCCCATGCGGTTTGGGACCAGGAAGGATCGGCCGGACTGAAGGTAAATAGTGCAACCGCAAGCAATACCGAGCTAAGAACGCCAACGATAAAGCAGCACTCTTTTAAGCGTTGGAAGCCATTTAAGCGTGAAGACTGGGGCTCTTCACTGGTTTTGATAATGGTTTCGACTTTCTTTGCGTTCTCTTTGAACATAAATCAACTTGAATATGGAAATGAAATAGGAATTTGCAAAACATTCCGAGCGGCATCAAGCCGCTCGGTAAATTGATTTAACCATATCAAAGAGAAAAACCCAATTACTCTCTGGCGAAAGCGGAAGCATATACCGCTTTCTTTGCAAGAAATTAACGAGTTTTGATCACAAGCTGGTTAGATTGTTTCACTTCTTCCATTACAACGTATGTGCGAGTGTCATTTACGCCAGGTAGACGTAGTAACGTATCGCCCAATAGTCGGCGGTAAGCACCCATATCTGATACACGGGTTTTAAGAAGATAGTCAAAGTCACCTGATACAAGATGACACTCTTGTATGTCGTCTAGCTTTTGAACAGCTGAGTTAAACTGCTCAAATACATCCGGCGCACCACGGTTTAGTGTAATCTCAACGAATACTAATAGTGACGCATCCAGGAACTGCGGATTCAATAATGCAGTGTATCCTGTGATGTAACCCTGACGCTCTAAGCGACGTACACGCTCCAAACATGGCGTTGGAGAAAGTCCCACACGTTTTGAAAGCTCAACGTTTGAAATACGACCGTCTTTCTGCAGTTCATTAAGAATGTTGCGGTCGATACGGTCTAGTTCCTTGGACGGCTTTTTATAGTTGTCTGCCATTTTTTATTCCACCTTATTACTTCCTTGCAAAAAAATATACTACAACTTTTTAATATTTGGTGCCAAATTTTACAAATCTATAACTATACTAGTTATTAATTCGACAATAACACCCTACAAACAGTTAATACAACCATTATAGAAAGAGGATACAGGATGATCATTGGCGTACCTAAGGAAATCAAGAACCACGAATATCGTGTTGGTATGATCCCAGCAAGCGTGAGAGAACTCATCTCACATGGTCACCAAGTTTTAGTTGAGACCAATGCAGGTGCCGGCATTGGTTTTTCAGACGATGATTACATCGCTGTCGGCGCATCCATTCTCCCTCATGCTGCAGACGTATTCGCGCAAGCAGACATGATTGTAAAAGTAAAAGAACCCCAAGCAGTAGAGAGAGCAATGCTCCGCGAAGGGCAAATTTTATTTACTTATTTACACCTAGCACCAGATTTTCCACAAACTGATGAGCTAATCAAGAGCAAAGCTGTCTGTATAGCCTATGAGACTGTAACAGATAATATGGGTCGTTTGCCACTGTTAGCACCAATGTCAGAAGTGGCAGGTCGGATGTCTATCCAAGCTGGCGCGCAAACATTGGAAAAATCACACGGCGGTCGTGGTCTGCTCCTAGGCGGCGTACCTGGTGTTGAGCCAGCGAAAGTCGTCATCGTTGGTGGTGGTGTTGTTGGTGCAAACGCAGCTCGTATGGCTGTTGGTCTTCGCGCTGACGTAACCATTCTAGACCGCAACGTAGATACACTTCGTAAGCTTGACGAAGAATTCCAAGGTCGCGCTAAAGTGGTTTATTCTACTGAAGACGCTATCGAGAAGCATGTTCTAGAAGCTGACCTTGTTATCGGTGCAGTTCTAATTCCTGGAGCAGCAGCGCCTAAGCTGGTAACAAAAGAGCACATTGCTAAGATGAAACCTGGTGCGGCAGTGGTTGACGTGGCTATTGACCAAGGTGGCTGTTTCGAGACATCTCACGCAACAACCCACGCAGATCCAACTTACATCGTGGATGAAGTGGTTCACTACTGCGTAGCAAATATGCCTGGTGCGGTTGCACGTACTTCAACTTTCGCATTGAACAATGCAACACTCCCTTACATTGTGAAACTCGCAAACAAAGGCTACCGTGAGGCACTTCTAGAAGACAAAGGCTTCCTTGAAGGTCTAAACGTTATTCACGGAAAAGTAACATGTAAAGAAGTAGCAGAAAGCTTTGACTTGGAATACGTTGAACCAACTCAAGCTATCGCTATGTTCAATTAATGACAAAATAAAACCAATTTGTCACGTTTTGTTTACAAAAGCCCACGCATAAGTGGGCTTTTTCATATAGAGCGTTTAGCTATAAAAAATAACTAATTCTTATATGCGCAAATTAAAATATTTCTAGGTGTAACTGATTTAGGGCAAAACTCTGACAATCTAACACGATAACCACGTTCTTCAAGATAAAGTGCTTTGTCCAATGCGAGCCAGATCTCCAATGGACGTTGAAAAACCAGTTGCACTAAGCTCATTCTCTCCATTTGCCAGAAGCGTTGTTCGCTTAACTTTTCAAAATGATCGAAATCGATTTCTTGAGAAAGAACGATACCTTTCTGCTCCGCCGCCCAGCGACACAAAGATTCAAAGCCTTCACTTAATTGCGACTTCCGAATACTGGGGACAGGTTGGTACTCTGCCATGCCTAACGCTCGTCGAGTAATCAAATCGAAGCCAAGACGAAACACCATTTCCTGCTGACGATGGCGACGTACACGCTCTCCCCCTGTCACCGTTTGCTGTAACGGGATACGCAGTTCTTGCTTAGACAATGAGAGAGAAGAAGCCCTCCCCGGTTTCGACATCGGCTGGTATTGTTCCGACTGAATCAAGTGATAACAACAAGGTGAGATGGTCATCGCAGCAATCCCATTCTCACTGCCGTACTGCATTAGACGAACATGGAGGTCACCACACGCATGCAGTGCCACCGCGTGTTGCGTCGGTTTAAACACCGCTCTCGCTTTGCTATCGAACGCATCGCCTTGAATAAACGTCATCTTCCAATGGTGTTCATTCGCCGCTTGTTGCCCTGAATCACACAGTGCTTGTTGATATTCGAAACTGGTCACAGGCTGATCGGTTTGTGTTGCCAGGATTCGTCCTAAATAACCTTTCCCTGAACACCACTCTAACCATTCTTCGCCACAGTGTTGTTGAATTGCAGCTTCACCCATCGAGCTGATTTGCTCCAGCTTACGTCCGGGAATGCCGTTGTCTAAGCCACGAGCGAGTGCCAAACCATTTAAGGTTAAAGACTCTAAACGCGTGTGATAAGCGAGTTGTTCGAGTTGAGGCACGAACGCGCTTATCGCTTTTAAGGCGAGTTCAGGTTCCGCTTTATACTCTTCGATTTGAGAGGGAGAAAGAGACACTAACCACTGGCACAACTGAGGGTGTTGCTCTTGCCAAGGTAATGAGATGTGGATGCTACTTTTAAATGGTTCAAACCGCCATAGCGATTCGTTTTCCAATAAGCAGTCATTAATAAATTGAAATTGCGTTTTCATAGCTCCCCCTACAACGAGCGCATTGTAGAGGGAATCGAAACATCAATGAAGTGTTATCTCACCGGGAGCTCGATGTCCTTAAACATCTCTTCGATTTCTGCATTAGATTTCAAAGAAATCGCCTGCTCTACCACTGGGCGAGTTAAATGTGGAGCAAAGCGTTCCATAAAATCAAACATGTATGAGCGCAGGAATGTGCCGCGACGGAAGCCAATACTTGTCGTACTAGCCCCGAATAAATGGCTCGCATCTATTGCGACTAAATCGCTGTCCTGCTCTTCATCCACAGCCATGCTAGCAATTACGCCGACACCAATACCCATGCGAACATACGTTTTAATAACGTCCGCATCAGTTGCAGTGAACACCACTCTCGGGGTTAAACCTTCACGATTAAATGCGGTATCTAACTCTGAACGGCCCGTAAAACCAAACACATAAGTGACCAATGGATAAGCGGCAAGATCGCTGATCGTTACCTTATCTTTCTTTGCTAATGGATGATCTTTAGGCACGACAATTGAACGGTTCCAGTGATAACAAGGCAGCATGATGGCATCTTGATATAAGTGAAGCGCTTCTGTCGCAATCGCAAAGTTCGCCGTACCTTTGGCAATCGCCTCAGACATTTGTGACGGCGTACCTTGATGCATGTGTAATGACACTTTTGGGTAGCGAGAAGTGAAACCTTTGATGACATCCGGCAAAGCATAACGCGCTTGCGTATGTGTCGTGGTGATATTCAGCGTCCCCATTTCTGGGTGGGTGTGCTCCCCTGCTACAGCTTTGATACTTTCTACGCGAGCCAGAATCTCTTGGGAAATACGTACAATTTCTTCACCAGCAGGTGTCACTTGCGTTAAGTGCTTACCGCTACGTTCAAAAATCTGAATGCCTAACTCATCTTCCAGCAACCGAACCTGCTTACTGATACCTGGCTGAGACGTATACAAGCTTTCTGCCGTCGCGGATACATTCAGATTATGGTTTACAACCTCAACAATATACTTCAGCTGCTGCAGTTTCATCGTAATCCCTTACTTGTTCATGAGATAATTTATTGGCCACTCGGACGAGCGATATAATAATTAGTTATAACGCGTTCAAATCGAAATGAACAGTAATTTCTAACTTATACCTCAATCACATACTGATAATCCTCAATATAGAAACAATATGCACAAAGTTGAGCCAATAAATGACTGAAGTTCTATGATGTGACTTCTATCAGTAGCTAAAACGTGGGAGAGACAAAATAATCAAACAAATAGGGTGCCGAGTAAGATAAGATTCATGTATTCTTTAACGCTAGCCGTAGAAAAGTAAAGCAGACGCAAAGATATGAATATTGGTTTAATAATCGCTTTGGTAGCCATCCTACTGGTGTTGATCCTAGGCTATAACATTATGTTGCAGTATAAGGTCAAGGTAGAGACTGCGAAAAGACAGGAGTCCGCACGCTATGTTGCCTTGATTGATGGCACTGAAGAGTTGATTGGTCATGCGCACCATATCCCTTTTAGCAAGGAGCTGTTGCTATGTCTAAACAATCGTATTCTTGACGCGCTAGAAAGCATGCATGAGCTTGACCCGAAGAATAAGCAGCTTGCTCAACGTATCGAAAACATGAAGCAACAGATTGAGCAACTGAAAGAGAATGGTCCCACTGGCGAGAGTACCACGTTCAAAATGCCGAGCAGTGATAAACAAGCCATCGTCATGCTTAAGTTGGTGAAGCGCCTTCGCGATACTATCCGTAACGAACACAATAAAGGCCGTATCGACACCCAGACTTATGTCGCTGAAAATGCGCGTTTAGAAACGATGCAGATTCGTATCAACATCGAAAACGTCATTAAAAGAGCAAACGACTCAATCGCTCGAGGTCAACCTGGTACAGCACTTCAACTGCTACGCAAAGGTATAGATGCATTGAGTACAAAGAGCGATCCCTACTCTATTCAAGCGAAACAGAAGCTTGAAGACATGCTGGGCGACCTAGATAAAAAACGCCAAGATAAAAGTGATGCCGAAATGCAGCAGATCGCCGATAAAGAGCGCGACAATGACATGGAAGCACTCTTCGGCGAGAAGAAAAAGTGGTAACATTCACTTAAGGTCAATAAAGGCTGCAATCGCAGCCTTTTTTCTATCCGTAAGATAGCGGATATGCCCAATTAGAATGTGAAGTCCTAAAATTAAAATGATGAATCTAGACGCCTATCAAGAACTTCTTGCTCCCATTAACCAATTTCTGCAATGCAGCACACCTGATGAATGGGTAGAGGAAGCAAAGAAACCAGAAAACCTTCAAACCATTTTATTAGACCACCTACTGTGTGAGCTAAAAGCTGGCCAATCTGCGATGTTTTTAATTCGTAAGTATGCCGTTGACCAATCCAGTTCACATGCTCTGCTTAACTGGTTTAAACCCTATGAAGACTTTGCTTATCGCAATGTAGGCTCACTAGAAACTTTAAAAGGTAAGAGCAATATTTCCAAAGCGATCATGGCTAAGTCAAACTCACCGTACAGCCAAGATTTGATCGATAAAATGGTGCTTTTGATTAAAGAGGAGTTACACCACTTTTATCAAGTTTTAGAGATCATGGAAAGTCGTGGAATTGAGTATAAAAATATTCCAGCAAGTCGCTATGCTAAAGGGCTCATTTCGCATATGAAGACTCATGAACCGGAAACGCTGATCGATAAACTCATCATTGGTGCCTACATAGAAGCCCGATCTTGTGAGCGTTTTGCCAAACTAGCACCACATATGGATGACGATATCGCAAAATTCTACGTTTCTTTACTGCGCTCAGAAGCACGCCACTATCAAGATTATCTTGTATTGGCAGAGCAAATCGCGGGCAAAGACATCAGCGAACGCATAGCCTATTTTGGCCGAGTTGAGGCGGATTTAATTTCTACGCCAGATACAGATTTTAAGTTCCATAGTGGTATTCCAGCCTAGCGAGCATATTCTCCCAAGATTGAGCATGCTCTGAACTTATTTATATAGACAGAGAATAAATAAGCCGGACATTTCGTCCGGCTTATTTTTTGTAGCAATGAGGTTAGGAATAAAGCTGAAACACAACAACTAGAGCTGGAATGAACCCATTCGAGTTTTCAAGTTGTGCGCTAGGCTACTGATCTGCTGGCAAGCTACAGCCGTTTGCGAAGCTCCCTCAGCCATCTCTGTTGAGGCACTATTAATATGCTCCACACTGCGATTCAGCTCTTCGGATACTGAATTCTGCTCGCTGCACGCCGTTGCGATTTGTGTGCTCATTTGCGCTATGTTATCGACAGAATGTTCAATTTCTTTTATCTGGCTATCAGCGTCATTGACTTGCTCAACACACTGAGAAATGCCCTCCTGACAATCACGGCTTGAATGCCCTATTTTGCTGCTGCTCTCTTGTAGTTGATTAACAATTTCCACAATTTGTGAAGTGGAGTCTTGAGTGCGTTGCGCCAGAGAACGAACCTCATCTGCCACAACAGCAAACCCACGTCCTTGTTCACCGGCCCGAGCGGCTTCAATTGCGGCGTTCAGTGCTAACAAGTTTGTTTGCTCCGCAATCCCGCGGATCACATCTACGACCACATTGATATTGTTTGAGCTCGATTCAAGCTCACGTGCCAGTTCATCTGACTCTTGGATCGTATGTGATACACGCTCAATTACTGCGATAGTTTGTTGTAACGTCGCCGTTCCTTGTTTAGCCACTTCCGTTGCCGAGTAAGCAGAGGTCGCGCCAACTTCAGTATTTTGTGCCACTTCACTTACAGCAGCTTGCATTTCTGTCATCGCAGAAGCCACCGAGCTAAGTTCAATTTGTTGATTTTGCATACCAGAAGCGGTCTGAGAAGAAATAGCACTCACTTCCTCTACTGCTGCCGTTAGCTGAATCGTTGAGTCATTAATCTCAGAAACCAGCGAATGTAAGTTTGTTTGCATACCGACAAGCTCTTTGAGCAGCGTTCCTAACTCGTCTTTGCTCAATTCGCTTTCGTCGATTTGATTATTCAATTGACCCTTGGCGATTTTGGAAGCGAATTCCAATGCTCGATCAATAGGCCCGCAGATGACTCGAGAAAGCAACATGGCAGACATTACCATGACCAATGCGACGACAAGCGCACCAACAGCAGCGCTGTATTGTGTAAATGCCGCTTCATTTTGTACTTCTTCGCCAATCAAATTCACCAACTCATCGTTCAACGCGAGGGTATCATCCAAGCTGCTCAACGCTTTTGAGTAAGTATCGAAACTCGATAAAATCACATCATTTGCACTTTCAGCATCACCTTGGCTTAGCAGTGCGTTGTAAGTCTTCGTTTCTTTGATGTATTGATTCCAGGTTTCTTTAAAAACGTTAAAAGACTGCGTTTCACGCTGATTAAGGTCGAGCTTTTCGTATTCTGCAATACCAGCCTGCACATCAGAACGCCATTGGTCGAGGCCTTTTAACCACTCACCAATTTTGGGATGATTTGCGTTTGGCAATAAAGAGAACTCATCTTTGCGCACTTTAGTAATATCAACTTGGATACCTTTCAAAATCGCAACAGAAGGTAAGCTTTTATCTGTTAGCACTGAGATGTCTTTATTCAGTGTTAACAGACCTTGTACCAACATTACTGACACTAAACCAAACACGGCAAAAACGGTTAAATAACTAACCGATATTTTCTTTACGACACTTAAGTCTTTAATACGCATGCACTTTCTCCCTGCAGCCTTTCCAAACCTCTCACTTAAGTGAAAGCTTAACCTCTAAAACACACTGTTTTTTGCGCTCGATATCATTGAGCGCTCTTATATACATCGGCCTGAGAGATCAAATCTTGACCAGTAATTGATATTTTTATCACGTGCTATTTTAGAGATAGGCTCGCATGCTCCGTATTGTGTCTGCATTTTTTTATGAGCGCTTCCCGGCGCAACTCTAAGATCTCATCGATGAGTTTTTCTTTAGCGTTGATGCCAAAGTGCTGGGCATAATTTTTGACTTTTTCAATCTCATTAGGCTGCAAGCGGTATACCTCTTTCTTTAAACGAGCTTCTGCTTCGCTTCTAATCAAACCTTGGTCTTGTAGTAATTTAATGATGGTTTCATCGATTGGATTTACTGCTCTAGCCATGGTGCTCCATCTATCAATTTAAGTTCTAGCCATGTGGCTGGATGAATGACGCCGCACAACTTATAGAGCGAAGATGACAACTTGATTGCAGTGAGTACGATTCGTTAACCATCGCTATTATTTACAACCGCTTAAGCAACCATTAACTCTCTACCCCGACTCCTCACCATTGAATAAAGATCACATTCTGATAACAATTTTTAGTACTGGCTTCGATGTCATCCATATTTAACGTGCAAGTAATATTTATAAACAAGAATGATTGCTCTAGTTCAAATGATGGAAAAATAAGATGAAATTATCGCAGTGGGGTCTTTTATTAAGTGGCTTGGTGGCATTGCCAAGCATTGCAGATACAGATGTTTATCTAACCAATAACTCTGATCAGCCTTTAACTATTCAAGTAAAGCACGAAGGCAGTGATTTACTTCAATACGGAGAAGAGTGGCAGCAACATGTGCAAGTACTTGGTCCGTGGGAAACCAAACCTGTATTGAGCTTCAATCGTTGGGAAGGCGTGAAATCAAACCAAACTTACCGTTTTGAAACTGTGGTTTCTAGCCCTAAAGGTGAAAGCATAACACTCAATCAGGTCATGGAAGGTCATTGGTATAATTCAACCATTGAATATGGCTTATCGGCGGCCGATGTCGATTTATCTCTTAAAGATGATCGTGATATTCATCGTGCCAACACTAACGCTTTTGGCATCCGAGAAACCGAACTGGCATTTAAGTCAGACAGTACCGCTCGATACGACGATCTTTATTACACCATCACACCAAGCAAAGTAAATGAATCTGTCGATAACGAAGAACAAAACCTTAAGTTGATGACATACAACATCTGGGCTCTTACGGCTATTGCATCGCACATCGGTGATCGTTACGAACTGATTCCTCAATACGTCAAAGGTTATGATGTATTAGCGCTGCAAGAAGTGTTTGCAAGCGGTCGTGAAGGATTCCTACGTGAGTTAGCTAAGGAGTATCCGTACCAAACTAAGATGTTAGATAAAGAAGGCGTTAATATTCATGATGGTGGCGTAATCATAGTTAGTCGCTACCCTATCGTGAATGAAGCGCAATATGTCTTCCCCGACTGCTCTGGCACAGACTGCTTTGCCGACAAAGGCGTTAATTATGCGGAAATTATTAAAGGTGGTCAGGCTTACCATGTGTTTGCTACCCATACCGCATCTTTCGATACAGACACCGCTCGCGAGTATCGTCAGCGCCAGTTCAAACAAATCCGCGCACTCGCTAAATCTCTCAACATTCCTTCAAGCGAAACTGTGGTATACAGCGGTGACTTTAACGTAAACAAAAGAAAGTTCCCTGGTGACTACCAACAAATGATCGCCAACTTAAGCGCCATAGAGCCTCAGTATTCTGGTTACACGGAGTCAACCTTTGATCCCCGCATCAATAACTTCGCAGGTGAAGCGTTATCAGGCGGCGAAAACGTGGAATACCTTGACTATGTCATGGTGAGTAGCGAATACGGGGTGAAATCATTCAATGACAACCGTGTAGACGTGCCGCGCACAACCGCAGAGAGTTTATGGAAACACTACAACCTTTCTGACCATTTCCCAGTTAGCGCAACAATCAAGCCATGAAGAAAATCGCGTTGATAATCATGTCCGCCATTATGGCGGGCATGATGTTTTTAACTTTCAGTCAAGATGGGCAGCAAGAAACGGCCGTGTCCGCTTCTGCTCCAAAGACAAAAAATAAGAACGTCCCCAGTACACCACTAAAAACAAGCAATATCGCTCCCAGTTTAGAGCCTTCACCACAGACCGCAGAGCTCCCTTCTGCGGTTCAAATAACGACTGAGAGACTAACTCTGCTCAAAGGGAGAAAACTGGTCGCAGAGCTTGAGTCATTTTGGCATGAGTGCATGTCGAACCGCGACTGTGAAGAACAGTTAGCCTTGCTCGAGCCTTATTTATCTTCAGCACGATTTCAGCTTTTGGCGAACTACCATCAACTCAACAGTCAATGGCAAGAAAGTGTAGGTAATTTGTTATTTGATGAGCAACAACCACTAGCCTCACGTATTGCACAACTTAAAGCCGAGGCAAGAGGCATTTGGGGCGAGTTGGCTGATGTTATTTTCGCGGATGAGTTCGCCCTATACGATTTCAATTTAGAGGCCCAACAGCTCAACACGCAAAGTCCAGAAAGCTTTTTGCAAGCTTTCGAGCAACTCATCATAGACTGGCAAGAAAATGCAGAGGCTATCGGGCTTACAAACGACCAAGCAAAATATGAGCGTGCAGTCGCCCTGATACCCAATAGCATGAGCTTTCCAGATCGCCAAACCATCATCGCAGAGCTGGAAAAAACTTACTTAACGAAGGACGAAAGTGAAGAGATTCACGCTCGTGAGCAACAAATTGCCGAGCAAAAAGATCAAGTCAGAGATTACCAACAAGCATTGCAACAACTTGAGTCCAGACTCAGAAAAGAGAGAGCCACAAGCCATTCGAATTTGTCAGAACCGGAATGGCAAAGCTATTACCAACAAGAAGTAGCGGATTTTCGTCGTGAATTTTTTTCTTCTTAACAATCAGCTTTGACTGACTGGGAGCTAAAAAGGCACGTTGCTAATAAGCCATCGTGCCTTATGTTCAACTCTCTACTTTTAATTCAGAACAAATTCAAACCAAATACATCTTTCACATCAAATAGCACTTGTTCAGTTTTCTCACGAGAACGCTGACTACCTTGTTTTAAAATATCAATCAGCTGTGCTTTATCATTCAAATACATAGTGCGCTTTTCTCGAATAGGTCGAAGCATCTCTTGTAGGCATTCTTCTAATACTTTCTTGGTCAAACCATCACCTAACCCACCGCGTCGATAATGCTCTTTTAGCTGTTCGACGTAATCTTTATCAGGGTGAAAGGCATCGAGGTAGGTAAATACGATATTACCTTCGACTTGGCCAGGGTCCTCAATTCTCAGGTGATTGGGGTCGGTATACATAGATTTCACCGCCGCAGAAATCTCCTTTTCAGACGCCCCTAGGTTGATTGCGTTCCCCATGCTTTTAGACATCTTATTTTTTCCATCAGTACTCGGCAAACGAGGAGCATCACTAAGTAATGGACGGCATTCTCTAAGAACCTCTTTTCCACCCAGGTGGTTTATTTTTCTTACGATTTCATTAGTTTGCTCCAACATCGGCAGTTGGTCATCACCTACCGGAACCAACGTCGCGTGGAACCCCGTAATATCGGCAGCTTGAGAAATTGGATACGTTAAAAAACCAGCGGGAATAGAGCGTTCAAAGCCTTTACTTTGAATCTCATTTTTAACCGTGGGATTACGCTCTAAACGCGCAATAGAGACAAGATTGCTGTAATACATCGTTAACTCTGCTAACGCTGGTATTTGAGATTGCAACGTGATCGTGGTTTGTGTGGGGTCGATACCAACGGCCAAATAATCCGCAACGACATTGAGAATATTGGAGGATACTTTTGATGGATTGTGGGCGTTATCCGTCAACCCTTGCATGTCTGCGACTAAGATCGTTTGCTCATGCTCCGTTTGCAATTTGACTCGTTGTTGCAATGAACCGACATAGTGCCCGAGGTGTAACGGACCTGTCGCTCGATCGCCGGTCAGGATAATTTCACGCTGTGGTGTACTTTGAATGGTGTTCATATTTATCTCCAAGTATTTAATAGATCGCTACTGGAGATAAAAAGATCAAACACTCTTAGCTACCATCCAGCAGCTTAAGAATGTGAGTATTCCGTGCCGCTCTATTTAGAGCGCCACCAAAAGAAGGTTGTTGATGAAGGGCTAACGTGTATTTTCATGTTTTCAAACTAACAGTACATCAAGCTGAACTCAATCTGTTTTTGTATTGAATTAGCGTGAGTATTCAAAGAGCCTACAGAAACGATTACATTGGTAAAGACATCGCAATGACTAAAGCTGCACCAAACACCGAACCCGAGACAAATGCACAAAGTACGGTTTTGTTGTGTTTCCTTTTCATCGATGAACTCCTATCCATAACCACAATGACCAACCCTTTTATTTAATACGCATGTGGATGCATCACGATAAGTAGTAAACCAACATATCGCGTATAGAACCAGTGCAGCTTTGTTAAACTGGGACCTCGTCCATAACTTGGAATGCAAATGGTTCTGGAACCTACAACAGAAGAAAATTTCATCACGTTACTGTCCTACCCTCCGGGTTTGTGGCTTAATAGGCAGCAGGAACACTTTTTTCTTTTGCTGCGGATACTTACATGGAAGCTGTTTTACATCAGTTGCAATTCTCTTTGTCGATAACCGGACCTATCTGTTTGATGTTGGTACTTGGCGTTCTTTTTAAGCGCTTTGGTCTAATCAACGATAATTTTATCGAAGTAGGCTCTAAACTGGTGTTTCAAGTTACCTTGCCTGCAATGTTATTTGTCAGCATTGTGGCTTCAGAACACGACTTTTCCGCGGCAAGTGAATTCGTCAATTTCGGCGTCATCGCTAGTATTTCGTTTTTCATTTTCACCTACCTTTCCGTCAAACTTCTTTTCAAAGCATCGCCTGACCAAGGCGTTCTCATCCAAGGTGGGTTCCGAGCAAATACAGGTATTATTGGCATCGCTTACGTTGCCAATGCGTATGGTTCTCAAGGTGTGGCGCTAGCAGCGCTCTATGTCGCGATCACCACATTTATTTATAACGTCCAAGCGGTAATTTGCTTATCGCCCAAGGGGGCAACGTCTGCCTCGCAAGCAGCAAAGATGATGGGTCGAACACTGACTAGGAACCCGCTCATAATCTCCATTGTTCTAGGAATGGCTTTTTATTTACTCGCTATTCCAGTACCGAATGTTGTTATTGATGCAGGGGACTACTTGTCCAAAATGACATTACCTTTAGCGCTGTTGTGTACGGGCGGCTCACTCGATTTTAGCTTGATGAGAAAAGAGAAAGGTCCATCTTGGTTTGCGAGCAGTTACAAGCTCATCGTGGCACCCGTAATGATCACTATTGGTGCTTACTTAGTAGGTTTTCGAGGAATTGAGTTAGGTATTCTTTTCTTTATGAACGCTTCCCCAGTGGCAGCAGCCAGTTATGTCATGGCACGTTCGATGGGAGGCAATGCCACATTAGCCGCAAATATCATCGCACTCACTACGGTGCTTTCTACCGTCACGTGTACGTTGGGCATTCTATTTCTTAAGTTTTACGACTTAATATAATTGATCACCGATAAAGTAAAGACGCGCTAGATAGCATTAAGATAATGCTACTGGTCGTGATTCGCAAAAGTGAGTTTTCTTACCAGACGAAAAAACTCACTCGCTTCTGATTCAGACAAACAAGCGAAAAATTCTTTCTGTAAATTCGTCATGATTTGATGCACTTGCTTTAAAGCATTTGCCCCCTCTTTTGTCATGCTGAGCATTTTGAGACGCTGATTCGATTTACTTTTAGAAACTTGAACAAACCCTCGCTTTTCCAAATTATCCACCATTCGCTTTGCTACACTTCGCTCAGTTCGAACCGCGTCAGCCAGCGCTTGCTGACTCATGGGTTGAAACTCTTCCAAAGCGGCCAGTGCACTTGCCATCTCGAGTGTCATTAAATTTTGCCGAGAGAGCTCAGCTTGAGCACGGTTGCGATACATTCGCTGCATCACACCGCAGACAAACATAGGGCTTTGATCCAACACGGAAATTGGGGAGATTTTCTGATCTTTCATCGTCGTTTGTTCTTCTTTAGGCTTTCATTCGGTCGGAAGGAATAAACAGATTCTGCATAAGGCAAAACGCTCCCCCTTCAAGTTTGCGTCAAAGACGGTAACCACCAAGTGAAAACATAAAATAAAGAGCGCCGAAGCGCCCTTTTATCGTGTTTATTATCACCAGTATAACTTAGTTACAGCAACCAAGTCTTACTCGCTTTGCTGAGCCGGTTTAGGATTAGTCTCAGACAACTCTGCCTCCGATTCTTTCCTCGCACGTCGATCAAACAATCGCTCAACCACCACAAAGAAGATTGGCACAAAGAATATACCTAAGATTGTCGCACTGATCATGCCACCAAGTACACCAGTACCTACCGCATTTTGACCTGCTGAGCCCACGCCAGAGCTGATAGCAAGCGGTACTACACCTAGACCAAAGGCAAGCGATGTCATAATAATTGGGCGCAGACGAACACGAACGGCATGTAGGGTTGCTTCGATAAGGCCAGCGCCTTTCTCGTAGTAATCTTTCGCAAACTCAACAATCAGAATGGCGTTTTTAGTTGCCAAGCCGACCGTCGTTAATAAACTCACCTGGAAGAATACATCGTTGTCCATACTTCGCGTCATTACCGCGAGCACAGCACCAAGCACACCAAGAGGCACAACTAACACCACGGCGAAAGGTACGGACCAGCTTTCATACAAAGCGGCAAGTACTAAGAATACGACGAGGATAGACAGCGCATATAACATTGGCGCTTGGTTTCCAGACAGACGCTCTTCATACGAAATACCATTCCAGTTCACCGTAAAGCCTTCTGGTAGCTTTTCTACCATTGCTTCAATTTCTGCCATGGCTTCACCAGTACTGACGCCAGGAGCTGCGCCGCCTTGGATATTCATCGCTGGCAAACCATCAAAACGCTGCAAAAGAGGTGAACCATACGTCCACTCTCCGCTCGCAAAGGCAGAGAAAGGTACCATCTCACCTTTTGAGTTGCGCACGTACCACGAATCGAAGTCTTTTGGCTGCATACGGTATTCCGCATCACTTTGCATCATGACTTTTTTCACTCGACCGCGATCAATATAGTCGTTAATGTACGCCCCGCCCCATGCCGCTGACAGGATTTGGTTGACGTCATTAATGCTAACATCCAGAGCACGCAGTTTAACGTGGTCAATGTTCACTTTGTACATTGGCGCATCTGCTTGGCCATTCGGACGAACACCGACAAGTTTCGGGTTTTGTGCAGCCATGCCAAGCAGTTGACCTTGCGCAGCGACCAATGCGTCGTGACCTTTGTTCAACGAATCTTGAAGATAGAAATCAAAGCCTGTCGAGTTACCCAATTCTTGAATCGCAGGAGGTGCAAATGCAAACACCAGTGCTTCTTTGATGGTTGAGAAGTACCCCATCGCTCGACCCGTAATGGAAGCTGCATCAGCACCCGGCGCTTCACGCTCTGACCAATCTTTCAGACCGATAAATGCCATCCCCATGTTTTGGCCTTGGCCTGCGAAACTAAATCCAGCAACGGAGAAGACAGACTTTACATTGTCTTTTTCGTCTACTAGGTAAAAGTCACGCATTTTCTCAAGTGTTTTTTCCGTCTGTTCTTGTGTTGAGTTAGGCGGCAAAATAGCCATTGAGAATACTGTGCCTTGGTCTTCATCTGGCAAAAATGACGTTGGAAGATTCATAAACAACCAGCCAGCACCTGCACTCATTGCCAAAAATACAACCAACATGCGACCTGTGCGTTTTAGAAGTTTGGCAACGCCGGTTTCATAGCCTGCTGTCATCGCATCAAACTTGCGGTTAAACCAGCCAAAGAAGCCTTTCTTCTCTAGAAGCTCAGCATCGCCTTTTTTCAGCAACGTAGCACACAATGCCGGAGTCAGAATTATCGCTACCAAAACTGAAAGTGTCATCGCCGCCACAATCGTTATCGAGAACTGACGGTAAATAACCCCTGTAGAACCAGACATAAACGCCATAGGGACGAATACCGCAGAAAGCGTCAGACCTACACCAATCAGAGCACCAGTGATCTGCCCCATCGATTTTTTGGTCGCTTCTTTGGGCTCTAACCCATCCTCATGCATCACACGCTCGACGTTTTCCACCACAACGATGGCATCGTCCACCAGCAAACCGATAGCCAGAACCATCGCGAACATGGTTAACGTGTTTACGCTAAATCCAGTCGCGTACAAAATAGCGAAGGTGCCGAGCAGTACGACAGGCACTGCGATCGTTGGAATGATCGTCGCACGGAAGTTCTGCAAGAACAGGTACATGATTAAGAACACAAGAAGAATGGCTTCTAATAGCGTTTTAACCACTTCTTGAATCGAGGCTTTGACGAATGGCGTAGTTTCAAATGGGTAAGCAATCTGCAACCCTTCTGGGAACGTTGCACTCAGTTGTTCTAAACGCTCTTTCACCGCATTGGCAGTCTCAAGCGCGTTTGCACCAGTACCTAATGAAATACCTAAACCCGATGCTGGGAAGCCATTATATTGGCCTCGAATATCGTAACTTTCTGCACCACGTTCAACACGAGCCACATCTTTCAAATAAACATTCGAACCACTGGCGTCAGACTTAAGAATGATGTCTTGGAACTCTTCCACACTGCTCAAACGACTTGCAGATGAAATCGTTGCATTCAACAGCTGACCTTCCTGCGCAGGTGCTGCACCAAGTTGACCTGAAGAAACTTGCGCGTTCTGTTCACTGATAGCATTTGCTACGTCGATTGCGGTCAAGTTGAACTGCGTAAGCTTAAATGGGTCCAGCCAGACTCGCATCGCATACTGCGCACCAAACGCCTGCACTTGTCCTACGCCAGTTACACGACTTATCGGGTCTTGAATATTCGTTACAACAAAGTCGCCGATATCGTTTTCTGTAAAGTCAGGATCTTCAGAATAAACTGCCACCACCATGAGAAACGCCGTGTTGGATTTATTCACGACGATACCTTGGTTTTGTACTTCCATCGGCAATGATGTCAATGCCAATTGCAGCTTGTTCTGCACCTGTACTTGCGCGATATCAGGATCAGCTTCGCTATCAAACGTCAGGGTAATTGTCGCATTACCGAATGCATCACTACTCGATGATAGGTAGCGAAGATAATCTAATCCCGTCATATTTTGCTCGATAACCTGCGTTACCGAGTCTTCAACGGTTTTCGCTGATGCACCTGGATAACGAGCACTGATGGTGATCGTTGTCGGTGAAATCGTTGGGTATTGCGAGACGGGTAAATTGAATAATGACATTACCCCCGCCAACATCGTTAGAATTGCGAGAACCCAAGCAAATACCGGACGATCGATAAAAAATCGTGCCATGATTACTCCTGTTCACCGTTTTGGATAGTTACAGGACTGCCTGGACCTACCTTTTGTAACCCAGCAGTGATGACTTTATCGCCCGCTTTCAAACCATCAATAATGCGCCATTGATTATTGATCGCTTCGGCTGTCTTCACTGGTCTCGCTTCCACTTTGTTCTCACCATTCACCATCATCACTGTCGCTTTGCCTGTCGCATCGCGAGAAACGGTATTTTGTGGTATCAGAATCGCGTCAGGGTCAACACCAGTAATGACCGTCGCACGAACAAACATTCCTGGTAGTAACAAACCGTCAGGGTTTGGGAATTCAGCACGAAGCGTCACGCTACCCGTACTTTCGTTCACATTGACCTCGGTAAATTTCATCGTGCCTTTATGTTCGTACGTGCTGCCATCTTCAAGCATCAATGTAACTTGCGCAGAATCATCTTCTTGCATATGACCTTGGGAAAGAGCCGCTTTTAAACGCAGCAGTTGCGCGGATGATTGCACAATATCAACGTTGATAGGATCAAGCTGCTGAATGGTCGCTAATTTGGCTGCTTGGTTAGCCGTAACCAACGCACCCGCCGTCACACTCGATTTACCGATCACACCGCTAATCGGAGCTTTCACTTGCGTGTAATCTAAATTGATTTTTGCCGTATTGATCTTAGCTTTTGCGACTAGGACCTGTGCTTGCGCTTCCTTGTATGCTGCTTCTGCTTCATCCAAATCTTGTTGGCTGATGGACTTTTTGGTGATCAAGGTTCTGTAACGCTTCACTGTGGCATGGGTCGATTCTGCCGCTGCTTGAGCTCGGATTAATTCCGCTTCAGCGCTCAGCAAATCCGCTTGAAATGATGAATCATCAATTTGATATAGGGACTGTCCTTGTTCAACAAGGCCGCCTTCAACAAAATTTCGCTCTGAAATAATGCCTGTAACTTGCGGACGAACTTCCGCTTCTTTGAATGCACGGCTACGACCTGGCAACTCAACAGTTAACGCTTGGCGAGTTGGCTCCACCGTTAACACTTCAACTTCGGTTGCGGGCGCAGGACCACTACCTTGACTCGATCCTTCTTCGCTAGGTTGACATCCAACCACAAAAAGGCTCGACGCAATCAGCAGAGATAGCGTGGTTTTACGTCTCATGAACTTTTCTCTCTTTTACCTACAAGCCTTCAAGATTCCTTGCTAAAAACTTCTAGAATGACTTAATGATGACTAACGGATGTATATCCAGAACAAATTAATTAGGATGATAATTACCCAGTGTTGTACATACAACAAAATTTACAGTTCTATACGCTTACGAAAAACGTTTATGGTAAAGGTGTAATGAAGTTCTCAAATTTGAAGATTTTGGGTTGGAAATCACACTTTCCTGTGAGCAATTGCAATGGTTAAAAAGCAGCAAAAGTGATGATAAAAGCATCATCACGCTGTACAGAGTTTGTCACCGCTGTCTAGGATTATTTGCACCTCTGGTATACAAAGTTAAGTAAAAGAGGGATGTAAATATAGTCGAGCCTTCACAAGTCAGGTTCGACCCTTATCTAAAAAATAACCCGCTCAGAAGCGGGTTATTTCGTCAGTGAGACTGCAGTTCTCAAGCTTATACTTTGAACTGACTAACCTGATGATCTAAGCGCTGGGTTTGCTCTGATAACATGGCTAAAGATGCTTGCGCTTGGTTGACGATTTCCACAATAGATGTACTGCTATCTGCAATGCCTTGTACGTTGCTATTTACTTCGTCACTTACCGTACTTTGCTGGCTTGCAGCCGTTGCAATGTGTGTGTTCATCTCGTTCATACGTGAAATCGCGTTTAAGATTTCAGAAAGGGATTGACTCGCTCTCCCTGCCGATTGAATTGTTTCATCACTGCTATTTTGGCTACCGCGCATCACTTCTACGGCTTGTCCCGCACCAGATTGTAGCTTTTCAATCATGGTTTGGATTTCACCCGTGCTCTGTTGTGTACGACTGGCTAACGAGCGAACCTCATCGGCTACAACAGCAAAGCCTCGCCCTTGCTCTCCTGCACGAGCTGCTTCAATCGCTGCGTTAAGCGCCAATAAGTTCGTTTGCTCTGCGATACCACGAATGACATCCAATACAGAAGCAATGTTACTCACATCATGATCCAATGTGTTAATGACGTGGCTTGCACTTTCGATTTCACTTGCGAGGCTACGAATTGAGCTAACGGTTTGATCCAAAATAACATTGGTATTGGTAAGTTCATCATTCGCAGTCTGGCTTGCAACCGCAGCTTCGTTGGCGCTATCGCTGACATTTCTGCTGGTGACTTGCATCTCATGCACTGCCGCTGCTACCGCCTCGCTGTCTTTTTGCTGTGAAACGGTCGAGTTCGCGATGGTCGTGGTCAACGAGCTAAGATTTTCCATCTCATTACGCAAGGTATTCGAACTTTCAATTACTTGAGAAACTGTCGCTTGGATTTTAGACACAAACTGATTAAACGCATTCGCTAAATTGCCAATTTCGTCTTGTGTTTTCACATCGATTCGCTGGCTTAAATCACCTTCACCAGAAGCAATTTCTGTCATCGCATTTTTGATATCGTTGATAGGCTTCACGACGGTTTGCAACAACAAAAACGCCATCGCAATAGCGGCCAGAATAACAATCACAATGCCCGCTTCAAGAATTACCTGAGCTCTTGTTGCGGCTGCTGAGATTTCATCTTTCAATAGGCTTTGTTTTTCTTCTATCGCATCTTTCACAACATTAAGTTGCGCTCTTACCTCGATAAACTGATTTTCAAAGGTGTGTTTGTGTTCGTTGTAGTAACCAAGCCATTGTGATTGAGGTAAACGCAACATCGCTTCATAACTCGCCAACCATTTTTCACCTAGGGAGACAAGCTTTCTCACTTCATTACCGTGTGAAGAAGACATCACGCCAGCTTGCGATAGCTCAATCATTTTCTCCATACGTGGCAGCGCTTTGTATGCGTTGTCTTTGTATTCACCGATGTGGTGGTCAATATCGGTTTGAGTATCAGAAAGAGCAACACCTTGGATTGCAGATGTCGCTTGGTAAAGATCGCGGTAAGCATCCTCAATCGTTAATAAGTTCGGCACTATCTGTTCGTTAAGTGTTTCACTCAACTCAGATTGTTTCCAACTTGTCATAACGTTTAATACAGAGCTCACAATAAACAATCCAATAATCAGTGACAGCGGAATCACTATCTTCTGCTTGATCGTTAAGTTCTGGAACATGAATAGACTCTCTTTAATTATGGTATACAAACTGCCAGAAATTATATCAAACAAATAGAGTATCCCATTAGGTAAAAGACTCTATTAAACATGATATCTGATGACTTTTTGACAAGCGTTCTAATTTCAACAATTAATTGATTTTGTGGAAAATTTAATAAGGAACGCTCATCACAACGTGCGAATAAAAACGCACTACCTGCACGGAAAATGTGTAACAAAAGATGAATAAAAAGGAGGCTTTTTTGAAGGGCTTGCCGACTCAATGAGTAATTGAGAATCAATACGATATACAGCTCTGGGATTGAACTTGTCGCGTAATACGAAAAAGCCCCAGCATTTCTGCTAGGGCTCAAATGTGGCGGTGAGTGAGAGATTCGAACTCTCGATTGCAAGCTGCCGAATTTAAATTATTTAATATCAATGAGTTAATACTACTTTAATTCTTAGCTTTGTACCAGTTCTTTGTACCATCTGCCCCCCAGAGAAGGAGCAGGACTGATAAGTCGACTCCTAAGAACCTTAGGTACTTGCAGCGATATACTTAAGTAACTCTATACCTTCATCTGTTAACTGATCATCGGTATCAATTATTTCTATCATTTGATGACCACTAGAAAACAAACATCTAATACCGGTTAAAGCCCCACCGTTAAGACCGACCACTAAACCGTTGTGAATTCTGTTTGTCACCACTCTAAAAAAAGTTCTGATTTCACCGTGAGTCATAGACAGCGTCTGCTCTGCTCCGATAACATCATTAACTATTGTCTGAAGTATGAATACCTTCGGCGGGCTAATCTCGATACCTTTATAGTCCATCGCTTCTGGAAAATTAGGCTTCTTATCAATCGTGGGGTTGTTCATTTCCACCTTTGCTCCTTTAATAGCAGTGACAACAGTATCAACATCCATCACAACATCGTTATAAGTTTCTACAGAACACTCTCCTTCTGCATGAATATACTTTTTTCCGCCACTAGTAAAACTATCACTTATCCGAACCCCAAAATTATCTTCGTCACCGTCATCAACATCATAAAAGCCAAAGTATTCTTTACAATCAGGACACCTACTAGGTCTTGTGGGAAGCAGCATAGTGATATTCAATCCACAATTAGAACAGTTGACATGATACTTTTTCATTTACCTCTCCACATCCGTATCGTTGAGCTTTACAACACCTTTATTAGATGCCTTTGCAACTCTTTCGTAGTTCTTTACCCTGCCTCCGTTAATTATTACTTCTCCTCCAGAATCAGCTTCGAATGCTCTTGACTTCGACTGAGGCCTTAGCGGTACAACGTTATCAACTTCATTACTTTGTACTCTCTCTTGATGCTCTAAGTAACGATTTACTAATATCAGAACAACACCCAAAATCATTGTAAATACTGATAGCAACAGGGTGGCAGGAGACGCACTATAGCCGTCTGATTCTGATGCTAAGTTTAAAGTGTTTCTTATTACGTCCTCAGCCAATGGGTACCAAAATGGAGATGAGCTACCAGCCAAGCCCGCAGTGATCAAAGTGCCTCCTATCAGATAACATTGATTCGGTTTCATCGCTTTTATTAGCTTTATAACGGAATCCACTGTCATATCTCACCCTCTATTATGCGAAACTGCCTACATATGTATATGGTAGTATTTGTGCAAAATTCAAGCCCTGCCTTTAGCACCCTCCCTAATCTTCTACGGTAATAAACAACCCACGGAAGGCTCTATATTCTTTAGTCATCGTGCCTATTAGGAATACCTAGCTCAAAACCATTCGTTTTCGAACCTACCCGCATAGTATGAGACAAAAACGTCTCATAAGTACCCCCTTGACATTTTGACCTAGGCTCATAAAATCCATACTACTTTTTCAGAGTGGTATGCGAGGGCTAATGAGTACGAGGACTTATTTCTATTGTCGAGTCTCTACAACAGAGCAGACAACAGCGAACCAAATACAAGCCTTCAAAGACAGAGGATATGAAGTCAACGAAGCTTTTGTAGTTGAAGATGTTGTATCAGGTGGTGTTTGTGCTTTGGAACGTAAAGGCTTCAGGATTCTTATTGAGCACAAGCTTGTTGCAGGTGACACGCTGGTGGTCTTAAAGCTAGACCGCTTGGGACGTGACAACATAGATGTACAACAAACGATCAAGCTTTTGATGGACAAAGGTATCAATATCCACTGTTTAGATTTACCACATAACGACCTAAACAGCCCTGAAGGTCAGTTAATGTTGAAAATGTTTTTAGCTTTTGCTGAGTTTGAAAAAGATCGTATTAGAGAACGAACAATTGAGGGTCAAGCAAGAGCAAGGGCTGAAGGCAAAACTATTGGTCGTCCTGCCAAAGCAAGTGCAGATAAAGTGGCAAAGCTAAGGAATGAAGGATTGTCCATATCCAAAACCGCAGAGAAGCTTAACATCTCTCAATCAACGGTTAAGCGCCTCTACGCAGAATCAAAGAAGAGTAAGGAGAAAAATGGAAACAACAGTAACTAGCAACGCTAAAGAAGTAATTAACGCCTACACAGACGGTTCATGTATTACGCAGAAATGCATAGGCGGCTGGGCATTCATACTAACCAGAGCAGACAAAAAACTAGAACGCTCTGGACATGAAAGAAAGACCACCAGCAACAGAATGGAACTAACGGCAGCAATTAAAGCGTTAGAGGTTATATATAAGAAATATCCGAACAACCCTATAACAGTCCACACAGACAGCCAGTATGTAAAAAATGGCATTACTACATGGATACGTAGCTGGAAGCGTAATGGTTGGCGTAGGAGTGACAGAAAACCCGTCCTTAACGCAGACTTATGGCAAAAATTGGACGAACTGAACGAATCAATGAATGTTTCTTGGGAGTGGGTAAAAGCACACAATGGTCATCCTCTAAACGAGAGAGTTCACATGCTTGCTTACTCTGCTATTCCACAAAAGTAAAATTACAAAGGTATAACAACATGGAACAAACTACATTAGTTGAAGATTTTATCCTACCAGAAGTTGAACTTAACGAGATAGACAACTACCACCGCATACCTGAAGTCAAAGCATGGTTTGTCTGTTCAGTGAAAAACGCAAAGAAAGCGGCAAAAGATGGTCTACCCGTAATCCGAACGCATGTAGGCAACTGGTATGGCCGTCTCTCTTAAAAAAATGAACTTTTGTAAATCACATTTTGTGTAAACGTCAGGGGGCGATGCAATCGAAGTAGGAACAAACTCGGAAGCTAACGCCCCCCTACCCACAATTATCAAGAGGTAGAGTGTTTGTGAGGTTCAATCATACTAACCAACCACAAGATAGAGTTATACCAGCAGTAAACGATGATGAAACAGTGCACTTTAGAGCAAATTGACCCTAGACAGCTTGTTCTCGATGAAAGGTTTCAAAGCAGACAAACACAGTTAATAGCTAAAAGAGCAGACAGAGCAGCTTCAGAAAACAGTAGACAAAGGCAACTCAGAAACATTCTTACTAGTTTAGAGAACGGTAATGGCATTAGGGAACCAATAGAAGCCTATGATATTTACGGTGAGTTGTATGTAGTGAGCGGTTTCCACCGCACAGAGGCATGCCACAAGTTCCTTAAAGACAACCCAAGCCAAAACCTTTTAGTCCCCGTAAAAATTTATCGAGGCTATACAGAAGCAGAGGCTTATTTAGATTCTCTTACTAAGAACGTGGAACACGGTACAGCCTTAGATCAGTCTGAGATATGGCAAAACAAGTTTAAGCAGTCTTTGATGCAGGGGGAAAACCTAGAACTACTTTCAAAGCGCGAAACCGCTAAGTTATTTGATTGCAGTGAAACCCAAGGATTACATATTTTGAACGCTCAGAAAGCCTGTATCGAGGTTGGTTTACCTAATGTGAAAGAGTGGTCGAGTGATTATCAAAAGGCGGCAGAAAAGCTTAGAAAAAAGCTATTAAAGAGATTTGAGGTAATGCCTGACGATTTCGATAAGGATGGATTTCCAATTATCAGCAGATTATCAAAAGCTTATAAAGGTAATAGGTTTGAGGCTGCTTTATCTGAAGAAGAACTAGAACTCAATGAAATAAGTTATCAGAAAGAGTCCCTCAAGGATTTAATCCAAAGAAACCCTATGGCCTTCAGAAAGGCATTAAATACTTTAGATAAAAGAGCTTTAGGAATTGTCGTAAAGCGTAGTTGGGATGAAAACGAAGTCATTCTAAAGTACGGTGATGGTGACGTTAATGAATACGAGAAATTCGAAGAAAAAGCCACGGTGAAAACCTAGCACTTACACCAGAAAACCCACAGAGAGATCTTAGCGGTATCCCCAAGCTGGTGGCTATCTTTGAGAAAACGCTAGGGTGGTCACTCGTGACCGCTGAGACCTCTAGGTGGTCACTATAGGAGTATTTAAACTTAAAGATATAAATTTAATATTTTAAAAACAACAACTTAAACAAAAACCTTTCAGAAAAGATGTTTAAACAATAGCACCTGTAAACTCTAACTAAGTAATGTTCTTATAGCCTGCTTAAAGCTAAACGAGGGAGACGGTCGATAGCTTCTTTCTTCGTCTCCAACTCAACCGTACCATATGAACCGCCTACACCCGCTGGAGTATGACCAGTAATAGCGTCACTAACAGTGTCAGCAATACCCAGTCTGCGCAGAGCCGTCTTGAAAGTATGCCTAAACGCATGAGCCGGTTGGGTTGTGTGTATACCTAGAGACCTGACTGTTTGACCCCACCACTTACTGAGTGCCGCTGATTTCTTGCCGTATTTGTTCTCTTTAAGCTCTGGGAACAAGAAGCCGCCTGACTCCGCAACATAATCTAAGAAACCTAGTTCTATCAGATGAGCAGGGATAGGTACGTGTCTCAGTGAAGAGTTATTCTTAACGCTTTGCCCCTCACCTCGACGGATATTGAGGTAATGTATGCCTGAGTCTGATTGGGATACATCTGACTTATGTAGTTGAGACATCTCCTCTAGGCGTGCACCTGTATATCTGCACAACAAAGGAACCCAATAACAAGCCATACCATAAGGTTTACGAGCATTAACATCATTAAATACGTCAGCTTGGAACAGTCGACGCATTTCTGAGTCAGTGTAGCCTTTTCCCTCATTAGCTTCAGTTTTCTTCTCCGCTGTGGCAACACGCACACCTACGTGTGGATTAGAGTCGATGATGCCTAGTTCAACGGCATAGCTAAACACAACAGAGGTCTTGCGTAGACAGTTCTTCACCGTAGTAGCACTTAAAGTCTCTAGACCTTGTATCTTTACAAGTTCAATTTGCTCTAGAAGAGGTCTATTCCTGATACTTGCAATTTTAGACTTAGGTAACTGAAGCAATGTATCTCGAAACTCAACGATATGCGCACGAGTTACTTCAGTAACATCCAGATCTCCGATAACTTCGATTAGACGCTCAATCTGAAGGCCTGCCTCATACAATGCTTTAGCGTCTTTGTCCTTAAGAGTTTCAGACTGGTGATACCTCTTAAACACATTAGATATAGAGTATTGAGATGCCTTTTTGCGTTTAGGCTGGTGTTTGTTAGCTAAAGGGTTGACTGACAGTGGTTTGTCTGCAATAGGATTAGATACTGCTTCGTAGCCATAGTCACGGTTGTAACGTGCTCTACATAGCGCTTCGATGCGATGAATGTAGTGATAGAAAGCTACTGCTAATTGACGGAAAGACTCACTGTGAGAAGAGACAACTAAACCCTCTCTATCTAGTTGAGCAACAATAAACTCTTTTAGTTCATCTGCTAGCTCTTGAAGCTGGTCAGGAGTAGCAGTATCAACCTCGTTGCCACATATGGACAAAGTATCAGACAAGCCAAATTCACGGACTGTGCCTTCCGCATCTACATCCCTTTTTAGGAAAAGATCGTAGTTACCAGAGGTATCAACTTCATTCTTTACGTGTTCATACCAACGCTCTGCGATGATTGCACAGTCTCTAACATTGAGTTCGACATTGGATGAATTAGATAGTTTTAACTGAGCAACGGCGATCTGCTTCTGCGCATCGAATAGACACTCAGTAAATCGTGGTTTAGCTTCAGAAAGGTTTTTCGTTTGAAGAGATTTCTTGAAGACTGTCTTACCGATTATAGGAACCAGCTTTTTGGGGACAGCCATTCTAAAGTAGTAAACACCAGTTTTAGGATGCTTATAAGGACTTGCCATGATGTTCGACATTGTACCTACTCTTTGTACCAGTAGGCAGCTTACATTAAAACACCAAACCCCTGTATTATAAGAAGTTCTTACACTACAAGGGCTTATAGAATGTGGCGGTGAGTGAGAGATTCGAACTCTCGATACGTTGCCGTATACACACTTTCCAGGCGTGCTCCTTCAGCCACTCGGACAACTCACCGAATCAATTTTTGGTTAGCATCATTGGCTAACGAGGCGCTAATTTAATGATTATGTGCCTGATGGTCAAGGCTAAACATAAAAAAAAGCGCCCTTTTCCACTCGATTGCTCACTAAGTAACTAAATTGAGCAAAACTGGGTCATTTAGATGCTTTGAGAATAACCGGGAACACGGAACCAACGACGGCACATGTCCAAGAAGTACCCATACAACACTCCCATACCGCAAGAAATAATGGCGTTACTTGTCACCGCGGTCACTATTTGGTCTGTAGACGCACCAACTGCGAATAAAATTCCTGCATAAACTGGAGACTGAAATAGCACATAAGCGACCAGATCAGATACGTTTTTCATAAATGAAGACGGCGATACCTTGTTACCCTGACGTAGTACCCAATCACGAAAAACGCCATACGGCCAAGCAATAGCAATATTCACTGGAATAGATAGTGTACGTGATGCTAAAGATTGCTCAAACGTCATCCCTGAAATCAAAATCTCGACAATCATCCCTGTGATAAAGCAAAAAACAACCATAGCAAAGGTATCCGCTGCGGCGTGACGAATACAAAATGGTCCGCGAGACTTCATTAACCAACCCCTAAAATTAAATACCACCAACAATAAACAAAATAAAACTATCAACCGTCAAACAAATACATGACCAGTTAATAAGGCAATTAAATCACATAAAAAGCAGCGTATGGCACTGTATTTGAAATCAAGTTGTAAATTTATAACCATTTTTTAAAATGAAAGTGGTTTTTTTCACCACCAACAACTAAAAACGCCTAAAATGACGTAAAAATGGTAGAAAAATACGGATTTAACTTACACAAAAAGTGGGATAAGTGATTGTTTGGATGGAGAGTTAGGATAAAGTTCGGGGAATAAACGATCATTCTAATAACTTATGCTACTGAGTTGTAAAAATTCAGAGTATTCCCGATGTGAGCGCAACTGAGAGCCGCACCGTTTCTCTTATGACAGAATCTAACAGCAGCGCTAAGCTAATTGAAAGTAAGGAAAAAATAGACGATTCAGCTAAAGGTTAGGTATGAAGAGTAAAGACAATTCATGATTGCATTGAATCGCGCTATATGGATTAAGCTATGATGATGCGAGCAAGAGCGTTAAGGTGTCGACATCATCTTGGTTTGGAGACTGCTGACGCTTTAAGTTACGCCTTATTCGCTCGGCAACTAAAGAAACGTCTTTATTAGCATCTGGAGTGACTTGAGCAATAATCGCTGAAATAGCCTCTAGCGCTTCGTTGAGATGACCATTATCTAGAGCAACATAGAAGTTTAGTAGCCACTTTTCCGCATCAAGGATATTCGTTGTATTATCGCCAAAGTCCGACTGGTATTGGTATAACCGTGCTGCATGGAGATATAACGCATCATTTAATTCAGACTCCACAATTGGTTTCGCAATTATGTGGTCGGCTCCTACATTTATCATGCGCTCTTGTGTTTCTTTGAATACATCCGCTGTGCAGCCAAAGATCAGTACCGACTTTACAGGCGAACTCATCGCTCGAATGGCTGATATCGCCCCAACACCATCAAGAACAGGCATATGATTGTCCATTAATATCAAATCAAATGACTGAACGGCCACCTCATCGACGGCAAGCTGACCATTTTCAACACTTGTGCACTCAAAGCCTTTGGCTCTTAGGAAAGTTTCCATAATGATCGCATTTGTTCGGTTGTCTTCGACAATGAGCGCTTTCAAACCTTTGCAATTCAGCTTATGTGCATTAACTGCTTCCACTTTCCCAGGCTCACAAGGCGTAAGCGCGATCTCGACGGTAAAGGTTGTCCCGACATTCTCTTGACTCTGCACAATCACATGCCCTCCCATATGCTCGGCAATTTCTTTTACTATCGCCAAACCAAGCCCTGTACCACCAAACCGCCTAGTCGTCGAGGACTCCGCTTGTTCAAAAGGACGGAAAATGCGTTTTTGCGCTTCTTGAGAAATACCGATACCGGTATCTTTCACCGCGAGAATAAACTTGGTACCTGCCTTGCTCGATTTCTCGGTCAGCTCTACCTCTACGATGCCTCGGTCGGTGAACTTGACAGCGTTGTTTAGTAGGTTAAACAATACTTGGCGCAGACGGGCTTTGTCATTGTTGTACCAGCGCCCTGTTGGTAAATGAGACACGACTCTAAAACGAAGGCCTTTTTCTGCACATAGTGTTTGATAAACACTTTTTATGCTGCCGATGATCGACTCAATTGGGAAAGGCGTATTTTCGAATTCAACATGCCCTTGCTCAATTTTTGAGTAATCTAAAATCTCATTAAGTAACGTCATCATATGATCACCTGAGTCATAAAGTGTTCTCAGGTGCTTACGTTGATCATCGGTGAGTGGTGTTTTTAACAATATCTGAGCGGTTCCTAATACACCGTTCATTGGCGTACGAATTTCATGGGATAATGTGGCTAAAAATGCCGTTTTAGCGTTCGTCGAAGCCTGGGCTTTTATTCTCTCTTGCTCTAGATAGATGGTTTTTTCATTGAACTTCTCGATGAGCTGTCCAATTTCATCTTCGCTATCGTAATCAATGTCTATGATCCCGCCAGTTTTCGAGTCATCAATCTTAGCGGCAATACGGACAATCGGTTCGACAATGTAACGATTCAGCAAGTAATACCCGACCAGTACACACAAGAGTAAGAATGGAATGATCCTCCCCTCAACACTCATGACTTGTTCAAACACTTGATCGGCTACTTTAGCTTTCGCGTTGACAACTTCCATACGCCAATCGAACTCTCCAAAATCAAGCTCACTGACATAAATTTCGTCTGTTAGTTGGAAGTTGTGCTCAATAATCACGTTCGATTCAGCATCGCGAACCACCACACCTAAAGAATGCAGGTTCGTGTGCTCTCGAATAAACTGAAAAAGTGCATCAAGTGATAAGTCTACCGTTACAACGCCAGCGAATTGACCGTTTTGATAATATGGGGAAGACGCAGTAATCATCTGAACCTGAGTAAAAGTGTCGATATAAACCGTAGACCAACTCACAGAACCAACTGGCGCGTCAGCTGCTGCCTTATACCATGGTTCATTATCATAGCCGCCAGATTCAGGATTATTGTAGGAGTGAATTTGGTCAATACCGCCATCACTGTTTTTATTGAAGAATAGGCTTTTATATCGCCATTGTTCAGCTTTGAGTTCTGGTTTAGGCCATACGCCACCACTGACGAGCATCTCATCACTCAATTGGAGAATATGCGGAATTGTCGTGTTGAGAGATTGAATTTTTTCAGTCCCCTGGGCGAGTCCTGCTAGGCTGCTCAATACACCAGTAGAGCTAAGGAGAGGCTCTTTAATCTCTAGTGCAAGCAGTTGGGTGCGTAACTCTAGGTTTTGCTCTAGCTTTTGCCTAACCGGAGGCTCGACAACCAAATAGGCAACAGAACCAATCGTTGCGATAAAGAAACACAGGTACAGTGTCAGGGCGAGAATGCTTTTTTTTCTAAGTGATGAGCGAATTTCCATAGATGTCTGTGAATCATTCCCTAATATCGATTTATCACAAATTGATTGGTAAGATGAGCGCAATCAACCAGCCCATTAACAAATGGTATTCTATTTTGAAACTACAAGACATCCTTTCTCTCCCAGAACTTGACGGTAAACTACTAAACCTAGCAAAAACTCAAGGCTTTGTAACAGCGATGGCTGCAGCGCCAAACGTATTAATGCCTCAAGAGTGGTTGCCATTCTTATGGGGTGGTGAAGAAACAGCGCCATTTACTGACGGTGAGCAATTAGAGCAATACATTGATGAGATTGTACAAATGTGGAACCAAACTCGTCCTACTCTTCTAGAAGGATCTTGGCAGTGGCCTGAAGGATGCGCGTTAGATGAACAAGATATTGTAACAAGCCAGACCCGTGATTTCTGTGAAGGTGTATTACAAGGTTGGCAACTTGCTCGTGATGACTGGGAAACGCTAATGCCAGAGGACAGCGAAGATAATGCTCTACTCGGCGGTGTTTTGCTTTCTCTTACGATGCTTTACGATCCAGAAACGACCATTGAAACGTTGGCAGAACAAGGCATGGAAGGCTTAGAACAGTTTGAAGAGATCTTCAATGCCATGCCAGTGATGCTATGTGGTCTTACTCAGCGCGGTGTTGCATTAGCTGAAGAACAATAAGACACAACGCTGTCGACCATCAAGATTGAACCGCAGAATAGACAAAAGCTCTCTGGATGGAGAGCTTTTTTGATCATGTTAAAATCACATGTGGAATATATCGCGCCATATCTTGCGTGACTAAGCTAGTGTCTTCCCGAATCGAAATCCCAGCGGCTCTATCGTTGACTAACCAGCTGCCAATTAATGTATGGCTTTGCCCAAACTTGGGTAACGGATAATACTGCTGGACGATATTGAATTTAGATTCATAAGGCCCTGCTGTTTTGAGTATGCGTTTCCCACCTTTGACGATCTCAATATTTGCGCCTTCTCGAGAGAATAGTGGTTTGATTACAAAATCTTTCAAAGTGTTCGCTTTTGAACCGTTAGCAAAATAGGCAGGTAAAAGATTAGGATGATTCGGAAAGCGCTCCCACAATAACGGTAAAAGTGCTTTGTTGGATAGAATCGACTTCCACATAGGTTCTAACCAATTCACTTTCGCGGTCGCTAGGTATTTCGCATATTCCTCTTCAAACATAAACTCCCACGGATAAAGCTTGAACATCCAACGAATCGCTCTGTCATCTGCATCCACAAACAGACCATCTTCCGTCGCACCAATATCTTCGACATAAACAAACGCCGTCGCTAACCCAGCTTCGCGCGCGCAATCTTCTAAATACTGGACAGTCCCTTTATCTTCTTCAGTGTACTTGCAGCAGCTAAAGTGAAGGGTTTGCCCGGGTTGATATTTGGCTATCTCGGAAAAACGCTCAATCAAAAAGTCTTGAAGAATGTTGAATTGATCCGCGCTCTGGTGAATTAGACCTTTATTTACAACATCCTCTAACCACACCCACTGCCAAAAACCCGTTTCAAATAGGCTGGTCGGCGTATCCGCATTGTTCTCCAGTAACTTAGCTGGCGAAGTTCCGTTGTATGCAAAATCCAGACGCGAATAGAGTGAGGGTTCATTTCGGTGCCACGAAGAAGCGACCTGCTCCCACATAAATTCAGGGATCGCACATTGCGTCAGCAACCGCTCACTCCGAACTACTTCATCCACAATAGCCAAGCACATCTGATGCAGCTCTTCAGTGGGCGCTTCAATATCGTTCTCTATTTGATCAAGCGTGAATTGATAGTAAGCACTCTCATCCCAATACGGTTGGTCATACATGGAATGGAAGCCAAAACCAAACTGGCGTGCTAAATCACGCCAGTTTTCTCGTTCTTGTATTTCTCGTCGAAACATAGTGCTTATTAACCGCCTCGGCTGACCGATACCGCTTTACCAAACCCGCCTCGAGACATCGCTCTACCAATAGTTCCGCCACCACGTTTATTTAGGTTACTGGTCGCAACCTTCGTCGGCTGATTACGATAGGAACCAAAAAATTGTCCCGCACCATTATAGAATTTGGATTTATAGCGATACATTGGTTCAGAGTAATAGCTCTTGTTGTAACCTTTCAAACCGCTCAGTGCGCGACTGTAAAAGAAGCCCCCAAAGTGAGGCACATAAGCTCGGGAACTGGAACTGTAGTAACAATCGTCTTCGTAAAAATCATTTTCACATTCGAACTCATTGTTGTAGCGAGGGGCATTTCGTTCGGCGCGAGCCAAAGCTTCTTGATAAGCAATGTCACACTGCTCACTGAACTCTGGCGAGTTTGATTTGCATTCATCAGCGTCAGAAAAAATGTAGCCCTCGGTTTTCGATTCTTGTGTCGCAAAGAAGAAAATACCGCCAAAAGCAGCAAAGGGAATAATTTTCCCAAGCTTTAAACTTTTGTCCATGGAAGAACGTTTAACGTTAGAACTCCGCTTCATCGTTCCTCCTAGTACGTCATACAAGCGGCATTTAATACACCGACCGATATAGAAACAGCCGCTAATACAATACCGGCAGGCAGCTCATCTTTTTCGATACGCTCAGTCACTTTTGGAAGTAAAACAAAACGTACAATCGCAAATGCAATGATCTGCGCCAGCATTGCAACAACGCCCCATACCATAAAATCGACAATGTTGACTGAGTTTTTGGCCGCCCCCGAAATCGCAATACAATAACCAAGAAATGCGCCACTCAGTGCAATCGCTGCCGCTGTATTTTGCTTTTCTTTGATCAGGTGCCATTCATCGTAAGGCGTAAGCTTCACGTAGATGAACTTAAACGCCAAAACGAAAATAATAGAAACAGAAAAATAGAGTAAAAAATTGGGAAAACCTGCTAACAGGTCAGCAATCATGTGCATTATTGTTCCTTGTTCATTTCTTTCCATGCAAAATCTTCAATACGTTCATCTGCAATGTAAAACAGCTTGGTACTCGGTGGTACTTCAGCATCTAAATCTGGGTTGAGTTGGATACCTTGGCCAATGTCAAAAGCAATTAGTGTGGCATGATGACGCCTTTTGAGAAAAACGAAGAGACTCTCAACAGTCGTTACTGGCAGCCTTGCAGGATAAATGACCGAGTATTGAGTCATGCCTCGTGTTGAAGCTAATAGCTCTTGGTGAAGTGCACTTGAGCCCGGATCTACCGCCGCTTTTGCCAGCATTTCCGCGCCAACTGCAGGTATGCATTCCGCTTTAGGACAGTGTTGACTTAAAAGACGGCCTAACGCCTCATCTTTAAAGTAAGCGACCAAATGTGCGGAAGGATTCACAGAAGCACAGTACAGCGCGGCTGACAGCGTGATATCGTCCGATAGGTTATCAACAATAACGCAAGCTGCTTCAGCAATATTGGCGTTTTTCATCTCTTGTGAATCCGTGTAGCTGGTCACTTTGATAAAACTGATCTCGCCTGGCAACGGGTTTTCTATTTCTGAACGGCTGCATAAAACAATCGGACGCTTCCCCTCTTCTTCATGTTGTAACATGCGAATAAGGTGCATCGTTCTCGATCCATTCCAACCCAACAATACAATATGGTTTTCCACTCTTACTCTCCGTTTTCCTAAAATACCCGCTCGCCAGTAATCCATCGCTGCTCCAGCGACACGTCCCAATAATGCAGCGAATAGGCTCAAGCCGCCTGGGATCACAAACAGTACAACAACCCATTTACCCAAATCTGTCACTGGAGAATGATCGCCATAGCCAACCGTACTCGCCGTAACCATAAGGTAATAGATAAAGTTAGAGAAGTTGTCTGTTAATGCGGTTTCACCAGCGAGAACGAGCAGTCCCCATGAAAGGCTCACATATAAGCCACTAAAGATGAGAAGACTTCGGTTGCTCAATTTAAAAAGGTGTGAACTAAGCCACTTTTTAACTACTAACCACACCGCCATAAATTTATAACCTCGATATTCATTGATTGCATCAATAGTAACTCATTGATAGTAAGACACAAAAAAACCAGCCATATTCGACTGGTTTTTGAGATTTACTTTCAGTTACGCCTACTTTTTAAGCATTACCTTTCACTTGCATATTTAGCTGCTCAGCAAAGTCCAACATACGATTTAACGGAATGAGCGATTTAACACGCAATTCTTCATCAACAAAGATCTCGTGTTCTTCACCGCCTTCGCTAAGCGCTTTCTCTATCGCTTTCAAACCGTTCATTGCCATCCAAGGACAGTGTGCGCAGCTGCGACATGTTGCGCCAGCACCTGCGGTTGGCGCTTCGATAAGTTCTTTCTCTGGCACAAGTTGCTGCATTTTAAAGAAAATGCCTTTGTCTGTCGCAACGATCATTTGTTTGTGAGGAAGCGCTTTCGCTGCTTTGATCAGCTGACTCGTTGATCCAACGGCATCGGCAAGTTCTACGACGCTTGCTGGTGACTCAGGGTGAACCAAAATAGCCGCATCTGGATACACGCTCTTCATTTTGCGTAGCGCATCAGCAGAAAACTCATCATGAACCACACACTCACCTTGCCATAGCAGCATGTCTGCGCCAGTTTTATTAGCGATGTACGATCCTAAGTGACGGTCTGGTCCCCAGATGATTGGCTTGTCTTCAGCGTCTAAGTGTTCAACGATTTCAAGCGCAATGCTTGATGTAACGACCCAGTCGGCACGGGCTTTAACCGCTGCTGAGGTATTTGCATAAACCACAACCGTGTGATCAGGGTGAGCATCACAGAACTCACTGAACTTATCCGCTGGACAGCCAAGATCGAGCGAACATTCCGCTTCCAACGTTGGCATTAGAATTCGCTTTTCTGGTGTTAGGATTTTGGCCGACTCGCCCATAAAGCGAACACCGCCAATGATCAGTGTGCTTGCAGGATGACGATTACCAAACTTCGCCATTTCCAACGAGTCACCAACAAAACCACCCGTTTCTTCCGCTAGGGCTTGAATCTCAGGATCGGTATAGTAGTGCGCGATAAGTACCGCATCCTTTTCTTTTAGCAGCTTTTTAATACGCTCAATGTAAGACGCTTTTTCTTCTTCGCTTAATGGAACTGGCTTCGGTGGGAATGGGTAAACAGTGTCGATTTTATCTAATATATGGCTCATTGCTCTTGCTCTACGCAACTTCCTTTAGTCCGAGTATTGTAACCTCGTTAATTTTCAAAAACCAACTTGTCGCGGGGATTTCTAGCTATCTAGCCGTATATCTTTGTTACAGGTAGCATTTCTGATTGAAAGGATCCGTTGCAAGATGGGGATAAAAGGCTCAATGCCATTCCTCTCGATTTATTCGATCACCACCGATAAAGAAACGGAAAAGAAAAAGGAAGCCGAAGCTTCCTTTTTAAAACATAACGCCTTACAGCTTAGAGCTGGCAAGTTTTGCAGATGCACTACCTGGGTATTCATCAACCACTTGTTGGTAGTACTTTTTCGCTTGAGCTGCATTGTTATTACGCTCTGCGATTTCACCTAACTTGAGCAAAGCATCGGCTCGCTTATTGGAGTCTTTATAAGACACCACCGCTGCAAAGCTCTTTACAGCATCTTTGTCCTGCTTCTTAGCGAAGTACAATTGGCCTAGCCAATAGTGAGAATTCGCTGAGTATGTGGAATCAGGATAATCTTTCTGGAACTGCTGGAACGCTGCAATTGCGCCAGTGTAGTCACGTTTTTTGAGAATGAGGTCGACTGCATTTTGGTATGCCGTTTGCTCATCAACATTTGGTGTGTACTGACCACCTGTTTTAGCCGGTTTCGCTTCTTGCGCAGGCGCGGATTTGATTTCTCCACGCACACGATCTAGCTCGACAAACAACTCTCGTTGACGTTGCAACATTTGCTTCATTTCGTAGCTATTTCGCTCTAATTGACCACGTAATTCACTGATCTCTTGTGACATTTGGTCAATTTGCTGTTGCATTTGGAGCTGAACGCGATTGCGGTTTTGTAGCAAGCGCTCTAGACGCTCTACTTCCGTTTCAGATGAACGGCTCTTAGAGACGGATGATGTGCTGTTGAGATCGGATACTGGAGCTGGTGCAGCGAACGCAAAGTTCGCTGCACTTGCCAGTAACGTAAGCGCAACAGCGCGCTTAGTGTTACTGAACATGAGGATTACCTCGAATTAGTATACTAGAACCGCGCGACGGTTCTTAGCGTAAACTTCATCTGATTGACCTAGAAGAAGTGGCTTCTCTTCACCGTAGCTAACGATTGAGATTTGGTCAGCTTGAACACCTAGTGCTTGCAGGTAGTTCGCTACTGCTTGTGCACGACGCTCACCAAGAGCGATGTTGTACTCAGGAGTACCACGCTCATCAGCGTGACCTTCGATAGTCACGTTAAGAGCTGGGTTCTTGCTTAGGTAAGAAGCATGAGCTGCAAGCATCTCTTCGTAATCTGTTGCAATTGTTGAGTTATCAAAAGCAAAGTAGATTGTTTGAGTTTCACGTAGCGCTTGCTCTTTTAGCTCTTGCTCTGTTAGCTGACCGCTTTGATCAATTGGCGTAGCTACTGTTGTTTCAACTGCGCCATTGTTGTTTGTTGCTGCACCAGTGTTAGAAGCAGCGTCGTCGCTTGAGCTACACGCTGTAACAGCCATTATAGGAAGCGCGATTAGTAGCCCTTTTAGAACCTTGTTCAGTTGCATCTTATTTTCCTTTATTAATCAAACTTATTACTACAAAAACGGTGACCATGCAGGCGCTCTAACACGCCCATTTGTTGCCGGTAATCTAGCTTTGAATCGACCATCAATTGACACCATCGATAGTACGTTTTTCTTGTTGTAAATCGAGCTATACACAACCATGCCACCGTTTGGGGCAATACTAGGAGACTCATCAAGCAAGGTCTTAGTTAAGACTTGAAGAGCACCAGTTTCCAAATCTTGTTTCGCCAAGTTAAATCCTGCGTTGCTGCGGTTCACCATTACTAGGAATCGCCCATCAGGAGTAATCTGGCCACCCAAATTTTGGCTGCCTTGCCAAGTCAAACGGTCAATAGAACCGCTGCCCAAATTTACTTGATAAATCTGTGGTTTACCACCCCTATCCGATGTGAAAATCAACGATTTTCCATCTGGATGCCAGAACGGTTCAGTATTATTTGATCTGCCACGCGTAATTTGCGTCAGCTTGCGAGTGTTAAGATCGAACGTGTAAACATGAAGCGAGCCTGTCTTAGAGAGAACAATCGCTAACTTATTGCCGTCAGGCGAAAATCTTGGCGCACCATTATGACGTGGGTATGAAGTAATCTTCTCACGCTCACCGGTGTAGATGTTCATGATAAAGATTTCTGCTTGACCATTTTGGAAGCTAACATACGCAAGCTTTTTACCATCTGGCGACCATGCTGGTGACATTAATGGTTGCTTAGAACGTAAAACCAAGCGCTCGTTGTAACCATCGTAATCAGCCACACGAAGTTGGTAAGGGAAACGGTCTTTATCATTCACCACCACGTATGCAATACGGGTCATGAAGGCGCCACGGTCACCCGTTAACTGCTCATACACCAAATCAGAGATGCGGTGAGCGTACTCACGCATGCGAGGACCTTGAACTGTCGCGACCTTATTGAACAGCACATGATCTTTTGACAGTACTAATTCGCCATCGCTACCAAGCGCTTTACTATTTCCACCCGTTAGCTGACCACGCACAATATCAACAAGTTGATAGTTGATAACGTAATCACCTTGAGCATTTTGTTTGATTGAGCCAGTCAGCAGAGCATCTACACCTAAATTAGTCCAGGCATCAAAATTGACTTCTGATTCACTGAACGGAGTTTGTGGCATCTTGCTCGTTGGAACGGGGCTGAACTTACCACTGCGTTGCAAATCCGAGGCAATAACAGCAGAAATATCCGTTGGAAGCGCTTGAGTACCCTCCCACTTAAACGGAACAACAGCAATTGGTCGTGCTGAATCAATACCATCGGTAATGACCAACTCTAATGCGGCATTCGCCACATTTGTCATACTGCTAAACAGTACAAACATTCCTAGTAAAAGGCGTCTAATCACGTCTTATTCCTTTTAGTCCAAAGCAACAGTTATGTTGATGTCTTTTAGTCTTTCGTTTACCGCAGCTTCTGAAGATTTAGGGAACGTCCCTACCTGAGCTATCGCTCGCTTCGCCGCTGCACATACTCGAGTATCGCCACTCAAAACGGTAACACCAGAGACCATCATATCAGTTCCTGTCGGAATCAATTTGATGTTTACCCTACACTCCTTTCCCAGCAAGTAGTCATCCTTAATCAACTTTTGCTGAATATTTTGAGTATAGATGGATGACATTCGAGAAAGTTCGTCGTCAATAAATTGATTTCGAGCAGCACTATTTTTACTAACCTCATCCTCAAGGCCTGCAAAAATATCATCTAGCGCGGCTTCTTGCGCTTTACGCTCGCGCTCTGCACGTTCCGCAGCTTCTCTCGCTTTGCGCTCTCGCTCTGCCGCCTCTTTTGCCGCTTTCTCTTTTGCGATGCGCTCTTTTTCAGCTTTTTCAGCGGCTTCACGCTCACGACGTGCTTTTTCTTCCGCTTCTTTTGCCGCCTTTTCACGAGCTAGACGTTCTTGCTCAGCTTTTGCTATAGCCGCTTCTTTCGCTAAACGCTCCTGCTCAGCTTTACGCACAGCTTCTTCTTTTGCCTTACGCTCTTTTTCTAGCTTAGCAGCTCGCTCTTTTTCTTTGCGAACGCGTTCTTCTTCCTGCTTGCGCTCTTGCTCTTTTTTCTTACGTGCAGCTTCTGCTTCTCGTGCCGCTTGAGCATCTTTCGCTTGCTGTTCTTTCAACTTGCGAATTTGCTCTTCTTCAGCTTTACGGTTTTTTTCTAGCTGCTCTGCTTCGCGTCTCAATTTATCAAGACGCTCTTGTTCTTTTTTTGCTGCCTTTTCGCGTTGCTGGCGAATTTCTTTCGCTTGTTGCTGCACAAGTTTTGGATCGATGACAACAGCTTGAACCATTTGCCCTGTAGGCTCTGGTTTAGACATGTTGAAGTCCGTCCCCCAAAGCAGGGCTGCAACTAGAATTGCATGCAAACCAACCGATATTGCTATCGGTTTGGCGTATTGGTTGGGTTTCTTCTTGTGATCTTTCATAGATAATTGATGTCTATTCCCTGATATCGGTCATTAGACCTACCTTAGGGATACCAGCTCGACTTAGTTCATCCAGCAATAGCACAACATCGGCATATGGTGTTGCCGCGTCGCCACCTACCGCAACTGGTGAATCTGGCTTAACCTCTCGCTCCGCTTTCACTCGCACAATAACATCTTGCAACGACAAACCTCGTTGAACTTCTTCATCGTTTACGCTTAGGCCTAAATTACCCTCGCTATCAATTTCGATGATGATAAAACTACTGTCAGTTTCGCCAGCAAGGTCTTGCATAGATTCAGCGGTCGATGTTTTCGGAAGATCAACATCGACGCCTTGAGTCACAAATGGAGCGGTCGCCATAAAAATGATCAACAGTACGAGCATTACGTCGATATACGGAACAACGTTGATCTCCGCTGTCATTTTTCGCTTTTTAGGTTGATAACCCGCCATGCTTTATTCCTTATCCGCGCTGTCTCGGCCAGCCATCGCTTGACGATGAAGGATGCTGTGGAATTCTTCAGAAAATGTTGCGTAAGTGTGCTCTAGTTTGCTCACTTTATTGCTTAGGCGGTTGTAGGCCATTACAGCAGGAATAGCCGCAAATAGACCCATCGCTGTCGCGATCAATGCCTCGGCGATACCCGGTGCAACCATAGACAGCGTAGCTTGTTTTACTTCACCCAACGCAATAAAAGCGTGCATGATGCCCCAAACGGTACCAAATAGGCCGATGTAAGGACTGATAGAACCGACTGTCGCTAAGAACGGTAAGCTTGTTTCTAGTTCATCAACTTCACGAGAGACAGCAACACGCATTGCGCGGCCAGTGCCTTCCATGATGTACGCTGGTGAGTTTGCGTTGCTCTTACGTAGACGAGCAAACTCCGTGAAACCTGCGTAAAAAATTTCTTCTGTGCCTTCAATTTCGTCTTTACGCGCTTTTACTTTTTGGTAAAGCTGAGAAAGATCAGTACCCGACCAAAATTTGTCTTCAAACTGCTCTGCATTTTTTGACGCTTGAGAAAGCACTTTACTGCGCTTGATGATCATTGCCCATGACACAATTGACATGCCAAGCAACGTCAGCATCACAAGCTTTACCAACAGACTGGCCTGAAGAAAGAGATCTAAAATGGAAATATCAGCAGTCACTATTTGTTAGCTCCGAATTTATAAAGGTTGGAATAGCTATTGGTTTCATTTTCTTATTATCGATACATGCTACCTTAACAGAGGCCTTGCACAATATCTTGCCTTGATCATTGACCAACTCTTGACAGAATTGCAGGGAAGCACGTTTTATTTCTGACACTCGGGTTAATACTGTCAAATGCTCGTCCAGCCTTGCCCCTTGGTTGAAATCAATATCCATGTGTCGGACAACAAAGCCGATATTTTGTTCCAGTAACACATGTTGAGAAATGCCTTTGGCACGTAACATTTCTGTCCGCGCGCGCTCAAAGAATTTTAGATAATTAGAATGATATACAACGCCGCCCGCATCGGTGTCTTCATAGTACACGGTGATCGGCCAGCGAAAGAGATTTGATGTGCCTTGCAAGGGAGTCCCAATATATTCAATTCTTTAAAGTAATTACTATAACTGAAGCGACAGCAATTGGTACCGAGCTAAGGGAATATTTTTGAAATTTGTAGAAAAAATAAAAGCTAGGCGAAATACCTAGCTTTTATTCGATGATTTAGTAACCGACTTTATTACAGCGTATTTCAGCCTAAAAGAAATAAAGTGCCGTTAAATAAATTAAGATAGCTAACGAAAAGTAGGGACTAAACAAAGCTTGCCAGTACCAGTTTCTCGGTTTGAAGCCCACACCATAAACCATGCTTGAGCATACAGACCAAATCAGTGCTGGTGCGATGATTGAGTTAAAACCACCAATTGCTTGATGGTAAGCTTCAGGATCCCACATCACCAATCCTACATGCATAAAGCCAAGGATGAGAGATAAGACTCTTAACAGAGTCTTATCCATCGGAGCGTGAAGTTGCGCTACCTTATCAGCGAGATTACTCACTGTCTTTGTCCATCATTTCTGAGTGCTCTAACCAAAGAGCGTTGATGATACCGAATGCACAAGCAAGTAGTACACCTAGAATCCATGCGAAATACCACATAGTAAATGCTCCTTAGTAAAGTGAGTTTTTGTTGTCTTCAATGTACTGATCATCAAGGCGACCAAACATCTTGTAGTAAGTCCAAGACGTGTAACCAAGGATGATTGGTACCATAACAAACGCAACGCCTGTCATTAGATTCAGAGTCAGTTCAGATGACGTTGCATCCCACATTGTTAAGCTGTGGCTTGGCATTAAGTCTGAAGGCATGATGAATGGGAACATCGCAAAACCTGCAGTAAAGATAACGCCAGCAACACCCAAGCTTGAAGTAATGAACGAAATCGCACATTTTTCAAGACGAGATGCCAATACGGCAAGAAGCGGCATTGCGACACCTAGTACAGGAGCAGCCCATAGTAGTGGGTAGTTTTCAAAATTCTTCATCCACGCACCAGCTTCACGGATTACCTCTTTGTTTAGAGGGTTAGAAGCTGCATTAGTGTCGATACCGCCAACAATGACGTAACCATCAATATTTTGGATCCAGAAACCAGCAGCTACAAACGCTGCAACCGTCAGTAAACCAGCCAACTGAGCAACGTTGCGAGCACGCACATGCACTTCGCCCGTTGTTTTCATTTGTAGCCAAGTCGAACCTTGCATCAAAATCATGAACAAGCTAACTAGGCCACACAGCAGTGCAAATGGGTTTAGAAGACCAAAGAATGAGCCGTGGTATGTTGGCATCAAGAACTCACTCAATTGGAATGGTACGCCCTGTAGTAGGTTGCCAAACGCTACACCAAAGATGATTGGTGGAACAAAACCACTGATTGAGATACAGATATCCCAGGTATTGCGCCATTTTGGATCTTCAATTTTAGAGCGGTAGTCTAGGCCCAGAGGACGAAGCCATAGCGCTGCTAGTGTCAAAATCATCGCTAAGTAGAAGCCTGAAAATGACGTTGCGTAAACCAAAGGCCAAGCTGCAAACAATGCACCACCAGCAGTGATAAGCCAAACTTGGTTACCATCCCAGTGAGGGGCAATTGAGTTAATCATGACGCGACGTTGCGTGTCGTTTTTACCGATAATAGGTACAAGCGCGCCTACACCCATATCGAAACCGTCTGTTACTGCAAAACCAACTAGTAGAACACCGATTAGTACCCACCAGATGAGTCGCAAGATTTCGTAATCAAACATCTTGTTATCTCCTTACCTTACGCTTCTACTTGGCGACTAACTTTGTCTTCAACAGAGTCAGCATTTTGCTCGAAGTGGTAGCGACCCGTTTTCAGGCTGCTTGGGCCTTTACGAGCGAATTTCAACATTAGGTAAACTTCTGCAACCAGGAATACCGTGTATAGCGCCAGAATTGCGAATAGTGAAGTCCAGATTTCGCCAGCAGTTAGTGCAGAAGCTGCAACGTGCACTGGTAAAATTTCACCAACAGCCCATGGCTGACGACCGTACTCAGCGACGAACCAACCCGCTTCAATCGCAATCCACGGTAGTGGGATGCTGAATAGTGCAGCTTTAAGAATCCATTGTTTCTGTTCGATCTTCTGACGACACGTTTGAATAAATGCCGCACCGAAAACGAATAGCATGATGAAACCACAAGCAACCATGATACGGAATGACCAGAATAGCGGCCATACTGTTGGGATTGAGTCATCCGCAGCAGCTTGGATTTGCTCTTCTGTCGCATCAACAACATTGTCTGTGTAGCGTTTTAGAAGTAGACCGTAACCTAGGTCACCCTTCACTTCATCAAACGCAGTCATGTTTTCTTCTGACTTGTCGCCCGCACGAAGCTTCTCAAGAAGTTCATAAGCGTACATACCGTCACGAATACGATCGACGTGCTCATCACGTAGGTCACGAAGACCTGTTACTTGCTCATCAAAAGAACGTGTCGCGATGATACCCATTACGTAAGGGATCTTGATTGCGTAATCTGTGTGCATGGTTTCTTGGTTAGGAACACCAAACAACGTAAACGCTGCTGGAGCTGGTTCTGTGTGCCATTCTGCTTCAATTGCAGCAAGCTTCACTTTTTGAACTTCACCAAGCTCGTAGCCAGATTCATCGCCAAGAACGATGGTAGATAAGATAGCCGCAATACCGAAAGAAGCAGCGATAGCAAATGAACGACGAGCAAACGCAATGTCACGACCTTTTAATAGGTAGTATGAACTGATGCCTAGAATAAACATTGCGCCACAAGTGTAACCAGAAGCAACCGTATGCACGAACTTAACCTGAGCAACTGGGTTTAGTACAACTTCAGAGAAGCTTACCATTTCCATTCGCATGGTTTCGAAGTTGAAGTCCGCGCCTACTGGGTTTTGCATCCAGCCGTTTGCGATAAGAATCCAAAGTGCAGAGAAGTTAGAGCCCAGCGCCACAAGCCAAGTAACCGCTAAGTGTTGACGTTTAGATAGACGATCCCACCCGAAGAAGAATAGACCAACAAAAGTTGACTCCAGGAAGAATGCGACAAGGGCTTCGATCGCTAGCGGCGCACCGAAGATGTCACCTACATAGTGGGAGTAGTAAGACCAGTTCGTACCAAACTGGAATTCCATGGTAAGGCCTGTCGCCACACCAAGTGCAAAGTTAATACCGAATAGCTTACCCCAGAACTTGGTCATGTCCTTGTAGATTTGCTTGTTCGTCATTACGTACATCGATTCCATAATGGCCAGAAGGAAGGCCATACCAAGGGTCAATGGTACGAATAGGAAGTGATACATCGCTGTCAGTGCAAACTGCAACCGCGATAGATCAACTACGTCAATCATGGTAACTCCTATGTGTCGGCTGAATGACACTCTCTACATATTGCAATCCATATTCAAGTGTTATTTACACTTGAAAAATGTTGAATTATCACAACTCATTGTTGCAAAAATGTGCTTCATTGGTTAGTTAATTGTTAAGCATCAGCTAATATAGCTAGGGCTAATATTACTTGTAAAAACAGATTGTTTCAAAAGGTTTATAGCCGGAATGCGCTTTGATATACATCAATGTTTATGCGCGGAATTTGCACAAAAATCCATCACATTGATCCAGATCAACCAGTATTAGATACGGATGTTAAGAGAGAGTAATCAGGAGAGAAATTAACCAGTTGCGAGCAAACATAGAGTTAACAATCAATGCTTTTTACTTACTAAACTGGTATGAGAAGAAATTCAAAAAATGTGAGTTTGGTCAACTTTAATGAAGCGCTGGGCAGCAAAGGTCCAGCGCGGGAATCTTATTTTTCAATTCCGAAATGCAAATACGCACGATCTGTCGCGATTCTTCCACGTGGAGTGCGTTGTAAATAACCTTGCTGAATAAGGTAAGGCTCAAGAACGTCTTCGATGGTATCCTTTTCTTCACCAATCGCTGCCGCCATGTTATCGAGTCCGACCGGACCACCACCAAATTTCTCCATAATTGCGAGTAGTAGTTTGCGGTCCATGTAATCGAAACCTTCGGCGTCCACATCAAGCATATTCAGCGCTTTGTCGGCAACCTCTGCACAAATGTGACCATTTCCTTTCACTTCCGCATAATCGCGAACACGACGTAGTAGACGGTTAGCAATACGTGGTGTGCCACGTGCACGTCTTGCCACTTCCAATGCACCTTCAGGCTCCATTGACAAACCTAAACAATCCGCGCTGCGCTGCACAATATCTTGGAGGTCTTTTATCTTATAAAACTCAAGGCGCTGAGTAATACCAAAGCGGTCGCGCAATGGTGACGTTAAAGAGCCCGCTCGGGTCGTCGCACCAATTAACGTAAATGGTGGTAAATCGATCTTAATAGAACGAGCGGCCGGACCTTCACCGATCATAATATCCAGTTGATAATCTTCCATCGCCGGATACAGAACCTCTTCAACCATCGGGCTCAAGCGGTGAATCTCATCGATGAACAACACATCGTTTTCTTCTAGGTTAGTTAACAGCGCGGCCAAATCCCCTGCTTTCTCAAGTACAGGGCCCGAAGTGGTGCGAATGTTCACTTCCATTTCATTGGCAACGATATTCGCAAGTGTGGTTTTACCCAAACCTGGAGGACCAAAAATCAAAAGGTGATCAAGAGCTTCACTACGTAACTGAGCAGCTTTAATGAAGATCTCCATTTGGTCACGGACATGGTCCTGACCTTGGTAATCCGCTAATTTTTTTGGTCGAATAGCACGGTCAATGACATCTTCATCACGAAAGGCAGGGTTTTCTGGCGCGATTAAACGATCGGCTTCAATCATCTTTTTACCTTGAAAAATGGTTACCTGAGAGAATAATGCCGCTCGTTTAACGGCAAGTGGCATATTTCTGTATCTCGTCATCCTGTACAGCGACGAAGGAGCATGATACAGGATCTTCTATCCGAGCACTTTATGGTCAAAATTGTTTCATTAACCGCTCAGCGCGCTGCTATTAGATTCCTAGTCTCGCCAAGGCTCGCAGGAATGACACAAAAATATCGTTAAGCGATTGGCATTAACCTTAGAGAATGAGTTATCTTGAACAAATGCTCACTGTGAAACCAGCGTTACACCATTGATTTTAGAGCTTCACGGATCATTTGCTCACTGCTCATGTCCGGTTTAGCAATTTGAGACACCACTTTCGACGCTTGAGTCGGCTTGTAACCCAAAGCTAGAAGCGCGCTAATTGCCTCTTCTTCCGCGTTGTTGGATGTCGAACCAGAATCCGCAGGAGCAGCATCCGTAAATGGTGTAAATAGATCGCCAGCGCCCCACCCTTTCAAGCGGTCTTTCATTTCAACAACCAATCGCTCTGCGGTTTTCTTGCCAACGCCTGGAAGCTTAACCAGCGTAGAAACGTCTTCATGTTCCACACAAGTAACAAATTGCGTTGCTGTCATACCAGAGAGAATACCAAGACCGAGTTTAGGACCAACGCCATTGGCTTTGATCACTTCACGGAAAAGTGCTCGTTCTTTTACTGTGTTGAAACCGTATAGCAATTGCGCATCTTCACGGACGACAAAGTGAGTATAAATAATGGCTTCTTCGCCAACATTTGGCAGCTCGTAAAAACAGCTCATTGGCATCTGGACTTCATAACCAATGCCATTAACTTCAATTAATACTTCAGGTGGTTGTTTTTCAATCAGTGTGCCACGAAGACGTCCAATCACTATAAATACTCTTTGGAAATGAATTTGCGACAGGATAATAAAGAACTGGATAGACATCCAGTTAATTTTATCGGTAGCGCCCTTTTCTGGCACTGGTTGCTTTGCCCGCTAAGGCAACGAGGGTTTTGTTCGTATTGGCATGACAAATCGCCACACCTAAAGCATCGGCTGCATCCGCTTGAGGCTTGGCGGGCAGTTTAAGCATCTGCTGAACCATATGCTGAACTTGCGCTTTGTCCGCGCCACCAGTACCGACTACTGCTTGCTTAATAAGACGCGCGGCGTATTCGTATACCGGCAACTCTGCATTTACAGCAGCAACAATTGCGCTGCCACGAGCCTGGCCAAGCTTTAATGCTGAATCCGCATTTTTAGCCATAAACACTTGTTCAATCGCAAATACGTCCGGTTGAAACTGAGTAATGATTTCCGTGACGCCAGCGTAAATCTGCTTAAGACGGCCCGGAAGTTCTTTTTCTGAAGTACGAATACAGCCACTACCAAGGTATTGCAAATGGCGTCCATTTTGACGAATGACCCCATAACCGGTAATGCGTGAACCTGGGTCAATGCCCAAAATAATTGACATGAATGTTCCTAAAAATGAGGCCGAATGCGACCTCAATTTCTTATTATTACTTTCTAATTTCGGAGCGAATACCGCTCACTGCACATTGAGTTTACTCTAGAGAGGCTGCAACGTCGTCAGAGATGTCACCGTTGTGATAAACCTCCTGAACATCGTCCAGATCTTCTAAAGCGTCAATCAAACGAAGCAGTTTTGGCGCAGTGTCCACATCCAGTTCTGCTTTCGTTGAAGGGATAAGCGACACTTCGGCGTTTTCCGCCTCAAAACCTGCAGCATCAAGGGCATCTTTTACGAGCCCAAAATCGCTTGGCGCGGTGTAAACATCAATCGAGCCATCTTCTGATGTTTCGATGTCATCAGCGCCACTTTCTAACGCCACTTCCATCACCGCATCTTCATCTAAACCTGAGGCGTATGAGATCACGCCTTTCTTGTCGAAAAGATAGTTTACACTACCATCCGTACCCAGATTGCCTCCTGACTTCGAGAACGCATGGCGTACGCCAGATACTGTGCGATTTCGGTTATCCGTCATACATTCGACCATGACCGCAGTGCCACCCGGACCATAACCTTCATAAATTACGGTTTCCATATTGTCATCGCCTTCACCACCAGCACCTCGGCTGACAGCGCGGTTGACAGTGTCACGCGTCATGTTGTTAGACAACGCTTTATCAATTGCAGCTCGCAAACGTGGGTTATTTTCTGGCTCACCGCCTCCCTCTTTTGCGGCAACAACGATTTCACGGATTAATTTGGTAAAGATTTTGCCGCGCTTCGCATCTTGCGCTGCTTTACGGTGACGAATATTCGCCCATTTACTATGACCTGCCATAATTCACCTTTTAATGTATTTTGACGCTTAATAGCAAACATGAGCTAAAAAGCGTTGCTTGGGAAATTGCTTTGGAAGTTTCTTAGGTTTATTTAAACAAAAACTCCCGCAGTTGCGGGAGTTTTCTTCAAATGTTGTGCGCTTATTCTGCGTCTTTTTCTTTCGCTGCAGTCACTGCGATTGCTAGCTCTTCTAGCGCAGCTGGGTTCGCAATGCTTGGTGCGTCTGTTAGTAGACACGCCGCTGCTGTTGTTTTCGGGAATGCAATAACATCACGGATGTTCTCGGTACCACATAGCAGCATCACTAGACGGTCAAGACCGAATGCAAGACCAGCGTGTGGAGGCGTACCGAATTTCAGTGCATCAAGCAGGAAGCCAAACTTAAGCTGTTGCTCTTCAGGTGTGATGCCTAGAATATCAAATACGGCTTCTTGCATATCTGCGTTGTGGATACGAACAGAACCGCCGCCAACTTCGTAACCATTTAGAACCATATCGTAAGCGTTAGAGTTTGCCGCAGCTGGGTTCGCTTTTAGCTCTTCCGCAGTCACACCTAGAGGCGATGTGAATGGGTGGTGCATCGCGTGTAGGTTGCCTTCGTCATCTTCTTCGAACATTGGGAAGTCAACAACCCATAATGGAGCCCATGCAGATTCGTCAGTTAGCTCTAGATCTTTACCTAGCTTCAGACGCAGTGCGCCCATAGCTTCTGCAACGATACCCGCTTTATCAGCACCAAATAGGATGATATCGCCAGATTCCGCTTGAGTGCGATCTAGGATAGCGTTGATCACGTCTTCGTTTAGGAACTTAGCCACTGGAGACTGGATACCTTCCATGCCTGCAGCACGGTCGTTAACCTTCATCCAAGCTAGACCTTTCGCACCGTAGATACCAACGAATTCACCGTAGCCATCAATTTGCTTACGAGTCAAAGATGCACCACCTGGAACGCGAATAACGGCAACGCGGCCTTTCTCATCGTTCGCTGGGCCAGAGAATACTTTGAACTCAACGTCTTTCACTAGGTCAGCAACGTCTACTAGCTCTAGTGGGTTACGTAGGTCTGGCTTGTCAGAACCGAAACGGCGAATCGCTTCGCTGAATGGCATTACTGGGAACTGACCTAGGTCTACGTTTAGTAGCTCTTGCCACATATCGCGAACCATGTTTTCCGTCACTTCACGTACTTGGTCAGCCGTCATGAATGACGTTTCGATATCGATCTGAGTGAATTCTGGCTGACGGTCAGCACGCAAGTCTTCATCACGGAAACACTTAACGATTTGGTAGTAACGGTCAAAACCAGACATCATTAGAAGCTGTTTGAATAGCTGTGGAGACTGAGGAAGCGCGTAGAAGCTGCCTTTGTGAACACGGCTAGGTACTAGGTAGTCACGCGCGCCTTCTGGTGTCGCTTTCGTTAGTACTGGTGTTTCGATATCTAGGAAGCCGTTGTCATCTAGGAAACGACGAACAAAGCTAGATGCTTTAGCACGTAGCTTGATGCGGTCACTCATTTCAGGACGACGAAGGTCTAAGTAACGGTACTTCAGACGTTGCTCTTCAGAGTTCTTTTGGTTGAAATCTAGAGGCAAAACGTCACTGCGGTTGATGATTTCAAGACCTGTCGCAAGGATCTCAACTTCACCTGTTGCCATGTCTTTGTTTGCTTGGCTTTCTGGACGAACGCGTACTTCACCCGTTAGTTTGATACAGAATTCATTACGAAGTGTATTAGCCACTTCATACGCATCCGCCATATCTGGATCAACAACTACCTGAACGATACCTTCGCGATCTCGCATATCAATAAAAATAAGACCGCCTAAATCACGACGACGGTTAACCCAGCCGCAAAGTTCTACAGTTTGTCCTGCAAGGGACTTGTTCAGGTGACCACAGTAATGGGTACGCATAATGAAATTCCCAATCTCTCAAATGTTGTTAACTACGCTCTGTCAGCCTCATTGCCAAGCAGAGTAAAGATTCAGTTATACGCTGAATGTCCACGAAAATCGACTACTCAACATACAATTACGTGTGTTTTATTATTCACTGGTGCTTTTTAGTACAACAAATGTTCAAAAGCGCACCAAAGCGAAAAAATTGGTGGGGATTATAGCGTGAAATTACCTATTTCAGCAAAACTCTCGTAAAGTATTCACACGAGTAGCAAGCAGTAAAGAATAATGGATAACTTACCTCTTCGACTTGGATTGACGATGTGGTCGCACAATCAATGGCAACAAAGCTTTTACGGCAGCGGGACAAAGCCCGCTGAACGTTTGGAAAAGTATGCACAGGTGTTCCATACCGTGGAAGGCAACACGACATTTTATGCCACGCCGACGCTCAACACGGTGCAAAACTGGAGATCAGCAACCCACGATGATTTTCGCTTTACTTTCAAACTTCCTAAAGCCATCACTCATGAGCAAATGCTAAGAGGTTGCAGCGAACAACTGAGAGACTTCATGAAAGTCATGGAGCCGTTGCATGACCGTGTGGGGCAATGGACAATTCAATTGCCAGCCGCATTTGGTCCTGAGCACCTTGATCGATTGAAAAAGTTCTGTGCGAGCTTTCCACCTAACTTCCCTCTTGGTGTTGAGGTTCGTCATATGGCATTTTTCTCCAAAGGTGAAGAAGAGCGAGCGCTTAACCAATGGTTAGTAGAAAATAACATTGACCGCATTATTATGGATAGCCGCCCTGTCTTTGCCGCTAAGCCAGATAATGAAGCGATCATTGATGCGCAAATGAAAAAACCAAGAGTACCAGTCCACGCTATTGCTACCGCTTCACATCCTTTGGTTCGCTTTATTGGTCATCCAGAAGAACAGCAAAATTACGAGTTTTTTACACCATGGCTCAGCAAGTTGCCGCAATGGATTGCAGAAGGTAAACAGCCGTATGTCATGATCCATACTGCGGACAATATGATTGCGCCGGAGTTGGCAGCCAATCTGTATAAAGACATACAAAAGCGTATAACACTTCCTGACTTGGCATCTTTCCCGGCTAACGATGGCAACTCGCAGTTGCAGATGTTCTAACGCAACACATGACAGAGGCGTGAAATTCCCATAAAATACGCGCCTTTTTTGGTGCCTGACGTTTTCAGGCGGCTTGTATGCAGAGACTTGGTTATGAACCCTAAGAGCAATCCAGATACTATTTTTTCGGCTCCAATCGATAAAATTGGGGATTTCACGTTCGATGAACGCGTAGCGGAAGTATTTCCTGACATGATTCAACGATCGGTGCCGGGTTACAGCAACATTATTTCTGCAATTGGTATGCTGGCAGAGCGTTTTGTAAAACCTCACTCAAACATCTACGACCTAGGTTGCTCTTTGGGTGCTGCTACGCTGTCTATGCGTCGTCATATCAAACAAGAAGGCTGTAAGATCATTGCGGTCGACAATTCACCTGCAATGGTTGAGCGTTGCAAATTGCATGTAAACGCGTACCGAAGCGATACTCCTGTAGATGTGGTTGAAGCGGATATTCGTAATATCGATATTGAAAACGCATCAGTTGTCGTACTGAACTTTACTCTGCAATTTCTTTCTCCAGACGATCGTTACGCCCTGCTTGAACGAATCTACGCGGGTCTACGTCCAGGCGGAATTTTGATTTTGTCGGAGAAATTCGTCTTCGAAGATGAAGTGTCAAACGAGCTATTAATTGACCTTCACCACGACTTTAAACGTGCAAATGGTTATAGCGAACTAGAAATCAGCCAAAAGCGCAGCGCGATAGAAAACGTAATGCGCCCAGATTCAAAGAAAGAGCATAAAGAGCGTTTCGCTAAAATTGGCTTTTCTAGCTACGATGTTTGGTTCCAATGCTTTAACTTTGGCTCTATGTTCGCAATTAAATAAACCTTGCATACAAAGGCCCTGAATCACGCCACTTTAGGCTGTTATTTAATAATTTTAATACCATCAACTCAGCGATTAACTAACTATGTTTAACTTTGCAAACTTCTACCAATTGATTGCCCAAGACACACGTCTTCAACCTTGGCTCAATGTGCTACCACAACAGCTAACGGATTGGCAAAATGCAGAGCACGGTGACTTTGGTCGCTGGTTGAAAGCACTGAACAAGATCCCAGAAGGCTCACCGGATCAAATTGACATCAAGAATTCAGTGACCATCAGCAACGACACTCCTTTCCATGAAGGTGAGCTGAAGAAATTAGAGAACTTACTTCGTACATTCCATCCGTGGCGCAAAGGGCCATACCACGTACACGGCATTCATATTGATACTGAGTGGCGCAGTGATTGGAAATGGGACCGCGTGCTTCCGCATATTTCTCCATTAAAGAACCGCAGCGTACTCGATGTTGGTTGTGGTAACGGCTACCACATGTGGCGCATGCTGGGTGAAGGTGCACGCTTAACCGTCGGTATCGATCCATCTCACCTGTTCCTAATTCAGTTCGAAGCAATTCGTAAACTAATGGGAGATGACCAACGTGCGCACCTACTGCCGTTGGGTATTGAACAACTACCTAAGTTAGAAGCGTTCGACACGGTATTCAGCATGGGCGTACTTTACCACCGTCGCTCTCCACTGGATCACTTGGTGCAGCTAAAAGATCAATTAGTGTCTGATGGTGAACTAGTATTGGAAACACTCGTGATTGAAGGTGATGAGAATGCAGTGTTGGTTCCAACTTCTCGTTACGCACAAATGCGCAATGTCTATTTCTTCCCTTCAGCAAAAGCGCTGAAAGTATGGTTAGAGTTGGTAGGATTTGAAGATGTGCGCATCGTTGATGAAAATGTCACTTCGGTTGATGAACAACGTACCACAGATTGGATGACGCATAACTCTCTACCAGACTATCTAGATCCGAACGACCCAAGCAAGACTGTAGAAGGTTACCCTGCCCCTCGCCGCGCGGTTCTTGTCGCTCGCAAACCATAATTCGCTGAGATTCCTGACATTGTCTTAACTCATTTTACGAGTTAAGACATTACCCTCTTTCCTCGTACTGAGCGTGTTTGTTTTTCGAGTCCATTTGTTACATCAAAACATAAGCACGCTCTAAATAAGGATGCGCTTTTATGTCCTTGATTTTTAGCTTTTCATCACTATTCCTCAAACAATAAGTAATAGAGAAACATTCTTACTTGTGAGGCTTTATCGATATGAGCTAAACTCCTAAAAAATAAACAACTTAATCCAATCCCAAGGTTTTCAATGTTATTACGATTGACCCCGATTGTTGCCATCGCCTTACTATCTGGATGCTCACTAACCAAAGGCGAACAGTACCACCAAGAAACGTTAGCGGCTATTCAAACTTCAGAAGCGAATGTCAATAATCGCATTACTAACTTAGAGCTTCAGCTCAGCAACCAATCGGACTATATCGACAGCCTTGAAGAACAAGTCGATAAACTACAGGTTGAACTTCTGACATTTCGTGATGAAGCAATGGCAGAAGTGAAAAAGCCAAAAGAGCCGATTATTGTCCAATCTCCTGCTCCTGTGGAACCAACACCAACTCATGATATTGTCCTTGGCTCAATTGAAAAGGTCACTATCGACTCCATTAAGCAGACTTTTGATGCACGTGTCGACACCGGTGCCGCAACCTCATCTTTAAATGCAGTTGATATTGAAGAGTTCGAAAGAAACGGCAAAAACTGGGTTCGATTCCACCTGGCAGATACCAGTAAATCTGAAGAAGAAAAAAATACTTGGATCGAAGCGCCAGTCATTCGTTACGTAAAAATTCGCCAAGTTACCAGTGAAGAACTAGAACGTCGCGCTGTAGTCGAACTTTGGGTGCGCGTTGGAAAAATTCATGAAAAAGCGCAATTTACGTTGGCAGATCGCTCGCATATGAACCATCCTATTTTACTGGGTAGAGAATTTATGCGCGACATCGCACTTGTCGATGTAAGTCGTACCTATATCCAAACGGACGAAGATAAAAAATAATAAGGTAGATTATGACGTCAAAAATACCGTTTTACCTTTCAATCATCTTATTGGTGATTGCGGGCATTGCTTTGAGTGTTTTCAGACATGAAAACTACGGCGTGCCTTGGACACCAGGCGAAACTCGTCAGGTATGGGATGTAGAGGCACGTATTGAGTTCAATGCTAACGGCAATGAAGTCAAAGCTTCACTCGCAGCACCTCATACACAAAGTGGTTATACGCTTATCGGTGAATCCGCTTCCTCTTCTGGTTATGGCGTTTCCTACATTAATTCTGATTCTGGACGTCGTGCCGAGTGGTCAATTCGTCAGGCCAAAGGTCCTCAAACCATTTACTACAAAGCGCAGTTCTTAGTGGACCCTCAGGCTAAAGTTACGCCTCTACCACCAACTGAAGACATTACGCCACCAACTCTATCAGCGCCACAAGCTGCGGCGGCAAATGCCCTTGTTGAGCGTGCGATGAGTCGTTCTGCCGACAATGTGACCTTTACTCGTGAACTCATCAAAGCGCTTAATGACCCAGACAGTCAAAACTCATCGCTACTACTGAATGACTTCAGCCGTACTGATGCACTACATAATATTTTGCTTACCGCAGGTATACAGAGCAAAACTGTCGGTGTTATCGAACTAGAAGATGGCCGTCGACGCCAAACCATTCAACCAATGGTTCAGGTTTGGTCAGATAAAGATTGGGTACTGTTCTCACCAAATTCCGAACAGAAAGCCGTGAAACCAAACTTATTAGTTTGGGATGAGTCGAATGTATCCCTGCTTGATCTTGTTGGTGGTAAAAATAGCCAAGTTCATTTCTCAATGATCAAGCAAGAAATGACTCCACAGCAAGCGACGAACAACAAGATAGAAGCTGATGGGCTGCTGAATATTTCAATTCATAGCTTGCCTCTTGAAGAACAAGCAATGTTTAAGACCATCATGCTGATCCCTATCGGTGCCCTTATCGTGGTGTTCTTGCGTGTGATTATCGGTCTAAAAACATCCGGTACTTTCATGCCAGTACTGATTGCTGTTGCATTTGTTCAAACCCAGCTATTAACGGGTATTGTCGGTTTCTTACTGATCGTTGGCACAGGCTTGATTATTCGAAGTTACTTATCGAGGTTGAACTTACTGCTTGTAGCACGGATATCAGCGGTCATTATTACCGTTATTATGATCATTTCGGTGTTCACAGTAGTCGCATTTAAGATGGGCTTAACGGAAGGCTTAACAATTACGTTCTTCCCGATGATCATCTTGTCTTGGACAATTGAACGTATGTCTATCCTATGGGAAGAAGAAGGCGCGAAAGAAGTTGCTCTGCAAGGTGGGGGCTCACTGCTCACCGCAGTATTGGTTTACTTAGCGATGACGAACTCATACATTCAGCACCTAACCTTTAATTTCATTGGTCTACAGTTGATTGTTCTGGCCGGTATTCTATTGCTAGGTACTTACACAGGTTACCGTCTAACTGAGTTACGTCGTTTCAAACCACTAGCGGAGGACTAAACGATGTTCGAAAGTTTTACTTCGCCAGCTAAGCTTCGCCATAAAGGCATTATGGGGATGAACAAACGTAACCACAGTTATATCGGCCGTTACAATGATCGTTCTAAATACCCATTAGTTGATGACAAGCTCAAGACTAAAATTATTGCGCAGGCAGCAGGGGCGACAGTCCCTGCCCTGATCGGCGTTATTCATAACCAAGCAGAAGTAAAGACAATCCATAGAATGGTGCAAGATTGGCCTGGTTTTGTTATCAAGCCCGCTCAAGGTAGTGGTGGTAAGGGTATTTTGGTTATTACCTCGCATAAAGATGGGGTCTATACCAAACCTTCCGGCTCTACAATTGGTAAGGACGAAGTTGAACGTCATATCAGTAATGCGCTTGCTGGCCTTTTCTCTCTTGGTGGTAAAAACGACGTCGCAGTCGTTGAGAACCTGATTAAGTTTGATGATTGTTTCGATGGCTTCAGTTATGAAGGTGTGCCTGATGTTCGAATCATCGTATTTAAAGGCTACCCTGTTATGGCAATGATGCGCTGTTCTACGGCGGCGTCGGACGGTAAAGCAAACCTCCACCAAGGCGCTGTGGGCGTGGGCATTGATATCGCCACAGGTAAAGCAATCCGAGCGGTGCAATTCGACCATCCAGTCACCCACCATCCGGATACAGGCAAAGACCTTTCTACCCTCCAAGTCCCGCACTGGGAGCGCTTGCTTGAGCTTGCGTCTAGTGCGTGGGAGATGACAGGGTTAGGGTACATGGGCACGGATATGGTGTTAGATAAAGAAGAAGGACCTATGGTTTTAGAGCTCAACGCTCGTCCTGGCTTGGCAATCCAAATCGCCAATGGTGCAGGCTTGCTTCCTCGTTTGAAACACATAGAGAGCCTCGGCACACCTGCCGAGTATCCAAAGCCGATTGAACGTGTCGCCTACGCAGCAGAGCAGTTTGGGGTAAAACCACAGTTCTAATCGCCAATCGCAATACCATTCGCCAGTAATTGTTCGGATTGCTGGCGTTTTTATATCCGTTTCCAAAACCGTCTACCTACTAATCTTATTAAACAAACCCATCTCACCTATAACTTGAATCAATGATCGAGCTAACAGAATCAACATAGATCGTTTCTTTTCTCCTTTAACTTTTGAGTATGATGAGGTCTCCCCTTACTCAACTTGAGAGGTTGAGAAATGCTAACAAAAGAAACAGATAACGATGAACCAGAGCTTGAAGAACAAGAGAGCTTAGACCAGCATTTACAACGCTTGTCTGAGCTTTCTGTCCAAGCACTTGAAGAGCTTGCTGAAATGATCGATATCAGAGACGATATTTCAGAGGAATAAAACTTAGCCTCCCCGCTAAGTTCTATTAATAAGCCGAGACTGTCGTCCTACAGTCTCGGCTTATTTTATACGCTTTGAAGCCTCCCGCTAACAAATACAAAAACGCCCGCGTTCATTGCGGGCGTTTTGCTAGATTCAGAGTTTACGATTCAAACTCTTCGATCATCTCTTGCGCTTCGGTCTTAGGCTTATCCGTTTGACCAAAACCACGTAGACCAACTACGTGTACGTGCTCATGGTCTTTAAACACCTTACGCACCAACTTGTAGGTAGTCCCTTTCTCTGGGCTGATGTTTTCTGGTGCCGCGATAAGAAGCTGCATATCCAGACGGTCACACAATTCGAACAATGTCGCGATCGATTTCGCATCCAGACGCGCAGCTTCATCCAAGAAGAGCAGACGACAAGGCACAATGTCTTTGCTGCGTAGACGACGAGATTCTTCTTCCCAGCTTTGAACAACCATCAGAAGGATTGACTGACCAGTACCGATCGCTTCACCTGTTGATAGCGCGCCAGACTCAGCCTGTAGCCAACCATCTGTACCACGGTTCACTTCTACACTTAGCTCTAGGTAGTTACGGTAATCCAGTAGCTCTTCACCCAGAACCTGAGGAGAACGTTGACCCATATCGATATGTGGGTTCACACGTTGGAACAGTTTCGCCATTGCTTCAGAGAAGGTAAAGCGAGTCGATTCGAACAGATCTTTATGCTGCTCTTGTTGTGTCGCTAGACCGTTCAGTAACACTTCGTGACTTTCACGAATTTTCACGTTTAGACGTACGCCCTTGACCTGACCGAACGAGATGTTCGACAAGCCTTGGTTCAGCATACGAATACGGTTTTGCTCACGCTGAATCGTCTTCTTGATGATGCTCGCTACCGACTCAGAGCTGATCGCTAGGCGGTTTTCACGTTGCGTTAGCTCTTCCGTTAGACGCGCCAGTTCCACTTCCATCTCTTCGATCGCTTCTACTGGGTCATCGGTGCGGATGATGTCCTGACGAATACGCTCACGAAGGTGTTGGTAAACAGCAATGTAGAACAGAACTTTACGCTCTGGGCGAGCGTTGTCTTCAGACAAACGGAGTGCATCACGCAAGTCATCATTGTTTGCAACAGCAAGACGCAGCGCACCCAATGATTTATCCGACATGGAACGCAATTCATCTGCCGACATATACGCCAGTTCACGTTTGTGTAGACGACGCTCAACATCGTTTTCACGCGCTAAGCGAAGTACTGAACACCAACCCGCTTTCGCTGCAACGACAAATTTGCGCAGCTCTGCGTATTCTTTCTGCACTTTCTTCAGACGTTTCGCCAAGCCTTTCATCTCAAGCTCGGTCGACGTTATCGTGCGCTCGTATTCACTCTTACGGCTACGTGAAGTATGTAAGCGTTCTTGCAGCTCGTCACGACGGCGCATTGCACGCTCTTCCGCGCCTTCATCGGCATTTACGCCATACTCTTGCAGCTCTTGTTTGAACTCTTGTACGGTTTCTTGCTTCGCTTGATGCGAACTCTTCAAAGACGCCAATACTTGGTTGTATTGGTTCATTTGTCCTTGTGCTTGCTTCAACTCTTCACGAGAACGAGTACGAGTCTGTTCAGCTTGAACCAACTTCGCTTTTAGCTGCTCACTCAGTTCGCTACTTTTGTTCAGAAGATCAACCGAGTCTGAGTAAGCGAAGTAGTGACGACGTTCAACCAGATCCGAGAGTGCAAAGATTTGCTTCTTAAGATCTTGTAACTGTTCATCTGCCGCTTTGTATTCTGCTTCTAGTGCATCAAATTGCTCTGGGTCAGCATCAAGCGCAGACGCAATATTCTCTAGTTGCGCGACGGCTTTTGCATGGTTGTTTGAGAAGTTTTTCGCCTCTGCAAGCTGAGCGATTTTCTCTTCTAGCTCATCATAACGCGCTTGCAATGATTCATCTTCAACAAGCACCATGTGTGATGATAACTTGTCCAGAGAAGACAGTGCTTGCTTACTAGTTTGAAGCTGAGAGCGTTGCTGCTGCTCTTTTGCATCCAGATCCGCCAGCACGCGAGCGATTTGGTTACGCTTATCACGAATGGTTGCGAGTGCTTGTTCTGGATCGGCGTCAAAAGCAACTTGAATATGGTTAGACACAAATTGGTTAAATGCTTGGTACAAACGCTGCATTTTCTGAGAATCAAACGCCGCTTTTGCGTGTTTCTCTACCACTTCTTCTCGTTCGTTACGCAGCAACTCAAGACGCTGCTCACGTGCTGCACGACCAAACAATGGGATCTCAGGCAAGCGAGAGTAACGCATTTGGCGGTCGTTCATGCGAACACAAACCGCGCCTTCTAGCTCTTCTGCATCGAACGAGCTGTCATCAAAGGCATCGATGTCACCTTCAATGATGTACAAGTCTTCTGGACAGTCGTCTAGCTCTACCAGTTTCTCTTCGATACCTGACAGGTCAGAAACAACGATAGCGTGACGAGCCGGACCGTACATCGCACTGAAGTAAGGCGCATCATCAATCGTGATGTCATCGTAGATCTCAGACAGTAATACACCGCCTAAAGTATCAGCCAAACCTTTCAGGCGAGGGTCGTTTGAACCACCAGGAGAAGCAAGACGTTCAATCTCAGTGTCAAGCTGACTGCGACGCTCAGCAAGTTTATCTTTAGCTAAGGACAGCGCCCTTTCTTGCTCAAGAACAACCTGCATGTGGTTCATTACCGCATGGCGACCCTCAAGGTCTGCCCCGCTCTGCTCTCTCAGTTTCTCTAGCGCATCGTTCGCCGCAATCCAAGCTGGCGCTATCGCTTCAAACTTACTGATTTCTGCCGCCGCGTTTTGCTCTAGACGGCGCTGTTCACCACGCTGATCACGAACTTCCTCTTGAGCTATCTCTAGTGATTCGATTTGCATCGCATGACGTTCACGTTCTTGTTCAAACGTAACTTCATCGGTTAGCTCGACGTGATATTGCTTTTTGTACTCAGCAACCAGCTCACGTGCTTGACGCTGCTGGTTAAGGCTACGCTCAAGATCGCGATGCTGCGCTCGCCATTGCTGTTCGTTTTGTGCAATTTGCTGTAATTCTCTAGCTTTAGCGATTGCCAATTTTGCGTGCTCAGAGGCTTCTTTGCGCTCAACAGGGCCAACGATGCTCTGTACAAGCTTCAATGCAGTATCAAACTGCTCTGCCGCAGCTGATGACATATCGAGCTTATGTTTCACAGACAACAACGTATTGGTATTTTCTGTCTCTTTGTTTTTCAGCTCCGCCACTAACGCTTGTGCGGATTCTGCCGTTAGGCTGTCATCACCAAGTAGCTGCTTCGCTTTCTCCAGCGCTTGAACGGCTTGTTGGTATTGAAGCGCGCGAGTTTGCTGAACGTCAAGAGCTTGCTGGTAATCAGCAAGTTGCGTCTTAAGGCTGTCCACCTCTTCTTCTGCAACGGTCGCTTGCTCTTCAGCCATCATCACGCGTTCTTGCGCTTCTTCCACTACCATCATTTGTTCTTCAAGACGCTCGCTCAGCTCTTCAAGATCTTCTTGGTAGCGTTCGATCTTCTCTTGCTGACGCAGCGCGTTTTGCACCAGTTGCAAGTGATCCGAAGCCGCTTGGTAGTCTTGCTCTAAAGAAGATTCTGATTCGATCAGCAGTTCCAGCTCTTCTTGAACGCGGTTAAGCAGGTTGTTTTGCTCAATCAAGGTCTCGCGAGAACCAAATAACTCTGAACGCAAAGACAGTGTCTGTTCTAGTTTTTTACGACGCTCGTTGGCATGGCGCATATAGTCTGCTGCCACGTAGTTGGTCGACTCTGTAATCAAGTGCTTGAACAAGTCACGGTCTGCTTGCGTAGTTTTGATCGCTTCTAGCGTCATGCGGTTTTCACGCAGCGCCGATTCCATATCTTGGAACGCTTTCTTCACACCACCGTTTTGTGGCAGAAGGTAGTCACGTAGCGAGCGCGTAATCGCACTTGAAATACCACCGTAAAGCGATGCTTCGATCAGACGGTAGAATTTAGAGCGGTCACCAGAGTTGCGCAGTTTCTTCGGAATAACACCGAATTCAAACATTTGTGCGTGGTAATCCACGATAGAAGAGAACGCTTTGAACTGAACGCCTTCAAATTCCGCGATCGATTCTTTTACTTCGTTGATTTGACGTACACGAGCTTGAGTCGCAGATACGCTTTCAACCAAGATATCCGTTGGTTTCACATGGCTTGGAAGACCTTGGATCACAAACGGTTTGATGTCTACTTTCTTATCACGACCTGCAACTTGCTGCAGTTTTACTGCAAACAGTAGGCGTTGGTTACGTGAGTTCACCACATCTAGCGCCGCATAACATGCGCCCGGCTGCAACTTACCGTATAAACCTTTATCGCGAGACGATTGGCTGCTGCCCGCTTCTGTCGTGTTACGGAAGTGCAGTAGCGTTTGGTCAGGAATCAATGCGGTGATGAACGCCGCCATTGTGGTTGATTTACCTGCACCGTTACCACCTGATAGCGTGGTGACCAGACCATCGATGTCAAACGTACGGGCAAAGAAGCCGTTCCAGTTGACCATGGTCAGCGATTGGTATTTACCGCGTTCAATCATGCTCATGCTTCACCCTCTTCTGTTGTTTCTTCTTGGGCTTGGTCGTCTTGATCTTCTTCAGACAATAGGCTGCCTTGGCTTGGCTCTTTGGTGTGCACTACCGCTTCACCATCACGGATAAGACGTAGCTGCGCTTCACGCATATCATCGCCAATACGTACATCGGCACCAAAGCGGAATACCGCTTCACTGATGCTGAATTTACCGGTTTCACCGATGTTGATGATCATGCCTAGACGACGCAGACGACGAAGTGACGTACGTACTTTTTCAAACAGCTTTTCTTTATCAAGGTCAGAACCGGTAGCACGGTTCGTCACTAGCTTCATCAGCTTGTTTTCATCAGCCAGAGCAAGTAGCTCGTCGTACAACTCTTGGTTAGTGAAGATGCCTTCGTGCGCAAGACGCTCTGGGCTTAGGTAAAGGAAACACAGTACCTTACCCACCAGCATATCCAGCTCAGAAAGCACACTGCGGCCAATCAAAGAAGTTGAACGAGGACGAAGGTAGAAGAAACCTTCTGGCGCTTTCACCAATTCGGTATTGTAGCGCTGGTAGAAAGAAGAAAGCTCAAGTTCGAAGTCCGATAACAACGCGTGGTTATCCAGATCTTCACTTGAGATATGACGCCCTGCTCGTAGCATGCTGTCTAGCGCTGGGAACAGAGGGTTAGAGATTGCTTTTGCCAGATTCTCTGACATGTATTCATTAGTATCGGTCGATGACATTCGCTTGTACCTTTGCCCCAAATTCGTTGATCGCTTTCCAGTCTGGTTGAATCGCTTGGTAATCCGATTCTGAATACCCTAGACGCACAGCTTGATCGACAATAATGCGAGCTAAATCAAAATGATGAGTGTAAGGATGCTGTGCAAGGTAATCTCGCAATACCACACTCAAGTCGATTGGCGTGCCTTGATCTTTATGCGCTTTTAGCATGTCACCAATTCGTTCAGACAACTCATCATTGACTTGTTGAAATTCTTCATACTCTACTTCCATCGGAACTTGGCCGGTCACTTCGTCATCACGTAGCACCAACGCCTCATCACGAAGGTCAGAAAGCCTTTCCGCATCTGCATAAGTCAGATACCAAGGCGCATCGAAGTAATCTTTGACGGATTGACGTAGACGCGAGCTAAACGCACGGTTCTTATCCATATCAATTGCAGTACGGATGAACTTGTGCACATGTCGGTCGTAACCAATCCAAAGGTCAATCGCTTGCTGGCCCCAGCTTGTGATTCGATCCAGCTTCATTTGCAGACCAAACAACGCTTCTTCGATGAACTCCAGTTCAGGATCGCCGTAAACAATTTCTTGAATATCTAGGATCTGAGTTTGCAGTTCATCACTGGCGGCTTGCAGCGTATCTTGAAGTTCACGCAACGTGCTTGATGTTTCTGATAGGAGCGCTTCACAGTTGTTGATCGCTTCGCGCCAGTCTTTATTTAGCAGATCGGCAATTTGTTGTTTTACAGATTGCTGCTGCTCATCCATCACACGTTGGTTAAGATCGATTTGATCGAAGATTTCGCCTACAGAATATTTTAAAACTCCGTATACGTTTTTCTTCCAGTGGCCCGGTGTGCCACCTTTTTGTGCTGCCTCAATCGCTTTCGCCATTTCATCTGCCACCATAGACAGTTGAATAGAAAGGCGCAGTTTCGAGAACTCACGATGACGCACGTAGTAATCGGTAATTCCTATCGCTAAAGGCGACAAGCGGTAAATGCTCGCTCCATCAGTAATCTCACTGACAAAACGGCTAATAAGGCGCTGCTTTACCATCTCGTTGATGGCGTTGTTCGCACGAAAAGCGGATGCTTCGCCAGTCTCATCAAATAATCGAGTGACGATGGCAAACGCATCATGCAATTCACCTTCACCCAATTCTTCATCGAACCTTTCATTACTCAGTACGGCAATGGCTATTAAGAATGCCAATCGCTCTGTGGTCAGGTTCAACGAGAAATCGTGCTGCTTAACCCAGCCAACCAACTCATCGATTGGTTGCTCTGCAGCATTGAGAGTCATCTCACTCATTGTTATTCCTGTTTATCGTTCTTTTTAGCCCACACATGAATGTAGCGGCCTAATGAGAGGTATGGCTCTTGTCGACAAAGTTGTTTTTCTAGCGCCAACACATCTTCAAGCTCGTAATCGCCCATGTATTGCATATTGCCTATGTAATCACTAAATGAGCGGATACCAGATTTGCCACAAATACTAAAGCCTGAATCTTCTATCCATTGGTAGACTTCTTCAGGTTTTAAGCCTTTTTGCGGCTGTAGTTTAAATCTTTTTCGGTGGGGCATGCCGTCTAATATATGAGGAATGTTGCCACAAACCACGTTTTTATAGACTAAACCATGGTGGTTATAGAACATCACTGATGCAATGCCTCCCGGTTTTACTTGTTCTAGTACCGTTTCAAGTGCGGCCTTAGGATCGACCAACCACTCCATGACGGCGTGAAACATAACAAGATCCACCTGTTCATCCATATGCTCACCAATGGATTGGACAGGCGAATGAATCAGGCGATACTGCTCAAGCAAACCGTTTTTTTCAATATCCTGCTTAGCCAACTGCAGCATTTCCGAAGATAGATCACATAAAGCGATTCGATGTCCGAGCTTAGCAAGCTTTTGCGACATTTGTGCCAAACCACCACCTGCATCCAACACCTCTAGGGGTTGCTGGTCAGCATCTAATTCACTTAGAATCTGTAGAAAATCTTCCCACACAATGATTTGGCGGATCTCCCCTTTGTCGGAGCCGTAAATATTTTTTGCAAATTTGTGGGCGATATCGTCGAAATTGCGGTCTTCTGTCACTTCTGCTGAGTTATCATAACGGATTGTGCCGCTATTCTGGCACAAGGAAAGCAGGAATAAAGAGGGGTACCCTCATTTTTATTATCAATTGATGTTTTTTCGGACTATTTATGTATGTTTGAGCTGAAAAAAGTAGTGTCAGCCTTGCTTATGCCACTTCCGGCATTGCTGCTGATAGGCTTGTTGGGTCTTGCTCTCATTAGTTTTACCACAAAACGTAAAACTGGCTGCTTCGTTGTTCTATTCTCTTTTGTTGGCATTTTTCTTGTTGCCTTCCAACCTGTTTCAACCAAGCTTCTTATGCCATTAGAGCGAGAGCATAAAGCCTTTTTGCCAGTTTCTGGCACCATCGACTACGTGATGGTTTTAGGGAATGGTCATGTTATCGATGACGAAATTCCACCCACCTCGCAGTTAAGCCGTGCAGCATTAATGCGCTTAACTGAAGGCATTCGTATTTTAAGAATGTATCCAGGTGCTAAATTAATTTTGTCTGGCTATGCTGGCGGTTCTGAAATTAGCCATGCGAGAATGATGGCGAACGTTGCCCTTGCGTTGGGAGTCGCGAAATCCGATATCATTTTATTAGAAGATGCGAAAGATACGTGGGAAGAGGCGCGTCAAGCGGCTGCATTCGTTCAACAAAAGGAGATTGTGTTAGTCACTTCTGCGAGCCACATGAGCCGTGCATTGTATGAGTTCAACGCAGCAGGCATTAAACCAATCCCAGCCCCGACCAACTTCTTAGCTATTAGCGAAATCAGTCAACCTTGGGATAAATACTCACCTAAAGCGCGTTACTTAGAACAAACGGAGCTTTATTGGCATGAGTACTTGGGCAGCATTTGGCAAAGATTGCGTGATACTGTCGGCCAAACACCAATGGTTGAAGCAAAGTAGTACTATATTGAAACCACAAAAAAGGAGAGCCGAAGCTCTCCTTTTTCTTTTTAAGACTTAGGTTTGTTCAGTTTAATCACCAGCAAACATATAGCCTTCGCCGTGCACCGTCACAAAAATTTGCGGGTTCTTTGGATCAAACTCCATTTTTGCGCGCATACGTCGAATAAGAACATCAATAGTACGATCATTGGGAGCATCAACTCGGTGGCTGATCATATTCAAAATACGCTCGCGACTTAACACCTGGTTAGGGTAAGACGATAACGCCACCAAAAGTTCGTATTCTGCTTTGGTCAATTTTACGGGTTCGCCGTTACGGCTCAGCGCACGACGTTGAATGTCGAATGTCCACTCTCCAAAACGTACAATATGTTCTTCACTGGTTTCGTTCGCTTTCGCGCTACCGCTACGCGCTGCTGAAATACGCCACAGCAAGTTTTTAACGCGAACCAACAATTCCCTCAGTTCAAAAGGTTTTGTCACATAATCGTCAGCGCCCATTTCTAGGCCTACGATTTTATCAATGCTATCCGTGCGTCCTGTTACTAATATGATACCAATATCCGATTGGCTACGTAATTCACGAGTAAGCATCAGGCCGTCTTCACCCGGCAGGTTGATATCCAGCATGATCAGGTCTACATCGCCCGCTTGCAGGACCTCACGCATTTCTGCGCCACTCTCTGCTTCGCTGACTTGGTAACCCTCATTTTGGAAATATCCCGCAAGCTTACTACGAGTTACAACATCATCTTCTACGACTAATACGTGATAGCTCATTTACACCACTTTTCTGTCTTCTTATTATCCAAGACGTATTCTATTCATAACTAGTAACATTTCTAGTCATAGATACATTAAAAAGCAAGATTTAGCGTTTTTATTGATTCAAAACAAGCTTACCCATCGCCATTAATAAACGTTAATTTTTGACCATAAAACATAATAATTATAGTTACTGCTATTCATTTTAATTGATTACACTTAGGGGATATCCCTAATTGACTTTGTGATGCACAACTTGAAGCATCATTCAGGAGCCCAAGATGCAAGAAGTGAAAGCTTTTAATGAAAAACGCGCTGAAATTTACTGGTGGTTTTCGAGCTTGTTCGCAAAAGAGCTAACAGAGAAAGAGCTGGAAGCCTACCACAGTGTTGAAATTCGCAGTTTTCTAGCAGGTTTAGGTGAAAATGAGTCACTGAAACCAGCCGTTGATAGCCTCGTTGATGCGCTAAACCGATTGCAAGATCGTGAAGACGCTCAATTGGAGCTTGCTGCTGACTTTTGTGAACTGTTTTTGAAGACAGAAAAATACGGCGCTCTTCCTTACGCATCGATGTACATCGGTGAATCAGGTTTGCTGAATGACAAGCCAGCCGAGGAAATGGAAAAGTTGATGGCAGAATTTGGCGTTCAAGTAGATGAAAATCTAAAAGAGCCTGCTGACCACTTAGCCGTTGAACTCGACTTTCTCGGCAACATGATTATCCGCTCAAACGAACTTGAGCAAGAAAAACACATGGAAGAAGCCTTCGTTAAACAAAACGACTTTATCCAGCAACAGTTGATGTCTTGGCTACCTCAGTTTGCAGACAAATGTAAACAATTCGACGAATTTGGGTTCTACTCGAGCGTCGCGAAACTATTAGTTGCATTTTGTAAACTAGACAGCGCTTACCTTCTTGGGGAATAATTGCCGCCTATTTTTAAGGAGCCCGCCTATCGGGCTTCCTGTATACCTGAAATAACTGAATGTAAGTAAGTTGGGTATATTATTCGTTTGCCTTAACTTAGCTCAAAGACGCTTGGTTATTTAGCAGTCAAAATGTGACTTCAAATACACAAATCTCTTGCTGAAAACATTGCTAGTCAGTCCACATAGGGCTAAAATGTGAGCGCAAACGATTAAATATGATTTATATGTAAACCGCTGAAATATAGCGGTTTTTGTGTTTTTTAACAGGTTGATGGCAATTTCTCATCAGATAGAAAAAAGATAAAATTCATCGACCGATGCTGCTACGTACCCTTTTGTCGTGCTTGGACCAACCGCTGCCGAAACACTTAGCGCCAACCTTAGATTGCTGGGTGTAAACCATTAGAGCATCAGGTACATCCAACACGACATATTTCAGTAGCTCGATACAGGACACCATTTATGGCCACTATAAAAGACGTTGCTCGCTTAGCCGGCGTTTCCACTACGACAGTTTCGCACGTTATCAATAAAACGCGTTTCGTTGCAGAAGCAACGCAAGAAAAAGTAATGAAAGCCGTGGACGAGTTGAATTACGCGCCAAGTGCGGTTGCACGCAGCCTAAAGTGCAACTCAACTCGTACGATTGGCATGTTAGTAACGCAGTCAACCAACCTATTCTTCTCAGAAGTGATTGACGGGGTTGAGAGCTACTGTTACCGCCAAGGCTACACTCTGATTCTGTGTAATACGGGTGGGATTTACGAAAAACAACGCGATTACATCCGTATGCTGGCTGAAAAACGTGTTGATGGCATCCTAGTGATGTGTTCTGACTTAACCGAAGAGCTTAAAGAGATGCTTGACCGTCATGCCGACATTCCTAAAGTGGTCATGGATTGGGGTCCAGAAAGCTCACAAGCGGACAAGATCATGGATAACTCAGAAGAAGGTGGCTACATCGCAACCAAACATCTGATCGACAATGGCCATACTGATATTGCTTGTCTAAGCGGTCATTTTGAAAAACTTGCTTGCCAAGAACGCATTGCAGGTTTCCGTCGCGCGATGAGCGAAGCAAACCTAGCTGTAAATGAAGACTGGATCCTTGAAGGTAACTTTGAATGTGATACGGCCGTATTAGTCGCAGATAAAATTACAGCAATGGACAAACGTCCGACAGCGGTATTCTGTTTTAACGACACAATGGCTCTGGGCCTAATGAGCCGACTACAACAAAACGGTATCAAAGTTCCTGATGATATTTCAGTGATCGGCTACGACAACATCGAGCTTGCGGAATACTTCTCTCCACCGTTAACCACTATCCACCAACCTAAACGTCGTGTGGGTAAAAATGCGTTCGAGATCCTACTTGAGCGAATCAAAGATAAAGAACACGAAAAGCGAATTTTCGAAATGCAACCTGAGCTTGTAATTCGAAACACCGTGAAGAAAATGAACTAAAATTCGCCAAATATAACGATGTCAAATAAGCGCTCTAAAAGGGCGCTTATTTTTCATCTCTAAATAACTTTTCCCTGACTTAGGTTTGTTAGACAAAAAATCTCGAATCTCTAAGTCTCTGTTTTATATGTAGGTAAATCACACACCCTCACAACCTCGAGATCATCCCGCCTTATTCTCAAATATGCACAAATATGCGCTTGTCGACACTTTTTATTGAACCAGAATCACACTTTTACGGGTAAAACGTGATGTTAATTCAATATACGAAGTATGCTCATTCTGTCACGCACAGGGCAAACCATTCGAAAGGGTGGGACGCAAAGCCTCCGGCCTGAACCATAATACTATATGGAAGGTAGCGGGGTTACCGATGGCAAGTGTGCAAGCGATGACTTTACCCTGTAATGACATTGCTTTTGCGCATGTTTGCTACTCTCTCGGACCTGACTTTTGGTGGCGTAATATTAATTACACCGAGATAACAAAACATGGATAAACCGATACTCAAAGACTCTATGAAGCTATTTGAGGCACTTGGTAATATCAAGTCGCGCTCAATGTTTGGTGGCTTCGGACTATTCGCTGATGAAACAATGTTTGCACTAGTTGTAAATAATCAGCTTCATATAAGAGCAGACCAACAAACTTCATCTGACTTCGAGAAACAAGGGCTAAAGCCTTACGTTTATAAGAAACGTGGCTTCCCAGTCGTTACTAAGTACTACGCAATTTCCAACGATTTATGGGAGTCTAGCGAACGCTTAATCGAAGTAGCTAACCAATCGTTGAAAAAGGCAAAGCTTGAAAAAGAACAGCAAGCAACTACAAAGCCTAATCGCTTAAAAGATTTGCCTAACTTACGACTGGCTACTGAACGCATGCTAAAAAAAGCAGGCATTGAGTCAGTAGAAAAACTGGAAGAGGAAGGTGCACTTAACGCTTATAAAGCGATAAGAGATACGCACTCTGCAACCGTCAACATTGAACTGTTATGGGCACTAGAAGGTGCTATTAACGGTACTCATTGGAGCGTTGTACCTCAAGCTCGCCGAGATGAGTTGATGAATGGCCTCCAATAAAAGTCGGCCTTAAAAACTATCTTGTAAAACCGCAGTCTAATCTGCGGTTTTTTTGTGAAATTTTTTCGACTTTCCTTCTGTCTTATTACATATATCCCAAATTGGAATCATAAATATGAATAAGAAACTGATATTAGGCCTAATCCTGGTCGCGATCATTATCTTTTTAGGCGTTAACTTTAGTCAGTATTTAACGTTGGAAAATGCAAAAGCCCAACAAGAAGCGCTGACCACATACATCGATCAGAACTTTGTTTTTTCGGCAGCTATTTACTTTTTTGCCTACATTGCAATTACCGCTTTTTCTATTCCTGGGGCTGCAGTGGTTACATTACTTGGTGCGGCTCTATTTGGTTTTTGGACGAGCTTATTACTGGTTTCTTTCGCCAGTACTATGGGTGCAACGCTAGCATTTTTAAGCAGCCGATATTTGCTGCGTGACTGGGTACAAAACAAGTTTGGCAATAAGTTAATCGCAATTAACCAAGGTGTCGAAAAGGACGGTGCATTTTATCTATTTTCCTTGCGTCTCATTCCGGTATTCCCTTTCTTTCTTATCAACTTGTTGATGGGCTTAACGCCAATGTCTGTAGGTCGATTTTACCTTACTAGCCAAGTAGGTATGTTGCCAGGCACTGCAGTTTACTTAAACGCCGGTACTCAGTTAGCAACAATTGAAAGCCTGTCAGGCATTATTTCACCTGCGGTATTGGCCTCTTTTGCGTTACTGGGGCTGTTTCCAATCATCACTAAATGGGTTATGAATAAAGTAAGGCCAACACCGAGTCAGCAAAACTCATAATTAGTAAGTGGACGTGTTTAATGAAAATATTCATTGCTAAAAACCCAGCAGAAGCGCATATCGTGTGCGAATTATTGAAAACCGAGCAAGTCTACTGTGAAGTCCGCGGAGAAGGTATTTTCGGTTTAAAAGGAGAGCTGCCGTTTAGTGATGATACCGATCCTTATGTCTGGCTTTTTGACGCCAAACAACAAGTAAAAGCAGAAGGAATAGTACAAGCCTACCGCAAACAATCCGATGGAAATGAGTATCAAGATTGGCAGTGCCCGAAGTGCCATGAGGTAAACGAGGGGCAGTTTGGTGCTTGTTGGCAATGTGGACATCAAATAGGGGAGCCTTAATAACTCCCCTACTCCTACTCAATCGATTTATTCAGCGCTAAGCAGAAACCGTTTGCTGCTTAATAAATTCGATGGAATGTTGATTGAAATCTTCAGGCCGCTCAACATTACAGACATGACCACAGTTGGGGATCTCTCGTAAAACACTAAGCTTATGCGCCGCAACCATTTCTTTAACAGGCTTAATAAACATGTAATCTCTGTCGCCCATTAAATAGAGTGTGGGAATGGGTAACTCTCGATCTTTAAAATACTTCATTAAAGGATTTACATCAGCAGCAAGAATAAACCAACGTTTAAATTCTTTTTGGCAAAGCTTCTTGGCCTCACGAATAAAAAGATGGCGAGACTCTCGCTGGCTTCTCTGTGGCATAACAATGTACGCAAAAAGTTTGTAGAGCCACATGTACGGCAGAATGTGCTTACAAAAATTACCTAATTTAACCAATATTTGAGAACGAGTATTGAGCCTTGTGACAGCACCACCGAGTACCATTGAACGCACGCGCTCTGCTGATAATTCAGCAAGGTTTCGAACAATAATGGTACCAAGTGACATACCGACAAAATGAGCGGATTGGATCTTTAAATGGTCCAATACTTTCAAAATATCTTGGGTAACTTCCGTAAAGGTATAACGGCTGGCAATGAGCTCTTTAAGTAACTGATTTGACTTTCCATGACCTCTTAAATCGATCAGCAATAAGTTAAAATGTTGCTTGTAAGCTTTGATTTGCTTGAACCAGATAGAAGAGCTACCGCCAGCACCATGCACAAATACAACCCACTCATGACTAGTAGGGTGCAAATAGGTTTTATGAAAAAGTAGCGGCTGGGTCATATTCAAGTATCAAAAAGGTCGTGCTATTGAGTAAAAAGCCATCCTACCACACTCCCCTTACTCAAGATAATAAAGGCACCTCATTCGGTGCCTTTCGTTACAATTTTAAGTCAATTTAACGCCGAATTGTAAAGTTGCAAATAAGCTTCTGCGGCCTTTTGCCAACAAAAATCTTGTTGCATCGCGTGCAACTGTACTTTATTCACTTCAGGTTCGTTTTGAGCATAGAGCAACAATGCCCTTAGCATCGTTAACAACAATGCCTGCGGTGTCGGTTCGAAAAAAACAAACCCCGTCGCTTCAGAAGGGTTCACATCATAATCGTTGACGCTGTCTTTTAGACCACCGACACCACGTACTATCGGCAATGTACCGTAAGCCATACTATAGATTTGATTCAAACCACACGGCTCAAACTCAGAAGGCATCAGAAAGAAATCAGAACCCGCTTCAACGATATGCGCAAGTTCATTATCATAAGCTTCTACGAAGACAAATTTACTAGAAAACTGTGCAGCAACTTCTTCTAGCTGAGCGGCTAGTACAGGGTCTCCGGTCCCAACGACAACTAGTTGAACATCGTGCTTCAAAAAATCGGCCAAAGCAGGCAACAAGTAATGCACACCTTTTTGCTGGGTCAACCGACAAACCATACCGAACATGGCTACATCTTTTTCAGGCAAATTTAGCCGCAGTTGTAATGCTTGTTTACACGCTTTCTTGCCTTGCGTCATACTTTGTTGGTCAGCGCAGTAATTAACTGGCAAGTAAGTATCCGTTTCCGGGTTCCAAGCACTGTAATCACAACCGTTCAAAATACCAACTAAGTCCTGCGCGCGTTGCTGAAACTCCCAAGCCATTCCATGACTGCCAAGCTCTGTTTTGAGTTCCTCTGCGTACGTAGGGCTGACCGCGTTTATCTTATCGGCATTCATTACACCAGCTTTGAGCATAGTAATATGCGTTGCACTCACCGCAGCATCGGGAACGTTTCGACAATGAAACTCTGGCAAGCACTGCACGTCTTCATAACTAAATACGCCTTTAAAGACCGCATTGTGAATTGAAATGACGCTTTTAATATGAGCAAAAAACGGATCATTGCCATACCTGTGCTTGAGCAAAAATGGAACAAGACCAGTGTGCCAATCGTTCGCGTGTATGATATCTGGCTGAAAAGCAAGCTTCGGCAACATGTCTAAACATGCCGCACTAAAAAACGCAAAGCGCTCACCGTTATCGGTATACGCTTGGTTGTTCTCCGCATACATCGATGGTCGATTGAAATACGGCTGACAATCAATCAGATAAACAGGATTTTGACCTAGCATGAGCCGCAGAACTCGATAGTCCGTATGCGGCCATGATGTTAGTTCTGTTTCTAATACAACTTCTGCGTCAGCGAGTTTATCAATACTGCTGTACGCAGGGATGGTAATTCTTACGTCTTGCTGTAGGTTTTGAAGGGCTTCCGGTAGTGCCTTGGCAACGTCTGCCAAGCCACCACTTTTAATGAGACCTTCAACCTCAGAAGCTACAAACAGAATAGATAAGTTGTTAGTAGCCAACTCGAGCTCCTTTCGGAATAACAACAATGCCCTCCTCAGACACGTGGAAGTGTTTTTTATCTTCTTGAAGATTCACACCAATCTGAGTACCAGGAGCAATATCGGCATCCTTATCGACAATCACACGACGTAAAACACAGCCTTCGCCAATTTTCACGTCACCAAGAAGGATACATTCGCTGATATCGCAAGCAGATGCAATATTACTGCGGAACCCAAGCACCGACTTTTCTATTCTTGAGCCTCTGACGTAACTGCCATTACATACCAAACTGTCGATGATCTGAACACGGCCATTATCAGAGTCTGTAAATGTCGCTGGCGGCAATGGAGGATAATAAGTATGCAGCGGCCATTTACGGTTATATAGTGAAAACGGTGCGTCTTTTTCTAGCAGATCCATGTGCGCTTCCCAGTACGCATCAATGGTTCCCACGTCACGCCAGTACACCTCTTCTCTTTCACCGCTGATTTTGTTAGTACTGAAGTCATACACGAACACGTCACCTCGAGGGAACATCTTAGGAATAATATCCTTCCCAAAATCATGTGATGAAGCTTCATTATCCGCATCTTCAACCAACTCAGAGAATAACACCTGAGCCTCAAAAACGTAGTTACCCATTGAAACTAAAGCGTAATCAGGATCGCCAGGAATTGACTTCGGGTTTGCTGGTTTCTCTTCAAAGCCTATCATGCGACCTTCACTGTCCACTTCGATAACCCCAAATTGCGACGCCTCTTTTAGTGGCATACGCAATGCAGATACCGTCAGAGAAGCCTGCTTTTCTGAATGGAAGTTCAGCATTTGTTTGATATCCATCTTATAGATATGGTCAGAGCCAAAAATACAAACTTGCTCTGGTTCCTCTAATTCCATAAAACGGAGATTTTGATAGATCGCGTCTGCCGTTCCTTCGTACCAACGCTTACCAGTGCGCATTTGAGCAGGAATAGGATCGATAAAGCGGTCAGTGATGCCATTAATGTTCCAGCCCTTTTTTAAATGATGGAACAAAGATTGAGATTTAAATTGGGTGAGGACGTAAATGCGCATTAAATCCGCATTTACAAAATTGTTTAGAGCAAAATCGATCAATCGATAGCTACCACCAAACGGTACCGAAGGTTTACTACGAGATTCTGTTAAAGGTCTCAAACGAGAGCCTTCACCGCCAGCAAGAATCATTCCCAAAACACCAGCCATTTGTTGTTCTCCATATCGTTATAGCTTGGATTTGGTACTCGCTTGAATGAGTCATACTCGGGGAGTCAAGCGAATACATTTAGTAACCGTATCAGGAGTTTCTTTGAACTCTTACAACACGATAAAAAAGCTACGGCACTTCCAGTATGCAACGTCCACTCTTTTCTTATTTTTCGACGCAAAATGCACACAGTTGCACTAATTTTTGTAATAAATTATCTAAGCAGGTTCTAAATTACAATTTTTAATACGCCATTCTGTGTTCCATACAGTTCTTGCTTACTCAAGACGATATCTAGATCACACATGCAAAAGCAAACGATTACATTATGAAAACAATTTACGAACGGATTCACTACACCACCGACTTTTTGAGCTTAATATATAACAAATATATGAACGCAAAATGAAAGTTACGACGAATGTTTTTTACATAAAAAATACGTTCGCTACCAATAAATCGTGACTCTGGTGTTTTCTAGCGACAATGGTGCTTGTTAAAGTGAGGAAAGGTCGATTAGAGGAAGAATGCGCAGGAGAAAACTGTCGGCCCCTACGCAAAAAAGGCAGCGATATCGCTGCCTTTTTACATTACCTTAATGGTGCATTTTTATGCTTTCGCTTTTTTACGCTTATCTGTGACTTCCCACTTACCTTCAACAAAGAGCGCTGTCCAACCAGATGGTTTGCCGTTCTCTTCCGAACGAACGTAGTTCTCTTTTGTTTTGCGACTAAAGCGTACGACTGCAGGACGACCATCAGGATCTTCTTGCGGTGCGGTCGCTAGGTATTTGAACTTCTCAGGTAAACGCTCTTCAAAACGTGCTAGTTCAGCAACCAAAGGAGCACGTGTCTCGCGCGATTTCGGGAAGTTGCTTGCCGCCATAAATAGACCTGAAGCACCATCACGAAGTACGAAATACGCATCTGAGTTTTCACATGGCAACTCGGGAAAATGAACAGGATCTTCTTTCGGTGGCGCGACTTCGCCATTCTTCAGAATCTTACGAGTGTTCTTACACGTTTCACTCGTACAGTCCATGTATTTACCAAAGCGACCGTTTTTAAGCACCATATCAGAGCCACATTTGTCACATTCAACAACTGGACCATCATAGCCTTTGACTTTGAACTCACCGTATTCAACAAGGTAGCCTTCACAGTTCGGGTTATTACCACAAACATGCATCTTACGCTTGTCATCAATCAGGTATGCATCCATCGCCGTTTCACAGATCGGACAACGCTTTTTAGCACGAAGCGCGGCCGTTTCAACGTCTTCTTCTAAAACGTTAATAATGCCTTCTTCATCACCCAAGTTGATGGTTGTCTTACAACGCTCTTTAGGTGGTAACGCGTAACCTGAACAGCCTAAGAACACACCTGTCGAAGCGGTGCGGATACCCATTGGGCGCCCACACGTCGGACATTCGATATCCGTCATGACGATATGGTTTAGCTTCATACCGCCTTCTGACTCATCCAATTCCGCTTTTTCAAGATCGCCAGTGAAATCAGCAAAGAAGTTATCTAGCACTGCTTTCCAGTTCACTTCACCTTCCGCGATTTGGTCCAGTTTCTGTTCCATGCGGGCAGTGAAGTCGTAGTTCATTAAATCGTTAAAGCTGTCATCAAGGCGGTCGGTAACAATTTCGCCCATTTTTTCGGCGTAGAAACGACGCTGATCAACTTTTACGTAACCACGATCTTGAATCGTAGAAATGATCGATGCATAAGTCGAAGGACGGCCAATGCCTCGTTTTTCCAGCTCTTTAACCAGTGCTGCTTCAGTGTAGCGCGCAGGTGGCTTTGTAAAGTGCTGTTTAGGGTCAAGTGACTCCAAGCTTAGCTTATCGCCAAGTTGTACCGCAGGAAGGATTGTATCCTCGTTTTTGCCCATTGGACGCTGCACACGAGTCCAACCGTCAAATTTAAGGATACGGCCTTTCGCTTTAAGCGTGTATTCTGCCGCTTTTACACTGATGGTTGTTGAATCGTATTCTGCTGGCGTCATTTGACACGCGACAAACTGATTCCAAATCAAAGCGTAAAGTTTGTGCGCATCAGCATCGACACCTTGCAGGTCTTCCGCTTTAACACCCACATTTGAAGGACGGATCGCTTCGTGCGCTTCCTGTGCCCCTTCTTTACTGCCATACGTCAGCGGTTTCGCTGGTAAATACTTATCACCAAACTCAGAACCAATAAAGTCACGTACAGCGTCCACAGCCTCGGCACTTAGGTTAGTCGAGTCCGTACGCATATAAGTGATGTAACCGGCCTCATAGAGGCGCTGAGCTAGCATCATGGTCTTTTTCACACCGTAGCCCAGACGTGTACTCGCTGCCTGTTGAAGCGTAGAGGTGATGTAAGGTGCTGAAGGCTTGCTCTTCGTCGGGCGATCTTCACGCTTACATACTTCGTAACTTGCATTCTCAAGCACAGACATCGCTGCTTTGGTTTCTGCCTCATTAACTGGCTTAAACGCAGAACCATCTTTCTGAGCAACAAGTAGTTTAAAGTCCGCTTTGTCTTTCGTTTTCGTATTCGCATGAATATCCCAGAATTCTTCTGGTACAAACGCGTTAATCTCACGCTCACGCTCAACTAATAGTTTCACCGCAACAGACTGCACGCGACCAGCAGATAAACCACGAGCCACTTTCTTCCAAAGTAAAGGTGAAACCATAAAACCAACGACACGGTCCATGAAGCGACGCGCTTGTTGGGCATTAACACCATCCATGTTCAGCTCTCCAGGTGTTTGGAAAGCTTGTTGGATCGCGTTTTTCGTAATTTCGTTAAAAACTACACGTTTGTATCGCTCTTCATCGCCACCGATGATCTCACGAAGGTGCCATGCGATTGCTTCCCCTTCGCGGTCCAAGTCGGTTGCGAGATAAACGCAATCTGCGTCTTTGGCGAGTTTTTGTAGTTCGTTGACAACTTTTTCTTTGCCTGGAAGGATTTGGTAATTCGCTTCCCAGTCATGATATGGGTTAATCCCCATTTTTTTGATCAACGCTTTGCGGTCTTTCTCTTTTTTAACGCGCGCTTTCTCTTCCGGACTCATCCCTTTTGTTGAGATGGCTGCGGCTTTTTTCTCACCAGTGCTTTGACCGGCCGTAGGCAGATCACGCACATGACCAACACTAGACTTAACAATAAAGTCTTTACCAAGGTACTTATTTATCGTCTTTGCCTTGGCTGGTGACTCCACTATAACGAGTGATTTACCCATAACTGACTCTAACGTCCTTCATAATAATGCGGGTAGAAACCTTGTTTAAAGGCCACCCGCATAATGTTCTATTTCATTGCTTCTTTTTTTACTATTGTGCGAGATGAAAAGAAGATCAACTGCTTTTTTGAAATTCAGATCCGATTGGTTGACAATTCATCGTCTTTATACTTCAAAGAGACAGGGTTCTGAAAGGTATTGAGCGGCATATCTAAACAGGCAAACTTAGCATCCGCTAATCCAATGCAATAAATTTTGTTACGCATCACAAAATAGTTTCGTTCAGTGGCTCTGTCATACTCCTCCAACTAATCATACTTACACTCTAAAAATTGATCTGTTTAGGCTAAGTGAACGATTGACTGAATTAATCATGCAAACCCATTTTAGTTGTAGGTATACTCAGCGTTCTCAACTGAAATGAATGGTAGAAAAAGTATGTCTGATAGAACGTTTATCGAAGAGTTCGACCTTCTTTTGATCGCTAACCAAATCATCCAAGAGCACGATGATTACATCGAAGGGATGCGAGCAACAAGCGTAGAAGAAAAAGAAGGTGTTTTAGTTTTTAAAGGTGAATACTTCCTTGATGACAAAGGTTTACCAACTTCAAATACGACTGCAGTATTCAATATGTTCAAATACTTAGCGCATCACCTTTCCAAGGAATTTACGCTGGTTAAATAGTAGCGGAAAACAAAAATAGCCAAAGTGTTATTTACTCTGGCTATTTTTGTTTCAGGTCAGAATATTTAGCAGCTTAAAGCCTTAAGTTTGTCGAAGTAGTCAGGGAACGTTTTCGACGTACACTTTGGATCGTTAATCGTCACAGGCGTATCACTAAGTGCCACCAGCGAAAAACACATCGCCATTCGATGATCATCGTAAGTATCAATCGCAGCATGCTTTAACTGAGAGACAGGTTTGACAATGATGTAGTCTTCCCCTTCTTCCACTTCCGCACCAACTTTACGTAATTCCGTCGCCATAGCTGACAAACGGTCTGTTTCTTTTACACGCCAGTTATAAACGTTACGAATAGCGGTAGTGCCTTCGGCAAATAACGCTGTTGTCGCGATGGTCATTGCAGCATCAGGGATATGGTTGTAATCCATATCGATGCCTTTCAACTGACCAACACGTGAAATTACGTAGTCATCACCCCACTCAATTTCTGCACCCATTTTTTCAAGCGCATCAGCAAATTGAATATCACCTTGAATGCTGTTTTTACCGATACCCGTGACTTTAACTTCTCCGCCTTTGATGGCTGCCGCCGCCAAGAAGTAAGAAGCAGAAGACGCGTCACCTTCAACCAAGAAATCACCTGGAGCGATGTATTGCTGACCGGCAGGAATCACAAACTCTTGATAGTCGTTGTTGATCACATCGACCCCAAACTGCTTCATGATATGCAAGGTGATATCGATATAAGGCTTAGAAACCAACTCGCCTTCGATGTTGATGCGAATTTCACCTTCAGCCAATGGCGCAGACATTAAGAAAGCGGTCAAGAACTGACTCGAAATAGATCCATCGATAGAAACTGTACCTGCTTTTAGGCCAGTACCGACTATTTTGAGAGGCGGAAAGTTCTCGTTTTCCATGTACTCAACGTTCGCACCAGCATCTTTCAGTGCCGTGACAAGGTGACCAATTGGACGCTCTTTCATACGAGGTTCGCCCGTCAGTACATACTCCCCTTCTCCAAGACAAAGAGCCGCAGCTAATGGTCGCATCGCAGTGCCAGCATTACCGAGAAATAACTCTACCGGTTCTGAGACAGAAAACGGACGCCCAAGGCCTTCAACGAGACATTCTGTTTTATCTTCGGAAAGTTGGTATTGAACGCCGAGTTTAGTCAGCGCATTCAGCATATGACGGATATCATCACTGTCGAGGAGATTAGTAAGGCGAGTTCTGCCTTGAGCAAGAGCAGCAAGTAAAAGAGCTCGATTAGAAACGCTTTTAGAGCCAGGAAGGTTCACTTCCCCTTGAATTTTATTGATAGGTTGTAACGTTAGGCTTTCCATTAAAAGTTGATAATCCTTTGTGCCCTCAACATACGATTTTTATGAGGGCTAAACAATTCTTCGTGAATTCAGACTACCCAAAAAAACACGACAAAACCAGAGTAAATCGGCGCTAATTAATGAATATCCTCAAGCAGTCTAAAGATACAGAATTAAAGGCATTACCAGCGATGTAAATAAGAGCGAAAGAAGCACGACGAAACAGCAAGCTATTTCGACTTTATTTGACGATAAGCCAGCCCTACTGTGCATGCCTGGTTAGGCTACCTTATGTTAAAATAACCTAGGGTTAATAAGTGATATCAACCCTGACTCCATCATCAAAATATAAGATACGAACTTCATCCCCTCGACTAAATAGCATATTTTTATCAACATCTTGGATAACATTAATCAGCTTGTCGCCCTTCACTTTAATGAGTAGCTCAACTAACTTATATTCAACCGTGTATTGGTAATTACTTTGATTTTGTGCAACCGCTGCACCTGCAAGTGCACCCACTGCCGTCGCAACTTCTCGTCCAGTACCACCACCAAATTGATTGCCGACTAAACCGCCTATTGTGGCACCAAGTAGCGTTTTCCAACCATTATTTTTCGATTGAACGACCTCTTGCTGAGTAATATAACGGACAGAGTCAATCTTCCCATACACCACTTCATTTACCGGCTTGGCAACATTTCTTTCATATGCTGCGTTGGCGGCAAGTGGGAAAAACAGTATGATCCAAAGCCATACTTTCACAATATTTCTTGACCAGGTCATCATAAACTCCTCTGACTCTAATGTTGGTAACGACTTCTTATGGCTATTTATTTAACTGAACTCGATGATACGTTCAACTTTCCCTCTCCGTATAAAGCACTCAGCGATCCCAATGGTTTGCTTGCTTTTGGCGGTGACTTAGATCCCATGAGAATCCTCAATGGTTACTATCAAGGCATTTTCCCTTGGTATGGTCCTGGAGAACCTATTCTATGGTGGAGCCCTTCCCCACGCGCTGTTTTTGATCCCTTAGCGTTTAAACCGTCTAAAAGTCTCAAAAAATTTCAGCGTAAACATAACTATAAAGTAACGCTCAATTTCGCGACAGAAGAAGTGATTAGACTATGTTCATCAACACGTCCTGCAGAGGAAACTTGGCTCAACGAGGAAATGCAAGCGTCTTACATTGAGTTAGCTAAACTTGGTCACTGTCACTCTGTAGAAGTATGGCATGACAACGAGCTCATTGGGGGACTATATGGCATCTGCGTTGGTCAACTTTTTTGCGGAGAGTCGATGTTTAGCCTAAAAGATAACGCATCTAAAATTGCATTGTGGTACTTATGCAACCATTTGGCGTCAAAGCAAGGTCAATTAATCGATTGTCAGGTTATGAACTCGCACTTGGCATCACTTGGCGCATTTGAACTAGAGCGTAACGAGTTTATGCAAAAACTACTATCTTTAAGAGAAAAACAAACACTATTTGATACCTATAAGCCCCAAGTTTTGCAGGATTCAGTATGAGTACGGATATACAACATATTCGAATTGGATTAACGAATAATCACCCTTGCAGTTACTTGCCTGAACGGCAAGAGCGTGTGGCGGTAGCACTTGATGCAGGGCTGCATACTGAAGAAAACTATCAACTGCTGATGGCCAACGGCTTTCGTCGTAGCGGAGATACCATATATAAACCGCACTGTGAGCATTGTAATGCTTGCCAGCCAATTCGAGTCTCGATTCCGGATGTGACGCTATCAAAAAGCCAGAAGAGGCTGCTCAGTAAAGCACAGCCTTTACGTTGGGAAATGAAACCCGAAATGGATGAGGAATGGTTTGCGCTTTACAGTCGTTACATTGCCAAACGACACAAAAACGGCACTATGTACCCACCAAAGCGTGATGAATTTTATCGGTTTGCCCAAACCAGCTGGTTGACCACTTCATTTTTGCATATTTACGATGAGTCAAATCAATTACTCGCCATTGCGGTAACGGATGTAATGACTCAATGTTCGAGTGCATTTTATACTTTTTTTGACCCTGACTACCCGTTATCTCTTGGCACTTTGGCAGTGCTCTATCAAATAAAATACTGCCAAGAAAACAAACAACAGTGGCTTTATTTGGGTTATCAGATTGATGAGTGTCCAGCAATGAACTATAAAACACGCTTTCAACGCCACCAAAGGCTAGTAAATCAGCGTTGGCGAGGGTAGAATACGCCTCAACTTTACATAATTACTATTTAGCGGCAGAATATAGCCCGCTAATATTGCCTAATTTCTAAAGAGGATTAAATGGCTAAAGAAGACGTAATCGAGATGCAAGGCACGGTCCTTGACACTCTACCAAACACTATGTTCCGTGTTGAACTTGAAAACGGTCACGTTGTGACTGCTCACATCTCTGGCAAGATGCGTAAGAACTACATCCGTATCCTAACGGGTGACAAAGTAACTGTAGAGATGACTCCATACGACCTGTCAAAAGGCCGCATCGTCTTCCGCGCTCGTTAATCTCTGATTTTCGGATGCAATAAAAAACGGAGCAGTTTGCTCCGTTTTTTATTGCATGATTTTTATTTCCGAGTAGGTTCAGACAAACAAAAAGCGCACGATAAAATCGTGCGCTTTTACTTCCCTACGGAGCAATTAATGCATCGCTGCCTCTTTCTCACTCAAATATTCAAATTTAAGTGTGTCATTCACTAGTGTTACTTTCACAGTGCCGCCGTCGACTAGAGAGCCAAACAACAATTCATTAGCCAAAGGTTTCTTAAGTTGCTCTTGGATAACGCGTCCCATTGGGCGAGCACCCATCGCCTTATCATAACCTTTATTCGCTAACCAATGGCGTGCATCTTGCGATACCTCCATTGATACGCCACGAGCATCAAGTTGCACCTGCAGTTCAACAATAAACTTATCAACAACTTGATGGATAACGCTTTCATCAAGGCTGTTAAACCAGATGATGTTATCAAGACGGTTACGGAACTCAGGAGTGAATACCTTCTTAATTTCCGCCATCGCATCGTGACTGTTGTCTTGCTGAATCAAACCAATTGATTTCTTCTCAGTTTCAGCCACACCCGCGTTGGTTGTCATAACGAGGATGACATTACGGAAGTCTGCTTTACGACCGTTGTTGTCCGTTAGCGTACCATTATCCATCACTTGCAATAGCAAATTAAAGATATCTGGATGCGCTTTCTCAATCTCATCGAGTAATACGACTGAATGTGGGTGCTTGATAACAGCGTCTGTCAGCAAGCCACCTTGGTCGTAACCGACATAACCAGGAGGTGCACCAATTAAGCGACTCACGGAGTGACGCTCACCATATTCCGACATATCAAAACGAAGTAGCTCGATCCCTAGAAGCTTAGATAGCTGCACCGTCACCTCTGTTTTACCCACCCCAGTAGGGCCAGCAAACAAGAATGAACCAACTGGTTTGTTATCCACGCCCAAACCTGCACGTGTCAGCTTGATCGCTTCGGATAATGCATCAATCGCATTATCTTGACCAAATACCAACATCTTCATCTTGCTATCTAGGTTCTTCAAGATGTCTTTATCTGAAGAAGAAACCGACTTCTCTGGGATTCGTGCCATCTTGGCAACCATCGCTTCGATATCGGCAACACCAACCGTTTTCTTACGGCGGCTTGCAGGAGCAAGACGACTGCGAGCGCCAGCTTCATCAATGACATCAATGGCTTTATCTGGTAAATGACGTTCATTGATGTATTTCGCCGAAAGTTCTACCGCGGCACGCAGTGCTTTATTGGTGTAACGTACTTCATGGTGTGCTTCGTACTTCGGCTTCAAGCCCATCAAGATTTTAGTTGTGTCATCCAGAGAAGGCTCTACAACGTCTATCTTTTGGAAACGACGGGACAACGCACGCTCTTTCTCGAAAATGTTGCTGTATTCTTGGTATGTAGTCGAGCCGATACAACGCAACTTACCGCTACTTAGTAGAGGTTTGATAAGGTTTGCGGCATCAACTTGACCACCAGAAGCCGCACCCGCACCGATGATTGTGTGTATCTCATCGATGAACAAAATTGCATCTTCTTCTTTTTCAAGCTGTTTCAAAATCGCCTTGAAGCGTTTTTCAAAATCACCACGGTACTTAGTACCAGCCAATAGAGAACCAATATCCAATGAGTAAATCACGCTGTTTTGAATAACTTCCGGGACCTGCCCTTCTACAATTCGCCAAGCAAGACCTTCTGCGATGGCTGTTTTACCTACCCCGGCTTCACCCACTAGTAATGGGTTATTCTTGCGGCGGCGGCAAAGTACTTGAATAGTGCGCTCTAGCTCTTTATCGCGACCAATCAGTGGATCGATATTGCCATCTTTAGCGACCTGATTAAGGTTAGTCGCAAAGCTTTCCAAACGTTCTTCAGAATTCGGCTCTTCGACACTCTCTGAACTGAACGAATCTGATGATGGGTCTTCGCTTGCACCTGACGCTTTAGTAATACCATGGGAGATAAAGTTAACAATATCTAATCGGGAGATGTCGTTTTTCTTCAGTAGGTAGGCGGCATGCGACTCTTGCTCACTGAAGATCGCCACAAGCACGTTTGCACCTGTTACTTCGTTGCGGCCAGACGACTGTACATGAAAGACGGCGCGTTGTAGCACACGTTGAAAACTCAAAGTCGGCTGGGTTTCACGCGTCTCATCACTGTCTGGGATAAGAGGCGTAGTTTGATCGATGAATATATCGAGTTCGTTACGTAAAGCGTCAAGATCCGCTTTACAAGCTAAAAGGGCTTCCTTAGCTGCATCATTTTCCAATAATGCAAGTAGGAGGTGTTCGACAGTCATAAACTCGTGGCGTTTATCTCGCGCCCGAGCAAATGCACCGTTAAGGCTTGACTCTAGTTCTTTATTTAGCATAAGTACCTCCCGAAAAAACAACTTGGGTTGTTCGAGCAAGTCTTCTTTGTTTACGCTTGCTCCATAGTGCAAAGTAGCGGATGTTCATTTTCCCTTGCGTACATCGTAACTTGCGCTACTTTTGTTTCGGCAATTTCTGCACTGTATGTGCCACAGATTGCCTTTCCTTCATAGTGAATCTTGAGCATGATCTGAGTCGCTTTATCAATGTCATGTGAAAAGAATCGCTCAAGTACCTCTATGACGAAATCCATAGGTGTATAGTCATCATTATTTAGTACAACATTGTACAGCTTAGGTGGCTGAACTTTCGTACTTTCTCGCTCCAGAAGATCAGAGTCCGGAGTGACCCATTCAAAATTTTTACTCATGGCAATTTAAAGATATCGTATCAAAGGGTTGATGTTTTCGACCTATAAAAACAATCTACCACAAGCGTGCAGCGCGGTGTAGTGAGATATGGCACCGAATTCGATCTTTGATCGATAAAAGTTGCTACCTAATGTTGCTACCTAATATAGAGACTAATGCAGGTCTTGAGGGGGCGCAAATAAAAGATGCTTGTCGATAAGTTACACATTTTTACTTATAAAATAACTTTCTTTTTACCCCCTCCGAGCTATTGCAAAACATCTCTCAGTCTTCTACCGAGATCACACTTCCTAACTGAGAATAGGGTAATTATCACGAAAACTTCATTTTTTATTCAGTTAGAGGATTCGTCTATCATAAGCAACACGAACAGTATGGTTTTTCCAGTGAATACTACTTTGCAGGCTAATTGACCAAACTTCCGCGTATATACGAAAAACTGTTTGCAAAATTGTTAATCTCAAAAGTGATTTGTTTTCAATTATGTTTCTGTTTGTTGCTTAATGCTATTGACTGTCGGGATTCATTGACTACAGTGGAAAGTGTTGATGCATAAATCGTCATTTTGAATCCATTTGTTTTTAAGCAGCTTGGTGAATGTGGTTTCTCATTGACTAGATGTTTGTTAGCGTTCGCTGACAATAGTAGTACCAAGTTAAAGGTATAACTTGGTTGTTGTAACAACTCAGTAAAAAATGCATGAGGGATGTAAAAGCATGGCTACAGGTACAGTAAAGTGGTTTAACAATGCCAAAGGATTTGGGTTTATTTGTTCAGATGAAGAAGAGGGAGATATCTTTGCCCACTACTCAACTATCCAGATGGACGGTTATCGTACACTGAAAGCAGGCCAACAAGTCTCATACGAGATTGAAAAAGGTCCCAAAGGCTGTCACGCGAGTAGCGTCGTGCCTCTTGAAGGTCAAGCCAAATAATTAGAGCGCTGTCGAAAAATAAAAATATTGCTCTCGAAACATCATTTTGATGTTCTGAAGAGAAAAATAAACCCGCCAAGATAGCGGGTTTCTTACTATTTGTAGCTTATGAAATGCAGATAGACCACATACAAAGTATTGATAAAATAAGAAACACGTCGAAAGCGACGTGCTCTTTTCATCTATTTTACTTGTTAATGATCGCGTTAAAGGTTTCGCTTGGGCGCATCAACTTAGAAACCAATGCATCGTCTAGCAGGTAGTAACCGCCCAGCTCTCCTTTCACACCCTGTGCGTTGTTTAGCTCAGCGACGATTTTTTCTTCATGCTCTGACAACGCTTTCGCAATCGGTGCAAACTCAGCAGCGAGATCAGCATCGTCTGTTTGCTCGGCAAGTGCTTTCGCCCAGTAAAGTGCGAGGTAGAAATGACTACCGCGGTTATCTAATTCGCCCACTTTACGTGACGGAGACTTGTTGGTATCTAAAAACTCACCAGTCGCTTTGTCTAGCGTATCCGCCAAAACTTGCGCTTTCGGGTTGTTTGCCACCACACTTAGATGTTCTAGGGATGCAGCTAGTGCTAAGAACTCACCTAAAGAATCCCAACGAAGGTGATTCTCTTTTTCTACTTGTTGAACATGCTTAGGAGCAGAACCACCAGCACCTGTTTCAAATAGACCACCGCCATTCATCAATGGAACGATAGATAGCATCTTAGCTGACGTACCTAACTCTAGAATTGGGAACAGGTCTGTTAGGTAGTCACGAAGAACGTTACCCGTTACAGAGATAGTATCCAGACCCGCTTTCATACGCTCTAGCGAGTACTTACAAGCATCAACAGGAGATAGGATCTTAATCTCTAGACCGTCAGTATCGTGCTCTGGTAAGTAGGTATTTACTTTCTTAATGAGTTCAGCATCGTGCGCACGGTTTTCGTCTAGCCAGAATACGGCTGGAACACCTGTTGCACGTGCGCGAGTCACTGCTAGTTTAACCCAATCTTGGATTGGTGCGTCCTTCACCTGACACATACGGAAGATATCGCCTTCTTCAACCGCTTGCTCTAACAATACGTTACCCGCAGTATCAACAACGCGAACAGTACCCGCTGCGTCTAGAATGAATGTCTTGTCGTGAGAACCATACTCTTCTGCCTTTTGAGCCATTAAGCCAACGTTAGGCACGCTACCCATAGTGGTCGGGTCAAATGCGCCGTGCTCTTTACAGAAATCAATCACCGCTTGGTAAATACCTGCGTAGCTACGATCTGGTATCATCGCTTTGGTGTCTTTTTGTTTACCATCTGGTCCCCACATTTGACCAGAAGAGCGAAGCATTGCTGGCATAGAAGCGTCTACAATAATGTCGCTTGGTACATGTAAGTTGGTGATACCACGATCAGAGTCAACCATCGCAAGTTCTGGTTGAGTTTGGTAAACCGCTTGAATTGCCGCTTCAATTTCTGCTTTTTGCGCTTCAGGTAGAGACTCAATTTTCGAGTAGACATCACCAATGCCATTGTTTACATCAACGCCCAGTTCTTCAAACAGCTTACCGTATTTATCGAAAACGTCTTTGTAGTAAACTTTCACTGCATGGCCGAAAATGACTGGGTCAGAAACCTTCATCATCGTCGCTTTCATATGAAGAGACAACAGCACGTCTTGTGCTTTCGCTTCAGCAATCTCTTTCTCGAAAAATTCAACCAGCGCCTTCTTCTTCATCACTGAAGTGTCAATGACTTCTTTATCTAGTAATGGGAACGCAGACTTGAGCTCTTTAACTGCACCATCATTACCAACAAAATCGATTTTTACCTCTGTTGCACCAGAGATAGTCGTAGACTTTTCGCTCCCAAAGAAGTCATTGTCTGACATGCTCGCGACATGAGACTTAGATTCTGATGACCACGCACCCATTGAATGTGGATTTTTCTTCGCGTAGTTCTTAACCGAAGTTGGAGCACGACGGTCTGAGTTACCTTCACGAAGTACTGGGTTAACCGCACTACCTTTGATTTTGTCGTAAGCCGCTTTAATCGCTTTCTCTTCGTACGTGCTCGGTTCTTCTGGGTAGTTTGGTAAATCGTAACCTTTCGCCTGAAGCTCTTTAATCGCCGCTTTAAGCTGAGGAACTGAAGCAGAAATGTTAGGCAGCTTGATGATATTTGCTTCTGGAGTTTGAGCCAGTTCACCAAGCTCAGTCAACGCATCGCCAATGCGCTGTTCTTCTTTTAGATGCTCTGGGAAGTTAGCGATAATTCGACCTGCTAGTGAAATATCACGAGTATCTACATTGATGCCAGACGATGCTGTGAATGATTGAATGATTGGTAGTAATGAATAAGTTGCTAGCGCCGGCGCTTCATCAGTGATGGTGTAGATAATTGTAGGTTTTTCTGTAGGCATGAAATTTCCCTATTTTTTAATCAACTTGTTGGCTGATCAACTCAGCGTCTGAGTTGGTTTAATTGACGCATTGCTGCACGTTAGCAGTACATGTCTCCTCACTAACGCCACATGCGGTTCGCACTCTTTGTTGTAGTTTGAAGCTCTGGGCTCTGAATCCATGAGTGCACTGATATAATTAAACAAATAACACGAATTAGTCTATCATTCTGTGCGCGTTTGTTAGTTTTAGGCGCGCAAATCATATCCGATCATGAGAAAACTTAAAACTTTCAAACACAGTTCATTTACATTTTTGCAGGGTAGTTAACATGTCATCTCGTACAGGTCATGAAAAAGGTCGCGGTCGCAATCAATCCCAAACGGGCCGATTTAAACACTCAGGAGCTCGCAATAGCTCAAAGACTCGTACTCAAACAAACCGTCGCCCTGTTCGCTCAGCAAGAAACCAAAAGCCAAAAGTGGATCCAAAAGACCGTAAAGTCATTATATTCAACAAGCCTTACGACACGCTCAGTCAATTTACCGATGGTGATGGTCGCAAAACGTTAGCGGACTATATCCCAGTCAAAGATGTCTATGCGGCTGGCCGATTGGACCGAGACAGCGAAGGTTTGATGGTGCTCACTAACGATGGCATCTTGCAGGCGAAGCTCACGCAGCCAAAGTCAAAATCCCCGAAGACTTATTGGGTTCAAGTCGATGGCGCTCCTCTAGAGCAAGATCTTGAAAAATTGAGAAAGGGAGTAGAGCTAAAAGATGGTATGACCCTACCAGCCGAAGTTGAAGTGATTCCAGAACCACAAGTCTGGGATAGAACCCCTCCTGTTCGTTTTCGTGCAAATATCCCTACCACTTGGTTAGCCATTACCATTATTGAAGGAAGAAATCGTCAGGTGCGTCGCATGACTGCGCACATTGGCTTCCCTACTTTGCGCCTCATTCGTCATTCGTTGGGTGATATCGTCCTTAAAGACCTAATGCCTGGTGAATGGAGAGAAATCTCTCTCTAATAGGCAGAAAAGATAAAAGCAGGCTTAAAGCCTGCTTTTTAGATTCGTACTTTTTCAGTTAAGCCCTATCTAATGAACTAAGGGATTACTGCTCAGCAAGCCAGTTTTTAAATGCCTCTTTTTCCGCCGGAGACGCTTTCTGGTACATCGTCTTTAATACATCAACCATTGGGCTGTCGTTCGATGCGACTGTTGAACGGGTATCACTACTCTCAACTCGAGGCTCGATATCACTTACTGATTGTTGATGCTGATTCACAGTTACATAACTAACGGCAACACTCGCGATACCGCCAGCAATATTGTAGTTACGAGATTCTTGAGGGTAATTACGACCAATTTGAACACCATCTGACTCTAATACATCTTCGACCAAAGCAATAGGTTGACCTTTGGTGTCCAGCAGTTGCCAATCTAAAGGTGAGATGTTGTTTTGCGCTTGACGAAGAGTTTTAAACTCTGGTAGTTCAAACTTTAGTTTTTCATTTTCAACATCAAACTTAGCGATGATCACGTCACTGTAAACTGTCTTAAGGTTTTCGTTTGTTTCAAAAGCAGGTTGATATTTGAAGACAATTTGGTTAGTTCCGTCGGGGATCTCAATTGTCTTCTCACTAGAGAAAAGTCCCCCCTCAAGTTTTGGCTTCTCCATATTGACGGCCAGTAACTTCACGTCTTCTGGAACCACTAAAGTCGTTGCAGCATAAAGGTTTGTACTGGCAAGAATAGACAACGCCATTGCCACTTTTAATGATAACTGCATAGAGTTTTTCATCCTTATCTTCATAGTAAAAGACCCAGCATATAGCTGGGTCTTACAATATCAAACTGGGTATTGATTACCAGTAGAAACGTGCACCAACACCGAAGTCAGTTTTAGAATCAGTTTCTGCAGTTGTTTTACCAGCTTCTAGCTTATCACCATCAAAATTGTAACCCGCTTCTGCGAATACGCGAGCCCATTTAGAGAACTTGTATTCAACGCCAGCGTAAAACTTAGATTGGTCGCCATCTTTCTTGCCAGATTTGTCAGAAGATGACATTACTAGCTCGTAGCCAGAGTAAAGTGTTGTTTTAGGAGCTACAGCGAACATGCCTGCTAGAGAGATACCGTGAGAATCGATAGTCTCGTTAGCTGCTTTGTCTTCATTTTCGTTGTAGTAGTACGTAGCACCTAGAGTGTGCTCATCTAGAGCGTATTCAGCAGTTACTTCGAAAGATAGGTTCTCAGTGTTGTTACCTTTAGAAGCAATCTTGTTCTCAGAAGAAAGAACGCCAGCGTGTACAGATAGGTCATTGAAAGACTTACCTACGAATACTTCGCGGATTTCTTCGTTTTGATCTTTCTCACCTAGCGCGTAACCAGCTTTTAGCCAGAATGCGTCATTTTCGTAAGCGTATTTAATTTGAGAAGAGTTGTTCCACGCGTGTCCGTAAAGAAGTGCAGAACCACCGAAGAAGTATGAGTAATCAGCTCCGTAGATGTCATCAGCCCAAGTACCTTCTTTACCAAAACGAAGTGTACCCATATCGCCCATGTCGAAGCCAAAGATGTGACGGCGTACGTATACTGAGTCATCAGTACGCTCGCTTGAATCAGCACCTGCACCGTAGTTGTCACCTAGAGCAACACCGATTTCAACTTCACCTAGAACTTTTAGGTTGTCGTTTACAACGTAAACACCATTTACACCCATACGAGAAGAGCTAGTGTTTAGCTCTGCAGTGTGGTCTGTGCTGTCTAGGAATAGAAGAGTTGGACGTAGCTGACCGTAGAAATCTACAGAACCTTCTTCAGATTTGAATACTTCAGCTGCGTTCACTGAAGTTGCAGACGCAACTACAGCTAGTGCTAATAGAGTTTTTTTCATAATTAATCCACTGCCTTTTCTTAGTTCGGGATATCCTTGTCCGGTTCCCTTTTTTTATATGTTTGAGATAGAGCGTTAACAAAACGTTATACAGCGCCTTCTCAAAATCTGGAGCTAAGAGTGCAAAAGATTATTCTGGCTGTCAAATTTTCTAAATACCAATGTAAAAAAACAAAAATAACATTTAAAAACAATAACTTGAAAAGTTTACCTTTATTTATTCGACGAACATCTAATCAATCCTCTTGATTTTTCATAATTTATAAAACCATTAACAATGAGATTTTAAACCCAAAATAAATACTAAAAAACACAATATATAGAATAAAAAACCATGCAAATATCATATTTGGAGTTTTATATTTTTCATATAATGAAATTAATTTCATTTAGATAAGGTTCAATATTTTTTTGTGAAGAAGATCTACATTCCTCATAAAAGCATTCCGTTTTGTGAACTACTGTACAACTAGTGATGTGTGCTACTATTCGCCTCCAACGCATTTGAGGCCCGTATGCTGACCAGTAACATTCAAAAATCGATTCGTAATAGCTATCAAAACCTGCAAGATCAACTTGATAACTTTGTACCTAGAAGAGCACAAAACTACCTTGTTGCAGAGATTGCAAAAACGCTGTGCGGTCAGTACCACAAATCTAACCGAATACTGGTTGCAGAAGCAGGGACTGGAATTGGTAAGTCGCTCTCCTATCTAATGGCTGCCATCCCCGTGGCTGTACATAACAATAGAAAAGTGGTTATCTCAACGGCGACCGTAGCTCTGCAAGAGCAGCTCATAAATAAAGACCTCCCTCTTTTTCGTCGGATTACCGACCGAGAGTTTTCTTTTATTCTGGCAAAAGGCCGTCAACGCTATTGTTGTGCAGAAAAACTTGCTTCAGCTTGTGGTGCTGATGGTGGTCAGTTAGCCATGTTCGAAACCAAGCCTAAGCAAAAAGATATAGAGCTGTTGGAAACAATGCATCGCTCTCTTGCGCAAGGTAAATGGGACGGTGACCGTGATTCTTGGCCTAAAACCATCGATGATAAGCTTTGGCAACTGATTGTTAGTGATAAACACAGTTGTAATAACAGCTTACCCGGCCATCGCGGATGCCCATTTCAAAAAGCGCGCTCGGAGCTGGATAAGAATGATGTCATCATTGCGAACCACTCTCTCGTCATGGCAGACGCAGACTTGGGGGGCGGAGTAATCTTACCTGAGCCAGAAAACACGATATACGTCTTTGACGAGGCACATCACTTGCCTCATGTCGCCCGCGATCATGCTTCAGCATCTGCGAGCTTAAAAGGTGCGGCAGCGTGGCTTGAGAAGTTAAATCAGTCGATTAGCAAGTTTTCATCGCTCGCACACGAGAAACGCGTAGCTCGATTTCGCAACGACCTTCAAGACGCGGTTCAGAACTTGATACCAGCACTGACTCAACTGCCTAAACAGTTCGATCCAGCTCAATTTGAAGAAGGCATCTACCGCTTTGAGCACGGTGAACTACCAGAATGGCTAGAGAACCAATCCAAAGAGTTAAAGCAGTTCAGTAAAAAAGCAAATCAAAGTGTGGCAAAAATTGCCGACCTTATTGCGGAAAGAGTAAAAGATGGGGAGCTTGCGACAAGATTGGCTGAACCAGCGCTTGCAGAGCTCGGCTTCTACATTCAAAGGTTAGAAAACCTAGCGCAAGTCTGGCACTTGATGGCTGAGCCAACTCGTGAAAAAGGTGCGCCTTTGGCTCGCTGGTTAGAAACCCACCCCGATCGCGAGGGTGATTTCATTGTGAGTGTTTCTCCGCTTGAAATTGGATGGCAACTCGACCAACAAATTTGGAGCAGGTGCATTGGCGCCATTTTAGTTTCCGCAACGATGCGTGCATTAAACTCCTTCCATTACTTTTGCCATCAGGTTGGTATTGATGGAAAACCAGAATCAGGCACACAGTTTTTAGCGCTTGCGTCACCATTCGATTACCAAAACCAGGCAGAATTGCTCATCCCTGCGATGAAATATGAACCACCAGCGCCTCAATTTACTGAATATCTTATCGAGATATTGCCTAAGTACTTGGAAGACAAGAAAGCCAACTTAGTATTATTCTCATCCTATTGGCAGATGAACCAAGTTGCGAAGGCGCTGTCTTCGGAGTTCATAAAAAAAGGCTGGGCGTTGCAAGTTCAAGGCGAAAGCTCACGTCAAGAAATTCTAAAAAAACATAAAAAGCTAATAGAATCAAATAAAACCAGCATCTTATTTGGTACTGGCAGTTTCTCTGAGGGGCTAGATTTACCTGGCGAATTACTTGAAAACTTGGTGATTACAAAAATTCCATTTGGTGTTCCAACCTCTCCTGTCGAACAGGCTCACTCCGAATATATCGAGAAAAAAGGTGGGAACCCGTTTATGCAAATAACTGTACCTGACGCAAGCAAAAAGCTGATCCAGAGCGTAGGTCGCTTACTGCGTAAAGAGAGAGATTCTGGTAGAGTAACGATTCTTGATCGACGCCTAGTCACTAAGCGATACGGACAAGCCTTAATCGACTCACTACCTCCATTTAAACGTAAAATAGAATATTAGAAGAATCACCATTTATGGAAATGATTGAGCCAACTATGCTGTTAGTGTTGGCGCTTGTCGCTTTTGTCGCTGGATTTATTGATGCAGTTGCCGGAGGTGGTGGCATGCTAACCGTACCTGCTCTACTATCGTTGGGCTTGCCGCCCCATATTGCACTAGGCACCAATAAACTTGCGGCTACCTTTGCCTCTTCTACTGCGGCATTTACGTACTACAAGAAACGTTTATTCAAGCCTCAATGCTGGGGAAGAGCATTTGTTGCGACGCTTGTCGGAGCAACATTAGGTACCCTACTTGTGGACGCGATTAGCACGGATTGGCTAGAAAAAGGGTTACCTCTTGTTATTTTAGCGGCGGCGTTATACACCGTCTTCCATAAAACACCGCACTCTCCTCATCAAAGTCCAATTCCCGAGCCTTGCCCAAAACTTCATAGAAAACAGTACATGCAAGGATTATCCATAGGGTTCTATGACGGGCTCGCAGGGCCTGGAACTGGGGCTTTTTGGACGGTAAGTTCAATGGCTCTGTATCGGCTGAATATCTTGCTCGCCTCTGGCTTAGCAAAAGCAATGAACTTTACCAGCAACTTTACCTCTTTGATCACGTTTGCAGTCCTCGGTCATATCAACTGGGTGCTAGGCTTAACAATGGGGGTATGTTTAATGGCTGGCGCTTTTGTTGGCGCACATTCCGCCATTCGGTTTGGTTCTAAATTCATTCGCCCTGTATTTGTTACTGTCGTCAGTATACTGGCCATAAAATTGGCTTATGACGCATGGTTTGTAGGTTTGTCATGAACATTTCTCAACTCCAGGAAAACCTAGAACAAATGGCGAAGCAAGCCGCTGTTCTTGACCGTCAAAGAGGCGAACACCATGTTCCGCTTTTTGATGAGCGCTTATTTGGTTGTCGCTCTCGCTTACTTACTCCTTGCGTAAAAGAAGCAAAAGCTACGCTGGATGCGATTGTGCGTGAGCAAAATGAAGGTAAGCTCACCGCTTTGCGTGCTGAGTACCTCACTGAACGGTTAGTAGCGCAAATCGGTGCGATTCAACGCGAGATCTCTACCACCAAAATTCGCAAGAATGAGATCAAACATAGCAGCCATTTCCGCAAGCCTATTAACGTGCTTTACCAGGAACTCGCTCAACACCAAGAGTGGGCAAGACGCTTGCGCGAAATGGTGTTAGAAAAAGAACGTGCTGTCGAAACCGCTCCTAGTTTTATGCGTGCCGAGGCTCAGAAAGTGTTACTAGCGACCGAGCAACGTTTGGCACGTTGTGAGGCAGCGCTTCTGAAACTAGAGAACCAAATTACACATAGGGAAAAACACCAATAATGGCCGATCAACCAACCTCGCCTTTAGATGACGCACCTGAAGAGATCAAATTGGCTGTCGATTTGATCTATTTACTTGAGAGCAATGAGATAGATCCAGAAGTTGCGCTTAACGCTTTGAAGATCGTGCAAAACGACTTAGAAAACAAATTAAAAGCAAAGTAGCCCAACGTTTCGCTCCTTTCACCGAGACTCGTTTTCAGTGCTCTTGCACAATGATACTATTCATAAAAAAGTACGCCCTCAAAAAGGATAAACAATGAAAGTAATCAGCTTTAACATCAATGGACTACGTGCGCGACTGCACCAACTCCAAGCGCTAATCGACAAACACCAACCAGATGTGATTGGCCTTCAGGAAATTAAAGTTCACGATGAAGCATTCCCGATTGAAGCTGTCGAAGCCATGGGCTACAAAGTGTATTTCCATGGTCAAAAAGCGCACTACGGTGTCGCAATGCTTTGTAAGCAAGAGCCTCTTCTCGTACAAAAAGGGTTCCCGACGGATAACGAAGAGCACCAAAAGCGCATGATCATGGCAACGTTTTTAAATGAAAACGGCGAAAAGGTCACGGTGCTAAACGGCTACTTCCCTCAAGGGGATAACATCAGCCACGAAACAAAATTCCCATACAAACGTCAGTTTTATAAAGATCTGATGACCTACCTAAACGATCATCACAATAGTGACGAGCAATTGATTGTTATGGGTGACATCAACATCAGCCCTATTGATGCAGATATCGGTATCGGCGAACCAAACCGTAAGCGTTGGCTAAAAACAGGTAAATGTTCATTCCAACCGGAAGAGCGCGAATGGCTGAAAACCTTGCTAGATTGGGGCTTTGAGGACACCTTCCGCAAGCTATATCCAGAAGTGAACGATCAATTCTCGTGGTTTGATTATCGCTCTCGCGGATTTGATGATAACCGAGGTCTACGAATTGATGTCATTTTGGCGACCCCTTCTCTCGCGCAAAAATGTATTGAGTCGGGTATCGATTATGAATTGCGCGGTATTGAAAAACCTTCAGACCACGCTCCAATTTGGTCGACGTTCAAGTAATACATAACTGAGCAATAAGCGGGACTCAACGCTAAGCTTAACCCATGAAAAAGGGAGACTCTGTCTCCCTTTTTCATGCAAGTTACTTTCTACTCAGCTAGTTCAGCGGCCAAACCGTTTGACCATCAACACTGACTGGCGTTTGAGCAAATTCGTTAAGACAGTAGCCGGTATTGCTGCTTGCAAAGTAAGTGAGAGGCATCGGTGGTAGATTCAGCGCCACAACCTGCTGTTTCGCTTTTTCTGTGAACGAGAAGCCCCACATATCTAAATAGCTCGTCATGTCTCGCTGAGAGATGTAGCTCAGAGCAATAAGCAACCAGTCGTTGTTTGAGATGCTATTTGCCTCTTCACGAGAGTAGTTGGTGAAACCAATACTCAATCGTCTCTCATTCCAAAGCGCATCATCCGATTTCAAGCGGTTAAACTCACGTTCAATCAGGTGCAATCGCGCCAATAAATGCCAACCATTTTGCAGTACACCTTCATGCTGCGTCGCCATCATCATTTGAATGTAAACGCGAGCTCCCCAACTCCAACCAGTTTGATTTTGCGCTGCCATGTAAGCGTTTGGATCCGCTTGAGTTCGGCTTGCTTGCAATAATTCAAACTGGCCTTTGAAATCTAAGCTTTGGCAAGTTGAAACTTTCCCCGTATTCTGGAAGAAACGAGACTTACTGTAATACGAGTAGTAATTAGTCGTTGAATGCCCTTCCCAGCCTGCAAATCGGAATCGACCTTTTTCCAAGCCATGACCAAGCTCATGTAAATCACCGTGACCGAGTGGGCTGAATGACCAGTAAGCATCGTATGGGTTACCAGAACAGCCGTAACCACACGTCGCTTGGTCAGCGTTCATATGCTTCACCATATCAATATTGGCGATTTCCCAACCTTGATTTTTGGCATACTGGATAATTTCCGGAACCTCATCGATACCCGGCCCTTGGAAACCAGCCAAGACATGTGGGTAGTTATGAACATACTCTTCTGTCGCCAGCGCCATTTCAGCTGGTGTCGACCACATCTCATCGTTGACAGATTCAAGCATTTTGTCACGTTTAGAATGTACCTCAAATCCAGGCGTGATCAGTTCAGCCCAATCGAACAAATTCGCTTCAAGCTCCTGAATAAACGCATCGTTATCCTTTTCACTTCTCCATACAGGGTGTTGCGCTACATGGCTAAATGTTAGAGCTACTGGTACATCATTATTGTTAAAGTGAACCTGGATAGGCCCGCCATAAGGTGAAGTCAGCGTGATGGTTTCACCCGGCTTCACCTCATAGGCGAAAGAAGTCAGCATTTTTGGTCGCGTGTATCCATCTTTGCTGAACTCATGAGTTGCGCCACTCCTTAAACTGTTGATGACAATTTTAGTCGTCACTTCACTACTGTCATTGCGCGTGACCGTAAAGGTCTCCCCAGGAAGCGCATACACACCAGCAGAGCGGAAGTTACGCTTTGATTCCATATTAATCGTTGCGCTGATTCTCTTTACTTCAGGGCTAAACTCACTACGGCTGAAGTTCCCCATATTTGGTTGTTTTGGGTTTACGCTTCGGCTGTTGTATTGCACGTAATCGGCAAAGTACGACTTTAGGAATTCGGTCGTTTGGGTTGACTGTTTGTCCATTGGGAAGACAACCGTTTGACGATAATGATCAGCCAGCAATACCATGAGTTTTTCGTATTGGTAGCCGTCTTGATTAAACAAATCTACTTTTTGTTCATCAAGCTTTTGCAACCGATGGCGAATACTGTTTGCCCCTGCATAAAATTGACTTTCCATATTCGCAGTGTCAGGACAAGATTTGTCATCACACTGTGACAAGTCAACATTGAAGTTTTGAGATTCAAAACGAGACAACAGCGCTTGTTGCGTAGCAACAGAGTCTGGCACGAAGTTCATGAGTGATGAAGGCGCCCAATCAACCAAGCCTAACTTACGCCAATAGTTATCTCCCACATAATCAACATGGAATTTTTCCAAAATGTCTCGGCCAAGTTCAGTTAGTCCTCCATCCCAATGCAGGTATAGAACAGGAATTTGGGCTTGCTCAGCGTATGCCAGAGCATCGAGTACTTGTTGGTTGGTGTCGCCAGATTGCAGATGCTGTGACAAGATCAATAAGTTTGGAGTATTGGTTTGCAAGCAGCTAAGTAGCTTCGAACCATCGCATAGGTTGGCCTCGTTAAACGCCAACTCTTGTGAAACATTGTCTTTCAGCCAATTCCGAGTCGCTTGCTCATCAGGGAAGTAATAAGACTGATCCATTTGCGCGATGACAACGTTTGAAGTAGTTCCGCCTGACAACCAAGTGACCATGTTGCTTAGCCATTGAGTCATCGCGGCATTCGAAGACTCGGGAAAGCGTTGTGCGGTTCTAAATGGGTTACTACCTAATAGCGCATAACGTTGACCATTAGCTTTTTCTCCAGCAACGCCAATTGACAACGCCTGATCTTTATAACCGCTAGCCATGGCCTTGTTGGTCATCAAGATGGTGTCGTTGAACCCATACTGAGGTGCCAAGATCGCTGCATCATGGGTTGGATCCCAATAAAGGCCAGAAAGGTTTTTCGCAATTGCAGATTTGATCGTATTCGACTGTTTCTTGTGCCCTTCCACAACTTGCCGACTTTCTCGAATGAAATCGTTCGGGTCAGAAACGAGCAGAGCATTACCAGTATCCAGAGCTTGTTGAACTGGAGCTGGCGTTGGTTTTACTTGAGCATTAGATTGTGACTCTCCCTCTCCCCCACCACATCCAGTGGCAACGGCGGCAAGGCCCAACGATAGAATTGTTTTTTTCATTTTTACTTACTAAACAATGGGTTTATCAAATATTAATGTAAGTACATGAATAAAAAGAAATAGTCCTTTGTATCGGTAGGAAAAATAGGAATGAAGATAACAAAATCATCAAAAAGCAATGGTACCCATTCCGATACCATTGCTGACATTAATTATTAACTTAAAGGACGTAGGTATGCCAAGAAGCGCTTCTCTGCCACTTTAAAGCACCACAAGATCATAAACGTCAGTGCCATGTAGAACAGCCCCGCCGTTAGGAAAGATTCAAATGGCGCATAGTAACGTGAGTTAACTAAGCGCGCAGCGCCAGTTAGATCCATAATGGTAACGATACCCGCGACCGCACTACCGTGCAGCATGAAAATCACTTCGTTTGAATAAGCTGGTAATGCTCGACGCAGTGCACTAGGCAAGATAATACGTCTGTATGTCATAAACTTACTCATCCCATACGCTTTGGCGGCTTCTACTTCACCTTTGGGCAAGCCATTAATCGCACCACGAATAATTTCTGCAGTATAAGCCGACGTATTAAGAATAAAAGCGACTAAAGCACAAAACCAGGCGTTTTCCCACAAGGTATCTTTCACAGGAAAGAACTGATCCATACCGTAATAAATCAAATACAACTGGACCAACAACGGTGTTCCACGGAAAAAGTAAATGAATCCCCAAGAAGGTAAGCTAAAGGCATAATTCGTACTATTACGTGCCACGGCTAATGGAATCGAGACACACAAACCGATAACCAACGCTAATCCTACCAGCCAAACTGTCGTCCAAAGTCCCTGAAGATAAGTTGGGAAGCTTTCAATAATCAAAGAAAAATCCATAACTCACCTCGCATGAATACTGAACTTACGCTCAACAAGCTTGAGTAGCCCGGTCGAAACGCTGGTAAAAAACAGAAAGATGAGCGCGACAGCCATGTAAAAGGTAAACGGCATTTTCGTCGTACCTGCCGCCAACGAGCTCATTCTCACCATGTCATCCAGGCCGATGATGGAAACTAACGCAGTGGTCTTGAGTAACACTAACCAGTTATTACCAAATCCAGGTAATGCATGACGAATCATCTGAGGCAGTAAGATTCTTCTAAACGATAAGGCTGAGCTCATACCATAAGCTTTCGCCGCTTCTAGTTCACCTTTGTCCACCGCCATGATCGCTCCGCGAAAAGTCTCCGCCATGTAGGCACCAAAGATAAAACCAATCGTGAGTACACCTGCAATAAATGGGCTGACATCAATATAGTCGGGTAAGTAAGACGTCCATTCATGGTTTGGATCACTCGAAGCAAACCACTCATTGAGCGTTTCGTTAATGGAGTACAGGCTATTGTTTAAAAGTATTTGTCCACCAAAGAAAATCAGCATCATCAGAACCAAATCTGGAATGCCGCGAATGACGGTGGTGTAAAGAGTGGCAATCGCCCTTGCCCATTTGTAAGGCGCTAACTTAGCTAATGCGCCAAGCATACCTAAGATCACCGCAAGAAGGAGTGAAAGCACTGCAACTTCTATCGTTACTAAAGCCCCTTTTAAAATCGAAGCTTCGTATCCTTGTAAATCTAGCATAGGTGAGTTCCTAATCCCTAAACTCAAAAAATCGACCGTTGACTACTTCTAGGAACAAGCCAACGGTCGCTTAATTACGGTTTATTCACCGTACACATCGTAGTTAAAGTATTTACCAGCAATTTCTTGATAAACACCTTTCTCACGTAGTGAAATTATCGCCGCGTCCAATTTCTTCGTTAGATCTTTATCTTGTTTACGCACGGCAATACCAAAACCTTCACCGAACCACTTAGGATCGGTCAATGACGGACCAACAAACTCGTACGCGTCGCCGCCCGCTTTATTAAGCACACCTTCTTCTAGAGCAGAGGCGTCGCCCAATACAGCGGCAACACGACCATTGGCTAAATCTAGGTAAGCCTCATCAAAAGAACCGTAACGAACAATTTCTACTTTATCGCCATAGTTATCTGTCAGATATTTGTCGTGTGTTGTTGCACGTTGAACGGCGATTTTCTTGCCATCTAGGTTTTCAAAATCCAGATTCGCACCCTTCTTGGCAATAAATTTGTTTGGAATCAGTGCGTATTTGCCAGTGAAATCGACTTTCTTCTTACGTTCTTCAGTAATAGACATCGCAGCGATGATTGCGTCGTACTTACGCGCTAATAGAGAAGGAATGATGCCATCCCAATCTTGCGCGACAATCTTACATTTCACTTGCATTTCTTCACAAAGCGCGTTGGCCATGTCTACGTCGAAGCCTTTCAGAGAACCATCAGTTTCTGTCCAGCTAAACGGAGGGTAAGCACCCTCAATGCCGAAGCGAACTGTTTTCCATTCTTTCGCTTGAGCGACACCAGATACTGCCGTTGCAGCGATCGTTGCTGCTAATAACCACTTTTTCATTTCCATACTCCTGTGATTGCTATTTTATTTCGTTTTGTTTGTTGTGCTGGCTTAGGAGGCAATAGTCTGCCGCCTAAAAATATTAGTAAATGGATGAGATAAACTGCTGTAATCGTTCTGAATCCGGGTTTGTAAATAGCTTAGCTGGATTTCCCTGTTCTTCCACTAAGCCTTGATGCAAGAACATCACATGGTTTGATACGTCTCGCGCAAATGCCATCTCGTGCGTGACCACCAGCATGGTTCGTCCTTCATCTGCCAAATCTCTCATTACCCCTAATACTTCCCCAACAAGTTCTGGGTCAAGCGCAGAGGTTGGCTCGTCAAACAACATCACTTCAGGGTCAACTGCTAGCGCACGGGCAATAGCGGCACGTTGCTGCTGACCGCCAGATAAGTGCCCAGGATAATAGTCTTTACGCTCATATAGGCCTACTTTCTTAAGCAAGACTTCTGCGTTTTCAATCGCTTGGGCTTTTGGTACGCCTAGAACATGAACAGGGGCTTCAATCACGTTTTCTAGTACTGTCAGGTGTGACCATAAGTTGAAACCTTGGAACACCATCGCTAGACGTGAGCGAATACGTTGCACTTGCTTTTCATTAGCAGGAACGGATTCCCCTGCTCGGTTGTTCTTCATTTGGATTAATTCACCATTCACCCAAATTTCGCCTGCGGTAGGCGTTTCTAGCAAGTTTATACATCTAAGAAAGGTACTCTTACCAGAACCGGAAGAGCCAATGATGGAGATGACATCTCCTTTGTGCGCGGCAAGAGAAATTCCCTTGAGAACTTCATTTTGTCCAAATGTTTTGTGCAGGTCTTTTATATCTAGCGCTGGTACATCATTCATGCGCTCTACTCCCTGTGTTTTTGTCACTGCAATTAAGGGACTCCGCCCTCTCTAATTCGGAACAAATTAGCACCACACCCTGAAACTTGCAACAAATTATTAACCTAAATAATTCGAATAGAAAGATACGATAGCCAAATTAATATGCAATATATAGCAACTTATTCTTCAAAAGCTGAATATTAAATATAAAAAAGCCCCTTTAGAAGGGGCTTAATAAATTTACAAAAGTGTTAAGACGCTACTTAACCAATACCATAAAATCAGATTTCTGAGCATTCGTATTGACCTTCTCAGAATCAACTTCACTGATCACAAGACCATCGTGATCCACTTTAAGATCGGTCACATCACCATGAGAGAAAAGAGAAACAAAGTCATAGCTATTTAGGTTTGCTTCAGCAGACTCCACGACAATAGATTGTGAGTAATCACTTGTAGAAGAAACTTTCAAATCTTGTTTCACACTGTCATCGAATGTGTAGTAGAACAACTCCGGAACAACGACATCACTCTCTAAAGTTGTAAATATCTTGTGTGTTACTCGGTGTAGTGTTCCAGAGTTAGACTCTGCACGATATGCAAGGCGGCTAAAGCCTTTATCTTGGTCAGTGAAAGCAAAACCAGTATCAATAGTTGAACCTCTCACCACATGCGACGCAGGCAGAGCATTTAGGTTGTAGTAAGCGCTTGGATCAATTGAGATATCCCAATTTGCGTCCTGATACATCTTTTGGTTCAGCGCTACCGTCCAACCATTGATAGGTTTTTCAGCTGCAACACTGTAAGTCCAAGTTTCCGTTTTTGGCTCAAGCGGGTGGTAGAACTTCGTCGTTGACATAGGTAGCTCTGCAACTTCGTAGTTGTAATCACCAACAAGTACACTGATGTCTAAAGTGTCATATTTGAAAGATGTTGGGTTCAAGATTGGAGAAGAACCATTCATGCCAACCAATGGCAATGGTGATTCACTCGACCAATCGCGAATACCATACTGGTGCAGTTCTGTTTTCGCTGCGTCTGCATATTGCAGCACGACTGTCGACTCCATCTTCGAACCAATTGCTCTTACATCTAAAGAATCAATAGAATAGGTAGGCTTAGACTCTTTCGCAATTTGAGATATGAAGTTGTACTCTAAGCCACCAGCCTCCGTTGCTTCATATTTAAGGTCAGTTCGGGTAGCCTTACGGAAGTTGCCATTTTTATTACAAGCAGACACCGCCTCTCGATTCATTGAGAACGTTGAGTTTCTAAGGTTATTGTCCTTTAAAAAGTCTCGACTGAAGCTGTTTGCCGTAAATACGGTTCCAGAAGCATCAAGCAACTGATAAGTAAAATAGCCGTCCTCAGGAATGTCTTCTAGAACAAATTTCAAAGTAGTGCCTGATGGGTAGATAAAGTCGCCTTGACGGACACCATTCTTGTCTGAATAGAAACCGACAACCTTACCTCCTGTTAGCTGTGCACTTACGGCTGGTTGATAGGTCAATACCTGCTCGATGCCATTGCCATCTACTCTACGGTCGTAAATAGTACAGCTGTCTTTTTGTGCATTTGTTTCACTAATGACATTTGGAGCTGCAAAAGTAAAAGTGAATGTAGTTCTTGGTGTGGAACCACCGCCGCCACCGCCACCGCCGCCACAACCGACCATTAACCCTGAGATGATTGCCACTAGTGGCAGTACTTTAAGCTGTTTCATGTCTTTTTCCTAAACTGAGCGGCAATGATTAGCCAAAAAAATCGTCTTTGCCCTGTAGAAAGCAAGAATAAAGCCAGCTTTATATAATCATCATGAATATTGATATTTACCCTGCATCCCAGAACGATAAGAGCAACAAATTCTAATTTTATGCAACTTGTGTAATGAAATTACACAAGATTTCACCATCTCATTCGCATGCCAGAAACTTTCTGTAGTTTTATTTCACAACCATTCTTAAAGTGATCTAAATCAATCACCCTAAATGGCTATCTTGCTAGACTCCTGCCAAAAGATGAGGATTTTTTTGTGCCTCAACACAATAAGTTATTAGCTATGCTTAGGCACAATGTCGACGTGTAACAAATCTAATAATAGCTAGCATAAGCGTGCCGCAGGATGCGGATTAACACAATTGAATGAAGAATTCATAACTTTTAAATATATGAGGAATCTATGTCAGACGCAGTTAACAAAACGCACTCTGATTCAGATATCGAGACCAAGAGCTACCGTGAGCTTCATCGTCCAGCATCTGAGTTCGCAAGCCGTTCAGACTACCTAGACCACGAACTACAAATTATGAAGCCGCGTCGTTTCGGCTTAAACTTGCCAGGTCGTGACTTCCGTTTTGAACTTGAAGATCTTGTTCCAGCACTTGCCGGTACGATTGGTATTATCGCGATGTACTCTGCGGTAATGATGTCTTGGGCTGAAGGCCTAACTGCCGCATGGGACCATGTTAACCTGGGCAAAGATTTCGCCATCGAAGTTGCCCGTGTAGAGATGCTCATCCCTGCACTTCTTTTCTGTGTACTTGCTTCTGGCTTTATTAACCCTAAAGCCAACCTAGCAGGTAACCACGGCCCAATGATCCCTCTTATTGGTACCATCGCGCTTGCTGGTGCTCACCCTCTTGCATTGGCAATTCTCATTGGTGTGTTTGGTTTAATTCTGAGCCTGTTAAAAGGTGGTTCAAAACTGGTTAACCTCACCTCTGAAGGTACGGCTGGTGGCCTTCTCATCTTCTTGGGTTTAACCGGAACGATGAGCCAAATTAATTCCATTCAAGCTTGGGCTGTTGGTTTGCAATCCGACACAGTTGCCGCAGGTAGCATGGGTTACATCGGTCTAATCGTTCTTGCGGTTACTATTGGCCTATACGCGTTCCTTGCTAAAGTGAACAAACGCTGGCTAGCAATCCCTGTTTGTGCCTTCACTGGCCTTGCAATCGCACTTGTTCTTGGCGCAGGCTTCGATATTAAATTCGTAACCGAGACGGGTCTTCCAAACCTAAACCCAATCTACTGGTGGGGTTCAACAGAAGAAGGTTGGATGCTTGGTCTTCCTAATATGGAACACTTCATTGCTTCTCTACCATTCGCAATTCTTGCTGTAGCAATGTGGTCTCCTGACTTCTTGGGTCACCGCATCTTCCAAGAAATGAACTACCCACGTAAGAGTGAAAAAGTACTGATGGACGTTGATGACACAATGACAATGTGTTCTGTGCGCCAAATGGTCGGTACCGCTGTCGGTGGTGGTAACATCACATCATCTTGGGGGACTTACATGATCCCAGCAGCAATCGCGAAGCGCCCTATTCCTGGCGGTGCAATCTTACTAGGTTCTCTATGTATTATTGTTGCAATCCTTGGTTTCCCTATGGATGTTGCTGTATGGCCACCAGTTATGCGCGTTGCTCTTCTCGTTGGTGTCTCTCTACCACTACTTGAAGCAGGCATGCAGATGGTGAAAGACTCAAAAGATTCACAAGCAGCAGGCATCTGTATCTTTGGTTCAGCAGTCGTTAACCCTGTTCTAGCTTGGGCACTAACTATGCTTTTAGATAACAACGGCTTAATTGGTGATAAAGAGCGCGCGTCTCGCTTGTCGTTTGTAGACAAGATTGTGATCCCAGTAAGCGTACTTATTATCTGTTTAGTTGCTATGCTTGCAGTTGGTATGCTTGAAGGCCAATATGGCATCCAAGCTTGGCTGTAAAGCTGACAGTTCAGAAAATGTGTGGGTAGCGCTAGTCGCTACCCCATTTTTATCGAGATTTTTGAGGATTTATTGATTTAGTTTAAGGTTTGCAAAAAAATTTTAGTTTAACCTCTAACTGTTGCTTAAAAAGAGAAACGTTAAAACTAGTGACAATATTTATAGTTTTGTAACTCGAACATTTAAATTTAAGACTATAAATATTGTTATTCATAAGAGTGTACTGTTCCCCTCTTTAACTTGGGGATAGCTGGCTCAACGGCGAAGCAGTACGTATTTTTTTCTACTAAAAAGGTAGGTATGTCATGGCAGAGCAATTTGCTAAAGCTTGGGAAGGTTTTGCTGCAGGCGACTGGCAAAACGAAGTAAACGTTCGTGATTTCATTCAGAAGAACTACACTCCGTACGAAGGCGACGAATCTTTCCTAGTTTCTGAAGGTACTGAAGCGACTAACAAGCTTTGGGCTAAGGTAATGGAAGGCATCAAACAAGAGAACGCGACTCACGCTCCTGTTGATTTTGATACTTCAGTTATCTCTACCATCACTGCTCACGATGCAGGCTACATCGAAAAAGACCTAGAAACTATCGTAGGTCTTCAAACTGACGCTCCTCTAAAACGTGCGATCATCCCTAACGGTGGTATCCGTATGGTTGAAGGTTCATGCAAAGCCTACAACCGCGAGCTTGACCCACAAGTTAAGAAAATCTACACAGAATACCGTAAAACTCACAACCAAGGCGTTTTCGACATCTACACTCCACAAATCATGGCGTGTCGTAAGTCTGGCGTATTGACTGGTCTTCCTGATGCATACGGTCGTGGTCGTATCATCGGTGACTACCGTCGTGTTGCTCTATACGGTATTGATTTCCTAATGAAGGATAAATTCGCACAGTTCTCTTCTCTACAAGAGCGTTTCGAGAACGGCGAAGACCTACAAATGACAATGCAGCTTCGTGAAGAGATCGCAGAGCAACACCGTGCTCTAGGTCAAATCAAAGAAATGGCTGCAAAATACGGTTGTGACATTTCTCGTCCTGCTGAAACTGCACAAGAAGCTATCCAGTGGACTTACTTCGGTTACCTAGCTGCTGTTAAATCTCAAAACGGCGCGGCAATGTCTCTAGGCCGTACGTCTACGTTCCTAGACATCTTCATCGAGCGCGATATCGCTGCTGGCCGCATCACAGAAGAACAAGCTCAGGAAATGATCGACCACTTCGTAATGAAACTACGTATGGTTCGTTTCCTACGTACTCCTGAGTACGATGATCTATTCTCTGGCGACCCTATCTGGGCAACTGAGTCTATGGGTGGTATGGGTCTTGACGGTCGTACGCTAGTTACTCGTACAAACTTCCGTTTCCTAAACTCACTATACACAATGGGTCCTTCTCCAGAGCCAAACATCACTGTTCTTTGGTCTGAGCAACTACCTGATGGCTTCAAGAAGTTCTGTGCGAAAGTGTCTATCGATACTTCTTCAATCCAGTACGAAAACGACGACCTAATGCGTCCAGACATGAACTCTGACGACTACGCAATCGCATGTTGTGTATCTCCAATGGTTGTTGGTAAGCAAATGCAGTTCTTTGGTGCTCGTGCTAACCTTGCGAAAACTATGCTTTACACCATCAACGGTGGTGTGGATGAGAAGCTAAAAATCCAAGTTGGTCCACAAATGCCGAAGATCGAAGGCGATGTACTGAACTACGATGAGTTGTGGGAGAAAATGGACCACTTCATGGATTGGCTAGCGAAGCAGTACGTGACTGCACTAAACGCTATCCACTTCATGCACGACAAGTACAGCTACGAAGCGGCACTAATGGCTCTACATGACCGTGACGTTAAACGTACTATGGCTTGTGGTATTGCTGGTCTATCTGTTGCGGCTGACTCTCTGTCTGCAATCAAATACGCAAAAGTTAAGCCAATCCGTGACGAAGACGGTCTAGCAATCGACTTCGAAATCGAAGGTGATTACCCTAAATTTGGTAACAACGACCCACGCGTTGATGATATCGCATGTGAACTTGTTTCTGTATTTATGGGCAAAATCCGTAAGCTTAAGACTTACCGTGATGCAATCCCTACTCAGTCAATTCTTACTATCACTTCAAACGTGGTTTACGGTAAGAAAACTGGTAACACACCTGACGGTCGTCGTGCTGGTGCTCCATTTGCTCCAGGTGCTAACCCAATGCACGGTCGCGATGAGAAAGGTGCCGTAGCATCACTAACTTCAGTTGCAAAACTGCCGTTTGCTGACGCACAAGATGGTATCTCTTACACATTCTCTATCGTACCTAATGCACTAGGTAAAGATGAGGGTTCACAACGCGCTAACCTAGCTGGCCTGATGGATGGTTACTTCCACCACGAAGCGGGTATCGAAGGTGGTCAACACCTAAACGTGAACGTTCTTAACCGCGAAACTCTAGAAGACGCCGTTAAGCACCCAGAGAAATACCCTCAGCTAACAATCCGTGTATCTGGTTACGCTGTTCGCTTTAACTCTCTAACTGCAGAGCAACAAGCTGACGTAATCGCACGTACATTCACAGAGTCTCTATAAGACTTTAATGAAATAACGTTTTAGTGATACAACAAAGGCTGATGCTTCTAAGCATCAGCCTTTTTTTATTGCTTGAATGAAAGTTGTGATATTACGAAAGATTTTGCCCACATTCTTACGTATGATGCGAAAAAAGTTAGTAAATAAAGTATATGAAACTCAGTAAATTAATTGTTCTTACTCTTCTTTCTCCAGTTGCGATGGCATCCACTAAGTCTACGGTCTCTTTTACACTCGACAATGATGGTATTTTCGGCGTCGACCAAGACTACACAAATGGTATTTTTCTTTCCTACGCAACAGGCCAACTGAAACAAGAAAGCCAATGGAAATGGCTGAGTCTGGCTGACTCAGAACACGCCAATATCGATAAAATAGAGTTGGTTCTTGGCCACAAAATGTGGACTCCGAGCGACATTGAAGCGGATTATCCACTGGTCAATGATCGCCCATATGCGGGTTATCTACATACTGAGATCAACTATCTTTCTTTGACTGATGATAAGGCCGTCCGCTACAACTTCACCATCGGTGCAACAGGTGAAAGTTCGCTTTCAGAAAAAGCGCAAGAAATCGTTCACGGCATAACAGGCTCGACTGACCCACAAGGTTGGGATTACCAGATCGACGATAAAGTAGCGTTTAGCCTTGGCTACCGCGTATTTAATAAATTGATGCGCAGCGAAGAACAAAAAACGCAATGGGAAATCACCAACATTAACGACATCAATGCGGGTAACTTCCGTAGTGATGTCTCTCAAGGCGTCATGTTTCGTTGGGGTACAAACCTAGCAAGCAACATCGGAGCCGCCAATATTAGTGTTGAGAGCCCGTTCTCAGCGAGTATGCTCGCACAGGATACTTCAAGCTGGTTCTTATTTACGGGGTTTGAAGGTCGTTACCGTTTCAATGACATGACCATCGAAGGCGATCGCCCTGGTATTCCTGAGCCATCCGCGCCATACGACGTCACACTGCAAAATTGGCAAGCAAGCGCCGTAGCGGGTGCAACTTGGTATAACCAAAATTACGGTGCAAGCCTAACCTTTACGATAAAAACGCCAGATTATGAAGAATCCCAAACTGATGTTTATGGGACAGGCTCCTTCTCTGTGTTCGCCTTTTTTTAAAAGCTGACTTATCCCTGTATCCACACCAATCTAAATACAAGGCAAGTTCTCTCGTTTGGTATTAACCAACCCTGTGATCAAGCATTTATTTAGATTGGTCTATCTATTTTCTTTCTTCACATAACCTTGCCTTTAGTACCGACAAAGCTGTTTTAACCCTGCTTTTTGTAATAAAATAACAGCTAGAATTTACTAGTAATGAGAGCAAAAGATGTCAACAACTGGTCGTATTCACTCATTTGAGTCATGTGGTACCGTAGACGGACCTGGTATTCGTTTTATCGTCTTCTTGCAAGGTTGTTTGATGCGCTGTAAGTATTGCCACAATCGCGATACATGGGATACGCATGATGGCAAAGAAGTTACGGTTGAAGAGATCATTTCCGAAGCGAAAAGTTACCGCCACTTCATGAATGCATCAGGTGGTGGCGTTACTTGTTCTGGCGGCGAAGCGATGCTTCAACCTGAATTTGTACGGGACTTTTTCCGCGCAGCTAAAGCAGAAGGTATTCATACGTGTCTAGATACGAACGGTTATGTTCGTAAACACACTGATGTTATTGATGAAGTACTGGATGCAACAGACTTAGTAATGCTTGATATCAAGCACATGAAAGATGAAGTGCACCAAGATCTCATCGGCGTATCGAACCGACGTACATTGGACTTTGCTCGTTACTTGCAAAAAATCGGAAAGAAAACTTGGATTCGCTATGTAGTCGTGCCTGGTTACACAGATGACCCTGAAGCAGCACACATGCTTGGTGAGTTTATTAAAGATATGGATAACATCGAAAAGGTCGAGTTACTTCCTTATCACAAATTGGGTGCCCATAAATGGGAAGCATTGGGCTTAGAATACCCACTCGAAGGGGTAAACCCTCCACCGAAAGAAACTATGGACGAGATTCAATCCATTCTTGCGCAGTACAACGATAACGTAAAATACTAAGTGAACAGCAAGACTAACCTCTTTAAAATACCAGCATATTGCTGGTATTTTTTTAACTATACCTAAGTACCTTCAATGAATCTCTATGAGTTGATTTAGGTATAAAAAGAACAATAGAAATGATTGCGTCATGATCGCATAGGAAGGAAGTAACATGGATTGGTTTAACTTGGGCTCTCTGGTTGTCATACTTTGGATAGTGCTCGCCTACTGTCTACCAGATTGGAAAAAAGTAGTTTGGCCCAAGCTTGAAAAGGAAAAAGCATTTCAGCACCTCGTTTTTGCAACACTCTTTTTTTTCAGCATCCTATGGGCAGCTCAAGCAGGCGTAAAAGAAGGACTACAGATTCATTTTCTCGCGCTAACAACGCTGACGATGATGTATGGTTGGCGTATGGCCTTTCTAATCAGTATCCCCGCAATGCTGGTCAACCACCTGCTACATGATGTGTCGTTGTTGCAGTTACCCACGTCTTTAGTATTGTCTGCCCTGCTTCCTATCTTCATTAGTTACCTCGTCTTTCTTTTGAGTTATCACTACTTGCCAAGAAACATTTTTGTGTTCATCTTCGTTGCAGGTTTTTTCAACGGCGCGATAACAGGAAGCCTGCATCTGCTGATTAACTCCTTTTACCATTTATCGGTTGGTCATTACGATTGGGAAACCATTCAACATAACTACTTTATTTTTGTACCGTTGCTTGCCTTCCCTGAGGGCCTATTAAATGGTATGTCACTGGCGGTTTTAACCGTATTCAAGCCAGAGTGGCTAAGAGTATTTTCAGACCGAGACTACATATACAATCATTACCATAAATAAGTGTTTTTAAACTGGTCAAAAGTGACAGTTCTTGCCATTTTTTAGTATTAAATATGTGTTGAGATCATGTTTCACTCATGTCTTAAGCGTTAACCTAAGCACATTAAAAATGTATTAGATATCTAGTGAGGTCATCATGGAAATGTCAAACGCTCAACGTTTGATTCTATCAAACCAATACAACCTTATGTCTCAACTTGATCCAAGTAATGCGGCCAAATACAAACGCTTACAAACGATCGTTGAACGTGGCTATGAGCTACAAATGCGTGAGTTGAATAAAGATTTCGGCTGTCTGTCAGAAGCGGAGTGTCGTGAGATCATCGACGTTATGGAGATGTATCACGCGATGCAAGAATCTTACAACATGCTCGATACCGAAGATCGTAACAAAGTGGATCAGCGCCGCTTGCAGTTTCTTGGGTTTGATATTGCTTCGGAGGCCCAACAAGTCCATTACGTACGCTTCCTTATTGATTCTGAAGGTCTGTACCCTCAATTTGATAAAGCAGACCATCACTTTAACAGCCAAATGCCAATGCTGGATAAATACCGTCGTATGCTACAAACTTGGCGCAACTGCCCTCGTCAGTACCATTTATGCGAAAACGAGCTTGCACAAATCTTCAGCGCATAAAATATTCGTCTACGAAAAGGAAAGCACTCGCTTTCCTTTTTTATTTGCCCTGTCACAACCTTACCGCTGCTTTTTCACCTTCTTACGCTTCCCTTGTGCGATGTAGAGCAATGAATCACTGAGACCCTTCTGTCTTTGCCAAATATCTGATTTCTATTGCACCTATTCACGACATAAATTCATCTTCAGTGAAAGAGTGATTCAAATGTCACTTTTGCAATAAATTCATAATTGTTAAGCAAAATTGCAAATCCCCGACTAGGCTTAAGTAGAGAAAGGCTGTGATTGAAAGATTCATACCCACCGCTCACCGTTGTAATGAAAAAACTGTCCATAAAGCAAAGTCTTTGGTGTCGCCAATCTTACATTCTGTACGAACCAAATGTGATAACAGGACGTATATTCAAACAACAAGGAGCATAACAATAGGTGGGAAAGCCTGAATCAACGTTCGTCGGTAGACTGACTATTAAAGGGGAAAGCGACATGAGTATTTTCGACCACTATCAATCAAGATATGAAGCTGCAAAAGATGAAGAGATGTCGTTACAGGAGTTTCTAGCCCTGTGTAAGGATGACAAAAGCGCTTATGCTAATGCAGCAGAACGCCTACTGATGGCGATCGGTGAACCAGAGATAATCGATACGGCAAAAGACCCGAGATTGAGCCGCATCTTCTCGAATCGTGTTATCTCTCGTTATGAAACCTTTAAAGATTTTTATGGTATGGAAGATGCCATAGAGCAAATTGTGTCTTACCTAAAACACGCGGCGCAAGGTTTAGAGGAACGTAAGCAGATCCTTTACCTACTCGGTCCTGTCGGCGGTGGTAAGTCCTCACTTGCTGAAAAACTTAAGGCTTTGATGGAACAGATGCCTATCTATGTTCTTACTGCTAATGGCGAACGTAGCCCAGTGAATGACCATCCATTCTGTCTCTTCAAAGCCACGGAAGACGGCGATATTTTGAAAAAAGAATATGGCATCGAGCAACGTTATCTTCGCTCGATTATGTCGCCATGGGCCGCTAAGCGCCTTCATGAATTTGGCGGCGATATCACTAAATTTAAGGTAGTGAAAGTTCGCCCTTCAATTCTCGATCAGATCGGTATTGCTAAAACAGAACCTGGGGATGAAAACAACCAAGATATTTCATCACTGGTTGGTAAAGTCGATATCCGCAAACTCGAACATTATTCGCAAGACGACCCAGATGCCTACAGCTACTCCGGTGCGCTGTGTAAAGCAAACCAAGGTTTAATGGAATTCGTTGAGATGTTCAAAGCGCCGATCAAAGTACTTCACCCACTATTGACGGCAACGCAAGAAGGTAACTTCAACGGTACTGAAGGTCTATCTGCGATTCCATTCGACGGTATGATTCTGGCTCACTCGAACGAATCTGAGTGGCAGACTTTCCGTAACAACAAAAATAACGAAGCCTTCCTCGACCGTGTGTACATTGTAAAAGTACCTTACTGTCTCCGCGTATCCGAAGAAGTGAAAATCTACCAAAAACTACTTGAAAACAGTGAGCTGTCTCAGGCCCCTTGCTCTCCAAGCACGCTCGAAACTCTAGCGCAATTCAGTATTCTTTCACGCCTGAAAGAACCTGAAAACTCATCCATTTTCTCAAAAATGCGCGTCTACGATGGTGAAACGCTAAAAGACACCGATCCGAAAGCGAAAAGCTATCAAGAGTATCGTGATTATGCGGGTGTCGATGAAGGCATGAATGGTCTCTCTACACGTTTCGCCTTTAAGATTTTGTCGCGCGTATTTAACTTCGACCAAACCGAGGTGGCAGCCAACCCTGTACACCTGTTCTATGTGATTGAACAACAGGTTGAACGTGAACAGTTCCCTGCTGAAACGGCAGAGAAATATCTCGAGTTTTTGAAAGGCTACCTAGTGCCTCGCTACGTTGAATTTATTGGTAAAGAGATTCAGACCGCTTATCTCGAGTCTTACTCTGAATACGGTCAGAACATCTTCGACCGCTATGTCACCTACGCAGACTTCTGGATTCAAGACCAAGAGTACCGAGATCCAGAAACTGGTCAGCTATTTGATCGCTCTTCACTGAATGCTGAACTAGAGAAGATCGAAAAAACAGCTGGCATTTCTAACCCGAAAGATTTCCGAAACGAAATCGTTAACTTTGTGCTTCGTGCGAAAGCGAATAACAATGGTCAAAACCCGGTTTGGACCAGCTACGAAAAACTGCGCACAGTAATCGAGAAGAAAATGTTCTCCAATACCGAAGAGCTACTTCCGGTTATCTCATTTAATGCGAAAACCTCTTCTGAAGATCAGAAGAAGCATGACGACTTTGTCGCTCGCATGATGGAAAAAGGCTATACCGAGAAACAGGTTCGCCTACTTTCTGAGTGGTACCTACGAGTACGTAAGTCATCCTAACCCAGTATTGAGTTAGGTCGCTTGTGAAACATGAAGAGGGCTATTTCATGGCGCAATTTATAGACCGAAGGCTCAATGGCAAGAACAAGAGCGCTGTTAATCGACAGCGCTTCTTGAAGCGCCACAAAGAGCAAATAAAAGAGTCGGTAGCAGACGCAGTGAATCGACGCTCGATTACGAATACGGAAACGGGCGAAGACGTCTCTATCCCTCACAAAGACATCAATGAGCCGATCTTTCATCAAGGCAAAGGTGGTGTTCGCGAACGAGTTCATCCCGGCAATGACCAGTTCATTACTGGTGATAAAATTGAGCGTCCTAAAGGTGGCGGTCAAGGTAGTGGCTCGGGAGAAGGCAATGCCAGTCCAGATGGAGAAGGCCAAGACGAATTTGTATTCCAAATATCAAAAGATGAGTACCTAGATATTTTGTTCGAAGATCTCGAGCTGCCTAATCTAGAAAAAAACCAAATTGCCAAAATTACTGAATGGAAAACGCACCGCGCAGGCTTTCAAACTGCTGGTATCCCTTCAAACATTGCGGTAGTACGTTCGCTGCAACAATCTCTTGCACGACGTACGGCAATGACCGCGGGTAAGAAACGTCTTCTCAAAGAGCTAGAAGATGAACTTGCTCGCATCAAAAACATTGAACCCGCTCAGCAGTTTGAAGAGAACCGCTTGAAGGCTGAAATTGAAGAGCTGCGTAAGAAAATTGAGGGGGTTCCATTTATTGACACCTTCGACTTACGCTTTAAAAACTATGAAAAACGCCCTGTACCATCTAGTCAAGCTGTGATGTTTTGTTTGATGGACGTATCGGGCTCGATGGATCAAGCAACGAAAGACATCGCAAAACGTTTTTACGTTCTGTTATACCTGTTCTTAACTCGTACTTACGAGAATGTAGACGTTGTCTTTATTCGCCACCACACCCAAGCGAAAGAAGTGGACGAGCACGAGTTCTTCTACTCGCAAGAAACCGGGGGCACCATTGTATCCAGCGCATTGAAACTGATGGACGAAATCGTAAAAGAGCGCTATCCAATTGGACAATGGAACATTTATGCTGCGCAAGCATCCGATGGTGATAACTGGGCAGATGACTCGCCAAGATGCCGCGATCTATTAGTGAACAAACTACTGCCAAACTGTCAGTACTACTCCTACATAGAAATTACGCGACGCTCGCACCAAACTCTATGGCATGAGTACGAAAAGCTCACCGATGAATTTCCGAACTTCGCAATGAAAAACATTCGCTCTGTGGAGGATATTTTCCCAGTCTTCCGTGAACTATTCCAAAAAGAAACGGCGTAAGGAGGCTAGCGATGAGTACCGCAACGAAAAACCTCTCAGGAGAGGCGCCTAAGAAGCGTAATAGTAAAATGCTGCCAGATGGGCCGGATTGGACATTTGAGCTGTTGGAACGCTACCACAAAGAGATTAAGCGTGTCGCACAACACTATCGCCTAGACACTTACCCTAACCAGATAGAAGTGATTACTTCCGAACAAATGATGGATGCCTACTCAAGTATTGGTATGCCCATCAATTACAACCACTGGTCGTTTGGTAAGAAGTTCATCCAAACGGAGCAGAACTATAAGCATGGTCAAATGGGGTTAGCCTACGAGATTGTCATTAACTCCAATCCGTGTATCGCTTATTTGATGGAAGAAAATACCGTGACAATGCAAGCGCTGGTGATTGCTCACGCTTGTTACGGGCACAACTCTTTCTTCAAAGGTAATTATCTGTTCCAAACCTGGACGGACGCTAGCTCCATCATCGATTATTTACTGTTTGCCAAAAAGTATTTAGCTGAATGTGAGGAGCGATATGGAGTACAGGAAGTGGAAAAACTGCTCGACTCCTGCCACGCCTTAATGAACTTTGGTGTGGATCGTTACAAGCGACCAGAGAAAATCTCCATTACCGAAGAGAAAGCGCGACAAGAAGAACGCGAGGCATACTTACAGTCTCAAGTGAATGAATTGTGGCGCACGGTACCAAGAGCCAAAACCAAAGAGGAAGATCTTAAAGAGCGGTTCCCAAGCGAGCCTCAGGAAAACTTGCTCTACTTTTTCGAAAAGCATGCCCCACTACTAGAGCCGTGGCAACGTGAAGTCGTGCGGATTGTACGCAAAATCAGTCAGTATTTTTATCCGCAAAAACAAACGCAGGTCATGAACGAAGGCTGGGCAACATTCTGGCATTACACCATTCTCAACCATCTTTACGATGAGGGTTTGGTATCCGAAAAGTTCATACTAGAGTTCTTACATAGCCATACCAGTGTGGTAGCTCAACCGCCTTATAATAGCCCTTACTTTAATGGTATTAATCCATACGCCTTGGGCTTTGCCATGTTCCGAGATATTAAACGTATCTGTGAAGAACCAACTGATGAGGACAAGGAGTGGTTTCCGGATTTGGCAGGAACCGATTGGTTAGATGCGGTACATTTCGCGATGCATAATTTCAAAGATGAAAGCTTCATTAGCCAATACCTTTCTCCGAAATTAATGCGTGATTTCAAGCTGTTTGCGATCAACGATGATGACCACAAAAACTTTATTGAAGTCGCCGCGATACACGATGAGATGGGTTATAAACGCATTAGAGAAACCTTAGCCGCTCAGTACAACTTATCTAACCTTGAGCCAAACATTCAGGTATTTAATGTCGATGTTCGTGGGGACCGCTCACTCACGTTGCAATACGTACCTCATAACCGAATCCCGCTTGATGACAGTTACGAAGAAGTTCTGAAACACGTATACCGATTGTGGGGATTTGATGTCATTCTGCAAGAAGTAAAAGACACAGGTCACCGAGAAGTCTTAGCGACCTGCCCTAAACGAAGCCAATATGACACAAACATCTAACTAATACTTGGATATAAGCAACAAAAAGGCTCCTAATTCAGGAGCCTTTCTCGTTCTTAATTCAATGTGACCTTTGGTTATGCTTGCTTCGCCACAATAGCGCGCACCGCCTCTAGATCTTCTGGCGTATCAACGCCGGCTGCTGGCGCTTCTTTCGCTACCGCTACATGAATTTTTTCACCGTACCAAAGCACTCGTAGTTGCTCAAGGCACTCGATCTGCTCCAATGCGCTCGGAGCCCAGTTTACATACGTATTAATGAAACCAGCTCGATAAGCATAAATACCAATATGACGCATTAATGGGTTGGCAATGATTTTGTCTTGTTTGGCAAAGTTATCGCGATCCCAAGGGATAGTTGCTCGGCTAAAGTACATCGCATAGCCTTGCTCATTAGCCACAACTTTAACTGCATTCGGATTGAACACTTCTTCTTCCGAGTCTATCTCTACGGCTAATGTCGCCATCGGAGCGTCACACCCCGATAAGTTATCAGCAACCTGACGAATGATAGACGGTGGAATCAAAGGCTCGTCCCCTTGCACATTAACAATAATGTGGTCTGCAGGAATAGCCATCTTTTCAACAACTTCAGCAAGGCGTTCAGTACCTGATTCGTGGTTAGGAGAGGTCATACAGACTTTACCACCAAACGACGAGACAGCATCAGCAACACGCTCGTCATCAGTTGCCACGATAACATCTTCCGCACCCGCTTGTAGCGCTTGCTCGTAAACCCACTGAACCATTGGCTTACCGCCAATATTCGCCAACGGTTTACCAGGCAAACGGCTCGATGCGTAACGCGAAGGAATGACAACCGTAAAAGACATTAGCGTCCCTCATCCATACTCATAGTACGAGCCTCAGGCTCGAGCAGAACGGGAATACCCTCTTTGATCGGGTAAGCGAGGCGATCCAATTTGCAGATCAACTCTTGATTCTCTTTATCGTACGTCAGCTTACCTTTGCAAACAGGGCAAGCTACAATCTCAAGCAGACGGTGATCCATAAGCCGCTTTAACCTCTTTTATTCTATTTAAAATTTGCTCTGCATCGTTTGGTTCAAACTGGGCAGATACAGGCAGATACCACCAATTATCTTGCGCATAATGGCTGCACTTGACGGCATCTTTCTCGGTCATAATCACATTGGCCCCTTGTTGAGCCAATGCTTCTAATTCTTGTTGGTTAAAGTCTTGATGGTCAGCAAAACCTTTTGTGACTTTAACATCTGCGTTCATCGAGTTTAGTGTATGAAAAAATCGTGGTGGATGCCCAATCCCTGCAAATGCCACTAGCTCTTTTAATTCAGAAACGTCCACAAGTTGCTTAGTCTTGAGGTTAATGGCTTTAGATGGCGCTAAAGTCATTGCGATTTCGCCCGTATGTGCTTGACCGCCATTGGTGATGATAAAGTCGACTTCAGCAAGACGCTCGACCCCTTCACGAAGTGGGCCAAGCGGAATGAGGCTTTCATTCCCAAATCGGCGATTCCCATCCACAATCACTAACTCAATATCACGGCCTAACGCATAATGTTGCAACCCATCGTCCGTAATAATGATATCCACACCTAACTCTAGCAGTGCTTTCACTGCATTTGCACGCACCGGGTCTACCGCAACAGGCGCTCCTGTGCGGCGATGAATCAACTTAGGTTCATCACCACAATGTTTCGCAGGCGTATCTTCTTTTAGCACTAACGGATAGGCAGGAGCTTTTGCTCCATAACCACGAGAAACGACCCCTGGCTTAAGCCCAAGCTGTTGCAGTTGCTCAACAAGCCAAACCACAACTGGTGTTTTGCCATTACCACCAGCCGTGATATTGCCGACAACAATAACAGGGATAGGCGCGTTGTAGGCTTGCTTACGGCCTGTTTGATATTGCTTTCGCTTAGACTTACTTATTGCTCCAAATAATACACTCAGTGGCCACAAAAGCGGCCACAAGAGGTATTTTATTGGATGGTTTTCAAACCAGATTTTTTCAACCACCGCGTCTATTCACCAAACTGAATACGGTGCAATTGTGCATACGCACCATTTTTTGCAATAAGATCGGCATGGTTGCCACGCTCAATGATGGCGCCATCATCAACCACAAGAATCTCATCGGCTTTCTCGATAGTTGACAAGCGGTGCGCAATCACGAGTACCGTTTTGTCTTTCTGCAGCTCATCTAGTGCAGCTTGGATAGCGCGTTCTGATTCCGTATCCAAAGCAGAGGTCGCCTCATCAAGAATCAATACCGGTGCATCACGCAATAGAGCACGTGCAATAGCGACACGTTGACGTTGACCGCCAGACAGACTCGCGCCATTTTCACCAATCATGGTATCAAGTCCATCATCCATTTTGCTGATGAATTCCATAGCATGCGCGAGTTTTGCCGCTTTCTCGATATCACTACGCTCGTATTTTCCATCCGTTGCGTAAGCAATATTGTTTGCAATCGTGTCATTAAATAAATGAACATTTTGTGATACTAGCGCAAACTGCTGACGCAAGTTCTTTAACTCGTATTCACGAATATCATGTCCGTCTAATGTGATGGAGCCACTATCAACATCATAGAAACGATTGAACAAGTTCGCGATGGTACTTTTACCGGAACCGGAACGACCAACCAGCGCAACGGTCTTCCCTCTTGGAATATCGAAGCTGACATTTTCCAATGCTGGCTTTTCTGCGCCAGTATAAGTAAAGCTTACGTTTTTAACTGAAACATCGCCATTTGCGCGTTCAACTGTCAACTTACCTTCGTTTTTCTCAGGCTCAAGGTCAATCAACGCAAAGAGCGTTTGGCTCGCGGCCATACCACGTTGGAACTGAGAGGTAACGTTAGTAAGCGCTTTAAGCGGACGCATCAAACCAAACATCGCAGAGAAGACAACGGTAAATGTACCTGGAGTCAGTTGCTCTTTAATCGAGTCAATACTTGCTAAGTAAAGAACGGCAACAATAGCAAGTGACGCAATCATTTGGATGATAGGGTTAGCCGCCGCTTGAGCCGTCACCAACTTCATGCTTTGTTGACGCATTTGGTTGCTGACCTTCTCAAATCGTTTACGTTCTATATCCTGGCCGCCGTAGCTCAACACGACTTTATGGCCTTTCAGCATCTGCTCTGCTGACGCAGTCACGTTGCCCATCATTGTCTGCATATTTTTGGATATTTTTCTAAAACGTTTAGAAACGACACCAATACCCCACGCGACAACGGGAGCAACAGCAAACAGCACTAACGACAACTGCCAGCTGTTGTAAAACATCAGGACTAACAGGCCAATGATACTTGCACCTTCACGAACGATGCTCACTAACGCTTGGCTGGTTGCCGCAGATACTTGCTCTGAATCGTAGGTAATACGTGACAATAAATTGCCCGTCTTTTCCTTATCGAAGTAAGACACAGGCATATGCATAAAGTGATTGAATACCATACGGCGGACTTGCATAACCACATTGCCGGATACCCAGCTCAAACAGTATGTGGAGACAAATCCACTTATGCCACGGACAAACATCATGGCAAAAATAATCAATGGAAGCGTGCGTAGAAAATCAGATTCAGCGTTCCCAAAACCTTCATCTAGTAATGGTTTTAATAGGGAAATCATATAGGTATCTGATATAGCATTAATAACTAATGCAATGACTGCAACGACAAGACCTGACTTGTAAAGGCGAATAAATTGCCATAGACGCTTAAACGTCTGCCAAGTCGTTTCATCAGTATTTATCGACATAGAAGTGCTTTATTTTCTTACATTAAGACTCTCATTCTACTCCCTTACGCAGCATCTGCCTATACCAAGGCTCAAATGTATCGCTACGTTTGGTTTCTGAGCGCCAATTATCACGGTGAATAGAGAAGCTTACCTGACCATATTCCCCAGTATCAAGCCAAGTAATGTCAAGCTTGCGATATGCTGCAACAACATGTTCTGCCGGCATTCCCCATTGATTATTTTTTGCCAAAGAAGCAACGGCCACACTCGGGTTTACCGCCTCAATAAAGCGAGGATTCGACGAACTTTTACTACCATGATGAGGGACCAACATCACATCACTTTTTAACTTTTCAGGCTCCCTGAGCAAGATCCACTCGCTAATGGTCTCAATATCACCAGTAAAAAGCATACTGAACATAGAAATAGGGTCGGTAAGACGTAGTACACAGGAGTGCGGATTATATGCACGTTGAACAAGAGCATGAGGCCAAAGTACTTCTATATTTAACCCTTGCCATTTCCAATGATCGCCGCGAGTACAAGACTCATATCCGATAAAATTTTGGCTACTGAGTTTGCGCTGTGGCGAAAAGGCATCTTCAATGAACAAGCGCCCTCCTGCATGGTCATTGTCGGAATGGCTGAGGATCATCGTATCGATGCTTTCATAACCTCGTTGATGCAAGACCGGAGTGACGACCTGCTCCGCAATACTGCCATTTTGCCATGCTTTACCTGTATCATAGAGCAACACTTTATCGTCTTTTTCTACAATCACCGCAAGGCCATGGCCCACATCTAGTACATCAATGCGCCAATGTTGCTGATCATATTCCGATGTGAGCTTAATACTAATTACAATGCCAAGTAACAAACACCACGCGTACTGAAACATGAATCGTTGAAACACCAAGCAAATAATTCCCGCCAGAATCAACCCTGTCATTTCTATACTAATGGGTTGCCAGGAGCCTATCGCGTACTGAATTGACGTGCTCAATGGCTGCAATGACCAGTCCACCAACTGCCACAGAGGCTTTGCTATCATTTCAAGAAATAAAGATGAGAACAGGGCCAGAAACATCAAAGGCACAACGATAAATCCGAACCAAGGAATAAACGCCAAGTTGTATGCAATTGATGACAAACTGAAACCAGAAAAGTAATAGCCACTAATAGGCACGATTAACACACTCAACATCAATTGAGTAAGCAATAACACTTTTAACTTCGCCTTCCAGCCCCCGTTTTGATGCCGAATCAAATTGATTGCGAACAACACTGCACAAACTGACAAATACGATAACCAAAAACTCATGCTATACGATGCAAAAGGTTGAACAAGCAGTTGTAGCGCTACCGCGAGCAAAAGTACCCGCCAGGAAGCCCAGTGCACTAAGGTATATTTGAGAACGACGTAAATAATACATACCGACACCGCACGGGTGGTAGGTAATGAGAAGTCCGCTAACCAAGCATAGGCAACGGCAAACATCAGCCCACATAAGCTAGGCAATAGCTGGTATTGAGGTAACGCATAACGAATGGCACCGCCCACCACTAGCCCAAAAGTGAACGCCATACCAATATGTAAGCCCGAAATCGAGACCAAGTGCAGTAAACCACTGTCTCTGAGTGCTTGCCAATCTTCCTTAGATAACCAAGAGCGATCGGCAAAAACTAACGCATTTATTAACGAGAAATGATGAAGGGAGGACACATCCTCCGAAACATCAGCGATAATGGCTTGGCGCAAAGATGCCGTAGAGCGAATAATCCAGGTAACATCCTTGTTAACAACACCACGTGCGATAATGCTTTTACCCATTGCGTGCTTTTCGGCATCAAAACCAGCTTCGTTGCGTAGGCCTGTAATCGGCTTTAACGAGACGGATGTCGTAAACTCACTGTTAACATCGAGGGGAAAAGTCGTAATAAGACGGATTTTAGGTTTAAGAAAAGGTAACAGAGTTTGAGAATTTACCTTTTTTAGAGCCACAATGCCTTCATACCCGTGACTTATTTGCGTAAAAGGGCTGTCAACTTTACCAATTATGGTAGTATTCTCCCCTGCTTGAAAAAGGGCTTGTCTCTGAGACTCCAATACATTGCCGTGGACGATGACAACCATAAAGCCCGCGATTGCGCCTATGCTAATTAAGCCACGACGTAATTTGATTATTGAGCCAGTGGTTATTATTCCCAGCAGCAACCAACGCCAATCTGGTATTGTCGGCCACCAAGCTGACGAAATTACGCTCGCTACAAATAACGCCAAGGTCCAACTTTTTTCTGAGAGAGTCATGCTGTCCTATGCCTAGAAAGCTGATAAAACGCTTCATGCCAGATCATGAATTGATCAAACGCCAAAAAGCATTGAAGGTCTTCGGCAATGTGTTGTACAACCCGAACTTGTGGTGTTTAAATCGTCGCTCTGCGTCCGGGGCTTTTGCTGTCGGGTTATTTATGGCATTTGTTCCGCTACCAAGCCAAATGATCATGGCTGCTGGTTTGGCAATCATGCTTGGCGTCAATTTACCTCTCTCCGTCGCTTTGGTATGGATAAGCAACCCCATCACCATGCCTGTGTTGTTTTATTTTGCGTATAAGCTTGGCGCTTTAGTGATGCATGTTCCTCCGCAACCTTTCCACTTTGAACTTTCGTGGGAATTCATCATGCAACAGATGAGCACTATTGGCCCTCCATTCTTATTAGGCTGTGCTATCTGTGGTGTCGTATCCGCGATTATTGGCTACTTCGGCATTAGAGGACTTTGGCGCTACTCAGTGGTTCGGAGCTGGCAAAAACGCAAAATAAGATAAGACGTTACTGCATAAAAATCAGCATTTGCGCTATCAGTTGAGGGGCACCTAACAGTTAGAATGAAACACGATGTCGCTCAAGTTGGACAAATACAAAAAAGGACCGAATTCGGTCCTTTTTGCTTTTCTCGTATTGTAAAACGGTTGGTTATTTAGAACTCAGCACCGCTGCTGGATTTAACTTCGCGGCGCGAGAAGCGGGATACCACGTTGCAAGCAAACTCAGAACGATCGCCGTCATCGATACCAATGATACGTCTGGCCAGTGTAACTGTGATGGTAAGAAGTCAACGAAGTAAATATCACCCGATAAAAACTGATGTCCAATTAAACTTTCTAGCCCTTTTATTAACGGGGTTAGATTTAATGCCACTAATACACCGATAACACTGCCGACGAGACTGCCGAATACACCAGAGAACACACCTTGCCAAACAAAGATACGTTTGATTAGGCTATCTTTTGCTCCCATAGTTCGCAAAATTGCAATTTCTGCGGCTCGATCTTTCACTGCCATCATCAGCGTAGACACAATGTTAAAACACGCCACGCCAATCACCAGTACCATCACCAAGTACATAATAGTGCGCACGAGTTGTATATCGCGATATAAAAAACCAAACTTTTGCTGCCAGCTTTTCAAATACACGTAAACATCCACCATGCTACCTACCTCACGAACAATAGAAGGTGCATTGAGAACATCATCCGTTTTTAGTGAAATGCCAGTGACCCCTTCCCCTAACCTCGCGTATTGCTGAGCATCCGCTAATGGCACTAACGCTAAAGAATGGTCTATTTGGCCATTCAACGTTAAGAACCCAGACACCTTCACGCGCACACGCTTGGGAGCCTGCACTTTGTTTGCGCCGCCTGTTTGCGGAATCATCAACGTAATGTAATCCCCCACTGCGACATTTAGCTCGTTTGCAACACCTCGGCCTAAGATCACTTGCTTCTGACCGGCATAAAAGTTTTGCCAAGCTTCTTGGTCAATAAAATTCGATAAGCTCGACACCGCTTGCTCGAAAGTAGGCTCTACGCCACGAACTTCTATCGCTTTTAGCTTACTGCTTTTTTCTGCTAACCCCGTAAAACGAACGTACGGCGCTGCCGCAACAACATCTTCATGGTTTAGGGCTTGATTCATCGTTTTGGTGTAGTTATGAAGCGGACCATTAACGCCTTCCAACTCACCGTGTGGAATAACTGACAACACACGCGATTGCAGCTCGCGCTCAAAGCCATTCATTGCAGAAAGACCGATAATGATCACGGCTACACCAACCGCAATACCAATCGTTGAAGAAAGCGAAATGAAAGACACCATCTTGTTGCGCTTTTTCGCTCGACTGAAGCGACCACCAATCATCAATGCTAAAGAGGTAAACAAAATTAGCCCTCCGCAAACGCAGTATCAGTCACAAAACGATCTACGAGCAAACCATCTTGCATGTGCATTTGACGATCCATTTTCGCTGCCAGCTCTTTGTCATGCGTGACAACCAAAAATGCAATGTTTGACTCTTTATTGAGCTCGCGCATCAAATCATAGATAGACAGTGCCGTATTGTGATCTAAGTTCCCCGTAGGTTCATCGGCCAAAACCAGATCAGGTTTATTCACCAATGCACGCGCAATCGCAACACGTTGACGCTCACCGCCCGATAACTCAGAAGGCCTGTGTTGCATCCGATGACTCAAACCAACTTTATCTAACAACGCTTTAGCCGCCTGTTTTGCATCCGCTACTTTAGCGCCGCCAATCATCAGTGGCATCGCCACGTTTTCAAGCGCAGTAAAATCAGCTAACAAGTGATGGAACTGGTATACAAAACCAAGGTGCTTGTTGCGTAAAGCCGCCTGTTTATTCGAACTTAAAGCCGATAGGTTTTGCCCTAGAAAATCAACTTCACCATGAGTTGCGTCATCTAACGCCCCTAAAATATGCAATAAGGTACTTTTTCCCGAACCAGAAGAGCCAACAATAGAAACCAACTCCCCTTTGTCGATATCGAAACTTACGCCTTTCAACACTTCCGTATCTAACGAACCCTCTCGGTAGACTTTACGAATATCACGACATTCTAATAGCTTATTCATAGCGAAGTGCCTCAGCAGGTTTAACAGAAGATGCTCGATAAGAAGGATAAAGCGTAGCAGCGAGGCTAAGAGCAATCGCCAACACCACCACTAAAAGAATTTGCAGTGAATCAATCAAAATAGGTAGATGGCCACCGAAACTGAATAGCGCCACACCGGCAGATTCAAGAATCGCATTCAGGTTAAGTGACAAGATCACGCCCGCAGCGCCACCGACAATCGCGCCAATTACACCGCTGCTCGCCCCTTGTACCATGAAAATGGTCATCACTTGAGATTGAGTCATGCCTTGAGTTTTCAATATTGCGACTTCTGATTGTTTCTCCATCACCACCATGATTAAGGCGGAGATAATATTGAATGCAGCAACGCCCACTATCAGACCTAGCATGAGTCCCATCATGTTCTTTTCCATTTTCACCGCTTGGAAAAGCTCACCACGCTGCTCGCGCCAATCACTCCATTGCCACCCGTCAGGCATGGGTTGATCAGCAAAATCCGTCACCATAAATGGATCAGAGAAAAAGACACGCCAACCAGAAACCGTGTCTTTCGGAAAACGCATCAACTTAGATGCATCCGTCATGTTAACAATCATTAATTGACCATCAACGTCCGATCCCGTATTGAAAATACCAGCGACAGTAAAATTGCGCTGGCTAGGAATACGGCCAAGTGGGGTAAACTGCGTCGCGTTGGTCACCATTAAGCGCACTTTATCCCCCATTGATACCTTTAGCGAGCGCGCCAAACTATGACCTAAAAAGACATTGTAATCGCCCGCTTGAAGTGACGATAATCGCCCAGCAATCAAATGGTTGCTAATCGGGTCGCCTTTCTTTGGTTCAATGCCAATGAGGTAACCTGCCGTCAGTTGCGCAGAACTCTGAATTACAGCCTCTCCACGAACGATAGGCTCCGGTTCAGATTCACTCGACATCGCTTGAACAAATGGAGGAGCAGACTCGGTCATAGGCGTTTTTCCATCGTGTTGCGAAACAACGGCATGAGGTAGCACACCTAAAATGCGTTCTTTTAACTGCGATTCAAACCCGTTCATCACAGAAAGAACCGTCACCAACGCCATTACACCGATCGTAATACCCGCCGTCGACATATAAGAAACAAATCGGCTGAACCTATCTCCAGAGCGTCCCCGAAGATACCTTAAGCCAATAAACAATGAGATAGGATGATACATATAAGACAAACCAACTGGTTGTTTTGATATAAAGCTTTAGCAGATTATCTTACCTTACTCTTCTCATTAAGAAGACAAGAGAATCGCTAAATTTGTCAACGACATGCAATAAGTCTGTATTTAGGGCAAAAAGTTCAAGGACAAATCAGGTAAACTTGATAACTTCATTCAGTTAGCGATAATCAGTGCCCTACTTCTCTTTGTTTGTTGAGTGAACAGGGAGCGCTCGCTGGCAAAAGGACCGACTATATGACAGAGCAAGAATACTTTACCGTCCATCATAATCTCACTATCAACGTCGAAACGTTGAGTGCGGATTTTGCTTTGCCAGATGAAGAAACCTTTGTCTCCGAAATTCCAGCACCGTTTATTGTTGCCAGCGAATTTAGCCATCTAGATATGTTGGCAGACAATGCACGTCTAGAGCTAAAAAACAAAGATTTAAAGCATGTGATTAACTTGCTTGATACGCAAAACGCGAAACTTAACCTCTTGTTGAGCTTTATGCTTTCACAACAAGATGATGCCTCCATTCGATACCAAACCACGAAGTTTGGTGCCAGCCAACTCAGTTACCGTTCAGATACAGCGCTATCTGCCCAACAACTCGTTCGTGTTAAACTGTTTCTCGATCATCCTGCTGCAGCGATTTACGGTTACGCTCAAGTAGAAGAATGTGATGCTTCAGAGCAAGATTTCATTATCACTCTTAGATATAAGATGCTACGTGAATCTGACCAAGATTTGCTCATAAAAGCGGCACTATATCAACAACAAAAACTTTTACGTCAGCGCTCGATGGAGCGAGATAAAAAATAATTCCTATGACAAAAGCAACGATTCTTTCCGTCACCAATCCTTCTGAGCGTGGCGACAAAAAACAGCTAGGTAATTTACCGGGCGCGGCTCTACCTCTAGCTATTGCTGAGCTAGCCAAGCAGCATTCGAGTCACTCGCTACTCGTCGTGCCTGACCCGCAAATCGCTTTAAAGCTTCAAGCGGAGATTGAACAATTCACTGACCAAACAGTAAGCCTGTTCCCTGATTGGGAAACGCTGCCTTACGATAACTTTTCTCCGCATCAAGAAATTATCTCTGAACGTATCGCGCGCCTATACCAACTGCCAAGCCAACGTAATGGTATTACCATCGTGCCAGTCAGTACGGTGCTGCAGCGACAGTCGCCACGTGATTTTCTATTGCAACATACCTTAATGGTGAAAACCGGCGATCAACTCTCGCTTGAGAAACTACGTGTACAACTTGAAAATTCGGGCTACCGCCACGTAGACCAAGTATTTGGGCCAGGTGAATACGCGAGCCGTGGGTCGATTCTCGATCTATTTCCTATGGGCAGCGATGACCCGTATCGCATCGACTTCTTTGATGATGAGATAGATACCATTCGCACGTTTGATCCAGAGAACCAACGCTCTATCGACGATATTCAGCAAATTCAATTGCTGCCTGCACATGAATTCCCAACCACTAAAGAAGCGATTGAGGATTTTCGTACACGTTGGCGCACCCAATTTGAAGCACGCCGAGAGCCAGAGTCGATCTACATGCAAGTGACCAAAGGCACTTGGCCCGCTGGTATTGAGTATTGGCAACCGCTGTTTTTTGACCATACCGAGACTTTATTTGAATATTTGCCAGAAGACTCTCAAATCATCACATATGGTGATATTGAATCTGCGGTCGATACTTTCTTAACCGATGTCGAATATCGGTACGACCAGAAAAAAGTTGATCCACTACGTCCTCTTTTGACTCCTGAACAACTTTGGCTGAAAAAAGACGAACTCTTCAGCCAACTAAAACAGCTCCCTATGGCTCAATTGAGCCTAGATAAAGTGGTTAAGCGTGCTGGTCGTCAAAACCTACCAGTACAATCGTTAGCCGAGCTTGGCGTTCAGCAACAAAATAAAGAACCGCTTTCGCGTCTTCGTCAATTCAGTGAGCAATTCAGCGGCAAAATTGTTTTCTCGGTAGAGTCAGAAGGTCGTCGCGAAGCACTAACGGAACTGTTGCAAGGCATCAAAGTTCGCCCAGTCGTACATGGCTCACTTTACCAAGCTCTAGATTCGAGTGATCGCTTCAGTTTGATCTTAGGCGCTGCAGAGCATGGTTTCATTCACGAAGAGCTGAACTTCGCTCTGATCTGTGAAAGTGATCTACTTGGTGACCGCGTTATCCAGCGACGCCGCAAAGATAAAAAAGCAGTCAACAGTGACACCGTTATTCGCCACCTTGCGGAATTGAAACCCGGTCAACCCGTGGTTCATATTGATCACGGTATTGGCCGCTACATCGGTTTACAAACACTTGAAGCCGGTGGCATGAAAACGGAATACGTCACCCTTGAGTATCAAAACGATGCCAAGCTCTACGTACCAGTTTCATCACTAAACCTTATTAGCCGTTATTCAGGCGGTGCTGAAGAAAGTGCACCACTCCATAAATTGGGTGGCGAGGCTTGGGCAAAAGCACGTCGTAAAGCGGCAGAAAAAGTGCGTGATGTCGCGGCCGAGTTGCTGGATGTTTACGCTAAGCGAGAGTTAAAACCTGGCTTCAAATTTGAGCTAGATCGTGGGCAATACGCAACGTTTAAAGCAACGTTCCCATTTGAAGAAACGGATGACCAAGCGATGGCCATCAATGCCGTCTTGTCAGACATGTGCCAAGCAAAAGCGATGGATCGCCTAGTGTGTGGTGACGTGGGCTTTGGTAAAACAGAAGTCGCTATGCGCGCAGCATTTGTCGCAACGGATAACAGTAAACAGGTCGCCGTACTCGTACCGACAACCCTGCTTGCTCAGCAGCATTTCGAAAACTTCCGTGACCGTTTTGCCAACTTACCAATCCGAGTTGAAGTACTGTCTCGTTTTAAATCGGCCAAAGAACAAAAAGTCATTTTGCAAGACGTTGCAGATGGTAAAGTCGATATTGTCGTCGGTACGCATAAGCTGCTTTCAAGCGACATTAAATTCAAAGATTTAGGTTTGTTGATCGTTGACGAGGAACACCGCTTCGGGGTTCGTCAAAAAGAAAAAGTCAAAGCAATGCGTGCGGATGTGGATATTCTTACCCTCACCGCAACACCAATTCCACGTACCTTGAATATGGCCATGAGTGGCATGCGCGATCTGTCGATCATCGCGACACCTCCAGCGCGTCGTTTAGCCATCAAAACCTTTGTTCGTCAAAGAGAAGAATCTGTGGTCCGTGAGGCGGTACTGCGTGAAATCATGCGTGGTGGTCAGGTTTACTTCCTGCACAATCAGGTAGAGACTATCGAGAAAACCGCGGAAGACTTGCAAAAGCTTATTCCTGAAGCACGAATTACCGTGGCACATGGTCAAATGCGTGAGCGCGAACTAGAGCGCATCATGAATGCTTTCTACCACCAGCGCTTTAATGTGTTGGTGTGTACAACGATCATCGAGACCGGTATCGACGTACCAACGGCGAATACCATTATTATGGATCGTGCAGACAACCTTGGTTTAGCGCAACTGCACCAATTGCGTGGCCGTGTTGGACGCTCTCATCATCAAGCCTATGCTTACTTATTAACGCCACATCCAAAAGCCATGACCAAAGATGCTATCAAGCGTCTTGATGCGATTGCTTCACTGGAAGACTTAGGCGCAGGCTTTACTCTAGCAACTCACGACTTGGAAATCCGTGGGGCTGGTGAGCTGCTTGGTGACGAGCAAAGTGGGCAAATTCAATCGGTTGGTTTTACACTGTACATGGAAATGCTGGAACAAGCAGTCCAAGCATTGAAAGAAGGTAAAGAACCTTCTTTGGACGAGCTGCTTCGAGAACAAACTGAAGTTGAAATGCGAATCCCAGCGCTCTTGCCAGACGATTACATCCCGGATGTGAATACACGACTGTCGATGTACAAACGTATTGCGAGCGTTACGAGTGGTGAAGAACTCTCAGAGCTCAAAGTGGAACTTATCGATCGATTTGGACTGCTTCCAGACGCGACGAAGAACTTACTTGCTGTCTCAGAATTGAAAATTTCGGCTGGTAGCCTAAAAGCGAAAAAGATAGAAGCCCATGATAAGGGTGGATTTATCGAGTTTTACCCTGATGCTGACATAAATCCAGCGTATTTGGTTAAACTGCTGCAATCACAGCCGCAAAAATTTGCAATGGAAGGTCCAACTAAGTTCAAGTTTAGCGTACCATTGGCGGACCGACGTAAACGCATTCAGTTTGTTCAAGACTTACTGAATGATTTTAAACAGAATTTATTACCAACGAGCTAATAGTCGAATGAGAATACTGATCCCGTTATTGCTTCTATGTGTCTCAATGCCTTCTTGGGCACAGCGTCAATTTGATATTGAAGTGATCATTTTCAAGCGAGCAGTCGACGCTGAAAGCACCACTGAATCTTGGCCGAATCAACTGCCAAAAATCGATATGGAAAATGTCGGCAGCTTAGAGAGTGAATCATACCGTCGCTCTAAAGGCGTAACACTACTGCCACGCTCATCTTTCCGCCTGAATGCGCAAGAAGCAGCATTAAACAACCACGCTGGGTTTAAAGTGCTTAAACACGTAGCATGGCGTCAAGGTGACCGAGGCAAATCTAGCGCCCCAATTTTCCGTATTGTTGGTGGACGAGATTTCTCTGATTCTTATCACGCAGATGGTAGTCCAATCAATGGCAGTACTCAGACATTTTCCACTGACGGTTACAGTGAAGAGACAGTCAACGGTCCTTTGTATGAACTAGACGGTCGATTCCAAATTTACGTGCAGCATTATCTATTCGCTGAAACGACACTAGACCTGCGCGAGCCAAGTGTTAGAGAAGTGCGTTTTGAACCAACTTCAACCGAGCAATTGGCGGATGATTTAGGTGAGGTCGATGGTAATGTTCAAGTGGGTAACTTGGCGGAAATCTCCCCTACAATAACAGAAGAAAAGTTCCTCAAGAGCTACCGAATGGATCAAAAACGCCGTATGCGTAGTAGTGAGACTCATTACCTAGACAACCCATTGATGGGCATGATCATTCAAGTTCGTCGCGTTCGATAAGCACGAGTGATTCAACAAAGCGCAGCATTTGCTGCGCTTTGTTTTTATCTGTTATGTCCTCAGTTATTCCTAACCAACGCAGAGCAAGGAAAATAACTGCGTTACAGTATGAAATAGACAGTTTTCAAATTACTTACACTCAACATGGAAGTCGTATCAGTTCATGAGTCCAGATTTTGAAATAATTGCGCCCCGCTTAGCGCTCAAGCTCATCCCTTCTGAAGAAGCTCACTTACTACAACGTTTGCTTGCAGAGTCCCCTTCCCTACACCAGTGGCTAGATTGGTGTAATCAAAACGTTACGTTGAAAGATGCACAGGACTTCCTGTTGGCAACCCGACTTAACTGGGTAAAAACAGAAGCTTTCGGTTTCGGTATCTATGAGCGACAAAGTAACACTCTAGTAGGAATGGCCGCCGTAAACGAGTTATATCACACGTTTAATATGGCAAGTATTGGCTACTGGGTTGCTGACCGCTATCAACGACAGGGCTATGCTCAAGAAGCCGTTAGAGCCTTGGCTGAATTCTGCTTTGCAAAGCTGAGTTTAACTCGACTGGAAATTGTCTGTGACCCCGACAACGAAGCAAGCCAAACCTTAATTGAGTCAGTCGGTGCACAAAAAGAAACCATCGCCAGAAACCGGTTTATTTTTCATGGTAAGCCTAAGGATGGCGTTGTGTACTCACTTTTACCGGCAGATCTAACATAAATAAAAAGCCACCGACTTGCGGTGGCTTTTTATATTTCGAAGATACAGCATCCGCGCAATCCGCGTAGATGTGAATTTGGCGTCTTAGTGAAGCTTAAGGTTTGGACGCAGTACTCGGTTGATACGACCCACGAGCATCATCAGTCCGGTTTTAAATACGCCGTGCAACGCCATCAGGTGCATTCGATATAACGAGATATAAACGACACGTGCAATACGGCCTTCTACCATCATCGACCCTTTGGTTAGGTTGCCCATCAAGCTACCAACGGTAGAGAAACGGCTTAGAGACACCAATGAGCCGTGATCTTTATACACATAGTCTTTCAGCTCGCGTCCGTTGATCTTCGCAACGATGTTGCTGAATGCTTGGCTTGCCATTTGGTGCGCAGCTTGCGCACGTGGTGGAACAAACGAACCATCAGCCTGAGTACATTGTGCTAAGTCACCAATAACGAAAATGTCATCATCACGCGTCGTTTGTAGTGTATTTTTCACTACCAGCTGGTTGATACGGTTCGTTTCTAAACCAGCGATATCTTTAATAAAATCTGGTGCTTTAATACCCGCAGCCCAAACCATGATTTGTGCCGGGATCTTCTCACCATCTTTCGTGGTGAGGCCATCTTTTTCAGCTTTAGTCACCATGGTTGCCGTGCGTACATTTACGCCCAACTTCACCAGCTCCTGATGAGCAGCAGCCGAAATACGTGGAGGAAGCGCAGGTAGAATACGCTCACCCGCTTCAATCAGGTTGACGTTCAGCTTGCTAGAGTCAAGATCGCCAAAGCCGTAAGTACGCAGCTCTTTAACGGCATTGTGTAGTTCTGCAGATAGCTCAACGCCAGTTGCACCAGCACCAACAATGGCGATATCCACCGTACCGTTGCCGTTTTTCGCGTGCAGTTTTAGGAACTCATTGTTCATTTCTGTGCGGAAACGGTGCGCTTGTTCTGGACTGTCTAGGAAAATACAGTTCTCACGAACGCCAGGAGTGTTGAAGTCGTTTGATGTTGAACCAATCGCCATGACCAGAATGTCGTATTCTAGCTCGCGGCTTGGCATCAGAAGCTCACCATGCTCATCTTTAAGCTCACTTAAGATGATCACTTTACGTTCGCGGTCGATGTCTTGAAGGCTACCCATTTGGAAGTCGAAGCTGTGGTTTTTTGCATGAGCTCGATAACTCAGAGCATCCACCCCTTCGTCCAAAGAGCCAGTTGCAACTTCATGCAATAATGGCTTCCACAAGTGGCTCGCTTTACGATCTACTAGCGTAATTTGCGCACGGTTCTTGCGACCTAGAGTTCGGCCAAGCTTAGTTGCCAACTCAAGACCACCAGCACCGCCGCCTACAACGATAATGCGTGTCACAATGATTTTCCTCTACAAAAATGAATATATGGGGTTCAGCTCGACATATGGCTCACAGACATGCTGTGCCATACATCCAACCGATGAATTCTTGGTTCTTAGAGGTGTCTCAATTTATTTGGATTAAAAACTGCTGCCTAATTTTATTCTTTATCTATCAATAACTTGTTAGGAATCAGCATATTTGTCTGGTACGCATACGACGCCAGAGATTTTTGGGCAAGTTTATTACTCGCTCTCAATTTTTTTTGATATTTATCAAATTATTTTAGTCTGGTTCATTATATAGAGACGTACTTTGAAGGCAACCAAAATCCGTGTGACGAGTACGGATTGACTACTTTTCGACTACTCTACAACAAGGTATTCGTGCCACATAGGATGGAAGTAAGAAAACGGTAAGGAGAACACAATATTCTAAGCGCTAAACCAAGAAAATGAGGTCTTTAAAGAGAAAGGGACTCGGCATACTCACAAGAGGGGGTCGCAGCAAAGCAGCCGATAAAAAATGCCGCTTTACTGTTCACACTCAAACACTCTTAAGTATTTTTAAATGCCTTCATCGCTTGTAAATGGTGAGAGATCTTTTTGAACTTGTGGGACTGCGTTTCGTCCCAAATGATTTGATAGTATTTTTCTAACTCAGCTGCAGTTTTCGCATTGTCATGCACTTCATCATCTTTGGATAAAATCACCAAGCAGTGAGCTTGATTTTTCGCTCGAAACTGATCAACACATTTTGTTGCGATATCTTCGTACTCTTCTGGGCGATCGATTCGACCAGCCATCGTTTTTTCTGGGTGCAAGTTCGGGTTAAACATCACTTGTTTGATACCGCATAGAAAACCAATTCGTTCAGACCAATAACCACCTAAACCAACCCCACAGATTAACGGGTTTGGATCATCCGATTGATCGATAACTTTAGACACCTCTTTTAACAAGTGTTGCATGTCGTGCTTTGGGTGAAGGGTGCTGTAATTGATAAAACGAACGTCGTCGTCGATGAATTGCAGTTGAAGAACTTTTTCGTGGTTACCCGGGCTTGTACTGTCAAAGCCGTGTAAGTAAATAATCATGTGTACCTCTCCCTGTGTGTATCTGGTACTTTTATTAAAACTACCACTATTTCCTTACTGTTAAAGGGGAAAATATCACGAGTTCTCAAAACAGTGATCTTCCATACACAATGAGCCTTTCAACTCATACGCACTGTTTAAGTATTGCTCATCTCCCCACAATTTATAGGCCAGTAAATACCAAAGCATCGCCATCACTAGGGTTCTTGGCTGCCACGCCTGTACACCACTTAACCAAAGAGACGCATCTTCGATACCTCGAATTTGGCAATACTGTTTCACCGCCTCTTCCACAGGCGCATCCGCGACTTGAATAGTCAAGGTCAAATCAAGCCTAGGGTCAGCAATACCAGCATACTCCCAATCAATGACTTTCACCCCACTCTCTCCCCGAACGAGGTTGTAACACCCCAGGTCAAAGTGACAAAGAGCTAGTGGAATCGGCGCTACACTCGGTTCCGTGCGCCACTTCATGTATAGAGCCTCAAATTCCGTATCCGCATACTGACCATCAAGCTCAAGCCAATAATGATCGATGCGAGAAATATAAGAAAATGGAACCAAAGGGAGCGCGCTGATCGGGTGCTGATGAATGGTCGCCGCAATGGATAATAAATCTCTTACTGGTAGCCCTACATCTGAAAGTGCTTGCCCTTCGATCCATTCCACCAGTAAACCTTGCTCGTGGATAAACACTGGCTTGGGGCCAATTTCTAATGAAGAGATAGCATTCAGAACTTGATATTCATTGTGGCGAGAAATTGAAAAAGCCTTGCAAACATTACTGGTCGGTCGCCAGATGTATACAAGGCCTTGAGAGGATTCCAACCGCCAACAACGGTTGGTTAGCCCCCCGGTAACGGTTTGAACTTTTACCGGAGGCTCAGTAAAGAAGCCATCGAGAGCATTAAGACTCGGATCTAACTGTTTTGCTTGTTGCCAAGAAAACCATGCCATTGATGACTTCTCCATCAGTATCGATTAAAGACCGAATAAGCTCTTCGATTGCGCTTTACGAATTTCCGTTTCATCCGCCCACTCAATCAAACCTGTTTCTAGGTCCATTAGGCGCATGGTCATCTTGTAGTATACATCTTTATCGCTACCTGCATTTTTGACGATGCTAGATAGGTTACCGTAAAGCATGTATTGCGCACCCACCATTTTACCAAATTGGATCGCTGTGCTTTGGTTAACCAGCTCATCCGTGTTTTGGAAGTTAAGCTGTTCACGCACAGACTCAACACGGTCCATATCAACAAAGCGGAACTTACCAGAGTTCAGCATCTTAGTAGAAATAGTGTCGGTAATGGATTCAGTGTCAATGTGTTCACTGGTCTTGTTCTTAATTCGCTCAACAAAAACGATAGGACGTTGATCACGAGTAATTGCTGCTACAGAACCCGACATCATCATGCTATCCACCATTTCAGCCGCGATTTTTTGTAAATCTGTTGAGCCAAAATCGATAGTTGTGGTTTCTGTTGCTTGCGCATCGCCGTAAGAGACTTTGTTAGAACAGCCACCCAAAATGACGGCAAGACCTAAAAGAGCAATAATACTTTTTTTCATGAGAGTTCCTTAGTTTTTCAATACCAGCGCATCGTTAGCGCGGCAGCTTCGGCAAAGCCGTTAAGATTAATTGTCTTGTGCTTCTCTAATTTGAACACGGAATTTGGTGCCATTTGGATTCACAGTAACTTCAGATAACGTGACTTGCTCAAACCCTCGCACAATCATTTTGCGCCATGGGCCAGGCTTGGTATTCACTTCTAAACCATTATTGTAATACCAATAGAAGCGGTAAAGAATGTGCTGGTCACCTTTATAGTTACTGCTTAGTTGCACCACTCCACGTGGACGATCATCAACGTAAGTGGTGGTGATGTTGTCAACTAATAAGCGACTACCCAAAACGTTATCATTAAAAAATACTTTTTGCGTTTGACCATCAATTCGAATACCAGCCGTGTTTTCGGCGCATCCAACTAAACCAATAGCCATTGCTAAACAAATAAGCCATGCTTTCATTACAGTCTCCCTAGCTGTTTATGCCACACGGTTGAGTGTGTTCCCTGACGAGATACCCATACCAATGTAGTCTGCTGTGCAGGCACTTCAAACTGATAGGTTTGATCACCCAAGTTTAAACTTTGTGTTCCCGGTTTCACGACTTTTGATGCCGTTTTCACTTGCGCTGGTAATGTTTGCCAACTTCTCGTATCCGGCTGCTCGGTCAATGTGTTCCATACATTGAAAAGTATGTTACCCACATCATCGCCTTTTTTCGCCGCCTCTTTTCGGATTCGATCTTTTGCCCAAACGCGAAGAGCTTGACGGATCACCATTGTAGTCAGACGTTCATTAAGATCGTTTTGTGCCATCGCATTAACATCAGTCAGCGTGCTAGAAGGCAATACCTGACCATTTAAAACCACATCGCTAAAACGTTGAGCACCCCGATTCGGATAATAAGGAAGCGCCAACGAATAAATGGCCCCATTATCGCGACTGTCGTAAATCGGTAGATCAATACGCCAACCTTTCAAAGCCTCCACAACGCCTTGTTCATCAATAACGATGACTCGACCTTGAGACTGAGTTAACCCAGAAGGTGCTTTACCATACCGTTTCTCTAGCATGCGTAAGTCTTCACGCATGCCTAGTTTCTTAGCGGCGTACAACGTGCTTTCAACAACTTGTTTGTTGTCTGGCATCACAGCGAGTGCTCGTCGGTAATCAACATAAGCACTGTTTAAATCTCGTGACGCTTCATATAACAAGCCAGAAAGATAGAACAAATAGCCGTTTTGTACTGCGCTTAGTTTTTTACCAGCATCAGGGTAGCTCGCCAACACACTGCCTAAATTGGCAGACATGCCTTGCTTTTTCAGGTCTTTTTCTGCTGCTTTTAGTTCTTTTTCACGCGCCTTTCTTGCCGCTTCCTGAACTTGATTGGCTCGACGCACTTCAACAAGCGCCCCTTCCAAATCGTTTTTCTGTAAATAGTTTAGCCCGAGATAAAGGTGCAGAAAGCCAAGTTCATAATCGGCGGGATGATAATCTTGGAGATTGTCGTTCACTGCGAGAGAGCCGACGCTCGTTGCCGTTTCTGACACAGAAATAGTCGCGCGATCTTGCTGAACACGAACGGCACGTTCACCATTTTCCAGCGCTTTCAAACTTGTCGGGTAATCTTCAGCAAGAAAAGAAATACGGCCCTTTTCAAAGTTGCCAAGTATCTCGCCACCCACTTCGCTCGATTGAAGTTGTTTCGCTTTCGCATATTCCCCGGCAACAACGGCTTGATAAACTTCTTGATTCTGGTCGCTGTAGTGACTAAACAGATTGCCCGCAGACAAATTCGCGCAGCCAGAGGCCATTAAAGCCCAGCTCATCAGCCCTAACAGCTTTACACCTAGTTTCACATTTATCTCCACAAATGTGTCATTCGACAGGAAAAAGAAGTGGGTGAACTGCGCCACCCACTTTTTTAAAGCTTAGCTCAATACCATTGGACCTAGAGGACGACCGCCTAATAGGTGCATGTGAATATGGTAAACCTCCTGGCCACCGTGCGGGTTACAATTAACGATCAGGCGATAGCCGTCTTCCGCAATGCCTTCCTCTTTCGCCAGTTTTTTAGCAACAGTGAACAAACGCCCCATCATTGCTTCATCTTCAGCTTCAACATCATTCGTTGTTGGGATCAATTTATTCGGAATAATGAGAATATGGCTCGGTGTGCGCGGGTTAATATCGCGAAACGCAGTCACCAACTCATCTTGATAAAGAATATCGGCAGGGATTTCCTTACGAATAATTTTACTAAAGATCGTTTCTTCCGCCATGAGGACTCCATTTTATAAAGGTAATTAGACCCCAATTAGTATGCGCCAACCAAAAGCGGAGCTCAATAAAAACAGTGTTCACTTAACATTATTAATCAAACGCTAATTAACGAAGCTTTTTTTGTCGTGTGCGTCATAAAATGCGCGTCACAAACTCAATACAATCCAATGAATTTTGTTACTTTTTTAAGACAATTATTATTTTTATACCCAAGTAAGCTCAAAATTCTTGGGTAGCTTGTCTATTTTGGGAGAGGAAGCTCACTTATGCGAGGTTCAGTTATTAAAAGGATGTATGCGGGCTTTGCTCTGATCATCATCCTATTTGCCGTCACAATTGCCATTATGATGGGAGGAATGAGTGATATTCACGGGAAGTTTGGCACCGTGTCTAAATCATCCCTACCTCTGGTATCGTTATCTAACCAAACCAGTGTTGAACTGCTTTCTGCCGACAAATCGTTTAAAGATTTTCTGACGACAGAGAATAAACAACGCATGGATGAAATGCGTCAGGAATTTGCTAGATCTCAACAACGTTTCGAATCCACTTTGGCTCAACTGGAAACTGCAAGCCAAATCTACCCCTCTCTTGCCGAACCGTTTTCACAATTAAAAACGTTAGAGCAGAGCTATTTTACTGAAGCTCTTGAAGCCATGGACAACTACGAAGCAATGTTCGCTGCGCAAGAAAAAGTGCAAAAATCGTCACGTCGCTTCCAAAAGCTGAATACCGAGTTGTCGGTCGGCCTTAAAGAATATGTGGCAGATCAAACCAGCATTTCTGTCAAAGTCATGGCGAAGAGTTACTTCATTAAGCTAAAAGATGCCGAAGTGATAACCTCTGATGCCCTCGCCAGCTCTGATCCTGAGTTTGTTACGCAAGCCGTGACCAAAAACCGCAAAGCAGTGACTCATTTGAACTATGCTTTCCGTGGTTTAGTTACTCAATTACCTGAACTAAAAACAGCGTTTGGTGAGTCGGTAGAACAATTCACACGCGATGTGGGAATGCGTGGAGGGGTCTTAGACCAGCACAATAATTACCTCAATGCTCGTGCAGCGCTATACAACAACATCGCCAACCTAGCGAATAAAGTTGATTCAACGATGGCGATTCTTGAGCAATTTACGACAACCGCAACGGATAAACTTAATGAATCGTTAGCAGACGCTGGTGACATTTATTCTGCGGGTGTGACGAAAGCCATCATCATTGGCGTTGTTGTCGTGTTACTTGCCACAGCGATTGGCTACCACATCGCGCATAGCGTTCGCGAACCATTGACTCGTATTCTAAAAGTGCTTGAAAGCCTGACTGAAGGTGACATGACACAACGTATCGATATTCGCTATAACAACGAGTTCAGCCGAGTGAGTGGACACATTAACTCACTAGCCGACAGTCTTCACGAGATCTTAGTGAAACTCAACGAAGCGTCAGAGAACCTATCTTCGACCGCAGCAACAAACGAAAGCACGTCTTCGCAAGCGCAAAGCAAATTAAGCTCACAACGCGAGCAAACAGCAAACGTTGCGACCGCAATGACGGAAATGTCTCACTCAGTGCAAGAAGTCGCTCAAAGTGCACAAGGTTCACTAGAAATGGTGCAGCGTGTCGAATCTGCCTCTGAAGAAGGCAGAAATGTCATGAGCAGCAATATCTCGACCATAAATCAACTGGAAACGCGTTTGAACGAATCCGTTTCCGCTGTCTCTGAACTGCAAAAAATGAGTGGTCAAATTGGTTCTATCCTCGATGTGATTCGCAACATTGCTGAACAAACTAACCTATTGGCATTGAATGCAGCAATTGAAGCGGCTCGCGCTGGCGAGCAAGGTCGCGGCTTTGCGGTAGTGGCCGATGAGGTGCGTGTGCTTGCATCCAGAACCACTCAGTCCACCACTGAAATTGAATCGATGATCAGTAATCTGCAATCCAGCTCTCAGTCAGCAAATCAAGTAATACAAAGCTGTATGAGCGATATGGAGATGTCTGTTGAGCAAGCATCAAAAGCGAACAGCTCAATGGAAGAGATTCAAGCGCTAATCATCGAAATCAGCCAAATGAGTACGCATATTTCGCAAGCGGCAGCAGAGCAAAGTGAAACCTCAGCAGACATTGCACGCAGTATTGAAGATATCAATAGTATCGCCGATGAAAGCTTCCAAGCTATGTCGAGCATCGCACAGACCAGTGAATCCCTGACTCACTTGGCTCATCAACAGAATGAATTGGTTCACCGCTTTAAGTTATAAATAATTTATAAATTTGAGCATTAATCAGTGCAATCAACTGTATAAGGGCGACTTTTTGTTAAGTCGCCCTTGTTTTTTATCAGCCATGTCTACATATGATTAATATGGCCAGCTCATCCCCTTGCACATCTCTTTTCGAGCGGCCTCATAAAAAGGAAAATCTATGGCTGTTCATGTTGGTATTATCGACCAAGACCCAGTGAGATTGGTCACTCCTCTATTAGATAATCGTACGCTAAGCACACATATCGTCTTCATCGGAGACAAGAGCCAGTTAGATATATTTGACCGACTGAGTGCCGTTTTAGAGCAACGAGACATTACTTCCGAATTTTTTGAAATCCCATCCGCCGTCAATACTTCGCTGATCAAACAAGCGATTCAAAAACTGGCAAAAGATCTCCATGAACGCGGCGAAGATGTGAAATTGAACGCCAGTTGCGGTCTTCGTCATCGCTTATTGTCTGTGTACGAGGTTTTCCGTACCTATCGCTGGCCAATTTTTGTGGTTGAGCCAAGTAGCGATAAGCTTTGCTGGTTATACCCAGATGGCAAAGAAGATACTCAAGTCGAAGACCACATTACGATTGCTGACTACCTCACTATCTTCGGCGCACGCGGCGAGTTCCACCACGTTGATTTACCTCCTCTTCTTGATAAAAAACTGTATGAACTTGGTGAACGCTGGGCCTCAAATGCGCTTGAGCTTGGTCCGGGCTTAGCGACTCTTAATTACCTTGCAACCACATGCCGCAAAGAGCAAAAACTTGATGTGGAGCTTTCTGAAAAGCAACAAGGCTACCGTGAGCTCAACATGCTGCTTTCGGACTTAGTGGAAGCGCAAATCGCCACTTATGAGAATGGCGTTCTAACGTTTGCAGATGAAGATGCACGCCGCTTTTCAAACGGTGAATGGTTAGAGACTCTGGTACACAGCACAGTCAAGCAAATTCAAGATACGATGCCGACGATTCAAGATCGCTCTTTGAATGTTCAGGTTTATCGCAAACTTGGTGAAAGTGAAGTACGCAATGAGTTGGATGTTGCAACAGTGGTAAACAACAAGCTCCACATCATTGAGTGTAAAACCAAAGGCATGCGAGATGACGGCGATGACACCTTGTACAAGCTAGAATCCCTCAGAGATCTGCTAGGTGGTTTACAAGCACGTGCAATGCTGGTGAGCTTCCGACCGCTTCGTCACAATGACATTACTCGTGCAGAAGATTTGGGGCTAGCTCTGATTGGCCCTGATGAGCTTAAAGACTTAAGAACGCACCTAACGGCTTGGTTTAAAGACGCAGGTGGCTCGGACGAGATCTAGTATCAGTGATAAAAGCTAGAATTCAAAATGATCAAAAGCAGCGTTACAGGCTGCTTTTTTCATACCTAATTTTTAAGTGTGGGTTTAGATAGGTAGAAAAAAACCAGAGGCGTGCCTCTGGTTTTTCCGTTTGTTTAAAATGCCAATTACCGCGGCTTACAGCATTTTACGCGCTGCTTCTACTACCACCTTAATTGAACGAGCTTCCGTCTCTTTCAGAGTTGAATGATCTGGAATCTCTTTTTGTGTACGGTTGATGATTACACCCGCCACACAACCTGCTTTTAGACCAGAGCTCGCACACATTGTTAGCAATGTTGCAGACTCCATCTCAAAGTTAAGTACGCCCATGTCTTGCCATTCTTGCATAGAACCTTGGAAACGCTTAACAACGCGACCAGAGAACGTGTCGTAGCGCTCTTGACCTGGGTAGAACGTATCACTTGAAGCCGTCACACCCATGTGAACCGCAGCGCCAGACTCTTCTACTGCCGCTTTCATTGCAGTTGCTACTTCAAAGTCAGCAACTGCTGGGAATTCCATTGGCGCAAAGTGCAGGCTCGCACCGTCAAGGCGAACTGACCCCGTCGTTACGATCATGTCACCTACGTTTACATGCGGTTGAATTGCGCCAGTTGTACCAACACGTAGGAAAGTACGAACACCAAGCTGCGCGAGTTCCTCAACTGCGATAGAGGTAGAAGGGCCACCAATACCTGTAGAACAAACCACAACAGGTTTACCGTCTAATTCGGCACGGTATAGCGTGTATTCACGGTGACTTGCTAGAAATACTGGGTTTTCCATTTGTTCTGCGATTTTTTGAACGCGCGCTGGATCACCAGGAATGATGGCTAGAGTCGCACCATTGAGATCAGCTTCAGTAACACCTAAATGAAATACAGCTTGAGACATAAGTCGCTCCTTATTGTGGCTTATTTTATGAACAATAAGCTCATTAATCAGTTATTGGGTACAAATGCACTGTAGCGAACCTTTCACCAACATAGAGTGATCACAATCACAATGAGAAAATGTAATGAAACTATAATTTCACCCAAAACAAGCAATGATCACACTTTTGGGGAGTTTGGCTCATTTTGTTGCATAGCGATGCGTGATTTCAAAAACAAACTAAAACATATTATTAGATTTCGTCGATACGGTTAAAAAAGCCCGAGACACGAATGCCTCGGGCTTTTTATTAGCTAGTTAGGTAGGTCACTTGGCCTGCTTGGACTCAAAACGGAGCAATCTCAACGCATTTAACGTAACCAGTGCAGTTGCGCCGCTGTCAGCTAATACTGCCACCCATAGACCCGTAATGCCCAGTAAACTTGTCACCAAGAAAACGCCTTTCAAACCAAGCGCTAACGCAACATTCTGACGAATATTACTTAACGTCGCACGCGATAGTTCTATCATGGCAGGTAACTCAATCAGACGATTGTGCGTTAATGCCGCGTCGGCCGTTTCCAGCGCAACATCCGTACCGCCTCCCATCGCAATACCGATACTCGAAGCTTTCATCGCTGGCGCATCATTAATACCATCTCCCACCATTGCAACGGTGTGTTGCTGTGATAGTTTCTCGACGTAATGCACTTTATCTGCTGGTAATAAGCTTGCTTTATAATCCAAGCCTATTCTGGTCGCCATTGCTTCAGCACTTCTCGGGTTGTCACCGGTTAGCATCACCGACGTTATCCCAAGCTCCTTCAACGTAGCGATAGCTTCTTGGGCATCTGGGCGCAATGTATCTTGCCATGCAATCACGCCAATGACCTCGTAATCATAACGCACAATGACAACCGTTTTACCTTGTTGTTCCAACGTCACCACTCGCTCTTCGGTTTCTTGAGAAAGTGGGAAATCGGCCTTAGAAGGCGTGACTACTTGGACTATTTTCCCATCGACGTAACCAGTGACACCAGAGCCCACTTGCGCAGTTTTATCTAGCGCTTCAGGAATAGGAAGCCCCTGCTGTTGCACTTTATTAACTAAAGAAACCGCTAGAGGATGGCTTGAGCCAACTTCGATTGAGGCTGTCAGGCTAAGTAACTTGTCTTCATCTACATCAAAAGCAAAGACGTCGGTCACCTGCGGCTTACCTTGCGTCAATGTACCGGTTTTATCAAATGCGACGGACTCAACCTTACCAAGCAACTCAAGCGCCGCGCCACCTTTGATTAATGCCCCCCGCTTCGCCGCAGCCGCCAAGCCAGAAGTAATCGCTGCAGGCGTTGAAATAACCAACGCACACGGACAGGCGATCAGTAACAGGGCAAGTCCTCGATAAATCCACGTTTCCCACGGTTGAGCAAACAACAGTGGTGGCGTGACGATAACCATCAAGGACACCAACATCATCAGCGGCGTATACCAACGGCTGAATTTATCCAGAAAACGTTCTAATGGTGCCTTACGAGATTCTGCTTCTTCAATCAAATGGAGAATTCGGTCAATCGCATTCTCGCCTTGACGAGAAGTCACCTGTAAACGAACGACTTTATCGACAACCACAGCCCCGGCCATCACTTTGCCACCCGTTTGGTGCTCAACGGGAACGGATTCTCCCGTTAACGCACTTTCGTCAAAACTCGCAAGCGCATCTTGCAACACACCGTCCGCAGGCAAACGACCACCGGGGGCAACTTCTATAATATCCCCCGGCTTAAGCTGAGCTGCAGGCACCTCTTTACGCTCACCATCAACAATTAAAATTGAATTTTCTGGGACTAAGTCCATTAGCGCTTGGACACCACTTCGAGCGCGGGATGATGCATATGCTTCTAACTTTTCACCAATAAGGAAAAGCAATAACACCATTGCCGCTTCAGCGGTTTCACCTAAATATAAAGCGCCGAGCGCTGCCACACTCATTAACGTTTCAATCGCAAAAGGCGTACCGCTACGCGCCAACTTGAACGCTTTAAGCGCAATTGGGTATAACCCCAATAAACAGGTCAACGTGAATAACCAAGCGCTTATTTGAGGGTCGATCTTAGAAATTATTGCCGCGACAGCCATCGCACTAGCAATAGAGAGAATTTGAATGTTGTCTTTTACTACCCCACGCCAGCCTTTCGTTGCGGTATTTGGTTTTGGAGCATCGAGTGAAGAAAGCGGAAAACCTGTTTGTTGGGCTGCATGTTCTATCGTAGAGGTCAGCTCGTGATTATCAAAATCGACAACCAGTTTTTCTGTTGCAAACAAGACTTTTGCTTGGCTAACACCTTCCAAAGACGTAATAGCTTTTTCAAGCTTTTGTGCACATGAAGGGCAATCCATACCTGACACAAGCCACGAGTTTCGAATTGAGGAATCATTCTCCCTTGAGGGCTCTTCTTCCTCACCAGGATCGGCGCTACAACTCCCTCCGCTGCAACATGAACTTTCGGACACTTCTACGCCAGCTTGAGAAATGCTGAGTGAAGATTTTACTGGTGCGCAGCACGACTCGCTCGCGCCAAGCGGCACCGCAGTTTTGATTTTGCTGGATTGGCAACCTTGATGTTTCGTACACATAATTTATTTTCCTTATTGGTGTAGGCTCTTTGCCTATGACTAAGGATAAACCTTAGAGCTAGCTCCAAGGTCAAGGTGATTTTTTAAAAACTCGTCGATTGAAAATAAAAAAAAGACGCCGAAGCGTCTTTCCAAATGACTTATTTAAAATCAAGCACCTATGAAATTTGATCAGAAAGGTTAAACTGGATGCTTAAAACATTCATTTAAAGTCATCCCGATGGCGCGCAGCACATCTCGCCTAGTGATAACGCCAACCAATTTACCTTTGCCGTCAACCACTGGATACATTTTTGGCTTACCAATCTTCATCATGTCAGCCAACTCAATCACTGACATGTCTGGAGAAACAGATAACACATCGTCATGCATACACTCTTGAACGGTATGCGTATCTTGGCAGTGATAACTCGCTTTCACCAATTTATCTAACAAGTCTTGCTCTGATAAGAATCCAACTACCTTTTCATTCTCATCAATGACGGGCCCACCTAATGTGACGCTTTGCATGACTTTATTCAAAGCAGCCGAAAGTGACATATCTTTAGTGAAGGTCACCGCTTGCAACGTCATGTAATCTTTTACTTTTAATGAATGCATTCTTATCTCCTTAAGGGCATTTTATTGCGGCCTTTAGATAAGTGTCGCCTAATTTCCTGAATTTACTAAATGGAAATGAGTAATTTTATTTATAGGTGCAGCCTATTGATCTGAATCAAAATTAAGTCATCATCGGCATTCACTGTTGTTTAATTGAGTACAACTTGCAAATGGGCTCATTTTTAACAGGTGGTAAATACAACAAAGCCAGTCAAATTGACTGGCTTCATTGGCGCATAGTTACATTAACAATGATGTCGACGCATATTGTCTAAAATAATACCGGTTGCCATTGCGACATTCAGCGACTCAGCACCCCCAAATGCCGGAATCGTGATCTTATTTGTCACGAGCTTCGCAGCTTCTTCACGTACGCCGTGGGACTCGCTGCCCATCAACAAAATACCTTCAGCAGCGAATTCCGTTTTATGAACGCTCTCCCCTTCCAGAAACGCGCCATAAACTGGCAAGTTGGCTTCTTCTAAGTAACTTGGCAAATCCACCAGACTCACTTGTACGCGGCCAAAGCTGCCCATGGTCGCGCTGATCGTCTTAGGATTATACGGATCAGCACAATCTGTACTCGCAATAATGTGCTTGATGCCATACCAGTCTGCGACACGAATAATCGTTCCTAGATTACCTGGGTCAGATACGCCATCTAGCGCAATCATCAAGCCTTTTGCTTGAGGCACTTTTACACTCGGGATTTCAACCACTGCAATGGCCGCGTTATTGCTCACGAGAGTGCTCGCTTTGGTCAGGTCGTCAAGCGATGCTTCAATGCAATCAAAACCACTTAGCGCACTAGCGTTTTGTTCGAGAAATGCCTCGGTTGCGAAGACATGCTTCACCTTTAATGAACTGCTTGCCAGCTCTAAAACGTTCTTTTCACCCTGAACTAGGAATAAGCCATGCGCTTTACGCTGTTTCTTTTGACCTAAAGCACGAAGCAGTTTTAATTGGTTTTTTGAAATCATTAGAGTATCCCAGGTGAAAATGGTTATTCGGCGAATGTACTCGAAACAATCTTCACGACAGTTCGGTATCAAGCGCGTGAGATTATAAATTATACCTAAATAACCTCAAGAAACTTGATTCATCAGAAGACTTTGAAGAGCAAACGCAGTAAAAGAGGGTTCAAAAACGAAAAAAGCCCTGCGATATACGCAGGGCTTTTAAAGGGTGGGACCCCAGCCACATCCCGGCACACAAGTCACCCGCTGCGGCTGCTTCCTTCCGGACCTGACCGAGTTCACGAGCTATTGTTGCGAGAGGACCAGAGCCCCATAATTCTTTTCGAGAGGACTTGCCTCAATCGATGGGGCGATTATTCAGTATCAGCCCTCATAATGCAAGAGCAAAAGCCTTGAATTTCGTCATTTCATTACCGTTTGGACAAAACTCGATCAATTCATTCCTCTACGATTGAGCCACGTAACGATGCGAAGAAGGATAGCGGCGTGTTGACTGCTTACTTGAATACATATCTTCATCAGCTAAATGCATGGCTTGCTCTAAGCTCATGTGCTGTTCTCTTTTTGCAGAGACACCGATAGAGATACCCACAGACTCTAACTCACTACACAGTTTGCCTTTTACATCAATTCTGCTGAGCTCTTTCATTGCCCTATTTAATTCTGCTTGAGTCGGATAGCCCAACAGTATGAACTCATCTCCCCCTATCCGGTAACTTTTTCCTGACCATACATAATGAATTTTTAGCGCCAATAATTGCAACACCTCATCACCAGCACGATGACCGTACGTATCATTGATTCGTTTGAAGTGGTTAATATCCAAGTAAAGTATGGATAGCTCTTTGTTTACGCCTTTTCGATGTTTTACTTGCAACGCGCGGCGATTTCTTAACCCCGTTAAATTGTCGGTATTCGATTGACGGTAAAGATAAAGCGAAACGCAAATCGCAAACAACAATACAAAGACAAACACAGCCTGCGTTTGCGTTGCCAGCCGAACCTCATATTCAAGCGCGGTACGCCAATCTGGGCGCAGGTCGTACTGGGCAATGATCTTATCAACTTCCAACATCGCTATCGCTCGACTGAAAAAAGGAGCAAGCATGGCACCATTCTCGTTCGCCACCAATCCAACAGAAAGTTGTGACTGGTAAAACTCGCCAATCGCCGTGTCCTGCTCTATCGGAACCAACTCGCTCAGACGTAAAAAGTGGTTGAGCATCGCGGTATCCATCGGAATGTAATCGACTTCTTCATTCAATAAACCCTGAATGAGTTCTTGTTGGGTACGATAACGTTTCAGCTCTTTTAGCGGTAAAAGTTGCGTCATCATTTGGTCGAAAAAGTCGTCCTCAACCACACCAATCCGCTCAGAGATCAACTGTGACACATGAGAGTAAGTGTTCGGCTTGTAACCTAAACGCTTGACCATAACGGATGCTGGTGAGTAATGGGGCTTGGGAAAGTAACTAAATTCATGCCGCTCGCGACTGACCGTTAACGGCGCTAAAATTTCAAAACTCCCCTGCATAAACTCATGGTACATGGAACCCCAGCTTTCATTTGGCTCACTAATGATCACGCAGTTTAATGCCAAGATCTCACAGCTTCTCAGGACGACATCTGCCGTCATCCCTTCGATACTGCCGTCTTCGTTGTAAACAACATATGGAAAGATAGATTCGAGCTTGATCCGTATTGGCTCACTAAAATCGAGAGGTAATAAGCGAATAGATTCTCGCAATGCCGCTCGCCTTAATTCAAATTGATACTGGGAGATCTCTTCACGAAGTTGCTTTTGCACTCCTTCCCCATGAATAAACGTAGCGAACGTATCCAACTCTTCGAGATGATGATCTTTTTTACTGATGATCGATACTGGCTTTATCGAAATCTGATCATTCAACATCTTAGCGTCAAAGCCCTCCAGCAGCATCGGCTTAAGCTGATTGATGGCATCGACTACGCCTTCAACAACGCCTGATCTCAGTAACGTTACCGCTTGCTCATGACCTTGATAAGAGACCTGTTTTAGCTCCGGGTAGTATTGTTTAAGTAATTCGGCATAAACCGTATCTTTAGGGACGCCAACTCGTGAAATGTCACTCAACGTCGAGTCTTTTAATCCAAAAAGGTAGGTATATTCGATATTAGTTGGACGGGAGTAACTAAAGCGTTGAGCACGCTCTTCTGTGTAAGTGATATTCGCAGCAAAGTCCGCTTCCCCATTCGCGACGGAATTTAGAATGGCATCAAAGCTGGAATAGTTCACATATTGAACGGTAAAGCCGAACTCTTTCGATGCAGCATTAAAAAGAACACGGGTGACGACATCATCCGCTTCTGTCGCAACTTTATAATGAGCAATTAAAGGTGATTCAGCTTTTACATTCAAACTCAGTAGGCAACAAGTAAAAAGCAACAGTGTTCGAGCAAAGGTAGTCATGACAAACTTATCTTAAATCAACCACTTATAATGTGGTTATTATTATTGGAAGTTTAGTAAATATGAAATGAAGAACATATACTAATCTTCATTTTGTTCCACAACCAATTCGATAGTCTGCCGCACGTGTCACTTTTTACCTGACGAAATACTCATAATTCTGCCTGTTCATCGCTGCTACGTAAGATATAGTCCGTCATCCAAGCCGTTCCTAACAAACAGATCCAAACAACAAAAACAGGGTTTGGTACATCTGTAGTCGGACTCACCACTAAGGCAGCAAAGCCAACGGTCGGTAACGTCCAGCACAATAGTTTACTCCAACGAATGGAGTGTTTAAGCTTCGCGAGGGTTTCCATTGAAGCCAGCATTCCTGTCACGCTCAATGCCACAAGAACGGCATATGGCAAGCCAGCAATCCATAATGGGAACAACAACAGCATCGGCCACCAGCTGTGCTTATTGGATGGGGTCCAATGTACAGCAGACCACCACATCGCCATGACCGCGACAGTTTGAACCACTGTAACCCAAGCGGATCCATCCAGCTTCCCACCTTGTTGCGTGACCATAATACCGACTTGTAGAGTAAGTACGATTAGGCCTGCGGTGAGCAGGACGCCCAACGAACTTCTACGAGAGAACACTACCATTAAAAGTGGGAAAAGGATCAAAATACCAATCGATAGCGCGATTGGTTGCATTGAGAGCGTAGCGCCAAAAGCCATCATTGCGCCCAGCAACACCAAGCCTGCAAACCCGCCTTGTGGCAAGATCCACAACGCCGGGATCATGAGTGCAAGAACGGGAATATCTCCCTCGCTCAAACTCATCGCTCGAACGCACACCACTGCGAGTAAAGTCGTAATGAAAAATTGAAGTGTCGATAAAATCATAGCGCCTCCTGGCTTCCCCACCTACTTGGTAACTCAACGGCAAAAACTGGGATTAAAAGTCGTTGAGAGGGTCTAGATTCAAGCTTAGCTTGTGTTTGTTTTATGCTTTTTAACGCTCATTAACATACGGCACGACTGAAGAGAAAATGTGATCAACAAAAGTCAATCGCGGGCAATATAAACGTTAAGAACCGTTAGCAATATACAAGTCCGATGGTTTACCATTCCTTAGTAATCCACAATAGACACTTTTGAGTATGGACCAATTTTTAGCGCAAATCTTTGCTGTAATTCACCAAATTCCAAAAGGAAAAGTCTCCACCTACGGGGAAATCGCAAAAATGGCAGGTTACCCGGGCTACGCAAGACATGTTGGTAAGGCGCTTGGTAATTTGCCAGAGGACAGCAAACTCCCGTGGTTTAGAGTGATAAATAGTCAAGGAAAAATATCCTTAAAAGGCAGTAACTTAGAACGACAAACAAAGAAATTAGAAGCCGAAGGAATTGAAGTATCTGAGATTGGAAAAATTTCGCTAAGAAAATACAAATGGCAGCCTTAGGCTGCCATTTTTTGTTCGCTGAGTTTGATATTAACGCGTACCAACTAGACGAATATCCAACTGGTGAGTTTGTGCTTCATCTGTGATTACACCGTTATGCGTATCGCTGATAAAACGCAATTTACCATCCACTTCAATACGCGCACGGACGCTGTAACGATGGTTTGGTTTGATTTCATTGTTATCGTAGTTCAGTTCAAAAGAAAGAGGAACTTGTTTACCTTCCGTTTCGAATGTCTGCTTTGCTAGTACTTTTGCTGGCGCGTCAGCCAAAGACACATCTTCTAACGCGACGGTAACCACTGCGTTTGGCGGCAGAGCAATACGCTCACGGTAAGCCACTGTACCTGTAATCGTCTTCATTGACGCCTCTGCAGATTCCATTTCTGTATTTTGAGAAGTTTGGCAACCCACTAACGCAGCCCCAAAGAGTAAAGAAGTAACAAGCAGTAGTGTTTTTTTCATATCTTCCTCGAAAAGAGTATTAAACCGGAGCAATTATAGGTGTGGAATATAAAACTGTCTGCTTCCTGTCAGTTTATTTGACAATAGTTTGACTGAGTTAGAATTTATCAAACAATTGATTTTGTTTCATAATCGGAACAATACTATTTCTAAGTTACTCAATAGTTCTTAACTATGGCACTTCACAAGAGTGAGACTGTTGAGGTAAGTTGGAGTGAAAGACAACGGTGAGGAGACACAATGAGTAAACCATTACGAGAATTGCTCAGCCTACTACAACTCGAAAAATTAGAAGAAGGCTTGTTTCGTGGCCAAAGTGAAAACCTAGGTTTGCCTCAAGTGTATGGTGGCCAAGTGATTGGGCAAGCGCTTTCTGCTGCGCGCTACACCGTTGAAGAAACACGCGCGGTGCACTCCTTCCATAGCTATTTTTTGTACCCTGGCGATCCAGAAAAGCCCATCATTTATGATGTAGAAAACCTAAGGGATGGCCGTAGCTTCAGCACCAGGCGCGTTAAGGCGATTCAAAATGGACGCCCTATTTTCTACCTAACGGCGTCTTACCATGGCGATCAACCTGGGTTTGATCATCAAAAGGAGATGCCAGACATTCCTGGCCCAGAAAACTTCGCCTCTGAGAGTGAGCTTGCTAGCCATATAGCCGAATTCCTGCCAGAGCGACTACGCAAAACATTTTGTGGTGAAAAGCCAATTGAAACCCGTCCTGTTACGGTCATCAACCCCCTAAAGCCCAAAAAAGCAGAGCCTAAACAGTATCTTTGGATTCGTGCCAATGGTGAAATGCCAGAGAACCTGCTTATACATCAGTACCTGTTGGCCTACGCATCAGATTGGGGATTCCTCGTGACAGCAATGCACCCACATGAAGTGTCATTAATGACGCCAAACTTCCAAGTTGCCACCATTGACCATTCAATCTGGTTCCACCGTCCGTTCAAAATGGATGAATGGTTGTTGTACGCGATAGAAAGCCCAACAGCGAGTAATACTCGTGGGTTAGTGCGTGGCGAAATCTATAACCAGCAAGGTCATTTAGTGGCAACCGCAGTGCAAGAAGGTGTAATGCGCTATACCAAGTAACCGCTAAACCCTAAACGACAAAAGGAGTGCTCAGCACTCCTTTTTTGTGGGTATCAAACGATAATTAATTTGGTTGATACTTCATAGTAATGACCGACCATTCGTAAAGTGATTTCGGGTAACCGTATTCGCTTTTCCCGTAAACGACATTTGGGTCAGCATAGAATCCACCTTTATCCGTTGCTAAAAATTCACGCACCCCACGACGGTAAGTAATGATTGGTGCAGCCAACTCATACTCTATGTCTTCCAAATTAGAATCATCAATCACTAAGAACCGAGTCATACGGATAGTGCTACCGCTGGTGCAATACCCTGGATCATCATAACCAATTGCATTAAAAGGCTTAAGGTCATCAGCAAATAGCTCTGATGTACATCCATCGAATCGAGCAACATGCACCCACGCTGCCTTTTCTTGTCTTCGGTCATCGCTACCAACTGGCTTAAACATAAATAGCACAACCTTACCTTTACCGTGTTTTTGCAACTCGTCATCCGTCGGTTCACGTACCGAACGCGAACCCAAGATACCAAATTCACTCTCTTCTAAATTGGCAAACTGTGGGGCACTAAGCGTGCTCACAATAACGGTTTGTTCGCTATTAAGTTGTGTGTATTTATCTGCAACACCCGACTCTGCCAAATCGACACTAACCGTGACTTTTGTTCTTGGTAACGCTTTGTAATCTCGCGATTCACTCTCAGAGATATCTAGAGCAATAGAATGGTATTGAGAGTAATTGGTTAGCGTCAACTCTGCATTCGCATTGTCTAACGTGGCAAGATCTTTGCTCACAGTATCGCCAAATGAGTAAGTTCGAGTACCGACCGTTCTACCGAAATCTAAGTCAATTGCCTTGAAAGGCGTAAACTCAACGGTTTGAAGTTTCGTGGTAAGACCGGGATGATCCGCTTTATTAATGGTGCCGTTAACCAATACGGTTTTAGTTGTATAGTTACGTGCAGTTAGCGTCACTTCTAATTGGTACTCGCCTGCGTGCAAAACCTTCAAACGCCCCGTTTCAGAAGAGGCTAACTCAACCACAGGATCTTTTTGGTTAATAAGACGATAGCTGGCTTTCGCCTCTCCTCCACTCATCACTGGTGAGATAATAGTACCCGCTGAAAAGTCTACCGTTGGATAAGCAATCGATACAGGGTTTGTGCCCTGTTTGATCGTAACAGAGAAACTGCTTTCACCCGGAGTAAATTTATCGTCCCCTGCATCCGATACAACAACTCTTGTGCTGCCAGCATTGAGGATGCGCATCTCGCCCGTTTTGCTGTCTAGGGAAACCACATCCGTTGCTGCATTTTCTGCAAATCGATACGAAACTTCGCCAACCGTACCAGAGATGGTCGGTTTTTGAACATAAGGCTGGCTGGTTTTCCAAGTCTCTTCCACATCGGATTGCACATCAATCCGACTCGGCGCACTAAGAATATTAACGTACACTTTCTGATCTGGACCCGCAGTATAATTCGCGCTCTCCTGTCTGCGAACTGTTAACGTCGCTTTACCCGCTTTGTAAACATAGGCACGTCCATCCGCAGTAACCTCTATAACATCTGTAGCAGTGTTATCAACGAGTTCTACATGATCGTTACTTGTACTTAAACCAAAGTCACGACGAAGATCAAAGCTATAGTCTTTGCTATACACCATTTCATAATCTTGTGTCACCATGGCTTGTCCCGCAGCTTTCGCTACTTTGATGACTACATTAAACTGAATTGGTTGATATAAATCCCCACCATCATCTTCAAACTTAAGACGATATTCACCAGCCGTCTCTACTTCTAACTTGCCATCGGTCATTCTTAAACCGTCCGGTAAACTACCGACTAGGCTTACGTTGCCTTTTTGTCCTGAAAATGCCAAAGGAATTGAGAGGCTAGGCTGATAAATAAGCGACATTTCAATGTCGTTCATCACTGGATGAGGCGCGCGATTAACTTCAACATTGAAGCGAGCTTTACTTGCAGGATAATTACGCATTTCATGCTCGTAGATTTCAACTTCAGCCGTACCTACACCTTTGATCAGCAGTGCTTCACTGCTCATAGACTTAGCGATAACATCTGTGCCGCTAATAATTCGCAGTGAATAGTCGCCGCGAGCATTCGTCACCTTAGGGAAAATTCGGCCACCTTCCTCATAAGTTTTCACAACATCCGCTACGCTGATTGTTTCGCGTTGACCTTGTTTTACATCCACAACAAATTGCGCCGTTTGCTGCTTATCTAAAAAGGCATCGCTGTAAGTTGCTGTCGCTTCAACGGTTAACTGCCCAACATTATGAACAAGGAGCACACCTGACTCAGGGTTGAGTAACTCGGCAACTTTGTTGTCTGGTTCGCTGCGAATGATTTTGTATGTGATGCTTTGCGTTTGAGCTTTATCTAAACGTGCAGGTTCTAACGTCAGCCCTTCTCTATATTCGTCTTCCAGCAAGGCGAATTGAAGTTGCCCGGATGCTACTCCATGAAGCTTCACCGTCGCGCGAACTTGCTTCGGCAGATAAAGCTCGTTACCTGAGTCAGTAATCAGTACCGACGCCTGACCAATTGAGCCTAATGAATATACCGAACCGTTCTGATCAACCCGAATCAAGTTATGACCACTTTCTACTTCATAACTCAATTCACCTTTTTGGCCACGAACGGTCAGCGCTTTCCCTTCAGATTCGATTGCATTGAAGTTTAGATCACTAACCGAAAGGTCTGTGTTAATACCTCGTTCCACAGTGATAGAAAATCGTGCTTCAGAGGATTCATAAGCAGAACTGCTATCCGTAGCCAGAATTGTTGCCGTTCCTGGACGCAAAATTTGTAGCATTCCAGAGTCATTAATTTTCACAACATTTAGCGGATTAGAGTCAATGACTTGATAAGACACCGAGCCATGTACATTGCTCAATTTTGCCTCTGTAACGGTTCCCACGCCCTCAAACTTCAATACCGTGTCTTCAGCTTTTAACTGTGGACGACTCTGCTTTGTTATCGTAGTTGGTGTCTTTGTATTGTTCGTTTTAGAGTCACCTCCACCACCACAACCAGCGAGTAAAGCCGCAAGAAAAAGCAAATAATATTTTCTGTTCATTTTTAGAAACACTTTGTCACAAATAAGTGCTAGCGATAATAATACGATGTTTTATTAATCACTATATCCATTTTTGAGTACTTTATTACTTAAGTATTTGCTACTGTATTACGCATAAAAATAAATGTTCAGAAGTGGTGACTAAAATACACAAAACAACACAAAGCAAACGTTTAAATTAAACCAATTGATTAATTTAGTAAGAATGAATATTCAACAAAAATAAAACACGAAAAATAAAGAGAAAAAATTGCGTTATTTTTTCATGCATTTTGCTGTATTAGCGCTTGGTGGAGGATAAAAAACAAACAGTTAATGCGGAAATAGAAGAGAGAATAAATATCGTTTATATTTATTCCAACCCAGTAAAAAGTAACTTAGTTAGAATAACCCTGCTACCTGTTAACATTTAAAATGCTAACAGATAGAGTAACCATTAAATAAAATTCGTATAAAGCTATTTAGTTGAGAAGTGGTAACTCAGTCGTATATTTAATGGATTCCATAGCAAATGTTGAAGTCACATTAGACAGTCCCTTTACACTATTAACTAAGCGCTTATAAAACTCGTCAAAACACTTCATATCTTTGACTAGCACTTTCATCATGTAGTCATACTCGCCGGCCATACGATAAAACTCCATCACCTCAGGGAAATCACTCACTGTTGTGACAAAGTGGTGATACCAATCTTCGGAGTGATCGATGGTTTTTAGCTGAACAAAAGCGATAAAAGACAGGTCGAGTTTTTCTGCACTCAGTAACGCCACACGCTTTTCGATGTAGCCTTCTTCTTCCAACCTTTTCAAACGCTTCCAACATGGCGTTGTTGTCAGATTAACCTGCTCTGCTAACTCATTTAATGACAAGGTGCTGTCGGTTTGTAACAACGCAAGCAGCTGCTTATCGACTCGATCCAAACTCATCCTATAAAACCCACAAAGTGTAGAAAATATTTCTATCAAAATAGTCATTACCAGCAACTATAGCAAAGTTTTTCTCTCATATTATAGGTAAATTATTCCCATCTAATGCTTATCTATCGATTTCCAAGGAGAGACGCCATGTGTACTGACCACAACTGGATCAACAATGCAGTGCGTAAAATTGAAGCAGACTTTCAACGTTCTGCTGATACTCATTTATTTAAACTAGAACTGCCTTCTCTTGATGGTATCGATATCTACCTAAAAGATGAGAGCACGCACCCAACAGGCTCTCTGAAACACCGATTGGCACGCTCGTTGTTTCTTTATGCGATTTGTAACGGATGGATTGGTCCTGAAACCACAGTGATTGAAGCGTCCTCAGGCAGCACTGCCGTTTCAGAAGCGTATTTTGCTCGCTTGCTTGGCTTACCGTTCATTGCCGTTATGCCGAAAACCACCGCACGTAAAAAGATTGAACAAATTGAGTTTTACGGTGGTAAAGCGCATCTTGTAGAGCGCTCAGATCAGATTTATGACGAGTCTCGACGTTTGGCTCAAGAGTTAAATGGCCACTACATGGATCAGTTTACTTATGCTGAACGTGCGACTGACTGGCGCGGCAACAACAACATTGCGAACTCTATCTTTAGCCAAATGGAGCTAGAAGATCACCCAATTCCTAATTGGGTAGTAATGAGCCCAGGAACTGGTGGCACGTCTGCAACCATTGGCCGTTTTATTCGTTACCAAAAATACGACACCAAACTTTGTGTCGTAGACCCTGAAAACTCGGTGTTTTACGACGCTTTCCAGTCAGGTAATCACTCATTAAAAGGTGAGACCGGCAGCAAAATTGAAGGCATTGGTCGACCACGTGTCGAGCCAAGCTTTATTGCAGGTGTCATTGATGAAATGCGCAAAATTCCAGACGCTGCCAGTGTGGCAACTGCACATTGGGTTTCTCAACTGATTGGGCGTAAAGTCGGTGCATCAACGGGGACGAACCTCTACGGTGTGCTTCAACTGGCCTGCGAAATGAAACAACGCGGTGAAACAGGCTCTATCGTGACACTTTTATGTGACTCTGGTGAGCGTTACTTAGATACGTATTACGACTTAGCATGGGTAAAAGAGAACATCGGTGATATTCAACCTTACCTCGCGCAACTTGAAGTCATTCAAGCGAAAGGCTGTGTCGAACCTGCATGTTGCGGTCCAATTACCGCTTAATATGTAAATTCGAATGTAAAAAAACAGCCCGCTGATGTGCGGGCTGTTTTTTTTTTGGAAATGAGTATTACTTTTTCTGACGCGCTTCAAACGCCGCCAATTGTTCTGGCGTTGCCGCTGGCTGATGATTTTGTTTCCATTCATCGTAAGTCATGCCGTAAACACGTTCGCGAGCGTCATCAATATCTAAATCCACACCGAGATTTTCCGCTTCAGCTTTGTACCATTTGCTAAAACAGTTGCGACAGAAGCCCGCAAGGATCATGAGGTCGATGTTCTGCACGTCTTTATTCGCGTCTAAATGCGCCAATAAACGACGAAATGTCGCCGCGTCTAACTTATCTTGTTCTTCTTGAGTCAGATTTTTATATTTGAATTCAGCCACTTTCCTTTCCTTCTCTCTTATTTGATTGACGTTAATCACCATACCGAATAGTAAGTTTTCCAGCCAAGGAAGTCTGCTTTAGCGCAACAATTCTCAGTCTAAATGACTACCTTTGCGTAAAAACTGATATGATAAACGCCATCTATCTTATTGATTAAATTAATATTAACACAACTCATTACAACGGTCTTTTACAAAGGTTATCGTCAAGTTATGAAAAACGCCATTCTATTATTGTCTGCCTTGACCATCAGTGTGCCGACTTTTGCTGCTCAAGAACAAACTCATCAATCTTATTTTTATCTGGGTACTGGTAACGTCGGTTTTGATACACCCTATTTTGGCTCAGACAGAGACAATGAGTGGTCCACACCACATATCACTGTTGGTTGGGGCTATCATGTCAATCAATACCTTGCGTTTGAAGGTGTGCTTCGCTATTCCCAAAACGAACTGAAGAACGACAAACTGAAAACAGATTTGGATTTGCACTATTACCAAGCGGGTATGTCAGCTGTATTGACCAGTGATAACCTTGGCGATACGCCACTTTCTTTGTTCGGCCGCGTGACCGCGTTAGGGACTCAGGCAGAAATGTACGTTCCAAACCAACAAAAAGTCACAGATGATTCAGGAGCACTATTCAATATCGGTGCTGGTGTCCATTGGGATATGAGCAAAGACATCTGGTTGCGCGCAGAGTACATCTATAATGTCGCAGATATGGGCTTTGAAGATTTTTACGACAGCTACGAAGGTGTGCAAGTTAGCTTAGGGAAACGCTTCTAACATTAGATAGCACCAAGTTACCAGAATTGAAATACAAACAAGCCGAGGTTTTTACCTCGGCTTGTTTTACAATCTACGGAGTGTCATCAGTTACTGAACGGAGAACTTTTCTGTTGTCTCTTGATTCACATGGCTACTTGGTTGACCGGCATCGAGAGAGTGTAAAATGCCATCTTGACGATCTTTTAGTGCATTCGTTAACGTCGGAAGTGCAGTGGTCGCTAACAACGCCATAACACCCGCAACTAAAACCATTTCTACCATGTAACTACCACGTACTTTTTTCAAGAGAACACCTCAAATAATAATAGGTATATGCTGCTTTCCCGGCATGACACCTAACAAGACCCGACATTCAGTCAATACGATGAGCGAGTCCTGTGCCCCTCGAAGAAGTGGCGAAATAATAAACAAAAATAATCATTAGATCTATAAGTAATCACTCTCAATATAAAAAAACACCGAACAACAGTTGTTCGGTGTTTTCAATCAAAGCTTTACGTACAGCGTCTAAGGGTGAGCAATACGGCCTTTTGTATCGTGGCTAAGTGCTTTGTTCAATTCTGCTTCTACATGACCTGGCGCCTGTGTTTTCGCCGAAATCAATCGGTACATAGCCGGGATGACAAACAAGGTCACCAATGTCGCAAATCCCATCCCGAAAAAGATCACGGTACCCACGGCAATACGGCTCTCATAACCTGCCCCTGTCGATACAATCAACGGGATAGCACCAGCAAGCGTGGTAAATGCTGTCATCAAGATCGGGCGTAGACGTCGCGCAGCTGCATCAATAACCGCTTTTTCGAATTCAACACCACGGTCACGTAACTGGTTGGCAAATTCGACAATCAAAATGCCGTTTTTCGTCACCATGCCGATCAACATGATCATGCCGATCTGGCTGTAAATGTTCATGCCTTGCCCCATCACAACCAAGCCAAGGAAGCCACCAAATACGCCCATCGGCACCGTAAACATCACCACTAACGGGTTCACGAAGCTTTCAAACTGAGCCGCCAACACGAGATACGCCACAAGCAATGCCAACGCAAATACGACAGCAACACTCGCTTGGTTCTCTTTAAAGTCTTTTGACTCGCCAGAATAACTCACCGAGATGTCACCTGGTAAGTTGTCTATCGCTTGTTGATCAAGGTAATTCAGCGCGTCTCCTAATGTGTAGCCTTCTGACAGATTAGCCGTAATAGTGATGGATTTCTGTTTGTTGTAGTGAGATAGACGAATAGAAGCTGCCACTTCTTCAATTTTAGTGACCGCGTCTAACGTCACTAACTGCCCACTATTAGTTCGCAGATAAATCTGGCTTAAATCCGCTGCATTATTAAAGCTGTTTTCATCACCACGAAGATACACATCATATTCTTCGCCACGCTCAACATAAGTCGTTTCACTTTTACCACCAAGCATGATTTCTAGCGTATCAGAAATGTCTTTGACACTGACCCCTAGTTCTGCGGCACGCTGTCTGTCGACCGTAACCAATAGCTCTGGCGTTTTCTCTGAGTAATCGATCTCAGCACCTTCCATCATTGGCGATTCTTCTGCTTTGTTTTTCAACATTTCAGCCCAGACGAGAAGTTCATCGTAATCAGAGCCACCTAATACAAACTGAACAGGCTCACTCGAACCACCTTGGAAACCAGGCATGAATGGGAACACTCGAACATCAGGTATGCCAGCCAGTGCGCCACGCACTTTGTTAAGCGCTTCCTGAGCTGTTACATCTCGCTCGTTCCAGTCTTCTAGAATCATGATAACAAAGCCGGTTTGATCGCCTGCCTGTCCACCAAATGCAGGCGTTTGGATACTAAACGACTTCAGATACCCTTGCCCAAGTAATGGCATCAATCGTTCTTCAACAATGTCCATATTGGCTGACATACGATTGTATGACGTGGCATCAGCCCCGCGCACAAACGCAAACATCACGCCGCGATCTTCTTGAGGGGTCAACTGGGCTGGCACTTGGTTCATCAAGAAGTAACTGCCGCCCAAACACGCCAGAATCACCAGCGGTGCAGCCCAACGCATTTTCAATGCGCCTTTCAATAATGAGCGGTAACCACTCTCCAGTTTACTAAATAGGCGATCGACCACTTGATTAAATCGATTTGGTTTTACATTCGCCTTCAAAATCTGACTACCCAATACAGGAGTTAATGTTAGGGCGATCAAAGACGAGAAAATCACAGACATCGCCAACAAGACAGAAAACTCAGTAAATAGCAGACCTACCATGCCATCCATAAAAGAAATCGGCAGGAATACCATCACCAGCACTAGCGTTGTCGCGATAACGGCAAAGCCTACTTCCCGCGTACCTTTATAGGCCGCAAGCAAAGGCGATTCACCACGTTCGATATGGTGGAAGATGTTTTCAACAACCACAATCGCGTCATCCACTACCAAGCCGATAGACAGGATCAGCGCCATCAAGGTGATTAAGTTGATAGAAAAGCCAAAGTAATAAGCGGCAATGAACGAAGAAATCAGCGATACCGGAACCGTAACAGCTGGGATCAAGGTTGCACGAGCTTGACCAATGAAGATGTACAACACCAAAATGACCAAACCGCCCGTAATAAATAGCGTGCTATACACCTCTTCTATCGAGCGCTCGATAAACACCGTCGCATCGTAGTCGATAGCAAGCCGCGTCCCTTCCGGCAAGAACTTCTGGATGTTATCAACTTCAGCTCGAACTAATTTTGCTACTTCTAGCGGGTTCGCATCAGACTGAGGAACAACCCCCAAACTAACATTGACGACGCCATCGCTTTTAAAGGTCGAGTTTTCGTTCTCTGCACCGATAAAAACATCAGCGACATCTTTCAAATAGATAGGCGTGTTGTCGCTTGCCCTTTTAATCACGAGGTACTGAAAATCTTCCGGCGTGTTATAGCTACGCGCTGTCCGTACCGACATGACTGTCGAATCATTACGAACTTCACCACCCGGACTTTCTAAGTTTTCACTTCGCAGTGCCGATGTAATGTCCGAAGCCGTGACTGAGCGCCCCGCCATCAGCTCTGGCTTAAGCTTCACGTACATCACCTTGTACAAACCACCAGAGAGATCAATGGAGCTCACCCCAGAGATCAAGCTAAAGCGATCCATCAGTACACGTTCTGCATAATCCGTCAATTGAGTGCGGTCCATCTCTGCAGAGCTGAGGTTAATATAGAGGGAGGCCTGACCTGAACCGTTATTCTTGTAGACAATTGGATCGTCCGCTTCATCAGGTAGCGAACGTTGAGCGCGAGCCACCGCGTCGCGAACATCACTAACACCCGTATTGAGATCGTAACCTAGCTCAAAAGTGATCGTGATACGCGAACTGCTGTTTCGCGTCGTCGAACTGATCTCATCTATTCCGCTGATGCCTGAAAGCTGATCTTCTAATACAGAAGTAATTTGACTCTCGATGATCGTCGCGGAAGCGCCCTCGTAACGCGTACTAATGGAAACGACCGGACTTTCAATGTCCGGCATTTCTCGCACCGCTAGTTTCGTAAAGGATACAAAGCCAAATACACACAGCAGCATACTCAATACCAACGCTGCGACTGGGCGTTTTACAGAAACGTCAGAAAGTAACATTAGTTTGCTTCCTTAGCCGCTTCGTCTTGCGTGCTTTGAACACCTTGATTACCAGTTGCGTTAGCTGTTTCTGACTTTCCTGGTGCGACAATTTCCTTAACTTCAACACCATCTCGCATATTAACGATGCCCTGTACAACAATTTTGTCGCCAACTTCAACGCCTGATTCAATAACGACTTCGTTATCGACACGAGCACCGAGAATGACTTCTTGTCGAGTCGCTTTATTGTTGTCATCGATGACGTATACGTAACGCTTGGTGCCAGAGTATTCTAGTGCTTGAACCGGGATAATTGGCGCTTCAATCGCAGGGAAGGCCAATGATGCATTCATTAACATGCCCGGCTTTAAGCGGTTTTCAGGGTTTTCAAACTCAATACGTACACGCAGGTTCAGCGTTTCTGCGCTGATTCGCGTATCAATGCCTGTGACTTGACCAGTAAACGTCTGTTCACCCCATGCACTGGTTTTGGCAATGACTTCCATACCAATAGAAAGCATCGATAAATAGCGCTCCGGTACTTGTAAATCCAGCTCCATGACGGAAAGGTCATCCAAGGTCAACAGCTCTGTACCCGCGCTAACCATTTTACCGCGACTAAAATCGATGAAACCAACAGTGCCAGAGAACGGCGCCGTAATATGAAGATCGGCCAAATTTGCTTGAGCGGCGTCCAGCCTTGCTTGTGCAATTTCAACGCTTGCTTTTTGTGCGTCGATCTCAGTTTGGGTGATAGCATTTCGCTTAACCAAACGTTGAAACTCTTTTAGCTTACGTTGTTCATCTTTAAGGTACGCCTTTGCCTCAATCAAAGCAGCTTGAGCCTTATCATCATCCAACTTGATTAACAGTTGACCTTGTTGGACATTTTGATTCGCTTTAACAGCGATTTGATTCACTTTGCCGGCGACTTCCGATGCAACAACCACAGACTCCGCCGCTTCTAATTTACCGATAAGCGATAAGGATTGATTGATCTCGTGCGTTTCTACTTGTTCAGTTACGACGGTAACTGCTGAGCCTCGCATAGCTGCGAAAGCTGATGGAGAACTCATTAATATAGAAAGCGTTAAAACAGATAACGATAACGTGGCTTTCATGCTCATGATATTGACTTCTAAACGAATAAACTTATGTCATTAAACTGCTTACATTTTATCAGTAGATACGTGGTTTAACGTCAAGTAGTGTAAATTCAAGTAAAAAGAGCGTTTCTCTTCTGTTCAAAGGACACACAAAACGCTGACTTTCTACCATCTTTGCCCAAAAAGACAGCATTCAACGTAAAAACACAAGAAAAACGCTTTACAGCCTGAGCGAGTTTGCTATGATTTGCTCCGCACTTGGGAGATGAGTTGGGAAAACATCTTGCTAAGTATAAAAATCCTCTGGAGGGGTTCCCGAGTGGCCAAAGGGAGCAGACTGTAAATCTGCCGGCACTGCCTTCGATGGTTCGAATCCGTCCCCCTCCACCATATTCTTTCTTGTGTTTTTCCTTTAAACATAAGAACAACTTGGAAGCTAGGTTGGGAAACTATCATTCAAGTATAAAACACCCTGGAGGGGTTCCCGAGTGGCCAAAGGGAGCAGACTGTAAATCTGCCGGCACTGCCTTCGATGGTTCGAATCCGTCCCCCTCCACCATATTCTTTCTTGTGTTTTTCCTTTAAACATAAGAACAACTTGAAAGCTAGGTTGGGAAACTATCATTCAAGTATAAAACACCCTGGAGGGGTTCCCGAGTGGCCAAAGGGAGCAGACTGTAAATCTGCCGGCACTGCCTTCGATGGTTCGAATCCGTCCCCCTCCACCATATTCTTTCTTGTGTTTTTCCTTTAAACATAAGAACAACTTGAAAGCTAGGTTGGGAAACTAATTTTCAAGTATAAAACACCCTGGAGGGGTTCCCGAGTGGCCAAAGGGAGCAGACTGTAAATCTGCCGGCACTGCCTTCGATGGTTCGAATCCGTCCCCCTCCACCATATTCTTTCTTGTGTTTTTCCTTTAAACATAAGAACAACTTGAAAGCTAGGTTGGGAAACTAATTTTCAAGTATAAAACACCCTGGAGGGGTTCCCGAGTGGCCAAAGGGAGCAGACTGTAAATCTGCCGGCACTGCCTTCGATGGTTCGAATCCGTCCCCCTCCACCATATTCTTTCTTGTGTTTTTCCTTTGAACATAAGAACAACTTGGAAGCTAGGTTGGGAAACTAATTTTCAAGTATAAAACACCCTGGAGGGGTTCCCGAGTGGCCAAAGGGAGCAGACTGTAAATCTGCCGGCACTGCCTTCGATGGTTCGAATCCGTCCCCCTCCACCATATTGAAAAAGCCAGCTCATTGAGCTGGCTTTTTTCGTTTCGGATTCTTGATAAAGTAACAAGACCTTCCTTATTTAACCCAACTTCTTCGCGGTTCTCCCTCTGTTGGATCCTACTTTAACAACTGGGCCAAAGCGAATCTCCTATGGCCAAAGTTCGGATCTGGTCGTTGTAATACAAACAATGTACTAGCACTTTGTCCTTGTTTTATCGCAATGACCATAATGTGAATGCTAAAAACATTCAGTAAAGCACTTGAGGAGTAGCTAGCAAAAAAGATATTCGGCAGAGTTAAGCGCGAGCCATGATGAAGACTCCACCTGGCAGGTTTTATAAAAATATCTTTCGTAGATACAAACGACAGATACAAAAAATCCCGCAGGGGGCGCGGGATTTTTATTAGTGACTAAATTGGTTTAAAGGTGACTAGCCTTGAATACCAACAATTAACCATGGTGCATTAGGCACAGTCAGGTCACGCTCTAGGTGCCAGATATCTTCAATTTCTTCTTCAACACCTTCTACTGTGTCACGGTAACGACCGCTAAACTGCAGGCTAAGCTGTGCTTTATTTGCATCGTAATCGGCACGGACGATCTCTGCATCAACGTACATTACATCAGTATGCTGATCACCGTCGAGCTTCGCGCGCTCTGCTTTCAGATCTTCAAACAAGCTTGGAGAAACATATTCTTCAATGGTTTCCAGTTGATTGTGATTCCACGCTCCTTGCAGGATTCGGTAGTGTTCACGAGAGCCGTTAATGAACGCTGCTTGGTCAAAGCCCGGTGGGTAGTTATGTGGTACGTCCGTTTGAGCGCCGAAACCACCAAAGCCACCATTATTTGTGTTTGGCTGTTGCTCAAAGTTTTGCATGTTTGGTTGCTCAAACTTAGATGCGTTACCACCAAATGCAGGTTGCTGGCGATGCTGGTTCATACTGCCCTGCTTCGCACCTAGCATACCGCGCATTAATTTAAAGATGACAAAGGCAATCAAACCAATAATTAAGATATCCATAAACTGGATACCTTCAAAAGCACCGCCAAAGAATGCAGCAAGTAGACCACCAGCAAGAAGTCCGCCTAGCAGACCACCCATTAAGCCTTTTTTACTTGAAGACTTTGCCGTCTGATCTTTGCCGACCGTATTGGTGTTTTGTTGCTGTTGTTTTGGTGCTGGCGCTGTTTTGTAGCTCTTACCGAAAGACTTACTGCCACCAAACTTCTTCGCTTCCGCGATAGGCGTTACAGCAACGGTAAACATCAACAGAGCAACAATAGAAAATAAACGTTTCATCGTTATCCTTAAAGTTAGCTATCTAAGATTGTGCTCTATCAGACGAAACAACGATTGTTTCAAACAGTAGCACGCCAAAGATGATTGTTACGTCATCATACTCTGTATGCCTGTTGATGAAAACAGCTTACAGAATCTGACATGTATCAGAATATTGCCAAAGATACAGACTGCTCTCGGTTAACTTCGAGATACTTGGTTCGTTTAGAAATGCTTGGAATGAACTCGCTACTACTCGGGGATGTTTTACTTGAATTAGAATCAGTGACACAGCTCAGAATCCTGCACCTTGACGTCACTTGAGTATATTGCCTTGTTGACGGTTAATAGGTAGCTGACTATCATATTGAACGATGTTCAATAAAGCAGTTTGAGAGTATGGCGCGCAGAAACGATCACACCAGAGAAGAGTTAGTGAATTTGACTTTAACAACAGTCAAAAACTTTTTAGATGAGAATTCTTACCACGAACTCAGTCTTCGTAAAATCGCTAACATGATTGGTTACGTGCCAAGCACATTAGTCAACATTTTTGGCAACTATAACCTGTTACTTTTACACGTAGTCGCGCAAACTTTAGACGAACTCTCCCAAGAAGCACTGAAGGCGACCAATAGCAGTAAAGACGCTCATCAAGCTCTATTTGAGCTGGCTTATTGCTACCACGATTTCGCTCAAAAGCACCCTTACCGTTGGCAGTTAGTGTTCGAGCACAACATGAATGGTGCAGAACTTCCAGAATGGCATGCCAAACGTATCGACGGGATGACAGGAATGCTGGAGTCACTATTGGCTCAAATCGCACCACATCGTACCGAGTCCGAAGTGATTCAAGCGAGTCGAGTGCTTTGGTCTGGCGTACACGGTATTACTTTACTCAGTGTTGATGATAAATTTTTCTCTAGTGAACCCATTGATGGTAAAGAATTAATCAGTAACCTGCTTTCTAACTACCTCACAAACTGGTAACAAAGGATTATCCATGTCGTCCGACAGACAGCCGTCCTTACTTACACAAAGAAAGTTCCTACCCTATTTCATTACTCAGTTTTTTGGCGCTTTCAACGACAATATTTTTAAAAACGTTTTGCTGCTGTTTGTCGCCTTCGCGGGATCCAGCGCACTACCTATTTCGAGCAACTTGTTCATCAATTTAGCGGCTGGCTTGTTCATTCTACCGTTCTTTCTATTCTCCGCTTCAGCTGGCGTATTAGCCGATAAATATGAAAAATCATGGTTTATTCGCAAGGTAAAGCTGTTTGAAATCGCCATCATGCTTTTGGGCGCCATTGGTTTTATAACCGAAAGTTATGGTGTGCTTTTGCTGCTACTGTTCTTAATGGGCACACAGTCAGCATTCTTTGGACCGGTTAAATATGCCCTTTTGCCCCAAAAATTAAACGCGAAAGAGTTAGTGCCAGGCAACGCCCTTGTTGAAGCTGGTACCTTTATCGCCATCCTTATTGGTACCCTAGGTGCTGGAATTATCGCCTCAGCAGACAACGCAAAATACCTTGCCGCATTTTGTGTCGTACTCTTTGCATTGTTAGGATATTTGTCGAGCCGCTCAATACCCTTTGCAGCCGCCAGCGCACCTAATCTTTCTTTTCGTTGGCAACCGTACAAACAAACTAAACACACGCTATCCATCGCAAAATCAGATCGTGTTGTTTTTCAATGTATTATGGCGATAAGCTGGTTCTGGTTTTTAGGCGCCGCCTATCTAACCCAGTTCCCGAATTTCACCAAGATTTACTTAAATGGCACCGAGAGTGCGGTGTCTTTCTTGCTTGCTCTGTTTTCCATTGGTATCGCGCTAGGGTCGCTACTTTGCAATTGGATCTCGAATCATCGTATCGAAGTCGGTATTGTGCCTATTGGCGCACTTGGCATTACGGTATTTGGGTACTTGATGGCAACCTCCATTCCAAGTGACCTACCTATCTTCCATAACTTTGTAGACTTCGTTAGATATGAGCCTTTTTGGCCATTATTTTTCTATCTATTGATGATTGGCGCCTCTGGCGGACTGTTTATCGTACCGCTTTACGCATTAATGCAACATAGAGCAAAGGAAACCGAGCGCGCGCAAGTCATCGCAGGGCTCAATATCTTTAACTCTCTGTTTATGGTCGGCAGTGCTGTCTTAGGTATTGTGTGCCTAAGTGTAATCAAGATGACAATTCCTCAATTGTTTGCATTGTTAGCCATTTTGAATTTCTTGGTCGCCGCTTACATTTTTTTGCAAATACCGATATTCGTTGTCCGTTTTGTGGTTTGGATGCTAACTCATACTATTTATCGAGTGAAACATAAAAACCTACATAACTTGCCAGAACAAGGCGGTGCGTTGATCGTATGTAATCACGTGAGCTATATGGACGCCTTGCTACTTAGCGCAGTATGCCCAAGGTTGATTCGTTTTGTGATGGAGGAAGATTACGCCAACCTACCCCCACTAAGACGCTTTTTACGCAGAACTGGGGTAATTCCGATTTCAGCGAGTAACAGAAACTCCATCAGGCGTGCATTTAATGATGTAGAAACCGCATTAAGCGAAGGACATATCGTCTGTATTTTCCCAGAGGGGAAATTAACCTCAGACGGTGAAATGAATGAATTCATGCGTGGCATTGATATTATTCTGCGTCGCAGCCCAGTACCTGTCATACCCGTGGCACTCAAAGGCTTATGGGGAAGCTATTTCAGCCGCGCGAAAGGCCGCGCATGTTGTGGCTTACCGACTCGATTTTGGTCAAAGCTAGAAATTGAGGCCGGACAGCCGGTTCCACCAAATGAAGCAACGGCAAAAACGATGTTCGATAGAGTGCATCAACTTAGAGGCGACTGGCGATAAAAATACATTTGAACACATGTTTAGAATAACTGAACATGTGTTCAAATCATTAAGACAAACTGACCACACTCAGTGCGATATACTCGCGCTTTCATTCACAACAGCGAATAAAAACCTTGAATAGAAACTACCTCTTGTTTGGATTGGCGTTACTCTTTTGCTTAACCCCTTTTGTCTCCTCTCCTATTGCCCTAGTTATTGGTTTTCTACTCGCAAGTTTTGGTTTTGTGCCTTCAGAACTGCCCATTGCTTCTTTTACTAAAAAGCTGTTGTCCTACTCGATTATTGGTTTAGGCTTTGGCATCAACTTTGAGCAAGCACTCTCTGTTACATCGGATGGTATCGGTCTGATTATCGCCACGATTACGGGCACACTGATCATAGGCACTATCATTGCCAGAATAATTAAGTTGGAGCGAGTAACCGCATACTTAATCTCGTCAGGTACAGCAATTTGTGGTGGTAGTGCAATTGCCGCGGTGGCACCAGCGATTAAAGCAAAAGACGAACAGATTGGATTAGCACTGGCAACGGTATTTGTCCTAAACTCCATCGCACTATTCGTGTTTCCTGTGGTTGGGCATGCTTTAGGGCTAGATCAACACACATTTGGTACATGGGCCGCGATTGCTATTCATGACACTTCTTCTGTTGTTGGGGCAGCCTCAGCGTACGGTGAAGAAGCACTAACTACAGCAACAACGTTAAAACTCGCACGAGCTTTGTGGATCATCCCTGTTGCACTGATCAGTGCCGTGATCTTTTCGAGAGACCAGAAAGAGAATGGAACGAAAAAGTTAGTTATTCCTTATTTCATTTTTTGGTACTGCGCAGCCATCGCGTTTAGCGACTTCTTCCCTCAATTTGAAATGGTCTATCACGGTATTTTCGTTGGAGCGAAACAAGCTTTGGTGGTGTGCCTGTTCCTGATTGGTTGCAGCATTTCAATTTCGAAGCTGAGGTCTGCTGGAGCTAAGCCACTGTTATTTGGTATAACTCTGTGGGTGTTAATTTCAACCACTTCTCTAAGTTGGTTATTGTTTAGATATTAGTGGTCTTCTCATCGTGTTGAGATGACGACGGCTCAAGTTTGCTGTTTTTGTATGTAACAACCAATGCGATAGCGATCAAAAAGGCCGTCAGCTCTGCAAGAGAACGGGCGAGCCCTTCACTGCTTATTGCAATACCAATTTGTAGTGCTACCGCCGCAATTAATACTAGCTTTACCATCCTGAACCTTATGCCTTTTCTCTCTTCGAAGAAGCATAATTATGATTCAGAGTTATAAGGATACGAAATTCCCTTTCTGACTAATACATAGCAAAATTGACTAATGCTGAATTGATGGCAATAGCCACTCCTTCACTGCCTTCCGAGAAACTTTGATCCCACTTTCTAGTAGCACTTGTGGCATTAGATGGTATTCCACTGGCCATTTAAACTTCTCTAATCTGGGTTGCAAATGCAGGTCATATTCCGCTTTGCTGCGCAAATCATTGGTCTGAATCACAGCAACAGGGCGATGACCAAATTCCGCATCTTCGACTGGAACCACTATGCTCTGCACCACGCCATCAATTTGGTTCAATGCTGCCTCAATCTCTTCACAATGAATGTTCTCACCACCAGAGATAAATTGATTGTCGGCACGGCCGATGATCTTTAACTCGTCACCTTGCCACTCACCAAGATCCTTGCTGTCAAACCAGCCTTTCTCATCCAGAAACGGAGTAACATGACCTTGATGAAAATACCCTGCCGCTAATGTTTTACCACCGACAAAAATGCGTTGGTCAACCAACTTTATCTTACGGTGATTCAATACGTGTCCAGCATTACTGGTACTGTCAATTCTCTTTGCGGTAACGGTAGAGGCTGCTTCCGTCATCCCATAACCTAACCACGCCTCAATCCCTCGTCCTGTTGCTCGCAACGCCAACTCGTGAGCAACGTGGCTGCCGCCCAATAGCACATGCGTCAATGACAAGTGAGCATCATCATCCAATAGCCGTTTGAGCTGCGTTGCAACCAAAGATGCGTGTGACACGCCCTGAATATCTTTGATAAGTTTTCCTGTACCGATTTTCAATGTCGCTCCGACATATAGCCAACGATATACAATCGCCAATCCAGAGACGTGATAAAGCGGAAGCGACAATAGCCAAGAATCTTGCTGAGTGAAAATGAACTCTTGCAACAAGCCTTCTGCTGAAGCAAGGTGTTGTCGATGTGTATGAACCACAGCTTTAGGCTCCCCTGTCGAGCCAGAGGTAAATACCACTGAAGCGAGCCTGTCATGGTGATAGGCATCTTCAATCACCGCATCACGCTCTTGTTGTGAAACTAAGGGCGGTGAAAGCAATGTTGCCTTGAGTTTTTGTATATCATGTTCAGAAAAGGTCGAAGCGCACTCCTGAGCAAACCAGATAAACCGAGTTTGTTCAGGTTTATAAAGGGTCGCAAGTTTACTCTGTAGCGTATCGAGTGGTTGTACCATGGTCAGCGCGGCAAGTGCGCCTAACTGCTTGGAAGCAAGATAAAACAGCAGAGTTTCGACTTGGTTTTTACCTACCAAAGTCAGCACATCTCCCCGCGTTACGCCCAAGTCATTCAAATAGTGAGCGTATTGGTCAATACGTACTGAGAGTTGTTGCCAGTTTAATGTTTCTGTTGGTGTCTTGAGTGCAATAGAAAAAGGGCTCGTTTGAGCCCAATATTTCCACGGTGCCTTCGCAACATTATCTATGCAGAATGCCACACAATCTCCTGATCTTTCAGAGGAAGAACGGGAAGTTCACACTTAGGCCAGCCTTGCTCTAACTGAGCTTTGAATAGGCCAATCGTATCCAAACCTGGAACTTCATCAGGCAGCTGCCATTGGGCAAAGCGCGCTAATTGCGTTAAACCGAGACTGGATTCAATGCTCGAGCTAATAACCGCTTTCATCCCCAGTGACTTCGCCTTCTCTATCAGTGTAATACAAAAATCCACCGAACCAATGAGTGTGGGTTTGATGATGATCGTTTTCACACCAGTTAGATCTTCAAGACGGAAATCCTCTCGACGAACCGCATCTTGCAACGTTTCATCCCAAGCAATCGCAATACCAGTATTGATAGCAAAAGAGAGACTATCGCCAGGAGAGCGGCACGGCTCTTCCAAAAAGGTAATGCGCTGACGCAGAGACGGAGTAATGTATTTAGCAAACTGCTGCGCTTTTTCTGGTGTCCAAGCGCGGTTTGCATCAAGTCGAAGCGTTAATTGAGGGATAGATTCAAGAAAAAGGTTCACAAGCATGCCATCGCGAATTGGCTCATAAAGCCCGACTTTTACTTTCGCGACTTTCTCGCCTTCCATTTCGTTCAGCTTTGGAATGAGCTCGTCTGGGTCACCAGTACACAGCGGCGCTGTTTGATACTTACCTTGTTGGGGTAAGCCACCAGCTAACTCTAACTGTGCCATCGATAAACCAAACGCGACCGATGGATACATGTTGGCGTAATCCACATCCAATCCAGCAACCCAACGCTCCGCTTGTTCCTGTAGCTGAATACCAGCATCTTCAGTGCTCTCTAAACTAAAACCAGGAAGAGGAGCGACTTCTCCAAGCCCTATTTGGTCACCTTCAGAAAGCGCAACAACATAACCAACACGTTCAGTTAGCTTATTGTCTCGCAGGATGACACCACTATCCATGGGCAAGATATAACGATAAATTTTCGCTTCACGCATAATTCGAGTCCTATGTAATGCCGTATATTTGAGCGTTCTGGCGAGCAATCCCACCAGCCTCCCAGAGGGCGAGGCGCTCAGGAAAAATGGAACAGAGGAGCTGAAACACTCCTCTTTTTATACGGATTATGGGTTACGAGGGAATTTGTCGAAGTCTGGGCGACGTTTCTCGTTGAATGCGTTACGACCTTCTTGGCCTTCATCGGTCATGTAGAACATCATCGTTGCGTTACCCGCAAGCTCTTGAAGACCTGCTTGACCATCACAGTCCGCATTCAATGCAGCTTTCAGGCAGCGTAGCGCCATTGGACTATGCTGAAGAACTTCACGACACCAACGAACAGTTTCTTTCTCTAGCTCTTCTAGCGGCACAACCGTGTTGACCAAGCCCATGTCTAACGCTTCTTGCGCGTTATAGAAACGACATAGGAACCAGATTTCGCGAGCTTTCTTCTGGCCTACGATACGAGCCATGTAAGACGCGCCCCAACCACCATCAAATGAACCCACTTTAGGGCCCGTTTGACCAAACTGTGCGTTGTCCGCTGCAATTGTTAGGTCACACATCATGTGCAGTACATGACCGCCGCCAACAGCCCAGCCGGCAACTGATGCGATCACAGGTTTTGGACAAGTTCGAATATCGCGTTGGAAGTCCAATACGTTTAGGTGGTGTGTACCTTGCTCATCTTTATAGCCCCCGTAGTCGCCACGGATCTTCTGGTCGCCGCCAGAACAGAATGCGTCTTCACCTAGACCTGTCAGAATGATCACGCCAACACCAGAGTCATAACGCGCATCTGCCAACGCATCAATCATCTCTTTTACTGTTTGAGGGCGGAATGCATTACGCACTTGTGGGCGTGCAATGGTAATTTTCGCGATACCATCTTCAGATTTATGGTAGTGAATATCCTCGTATTTCTCGCTGCAATCTTTCCATTGAACCGGAGCGTAAAGTTCTTCTTCAGAAATGCCTACTGTTTTAGCCATGGTGATTCCCATTGTTCTCGTTACTCTCACCAAAGTGAGATTGAATTATTTGCTTAATATGCATCGCAAATTGTTGGGGCTGCTCTTGATGAACGTTATGTCCTGCGCCTTCAACTTGTCGATACGCCAACCCGCTACGTTGTGCCAGTTGGCTAAATTTTTGGTCTTTCGCGCCACACAAGTAATACATCGGTATATTCTGCTTTTTCAGTGTGGGCAACAAATACGCCTGCTTGGCTAACGATGTTGCCATCAGCATGCTCGCGACCGCCGAGCCAAGATTATCACTTCGCTTCGCAATTAATGTTTGTCTTTGCTCATGGTTTAGTGAAGAAAACACCGCTTGCTGATACCAATCGTTCAAAACACGTTCAAGTGGTTCTGTTTTGAAACGCTTTGCCCAGCGAGCATCATTCTCCAATCTCACCTGTTTCTCTGACTCAGTTTGAAGCCCGAAGTTTCCCCCTTCAACAATTGCGCCCACAATATTGAGATCTGAGAAGCATTGATTGGCAATACCATGCATCGCAATACGGCCGCCCATCGAGTAACCAATCAAAATAAGTGGTTGTTGCGGAGGAAATAATAAAGATAGTGTGGAATTAAGAAGTTTGCAGCAATCATCGAGATCGTTGCACTTTGTAAACTGGCTACGACCATGACCAGGAAGGTCTATAACAATTCGTTCAAACTGAGTCAGTTCATCCAAACAAGCTTGCCAATCAGCACCATTTCCTAAAAAGCCATGCAAAAACACCAGAGTGGGAAGGTCGCCACTTTGGTGTTTTTCAGTTGAAGAGAGACGCTCAGAGTGAAGCATGCAGGCTCTTATTAAATGCCTTTATCAACTCTGCGGCTTGGCTTGGTGGGGTTTGAACTTCCACCAGCAGTGTGCCTTGGCCGCTCGACAGGTGCTCGGCAACCATTGCTTGATACATTTCTAACGTAGTTGGCTTCTCATACTTTAAACCAAACTGTTTGGCTGCATGTTCAAACTGATAACCGTGGGGCATTTGGTAGTACGCAGTGCGATGCTCCTGAGGCACCGGTAACATATCGAAAATTGCGCCACCATCATTGTTTGTGACCACAAGTACCGTCGGCAGTTTATTGTGAGAAAACAGCGCTAGTGAATTGAGATCATACAGTGCTGATGTGTCACCAATATACATCAGTAACGGATTACCTCTTGCTCGCTGCACACCTGATGCGGTAGCAAACAAACCGTCAATTCCTGACGCGCCTCGGTTAGTGAACACTTCTACATCATCAAGTTTGCCGTACATATCGACAAGTCGAACAAACAAACTGTTACCCCAAAAGACATCAGCGTTTTTAGTGCGCTCGTTGATGTCTGCTGCCAACGCAATTTCGTCAATGGCAGACGCTGAATCAGATAGGAAAGCTTCTTCGATACGTTGATGAACTCGCTTAACTCCATTCGCTAACCTATCAGCCCACCCAGCAAATATTGGCTTCTCAAAGCTAATGCGAGAAACCCAAGTTTGAGGAAGCTCAACCCAGTGCATTTGCGCCAGATGATTTTGGTTATTACGGTCCATACGCGGCGAGATATACCAGTATTGAACGTCTTTACTTTGTTGATTTTGCGAAACTTGTTTATCAATCCACTGGTTCAAACGTTTGGAGATGATTCGGCTACCAAATTGGATAATAAGTTCACAAGATTCAAGCTCGTTTGCGAGCTCGGGAAGTTGAAGCCATACATCGTAATGCGCCCAATCCGAACTGAGACCACTTTGCGGGTCTGCAAGTACCGGCCATCCCATCTTTTGTGCAAATGCCTGCGCCGACTTCGCTTGTTCAAGCGGTAAGCTGCCAATCACAACCAAGCCTTTTTTATCCGCACAAGACGGGATTTTCGCCTGTGACAAGTGGCTAAAACGCTGGGTATAACTACCACTTCCTTTTCGCCATCCGGCTACCGAGTCTAAGTAGGTTTGATAATCCGCTTTTGCACCGTTGGAATACAAAGGTTCTGGAAATGCACAGTTAATATGAACAGCACTGCCTTGCAGCTGCTGAGTAAACATCACTTCGTCAACAGAGGTCAGCAACCAATTAAGCAATGTTGTTAAAGTTGGGCTTGGTAAATTCAAGCTGGCCGAGACATGATGTGAAAAAATACCCAACTGGTTAATCGCTTGGTTTGCGCCACAGCCAACGAGCTCCATCGGACGATCCGCAGTGAGCAGCACCAGCTTTTCACCAGTAAGCCTAGCCTCCGCAACGGCTGGTAATAAGTTCGCCACTGCCGTACCAGAGGTAACGATGATTGCCACTGGCTCTTGAGTAGCTTTCGCTAAGCCAAGAGCCATAAAGCCGAGACCACGCTCATCAAAGTGAGTATGAATAGAAAAATTGGACTGTTCTGCCGCCTCTAAAGTTAAAGGAGTAGAACGAGAGCCAGGAGCGATACAAACATGCTTAACGCCAAATCGCTGAAGCTCAATCAATATGGTTTCTGACCAAATTCGATTGAGCACCGCTTGGTCATGATTCATGATGCGACTCCCAACGGAGGGTGATCAGAAATCAGCGTAAGTAACGTCGACATTTTCTTATCAAGTTCCGCCCACTCATGCTCTGCCACAGAACCTGGCACAATACCTGCGCCCGCAAACAGTTGTACTTGGTCACTGAGCACAAGCGCACTTCTGATCGCGACACAAAACTCTGCTCGTTCATGGCTTATGTACCCCATTGACCCCGCGTACCAGCCGCGTGCAAAGGGCTCATTATCAAGAATAAACTGCATGGATTCTTGTCGAGGTAAGCCAGCAACCGCCGCCGTTGGCTGAAGCGCCGATAACAACTGAACACCGTTTATGCCCATCTTTAGGCTCGCGTGAATATTTCGCTTGAGGTGTTGCACTTTTCGTAGCCTAACCAAACTAGCCTCGGCCTCCACTTCAACCGCTTCGGAATGCGGTGATAGGCGATCAATAATGTCATCAACTACATATTGGTTTTCATTGAGGTTCTTTTCATCTTGGGATAACCAATTCGCCAACTCCATATCGTGAGTGGCGTTGTCCCCTCGACCAATCGTGCCTGCTAACGCTTCGGTATGAAGTTCGTGCCCTACGCGAGAATACAAACGTTCTGGCGTAGAACCCATAAAGCTGTGTTTGCTGTCTAAGCTCAGCATGAAATGGAAACTATGATGGTTATTTAAGTAACTCGCTTTCAGCAATTGTGCAGCACTTAATGTGTTATCAAGCTGCACGGTAGAGCGACGCGCCAATACCACTTTCTTAAAATCATCATTCTTTATACCAGTCAGAACTTTATGAACTAACTCATTCCATTGAGGCTGACTTGGCGTATGAACAATAGAGCGGATGTGAGAAGAAATCGGAGCTAAGGTCGCGACCTCACAAACCAGTTTATGCAGTCCTGCTAGGGTTCGCGCTTTGTCTTCTGAAATATTAACTGCGAGAGACCATTGTTGATCAAAACGAATTAACTCAATTTGAGGCAAAAAGAAGAAAGAAGGCATACAGCGACGATTCTTCTCATGCTGGCCGTCAAAAGAGCGTCCGCCCCAGACTCGTTGCCCTTCACCTAGAATGGTATAAGCAGGGCCTGGCTCAACAAAAGCGTGTAATTGCCCTAGTGCAACGACCTCTTCACGAGTATCGCGGGACTGCCAGTAGAATTTAGGGAAAAGTGGTTGTGCATCAAGCCAATCAATAAATGAGAAATTAGGTTTCTCGCTCAGGGGCTCGACCAGACGTGTTTGATTGCCTTCCGCTTGCTGAACTCGCTCGATAATTCTCTTTACGGCTTGATGGAACTGTGACAAATCAACCTCGTAGTATGTGAGGATAAATGGTAACTGACGGCTACTCTAAGTTTAGACCCAAAGCAAATCAAGGTCGTATGCGATCTTTTGCAAAATCCTGTGATAGCAAACGAGCAAAACTTAACCAGCAAACAGATAATTTACAGATATATATTCTAATAAAAAACAAATTATTGTATTTTAATAAAGAAATTAACGAATTTTTAGGAATTATACAATGCAAAATATCGGGATGTCGTCAAAACTCGATAATGTCTGCTACGACATTAGGGGTCCTGTACTCAAACATGCTAAGCGCATGGAGGAAGAAGGGCATAAAATCCTAAAGCTAAACATTGGTAACCCTGCCCCATTTGGTTTTGACGCCCCTGATGAGATTTTAGTCGACGTGATTCGTAATCTGCCGACTTCTCAAGGCTATTGTGATTCCAAAGGCATTTACTCTGCTCGTAAAGCCGTGGTCCAACACTATCAACGTAAAGGTATCCGCTCGCTAGATGTCGAAGATGTGTATGTGGGTAACGGCGTGTCTGAGCTGATCGTGATGGCCATGCAAGCGCTGTTAAATAATGGCGACGAAATGCTGATCCCAGCACCTGATTATCCGTTGTGGACAGCTTCAGTTGCACTATCAGGCGGTAAGCCGGTTCATTACCTATGTGATGAAGGTGCAGACTGGTACCCAGATCTTGAAGACATCAAAAAGAAAATCACACCAAAGACACGTGGCATTGTTCTGATCAACCCGAACAATCCGACAGGTGCGGTATATAGCCGTGATTTCCTACTTGAAGTGATTGAAATCGCGCGCCAGCACAAACTGATCATTTTCGCAGATGAGATCTACGACAAAGTGTTGTACGACGGTGCAACACATACCTCAGTCGCAACACTCACTGAAGACGTGCTCGTCATGACATTCAATGGCCTTTCAAAAGCCTACCGTGTTTGCGGTTTCCGTGGTGGCTGGATGTTCCTAACGGGGCCTAAACATCTAGCTCAAGGGTACGTGAATGGCTTGGAGTTGCTTTCATCGATGCGTTTATGTGCAAACGTACCAATGCAACATGCGATTCAAACTGCGCTAGGTGGATACCAGAGTATCAATGAACTGATTTTACCTGGCGGACGCTTATTAGAGCAGCGCAATAGAGCGTATGAACTGATCAATCAGATTCCTGGTGTTTCTTGTGTCAAACCTAAGGGTGCTATGTACCTCTTCCCGAAAATCGACACAAAAATGTACAACATCAAGAACGATCAGCAGATGGTTTTAGATTTCTTAAAACAAGAGAAGGTCTTACTGGTGCAAGGTTCCGGTTTCAACTGGCCAAAACCAGACCATTTCCGCATCGTGACACTACCGCACGTTGAAGATCTAGAAATCGCCATTGGACGTTTTGAGCGATTCCTATCAACCTACAGCCAGTAATGAATCACTGGTAGTAATTAGTGCTGATCTCTCATATGCTTAGAGGAACTCCTAGTGAGTTCCTTTTTTTACACCAGAAACGGAGAAAGCCATGAAAGAAAGCCATTTTTTCGCCCACCTGGCTCGAATGAAGCTGATCCAACGCTGGCCTTTAATGCGGTCCGTCTCACCAGAAAACGTTTCAGAGCATAGCTTACAAGTTGCTTTTGTCGCTCATGCCCTTGCCCTAATTAAAAACAAAAAGTTCGGCGGCAACCTCAATCCAGAACGCATCGCGATTCTTGCCATGTACCATGACTCTAGCGAAGTATTAACGGGTGACCTTCCAACCCCAGTGAAGTATTACAACCCTGAAATTGCCAAAGAATATAAGAAGATAGAATCAGCAGCGGAACAAAAATTACTCTCAATGTTACCGGAAGAGTTCCAAGATGAATTTGCCCCCTACCTTCTTTCTCATTCTGCACACGAAGAGGACGCAAAAATCGTCAAGCAAGCCGACTCCATCTGTGCCTATTTAAAATGTCTCGAAGAACTAAGCGCAGGCAATCATGAGTTCGCTCTGGCAAAAAAACGCTTAGACATCACTTTGCAAGAACGTAGAACGCCTGAAATGGATTACTTCCTCAATACCTTTGCCCCAAGTTTCGAATTATCGTTAGATGAAATCAGTTAGCTTACGGAGATAATCGTGTCGTTTGAATTACACCCGCAATGGCAAGAGCGCCATGATGATGAGCATAAAATACGTCGTGACGACCATCGGAGCCCGTACCAACGAGACCGAGCGCGCATTCTTCACTCGGCTGCATTTCGACGCTTACAAGCAAAAACCCAAGTACACGGCAATAGCTTGGAAGACTTTCACCGCAGCCGGTTAACACACTCCTTAGAAGCGTCGCAACTCGGGACCGGTATCGTCGCCCAGTTAAAGAAAAAACAACCAGAGTTCCGTGATCTATTACCATCAGACAGCTTAATTGATTCATTATGTTTGGCGCACGACATCGGGCATCCTCCATACGGTCATGGGGGAGAAGTCGCTCTAAACTACGTAATGCGCGAACATGGCGGCTTCGAGGGGAACGCCCAAACCTTTCGTATCGTCACTAAGTTAGAGCCTTATACCGAGCATTTCGGAATGAATTTATCACGCCGCACACTGCTTGGTTTGATTAAGTACCCTGCCCTTATTAGTCAAACACGCTCCGTCAAGTTGCCTCAACCAGCTGAGCATCAACGTAAACTAAAAGCCAAAGATTGGAGCCCAGCTAAGGGCATTTATGATTGTGATAAAGACTTATTTGATTGGGTAATTGCACCGCTTTCTGACAACGACAAGGCATTGCTTAGCCTAATGCGCTCAAAACCAGAATCGGAGTTTGAGCACAGTAAAACGCGCTTTAAATCACTCGATTGCTCAATCATGGAGCTAGCGGACGATATCGCCTACGGCGTTCATGATTTAGAAGATGCAATCGTGCTTGGTATGGTGACACGTCAGCAATGGCAAGAAGGCGCAGCAAGTCAATTAGCGGACTGTGGCGACCCGTGGTTTGAAGCACATATCGATTCCATCGGACAGATGCTATTTAGTGGTAAGCATCATGAGCGGAAAGATGCCATCGGTGGTATGGTTAACGCCCTGCTGACCAGCATTTCAATTAAGGCGGTGGATGAGCCTTTCAATAATCCATTACTGTCTTGGAATGCGTGTTTAGAGCCACAAATGGCACGAGCACTTGACGTACTCAAACACTTTGTCAGTACTTTTGTTATCCAAGTCCCGCAGGTCCAGATCGTTGAATATAAAGGTCAGCAAATTATTATGGACATTTTTGAAGCGTTAACAGCGGACCCAGAGCGCTTGCTGCCTGTTCATACAAAAGAACTGTGGTGCCAAGCGAAAAGCGAGAGCAATAAGATGAGGGTCATCGCCGATTACATTTCTGCTATGACCGATGGTCACGCGCAAAAGCTGCACCGTCAGCTATTCTCTTCCATCGTTCTTTAGTAACACTCAACCTTTCAAGTAATTCTTTTCAAATACGCCCGGCGGCATCTGGGCGATTTGGAATTCGATCATCTTTTCAAAGGCATGCATAAGCGGTGTAAAGTCTCTCTCGGGTTCAAGCAAACGAAGCGAATGATAACCTGCCTCGACTGTCGATAAGCTATTCTCAGAGGGCGCCTTACGAATGGTGTAATGCCCTTGCAATTGCTTCGGTAATTGCACGGTTGGGAGTGGATGTAAATTGCTAGAAAGCTGCCACATTTTGTACGCTTTTTTCCACGTTCCATCGAGCAAAACCAAACGTATTTTCTTAGATACACTACGGCTCACTTGATTGATTTCAGAGATGCATCGTGACTGCTCCGATGGGTAAAGAACAAAATGTTGATATGATTCATCCGCCAACAAGTGATTTAAGACATCATCACCAGAAAAGTCCTCTCCTATCAGACAAATACAGTTATCTAAACTCAAATTGAGAATCCGTGCCGTACCAAGCGGACGATGTTCTTCACTCGTGTGCTGAAGAATGATAAGTTCTACCTCGCTTGCCAACGGTACAATCCATTGGCAAATACACGCTTTTTGCGACTTTCCACAACGAGAACAATAACGAGACATAGAGTGAACCTTTATACCTTGCTGAGTATTATCAGCGTGATCTGTTTGATACTTCAATTCGAACCAATGGCAAGCCTAACCGAGTGGCACAGCTACAATATACGCCATGGCGAATGGTGGCGAATCGTAACAGGAAATCTCACACATACCAACTTTGCGCACTTAGGGATGAACCTGGCAGGATTGTGGATCATTACTTTTATTTTTCGTCCAAGCACTCGCAACTTCCTTATCGTTTTCTCACTCTTGTGTGCATTTGTTGGCGCAATGAATTTGTTTACCAACATGTCAGTGTACGTGGGATTATCTGGCGTACTACACGGACTGTTTGGATTCTGGGCACTCAGAGAAGTCTTTGAAAGCAGAAGAAGCAGCTTGTTGTTGGTCGGCGGGCTTATTGCCAAAGTAGCATGGGAGCAGATCTATGGTCCATCAAGCAGCACTGCTGCGCTTATCGGCGCAAACGTTGCTATTGATGCTCATTTATTTGGCGCACTCGGTGGGTTAACAATGGCTCTAATGGAAAAAGGCTTTCGCCGTCGTTTATTCGGTTAAAAAATCCCGAACCACGAAAGAGGGGTTGGTTCGGGAAAGCAGTAATAGGGAAACAGATATTGTTCTGAATTCAGACTCAATATCTGAAATACATCAAGCTACAGTAAAATGCGGTCTTCGTTTTTCTTAACTGTCGCTTCACCAATGCCTTTTACGCTCTTCAAATCTGCTGCTGTTTTAAAAGGGCCATGCTCCTCGCGGTAGTCCACGATACTCTGCGCTTTCTTCTCACCTATACCTTTCAACATGGTCGCTATTTCTTCAGCAGAGGCAGTGTTGATATTTACGGTAATTTCAATTCCTTCATATTTGCCAGTGGCTGAATCCGCAGCCATGCTAAAAGGTGCAAAAACAAATAAGCACAATGTCAAAATCCATTTCATATTGAACATACAATCTCCAAAATAGTAGGCTAAAACCAGTCATCGGGAGCAAGTAACTACCAAGTTCGTAGTGAAAAGCAACGTGATTATGCATTTAACAAACTTAGATGACCCGATATTCGCAATGACTGGTATCACTTAAACGCGCACTAATTTAAGTAATGCTTATTGATGATTGAAGTTAATAAAGACAAAAATAAAACGGACCGCTTATGCGGTCCGTTTTAGTTAACATGCAAATTACACTAATTGTGCTTAGTTGCTCACAATAAAGTACTCAATGTCAGTGTTTGCGCGCAGTACAGCTAGCACAGATGATAGGTCTTGCTGAGAAGATGCTCGCTGCATTTGCATCGCAACTTGCTCTTCTAACTCACTATCTAGCTCAGCATTTACAGCATCAAGCTCGATGATAACAATGTTACCTTCAAGATCTTTAGACTGACCATATACTGGCTTACCATCGACTGGTTTTGCCATCGCGAATACCGTTGTTGCCAACGGAGAACGGCGATCTACTGTCTCTTGTTCACCAAATGCAAGGTTGTTTTCAGTAAGCACATCTGTCTTACCTTCTTTCAATGCAGCAACAACCTGTGTACCAAGTTCCATCGCATCTTGCTCACCCTTAACACGAGATAGCTCTGCAATAACCTGATCTTTCACTTCTTCTAGTGGAAGAACCGTCTCATCACGTGCGTCTTCAACACGAACAACAATAATATGTTCAGGTGCAACTTCGATAGCTTCAGAGTTTAAGCCATCTTCTTTTACTTCTGGGCTAAGGATAGCTTGCATTACCGCAGGGTTACGAAGCACTTCAGGTGCGTCAACTTGAGAAATAAAGTCCGTTGTCTTCACTTCTTGGTTAACCGCTTGAGAAGCGTCATACAATGAGTCTGGGTATTCAAACGCTACGCGCTCAAGCTCGCTTTGTAGCTCGTAGAATTGATCAACTGCTTGTTGGTCAACCATTTCTTGTTTGATTTCAGCGGCAACTTCTTCAAATGGCTTCGCCACAGAGTCTTTTAGCTCTTCAAGCTTGATAATATGGTAACCAAAGTCCGACTTTACTAGACCCGACGTATCGCCTGGATTCTTCAACGCGAATGCCGCTTCTTCAAAAGCAGGGTCCATCACATCACGCTCAATCCAACCTAAATCACCGCCGTTTTCAGCACTGCCAAAATCGTCAGATTTCTCTTGAGCAAGCGTCGCAAAATCTGCTCCCGCATTTAGCTCATCTAAGATAGCCTGCGCTTTTGCTTCATCGTCCCCTTCTACAAGAATATGAGCGACACGACGCTGCTCTTCTGAAGAGTATTTGTTTAAGTGCTCATCGTAGTACTTTTTCACCTCGGCATCAGAAACATTAACTTGCTCCTTTAGCGCTTCAGCAGACAGTTCGATATAAGCGACTTTAACCTGCTCTGGGCGAGTAAAGTTGTCAGGGTTTGCTTTGTAGTACTGTTGAATTTCTTCGTCAGTCAATTCAATGTTTTTCGCAAACTCTGCTAAGTCGATTTTAATCGTGCGAATATCACGAGTTTGAGTAAACAGCTTACCTTCTGCCTGTACTTCACCTGGCAGAATAAATTCACTGTTTTGTAGTGCATTCAGCAGTTGTTCACGAACCAATTCACGACGCATGTACTCAGCAAAAGAGTCTGGCGAAAAGCCTGCACGACGCAGAGAAGCTTGATAGATCTCTTGATCGAACTGACCATTAGATTGGAATTGAGGCATGTCTAGAATCATGCTGCGAACTTGGGTGTCGCTGATTCGCAGACCTAAAGCTTCTGCTTGTTGGTCAAGCAACACGTCATTGATCATTCGATCTAAAACGGATTTGCGGAAAGATTCAACATATGCAGGGTCAGCCAGCATTTGAGAGAAGTAGTCACCCAACTGAGCTTGCATACGGTTACGCTCATTTTGGTATGCCATCTCGAACTCACCACGAGGAATCTCAGTGTTACCGACTTTCGCTGCAGAGTTGTTGTTACCACTAACGATGTAGCTACCCACACCTGCAAATACGAAAGACAGGATGATAAGCCCAAGGATAATTTTGACCGCGATGCTATTCACGCCTTCGCGTAGTCGATCCATCATAATTTAACTGCTCTCCACAATTGAAGCCTACTGCTTCTATCTAATAGAAATAATGGCGCAATAATATCAGAAAAAGAAATGCGCATCAGTATGATGCGCATAATTTAAGAAAGTTCGGCTCGAAGTTTGTAAATTTTTGTTCGAAACTTATTGTTTGAGCAAAAGTTAAGCAAATGGCCGGTTACAGAATTAACGCTGTGATTAGTTACAAGCGTCTTTCAGTGCTTTACCAGCTTTAAAAGCTGGTACTTTTGCTTCTGCGATTTGGATTTCTTCACCAGTTTTTGGGTTACGACCAGTACGTGCAGCACGAGTACGAACGCTAAATGTACCAAAGCCAACTAGAGCAACTTGATCACCAGACTGAAGAGTACCGCTTACTGCTTCGATGAATGCATCTAGAGCACGACCCGCTGACGCTTTAGAAATGTCTGCATTTTCTGCGATTTGTTCTACTAACTGAGTTTTATTCACTGTAATTTCCCCTTTGTGTCATCTGTGATTATTTTTGTGATGACTTTCGTTCCATTGTTAAGAAAATATGCTCCATCCCTTATTCGTCAAGGGCTGGCAGCTATCGAAACTAACTTAGCGCCCAAAAAAAACGCTGACAAGCCTTTTTAGACTTATCAGCGTAAACTTTTACTTATTTTTGCTGCACATCACTATTTTTGAGACTCAAACTCAACGCCCGTCGGGTCTCGCTCTAGTGCGACTTTCAGTACTTCATCAATCCACTGTACAGGGATGACTTCCAGATCAGCGATAACATTATCAGGAATCTCTTCCAAATCACGCTCGTTGTCTTTTGGAATTAGCACAGTCTTAATGCCGCCACGGTGTGCCGCAAGTAACTTTTCTTTTAGGCCACCGATAGGTAGGACTTCACCACGCAGTGTGATTTCACCCGTCATCGCTACCTCTGCTTTCACAGGGTTACCTGTCAGAGCTGAAACCAAAGCAGTACACATTGCAGTACCCGCACTTGGGCCATCTTTTGGCGTCGCGCCTTCCGGTACGTGCACGTGAATATCTTTCTTCTCGTAGAAGTCAGTATTGATACCCAGTTTTTCTGCACGAGAGCGAACTACTGTCATTGCGGCTTGGATAGACTCTTGCATCACGTCACCAAGAGAGCCCGTTTGCGTCAGCTTACCTTTACCTGGCATGGATTGAGTTTCAATCGTTAGCAGATCACCCCCCACTTCTGTCCAAGCTAGACCTGTCACTTGACCAATTCGGTTACTTTCATCCGCTTTACCGTAATCGAAACGTTGAACACCCAAGTACTCTTTTAGGTTGTCCATCGTTACCGTGACTGACTTGATGTCTTTATCCAGCAGGATGTTCTTCACGGCTTTACGGCAGATCTTAGAGATCTCACGTTCTAAGTTACGGACACCCGCTTCACGAGTGTAATAACGGATGATGCCAATAATCGCAGAGTCTTCAATGATGATCTCATCCGGTTTTAGACCATTGCGCTTCACTTGCTTATCAACAAGGTGACGTTTTGCAATGTTCAGCTTCTCGTCTTCGGTGTAACCAGATAAACGAATAACTTCCATACGGTCTAACAATGGACCTGGAATGTTCATCGAGTTCGACGTTGCAACAAACATAACGTCAGAAAGGTCGTAATCCACTTCTAAGTAGTGATCGTTGAACGAGTTATTCTGTTCAGGATCAAGTACTTCTAGTAGCGCTGATGCCGGATCGCCGCGCATATCTGAAGACATTTTGTCGATTTCGTCCAATAAGAACAATGGGTTCTTCACGCCAACTTTCGACATCTTCTGGATTAATTTACCTGGCAATGAGCCAATGTAAGTACGACGGTGACCGCGGATTTCTGCTTCATCACGTACACCACCCAGCGCCATACGAACGTACTTACGACCTGTAGCAGAAGCAATTGAACGACCAAGAGACGTTTTACCCACACCTGGAGGACCAACAAGACAAAGGATTGGACCTTTTAACTTATTGATTCGGTTTTGAACCGCCAAGTATTCAAGAATACGCTCTTTTACGCGCTCTAGACCGTAGTGGTCTTCATTAAGAATCTCTTCTGCTTTCGCTAAATTTTTCTTAACTTTTGAGCGTTTAGCCCAAGGCACGCTGACCATCCAATCGATGTAGCTACGAACCACTGTTGCTTCGGCAGACATCGGAGACATCATCTTAAGCTTTTGAAGCTCTTGCTCAGTCTTTTCACGTGCCTCTTGAGGCATTTTTGATTCGTCAATCTTCTTCTGCAGCGTTTCAAACTCGTCTGGTGCGTCTTCCATCTCACCAAGTTCTTTCTGAATCGCTTTCATTTGCTCATTCAGATAGTACTCACGCTGAGATTTTTCCATTTGCTTTTTAACGCGACCACGAATGCGTTTTTCAACTTGCAGCAAATCGATCTCTGATTCCATCTGGCCCATTAGGAATTCCAGACGCTCAGTGACATCAACTATTTCAAGTACTTGCTGCTTATCCACCAGCTTCAACGGCATATGAGCTGCAATAGTATCCGCTAAGCGAGCCGCTTCGTCGATACCGTTGAGTGAGGTTAGAACTTCTGGTGGAATCTTCTTGTTTAGCTTAATGAAGCCTTCAAACTGATTAATCGCACTGCGAACAATCACTTCTTGCTCACGCTCATCCAATTCTGGCGTAACCACAAATTCCGCTTCCGCTAGGAAGAAATCACTCTCTTTAAAGTGATTGATTTTCGCACGTTGCTGGCCTTCAACCAGTACTTTTACTGTGCCATCCGGAAGCTTCAGTAGCTGGAGAATGGTGGCTACCGTACCTACTTCAAATAGGTCGTCAACCGTAGGCTCGTCAGTATCAGCTTGCTTTTGTGCCACAAGAAGAACTTGTTTGTTGGTTTCCATCGCCGTTTCTAAACAGCTAATCGATTTCTCACGACCAACAAACAATGGAATAACCATGTGCGGGTAGACCACTACGTCACGTAGAGGTAGTACCGGGATCTCGATACGCTCGGAACGTTCCAAGTTCATATAATTCTCTCTTCCGCTTTCACGTTTACGTATTACTTATCGATTTATATGGGGGCTAATTGTTTGGATTCAATAAGAGAAATAAAAAAAGGAGGTAATTACTTACCTCCTTTTTCATTACGGCTGAATTTATTCTGCTCCAGCGGCCTGATTGTCTGAGTTGCTATAAATAAGCAATGGCTCTGACTCACCATTAATGACGGACTCATCAATCACGACCTTACTTACGTCTGTCGCAGATGGCAGTTCGTACATGGTTTCCAGTAATACGCCTTCAAGGATCGAGCGTAAACCACGAGCACCTGTTTTACGCTCCATTGCTTTCTTAGCGATAGCGCGCAGCGCATCTTCTCGGAACTCAAGTTCAGCGTTTTCAAGCTCAAACAATGCTGCGTATTGCTTGGTTAATGCGTTCTTCGGTTCACATAGGATCTGAATCAACGCTTCTTCATCAAGCTCAGTCAGTGTTGTTGTCACAGGAAGACGACCAATGAATTCTGGAATGAGTCCGTACTTCACTAGATCCTCAGGCTCAACCTGAGTAAATAGCTCACCCACGGTCTTCGATTCGTTTTTAGAACGAACTTCCGCACCGAAGCCAATACCTGTACCTGTTGCAACACGCTGCTCAATCACCTTATCTAGGCCAGCAAATGCACCACCACAGATGAACAGGATCTTCGACGTGTCCACTTGCAGGAATTCTTGCTGAGGGTGCTTACGACCACCTTGAGGTGGAACCGATGCAACCGTACCTTCGATAAGTTTTAGTAGCGCCTGCTGAACACCTTCACCAGATACGTCACGCGTAATAGATGGGTTTTCAGCTTTGCGTGAAATTTTATCAATTTCATCAATGTAGACGATGCCGCGTTCAGCTTTAGCTACATCGTAATCACATTTTTGCAGAAGCTTTTGGATGATGTTTTCAACGTCTTCACCCACATAACCAGCCTCGGTTAGTGTGGTTGCGTCTGCCATTGTAAATGGCACATCCAAGAATCGAGCTAATGTCTCAGCAAGTAGTGTTTTACCGCTACCTGTTGGGCCAATTAGAAGGATGTTACTTTTACCAAGCTCCACACCTTCACTCGTTGTATCACCATTGCGTAAACGCTTGTAGTGGTTATATACCGCAACTGCGAGCACTTTTTTCGCGTAATCTTGCCCGATCACATAGTCATCAAGGTGTTCACGGATCTGTTTTGGCGTTGGTAACGCTTCAGATTCTTTCTTAGGGAGAACATCCTTGATTTCTTCGCGAATAATATCGTTACATAAGTCGACACACTCGTCGCAAATGTACACTGACGGACCTGCGATTAGCTTGCGAACTTCGTGCTGACTTTTGCCGCAGAAAGAACAGTACAGCAATTTACCGCTGCCACTTTCTTTGCTTTTATCTGTCATTCGCTAACCTCTTAGCCTTTACTCTTCATGAATGAGTGTATATCAATTTTTGCCAAAATGCGCTGGCTAATTACTCGCCGCGGTGGCTTAACACTGCATCCACGATACCGTATTCCACAGCCTGCTCTGATGACATGAAGTTATCACGATCAGTATCGCGCTCAATGACTTCAAGAGGTTGGCCAGTATGTTCTGCTAACAACTTGTTTAGCTTCTGCTTAATGGTCAGAATTTCCTGAGCATGGATTTGGATATCAGAAGCTTGACCCTGGAAACCACCCAATGGTTGGTGGATCATTACACGAGAGTTAGGCAGTACGTAACGCTTACCTGGCGCACCACCCGCAAGCAGGAAGGCACCCATTGAACATGCTTGACCCATACATACAGTGCTGACATTTGGCTTAATAAACTGCATGGTATCGTAGATAGACATACCAGCTGTTACGCTGCCACCTGGCGAGTTGATGTATAGGAAAATATCTTTATCTGGATTTTCAGATTCTAGGAAAAGTAGCTGAGCCACGACAAGGTTTGCCATGTGGTCTTCCACTTGACCCGTTAAAAAAATCACGCGCTCTTTCAGCAGACGTGAGTAGATGTCGTAAGAGCGTTCGCCGCGGGAAGTTTGTTCAACCACCATTGGTACTAGCGCGTCCATAATTGGCGACATTGCATTTTTTTCTTGGTAGCTCATATTCTTATGTCCCTAAAATAAATGGCCCGGATGATGACTATCATACGGACCATTGTTAGCAGAATAGTTAACGTTAAGTCAACCTTCTACGCAAGATATTGCTTATTAAGCAGCAGGTTGTTGTTGGTTAAGTAGCTCGTTGAAGCCTACTTCTTTCTCAGAAACCTGTGCTTTAGCGATGATCGCGTCGATTGCTTGCTCTTCTAGAGCTACATTGCGCATGTTGTTCATCATTTCTTCGTTTTGCTCGTAGTAAGCAATAACTTCTGATGGATCTTCGTATGCAGTAGCCATTTCTTCAATTAGAGCTTTAACTTTCTCGTCGTCCGCTTTTAGCTCTTCAGACTTGATTACTTCACCTAGTAGAAGACCAACTACTACGCGACGTTTAGCTTGCTCTTCGAACAGCTCACGTGGAAGCTGAGCAGCAGCTTCTGGGTTACCACCGAAGCGTTGTGCAGCTTGTTGACGTAGAACTTGGATTTCTTGCTCGATAAGCGCTGATGGTACGTTGATGTCGTTTTGCTCAACTAGACCGTCAATCGCTTGCTCTTTGATGCGGTTCTTAACAGCTTGCTTAAGCTCGCGTTCCATGTTTTTACGAACTTCAGCTTTAAGTGCTTCAACACCGCCTTCAACAACACCGAACTTAGCAACGAACTCGTCGTTTAGTTCTGGTAGTTCACGAGCTTCAACTTTGTTCACTTTGATTGCGAACTTAGCTGCTTTACCTTTTAGGTTTTCAGCGTGGTAATCTTCTGGGAAAGTCACGTCGATGTCGAATTCCATACCTGCAGTTTTACCTGCGATACCGTCTTCGAAACCAGGAATCATGCGACCAGCGCCCATTTCTAGTGGGAAGTTCTCAGCTTTACCGCCTTCGAATTCTTCACCGTCGATAGAGCCAACGAAGTCAATGCTTACGCGTTTGCCATCTTCTGCTGCTTCTTCAACTTCAACCCAAGTTGCTTGTTGCTTACGTAGAGTATCGATCATCTCTTCTACGTCTGCGTCTTTAACTTCAGTTAGCGGTTTTTCAACAGTGATGTTTTCTAGACCTTTAAGCTCAACTTCTGGGTAAACTTCAAAAGTTGCAGTGAAAACTAGGTCTGAACCTTCTTTGTTTTCTACAGGAGCGAAAGTTGGAGCGCCAGCTGGGTTGATTTTCTCTTTAACGATAGCTTCGATGAAGTGGCGTTGCATAACTTCACCAAGAACGTCTTGACGTACTGCTTTGCCGTACATCTTAGCAACCATTTTTAGAGGCACTTTACCCTTACGGAAACCATCGAAACGACGGTTTTTAGCGATGTTGCGTAGTTCAGCTGTTACAGCGTCTTCGATGTTTGCAGCTGGAACAGTAATGTTTAGACGGCGCTCTAGGCCCTCTAGCGTTTCAACAGTAACTTGCATTATATATAAACCTCTAAAGTGGCTCGGTTTTCCGAGCGTATGAGCGAAACTCAGCGGAGCTTACGCTTCATCCTTGTGTAGTGTTCTGTCCGAACACCTAATTTAAATCGAGTATCGATACTGTTTGTCAGTACCGGACTAATCAGTGATATCTTCGATAAAATTACCAAAGGTATCTCCTATTAGCCTCAGGACAGAATTTTTAGACGCGACATTCTAGCGATCTGTCGCAACCCTGTCGAGCCAATAGCCACTATGTGGACATTGTCTGCGCTAAATTCTCGAATGCTGACCCATTTTTTCTTCAAAAATGCGATTCAAACACCGTCTAAGTATCGTCAGCATATCTAGAATGGGGACAATAGCGACTTTTTCAAGAGAATCGACCGGTTTTTTTATCGAAAAGCCTAAAAAGAGATCTTGCTCTTGTTTTACTCCACAGAGTTGAAAACTAAATCCCTAATCCTCCCTACAAACTATTAACATTTTCTTACGTGACCAAAGGAAAGGTTTAAGGAGTGTAAGGATGTCGCAAAAAAACCGGATTCTGCTGACTTTTTTTGCCTTCTATTTCCTTTGCGCAATCATAGGTGGTCATTGGGTTTGGCAGACTAGTTATCAATCATTGCTTGATAAACACCAGTCCCAACTTGAGCAATTTTCTAGTCATATTAAAAACAAACTCGATAAATACGCCCATATCCCTAATCTTCTGGCTAAAGATGACCCTCTCCATCAAGCGTTACTGCATCCAAATAACAGTGCCCAACTGGAACTCACCAATCGGTATTTAGAATCCGTTAATGACGTGATTGAAGCGGCAGATACCTATTTAATCGATCAATGGGGTACGACGGTCGCGGCCAGCAACTGGCGTAAAGAGCGATCTTTTATTGGACGAAATTTTGCGTTCCGCCCTTATTTCAAACAAGCAATCGTTGGGGAACGAAGCCAATACTACGCGCTGGGTTCGACTTCGGGTAAGCGTGGCTACTACTATTCTTATCCGATCATATACGCGGGCGGCGTCCTTGGTGTGGTCGTGGTTAAGATGGACTTGAGTAAGATAGAAGACAACTGGCAGCAGCCAAATAGTGTGTTCGTCGCGAGCGATCCGCACGGGATTGTTTTCATGAGCAGCCGAAGTGATTGGCTACTCAAAAGCTTACAACCACTGACTGAGAATGAAAGAAAACAAGTTTGGGCAAGCCGACAATACCTTGATGAGCCAATTGAAACTCTAGGACTGGTGGGCAATGTGGAGGAAACGCATTCTGAGCTAAAACAAGGTTACCCATATAACAAAGGGACCTTGGTGGTCTCTTCGTTGCCCCTACCAGAGCTCAAGCTGACCATCCGTGTACTATCTCCCAAGCAGTCTATCGTCTGGCTTACGATGGGTTACATTTTTGTACTTACTCTTGCATTCACCGTGTTGTTGTTAATTGGCCAGCTCATCTATCACCGTCAACAACGCCACTTACAACTTGAGAGAATTCAGCAAGAGGCAAATCAAAAACTTGAATATCAAGTCATGGCTCGCACCGCAGAATTGCAAGCAGAAATCGCCCAGAGAATTGAAACCGAACAAACACTTCGCCTAACGCAAGACGAACTCGTTCAAGCTGCGAAACTAGCAGTATTAGGGCAAATGTCAGCCAGTATCAGTCATGAACTGAATAATCCACTTGCGGCCATTCGCAGCTTTGCTGAAAACGGCAAGCTGTTCCTCCAAAAAGAAAAATATGAGCGAGTGGAAGATAATCTAACTCGCATCTCAGCCCTCACTGATCGTATGGCAAACATCAGTCAGCAGCTTCGTTCTTTCGCTAAAAAAACCAGTGGAAACGAGCTGGCTCAATCTCGTTTGTTTCCAGTAATTGCCTCAGTCAAAGAGCTGATGAAACCCGCACTTAAATCTGCACGTGTCACGCTAAAAATGCAGGTACCAGAGCACGATGTTGAAGTTCAGATCAATATCATTCAACTTGAACAAGTGTTGGTTAATCTGCTGACCAATGCGATAGAGGCTCTCAAAGAGCAACAAGACAAACAAGTACAGTTATCCGTAGAGCAAGACGAACATGCCGGTTTGATTTGGATTCATGTAGATGACAATGGTCCAGGGCTTGGAGATTTCTCACTTTCGGACTTATGTGAGCCTTTCCTAACTACCAAACAAAATGGGTTAGGTTTAGGGCTCTCCATCTCGCAACAAATCTTAGCCAGTATGAACGGAAGATTATGTGCCCAAAATCGAGAACAAGGCGGAGCTCGATTTTCGTTGTGTTTACCTATCGCTCCTAACAACACAGAACAATCAAAAGGATGAGATCATGTGTCAGGTGTTTTTTATTGATGATGAAGCCGATCTTAGACTGGCAATAGAACAAACGTTTGAATTGGCAGATATCGATGCCACATTCTTTCCAGACGCTGAATCTGCCTTACTCGCCATTAAGCAGGGAGCCGAGCCAGGTGTGGTGATTACCGATATTTGCTTACCCGGTATTTCAGGGATGGATTTACTGAATACCCTTGTACGAAAAGACACCCATCTTCCCGTGATTATGATTACTGGTCATGGCGATATCTCAATGGCGGTTAATGCGTTACACCAAGGAGCGTATGATTTTATCGAAAAGCCATTCCCACCAGAGCACCTAGTTGAAACCGTCAAGCGCGCCATTGAGAAGCGCCAATTAACGGTTGAAAACGAGAAGTTACGCCTGTCTCTCAAGGCAAGTAAAACGCTCGGACCTCGTGTTATCGGAGAAACGTCTAGCATTCAAATGTTACGCGAAACCATTGCTCACATCGCCGATACTGATGCAGATATCTTATTGTTTGGCGAGACTGGTACAGGTAAAGAGTTAATCGCCCGCTCTTTGCATGAGCAAAGCTCTCGACGGAACCAAAACTTTGTCGCAGTAAATTGTGGTGCAGTACCAGAGAATTTGATTGAGAGCGAACTCTACGGGCATGAAAAAGGCGCATTTACTGGCGCAGAAAGCCGCCGTATCGGTAAGTTTGAATTTGCTCAAGGCGGTACACTTTTCTTGGATGAAATCGAGTCAATGCCAATCCAAGCCCAAATCCGTTTACTGAGAGTACTGCAAGAGCGTGTGATTGAGCGTGTCGGCTCGAATGAACTCTTGCCCTTAGATATTCGAGTGATTGCCGCCACCAAAGTCGATTTGAAACGTGCTGCTGAAGAGGGAACCTTTCGCCAAGATCTTTACTATCGACTGAATGTGGTTACCTTAGATCTCCCGCCACTGCGTGAACGGAAAGAAGACATCCCTGCCCTCTTCCATCATTTCCTATTGGTAGCGGCTTCACGTTACGGTAAAAGCTCTCCTAGCTTGTCATCCCACGACCTCGCCCAACTGATGAACCATGACTGGCCAGGCAATGTTCGCGAACTAAGAAATGCAGCTGAACGTTTCGTGCTATTGGGTAAATTAATTCAGTTAGGAGAATCGACTCCGGTTGCCAAGCCTTCTTCAAGTCTTGCAGAACAAGTAGCAGAGTTCGAGAGAGCAGCCATTGAAGGCGCATTACTGGAAAATAACGGCAGCATTAAACAGACAATGGCGCAACTGAATGTGCCTCGAAAAACTCTGTATGACAAAATGCAACGCTATCAAATAGATAAAGAGCTCTACAAATAAAACGATTCTCAAGGATTGGTATTATATCCAACTTGAATCATAATTTTTAATAACTGATTCATCATGGTTGTTACGGATATGAACGAGAAAGTGAGAATACCGATCATTACAGATACCGTGATGGTAGACGGGCAATATCAAGAAGAGAGACGTTCAGGCGAAGAGCGGCGCAAGAATAAAAAGAAGTGGCGAAGCTACGAGCGGCGAGTCCACCCAGACCCTCGTAGGCCTAGCTACAAACCCATAGACGAAGAGGTGTGAATCATCACACCTCTTTTGTTTTTCTTCAAATATCTGGTGCCATTATTTAGTGATGATTTCTGGCCCCATCAAGGTGGTTGGTAACCAAGTCGACACCCATGGCACGTACGTTACAATAATGAGGAATAGGAACATCACCGCCACCCATGGCAGTGCGGCTTTTACTACGTTCATCATCGACATTTTGGCGACACCTGCAGTAACAAACAAGTTAAGCCCAACAGGTGGTGTTATCATACCTATCTCCATATTCACCACCATCATAATACCTAAGTGAATTGGGTCGATCCCCAGTGCTATCGCAATTGGGAACACCAGTGGTGCAACAATGATCAATAAGCCTGATGGCTCCATAAATTGACCACCAATCAACAGCAATACGTTCACCACAATCAAGAAGGTGATTGGTCCTAAACCAGCTGACATCATTGACTCTGTGATCATTTGCGGGATGCGCTCTTCCGTGAGAACGTGCTTCAAAATTAACGCATTGGCAATAATGAAAAGCAGCATGATGGTGAGTTTACCCGCTTCATACAGCGTGTGTTTGGTGTCTTTATGAACGAAGGTTTGGAAGATTTTAACGAGCGCAGGTTTAGTGTTTTTATTGTCTGCAAATGGCCCCATGTCTTTGTATACAAAGTTGGCAATAAAGAACGAGTACACAGCAGCAACTGCAGCGGCTTCTGTTGGGGTGAAAATACCGCCATAAATACCACCGAGAATGATCACCACCAGCAACAAACCCCAGCTTGCATCCTTAGCTGCATCAAACGTCTCTTTCCAACCGACAAATGGTTGTTTTGGCAGGTTCTTAATACGGGCAGCAATATAGATCGCTATCATCAGCATGACGCCAGCCAACAAACCCGGTATCACACCACCGAGAAACATGCGTCCAACTGACACATCGGTCGCGGCAGCGTAAACTACCATAACGATAGACGGCGGAATCAAAATCCCTAGCGTACCTGCGTTACAAATTACGCCGGCCGCAAACTCTTTTGAGTAACCGTTTTTGATCATACCTGCGATAACGATGCTACCTATGGCAACAACCGTTGCTGGAGATGAACCTGATAGCGCGGCAAACATCATACACGCGACAACCGAAGCCATCGCTAAACCACCACGGAACCAGCCTACAATCGCAATCGCGAAACGAATGATCCGTTTTGCTACACCACCTGTCGACATAAAGCTTGAAGCTAAAATGAAGAATGGAATTGCTAATAGAGTGTAGTGTCCAGCAAATGCATTAAACAACGTTTGAGCAACAGACGCCAAAGACGCATCCGAATGAATCAAAAGGAAAAGAATACTGGAAAGACCCAGAGAAACTGCGATTGGCACTCCGACGAGCATGAAACCAATCACCATCAAAAATAGAAACAAGATATCCATGGCTTATTGCTCCTTGCTCTTAGAATTGTCTGAGGCCTTTGGAGCCATAAGATCACCGGCATCACCCATCTCTTCTTGAAGCGCCTCTAGCTCTTCTTCCGCTTCATGTCCTGCAATCAGTCGGTCGAGCTTTCCGGTAGCAATTTGCCATGTTGCCTGAGCAAATCTCAGCGTTAGCAACGCCATACCAAGCGGCAAAGCGAAATAAGGAATAAAACGTGGCAGCTTTTCGTAACGCTCTCCCTCGTTTAACCAATCCGCCATAAACTGAAGCATTTCCGGCATTGGAATATCATCCGTTTCATACCACGCTCGGTCTGTGGCGAACGGATACCAGTAGTTCCAAGAGCCAATTAAAAGCAAAATAGAGAAGGCTAAACAGCATATTGCAGCAAATAACGCCAAGGCTTTTCGTTTGCCCTCTGGCACTATATTGATGATCACATCAACACCAATATGAAAGTGTTTTTTCACACCGTAAGAAGCGCCGACCAACACCATCCATGCGAACATAAAGACGGTGAGCTCAAGCGCCCAAAGAATATTGTCGTTAAAGACATAACGAAAGATGACATTGGCAAAGGTTAACAAGGTCATGGCACCTAAGAAGAAAGCAATCAAAGTCTCTTCAATGGCATCGGTGATTCGTCCAGCCTTGGCAAAAAAAGTCTGTTCCATAATTACATCACGTCGTCTGTAGGGGAAAAGAGCCCCCTCTAATCGAGAGGGCTAAGCGTGCTAGGCGTTATTATTTTTGGTTAGAAGCCAAAGCGGCTTCAATTAGGTCAGAACCAATGTCTTTTTCAAACTTCTTCCATACTGGCTGAAGTGCAGTGACCCATTCTTGGCGCTGCTCTGGCGTTAACGTGCGAACCACACCACCAGCTTCGATGATGTTGTTTTTGTTCGCAAGGTTCACCTTGGTCGACTCAGCATTACGCTGCGCTGTCACCTCTTGGATGATTGTGTTTAGCTGCTCGCGCTGATCGTCTGGTAAGTTTTTCCAGAAGTCGTTTGACGTCACCACTAGGTAATCCAGAATCCCGTGGTTCGTTTCCGTAATGCCATCTTGAACTTCGAAGAACTTTTTGCCGTAGATGTTTGACCAAGTATTTTCTTGACCATCAATAACCTTAGTTTGCAGGCCACCGTACACTTCTTTGAATGACATTTTTTGCGGGTTTGCGCCTAGCTGTTCAAACTGAGCAACGAGAACGTCAGAAGCTTGAACACGGAACTTAAGCCCTTCAGCATCGGCTGGAGAAATGAGCGGCTTGTTGGCTGACATTTGCTTCATGCCATTATGCCAAAACGCAATACCTTGTAGGCCACGTCGTTTCATTGAGTTTTTCAGCTTTTCACCGGCTTCAGAGTTTTGGAAGCGGTCAACAGCGTCGACATCGTCGAATAAGAAAGGCAGATCGAAAAGGCGGTACTTTTTGGTGAATTTCTCAAACTTAGAAAGAGAAGGTGCAGCGAGTTGAACATCACCATTTAGTAGTGCTTCCAATACCTTATCATCATCGTAAAGCGTTGAGTTCGGAAACACCTGCATACAGACTTTACCGTTCATCTCTTCGTTAACGCGTTTTTCAAGTAACGAAGCCGCAATACCTTTTGGGTGTTTGTCCGCGTTCGTTACATGGCTGAACTTGATGACCGTTTCACCTGGGTCACAATTCGCGGCAGCGTTAAAGCTCGTTACAGCAAGCGCAGAGACAGATAGTAGAGTTAGAGGCTTAAACATTATTATTCTCCTTGTTGAATCACATCCCATCCCGTCCATGAATAACTAGGTATTAGGCGATGGGTACGGATGTTCAACAAAGAGCAATTAATGGACCATGTTAAAATTCATATGTATTTCAATAAATTAACAAAGCCCATTAACATGAACACAGAGTATAACGAGTGAATTCCACCCAAGAAAAAGATTCAAATGGGTGGGAAATGACCCATTTATGAAGAACAGCTTATCTCCATTTTCTTCCCCCATTCTGGTGGCAATTTCGCGTAATCATCAAACTCGGGTTGCTCATCAAATGGGCGCTTTAACAGTTCGGCCAATCGGTGTAATTCGCTAAAGTCCCCTTCTTCCGCTTTATCAATCGCCAACTGAGCCAAGTAGTTACGCAAGATGTATTTGGGATTGGCTTGACGCATCTGTTCGCAACGCTGTTCGGCTGAAATCAGGCCCCCTAGTTCATCAACCTCTAGCTCACATCGAGCTAAGTACAGATCAAGCCAAGCTCGCGCAGCTTCTCGGTCGAGAAACAAGTCGATTACGGATTGAGAAGAATCAGTATCAAGATTTGAAAGCGTTCTAAAGAAGCGAGTGTAATCCGTGTTATTTTGGTGAAGGAGCTCAAACATTGCTTCAAATAAACGCCCATCTTCCGCGATCTGGGTTTTTAAACCCAACTTCTCACGCATTAGGCGGCTGAACTGCTGACTCAACCGGACTTCAAATTGGCTCAACGACGCTTCTAAATCTTCTCGCTCAACGAGTGGCGATAGCGCATGCGCGAGCGCTGAGAGGTTCCAAAGCGCAATTCTTGGCTGTTGGTCAAATGCATAACGGCCTTGGTAGTCGGAATGATTACAAATATATCCCGGCTCATAATCATCAAGAAAACCAAACGGGCCGTAATCAAACGTTTGACCAAGGATCGACATGTTGTCGGTGTTCATTACCCCATGAGCAAACCCATACGCTTGCCAATAAGCAATCATGTCCGCTGTTTTCTGAACAATTTCACCAAACATTGCGGCGTATGGCTTCTCTGCCGACGCACAATCAGCAAAGTGCCACTCGATCACTTTGTCCGCCAGCAACTTCTGCTCTGCCAATTGATTGGTATAGAAAAAATGCTCGAAATGGCCAAAACGCACGTGGGTCTCCGCCATACGAATCAACATTGCGCCGAATTCTGTTTTCTCGCGATAAACCGGCGTGTCACTGACCATCATGCCAAGAGCACGAGTCGTCGGGATCCCAAGCCCTGCCATGGCTTCACTACATAGATACTCACGAATGGTTGAGCGCAACACCGCCCTGCCGTCCCCCATTCGCGAGTAGGGGGTTAGCCCCGCGCCTTTAAGGTGAATATCAAACCAAGTGCCATCTTGATGCTCAATTTCCGCCAACAGCAATCCACGTCCATCGCCCAAGTCTGGGTTGTAAACGCCAAACTGATGTCCTGCGTATTTCATCGCCAAAGGACGAAATTGTTCGAATTGGCTTTGCCCAGAAAAAACCGCCAATAGCTCATCGTTTTGCTCTGCTGGTAAACCAAACTGCTGCGCAAACTCACCATTCCAAGCGACCCAACGAGTATTATCCAAGGGTTGCGGCTCGACCAAAGTATAGAAAGCTGACGGTAATTGACTAAAGCGATGGGTGAAACTGACCCGTTGCCAAATGGACATGTGGGGTTCCTTAATAAAAAGAAGTACTGATGTCAGTATACGTGTGAACGTCACTGTCATTCAGCCATGAAATGGTCATGGGTATTTTGCGTGAATAACGCGAAGGCAGTAGGAAGGTATTAACCCGCTGCATACCACCTCACAAACGAAAGTGGTATGTAAAAGCGATCAAATGATTAAGCGGAAAACTCTTCACCCGTTTTTGGTGGCTCTGATGGTGTATCAAAACGAGCACGTTCAATATCCACGACCGTTTTATAGCTCAACGATAACAAAGCCAACTGGTACGCACCGAAAATACCATAGGCAACACCCACAAGACTCAGCATGAAGAGGTTAGTAAAGTGACTAAAGATAAGCTGACTGAGCAATCCCGCGCCCAATGGAATTAAGCCCATCAAAATGAATACTTGTTTGTTGTATGGTCTGCTTTGGTTCCACGAACGACGCAAGCTGCGCGGCTGATGATCCATTGCGGTCGCAGGCAATACAAATGACCAGCGCGCCATCACCCAATAGCCCGGAATGCTTGCAACCGTTGTGATAAACGCCATGGCGACAAAATCGGGTTCACCACTTTCTGCAATATAGAGAAACGACAACACAAAGATTGGGATACCAATGACGAGCATCATCATCAACCCAAATAATATCCACCAGCCAATGAAACGGAATTCTCTGGCTGACAAGCGAAATACATCCAACGCTGAGTGCATGTAATCGCCAACCAAATAAATTCGGTGTACACGCACAGCCGCCATCGCGGCAACAAGTGGGTATAAAATGATTGTGACGAAATAAAATCCCGCGATGTTTCCTTCTTGAGCGTTCGCTTGATCTTGCCCCGTCATTTCAGGATACATAAACACAAAAATTGAGTGCACGATGATCAATGGAATACAAGCAATGACAATTGCGAGTAGGTTCCGTCTGACCATAACTGCTGCTTCTCGGCATATTGCCGAAACAGAAAAGTCCTCGGTTGACATACAACATCCTTAATTTATAAAAATCTGCCCATAGGGTAACCGCTGAATAGAAAAATCGCTTTAAAAATAATGAGAAACACATCTCATAAGATAATGAGAAGTATTAGGAAGTAAAACAGGCACAAAAAATAAGCCACTCAATGTGAGTGGCTTATACCGTAATTCGATATCGTTTTAGACGCGGCGTCGCCAGCCCAATGCAACGAGTAACATCAGAGCCCAATAAGAAACACTGCCGCTACCTTCAGAGTTCTTGAATGTCGTTGTTTTCAAGGAAGCGACAACCGTCACAGTCACTTCTCCCATTGCGGTAGCACCGTTGCCATCTGAAACCGTGTATTGCAGCTTGATGTTATCAACCGCACTATCCGGAGCTTGAAAACGAATTTTGCCATTTTCTACACTCGCACTTCCCACGCCCGTTAGGTTCTGTACGCTTTCTACAACCAGTTTATCGCCATTCACATCCGAATCATTGCCAGCAGCATCAATCACAATGCTTTCACCAACGGTAACGGTCGCCGTATCTGCTAACGTGACTGGCGCTGCGTTTTGCATGGTTAAATTGACGGTAGCACTGGAGGTTTCATTACTTGGATCAGTAACAGTTAGACGGAATGTCAGAACCTCACCCGCTTTTATACCTTGAGGCACTGTAAAGCTTGCCGTAGCACTGGTCGAATTTCCGATAGAAACTGAAGTACCAGCCAATTGCTCCCATCGGTAGTTCAACACATCGCCATCCGCATCTGTGCTGTTTGCCGCCGACAATGTTACTTTCTGTCCAGCAGTAATCTTTTGGCTATCCACATCGATGAGCGCTTTTGGTGCTTCATTACTACCAAGTACTTCGACCTGCACGCTCACAACCGAAGACGAATACACGCCGTCCGTAGACAGCAAACGATATTGGAAGCTGTCCAAACCAACGAAGTTAGCTTCAGGTTGGTATTGGTTGCCAGAAATGGTGCCGTGCTCAGGCTTCTGCACAATGTCCACATTGAACTGATATCCTATGGCCATGAAATCATTGTCAATCAAGTTCAGATCGATTGGCGTATTCTTATCGGTTTGCAGTGAGTCAGCTTTCGCTTCAACAATGTTGTTCGCCTCCACATTCAAGAGTGCTGCAAACGGAACATAAGAGAACCCGGCTTGCTCTAAACCAAACGTACCTATCTCATTGTAATTACCAGTCCACATTACAGGCAGGGATGATTTTTCAGTTTTTAGTAAGCGGCCAAAGTCAAAGTTCGATTCAAATTCACCGCCTTCTAATTCCACTACTAACAGGTGCTGACCCGCACTTAATTGGCTCGGTTGAGGGAATAAAATTCGGGATGGCTTTTGGAAGCTACCTTGCTGTAAAAGTTCAGCATTGTTCTGATCCAATATTAATCGGTAGCCCACGTTACCTGAGAATGGGAATCGCCATACTCGATAAGTCATGTCACTTTGAGCGCTATTGCTTTGCGCGTAAAGTTGAAGACCATCAAGCTTTGTCTCAGCATTCAAATCCAATGATACCGCCAGAGTGTTACTGCCACTTGCGTACACATAACCTTGGTGAAGAGAGTTCAACCATGCCGATTTATTTGGCTCGTTTATATGCTCAAGAGAAAAACTGCCGCCGTTGGTATTGCTGGCAATGTTGGAAATACGAACCCCAGTATCAAACCCGGCGATCGCTCTCAAACCCGGGGTCGATGTATCTGAAATGACATTGCCACCATTAGGATACAAATCGCCGGCATCACTGCTTCCATCATGTTCTAACTCATTCAGACCATCGGCCTGCATGATTTGAACCTGCATCGCGCCAACATCGTTAAAGCGATTCTGGACATTAACCGACGTCGCTAGTATGCCTTCTGCCGCCAATGCTCGGTCGTAACCGCTAAAGGTACGGTTTTCCAAATAAACGCGTGGGCCAAACTCTTTCAAGTACGGGTCGAGATACACCAGTTTGACATCGTCGTTATTCACGGAAATAGGCATCGGGCTTTCATGAGTGATCGTTGGTACAACGAAACCAGCGGCGTGTTTACTCCAGGCGCTCATGTTCACTGGCGTGTCTCCTGCGTATGAGTCTCCCGGTTTCTGTGCCCATGAACCACCACCCATCACGCCCCAAGAACCGATCGAGGCATCACTGTTCCTTGCGTACAAATCCGGCAAGCCAAGCATTAAATGGCCAAGCTCATGTACGATCACGCCTAACGTCGCTTGATGATCAACTTGGTAGTCAGCAAACACACAATAATCGGCAATTTTTTTGCCATCTAGTGTCACATCGTCGTGAGAGAATTTATGAGGCCAAATAGAAGGACGATCAAGGAATCCGGTTGAACGGTCGCCACCAGCAAAAATAAACATCACTGACAACTCTGACGGTTCTACGGTACCATTTTGATTGCTGTCGTAAGCCGAAAGATTAAAGTACGGATCCAGTTTTTGATACGCTTCGGTGAAGACCGCATTCAACTTGGCAGTGCAAGTCTTGTCTGTTGAACTAGAGTGGCAATTTGGGTGGCTTTGCGCCACGGTCACATTGATCACACCATCATTCGCGGCACCATAACTCTCAATCGCAGGGACAACTTTGAATTTCCCTTGAGAGTTTTTATCAAAATAATCGACAACGCTTTGGCCATCGGTATTAAACACACGTTGTTCGAAGTCATGCACCATCGCTTGATCATCAAAGGAGACTTGCACAACCAACAGTGGTTGCTGCTTCACCGATGAGCTACTCATCGCCTGATAACCTTGCGCCGAACGCAATAGATTTTGGCGCGCCATCGGTTCAATGGTTTTTAGAGAAGATAACTGCGGCTTAACTTGTAGATCCGGGCGAAACTTCGCCGATTCAGGCGCATTACTCGATTGAGTTTTAGCAACACCCGTCGAGCGCAACGTTGGGATGTCTGACTCGCGCTGAATCTGTGCAAAAAACCAAATACCATCTTCATGAACCAAGGCATTACCTTGTTTATCTTCAAACCAGTGGAAATCGGCAGTGCCGCGTAAAATTGCCTCACTAGAGGTACCATCGCTCAACGCAATAGTATGCCAAACTGGTGATGGCGGAGTAGTTGCCATGCTCTTACCTGCAAGAAGCGCAGTTAGCATAGTCAAGGCGAGTGTGTTGAACTTCAAAGTACGGCTCCATCTTTTCGATTCGTTTAATTCCAAGCACAGCCAGTACACAGTAACCCATAAACATAGAATGAGGTTAAGTGGCTAACGACTAAGGCTGGTATCAATTCGCTCAGATAACACAATATTATTTAGCATCACGTTACAAAAGCGTCGGATGCCCAAATACTTTTGTAAGTGTGGCTTCCGAGGGTATAAATTGAGTGAATGAATAGTATCGAAACAAAAGGAAGAAGAAATAAACTTCTGCGACTTTGTAGATAAAATTGGGCAACGTCCCACATATTTTATAAATGTACGAGCACTGCTATTAATCAGTGCTCGTTATGGTCGGTGGAGTGCAGATAAACACTACTTTACCCTGTAAGAACGGCGTCTTCTGGGTATTTGATTAAGGTAGGTTCAGGGCGGGCCAACATGTAGGCAAGCGTGAGTGGCCCGATACGGCCAATGATCATTACCACGATCATAATGTACTTGCCTGGCTCAGAAAGCTCTGCCGTTAAACCAGCGGTAAGCCCTACCGTCGCAAATGCGGAAATGGTTTCAAACATGACCTTATCAAAGCTTGCCTTCTCTGTGAGCATCAATAAAAACATCGCGCTTGTCAGAATGGCGCCGCTCACAACGATAATGGCGAGTGACTTAGTCACGGTTTGCCAGTTTACGGTTCGTTTAAACATAACCACATGTTTCTTTTGGCGCAAAAAGGTCCACGTAGCCATGAACGCAACGGCAAATGTGGAAACCTTAATACCGCCCCCTGTTGAGGTTGACCCAGCACCAATCAACATCAAAACAATCATGATCAATAACGCTGGCTGGGTAAACTGCGCCAAGTCGACACTGTTGAATCCGGCCGTTCGAGCACTAGCGGATTGGAAGAATGCCGCCAACCATTGACCCGCCACAGGTAACGATTCCATTGTGTTTGGATTACTCCGCTCGAGTAACCAAAACATCACCGTCCCAACAAAGAGCAATATCGGTGTCGCGATAAGCATGATTTTGGTATGAAGATGCAAAAACTGGAAACCTTTACGCCAGTTCAGCCAGATGTCTCCGACAACAGTAAAACCAAGCCCACCAAAAATGAATAACCCGGCCAGGGTAAAGATAACCAGCGGGTCATTCACAAAGCTCATCATGCTGTCCGAAAACAGAGCAAACCCTGCGTTGTTAAACGCAGAAATTGCATGAAATAACGCGTAAAACATGCCGGTTTGCCAGCCCATTTCAGGAACCCAACGAACGGAAAGGAAAATAAACCCAATAGATTCCGCGACAAGCGCAAAAATCACAATCCGCTTCACCAGTCGGTTTAAATTGACCTGTCGATCTTGCCCTAGCGCTTCTTTCGCTAACGCTTGCTGGCGTAAGCTTAAACGCACACCAAACATATAGAGTAAAACCGCCGACAACGTCATCTGTCCCAACCCACCGATTTGCATTAAAAACATCAGCAAGCTCTTCCCGGCTAACGTAAAGTGTTGCCCGGTATCGACAACACCAAGCCCTGTCACACTGATGGCGGATGTTGCGGTAAACAAAGCGTCCGTTATCGAAAGGCCGGTAACAGAAAAAACTGGCAAGGTTAACAGCACGGCAGAAGGCAGCAACACACCGAGAAAACTCAGCAATATAATCCGCGGCTCGTTACCCTTACCTTTTTCTCGTTTACCATCTGGCGCGTAAAAAACGCCTTTTTGATGAAACTGCGTCATAGTGATTTTAATTTATTTGCCAGCGCATCTTGCGGGCCAACCACAATAATGAGATCGCCAATTTCCAGCTTGGTATTAAGGTCTGGCGCCTTGGTTATTTCTGGGCCCCGTTTAAACCCGAGTACTTGCACACCGTCGACTTTGCACAGTGCGAGGTCACTTAATGTCTTACCCATCCAACGAGATCCAATCACAAACTCCGTCATGGCTAAGCCACTACCTAAAGGGTGGAACTCAAGAACCCGTTTATCGAGCATTTTACGCGCGACACGTATCCCCATGTCACGTTCAGGCATGATAATGTGGTCCGCACCAATCTTTTGCAGGACACGCGCTTGAAATCGATCGTTGGCTTTAACCCATACTGACTTCACTCCCGCTTCTTTGGCGATCAGTGTGGCGAGAATACTGGCGTTAACGTCCGCTCCGATAGCAATCATCACCATGTCGTAATCATCGAGCTTAAGCTCAGCAACTGTCTCTTCGTGAGTACAATTAGCCACAATTGCCTGACTAACAAAACTGGCAGCTTCTTTGACTCTGTCTTCGTTGATATCAACCGCTAAAACTTGAGCTCCTGAATCTTGTAGCTCTTTACACACTGCCAAACCAAATCGGCCAAGACCAATAACGGCGAATTGCTTATCACCTGTTTTCATTTATGCCTCATCTTATGCATTCACTAGCAAGCGAAAAAGTCTGCGCCCATTCCTAACCTTGTGCAAACCTGAGGACAGAGAATTGACAAAAGCTTTACGAAAGCTGACTCACTTTGAGTGTTAAGCGTATGACATAAATTAATTTTTTTCCTCATTACGGCATAAAAGCCAACACTGTCAACCCATGAGTGAATCTCCCTAAAAAGCAAAAAGCCGCAACAATGCGGCTTTTGGATCGTAGAGATAAAACAGGCTATTTTGATTCGCGCTTATCGTGCGGTTTACGCTTGTTCTTAGGTACGTAATTTAAAATAGAAATCGGCACTGGCTTTCTTGGTGCAAAGCCGTCAATTTCCACTCGCTCTAGCAAGTGCCCTAAACGGCTCTCGATCATACAAAGGTTTTTAAAGTCATCTTTTGAGACTAATGAGATCGCTTCACCTTGTGCGCCAGCACGACCAGTACGACCAATACGGTGTACATATTCATCTGCTGGATACGGTAAGTCGTAGTTAATAACAACGGGCAAGTTATCGATATCAATACCGCGCGCTGCAACACCAGTTGCGACTAGGTACTGGATTTCACCGGCTTTGAACTTTTCTATTAATTCTTGGCGAACACGCTGATTACGGCCACTGTGAAACGCTTCAGCCACAATGCCGCGCTTTTCAAGTTGGCTAACAAGCTTGGCAGCACCGTGTTTGGTTTCAATAAATACCAGTACTTGCGACCAGTCGTTTTCTTTGAGCATGTGACTTAACAGCGACGACTTCATGTCCTTATCGACGGTGGTGATCCACTGCTTGATGTTCGACTTAGATGCACTGTGTTTTGCAATCGTGATCTCTTCAGGATCAATAATCGCGTTTTTCGCCAAATCACGAACAGGGTTAGATAGCGTTGCCGAGAACAGCAGACTTTGAACATGTTCTGGCATGCAATCAACGATCTTATCGATCGCATCGATGAATCCCATGTCCAACATCTTGTCCGCTTCATCAAGCACTAGCATTTCCACTTCATCAAAGTGAATGGCGCGTTGACCGTACAGGTCAATCAAACGTCCCGGCGTACTTACCACAATATCGACACCCTCGATCAAGGCTTGTTTTTGTGGCGCATAATCCACACCACCAAACATCGCCATTGAGCGCAGCGGTAAGTTTTTACCATAAGCTTCAATGCTTTGATGAACCTGAAGCGCAAGTTCGCGTGTGGGCGTAAGAATAATAGCACGAGCACGTTTTTTACGTTGAGTTTCGCCTTGACTAAGCTTTTCTAAGATTGGTAGAACAAAACTGGCCGTTTTACCTGTCCCCGTTTGTGCTGCAGCAATTAAGTTGCTGCCACGCAGTACGATTGGAATGGCTTTTTGTTGGATAGAGGTCGGTTTTTCATAACCTAGCGCTTTTACTGCATCAGTAATCGATGCGCTTAAACCAAGCTTAGAAAATGGCATAGAAACGTCTCAACAGAGGAAATGGGCGCGTAGTGTATCAGAATCCCAGTGAAGTAACAGAAGGATTCATGCGCGTAGAGCCCGATAATAGAGCGCTGCATGATTTACTCGCAACATCACATTTCTTGCGCGTGAATCTAGTTATGCTGCTAACGTGTACATTACTGGGAAACGTTATGGACGTATTACTGCTGGTTGGATTAATCGCACTCAATGGCGCGTTTGCTATGTCAGAGATCGCTCTAGTCGCAGCCAAAAGCGGAAGGCTAAAATTAATTGCAGAACACAACGCCTCTGCCACTTTAGCGCTCGAACTTAAAAACAATCCGACTCAGTTTCTTTCCACGATCCAAATAGGCATTACCGTCATCGGGTTATTAAGTGGTATTTTTGGTGAAGCAACGCTTTCAGTACCATTCGAAAATTGGTTAGTAACCCAAGGGCTAGAAAGAGAGATAGCCACGGTACTTTCAACGATGAGCGTCGTGCTCATGATCACCTACTTCGCGATTGTGGTGGGAGAACTTGTTCCCAAGCGCTTTGCACAAAACAACGCAGAAACCATCGCTATTATCGTAGCTTATCCGATCCACTGGCTCGCCAAGCTCACCACTCCTTTTGTCTTCTTATTGACGTTTTCAACCGATACTTTTCTCCGATTATTGCGCCAAAACGACAGCAACGGTGAGATTGTTACCGAGGAGGATATTTTTGCTATTGTTAGCGAAGGCTCTGAGTCCGGTGCGATTGAGCCACAAGAGCAATTGATGATTCGCAACTTACTCCACCTTAACGATCGTTTAGCATTATCGTTAATGACACCACGGTGCGATATCCATTACCTGGATGCCAACCAACCTATTGATGTCATCCTTACTGACCTTCGCCAAACCCAACACTCCGTATGGCCAGTCTGTAAAGGTAGCTTGGACAATATTATTGGCACCATTTCATCCAAAGTCCTGCTCGATGAATATGACGAATTATCTATCAGTAAACTGGCTAAACAGCTCAAGCGTCCGCGTTTTGTACCCGAGTCCATGAAAGGGTTACCTCTCCTTAACTACATGCAACAAACCAGTGCGGAAATGGTCTTTATTGTCGATGAGTATGGTGATGTACAAGGCCTAGTAACCCTTTACGACTTGTTAAAGTCAATTGCTGGAGAACTGGGCATGGCTCCACAGCAAGTGTGGGCCAAGCAACAAAAAGATGGCAGCTGGTTGATGGACGCGTTGATCCCGCTCAATGAGCTCAAGAATAAACTCGAACTGAGCAGCATAGAAGGCGAAGAGCGAGAAGGCTTTCAAACATTAAATGGGCTTTTGACATGGCTTTATGGTCGAGTCCCAAATGTTGGGGAGCACATTCACTACCAAGGTTGGCGATTTGACATACTCCTCGTTAAAAAACATCGCATTATGCAAGTCAGAGTCACCAAAGACACCGATACACCAACTAACAATAGCGAAGTGGAATAAAGCACGGTCCTATCCCATCAAATTGGGCTGTAAACCTTTTTCTAGTTTTTTCCTCACTTTATAGGAAACATCATTAAGCGTGATTTTTCCTGTATTGTGACGATCGATACCCGCATTTTGTCGGTATGCAATCGAGCCTTGCTTGAACAAAACGAAAGAAGACGGTTTGCCAATCGCAGCAGGATAGAGAATTGCCATATACGCATCTTCCAGACTATTGATTTTATGGCGATATGGCCAGTAATAGGCTTTTACATAGTCAAGTTGCTCGACCGCGCTCATCCTCGCTAGAGTTTTCGTACTCACTCCTAGTGACTCAGCAGTAGAGGGCATAAATTGAATTAACCCTGTCGTCCCACTTCCTGAACCATTTTTGATGCTTGGACTGAAGGTTTCAGCGGTTTCAAATGCCATGCAGGCCATCAGGTGATTAGGGTTGATCTCCAGCTCTTCACTTATACGAATGACTTTGCGTTTGAACTCTGGAGAAACTTTGCCTCCCCACGCCACCGCGTTCTCGGGATCAACAACCGAAGAGACAGCTGGCGCGTCGTGTTCTTTGACAATTCGAGAAAGTAAAGGAAGTGTTTGGCGCAGTCGATGGTTCGAACTCACCAAGCGAATTGATTTGGCAAGAAACTTATCTTTTTTTTGGTGCAGTTTTTGGAACTTTACTAATTTATACAGTTGCTTATAAACCGTTTTCACAACGAAGCCGGATTTAGGGAACACTCCCAAAATGTAATCCATTTCCTACACGTTTAATATAAATATCAGCAACAATGAGTATGTATGTGATCATAATCACTATAAATTTTCTCAAATTCGATACACCTCGAAACAAGTGGTCAAGATGTCTCCAGTAAGCTCGAAGTACAAATAAAAAGGTATTGTCGAGAATAAAAAAGGTCTTACCAATTTCTCGGTAAGACCTAGGTTTACGCATCCTCAGCTAAGAGAATTTATACTCTTACAGTTCCGCTTCTCGAACCAGCTCAGCAAGCGTCGACAAACGTTGTTCGCTTTGTTTTACGTAAGGGTTGTTTGTATCCCAAGCGTACCCAGCCAAAATCGCGCTAATCATCTGCTTAATACGTGGATTCGGGTTTTGATAGAAGATCACATCTTGCAATGTGCCGTTGTACCACCCCTCCACGTAAGTACGGAATGTGTTCACTCCCACCATCAAGCGTTCCGAATACTCTTCTTGCCAGTCAACCACTTCACCATTTAATTGACGAGCTACGCAATCGGCCGCAAATTCCGCTGACTTCATGGCAATAGTAACGCCAGATGAAAACACAGGATCAAGAAACTCGCCGGCATTACCAAGCAGTGCGTAGTTTTCTGTCGCTAAGCGTTTGACGTTCGCTGAATAGCCACCCAACTCTCCTGTTGGATTTGGGTAATTCGCATTTCGCAACAAAGAAGCCAACCCCGGCTCTTCATTCGCCAACTGCTGCAAAGCTGCAAGCTTATCTTCTGGGTATTGCTCGAAAAACTCAGGCTCACCCACCACACCAAACGAACACGTACCATTCGAGAATGGAATTAGCCAGTACCACACATCGTGATTTTCAGGATGCACGGAAATCAGAATTTTTTTACGATCGTACTCTGGCTCTTGTGGAGAGATACGATCTTCAATGTGAGTAAATATCGCTTTTCTTGGAGGAAGACAAGAAGGCTCTTCAAGATCCAACAAGCGTGGCAAAACACGGCCAAAACCACTCGCATCCAAAACAAAATCAGCTTCGATTTGATAGGTCTGTTTATCCGGCCCAACAACTTCTAAGCGCGATTTTTTGCCTTCGAACGCCAAGCTAACTAGCTCATGTTGATAACGAATATCGACGCCCTGCTCTGCGGCACTGTCGGCGAGCACTTTATCAAAACTGGCACGTTGCACCTGAAACGTCGTACCCGGCCCTGGGGTATATTTGTCCGTAAAATCGAACTGGGTGTAAACACCGTTGCGACGAAATGCAGCGCCATCTTTATATTGGAAGCCAAACTGCTTTACCGCATTGGTCATTCCGGCTTGCTCGACAACTTCCATACATGCAGGAAGCAGGCTTTCTCCGATAGAGAAACGTGGAAAGGTGGCTTTTTCTATGACAACGACATCTATGCCACGCGATTTTAATAACGCAGAAACGGTGGAGCCAGATGGGCCCGCTCCTACGACGACAACTTGCTTGAGCTCTGTTTTCATTCTGAATTTAGTTTGCTTGTAGTTTTAATAAGGTGTGACCAAGGCCAATGTTGTCGGTTCTTTCGACGACAGATAAACCTGCCGCTTCGACAATTTCTAAGAAATCATCACTGCGATAAAAACGACTATTGCCGTTGGCTAAACAGGTAAAGTAGAGAGAGGTTGCATTAAGGCTATAAGAAGCACCCGCGTATTTTTGGGCATCCCAAAATAGCTCCAATACGTAAATAGTATCTCCCTTCGTTAACTGGGCTTTGACTTTTTTAAGGATATTTAGGATCTCAATTGGTGAAAAGCAATCCAAGAACTGGCTCATCCACCATACGTCAGCATGCTCAGGCAATGTTTGTGCTTTATCAAGCATGTTGGCAGGGTATGGACGTACACGCTCGGCGAACTGGTTTTCAGAGACATTTGACATCGCCACTTCTAATTGCTGCGGCAAATCGACAATAGTAACTTCAACATCAGGATCATGCTTACAACACTGAATAGCCCATTTCCCGGTATTTCCACCAATATCCACGAGGTGCTTTGGCTTGCTTGCAAACACTTCTTTAAGCAGTAATGGAAACGAGCGATCGGAATAGAAGTGATCGAACTTAAACCAACTCTGTTTGGCTTGATCTGGCAGCGTCGACAGACCTTGATAAATCGTCTCCCAATTGCCCAACTCTTTCAAACCTGAAGGCTTACCTTCTTTAATCGCTTCCGTCAGATGCATCATCGCGGCGTAACATACATCAGCCGTAAAATCCATGTTTGCGTTCGTCATACCATCGTGAAGAAGGTAAAAACCAAGGTTCGCAAGCGAATAGTTAGGTCTTTCCCATAAAACAATATGTGCGCTAATCGCCATATCCAACAATACTTTGACACCATATTCTGACACGCCCGTTTTCTCGGCAATGTCCGTGGCACTCATGCCTTGTGAACCGGCGCTGTCTAGCGCGGCTAAAATACCTAAATCTCGGAGCGTTCTGGCGGTCTGGAACACGATTGGTGCAAAAGATAACTTCTGAGCTTCTGTTTTTGCTTCAAAAGCATTAAAAGGGTCATTATTTTGATTTAACACGGAAAAACCTAACTGCAATTAATATTTTTATTGTTTAGACTGAGAGCCTAACAATGCAATAGCTCGTTGAATATCAACATTCAAGTTGTTTATCCAACGATTGTAATTGCGATGGATTTTGCCATCACTGGCTTTTAGATTTACTGAGTTGAGATAAATAATTGAGTAATATTTGTTGTTATATGGAATTTTTACTTCTGCAAAGTGTTTACGAACGTGAATTTTTGCAATAAGAACGCCTGGGCTTACTTCTTCAATCGTCCAACCTCGGTTGGTTGCCGATTGCACAATGGCCATTTTTACTTGTTTATTTTGAAGATCATAAGCAACTGGAGTATCCTCCACATTCATTACAGGTTGTACTCGTCCACAACCGACAAGAAGCAAAGTTAATAATAACGAGACATACAGCTTAAAACGCGACATGATAATTTCCTTTTTTATTATGACTTTGGGTAAAGCCCAATTTGTATCGAGCTGTAAAATAAACAATTTAACCCAATATGCCAAACTCGAAGATCAACATTTCGTTCAATATTGATGCGTGGACAGCGAATTCATTCGGTTTATCCGAATCCAATGAATGGAAACAATGGGCAACAGAGATAAAATGGCCAGAAGATGGCAAAATCAATGTTGCAGATATTCCTGCGATGATGCGCAGAAGAATGAGTCCACTTAGCAAACTGGCAGTGCAAACGGCAATCGAATTGCTTAATCAACATCAGGTTGATTACCTCGTATTTTCGAGTCGTCATGGCGAATTGCATCGCAGTGTTGCGTTAGTTGAAGATATTATTAACGGTGAAGAAGCGTCTCCGATGGCTTTTTCTCAGTCAGTGCATAATACCGCCGCAGGGCTTGCCACTATTGCAACCAAACAGCCCATCCCTCTCACTTCTATCGCTGCGGCAGAAAACACATTCCAAAGTGCAATATTAGAAGCATGGCTGTTTTTGTCCGACAATCCTGACAAAAAAGTCCTGCTTGTTGATTTTGATGAGCCTATGCCTGACTCTTATTTAGAATATGAAAACCAACAATACCAAGGGTTTGGACTCGGCTTGATACTTTCTCATGGAGATAGCTTCACGGTGCAAAGCGGCATCAGTGCAAAATGCTCAAACCACCCGTTGCCACAAGGCTTAGCGTTTTTGCAACACTACTTGTCAGATGAAAATCAGTGGACTATTCACGCTCCGCAACAAATTTGGGAATGGCAAAAGCAATGAGTCGCTTAAATCAGTATTGGCGTGTGCTAGCAACCGGCTTTTGTTTTTCAGTATTTGGGTTAGGTGGTTTAGCACTAAGCTTCATTGTTATTCCGACCATTCGTATTTTCGTTTCGGATCAAACCGAACGTGAATATAAAGTTCAAGGTGCCATTCGATATTCATTCAACACCTTTTGTAAATTGATGAAGTTAAGTGGAGCAATCGATTACGAAATTATTGGTGCCGATATTCTTCAACAAGATCGTAATTGTTTAATTGTTGCCAACCATCCTAGTTTAATCGATTACGTTCTCATTGCTTCACAATTAAATCGCTGCGACTGTTTAGTAAAATCGGCAATATGGTCGAATCCTTTTATGAAGCACATCGTAAAAGCAGCCGGATATATTCCCAATGAAGCGCCGGATGATTTATTAGCACTTTGTGATGAACGATTTAACAAAGGCAACGTGTTGCTTATATTTCCTGAAGGGACAAGAACAACACCAGGTGTAGAACCAAAATTACAACGCGGCGCAGCACAAATTGCGGTAAGAACAGAACGAGATTTAAGGGTTGTCCATATTACGGTAACGCCAAGTTTCCTCACAAAAGAGAAAAAATGGTATCAAGTACCGGCAACAAAGCCTTTTTTCAAGGTTGAAGTTAAGGATAAAGTTGAGATTGACCCTTTTATAAAGCAAACTACGTCGCCGACAATAGCGGCGCGACGCTTACAACAGCACCTAGCTGAAAACATTTTTCCAGAAAACTTTTATTAATAAGCAGGTCCCAGTGGAACAGTTACACAACGACATTAAGCAACTTATTATTGATGCTTTAAACCTTGAAGATTTAACCGTAGATGATATTGAAACGGATGCACCACTTTTTGGTGATGGACTTGGCTTAGATTCTATCGATGCACTTGAGCTTGGACTCGCAATTAAAAAACAATACAACATCGTTATTGATGCCGACGACTCAAACACGCGCGAACACTTTGCTTCTGTAGCAAACCTAGCGAAATACGTTTCTTCTCAAACTAATGAATAAGTTGTAGGTATATTCATGACTGATGTAAATAAAGATCAAGTATTTGAACAAGTTAAAGATGCGCTTGTTGAGCTGTTCGAAATTGACGCAGCCGACATTCAGTCAGATGCGCACTTATACCAAGATCTCGACCTTGATAGCATTGACGCCGTTGATTTGGTCGTACACCTACAGAATGTCACTGGCAAAAAAATCAAGCCAGCAGAGTTTAGTGCTGTAAGAACCGTTGACGATGTGGTTAACGCCGTCACTGAGTTATTGAAGGAAAGTTAATGCGCCAATTGCTGACTGGTCTGTCTGCAATTGTACTGTTTGCCTACCCCTTCGCCGTCTATTTCGGTATGGATAAATTTGGCTTGAACTTAGTCGGGGGCTTGTTAATTGCTGCGTTACTTTTGCGTGTTTTCGTCGCAAATAAGACCCCACTAAAAGAGTTTAAATTCTTGGCGCTCGTCACGGGCGCTGTTGGCATTGTTCTAATTACGCTTGGCATGGTGTTTAAACAACACGGGTGGCTTCAGTTTTACCCTGTAGTTGTCAATGTATGTATGCTGTGTGTCTTTGGACTGAGCTTAAAACAGCCGCAATCGATCATAGAGAGGCTTGCTCGCTTGCAAGAGCCCGACCTTCCAGCTAGTGGCGTGGCTTACACTCGCAAAGTGACGATGGTTTGGTGCGTTTTTTTTACGCTCAATGCTGCCGTTGCGCTCTATACCTGTTTCCTACCAGTAAAAATATGGACGCTTTATAACGGCCTCATCAGCTACTTACTTGCTGGTGGCTTGTTCGCTGGAGAATGGATCGTGCGTCAATTTGTTCGAAAGGAACACTAATCGTATGAATACAACGTATTCGAGCTTTACCTCCCTAGCGACCTTGTTCGTCGCAGAGAGGCCTGAGCAATCCCCTGTCTCTTACGATCGCGACACAGTTATCACTTGGGGTGATTTCCAGCAGCACGTCGCAACGCTTGCTCAGCAGTTAGAAACCCAACCAACGCAAAACATTGCGTTGTGTTTTGGCAACAGCTACCTGTTTGCCGTTGGCTTTTTCGCTTGTTGTCACGCAGGAAAATCCATTGTATTACCTGGTAATTACCAACCAGAAGCACTCAAAGAGCTCAGTGATCACTACGATTTGTTGCTGCATGATGCCGATGTCTCGGTTCCAGAACTGGTGAGCTCGCTTTTGATCGAAGCTCAATCATTGCTAGAAATCACTGCGATTAACGAGCCAAAAGCCAAACAACCTTATGTTTGGCGTGAATTAAACCTGGCACAAATACCAGTGACGCTATTCACTTCTGGTTCAAGCGGCAAACCAAAAGCCATTGCAAAAACGCTGAAACAGCTCGATATCGAAGTGTCTATTCTAGACAACCTATGGGGCGACACGGTTGCCAACACACGCGTTGAAAGCACCGTCTCTCATCAACACATTTACGGCTTGCTGTTCCGCGTATTGTGGCCTTTGTGCTCTGCACGTCCATTTTCAGCACACAACCTTGAGTTCCCAGAGCAAATTGTCCATCACGCCGATGCTGACACCACGCTAGTAAGCAGCCCTGCGTTACTAAAACGACTCAGTGAAGAGCATAATCCGGTTGCAATTCGGTGCGTATTCTCTTCTGGAGGCCCCTTGCCAAACCAAGCCGCGCAACACAGCCAGCTGTTGTTTGGGTCACTTCCTATTGAAGTTTTTGGCAGCACAGAAACCGGCGGCATCGCTTACCGTCAGCAGCACGTAGCCAGCACTCCCTGGACGTTATTCCCAGGTGTTGAAGCAAAGCTTAACCATGAAAATTGTTTAAAGCTCCGCTCGCCACACATTGATGAAAACACTTGGTACCAAACTGCGGATGAATGCTATTTCCATGATAGTATTTCTTTTGAATTGCGTGGACGCACTGACCGAATCGTCAAAGTCGAAGAAAAGCGTATTTCCCTTGTCGAAGTGGAAAAACGTTTAGAGCAATTGCCGTGGGTTCAAGAAAGCGTGGTGATCCCAATGGAAGAATCTGGTCGCCTCACGTTAGTCTCGATCATCGTACTTAACGATAAAGGCAGCGATGTGCTTAATGAACTTGGTAAAGGCAAATTTTGGCTTGAGCTTCGCAAGGCACTGCGCAATTGGCTAGAACCGATCGCTATCCCGAGAAAATTCCGAGTGGTCGACGAAATTCCATTGAACAGCCAAGGCAAACGCCAAGTTGCTGAAATTGAAAAACTATTCCAATAAAGCTAGTAACATGGATAAAAGAAAACCAACCATTCAGAGTATTGAAGTGAGTGACCACACCGCGGAGCTTTCGCTGCGTGTGGATGCTGACATCTTAGATTTCCAAGGTCATTTCAGTCACTTTCCTCTTTTACCCGGCGTCACTCAAATTGACTGGGCGTTGTTCTACGCCGTTCAATATTTGAACACTCCCAAGGTATTTAAAGGAATGGAAGTCATCAAATTTCAAGAGCCGATTCTGCCAAACGCCGACGTTTGTCTCTCACTCTCTTGGGACAATGAGCGCGAGAAATTGACCTTTAAGTACACATCGAAAAACGGTGAAACCTTGGTGACTCACTCTTCAGGCAAAATGAAACTGGGTGAGTCACGTGAGTGATTACCGTCCCTGCTTTTTAATTCCTTGCTACAACCACGGCAGCACAATTGCAGACGTGGTGGCGTCGTTATCCTCTTTCGCTTTGCCAGTGCTGGTCGTGGACGACGGCAGCAATGAAGACACCAAACAAGCGCTTTCAGCGTTGAGTGAGCAAGGGCTGATAAAACTGATTAGTTTGAGTGAAAACCAAGGCAAAGGTGGCGCGGTGATGGCTGGCCTACATCAAGCTCACCAGCTTGGTTTTACGCACACCATTCAAATCGACGCAGACGGTCAACACGACCTAGAAGCACTACCCAAATTGCTCAGCGCCAGCGAAACAAAACCAGATAACCTGATTTCTGGCCAACCGATATATGACGATAGCGTACCTAAAGCCCGTCTGTATGGTCGCTACGCTACGCACGTTTGGGTGTGGATAGAAACCTTGTCACTGTCTATCAAAGACAGCATGTGCGGTTTCCGCGCCTACCCAGTGGCGAAAACGGTCGCCGTGTTGAACAAGTACAACATCGGCAAACGCATGGATTTTGATATCGAGATTCTGGTGCGAATGTACTGGGAAGGCGTCGATATTGATTTTGTTCCAACGCGCGTGATCTACCCTGAAGGTGGCATTTCCCACTTCGACGCATTGTGGGATAACGTCAAGATAAGCTGGATGCACACTCGCCTATTTTTTGGCATGTTGCCGCGCATTCCTTCGCTACTCGCCAGAAAGCGCCGTCACACAGACGACAGCAATGCCCACTGGTCGAAACGAAAAGAACAAGGCACGATTTTAGGCATCAAAACCTTGCTCGCGGTTTACCGCTTGTTCGGCAGAAAAGCGTTCGACCTGATTTTAAAGCTAGTCATGCGCTACTACCACTTCACGGGTAAATCAGCCCGCGAAGCGTCTGAGATTTACCTGCAAAACTTGCAGTGCTACGCAGCGCAGCAGAACATCGCACTGCCAAAACAGTTGGACAGCTATCATCATCTGCTTTCCTTTGGGCGTACTATGCTCGACAAACTGGCAGCATGGCAAGGTGACTTTAATGTCGACAACCTAACCATTCACGGCCAACATCATTTCGAAGAGATGGCGCAGAAAAAACAAGGCGTGGTCATTTTGGGCTCGCACCTTGGCAACATCGAACTCTGCCGCGCGCTTGGTCGTCGACACTCTCATGTCAAAATCAATGCCTTGGTATTTACCCAACACGCTGAACAATTTAATGCGGTAATGAAGGCGGTAAACCCAAACTCGGAACTGAATCTGATTCAAGTCAGCTCAATGGGACCAGACACCGCGATTCTGCTTCAACAAAAAATCGAGCAAGGCGAATGGGTGGTGATCGTTGGCGATCGCACTTCTACCAGCAAAGAAAATCGTGTCGTTTGGGCAGATTTTCTTGGTAAACCTGCACCATTCCCGCAAGGCCCATTCATGCTGGCCTCGGTATTAAAAGCGCCGGTTTACCTACTCTTCGGCCTACGCGACGATGAAGCGAACACTCCGCATTTTAATGTGTACTTTGAACACTTTAGTGACCAAATCACGCTACCGCGCAAGGAGCGTCAGCAGGCACTAGAACACGTTATTCAACAGTACGCACACAGATTAGAACACCACACACTGCAAGCGCCGTTACAGTGGTACAACTTTTTTAACTTCTGGACTTTAAGTAATCAGCCACATGACAAACAACAATAATCACAACATCACTTTTGGTGCCCAATCTTTAACCATCGAAGATGTCGTTGCCATTGCTCAAGGTGCAAAGGCAAACATGAACACCTCGCCAGAATTTACCGCGAAAATTGATCGTGGCGTGGCGTTTCTGGAACGATTACTGAAAGAAGAAGGCGTTATTTACGGCGTGACTACGGGTTACGGTGATTCATGTACTGTGGCGATTCCACCCGCTCTTGTGGATGAACTTCCGTTGCACCTTACGCGCTTCCATGGCTGTGGCTTAGGTCAAATCCTTTCTCATGAGCAAGCTCGCGCGGTGTTGGCGACCCGTTTGTGTTCATTGTCGCAAGGCGTATCTGGCGTGTCTCACGATCTGTTGAACCAAATCGTTACGCTTATCAATCACGACATTGCGCCGCGTATTCCACAAGAAGGCTCGGTGGGCGCAAGCGGCGATTTGACGCCTCTGTCTTACCTAGCGGCGACCTTAATTGGCGAGCGTGAAGTGCTTTACAAAGGCGATGTGCGACCAACACAAGAAGTGTTTGCAGAGCTGGACATTGAGCCAATTCGCCTAAAACCAAAAGAAGGTTTGGCGTTAATGAACGGTACATCCGTGATGACTGCCCTCGCCTGTCTTGCCTACAAACGCGCAGAATACCTAGCGCAGCTTTGCACCAAGATTACCGCGATGGTTTCTGTGGGTATGCAAGGTAATGACTTCCACTTTGATGAAGCGTTGTTTGCGGTAAAACCTCACCCTGGTCAACAGCAAGTTGCGGCTTGGCTGCGTGATGATCTCAATGCTGAACGTCCGCCACGCAATAGCGACCGACTGCAAGATCGCTACTCGCTGCGTTGTGCACCACACGTGATTGGCATGGTGCAAGACTCACTGCCTTGGCTACGTCAATTGATTGAGAATGAACTAAATAGTGCCAACGACAATCCAATCATCGATGGCGACAACGAGCGCGTTCTGCACGGCGGTCACTTCTACGGTGGTCATATCGCAATGGCGATGGATACGTTGAAAGTGAACATTGCCAACTTAGCTGATTTGCTGGACCGTCAGATGGCGCAACTGATGGATTACAAGTTCAATAACGGCTTGCCGTTTAACTTAACCGGTGCAGAAGGCGAGCGTAAACCGATCAACCACGGCTTTAAAGCGGTTCAGATTGGTATCTCAGCTTGGACGGCAGAAGCGTTGAAAAACACCATGCCAGCAAGCGTTTTTTCTCGCTCAACCGAATGTCACAACCAAGACAAAGTGAGCATGGGCACCATTGCGGCTCGTGATTGCTTACGCATACTTGAGTTAACAGAGCAAGTTGCTGCGGCTTCTCTCCTAGCAAGCGTTCAAGCGGTTGAGATTCGTCGCCGTCATAACGAATTGGACGAACACCACATGAGTCAGAGTTTGCGAGTAATTCGTGACGCCGTACTGAGCGAGTTTGAATTTGTGATTGAAGATCGCCCATTGGAACAAGATTTGCACCATTTCATTGAACGCATTCAGCAACGTCATTGGCCACTCTACGCGGAGGTATAATGCAAGAGCAGGTTCTCTACCCATTAGAAGCGGAGGTGACTATGGTCACCTCATTCCAAGATGCTGACCCGATGGGCGTGATATATCACGGCAACTTCTTTCGGTATTTTGAAGAAGCGCGTCGTGTGCTGATGGAGAAGATCCAATACAGCTATCGCGATATGCAAGACTCTGGGTACATGTGGCCGATCATCGACACGCGCGTTAAATACGTGAAGGCGATTCCGTTTAATCACACCATTCGCATTACCGCGCAACTCACTGAGTGGGAAAACCGCTTACGTGTGGATTACGTGATTTACGACGCCGAAACGAATCAACGTATGTGCAAAGCGCATACAACGCAAGTCGCCGTATCCATTGAAAAGCAAGAGATGTGCTTTGTGTCTCCAGCAGTCTTTTTAGATAAAGTAGAGCAATGGCACAACCATGGGAGCCTGAACTAATGCAAAAGTGGTTACTCTCTTTTTTGCTAATATTTTCTGTTTCAGCACTGGCAACACCGACAGTAAATGTAACGGATTTGGCATCGCTTCAACAGCAGTTGTCTCAGCATGAAATCGTACGCGGAGATTTTACGCAGCAGCGTCATCTGGAAATGTTTAGTCAACCTTTAACCTCTAAAGGTCAGTTCACACTGAGCAAAACACATGGCTTGTTGTGGCAACAAACAGAACGTTTCGCAGTCAATTTGGTATTGACGGAAAACAAACTTCGTCAGACTTTTGCCGACCAAGCTCCGAAAACGATCTCTGCAGAAGAAAACCCAATGGCGTTCTACTTTAGCCATGTGTTTTTATCCGTGTTCCACGGGGATACTTCTGCACTGCAAGAACAATTCACACTCGATTTTTCAGTTGAGAACAATCAGTGGCAGCTCGTTTTAGTGCCAAAACAGTCGCCATTAAATGCGGTGTTTAAAGCCATCACCCTTTCCGGTAAAACGCACATTGATCGCCTAACCCTACAAGAGCTGCGTGGCGATAAGACCGAAATCACGTTTACGAACCAGACCTCTCTACCTCAGGAACTCACGGATGCCGAAGACGCTCAATTCCGTTTCTAAACTCAGTCTCGGCACTCACACCTTTGCTCTGGTTTGGCTCAATCTCGTTGTTTTAGCGGGCGCGTTGCTACTCAAACAATGGGTTTGGAGTGCAGAATCTCCGATTGAGACCAACATTTTAAAACTGCTGCCTAAGAACCAACAAAACCCGGTGGCTGAGCAAGCCTTTGAGTCGGTCTCGGCAAGTATGAGCGACAAAGTCATTTTCGTGATCACAGCGCCGGACAAAAATGCCCTTTTTGCAGCGGCTGCAGAGTTTGATAAGGGGTTACGCCAAAGTAATCATTTTCGCGATGTGGTAGGAAAAATCTCACCTCAAGAACAGCAAGCTTGGGCGAGTTACTACTTTAAGCACCGATTCCAATTGCTGACGCCTGAACAACGAGAGCGTTTAAGCAAAAATCCAGAGCAGCAAGTGCAGCATGTAATTCAGTCTCTGTACAACCCGTTTTCTGGAGTGACCGGGCAAGAGTTACAAAATGACCCTTTCTTGTTATTTCGTGATTATTTAAGCCAAGTTACCCAGCAATCTTCCTCTTTCCGATTGGATAACGGCTATCTGTCCGTCGAAAAAGACGGTGCTCAATACTTGCTTATTACTGCTGAGCTAAAAGACTCGCCTTATAGCCTAACGGGGCAGCTTGCAGTCCCTGATATTCAATCGCTAGAACAAAGCGTCGCGCAGAAATATGGTGCTGAAGTCTCACATACTGGCGTTCTATTTTACGCCGACTTTGGTACGCAAAGTGCCAAATCGGAGATCAGCACCATCGGTGTATTCTCTCTACTCGGTATCATTGCATTGTTCTTGCTGGTCTTTCGTAGTGTAATGCCTCTGTCTCTCGCACTGCTTTCCATCACCATTGGTTTGCTCGTTGCGTTGTCCGTTACGACGTGGATTTTTGGAAAAGTCCATCTGTTCAGCTTAGTGTTTGGCGCAAGTTTAATCGGCGTGTCTATCGACTACGCATTCCACTACCTAACCGAACGCCTTGCGGCGGGAAATGAATGGGATAGCGAGCAAGGGTTAAAGCATATTTTCATAGCGATCACACTGGGCTTAATCACCAGTTTGATCGGCTATTTGAGCATGTTGGTGGCACCGTTTCCTGGTTTTCAGCAGCTTGCGCTGTTTTCATCCATTGGTCTGATTGCCGCTTACATCACCGTGGTGGCTTGGTATCCGATACTGGCTCGTAACCCATCGCGATCCATTTCGAACTTACCAGGACAATCATTGTTGGCGAAATGGCTAACGCTTTGGAATCAACCTCGAATTAAAGTCGGATTGCCGATGTTATGTGTGGTTGTGAGTGGCTTTTTCTTGCTGCAATTGAACTACGATGACGACATTCGTCTGCTGCAAACGATGCCGAACGATCTCAAGCAGCAAGAAACCTTGATTACGACGCTTAGTGGCATGCAATCTTCGCAGCAAATGTTGGTCATTACCGCCGACGATGACGAAAACCTAATGAAAAAGCTGGAGTCTTTGACGCCAGCTTTAGAAACGTGGAAAACGGACAGCACCATCGAAAGCTACCAGAGTCTGAGTCGCTACTTGAGCTCAGTGGAACGTCAGCAACAAGACTATCAATTGATTCGCGATCTTTACGCGACACAATCCAGCCCACTTGCTTCCGGGCTGAGCTTAAGTAAAAAGCCTAAAATGGACGCCGACTTTATCCCTGTCACGGTTGAGCAGTACTTGCAAAACCCGGTATCAGCACCTGTACGTTTTCTTCATTTGGGTAAGATCAAAGGAAAATCGGCAACGGTTGTGGTGTTAAACCAATTGCAAGACTCCGCCGTTGTTAAGGCATTTTCCAAATCACAGTCTGATGTTGTCTACCTAAACAAAGCTGAAGAAATATCCACCCTATTTGGTGAATACCGAATCAAAATCATGGAGCTATTGGTAGCCGCCAGTGCTGTGATCTTTCTGGTGTTAATCAAGCGGTACGGTCTGCAACACAGTTGGCGAGTTTTACTGCCATCATTGATTGCTTGCGCCTGCGGTCTGGCAACTGCTGTCGCGATGGGAACAACGTTAAACCTGTTCAACTTGCTTGGCTTGGTGCTCATTCTTGGTATCGGAATCGATTACACTCTGTTCTTTGCCGAGAAAGCCCGCAGCGTGAGCACACTATTGGCGATCACCCTTTCGGCAATAACCACTGTGCTGTCATTTGGGTTGCTGTCACTAAGCCAAACTCACGCGATTCACAGTTTCGGCATTACGGTGTTAAGTGGTATTTTTGTCGCTTGGCTGCTCTCTCCGATTGCGATTAAAACAGAGGAAACGACGTCATGATTTTTAACCATGCTTTTCGCTGCGCGGCGTTAATCGCACTGAGTCTGTTTTTAAGTGCATGTAGCTTGGTACCTCACCAATCGACGCCTCAGGTCGATATTGCCGAGCACACCCAAGTTAGCTTGCCCACTCCCGCAAGCTTGGGCTATCAGTTGTCTGCCAGTCAGTTGATTACGGCTTCTTGGGCAATAGATGGTAAAACCACATCTGAGCAACTTCCGGTACAACTGCAAGTAACCAACAACGAAGTGGTGCTGGCAGGCTTCTCATCCTGGGGGACAAGAGTACTGTCATTGTCTTACGATGGAGAACAAATCCAAACCGAAGTACTCAACGGTTTACAAGGTTCGCTACCGCAGCCAGAACAGGTATTATTTAACCTGATGATCACGCTCTGGCCGAGTTCCGCTTGGGAAGGATCGTTAAATGAGGTAAGGTGGCGAATTATTGATAAAAATAATTCTCGCGCCATCTTTGATAGCGACGGTGAAAAGATCATTGAGATTCAATACAGCTCTTCTAACAAGTTAGAGGGTAAGATTGATTTTCATCACCTCAAACATCAGTTTTCAATTTCTATTCAAACACTGCAACATCAGATTAATTAAGAACAATTTAGAATAACAATATGCCTATTCGCTCTTCTCAACCTTTGTATATTCAGGCCTGTGGCTTTCACTCTGCCATGGGACAAGATGACGCCATCATCCACCAGTGTTTATCAGGAGCGAAACCATCCAACATGGTGGTTGACCAAGATATTTTAAATTCAGGCCTCCAAACAGTAATCGGTCGAATTGCACAGACGTTACCGCAATTACCGACCGCACTCAGCCAGTTTGATACGAGAAACAACCGCCTCGCACTTTCGGCTTTGCAGCAAATCGAAAGCGACGTGCGTGAAGCCATTGCTAAATATGGTCGTGACCGTATCGCAGTCGTGATCGGCACCAGCACGTCTGGCATTTCAGATGGCGAAATCGCATTTGGCGAAAAGCTGGCAAATGGTGAGTTTCCCGCCGACTACCATTACACCAAACAAGAACTTGGCAACTGCAGCGATTTTATTGCCGCCTACTTTGATTTGAGCGGCCCAAATTACTCAGTTTCCACCGCTTGCTCTTCTAGTGGTCGCGTCTTTTTAACCGCGCAACGCCTGATTCGCTCTGGCATTGTTGATGCGGTCATTGTAGGTGGTGTGGATACCATTTGTCGCCTAACGCTAAACGGCTTTAACGGTTTAGAAGCTCTATCCGATACCCTTTGTAAGCCGTTTGACCAGCATCGCAACGGCATCAATATCGGCGAAGCCGCAGCATTAATGTTGCTAAGCAAAACACCTGCGCCCGTTGCTCTTCTCGGAGCTGGCGATAGCTCAGACGCGCACCACATTTCCGCACCACACCCAGAAGGGTTAGGCGCAGAAGAAGCGATGAAAAAAGCGTTGGCCAATGCAGGACTTACAGCGCAAGACATTGGTTACATCAACGCGCATGGCACAGCAACGCCGTTAAACGATGTGATGGAAAGCAAAGCCATTCACCGCTGCTTTGGTAACTCCGTCCCTGTGAGTTCAACAAAGCCACTTACCGGACACACATTAGGCGCTGCAAGTGCAACGGAAGCCGCGATCGCTTGGCATATTCTCAAGTACAACCTTGACTTGCCAATGCAACACTGCGAAACCAAAGCAGACGATATCCATATATCGTTAGTTGAGACGCCAACCAAACTGGGTAACAAAGCGATTCTCAGCAACTCTTTTGCTTTTGGTGGCAATAATATTAGTCTTATTTTTGGTTACGCTCATGACTAAACTTCCTCCCATCGAACAACTTTTGCCACACGACAAACCAATGATTTTGGTCGATCGTGCCTTGGATGTTCAACAAGATACGATTCACTGCCAGGTTGATATCGCAGAACACAACCCGTTCTTCGACTCGATCTCTCAAACCGTGCCAGCTTACGTTGGCATTGAGTTTATGGCGCAATCTGTCGCGGCGTGGTCTGGTTACCACGCATTAATGAAAGAACAAGCGCCACCGATTGGCTTTTTACTTGGTAGCCGTCGATACACTTCTGAATGCGATGCGTTTTCTCGCGGACAAATGCTCGATGTGTATGCCGAAAAAGTCATGGAAGATAACGGTATGGCGGTATTTTCTGCCCGTATTGAGCTACAAGGAACTGTTGTAGCGACTTGCCAATTGAACGTTTACGTTCCATCAGAAGAAAAATTACAAGAAATGAAAATCAGGAGTCAACAATGACCCGACAAGTCCTCGTTACAGGTGCCAGCAAAGGCATCGGTAAAGCCATTGCCGTTCAGTTAGCCAAAGATGGTTTCCAAATCATTGTCCATTACATGGGCGATCAACAAGGCGCGCAAGACACCCTAGACACCATCGAACAGCATGGTGGTAACGGTCGTCTTATCCAATTCGACATCAGTGACCGTGCAGATTGTCGTGAGAAGTTAGAAGCCGATATCGCCGAACACGGCGCTTACTATGGCGTCGTAAACAACGCTGGCATCACAAAAGATACTGCTTTCCCTGCGATGACCGAAGAAGAATGGGATGGTGTGATTCATACCAACCTAGATAGCTTCTACAACGTTCTTCACCCTTGTGTTATGCCTATGGTGCAAAAGCGCAAAGGCGGCCGAATTGTTACGCTTGCATCAGTCTCTGGCCTAATGGGGAATCGTGGTCAAACTAACTACAGCGCAGCAAAAGCGGGCGTAATTGGTGCAACAAAATCACTCGCGCTTGAACTGGCAAAACGCAAAATCACCGTCAACTGCGTTGCTCCAGGGCTTATCGATACAGGCATGGTAGACGAACACGTAAAAGAACACGCGATGCCGCAAATTCCTTTGCGCCGCATGGGAGAGCCAGAAGAAGTCGCTGGTTTAGTCAGTTACCTTATGTCTGACATCGCAGGCTATGTAACTCGCCAAGTCATTTCGATAAACGGAGGCCTAGTATGAGCCGTCGAGTTGTTGTAACCGGAATGTCGGGTGTGACTGCGTTTGGTAACGATTGGCAGTCTGTCGAACCGAAACTGCGTGACTGCCTGAACGCGACGCAATACATGCCTTCTTACGAACAGTATGATGGTTTGAATACCAAGCTCGCGGCACCCATTTTAGATTTTGAACTGCCAAAGCACTACAAGCGCAAACAAGTACGCGGCATGGGGCGTGTTTCCAAATTAGCGACCGTCGCAACAGAAAACGCACTAAGCCAAGCAGGTTTGATTGGTAACGACGTGCTAAGCAATGGTCAAACGGGTATCGCATACGGCTCATCAACAGGCAGTACCGACGCAATCGGCGCATTTGGTGTCATGCTGAATGAGAAAACCACTAAAGCGATCACCGCAACGACTTACGTGCAGATGATGCCGCACACTACGGCAGTGAACGTTGGTCTATTTTTCGGTTTGAAAGGCCGAGTGATCCCAACCAGCAGTGCATGTACCTCTGGCAGCCAAGCAATCGGCTATGCCCACGAAGCGATCAAGCACGGCTACCAGACAGTAATGGTTGCTGGTGGCGCTGAAGAATTGTGCCCAACGGAATCCGCTGTCTTCGATACCCTTTTTGCCACCAGTCTGAAGAATGAAGCCCCGAAAAGCACACCAAGACCTTATGACTCCGATCGCGATGGTTTGGTGATTGGTGAAGGTGCGGGAACGCTGGTTCTGGAAGAGTACGAACACGCCGTCGCTCGTGGCGCGAAAATCTATGCAGAAATCATCGGTTTTGCCAGCAACTGTGATGCCGCACACGTCACTCAACCACAGATGGAAACCATGCAGATCTGTATGGAAATGGCTTTGCAAAACGCGGGGATTACTGCTGAGAAGATCGATTATGTATCTGCTCACGGCACTGCCACCGACCGCGGTGATATTGCAGAAAGCAACGCAACAGCGAATGCTCTAGGCAAAGTGCCAATCAGTTCACTCAAGAGCTACTTTGGCCACACACTAGGCGCCTGTGGCGCAATTGAAGCGTGGCTAGGTTTAGAAATGATGCACACAGGTTGGTTCAACCCAACGCTCAACCTAGAAAACCTCGACGAGCAATGTGGCGATTTAGACTACATTGCCGGACAAGGCCGAGAGCTGGACGTGAAATATTTGATGAGTAACAACTTCGCCTTTGGCGGCATCAACACCTCCATCATCTTTAAAAAGATGTAATGCCCTTAATAAATGCAAAAGCGCTGGTTAGCCAGCGCTTTTTTGTTAGTTGAAGGCAACTGAACGGTGCTTGCAACGATAGATATCAGCAGAAACAGATGTTGGAGTTTGTCCTTCAGACTCAATAATATTAGTCACATGATATCGATTACCACCCGCCATGTAGACTTGGTTAGACAACTCATCAAAAAGAGAGCCTTTCTGGCTTTCTGATACAACTTTGTTTCCAATCACTTTGCACTCATTGTTTTCGACTTCTGCAAACGAGATGGGTTGAACTTCATTTGCACCAGGTAGTAATTTAACTTTCTCAGCTTCTAAACTGATTTTGGCAACCTGGCAGTCATAAAGCTCCGCAACAACACTAGATGGGCGTCCACGGCTAGTATCTAGAACAGTTGCGATATGGTATCGGTTTCCACCAGATGCGTAAGTTTGATTCTTAAGTATACGATCTACATTGTTTGGATGAACATCCTCGATCGTGTAAGAGTCAACCATTCTGCAATTAAGGTTTTTAATTGCAATATCAGTAATTGGGGTAATATTTATAGCTTGGGGTAAAACACGAACTTTGCGTGTGACACACCCACTTAAAAGAGTAACAATCAATGCAGTAAAAATTATTTTTTTCATGAGTTTAAGCATCAAAATAAAGCTCATGTAACAGAGCTAAGTTAATACATTTGAGACAAGATCGACAAAGCCCCGACAACTCAAAGAGTTATCGGGGCTTTTGAATAAATGGCACGCCCTATTGGATTCGAACCAATGACCACATCCTTAGAAGTGATGTTGTTACAGAGTCGCATTTAATTACTCAAGATTACATAAGTAATAAAAATCAATAATTTAAAAAACGAAACCTCAAGTACCATATCATTTACGATTACATTTAACTACACTAAACCACCACCTTACTTGACTAACAACTTGACTAGTTTTAATGTTAGTCAAGTTACTCTTGTTTTGTATGAAGGTGCGCATGTTAACCGTTAAAGAAGTTAAAGGACTAAGACCAAGAAAGTCTCCTTACTACACTTGGGACAAATCAGGTGAGAGAGGCAAAGGTCGTCTCGGAGTTCAAGTCATGCCCTCGGGTTCAATCAACTTTAAGTTCCGCTACTTCAAAGACTCAAAAGCTCAATTTATATCTCTTGGGAAATTTCCAGGTATGACCCTTTCCCATGCCCGTGATCTGTGCAAAGAATACAGTGACCTATTATCTCAAGGAATCGACCCAAAAGCCGAGCTAAAGTACCGAGCTGAAGAAAAAGCTCGAGAAGAGCGTGAAGCAAACGAACTTGGTAGCTTTGAGCAATTAATCACACTCCATGCTGAACACAAGAGAATTGAAGGAAAGCGAACTTATCAAGATGAAATGAAAAAAATTGTAGATAACGTATTTCCTTACTTAGATATCAAACGTAAGGCGAAGGATTTTAAAGCTGAAGATTTTATCTACATATTAGCGGTTCCGATTGAAGCTGGGTATGCCGCTAAAAGCAACAAAATACGTTCTATCCTTCATGCCGCTTTCAACTTTGGTCGCTTCTATGACAGTGATCCTGCTTACAAAAACCGTAATACAAAATTTGGTATTTCAGGAAATCCTATCGCAGACATACCTAAGCAGACGTGGGCAGAAAAAGCGGGGACACATTTCTTAAGCTGGGAAGAAGTCGAACGACTACTCTGGGATATGGATCATCGATATGAAGACCTCGATTTAGCTTATCAAACTCGCCAAGTAATAAAACTTTGCTTCTATCTTGGAGGGCAGCGACCATACGAAATCGTAACGCTTGAGTGGCGTGATATTAACTTCAAAGATAAGTACCTAACTGTTCAACAAGGCAACTTTAAAACTAACATTCCCCACGTGATTCCCTTGACCACAACAGCGATCAAAATCCTTCAAGAGTTAAAGGATAATGCAACCCAAGATAGTCCATACGTCTTTTATAAGAAAACGGAACATCTTGAGCACATGCCCACAAACACAATTGCTCAAGCGCTCTTAACTTATAAATCCCGAACAAAAGAGACTAGACCTTTCATCGGCAGAGACTTTAGAAGAACAGTAAAAACTCTCGGTGCGACAATAAAGCTGTCAAAAGAAATTCGAGATCGCATACAAGGTCACGCATTCTCTGATGTTTCCTCAAAACACTACGATATGTATGAATACCTAGATGAAAAAAGAGCTGCCTTGGAAGCTTGGGAAAAGGCATTGAATGAACGTCTAGGCATGCTCAAGTGCGCAAATGACATATAACTTTCCAACTATCTAGCTCTTTATACACATTGGACTAATCATCCAATGTGATCTTTATTAAGTGCCAGCTCATAGTAAACACGGTTTTGACCCCTTTCAATTCAGGATGTTTTTCCATCAAACTTTGCGGAAAGTCGTTTGACCTACATTTTCTAATCAGTGTGGTGTCTATTGTTCTGGGTTCCTGCCAGTTTGTCTGTCTAGTGAAGCTTTCTCGCCATTAGTTAAATTGACGAAATCAGGATCTTTGTTTATTTTAATATGAACACTGACCGATTCACTCACGCTACGTGAACACTAGTATTAATAGTCAAGGTAACCAAACAGGTAGAAGACTAGGGGCAGCTCCCATTACTAGTTGATGAGATCTCAATAGAGCCATTGTGAATCCTAATTGAAGTTATCCTATAAGGGAGGCTTCGCTGGCTGTCTTGTGCTAAAAAGACACTCAGCATGTAATTAGGATATTACTATGCCTGTAAGAACACTCCACACTTCTTCTGAAGCTAAAAAACACTACAAAAGCATCTCTTACGAAACCCTATTGGCAAGCTGGCTATTGCAAGATGGTTGGGAAGTATTTATGCCCATGATCGATCATGGCATGAAGACCGATGTGCTTATTTCTGACGGGAACAAATTCTACCGAATTCAAGTAAAGTCAGTAGAATGCTTTGATGAAAACACCGTTGTTACTGACCAATGGCAGAATGCACAGATTGATTACGTAATATATTTCTCAAGATGTTCAAATTGGGGATACATTGCGCCGCCTTTTAGGGGAAAGAGGAAGGTTAATCACCCCAAGCATGTAAGGTTTCACCAACACCCCAAGAACTTTCTCAAAGCTTTTGGTCGGGTTTAATAAACTCTACTTAGGATGAAATATCGTGAACAGTTGGTCTGTAACATATGACAGACTAACTTTGTTTGCGTATCGACAGAATCGCTTGGTGATCACAAATGGGAGCGCGGACTCTGTGACTCGAAAATGCCCCAAACCTTCTCAGACCTAGCGAGCTGACAACTTAATCAGTATTAAAATAGACCAAATTAAACTAATCCGTACTTTGGGTACTTTCACGGTAACTTTCCGTAGTTATCCCCCTAAACTCTCTCTTGAATCACACAATAGGTTGATACTCCTTGAGTATCATAATGAATGGCAACAACATGAACCGAATGCAAACACGGAAAGATTCTGTCAATAAAGTGTTATGCGTTAAGAGAAAACTTAAAATTTGCACAGGTAACATAAATTGCGAGTAAAGGAGAATCAATGACACCGATTTACCGATGGAATGGACAATACTTTGGCTTTATAAAAAATGACCGATTATTTAATGCAAGCTCTCAGTATCTAGGCTGGGTCACTGAAGACGGCAGAGTGTGGCGCAGAAATGGCACTTTCTTGGGTGAAGTAGAAAATGAAAACTACATTCTAAGACGAACATCAATGGCAACACCAGCAAACCGAGCAGTGAGAGCAACACCAGCGACACCCGTTACTCCAGCTCGTAGAGCAAATCGTGCAGGTAAGGCCTTAAGAGCTGGTCGAATTGATGCTCTGGATGAATTTGCAAGCACATAAAAATTGCGTGCGGGTAACGGCTAACGTTTGGATTTTTGTTCGATTAAGTTTTGTATTTACAGTGGTTAACTTGAGTTCAGGGGGCGTATCTAGTAAGGCGTCAAAAGGCTCTAGTTGCCAGCTTGGCTACAACTCTATAAGAAGGAAAAGAAATGAGTGATTTGATTGATGATGAGTTGTTCCTGCAAATAGAAGAACACTTGAAGTGTAGTGAGCAAAGTTGGCTACTGGGTGCAGGAATAAGTTTCGACGCTAAATTGCCGCTAATGTACCCTTTAACGAATAAAGTTAAGAAGGATATAGAAGCTAGCCATAAGAAGTTATATGACGATATTATCATTCCACTGTTTGAAGAGTTGCCAGAGCAATGCCATATAGAGCATGTTCTTAGTCATCTTGGCGACTATGCTGCATTAGCTGAAAGAAACAAAGAAAAGAAAACTGTAATTCGTGGGGGGGAAGTAGAGCTAGCTACCCTAGAAGAAGTACATAATACAATCCTTGAGTCTATCTCAAATGTTATACGGTGTGGCTATTTAGAGGACAAGGAAGGAAACACAATTGAAGAAGGTAGTTTGTCTAAACCAATTGTGGACATCGAAGCACATTTAGAATTTGTTGATACTCTATTTAACCACGCATCCGCTGGTGTTCATGAGCGAAGAAAAGCTGTCAATATTTTCACAACCAACTATGACACTCTTTTAGAAGATGCATTAGCACTAAATAAAATAGCTTATTGGGATGGGTTCGATGGTGGTGCTGTAGCCTATCGAAAACAGAAGTATGGAGACCCCATACCAGCGAACAATCAGCGCGCTAACTTGATTAAGATGCATGGTTCCATAGATTGGTTTCTTTGCGACAAAGGGTATGTATGGCGAGTTAGAGAAAATGACCTATACCCAAAGTCGGATCGCCGAGTTCTAATTTACCCTCAAGCTACTAAATACGTTGCCACTCAGCAAGATCCGTTCTCTACGCAATTTGACTTATTCAGAAAATCTCTGAATTCTGCTAACAGCAATATTTTAGCTGTGTGCGGCTATAGTTTTGGCGATGATCATATCAATAACGAAATTGAATTTGCTTTATCAAAAGAAGAGAACAAAACAGTATTGCTCGCTTTCTTGGAGTGTAGAGATGAAATTCCTCCATGTTTAGAAAATTGGCGTAGTGATAGTTTTGGTTCAAGAGTAATTATCGCATCTACACACGGTCTTTATATTGGAAAAGAAGGCCCATTTAAAAGAAAAGATGACGATGAAGATGATTATTGGTGGACATTCAAAGGTGTAACATCAGTATTAAAGAACGGATGCGAGGTTTAGTTATGTTTACACCATCTGAAGAGCTGAAAATAGGCCAAGTTGTAGAAGTATCAGGAACCAATATAAAAGTTGAGATTTCAGATAAAATATCAGAACTAACAAGAACTTTTAATGGTCGCGTTTACCCTATAGGTCAAATAGGCAGTATGGTCAAAATTCACTATGGTCGTAAAATAATTTTTGGCTTGGTGACTATGCTCAGAATGCGTTCAGAAGAGTTAATTGAAGCTGGAATGCCTGTAACTGCTGATTCTGATCAGCGTGTAATGGAAATTCAACTGCTAGCTGAAGGAAGCTGGAACAATACAAAATCAACTTTGGCTTTTAAACGTGGTATTAAAACCTATCCTTTACCCCAGCAAGGCGTATTCCTTCTAACTAACGAAGAAATTTCTTTTGTATACCGTTCCGCTGAAGGTACAAGAAATGAAGAAGTAGATCCATTAGTGCCTTTTGCGGTTTACAGTGCTTCTGAATCTACAGCTTGTCGAGCTAACATTAATAAAATGTTTGGTATGCATTGTGCGGTTCTTGGCTCTACAGGATCTGGTAAGTCAGGTACAGTTGCTGCGATTATTCATAGCGTTCTATCGCATAAAAATGATGAGAAAGAGCTGTCCCCTCAAATAGTAGTCGTTGATCCTCATGGTGAGTATGGTTCAGCCTTTAGAGAGAGAGCTGTACAGTACCGAGCATATGACATTACCGCTGGTGACGACGGTCAGGAAGAGATAAAGCTACCATATTGGTTAATGTCTAGTGATGAGTTCACTAACCTAGTTATCGGTAAAACGGAAAGAAGTGCTACTAGTCAAAACAACGTCGTTCAAAAAGCACTTGCTCATGCAAGAATGGTTGCTGCTGGAATTGTCAACCCTTGCCCAAGAGAGTTTGGTACAGAGGCCCTTAACCATTTAGAAAATTTTGACGATCCTGATTTGTGTGATGGCAAAGATACTTCAGATATTCTGGAATTCGACCGTGATAAACCTAGGCCATTTTGCTTAGATGAGTTTGAAAGTCATGTTAGGTACATTCAGGGCGGTAGGATAAACCGTAATAACCATGAAAGCATGACCAACTCCGATTTAGCTAAGTCACCAGTACCCTCTGTTTTAGATAAACTTAAAGTTCTGAGAAGAGATACTCGACTTTCATTTATGATGAAGTGTTGGGTTGATAACGAAAAAGAAATAAAGCTGCATCAAGTCTTGAACCAATTCATTGGTGCGCCTAGTAAGGCAGGTAAAGATATTCGGATTATTGATATCTCAGGCTTGCCAAATGAAGTCGCAGGACCGCTTACCGCGCTAATCGCTAGGTTACTTTTTCAGTATAAAGTATTTCAGACTCAAGAAGAGAAAGAGAAGGATCCTATTTTATTAGTTTGTGAAGAGGCTCATAGGTATGTGCCAGATCATGGAGAAGCTCAATACGCTGCTGCTCAAGGAGCAATAAGGCGAATAGCCAGAGAGGGCCGAAAATACGGAATTGGCTTGATGCTGGTAAGTCAGCGGCCAGCCGATGTTGACAGTACAGTGATTTCACAGTGCGGTACTTGGGTAGTATTAAGGCTTACAAATTCAGCAGACCAGCAGCATGTTGCTCGATTCCTACCTGATGGACTCTCTGGGATGGTTGGAGCGCTACCTATCTTATCTCAACAAGAAGCAATTTTTGTCGGTGAAGGTGCAGCTCTACCTTCTAGAGTAAGAATAAGGGATCTAAAAGAAGACCAATTACCGAAATCAAATACCATCCCGTTTGCTCAGGGCTGGTCGAGTGAACGCTTAGAATTAGATAAATTGAAAGAAATATCTGAGAGAATGTGTAAATAAAAGCGCTTTAATACGCGGTAAAGTACTCGCCGCACTCATCGTTTACTAGTGAGTGCGGTGTTATGCCTTGTGATAAAGAGCTTCGCTTCAGCTAAAATGGAAACTTCCTAAGCGATTTTCCATACTAAAAGTTATTTGTATTCTTCTAATTTAAGTAATTAATCTAACAAGGTTTTGTCCAAAACCTTTCTAACCTAAGAGTCAGGATACATATATCTTGTCATAAATTGACCTATTTGGGGTAATGTTAAAGTGGGTACGACACTGATGGCAATTCACTCAATTGCTTAAAATCATGATTTCGTAATCGGACTTTGAAAAATGAGCATTTTGATAAGCTCTAACAGCCGTACAGTTGTCTTTGTGAACATATAGGCGCAGCTCTAAGCCTTTTTGTACTTTCATTTCATGTTTTACCGCATCCAAAAGCAATGACATACGACCCTTGCCTCGCTGTGATTTGGATAAGAACATGCTTTGAATCCACCAGTAATAACCAGCGTTCCAGTCGCTCCATTCCCGAACCGCAGAGACACTCCCTACGGGAGTATCGTTCTCATCAACTAAAACCCAATAGGTAGCAATTGAAGGGTCACGCAGCGCAACCAGAATGCCCTTTTCAAGTGTTTCTGGGATCTTAATACTCCCCTCAGCCTCTCTTGCTTCTTCAGAAGTGAAGTTAACAAGGTAGGGTAAGTCATCTAAAACGGCTTTTCTTACTTTCATCATAGCCCTCAAATTTATCAGTGGTTTCTAAAGGTTATCAAAGAATAATTGCTTAGAACATACACGGTATGTCCGTTGTGACTAGGTGAGCATGGTAAGAGCGCCGCTTAGAAAATAGCGTTTAAGCATAGCCATCTAAATTCAGAAACGAAGGAATTTTCACGCCAATTAACTACCAATAATATGGATTGTCGATAGCGGGTAAGCATGTTGGTTTTCCCTCAATGTTAGGGAGCGCTTTACTGACTAAAGATTGTGCAATCCAACCTTCAGGGTAGGACAAGTCTAGCGGAGCTTGAATTATGTCCTGACTGATTGGAGCGAATCCTGTTTTTGAGTAAAAGTTGATATCCCCGTAAGTAATGGCAACGGTGATGCCTTTTTCTTTCAGTGTCGCTAACCCAAACTTGATCAATCCTTGACCTACACCTTGCCCATGACACTCTGTTGCAACGGCCACGGGGGCTAAAAGGAATATGTTTTCACCATTTGGAAACGATAGGCGAGAGAAAATGATGCTACCGATAATGCGTTCACTTTCATCTTGAGCAATAAACACATAAAGATCCTCATCTTTGGTTGGTAAAGTGAGAAAGTCTTCCACGAGTTTCGCAATTAATGCCCCTTCTTCTTTACCCTCTGAATCCGAAAATGTGTTATTGAACAGTGTAATGATTTCTTGAGCTTGTTCTTGTTTGTACAAAGCGTATTTCATATATCTATCTCTAGTTTGCAATTTTTAAAATAAAGTACTGATAGGTAAAATCTTTTGCAGCACTGCGCTCGTAAATCGAAATCTCTTTGTTAATGTCCAATAACACTTGGGACGCAGGCATAGCAGCTTGTAATTCCTTAACTCGGTCTTGCAGAGGTTGCCAGTAGTTTTGCCATGCATCGACGCCTAATGAAAAGTGTTCGATCACGTCGTAGCCATGCTTTTTGAACAGAGCTAGCCGTTTAGGTATCGATTGAATGTCTGGGTAGTCTGCCAGCCAAAACTGTTTTGTCTCTTCGTCGGGAGAGTCAGTGAGCCAAACCAAATCACTCACCATCAACACGCCATTGTCTTTCAACAGAGGCTTCCATTGTTTTAGTGCGTTCTCCATTCCCATAATGTAGACGCAGCCTTCCGCCCAAATGGCATCAAAACTCTTTGCCTGAAATGGCAGTTCCGTCATGGAGGCACAAACAGGAGAAATCCGCTCATGTAACTGTGCATTTTGGATTTTTTTATTGAGCTGTTCGATGGCAATAGGCTCATTATCCACGGCGGTAATGTGCGCGGTACTGTTATCGGCTAGCAGTAATGTTGAGGTGCCAGTGCCGCAACCAATGTCTAAAATATCGGTCATTGTCTGAGGAGACATTAATGAAATCGCTTTTAAAGAGTCCTTGTGACTCCCTGGCCCCCATCTTTCTAATGTTGCAAAGACCGTCATAAAGTCTTTCATGTAACTCTCGTGTTCGTTCATATCTTTTGATAGCCACTTCAATCGGAGCGCTTCTTTTTCACTGTAACCCTGCGTACTTAACCAGTTTAAGTAAGCGCTAGGCGCACTTTGACTCAGGGAATGGTGTAACTCTCTTTGTGGACGTTCCCCAAGTAACGCCAGTAGCAACTCACGAGCGTGGATTTTTTTATCAATTTCATGGTTGAGTTGCGTCAGCCGATTTTCCAATAAGCTTCTACTTAACTTCGCGTCCAAGCATTGTTCGCACTCTTTCAATGAGAGTCCTGCGCTTTGAAGTTGCTGAATCAATAACAGTCGCTGCAAATCGTTTTCGCTGTAATAGCGATATCCATTGTCAAGACGCTGGCCGTTAATCAGCCCTAACTTCTCGTAATAGAGTAAGGTGGTGCGAGAGATACCCACCTTCGTCGCCAGTTCAGAAATCAAATACATGTGCGATTTGACCCAGTGTTCTTAGTATTTGGATAGTATGAACTGTAGAGTAGTAGACAGGTCAAGTAGACTTGTTCGAATTTTTCACCAACAGTGGTAGAAGTGAGATGATGGTGGTGAGGACTGCGGATGATTTTGAGATACTAGTCGGTAGCTAGTAGCCAGTTTTCAATACCAGAACTTATTTATGAATAGCTAAATTAGCAAACTCCCTAAAACAGAATTGTCCATCTTCGAGCTAATTGGTGTAGCTAGCTCAGAGCTGCCACAAAGTTAGATAACGCGCAATTGAACGTAATTTCAATCATCGCAGTTTGTATTACCTTTCCTAATGTATAGAACTCTAACTACTGTGGCCAAAATTGCTAAGCCGCTAAAGGTAAGATTCGATGCAATTAAAAATAGTGATTGCTATTGCAACAACTCTAAGCTTGTTTGCTACAATTTTAGCCTTGTGCATCGACAAGGAGGGGGCCTGTACGTTAATTAACGTTGTAGGATTTGCTATTCATCTTTCCTGGCTTAAGAGGACCAGATCCCTTTGGGTTGCAAATAAAGAGCACATCATTACCAATCATTTTTTCAATGGGCTCGTGTTGGTGACCAGCTATCCAAACTTTAGCCCTATTAATAATGTCATCACTTAAATTGGCATGATAGAAAGGGGCGTATCGGCTATTCGCGTCTGACTCTCTAGCAAATGAAGCTTTGTTGGGTAGGTGGTGAGACACAACGATATCTACCTTTTCAGGCATATTATCGATGAAGGCATGGTGCATTTCATCGACCAATCTATTGTTCAAGAAATTCATATCGTTCATTAGTAGTTCGTAATTGTATTGCTCTTCTTTATTCAAAGAGAGTAGCGGAAACCACAATGTCCCACCGTAGATCTTGGTGCCATCAATCTCGACCATTTCGTTATCCAAGAAGTATAGGTTTGGCGTTTCGTCTGCATGTTTTTTTAAGCGAGGGATCGGTGAATGCTTTATGGCAGAAGCGTATGGTATGTTTGTCACTGACTCTTTGCATTTGTTTGAATACCACTCGTGATTACCACTGATTAAAACAACATTTTTAAAGTGTGTACAAAGGATACGCTTAATATAAGAGACTCCGTGTAGTGCATTAGACACGTCACCCGCAATAATAAGGGTGGCATCTTTGTCGAAGTCAATCCATGTATCACGTCTGATGTTATTGATATCTAGGTGTAAGTCGCTTACTGGGATGAACTTCATGTGTATCTCGCTATAAACCTTACTGATTACAGCGATTGATAATACACAATAATCATTGGTTGTCGTTTAACTGTTGCCAAAACTATTAATCCCGATTGTAAAACAGCTTATTTCATACATTATCTATACCCCAAAACTTGCTAGGACTCGACTGTACCTAGAGGGGAAAGCTAACTGAAACCTGACTGTGTTGTGATTATCGACGATAGATGAAGCTGTTCTTTGCATCCTCTTAAATCGTTCAGTGACAAGCGTCATCTACTCGACACCAACGTACCAGATTGACTTCGCCTAGCACGAAGCTCCCCCTTTACGTACGGACAACTAGGAAGAAATTCTTCTCAGTTGCTTTTCAACTCGCTAGTTTTCCTTAGCAATTGCTTCCCCCATTCACCGCGACAAATTTCTACCCCTAAGCGTTTCAGAGCGCATCATTTTGGCAATAGAACTAGCTAATGTGCAAAACATGCACGCAGATTATCAATCAACTACCGAGTGTTCCTCGGCAGTTGAACTGTTGCAATTTTTGCAATAGTTGCCTGAGCGATGAGAAAGTTCAGTTGTTGCAGCACCTGCAAAAAATCATATCTGCCCCTGCCCGAGTTATCAATCACATAGGCTGCGTGACGCAACTTGAGTGATGAACTCATTTTTACACCATTATGAGTTACGGAGATGATGAAGCCTTTCGAAAGTGGTTTGCATTACTCCAAATAATAGTAGTGTAACGCATGATAAATCATACGCTCTGTCTAACTGTTTATGCGTGGAATGAGTAGCTTCGGGACAAAAGCTCGTTAGAGCAAACTAACTAAAGTATTTTAACCTTTATCCTTTACCTTGTTAGTTAGTCGTTCCGCTATCTGTCGTGTCAGCATCAGGTTTTGGTTCGGGTGTGACTTTGCTGGCTTGAACTTGTGGTAATTGCGATGCGGGTTGTTCTTGCCAGCATCCCACACAAGGCTTATTAACCCATGCCCAAGTCTTGCTTGTGATGCAAAGTGGATTTACCCAGAGCAAAGCAGCTACTAGGCTACCAATAACTACAAGGCGCAAGCTAAGCGGAACTTTGTCACGCCAGCTTAGGCCAAGTTCAGCGCTCATCCAGTCACTATTATGTTCAGAAAATACCTTGTAGTGGGCATACCATGAAGACATCAGCACAGGAGGTATAGTTTCAACAGATCGATGTTCTGCTTGCATTTGGCTAAGGTCAGCTCTCGCTTTAGTAACCGAGGCTGCGTCTTGTTCGTTAACTTCACAGTAAATGTGCTCTAGCTTCTTGCTAATATCAGTCAGGCTAGCCCCTGTAGCTTCATATTGCGCCTTCAGAAGCTCTCTAGGTTTAAGAATGATTCCAATGATACCTATAATGAGCAACAGCACAGCCAAAGCTTTGCTGTTGAACTCAGCAAATGCCAAACCAAGTACACCAAAGGACAGCGAAATAATGCTAATAATCGTCGGTAACTTTTCGCAGATATCTAATGACGCAAAATGAAGCTTGGCGCTGTAGAGTACATTGAAATACTCTCTAGCCACTTGCTTCTTTATTGTTTGCTTCGTCATAAACGCTCGTTCCTATGCAATTGGGACTGTGATTTCATGTCGCGCTATCACCGTGTTATTGCGCATAGCGTAGCACTCAACTGTATGATCACCATAGAAAGTTGCCGTCTCATCACGAGTTTTGCTGCCATCATCATCTATGATTTGACCGCGATGGTTCTTGTCCCTATCTGCGACGCACCCACGGTTGCGAACCTTCCACTTGACTTCATAGTCTCCAACAATATCGGTTTGTTTCACAAAGAAGTGCAGTTTCCATTGATGCTGTATTCGCTCCCCGCCAAAGGTTAGTGAGGACAACATTTTAGTTATCAGGTCGCTTTTTACGTTACAATCAATAACAATTTGGTTTGTGATATCCATATCGAATAGTTCCTCAATGAACTCCTCATTCACTGCTGAAACTTGTTTCGCTTCACGATTAGGGAACTTCGTACCAAAAATAGCCTTGTACCGTTGGTTACACTTGTCCTCATAACCATTCTCCCTTGCTTCAATCGCTTCAATTGCGTTATCCAGTGCTTTCTGCGCATCGGCTTGGAATGCTTTCTTCACACTGACTTTGGAGTTGCTGCCAAATGCATAGTAGAACGCTTTATTTGGCTCTTTGGTAAGGTATTGAAAAAAGTCTTTTACCATCTTGTCAAAGCTGCCGAAGCTACTCTTGTCGTATTTAGTATTATCTTTGAAGAAGTTGTAGCAAAGGGTATCGATTAGAAAGCCACTCATCTGAATATCGTTTCTAGCCTTCCACGCACGAATCATTTTCGCAAGCTTACGCAGGTTGTCTTTGCGATTGTCGTTCAGTTCTTTAAATGCTCTTAGCTCTGAACGAGTGTCACATTTCCGCCATGAACCACCATTATATGTGTCAGGGTATTTGAATACTCCCTGCCATTCGAATACGGGTACTACTTCAAAGGTAAAGTCTTGCATCTCAACTACTACTACGTTGCGGTCTTTCTTCACTTTACTTGTATTATACGTTTTCTTTATTGCATCTTTGGTTTGGTCGAGAGCCTTCGATGGGTCTTTGCGATAGGTAGTCCAAGCGCTAGGAGGAAGTATGTAGAGCATATCAAGGTCAGAAATGCCATTGATTCCAGAGTAGCGACCATATGAGCCAGCTTGAAGACTATAGTTTTTCTTGTCGTTTTCTAAGTCTCGAAACTTTTCATTTAGGTTCTTAGTAATACTTCCGTAGCGACTTGAAATTGTGTCTTTGCTCTTGATCTTCAAGTTATCTAAAAACACACTGAAATCCCGCCTTACAGTCATATGTCACTCTCCCTGTATTTAAGTCCATGTAATAATGGGGGTAATAAGTAAACAAAACAACCTGTATGCTAGAGTAAGCCGAAGTATTTGCTGATGGGCTAAACTAGGTCAAAGGCAAGGTGTAAAGGCCTTGTCTATTGAATGACTATTCGCCTTTAATTGCAGTGATTGCCTAGTTAATATAAATAAACTAATAGAGTGCGTGATATTTAGGCTATCGACCCTAAATGATTTCTGTCCAAAAACTAGGTCAAGCCTAGGTTAAGATTGGCTAACTAACGAAGTAGAGCAATGTTCACTCTTAATAGAAAAGCTACAGAGCTAAGCTCTGTAGCCTAGCTAACTCTGCACCAATAGATAGATGGGTAACTCTGAACAGGTGGGGAAAACGGTACTCCAGGGCGTCTAATGAGATTAATACCAAATTAGATCGTTATCAGTGTATTCTCAAGAACACTGTTCTCTTAAATTTATAACTAAAATCGCTGTTAAATTTTGTTTTTTGTTTTTTTGTTTTTTGTTTTTTTAATATGGAAAAAATCAGTTATGTTTGAACACTGTTCTGAAAATTTTAGTCCTGAGTTTAACCTTTATATCCCCCAAAACAATACAAATCGATCGGCAGGATGAAGGCTTTCTGGAAGCATAAAACCGCTACAGCGATCCAGAAAAAAGCATTGAATCACAAAGCAAATTTTTTTGATGCACGAAAAACCACATTGCAGACGAAGCAGACAAACCTCTCTGCACGAAAGTTTGCTCTACGTGCGAACAAATAGAAAATGTCACACGAAGCACTAAAACTGCCGTTTGCGACACAGCAATTGCGCTCTGCGACAACGAAAAAAAATCAACAAGAGCAAGTTTTGCTCATTTGTTTTTAATTTTTCGGTCTTGCTCCTTATATTAAAGCTATAACCGTTATAATAGTTATAACAGTCATAATAGTTATAACATATTTTTTTGAGGGAATGTAGATTTAATTTGGTCCTTGTATGACAATAAAATTTGAAAGCCTATTTTAAATATAAATAAATCATACCGAAAGAGTACTAAATCATAATATTAACTCATAACATACTGTCACGAATAAGCATGCTATTTTAATAGCATGCATTAACAAAATAACACCATTTAAATCTCAATTATCAACATATTTTATTTTTTAATTTATAAACAGCAGTGCGAGATATACCCAGGGTCTTCGCAATCTCATTCATTGTTATGTTGGGGTTTACTTTTCTTTCTTCAAGTAACGCTTTTAGACGATCACGTTTCTCAATATCCATATTTGTTCCTTTGATAACTCCCGTTTCAATTGGAAATGAACAAACAATCATAAAAGCTTCGTATCTACTAATACAATTCAATAACGTCATCGACTTTTGCATATTACTAGATGTTTCTAACCAAATGTCGGCATCTTTCAATCTCCATAAATTGCCTTCAATTTCTCCACCTAAAGATCTAGCAATTTCGACAATCCAATCTTCGTAACTAGCCCTATTAATTTCGAGATCTTTAATCATCTCATAGGCTTTTGGGTAATAACTTTTGCTAAACTCTAAAATCACTTTTGCGTAACCTGTCCAATCAGGTTCAGTTTTATCCATTTGATTTAACCGACTAATTGCCATCCGAGGTTGCACTGAAAATAAAGCTAACCATCGGTATAGTAGTTCTGCTGTAAGTGTCAGTTCCCCTCTCTTATAATCATTCAGATTACATTTCTCTGATTTGTCGTTGGAGTATCGATAAACAGCAGAAACCAACCTTCGTGTAGCTTTCTTATATGCTAAGGCATTTCGAGAAGAATGGTGTTCTCGACAGAAGTAAGAGGATTGGTTTACACGTTTGTAACACAAAGCACAAAACGGCAAAGCCAAAGCTGAATATGTTTTTGAAACCTTGTCTGACGACGGCCTTTGAGGTGTCAATCCCCTTGCTTTAACGAGCATTTGCTCAATCACATCAATGTATTCGATAACTTCATCATTTTGATCTTGAAGTAATCCTTTTGGTGAGAGATTCGATGTAGGGGTTCTGAAGTTAATAAGTTTATCGATTGATGCAGACAACCCTCCTACAAATCGAACGAACTCTTTAATGGTAGTCGGCTTTCGATCCGCAAAAGTCTTAAGAAAACGGAGGTTTAACATTAGCACTTCAGAAACTTCTAACTCTAAGTCAACATTAAATGCTTCGATAACAGAGATACCTTTTGGACTTTTCTTTTGAGTTAGCTTTTTGTTTTCTGTTTTAGATCGTGCTTCTAGTTTCTTAAGGTTTTCCTCTAATTTCTTTTCAAGTACTACCGCAGCCACTTTATCCATCAGTGTAAACCCTATTGTGTCTTTTCTTTAATCTACAACACTTGCGTTTGTTTTCATACGATTACATCAAACAGAAACATAAAAACAAAAACGAGAATAATAAAAATGATAGATAGAAATTTTATAAGAGTTAGCGACTTAGCTACGTACCTAAATATAAGTAAAGTGACTGTGTGGCGCTGGCGCAAAGAAGGACGTCTCCCAGCAGCTCGTGCAATCAGCCCGAGAATTGTGGGCTGGAAACGAGAGACGATTGAATTATGGCTCGAAGAACAAACAACAGAGCTACCGTACTAAAAGGCGTAAGTGAATGAACATACAAACTAACGAACGTACTTACATTACAGACTTACGTACCAAGCTTAAGCAGCAATTTATTCAAGAGATGCATAACGCGAACAAAGATCCCGATAAAGGCATTATCTTCGACGTGATGCTTGACGCTTACGAAGCTGCAAAGGCCGAAGGAAAATGTTTTGAGAACCCAGCACAGTTGCAAGCAGCCGTTGGTGGGAGGTATGTAAAAGCTCAAATAGCATTTCAAATACTCGATTCTGCTCAACCTAATGCGAATCGATATAATCGAGAAGTTCCCCAGTGGTTTTCCAGCCCGCTAGAAACTGCACTAAAACTCGACATATCGGCTTTGTGGCAAGCTGTAGAGAGTGACATTGCTAGTATTGTAGAAAGTCGAGTAAAGATAGCTGAACACTGTTCTGAACAGAAACGCCTACAAGCATTACAATCCAGTGAGCTAGTCGAAGAGCTTCAAGACAAACTTGATGAGCTGAAAGAACTACCAGGACAACTGAGTGAACTAAAGATCGACAATGAGCGCTTAAAAACCGAAGTGAGCGTACTTGAAAACAGAGCCTCAACTTTGCAAGCCAGTTCAGACTCTTCATTTGCCTTACAGCGTGAAAATGCGATTTTGGAAGACAACAATGCGAAGCTTAAATCTGAAAATCAGAACATGAGAAAAGAACTAGAACGAACTGCTGCCCTCTTGCAAGAAACGCTTATCAAGAAAGCCAACTTGGAGGGGCGTTTAGCAGAACGCAGCGAGTTTTCTAAAGCTACCAACGAAAAACTCCCTAGCTAAAAACTAACTCTACATCACGATGAACCATTCCCATTAGTGGGAATGGATATGCTACCTTGCTCGATTGAGGTTTTAGGAATTCACGATGCCATACTGCCATAAATCTATAGTCATTACTCCACAGATAGACAAAGCGAAATATTGAATATTTTACCTAGGACGAAGTTTAACACACGACATACCATTAAGTGCGATCAAAAAAGTGAATGTTATGTGGACAATAACATGAACTGAACAATGTTCGCGCTATCATTAACAACGAGAAGACTCATGTTTCGTTTTTCTGTCGCTATTCCCATTACATCGAAATCATCGACACAATTCTCGAAGCGTTTGCAGCCGAACAAAGCTTAGCTATTGAAATTTTGGGAAATTACCCCAAAAACTAAAGTAAGATCCCATAGCACCTCACAAATCACTATCGAACCGCAGGCTCATTCCCACGCATGGGAATGACTACAAAGAGAGTCCAATTCCGAACCTGGTTCTAGTTCCTAAAGTACGGACCACAAGTCAAGAACCACCCTTATGTGTATGTAAGCTTAGCGTTTCTCTTGATTAATAATCTTCCCCATAATTTCCTTTTTATATTCAGTAAGTAATACTTCACGCTCTAACTTTTCTATTTCGTTGTTCAAATGTTCGCCATGGGCAGGAAACAAATCCAACAGTTCTTTGTGAGCAACTATTTGATCATTAATTTCAACGATTTTGGTATTTAACTGATCTTGATATTGTCGCTCTTCGCTAACAGGCTCTGGCTCTAAATACCCTTGGCCGACTCTATGCTTTTCTTGTGTGACTTTTGTGCCTCCGATTGCAACAAATTGAGCGTTATTTATTCGAGGGGGACTTAATCGCACAACCTTTTCTTCTTGTTCGAGTATTTTCAAAATTCGATAAGACTGATTATTAAATCTCTCAATGTGTTCATCAGTACAGTAATACTCATCAAGCATCGGTTTAAGCAGTGCTTGGTAGCTATACAGGTCAAAATATTCGTCAGTCTCAAAAGACTTAAGGCTTTTTAGGCCGATTTTGTATAACTGCATTGTCCCAACTCTCATACATGAATACCTGCTGTCACCTAAATGTTGGTATAATATATTATACCAACATTATGTAGTCAATCAGTTGTTAGATAGCGTATAAATATGGGGTTATGTACACTTGATAAAGTAGTAATGAAAAAGAATAAGAAATGAACAATCTGGCAAAAGAAATATCAAAAAACATTGCAGCTCAGAGACAGAGATGTGGTTTATCAAGCACCGAAGCAAGCTTAAAAGCGGGATTTAGCAGAAGCTACCTAAGTAAAGTCGAGAAAGATGGTGTCAGAATCACAGTTGAAAAGCTTTATCAGCTAGCTCGAGTTCTCGATTGTGAGGTGGCTGATCTTTTACCCAAAGATCGACCTGACTTACTGGATTAGGAGAAGCTTAAGCCTTTAAGCTTTTTCACGAACAACTACACTGCTCTCGCAGTGTAGATTTCTACCTGTGTAGTTCCTTTGCCTATTTTAGAAAAACACCATCCACTTCACTGATAAGTCAGTATCTTTTCTGCTTTTATGCATCCTTTGGTATAGTCATGAAATGCATTTGTACTGGGCTGGCTAATCGCATGGAATCGACAATAAATAAATCAAAGCTATCTGAAACCGACATCATCACGAAATTCATTCTTCCCGCTATCAAAGGTGCAGGATGGGATGATATGTCTCAAATCCGTCAAGAGGTAAAACTACGTGACGGTAAAGTCATTGTTCGTGGTCAGGCAGCAGCGAGGAAAAAGGTTAAGTCTGCGGACATCGTCCTTTACCATAAACCGAGCATGCCTCTAGCAGTTGTCGAAGCAAAAGCGAATAAGCATGAAGTCGGCAAAGGTATGCAACAAGGACTAGACTACGCCAACTTACTTGAAGTCCCTTTTGTCTTTGCCTCAAATGGCGACGGTTTTATCTTCCACGACAAAACCAACCCAGCTCAACTCGAAACAGAAATTCGATTTGAAGACTTCCCAACACCTCAGCAACTATGGGACAAATACTGCGTTTGGAAAGGCTACAAAACCGAGCACCTTCCAGTCATTACTCAAGATTACCATGATGATGGTAGCGGTAAGTCTCCGCGCTACTATCAGCTACAGGCGATAAACAAAACCGTCGAAGCGGTAGCAGCAGGACAAAACCGTGTACTCTTGGTTATGGCAACGGGTACGGGCAAAACTTACACTGCATTCCAGATTATTTGGCGACTATGGAAGTCCCGAGCCAAAAAACGCATCCTGTTTTTGGCGGACAGAAACATTCTGGTCGATCAAACCAAGACCAACGACTTCCAGCCGTTTGGCACCGCTATGACCAAAGTCACTGGTCGAACAGTCGATCCCGCTTACGAAATCCACCTAGCTCTGTATCAAGCTCTTACAGGGTCAGAAGAGCACCAAAAAGCATATAAACAGGTCGATCCTGATTTCTTTGACCTTATTGTTGTTGACGAGTGCCATCGTGGTAGTGCCGCTGAAGACAGCGCATGGCGCGAGATTCTTGAGTATTTCGGTTCTGCGACTCAAATAGGGTTAACCGCGACACCAAAAGAAACCGACATCGTGTCTAACACCGAGTACTTTGGCGACGCCATTTATACCTACTCTCTAAAGCAAGGTATTGAAGACGGTTTCTTAGCACCATACAAAGTTGTGCGTGTAGATATTGATGTTGATTTGCAAGGTTGGCGACCAACCAAAGGGCAAGTCGATAAGCATGGTGAAGTCATCGAAGACAGGATCTACAACCAGAAAGACTTCGACAGAACCATGGTAATTGATGAGCGAACAGAGCTTGTTGCACAGACCATCACCAGCTACCTCAAGCGCACCGACCCGATGGCTAAGACTATTGTGTTCTGTAATGACATTGACCACGCAGAGCGTATGCGCCGAGCACTAATCAACTGCAACCCTGAGCAAGTTGCTAAGAATGAAAAATACGTAATGAAAATTACAGGTGATGATGAAATCGGCAAAGCTCAGCTTGATAACTTCATCAACCCCAAAAAGGCTTACCCTGTTATCGCGACCACCTCAGAACTCATGACAACAGGTGTCGATGCAAAAACTTGCAAACTGGTTGTTCTTGACCAGGGCATTCAGTCGATGACCAAGTTTAAGCAGATCATCGGTCGTGGTACTCGTATTGATGATCGTTACGGAAAGCTATGGTTTACCATTCTCGACTTTAAAAAAGCGACTGAACTGTTCGCTGATGAGCGCTTTGATGGTGTCCCTGAGCGAGTTAAAGAGACAAAACCAGAAGACTTTGAAACCGATGAAGGACTCGATGAGATCATCGATGGTGAGGATGAACTTGAACAAGATGATCCATTTGAAGGGGAAGATATCGACCCTGAAAGCATCCAAGAACCAGAAGCTCCATACGACTCTAGTTCATCTCCTTCAGGTGCTAGCAATTCCGATGATGATTGGCAGGATGAAAACCGAGTTAGAAAGTTCCATGTCAACGGTGTAACGGTGAAAGCCATTGCCGAACGTGTTCAATACTACGATGCCGACGGTAAACTCGTAACCGAATCGTTCAAAGACTATACCCGTAAGACGATGGCAAAACAGTTCACCTCGATGGATGACTTTGTTAAGCGCTGGCAAGATGCCGATAAAAAGCAAGCAATCATTGATGAACTGGCAGAGGAAGGCATCATCTGGGAAGCGTTAGAGCTAGAAGTCGGCAAAGACCTCGACCCATTCGACATGATTTGTCATGTCGTGTATGACCAACCTGCACTCACCAGGAAAGAACGTGCTGAGAATGTCAAAAAGCGCAACTACTTCACTAAGTATGGTGAAACGGCTCAGCAGGTGTTGAGCAACCTACTAGACAAGTACGCAGACGAAGGCGTTCAAGAGATTGAGAATATTCATGTACTCAAAGTTAAGCCTTTTGACGAGATGGGACGCCCTGCTGAAATCGTCAAAAAGTGCTTTGGTGGTAAAGAGCAGTATTTAGAAGCTATCAGTGAACTAGAGTCGGAAATCTATCAATCGGCATAGCTCGTGAACCACAGCTAAATACAAAAATACACAAGAGATGTTTTAGATGTTACCTGGTTCCATATGGTTGGAGTTGTCTGTCTTCAACATACTACTGTAGAGAGCTACACAATATGTTTAAAGACGTGATTCCTATAGTTCACAAGCCTCCTAACACCTCTACATTGGACTGGATAGATCAACATTCCCGCCACAATAAGACCACCAGTCCTAACGACTTTACAGACAATGCAGTGATATTGGTATCCCAACTTTTGGGGTTAGTCAGTTAGCCTATCAATACCAGATAACATTTCCGTGGCATAAACCATAATATTAACAGGCGATTGTTATAGAGCAGCAATTTATAATCAGTGCAAATTTTAAAGCTTATCTACACCTTGCAAGTTACGTCAATTCCATTAAATTACAGCACATTAGACAAAAAGCGTGCGTGTGAAGAAAAAGTCTCCAAGACCCGAGATGAGATACAGTTTGAGGCATTTTGCTATATCCAGTGTTTATCCAATCCAAGACGAAATACTTGTGCAACTATCGGTCTGATCCAAATGAGTACGAAAGGCCATTTTGATAACGTTGATGGAGTATCGACATGCTGTACGCACACTAACTACATTGCTTGGCGAAAAGTGCCTGGAAGGAACAACATCTATGATAAACATATCTGACAGCATACAATTTGGTTTTGATGTTGCAACTAGTATAACAATCATCGCTACTGCCCTAACTTGGGTTTACACAAAGCGGCAGGAAGATAAAGATAATATAAAGCGCGATGTTGATGAAAAAGTACGCTCTAGCGCATTGATGACTATTAATGAAAGTATAAAGGAGTTGGAGCCATTTTATGTAGATTGCGCAACAGCAAGCACTTCTCTAAGAAACAGTGTCGATAACATCATTGACAAGCCTATCTTCGAAATGAACTCAATTGAAATAGAATTGTTAATTAACACATTGAGTGAAATGGTAGATAAAGAGCAAAAATTACAATCTGCATACCAAGAGTTTCGAAAGAAAATGATATATCGATTGTACTTTATTCGGCCTGTTTTACTTTCAATGAGTGATTCACGTGAGATACTGATTTCCCTTGAGCAATCAGTAGACTCAAAAAACCTTGATGACTACACTAGCTGCATCCAGCCTCTAATTAAAATTGCAGAAATCGTAAAAGCTCACATCGATGAGAGCAAACATGTAAAGTTTGATACGAATAACGACATCAAGCTTAATGCCACGCTAAGTTTTATGTTATCTGACGAGCAGAAGAGAATAGCATCAACTCAATACAAACATGATTTAGTTGAACACTTAAATGTTCTTTTTAATTACTGTAAAGAATCACTTTTATGTTTAAGCGCTGTTAGCGGGAAAATGTTAAGCAAAGACAGCCGAAATCTTGGTGAATGGAAGCAGCAAATTGATAGTCCTGATGGAGGACAATGGGCTGTTGAAGACTTTTCTGAGATGTTCCATAGTTTTTGGCAGACAAGTGAGAACTTACGACTTAACACTGTCCTTAAGACTTTCGCTTCAATGTTAACTTTGCGAAACGTCACACTAGTGTCTGTACCTGTAATTACTTACACATTATACGCCAGAGCTACTAAACAAAATGTGACCATTGAAGAGTATATAAGTGGTCTAAGCCCTTCAAATTTTACAAACCCTAGCGATTTATTAATCCACATAATTTTCCTACCTTTGCTGTATGCGATCATTTCTTTACTCCTCGTACGCACACTTGTATTACGCCGTAAAAAATTGAAAATTATAAAATGGTTATCTAAAAGAAGTGACTCTGAAGTTATAGCTATCAATAAGAGTTTCAGTAGTAGCCATCTGTGCAATCAGCCTTCTTTCAAAAAAATATACAAAGATATATTCAAGAAGATTGGTAAAAGAAACTTTTATGACACTTATTAACACAGATAGAGCACACCAAAATACAGCCTTTCAATGGCTTAGCTTAGCGATCTCTTATGAAACTTCATACGCTGACGAATATGTTCATGGGCAGACGAGGAAATATCGTTTCCTTTGCACTGACGATTCAAGTTCTTAGCTGCAACCAAGGTCGAGCCAGAGCCAAAAAACGGATCAACAACTAGCTCGCCTTCTCTGCTACTTTGAGCGACCAAAACTTCCAAGAGACTTACTGGCTTTTCAGTTGGATACCCTCTATAGACCCGTTTATGAGTCAGTATGTCAGGTATGCTCAAATCATTAAGCTTCCTCTTGCCCTTTTCAAAAAACAGTATGTATTCGTGTCGAGCACGGTAATGGTAACCCATACCAATACTAACCTTGTCCCAGATAATTGGTTTCCAGAATTTAAAGCCTACTTTTTCCGCAATCGGTTTAATGACGAACATCGTTTCTTGATCGCAGAAAAGGTAGAAATGTGCATTCTTTTTGAGCACACGATAAACTTCGTGTAGTAGCTCTTCAAATCTTGCATTTGGGAATATCTCAAACCATTGATTGCTTGAGGACTTACTGACTTTAAGTCTTGTTGTCGTACCGATCTTTCGGTGTTTCTCTAGAGATTCATAAGGTGGATCTGTTATTAGCAAATCAACGCTCGCAGAATCGAGCATTGATAGCCAGTTTACTGCATCATCTTGGGATAAATTCATTCGATTCCTAAACAAGACTACTGCACGTTTTTCCATTCATATATGTATGAGATAGCTCACCTTTATTTAGACGGCGACAATCGATACAGTAGCTCTGGTAGCCTTCGGGGTTCCTAGCCGTCACTCTAGCAGGAGTTTTGCCAAAGGACGATGGATAGGGATGAAAAACATGCTCTCCTCCATTTGCATCAGAGCAATGGGGGCAGGACTTAAATTTTTGGCCCGTGTGGGGATCTCTCTTGTGTATCATTCCTACGTTCAAACGTTTGTTACAACAACTGCAAGTCATGCAAAGCACCTCTTTAAGTATCATAGACGCTTTATGATACGGGCTGCTTATAAATCAAACAGTGAGGAAAGCAACAAAGTTCGTTTTAGCTGCATAGCAAGGTAACTTTCTAGTCCTTACAAATTAGCATCCGCTTGGTTTCCTCGATAGAGATAAGACCCCAGTCTAAATTCTCATTAATTACGATCAATCGTGTATCAGGCAAAACGCTCATTGCTTCATCGACAGCCGACTTTAATGAGTCGAAGTCGAGACTCATTGCTCGGAGATCTGTCCTCTCTTTCCCTACAACATCATACCAATGCCCCTTGTACATCCTGCGCTCCTCTTAATAACGATAATTTATTAGTAAAGTCAGAAAGAATAATTCTACGTCAAACGCATCCGTCTTTAACGGCTCTTATCTTCATCCAGCCAACTGGATATCTCTGCTAACCCTACAAGCGAATCCTCATTCAAGCATCTATGGTTAACGTATTTTGGAACCACGACATCCAACCCCAATGCAACAAAATCTGGATGTTCCGAAATGATTTTCACATACTGTTCTAGCCGACTCTCTGGTGTTGATTCTCTTTGCAAATGCTTCTTGAGAGCCTCTCTGAACTTACGAATTTCGTCAGGGGAAGCATCTTCTATGTCTTCATATTCAGAACACTGAAGTTCTTCGTAAAGAACATCGGCCAGTTGCTTATGGCTCCAGCCTAAGGCATCCAACATGGTTCGAATTTGATTTTGTTTTTGGGCTGTCCCCATTTGTCCCAACCTTACTAGTTACTATGCAATGGTCTCAGCGGAGACAAGCATTCAATTAACGAAAAGGAAAATCTTATGTCTAAAAACAAAGCACCAATGACCCCTGAAGCCGCTGCTCGTATTCAAGCGAATCAAGCACAACAAAATGGCGGACAAGTCTCTAAAGATTCATTCGCGGCTCGCGCTCAACGCGCTGCTGCCAACAACCAAAAACAAGGTAAATAGGAGTAACCATCATGGCAAAACCAAGTTCTGCACCAAAGACTGCGCCGAAAGGTAATCCAAACTACCCAAGCACAACTGGCAAGCCTTCAGGCAAAGGTCGTGGCAACACACCTAAACGCTAAGCACATTAGATATAAATGAGGCAGTCTAGCTGCCTCATTTTTCTATTATGAACAACTTCTTGCATTCAGCTTGAAGTTACTCAAAAACAAGTTTTGATCAGATTTGTAATCGGAATACGGCACAGACTTTTCCGTTTGTGAAAGAGCGCATAAACACGTTTCTCGCTTACTCTCATACCAACTCACCGACACCATGTTTTTTGACGAGTTTATGCAGGTATCGACGATGGCATACTCTACTTCTAATGGGTAACGCTCTTCATCAAAAGCACCATTCACCTTATAACCACCAACCACGCCCACGACCAATGCCGTACTGGCAGACACCAGTTTCCGTTTACTAAATTTAAAGCCTTTGAAGCTTTTTTCACACTTCTCACACGAGATATTCTCTGCATATTCAATAACATTGTCAGTGTGACAATGGGGACACTCAACCTTCATTTTCTAGACAACCTGGTTATATTTTTTATTGTTTCATTTATATCACTGATTCATTATTAAACCACAATTACAAACATAGTTTCATAGCGATAAGTTCATTTTCTTCGATCCATTTCTGCTATAATCTGCCTCAATTTTTTCAGTCAGTTAGTAGTAGAACTCCATGTCAATCAGTTCAGTTATCAAGTCTATTCAAGACATCATGCGTAAAGATGCGGGTGTTGATGGTGACGCGCAGCGTCTAGGCCAAATGTCGTGGCTTTTATTCCTTAAAGTGTTTGATGCTCAAGAAGAAGAGCTAGAGTTCGAGTTAGATGATTACCGCGAACCCATCCCAGCCAAGTACTTATGGCGTAACTGGGCGGCAGATAATCAAGGCATTACGGGTGATGAGCTGCTGGAATTCATCAATGATGACCTATTCCCGACGTTAAAAAACCTAACCGCACCGAAAGACACCAACCCACGCGGTTTCGTGGTGAAAGAAGCCTTTAGTGATGCTTTCAACTACATGAAAAATGGCACACTGCTTCGTCAGGTGATTAACAAGCTCAACGAAATCGACTTTACTGACTCTAAAGAACGTCACCTGTTTGGTGACATCTATGAACAGATCCTACGCGACCTACAAAGTGCAGGTAATGCGGGTGAGTTCTACACCCCTCGCGCGGTGACTCGCTTTATCGTCAACAGACTGGATCCAAAGCTAGGCGAGCAAATTATGGATCCCGCCTGCGGCACGGGTGGATTCCTGGCTTGCTCGTTCGATCACGTCAAAGAGAACTACGTGACCAGCGCAGCCGACCACCAAACACTGCAAAAACAAATCCATGGTGTAGAGAAGAAACAACTGCCACATTTGCTGTGTATCACCAATATGATGCTCCACGGCATCGAAGTCCCTGTACAGATAAAGCACGGCAACACGCTTAACAAACCTCTTTCAAACTGGGATAGCAATATCAATGTGATTGCGACTAACCCACCGTTTGGCGGCACAGAAGAAGACGGGATTGAAAAGAACTTCCCTGCCGAAATGCAAACCCGCGAAACCGCCGATCTATTCTTACAGCTTATTGTCGAAGTATTGGATAAAGATGGTCGCGCTGGTGTGGTGTTGCCTGATGGCACCTTGTTTGGTGAAGGCGTAAAAACCAAAATCAAAAAGATGCTGACGGAAGAGTGTAACCTGCACACGATTGTTCGCTTACCTAATGGCGTGTTCAACCCATACACGGGCATTAAGACCAACATTCTGTTCTTTACTAAAGGCCAGCCGACCAAAGAAGTGTGGTTCTATGAGCACCCTTACCCAGAAGGCGTGAAGAACTACAGCAAAACCAAACCGATGAAGTTTGAGGAGTTCCAGCAAGAGATCGATTGGTGGGGTAACGAGGCCGATGGATTCGCTAGCCGCATCGAGACCAAGCAAGCTTGGAAAGTGTCGATTGAGGATATTATCGAGCGCAATTTTAACCTTGATATTAAAAACCCGTATCAAGACGAAGTCGTCAGCCATGACCCTGAAGAGTTGCTGGCGAACTATCAACAACAGCAACAAGACATCAAAGCACTGCGTGACCAACTGAAAGGCATTCTCGGCGATGCACTTAGCTCTACCATTCAAGGTAAAAAGCAAGGTGGAGCACAATAATGGCTGTAGAAAACCTGATTACCGAGCATATTGATATTTGGACTTCCGCAGTAAAGACCAAATCGGCCTCTGGTCGAGGTAGCAATAAGAAGCTAGAGCTATATGGGGTTAAAAAGCTGCGTGAGCTAATTCTGGAGTTAGCAGTTCGAGGCAAGCTTGTTCCTCAAGATCCTAATGATGAGCCAGCTTCATTGTTGCTTGAGCGTATTGCTGCTGAAAAAGCGCAGTTGGTGAAAGAGAAGAAGATTAAGAAACCCAAGGCCTTGCCTCCTATCAATGATAGTAAGCCTTTCCAAATACCTAATAATTGGGGCTGGAGTCAACTTGGCTTCCTTACTAACTATGGTGTTTGTGACAAGCTGGAACCAAAAGATGCCTCTCCTAGCACTTGGGTATTGGAATTAGAGGATGTTGAGAAATATACGTCTAGGCTACTGAAAAAAGTAAGGTTTGAAGAGCGAGTATTCAAAAGTACAAAAAACTCGTTTCAGAAAAATGACGTTATTTACGGCAAACTTCGTCCCTACCTTGATAAAGTTTTGGTAGCTGATGAAGACGGTGCATGTACTACAGAAATGATACCAATCAGGGGTTACATCGGCCTAATGCCAGAGTTCATTCGACTGGTATTAAAGACTCCCTATTTTATTGAGTATGCAAATACGTCTACACATGGAATGAATTTACCTCGAATGGGTACTGACAAAGCTAGAGCAGCTTTGTTTCCATTAGCCCCTTTGAATGAGCAACACCGCATCGTCGCCAAAGTCGATGAGCTAATGACGCTCTGTGATCAGTTAGAGCAACAAACCGAAGCCAGTATCGAAGCGCATCAAGTGCTGGTAACAACTCTGTTGGACACACTCACCAACTCTGCCGATGCTGACGAGTTAATGCAAAACTGGTCGCGAATCAGTGAGCATTTCGATACCTTATTCACTACTGAAGAAAGCATCGACCAGCTCAAGCAAACCATTCTACAACTGGCGGTGATGGGTAAGTTGGTTCCACAAGATCCAAGTGATGAACCTGCTGATGAGTTACTGAAAAGAATAGCGGAAGAAAAAGCACAGTTAGTCAAAGAGAAGAAAATCAAAAAGCAAAAAGCGCTGCCGCCGATTAGTGAAGATGAAAAGCCGTTTGAACTTCCTAGTGGGTGGGAGTGGAGCAAGCTTCAAGATCTCTGTTTTAAAATCACCGATGGAGAGCATTCCACTCCAAAGAGGGCTGAAACTGGACACTACTTGTTGTCTGCAAGAAATGTGACTAACGAAGGTATTATTTTAGGTGATGTTGATTATGTTCCTGATTATGAATTTGCAAGGATAAGAAACAGGTGCGATCCCAACCTTGGAGATATTCTAATTTCGTGTTCAGGTAGTGTTGGACGAGTTGCTTTAGTTGACCGAGATAATGCTTACTCAATGGTCAGAAGTGCTGCAATGATTCGCCCTTGCAATACTAACTTAATTAAAGAATATTTGGCTCTAATGCTACGTAGTCCCTATTTACAATTTCAGATGAAAAATCGTTCGAAACAATCAGCTCAAGCAAATTTGTTCTTAGGTGCAATTAGTAACTTGGTGGGTGTTATTCCGCCATTAAGTGAGCAGGAAAGAATTGTTTCTAAGGTTTCCCAACTATTGGTTATCTGTGATCAGCTTAAATCTCACCTAAATGATTCGAGGGTTACTCAACTACACCTCACCGATACTATTGTCGAGCAAGTAGTATAACCATGAGCCTTTACAATATCGCTAATAAAAACCTCACCGCATTGACACCGACCACTTTTGCAGCCGAAGGGCTGCAAGAGCGGCACGATTTACAAGAAGCGCTGAAAGGCTGTATTGATGCCATCGCGCCTGATTGTTTGGTGATATCAGAAGAGTTTTCTGATTGGGAAGACAGCCGTCGCCGCATTGACCTGTTAGCCATCGATAAAAACGCCAACTTAGTCGTCATCGAGCTTAAGCGGGATGAAATCGGTGCGCATATGGAACTTCAAGCGCTACGCTATGCAGCAATGATCTCTACCATGACGTTCGATAAAGCATGTGACTATTATGCCCAGTACCTGAAGAAAGAAGGTCTAGAGGTTGAGGCCCGCGAAGCCATTCTTGAGTTTGTCGATCTTGATGAAAACAGCCTGGATGACTTTGGTAACGATGTTCGAATCGTTCTAGCCTCAGCAGACTTCGGTAAAGAACTCACAACTTCTGTATTGTGGCTGCGTGACAAAGGCATCGATATCAGTTGTGTGCGCCTCACGCCCTATCGCTACAAAGAAGATGTACTGATCAATGCCGAACAGATCATCCCTGTACCCGAGGTAGAAGAGTACCAGGTAAAGTTCCGCGAGAAGCGTGCCGAGCAGCGCACAAGCGTTCAAAAAGGCGAAAAAGATTACTCGGAGTACTGCTATAACGGTCATACCTATAAAAAGCGTCACCTCGCGCTAGCGTTAGTCACGGACTGGATAGAGAAGCATCAGCCACAAAGCTTGAATGAGGTACTCAAAGCATTTAACGAGCCAGTAAGACGACGCATCGCCATCCTAGCGGATGATATACCTCAAGGTAGAATTCGCCGTTTCCACAGCGATGAGGACGCGCTGATTACGCTGCCTAACGACGAGGTGATAGCCATCACCAACCAGTGGAGCCTCAGCAATATCACTCGATTGATTCACTTTGCAGAGCAAAGTGGCATGGTTGTAGAAAAAGCAGACTGATTCGGCTATCCAAAGTCGCAAGTAACAAGTATTGAGTAGAACATCGTTTTCCTCGAAGCATTTTTTATTTGTTAATCAAATACTCAATCTTTAGGTTTTGATGATTTGAGCGAGAACAATGTTCTCGCAGTATCAATAGCCAGCTCACCAATCCCCTTTTATAACACTCGCGACTCTCAGAGAACATTGTTCTCTGTTATGAAAATTAGAGTGGATAGGAAATTTCAAGCTCATTTTCAAGCAAAAGCTACTGACAAAGTCTAACCACACTGCCAACTCAAATTACAAAATAAAGCAGCAAGTGATTGGGAATAAGACACCTAGAAAGACTTGATTGCATATATAAAAATCAATATGCTGTTAGAGCTTCACGCGAAAGGCGTGGAGGGCTGTGACAGATTGTCAATGTATTTATCCTTGCAGAGCCAAGATAAACACATCGTCATGAAGCGTAAGATTAACATCGTATAGTCTCCATCGCAGATTACATTATACATCATTTCTAATAGATCGCGGCGAGTGCCTTTCGGGGCCAGATGATTGGTTAGGCCAGTTAGTTAAAGCCCAAGAGGATATTCGGAAAGGCCGCATGTCCACTCCTCTTGGGTTTTGCTAGAACTTGTGCGCTCAAAGTATGAAAAAGATGTCCGTTCCACTCTGGTATACAAAACGAAATTACCTTCACTTTGATGTACCTGTATCTGGAACCAAAGCAGAAAAGATCGTAACGAGTGCAACATCTGTTGCCAGACACGCATTTTTCCCTTTTATCTCCTACAGTTTCCAGCTCACCAAACTCGACAGAGACCGCTCTACAGGCAAGCTCTACCGTAAACCCAAACCAAGAGGTGTAGCCTACTCTTCTCATATAGATAGTCATATTTATGCTTACTACGCTAGCCAGCTATCAAGCCTATATGAACATAAAGTTGAAAAGTTTGGGTTGCATGAGTCTGTATTAGCGTTCAGAAAACTTGATGGTAAAAGTAATATTCATTTTGCTGACGATGCGTTTAACTACATACGTGAAAATGGAGAGTGCTCGGTTATAGCACTAGATTTTTCAAAATTTTTTGACACTCTTGATCATAAAATCCTTAAAGAGGAATGGAGCAAGCTTCTTCAGGTCAACAGCCTACCAAAAGATCACTATAACGTTTTTCGATCACTAACCAAGTTTTCGACTGTCGATCGAGACGAGCTTTTCAAAGTGTTTGAGATATCTCAGTACAACCCAAAGGCTAATGGAAGAAATCGTGTCTGTAACCCAACTGAATTCAGAGAAAAAGTTCGTGGTTCTGGTTTGATCAAACCAAATCCAAATGGTGCTATGGGTATTCCTCAAGGCTCTCCAATCAGCGCATTACTTTCTAACATTTACATGTTCTCATTTGATGAACACATGAAGAATTATGTTGATTCTATCGGAGGAAAGTACTTTAGATATTGCGACGATATGCTGTTTATTGTTCCATCAGAGTACCGAGGTACTATTGAGAAGCTGGCTAATAGTAAAATTGCAGCACTAAAGGTGCAGATAAACAGCGATAAAACAGAAATCAGAGATTTTAAATTCCATAATGGACAACTTTGCTCATTTGACGAATTTGGAAAACAGAAGCCGCTTCAATATCTAGGTTTCTTGTTCGACGGACATTCTATATTTCTTCGTTCTACTGCTCTCGCTCGCTACTCAGAAAAAATGAAAGGTGGTGTTAAATTGGCGAAGAAAACGATGGAGAAAGAGAACAGAATACGTAAAAGTAAAGGCGAACCAGAACAAGATCAGCTATACAAGAGAAAGCTCCATCGCCTGTATTCTTATAGAGGCAGAAGAAACTTCCTCTCATACGGCTACCGAGCAGCCAAGATTATGAACTCAAAAAGTATCAAAAGACAATTGAAGCCTCTATGGCAACGGCTTCAAGACGAAATAAGCAAATAACGATACGGATACCAGTAATTAGAACATGGTTCTTATGCTTCGGTTTTTTATTGATTAATCAAAAGACAAATCTTTACTATTTTAGGGTTCGGATAAGAACACTGTTCCGAGTAAAGAGCTGCTCACTCTCAAGATGGTTATCCACATCAAAACAGGTGTTACTTAAAAGCTAGCGAAAGATAAGGCGACACATACGCTTTGAGCTTAGACTCTATCTGTTCCACTGTTTTTAGTTGATCTGGTAGAACATTGTTCATGGGAGTTTCAGTGACCAGTCCACTCGCTCGTGACACCGTTTTTTGCGTTACCACTACCAGTGCTTGAGCTTCATTTTTAACAGCATGGAGTACACTTAATCGAGCCTCACGTTGAGATATTTGCGTTGTGTAACGAATCAGAAATCTGGTAGGGTTTATTGAGCTTACAAACACTTCTCGAGCAAACTCTGCTGATTCATGGTAAAAGTATCGCTCTACCATATCTCCAATTGCTACTTTCCAACCTTGCAGAATAGCCTCAGTTGTCGTTAGCATCCAAATTTAGAGAAGTTCTCTCTCTGTGCTCTAGGCGCATTGCGTGTTAGATCGCCAATCATGGGGTGAGCGGGAACACCCCCTATGCTCTTAAACCCATCTCGTAATTCTTTGACGATTGGATTGGAGTCTTCGCGTAACAACGGATAAATATCACGCCACTACAGTGGTGAGAAAACAGCAAGATATGGACGAGGGCTTTTTTGTGAAGTGTGTGTTTGGAAAGAGATTGGTAGCCAATTTAATTCAATCAGTGAGATGGTTGTGTTTTATAGGAAAAACTCTAATTAAATAGATCAATCAGCCCCACAAAGGGGCTGATTTGCATGTTGAGTCTCAAATACCTGACCGCGAGAAATAAGTGAACTTATGTATTCATTACAGATGATTACATTAAGCTTCACGCTTACTTGACTAGTTACTTGACTAAAAATAGCAGAAACGAAAAAGGGCGTAGCAAGTACTAACCTGCTACGCCCCGAAATAAATGGCACGCCCTATAGGATTCGAACCTATGACCACATCCTTAGAAGGGACGTGCTCTATCCAGCTGAGCTAAGGGCGCGCTACAGGGAAAGGATTATACGAGTTCAAACGGGTAAATCAACGGGTTTTCATAACATTCTGATCTGAATGCCTAAAAAAAGTCCATCAAAACGCTTAATGTTCAAAAACACCACAAAGCAAACGTTTGCGTATGGATGTTAATAAGAAATTCTGCGACAATGCGCCGCAGATAATTTGCCTTCTTAATTTATAAGGAAAGTCATGACTGCTCAAAATATAGACGGAACTCTCATTTCCCAAACTGTTCGATCCGAAGTGGCAGCACGTGTTAAAGCGCGTGTTAAAGCGGGGCTACGTGCCCCTGGTTTAGCAGTGGTTCTAGTTGGTGAAGATCCTGCTTCTCAGGTTTATGTCGGTAGCAAACGCCGCGCATGTGAAGAAGTTGGGTTTGTTTCTAAGTCTTTTGACCTTCCTGCGTCTAGCTCAGAAGAAGAGTTACTAGCGCTGATTGATGAATTAAACAACGATGATGAAATTGACGGCATTCTAGTGCAATTACCCCTTCCTGCGGGCATCGACACAACACATGTTTTAGAGCGCATTCACCCAGAGAAAGACGTGGATGGCTTCCACCCTTACAACGTTGGTCGTCTTGCGCAACGTATTCCAAAGCTTCGCTCTTGCACGCCAAAGGGCATCATTACCCTACTCGACCGTTACAACATTGAGCTACGTGGTAAACATGCTGTTGTGGTCGGTGCATCAAACATTGTTGGTCGTCCAATGACACTTGAGCTGCTGCTTGCGGGCTGCACGACAACAACATGTCACCGTTTTACCAAAGACCTAGAGAGTCATGTACGTCAAGCTGACGTTGTCGTGGTTGCGGTTGGTAAGCCAAACTTCATCCCTGGAGAGTGGATTAAGAAAGGTGCAGTGGTTATCGATGTCGGCATTAACCGTCTTGATTCAGGCAAGCTAGTTGGCGACGTGGAATACGATAAAGCACGTGAAAGTGCGAGCTTTATTACTCCTGTCCCTGGTGGTGTTGGCCCAATGACCGTTGCAAGTTTAATCGAGAACACGATGCTCGCTTGCGAACAGTTCCACACAGACAAATAACGTAAAACTTCAGATACGAAAAAGGCTCCGCAAGGAGCCTTTTTGCTAATTGTTGATATCTATTTCAATTACAGACTTAAAATCACGCCCGCAATAGAAGCGCTCATTAAGTTCGCCATGACACCAGCGATAATCGCACGGAAGCCATGCTTAGAAACAAATGCACGCTTTTCTGGTACCAATGAGCCCAACCCACCAATCAGCATCGCCATGCTTGAGATGTTTGCAAAGCCACACAAAGCAAACGTCACGATTGCTTGTGAGTGTTCACTAAGTTGAGACTTCACTTCTGCAAGCTGGATGAAAGCGACGAACTCATTCACCACAATCTTGTTACCAATCAGCGAGCCTGCTGTGGTTGCTTCTTGCCATGGTACACCTAATAACCAAGCGACAGGTGCGAATACATACCCTAGGATCAACTCGAAGCTTAGTGGCGTCCCAACAAGGTCACCAATCCAACCTAGCATGCCGTTTAACATTGCAATGACACTGATGAACGCCAATAGCGTACCACCTACCGATACAGCAATGCGTACACCCGCCATTGCACCATCGGCTAATGCTTCTACTACGTTGGTTGCACGTGGAATTTCAACTTGGCTAATGTCGATATCTGCTGCTTTATCCGTATCGTCTGGCATTAAAATTTTTGCCATCAGCAAGCCCGCAGGTGCCGACATAAATGCGGCAGCAATAAGATAGTTAAGGTCGACGCCCAGTGATGCGTAACCGACCAACGTTCCACCAGCAACTGATGCCAAACCACCTGTCATAACTGCAAAAAACTGCGAGTCAGTCATGTGTTTTAGGTAAGGCTTCACCATCAATGGTGCTTCAATGGTGCCAACAAAGATATTCGCCGTAGCAGACAAAGACTCAGCACGACCAATGCCAAGAAGCTTTTGAATACCACCACCAATGAAGTTGATAACTTTTGGCATCACACCAATGTGATAAAGACCGGAGATAAGAGAGGAGAAGAAAACGATGATACCCAGTACATTGATCGCAAAGGTGAAGCCCCCTGTCGCCAAATTACCGAATAAAAACGCGATGCCTTCTTGACCGTAGTTGATCAAATTCGACACGACGCTGCTTACTGAATTCAGCGCATCTCGTCCTGCTGGTACATATAAAACCAACAATGCAAACAGCACCTGTAAAGCAAACGCAAACGTCACTGTTCTCAGCTTTATATTTTTTCTATTTGTAGAAAGTAGCCATGCTACGAATAGTATGGCTACGATACCAATAATTGAGTTCATAAAATGAATCCGACAGAAGGGGGATATGGAAGGCACCGGATTGTATAGCGGACTCAAAATGCTGCAAGTTGAGGATGTTAACAGTGTGAAAAGTTTAAGCGCACAATAATTGACCTTAATTATAAGGCATTGAATTATATAAATATAAACGTTTGCTTATTTTTATTGTTTCTATATGGAAAAGATGTTTCTAGTTCTGGAAAAATTTTTGTGAATTGAATCACCTTATGTGCCGTTCAATAACGTCATTGATCCTGTTATTTAGGAATAGATATGTAAGGCGCTAGACGTTGATCCCAATGACACGGGTTACCGATCTTCTGTTTGATGAAGTTAATCACTGCGGATATTTTTTTGGGCATATGTTGGCGGCTTGGATACACCGCATAAAACGGCATCGACTGGCTTGCTTTCCAGTCCGGTAACAACTGTATTAACTTACCCGTTCTAAACTCATCACCCAGTAAGTAAGTGGCAAGGTAGGCAATGCCCCAACCCGCAATAGCGGCATCCCGAACGGCTTCTGCCAGATCCACTGAATAGTTGCCCGAAACTTTTACGTTCAACTCCTGCTGATCTTTAGTAAATGCCCACCCCGTATAGTCACGCTCCCAGCTTCTGTATATAAGACAGTTGTGAGAAGACAAGTCATCCGGCTCTGTTGGCGTATCATGCTTCAATAAGTAATCTGGTGATGCCGCTACAACAAACTGGCAATCCGTCAAACGCTGCGCAATGTAGCCTTCAGGCAAATGCTCGTTGTTAGTCACCCATAAATCGAGCCCTTCGGCTAACATATCGACTTTATAGTCAAACAAATGCACCTCCACTTGAAGTTGAGGATACAGTTCGCGTAACTCTTGAATCGCTGGGATAATGTGCAAGGTACCGAATGATTGCGACAAACCAAGACGCACTAAGCCTGCCACTTCATCCCGCTGGGTTTCCATCTCTAATGTAGCACTGCTCACCGCTTGTACTACTTGCTCACAGTGATGAAAAAAGGTTTTTCCTGCCTCAGTCGGCGTAAAGCTTCGCGTAGTGCGTTGAACAAGCTTGATACCAAGAGACGCTTCTAGCTGGCTCAACTGCTTACTCACATGAGACACCGACACGCCTAAGCTCTTTGCAGCAGCCGTGAAACTTTTATGTTTAAGAAGAGCGGAGAAGATCACCATTTGTGCAGCACGTTCAGATAACACGCTTTACCTCGATTTGATTATAGGAAAAACAAAGGACTCCGAAGAGCCCTCATATTGAATACTGGATGCCAAGTGATTATTTGATAACAGCTCAGTATTTAATTCGGTCAGCCAAGTGACTCACGGCGAGTGCGAAGTAGTAAGAGCGGTTCCACTTCATCAGTACGTTGTAGTTATTGTAAACCAGATACGTACGACCATTTTCGTCGTCCGGCATGATCAACCATGCTTTGATGTCTTCATCCAGTTTTGGCAACGGACTACCGTCGTATTTTGTGATGCCAAGTTTGCTCCACTCCTGAAGGTATTTACCTTTTTCAGCCGTGCGCCCTTCTAAGCTGCGATCAATGCCTTTAGGAACTTTCACTTGGCGACCCCAAGTGTATTTGTCATCCCAGCCGGACTTGCTCAAATAGTTAGCGGTTGATGCAAATACGTCGGCTTCAGATTGCCAAATGTCTTTTTTACCATCCCCGTTGCCGTCAGCGGCAAAACGTAGGAAAGAGCTTGGCATAAATTGACACTGTCCCATCGCACCAGCCCAAGAACCTTTAAAATTATCTAGCTCGATATGGCCTTGATCGAGGATCTGCAATGCCGACATGGTCTCTTTACGGAAAAACTCTTCACGACGACCTTCAAATGCCATTGTCGACAACGCGTCAATCACTTTGAAGTTACCCGTAAATTTACCAAAGTTACTTTCTACACCCCACAGCGCCACGATAAAGCGAGGCTGCACACCGTACTCATCGCCTATACGCTTTAGCTCGGTGTAATGCTCTTTATAGAGTTGTCTTGCTTGCTTCACCTTCCATTCAGGCACCGCGCGAGGAATGTATTCATCCAACGTCAGTTTCTTCTCTGGCTGGTTTCGGTCCGCTTTTACTGCTCGAGGCTTGTACTCAACATTCGCAAAAGCAGCACTAATGACCTGCTCTGAGATACCTTTATCACGCGCTTCAGCACGCAGCTTATTCAAGTATTCATCGAAACCCTCGCTACTTGCAAAAGCCGAGGTACACACACCAACGCTAAGCATGGTAGCCAGTATTTTTTTCATATTGCCCTCCTTGAGCAAGGCAGAAATCCCAGATGAAAAACGATGACGTTATTCGCCTTTCTGCTGGGCTTTTTGTTCTTTGTACTTTTCTAGTAGGTTCTCCGGCGGAGGCGGAACCTGCAAAAAGAAGCCATCATTTTGCAATGAAGCCTTCACTTTTTCGATATCAACTTGTGCCAATTTACGGCCATCAAGTTTAATCGTCATAACAGCGATAGGCTTACCGAACATCTGCATTAAGGTGTCAGGAACCTGTGAAAAATCATCCTTTTTCGGAATATAGAGATAAGTACCTTCTTTTTTCGAGCTTTTATAAATAGAACAAAGCATGACACGCCTTTTATGCTGATTTAGCCGCGTTGAGTGCGGATTAGGTTGAAAACGTCAAATTCTCGCAAACTTAATAGCAAATTTGAGATTAATTCACCTATTTGCCCACGAGAGAACTTGCTGCGTCAAAGGATGAAATATAACATGACAGACCTAGTTTAAGGCAACGCTCTTTCAATAAAGGCAAGAAGTCCACGATGACCCATTCACCAGACCTTAAAGGTAGCAGTTTTACATTGTCAGTTTTACACCTTTCTGACAATGAGATCGCAAAGACTGTCGAATTTTTGCAAGAAAAAGTTTCTCAAGCACCTTCTTTTTTTGCATCCGCGCCTTTGGTAATCAATATAGCAAAAGTACAAGGCGACATTGATTTCCCTAAGCTTAAACAAGGCATCTCAGATGCTGGTTTTATTCCGGTCGGTGTAACGGGCTGTAAAGACAAGCGTGTACAAAATCTTGCTTCCGAAGCTGGCTTCGCCATTATGTCGGCAAGCAAATCACCAAGCCAGGCGCCAGCCAAAATGGCACCAACGAAAGTAGTTCGCACGCCTGTTCGATCAGGACAACAGATCTACGCGAAAGGTGGTGATTTGGTAGTGTTAGCGCACGTAAGTGCTGGTGCTGAAGTCATCGCTGACGGCTCTATTCATATCCATGGCACACTTCGAGGCCGTGCGATTGCAGGCGCAAGTGGTCAGCAGGAAGCGCGTATTATTTGCCACGATTTACAAGCAGAACTGGTATCCATTGCGGGTGACTACTGGTTAAGCGATCAAATTGAAAGCGAGTACTGGCAAAAGAAAGTAATGATCAGTAAAGCCGATGAGTCATTACATTTAGAAGTTCTCGCGATTTAATCTAAAAAGGAAAAAAAATGGCACGCATTATTGTAGTAACGTCTGGTAAAGGTGGCGTTGGTAAAACCACTTCAAGCGCAGCCATCGCCTCTGGTCTAGCTCTGAAGGGAAAAAAGACCGCGGTGATCGATTTTGATATCGGTTTGCGTAACCTCGACCTAATCATGGGCTGTGAGCGCCGTGTCGTGTATGACTTTGTAAACGTCATTAACGGCGAAGCGACATTAAACCAAGCGCTGATCAAAGATAAGCGCACGGACAACCTATTCATTCTTCCTGCTTCTCAAACTCGTGATAAAGACGCACTGACAAAAGATGGTGTTCAGCGCGTATTCGGCGAACTTGATGAAATGGGCTTTGATTTCATTATTTGTGATTCACCAGCAGGTATCGAACAAGGCGCATTGATGGCCTTGTACTACGCCGATGAAGCCATTGTCACAACGAATCCAGAAGTCTCTTCTGTGCGTGACTCTGACCGCATTCTCGGTATTTTAGATTCTAAGTCCCTGCGCGCAGAACAAGGGCTAGAGCCAGTAAAACAGCACCTGCTACTGACTCGCTACAACCCATCTCGCGTCACTCAAGGCGAAATGCTAAGCGTTGAGGACGTAGAGGAGATCTTACATATTCCACTACTGGGCGTGATTCCAGAAAGCCAAGCCGTGCTTAACGCGTCAAACAAAGGTGTACCGGTTACTTTTGACGATAACACCGATGCGGGCATGGCTTATTCTGACACCGTTGATCGCTTATTAGGCAATCAGGTTGAATTTCGTTTCCTTACTGAGGAGAAGAAAGGACTCTTTAAACGACTCTTTGGAGGCTAGACATGTCATTATTAGAATTTTTCCGCCCACAGAAGAAAACTTCTGCGAATCTAGCTAAAGAGCGTTTGCAAATCATTGTTGCTGAGCGCCGCAGCCAAAATGATCCTGCGCCTTCTTACTTGCCTCAATTGAAAGAGGACATCTTGAAGGTGATCAGTAAGTACGTGGCAATTGATCCAAATATGGTTGACTTAACATTTGAGCACAAAGACGACGATATCTCAGTTCTTGAGCTCAATGTGAAGCTACCAGACGACGAGAAATAAACCACTTTTCCTCACGAGATTGAATGCTCAGATTAGAATGAAAAAGGTTGGCACCGAGGCCAACCTTTTAATCTTTTATTACTTTAATGCTTTGTTCATCTTGTCGCCGAGCAGATCCAAACGCCATCCCTGCATCAAGTCAGGCAACACTTCTGGATCGCGATCTTTTTTCCACACCCAACTGATCAGCTGATTAATCTGCTTTTTAGAAGCAAGGAACTCCGTCGCTAAGCCAGACTTCTGCGACGCCGATTTCACTATGTCTTTCATATTTTTGAAGACTTGTTTGTAACCTGGATAATCCATTAAGCGTTCAATTTTCGCTGGATACTCTTCAGAAGGTGTTTGCTTCGCTTGTTTAACAATAGCGGCAATCTTCGCGCCATGGCGGTTAATCGCTCGGATATCAATATCTTCCGCTTCCATCTTCTTAAAGTTAGTTAAGCCAAGACGAGCGACTGTTAACAGGTCACCTTCTTTGAAGATAAAGTTCAGCGCTAAATCTCGTTTGATTGCTTCACGGTAACGCCACGTCGCTAGAGGCTTTAAAATCGCCAGCTCAGAAGGTTTTAACTGCCAAGCACCTTTAATATCAAGGTAGGCATTCTCTTCATTAGTGACGCGAATGCGTTTTGAAACCAACAAATCACTTTCTTGTTGTACGGCTTCCCACCAACCTGCTTGCGTCACCTTATCGAAAAGCTTTTCGTATAACGGTAGCAAGTAATGCACGTCTGCAGCAGCATAGTCTAATTGCTTTTGTGTCAGTGGACGAGCCATCCAGTCAGTACGTGACTCACTTTTGTCGAGCTCAACACCTAAATATTCTTCCACCAGCGTTGCAAAGCCTGTTGATAGACCGTGGCCAAGAAAGGCCGCCATCAACTGAGTATCTACCATAGGGAACGGCGTACAACCAAATGCATTTTGGAAAACTTCTAAATCTTCACCGCAGGCATGCAGCACTTTTAACACGGAAGTATCTTTTAATAGCGCTACGAACGGCGTCATATCCGTTAATTCGGTCGGATCAATCAGCGAGAGGCGATTACCATCGAAAAGCTGAATCAGACCTAACTGCGGGTAGAAAGTGCGAATACGGACGAATTCGGTATCCAGCATCACTACATCTGCCTCTCGGGCGTGAATGCAAACTTCTTCTAGGTCTTTGTTTTTGGTAATAATTTGATAATTCACATACTTCTCGCTATAAAAAATGCCAGCAAAACGCTGGCATTCTATCATTTTTTAAATCTCTCGACTCGACGAAATCGGCTTATGCGCTTTTCTTCGCGAGTTCAGCGTCGTTCTCCTCACGCAGAACACGACGCAAGATCTTACCGACATTGGTTTTAGGTAAGTCTTCACGGAACTCAACCAACTTAGGTACTTTGTAGCCAGTTAAGTGCTGACGACAATGCGTAATAACTTCATCTTTGGTCAAGCTCGGGTCGCGCTTCACGACGTAGATCTTCACTAATTCACCAGACACTTCGTGCGGTTGACCAATAGCAGCCACTTCAAGGACTTTGCCGTGTAGCGCTACAACGTCTTCGATTTCGTTCGGGTAAACATTAAAGCCTGATACTAAGATCATGTCTTTCTTACGGTCAACGATATGCAGGAAGCCTTCGTCATCGAACTTAACGATGTCGCCGGTTGATAGCCAGCCGTCTTCGTTAATCGTATCTTTCGTTGCTTCAGGTCGTTGCCAGTAACCTTGCATAACCTGAGGACCACGAACTTGAAGTTCACCAGTTTCAGTATTCGCAAGAGCGTTGCCTTCTTCGTCCACGATACGAACTTCTGTTGATGGTACCGGCAGACCAATAGAGCCATTGTATTCAACAAGATCATGCGGATATGCCGCCACCAACGGAGAACATTCTGTTAGACCGTAACCTTCGAGCAAATAGCAACCCGTGGTCTTTTGCCATCTTTCTGCCACTGAGCGCTGCACTGCCATGCCGCCGCCAACGGCTAAACGTAGGTTACTGAAATCCAACTCGTGGAAGTCTTCGTTGTTGATCAAAGCATTAAATAAGGTGTTCACGCCCGTAATCGCAGTAAACGGATGCTTTTGTAGCTCTTTCACGAACCCTGGAATATCTCTAGGGTTGGTAATAAGTAGGTTACGGCCCCCCATTTCGACAAACAGTAAACAGTTTACGGTAAGAGCAAATACGTGATACAGCGGTAACGCTGTCACGACTAACTCGCGCCCCGGAGATAAAACCGGTCCGTACGCGCCTTTTGCCTGTAGAACGTTCGCAATCATGTTGCGGTGAGTCAGAATGGCACCTTTCGCGACGCCTGTCGTCCCCCCCGTATATTGCAGGAATGCAATGTCATCCCCAGACATAAACGGTTTAACGTATTGTAGACGACGACCTTTACGTAGAGCCTGACGCATTGAGATCGCACCAGGTAAATCGTACTTAGGCACCATGCCCTTAACGTACTTCACAACAAAATCGACAATCGTACCTTTCGCTCGTGGCAGCATTTGACCAAGGCTGGTTAACACCACGTGTTTAACTGGTGTTTTATCGACGATTTGTTCTAGCGTGTTCGCAAAGTTAGATACAATCACAATCGTCGTCGCACCTGAGTCATTCAATTGGTGTTCAAGTTCACGAGGAGTGTAAAGTGGGTTAACGTTTACGGCGATACAACCTGCACGCAAAATACCAAACAACGCCACTGGGTATTGCAGTAGGTTTGGCATCATCAGAGCAACACGGTCACCCTTTTGCAGTTTTAACTCGTTTTGCAGATACGCTGCGAATGCGCGACTACGCTCTTCCAATTTACGGAAGGTCATAACCGAGCCCATGTTCATGAATGCTGGTTGGTCTGCATATTTTTGTACAGACTGCTCAAACATTTCTACCAAAGACTCATATTGCTCTGGATTAATGGTTTCAGGTACGTCACTTGGATAACGTGAAAGCCATGGTTTATCCACGATGTTACTCCTCGTTTATAACTGGCTAAAAAATAGCGTCCTTTTTATTTTGAAAGCTATTACAGCACAGCGAACGTGCTTGAGCACGCAACTCTCAAACACTTGTTTAAATTTTGTTAACTACACCAAGAATTCGCGTTGCGACCTCGAGTATTTGCTCTAAATGACAGTGATGACCACCCTTGACAGAAACCACTTGCGGCGGGTTCTCTCCCCAATCAGCTTGGTTAGATGGTAAATTCTGAAATCCTTGATCGCCTAATACGATCAAATGAGGACAACGTATTTGGCTGGTAATCGAGTTAGCATGCGCTTGCGCCATTCGGTAAAGCGACGCACATTTTAACTTGGCGTCATGCCGCCAATACCATTTATCTCCTCGCTGCTCCGTTCCTCGCTCGACTATCGGCAGAAGCTGCTCAGCGGTTAATTGGTTGGCTTGCACGCGTAATTTTAACGCCAGATCGAAGGAGGCAATGGCTCGCTCTGGCTTGTTTTGCTGTCTTATTCGACTTAAAACGCCATCGCGAAGACGAGGCAAACTGTTAGTAGGATCTTCAGTAAGAGGTCCTGCTCCCTCAATTTGCACAAGAGCTTCGACCTGCTCTGGAAACGCAGCACTATAGCAACTTGCGATTAAAGCACCAAGTGAATGCCCTACTAATATCAGTCTGTTTGGCGATAATTCGTCCAACAACTGATATAAATCGGCAATATAGTCGTGAAAGGGGTAATAGTTATCGTGAGATTTATGACTCGATAAACCGTGACCAAAATGATCGATGGCGAGGAGGTGTAAGTGAGGATTAAGTTGGTTCAACTGCTCCATGAGCGCTTTAAAGCTGCCCGCATTATCTAACCACCCATGAAGAAAAACGACTGACAAGTCAGCCGTTTTCTCGTTCCCTATCTCAAGGGCTGCCATTTTGCCGGCAGGAAGCTCGAATTGACGCTCATGCATCGCAGATTATTTGACCTGTTTTATCACTTTACCGTCTTGTGGGAAATCATTACGCCACATGCGGCAGTTAATCGAGTAACATGGGTAAAAGTAGGTTGGCGAGTCATACATGCGTACACGTTCTTCAATTTTCCATAAACGATACCCTTCCCCCTTAATAATCGGGAAGATGTAACCGTGCTCACCGATCTTTCCTTCTTCTTCCCCTGCTCCTTTGCCTACAACCGTCACCAAACGGCCTTCACTAAAGGCGACAGGCTCTAAATAGCCATCAAAATAGGCGACAAAACGTCCCGTAGGCTCTTCATCAATATCCGGTTTACCAGATTTACTGATTGGTAGGTTTACAATCTCTAGACGGGTTTTATCTTTAAAGTTATCCACTTTAGCGATGATTCCACCAAGGCGAACATCTTCACTCACTTGCCCCTGAGACTCAGCAAAAGCTTTATAGTCTGTAACGACCAATTCTGTGCTTGCATTTAGCTCCTCTGGCAACGAGCTACACGCAGACAAACCAACCGTAGCAAATAATGCGAGAAAAAACCGTCCAAAAACCTTCATAAACCACCTTTCAATATTAGTAACCCCAAGCAGGGGAGATCTCACACGTAAATATCGACACCAAGTAATTGAGCCAGTTCCTCTTTTTTAGCTCGATTCATGACATCCATGTACTGCTCCATTGCTTTACGTGCGCTCCCTTCAGGAAGGTCATATTGCACTTGAGCTCGGTGAATTTGGGACTCATCCACGTGCTTTATGGAGTGCGCCACAGCGTTAGCAACCTTTGAAGGCTGACCTACAGGCTGCTTTGTTTGTGATTTATCTACCTGCTTCTTTTTGCTGACTTTATTAGTGCGATTTGCACCGGGAATCAAAGAAGGAGGCAAGCCATTAATCGACGCCATAGCACTCCATAAAAATACAGGGCAAACGCCCTGCTTTTTGTCAGGTTAATGAAAAACGGACTATTCGCGACCAGGAAGTTTTTTCCATGTCACATTATCGCGTAGATAAACTGGGCTAGAATCTTCTACCGGCACAGTATTACCCTTTTTAAATTCTTGTTCAGCAAGAATCACGATGTCTTGTGAATCAGGGTACAGAACGTCACCATGCGTCAAATTAAACGGTAGGTCTGCTAATACTTCTTGGTAGGCATCCCAACCAGTACCTGCTGTCGTCCATGTTTTGTCGTCTGCTTGTGCTTCTTCAGTTAGACGTGCTGGTGGAATAACACACTCTTCATCAATACCAACCCATTCACCATTGTCTTGACGAGAATAGCGCGCCCAATAAACTTCACTCATACGTGCATCAATGGCAACAGCGACATTGGTCACACCATGTAAACGATGGCTACCTTGAGCCATCGCAGCCAGCGTTGAAACGCCGATCATAGGTAAGTCAGCACCGAACGCCAAACCTTGTGCGATACCAATACCGATACGAACGCCAGTAAAGCTACCTGGACCACGTCCAAACGCTAACGCATCTAGCTCTTGTAGAGTCAGGCCAGCTTCTTTAAGTACTTCATCAACCATTGGCAGTACTTTTTTGGTGTGATCGCGTGGTGCAACCGCGCTACGTGAAATCACTTGATCATTAGCCAACAACGCAACTGAACAGTTTTCAGTCGCTGTATCGATAGCAAGAATTTTTGCGCTCATTTAACTCTCTACAACTCTCATTTATTGGGTTATGCCTCAGCACTTGCGTCTGTGACAGATTGTTCTGCTTTCAGGAATGCTTTGATTCCATCTAAGTCTCGCGTTCTTGGGATAGGTGGTAGGCTTCCGAGGAAAATACCACCGTAGTCTCGCGTGACAAGGCGATTATCACAAATGATCAACGCACCGTGATCCTTCTGATCTCGAATTAATCGCCCTACTCCCTGCTTTAACGTAATCACTGCATCCGGGATTTGTACTTCAGCAAATGGTTCACCGCCACGTAATCGACAATCCTCGATACGGGCTTTGAGTAACGGATCGTCAGGGGCGGTAAACGGTAATTTGTCGATAATAACACAGCTCAGCGCATCACCTCTAACATCAATCCCTTCCCAGAAAGCGCCTGTCGCCACGAGTAAAGCGTTACCCAGTTCCATAAACTCCGCCAAGGTTTTCTGCTTACTCATCTCCCCTTGCATTAACACAGGCAGCTCAAGTACTTCTCGGAACTTCTCACCTAGTTCACGCATCATGCTGTGCGAGGTACATAAAAAGAAGCAGCGACCATCGTTTTCTTCAATCACCGGGGCAAGCATTCGGACTAACTTATCCGCTAAGCCGTTACTGTTTGGCTCTGGCAAATACCTTGGCACACAAAGGCGCGCTTGTTTTTGATAATCAAAGGGGGACGGCAGAGAAAATTGCTTTGTAGGCTTGAGGCCAAGGCGCTCAGTAAAGTGCTTGAAGTCGCCCGATACGGCTAGGGTTGCTGACGTGAAAATCCACGCGCCTTGTTTAATCTCTATTTGCTCATGGAACTTGTCCGCGACAGAAAGAGGCGTAATGTGCAGAGCGAAATGACGAGGCGAGGTATCATACCAGTATGAGTAACCAGTAATATCGACATCACATACCCGGTCGATGCGGCCTTTGATCAAATTGGCTCGTTCAAAGGCGGTATCCAGTAATTGACTGCGCCCTAAGGCTATTTTGAGTACATCAATCGCCAATTCGAGGCTATCAGTTAAGCGCAACAATTCTCGCTTAATAGAGCCTGATTGCAACGCCTCACGCCAGTTGCCACGAAAGCCAGGCTCACCCAGTACAATCCGCATGTCCATTGCGCTTTGCATGAGTTTGTCACCCACTTTTTGCAATTGGCGCATGTCTTTTGCTTCGGTGCGATAGGCTATTTCAATGTCTTTGGCAAGATCGTGAATTTGGCGGCTTGAAACTGACTGGCCGAAATATTCGCTCGCAATATCTGGCAACTGATGAGCCTCATCAAAAATAAACACATCGGCTTCTGGAATCAGTTCGCCAAATCCTGTTTCTTTGATCGCTAAGTCAGCAAGAAATAAGTGATGGTTCACCACAACAATGTCGGAATCCATGGCTCGCTTACGCGCTTTCAATACAAAGCAATCGGTGTAGCTCGGACACTCTTTACCTAAACAGTTATCATTGGTTGAAGTGATGGTCGGAATGATCATGCTGTCTTCGGGTAGATCATCACAATCACCAAGGTCACCTGTTTTGGTTTCTGATGACCAAGCACGCACTTTAACCAGTTGAGTTAATAACGTCGGGTCAGATTCATTAGTGTGGCTTTCGACCATTTGGCGGCTCAAACGATCCAAACACAGATAATTAGAACGCCCTTTTAATAACGCCACTTGGCCATAAAAACCAAGCGCATTGACCATAAGCGGTAAGTCCCGATGGTACAACTGCTCTTGCAAGTTTTTCGAGCCTGTACTGATGATCACTTTTTTACCACTCAACAGCGCAGGGACTAGGTATGCGAAGGTCTTACCGGTTCCGGTTCCTGCCTCCACCACCAACTGGGTTTGATCTTTGATCGCACTGCTGACGGCTTCCGCCATATCGATTTGTGGCTGACGAGCTTGAAAGCCCGGAATGGCCTTACCTAATGCGCCATCAGAGGAAAAAGTTTTTGCGATCATGCTTGGTATTGAGTATGAAAAATTATCGAGAGTATATCAGAGGAATAGGAGTGACATCAGCCCACAATCTGACCAGCTTGCGGCGACACACGGATATTTTGTTGAAACCAACGTAAGAATAGATTATTTATGGTGAAACATGGCAGTACAGTTACACCCGCCAGGGAATAATAACAAATTCGTACGCTAAAATATTAATGCATGGAAGTACCTGATTTATGGAAAAGAAAACACTGTTGACCCACTGTTCTGACGCCCCGGGTCTCATCTCGAAAATCACTAATATCTGTTACAAGCACCAACTCAACATCGTTCACAATAACGAATTTGTTGATAATACCAGTGGTCACTTTTTCATGAGAACGGAGTTGGAGGGATACTTCAACGATCAAACGTTTCTTGCCGATTTGGACCAAGCACTCCCGCAAGGTGCTAAGCGTAAATTGGTTGGCTCTCGCCGTAAGCGCATCGTCATTCTCGTCACAAAAGAAGCGCATTGTTTAGGCGATATTCTGATGAAAACCTACGATGGAAGCCTAGATGTTGAGATCGCTGCTGTGGTGGGGAATTACGACAAACTGCAAACTCTCACTGAGCGCTTCGACATTCCTTACCACCACGTGACCCATGAAAACCTTAGCCGTGAAGAACACGAGCAGAAGATGCTAGAAGTGATCGATCAATACGATGCTGACTTTTTGGTGTTAGCTAAATACATGCGCGTATTGACGCCTACGTTTGTTGAGAAATACCACCACAAAATCATTAATATTCATCACAGCTTCTTACCTGCTTTTATTGGCGCGAAGCCATATCAACAAGCTTACGATCGCGGTGTGAAAATCATCGGAGCAACGGCACACTTCGTGACCAATGATTTAGATGAAGGGCCGATCATCAAGCAAGACGTAATTCCTGTCGACCATACATTCAATGCCCAAGATATGGCGCAAGCAGGACGCGATGTAGAGAAGAACGTATTGAGTAAGGCTTTGAATAAAGTGATCAATGACCACGTCTTTGTTTATGGAAATAAAACAGTGATCCTGTAATCCTTCCGCACTAGTTACAAAGAGAATGAAACCCGTCCAACTTGACGGGTTTCATCTTTTCAGGGATATCCCCCGACTCTAACCATCAAAATTAAACCGATATATTATAATTTTTCATTTCACTACAATTATTTACTGAGAGAATGATTCCGTTTATCATTTGGTCCCTTTATAATAAACCACGTTAATATTACGGAATTAAAAGGAAAAAAACGTTAGTGGCTTTTCTGATTGGGCTGACTTTGCCAGCAACCACAATCGCAGATACTCTTAAGCCTGTTCAGAATGATGTATCCACTCGCATTATTGGCGGCGAGCCAGCTAATACTTCCGACTGGAAGTTTATTGCTTCACTGGTCCGTAAAGGACAGCCAACATCTATTGGTCACTTCTGTGGCGGTAGTTTCCTTGGTGGAAAATACGTATTAACTGCTGCACACTGTGTGGAAGGTCTCAATGCGGACGATATTGATATCGCTCTTGGTCTTTATGATCAAAACAACGAGTCTCACGCGCAGCGCATCGCGGTTAACAATATCTACTCGCATACTGCATATAACAGTAATACAACGAACAATGACATCGCTCTTATCGAATTAGAACGCAATGTCGATAGCGCAACTATTGATCTGGCAACGCCAGAACTTTTAGATAGCGTACGTGTGGGAGACAAGTTGCATGTGGCTGGATGGGGAAATACGTCCACGACAGACAGAATATACCCAACCGTTTTACAACAAGTAGATTTGGAATACGTAGATCGAGCTACCTGCCAAAACCTACCAGGAAACTACTCTAATGTATCAGATGACGGCATTTGCGCCGGATACTATTGGGGAGGTAAAGATAGCTGCCAAGGAGATAGCGGCGGTCCGCTCATCGTTGACGATAACGGCATCAACAAATTATTAGGGGTGGTCAGTTGGGGTGACGGATGTGCTCAACCAAATGCTTATGGTGTTTACGCAAACGTCGCTCATTTTCAGCACAACGGCTGGATAGATAGTCATCGTAATACTATCAGCTACACTCAGTATCGAGATCTTCATTTCGTTGAGCGAAAAGCGCAGCAAGAGACCTTTACTATTCGTAATGACGAGGTGAATACGCCAATTAACATCACGGGCGTTACCCTAACAAGCGGAATCAGCCTCGCCAAAAATACCTGTACTGCGACACTGGCACCATCTCAAAGCTGTCAAATTACGGTAGGCTACTACCCAAGCTACTCGCACTCAGTTGAAACGATTGAAGTCTCTACTGATCATCCGAAACTATCTAAACTTTCGACTACCTTAATATATAGTGGTATTGATAAAGCAAGCAGCTCATTGAGCAGTGCCGTTACGCTAGCTGGCGCAAACGTGTACACCAATGAACACGCTTGGACCGCTGAAAATGGTGAACTTCAGTCAGCAGAAATGGGAATGTCTACTGGTGCATCCATCTTGCATTTAACCGATCTTCCAAAAGGCAAACTATCAATGGACTTTAAAGTCTTGTCAGATGGTTTCGATGTTTTTGTCGTTTACGTCAATGGCCAAGAGTATGACTACACTCGCCAGCTTCTTGAGTACAATGAACTTTCTATCGATCTTTACCGGAAGTCAAACACGGTTACTTTTGCTTATCTGAAAAACTACGAGTTTAGCGGTGGTTACAACGCGCAAGCGTATATTCGCAATATCAAGATGTCAGTTAGTTCAGATAACAATAGCGAGAGCAGCGTAACCAAAACATCGAGTTCAGGCGGCAGCTTCTCAATTAGCCTATTAATGCTGCTAGCTGCAGGTCCTTTCCTACGTCGCAAAAAAGGATAACAAGATGCAATATATACTCAAAACAATGCTGCTTGGTTTGAGCTCAATCAGCTTAGTCGCTTGCTCGGCAAATACAGAAATGCAGCAAGGTCAAGAGTCTGAACACCAAGCAATCATGGTAGAAGCGTACCGAACTATCGATAGTCAAATTTCATTTATCGCCGAGTCTAATGGCTGCAGTAAGAACGATGACTTTAGCTTAAAAATAGAGCAAAACTCTTCAACGGAAGCCCTGCTCACAATCGTCAGGAACAAAGTGGATCATTGTAAACGAATGCCGTTTCCAAAGACTTTCACACTAACTCTAGACGAAGAGTTGAAAGGCAAAAAGCTTTCCATTACCAACCCAAAAAGCAAGTCACCGGCTAAATAGTGATTCGCTTACGAAAGGGAGCCTCGGCTCCCTTTTTGCCTCTCGCAACTCAGCAATTTTCACTCTAGCGTTTTACGCCTGCTCAGACTCCACAATACGCTTAAGTGAATGCGGGTGCAGCTTGATACAAATGCCTTGGTACTTAAACGCCACGGTTGGGTTGTTCAAGCGTTCGCCTTCCCCTTTCGGGCTCGACAATTTGATCTTCACACCCAGCTCTTTTAACTCATCAAAACGCGCGCCAAACGCTGGGTAAGTGTGTTTCAAATCAGCAAGAAACTCATCTGCGGTTTCGGCATGAGACGGAATCACAAACTCCACATGTTCCCAGCTTTCATTTGGGTAGATTTTGCCTTCCGCAGGGTATGGCAGCTCCAGACACTCAATCTTCCAGCCACGGCTTTCCAACGCTTTGTCGAATTCGATAACGATGATTGGGCGACCGTTTATTTTCGCTTGTGAAATCACCTTACCGTATTGATTCCATGCTTCATGCGCGGCTTTCGCTGTTTCAGTATCATTAATACGCAGCGCAATATGGTCAGCTTGAGCAAAGCTCAGATCCAGTTTTAACAGGGTTGCAAGCTCTTCAATCTTCGCCATAAATGCGTCCAGATCTTGGATCATCAATTCAGGCGTTAGGCGCTTTTCAACTAGTTGAGTCGTCATTGTGGGTCTCTTATGGGGCGATTTATCTCATTACTTTGAGCGCAATAGTAAACGCAAACTAAGCCACATTTCCATTCAATCGAAAAAGTAAAAATTTCGCCTATTCATCTCTGTATGAAAAGCAATAAAGTTGTTATGATTAGCCCCATTTTTGTGAACTCTAACAGAGCTCGGCGTACATATTGCCGAGTTCTTTGTCCTTGAATTGAAGGAAACGCGTGTGAATATCCAAGCACTTATTAATGACAAAGTATCTCAGGCTCTAGAAGCCGCTGGCGCACCTGCAGGCAGTCCTGCAGCCGTTCGCCAATCAGCAAAGCCACAATTTGGTGATTACCAAGCAAACGGCGTAATGGGCGTTGCTAAAAAACTGGGTACTAACCCACGAGAATTTGCACAGAAAGTACTGGATGTTCTAGACCTAGATGGTATTGCGAGCAAAACAGAAATCGCTGGCCCTGGTTTCATCAACATTTTCCTAAGCGAAGAGTTCCTTGCGAAACAAGCCGACGCGGCGCTAACAGACGAACGTCTTGGCGTAGCTAAAGAAGAAGCGCAAACCATCGTTGCCGACTACTCTGCACCAAACGTAGCAAAAGAAATGCACGTAGGTCACCTGCGTTCAACCATCATCGGTGATGCAGTGGTACGTACGCTTGAGTTCTTAGGTCACAAAGTGATCCGCGCGAACCACATCGGCGACTGGGGTACTCAGTTCGGAATGCTTATCGCAAACCTTGAGCGTGTACAACAAGAGTCTGGCGAAGTTTCTATGGAACTTGCGGACCTTGAAGGCTTCTACCGTGAGTCTAAAAAGCTGTACGATGAAGATGAAGAGTTCGCAGTAAAGGCGCGAAACTACGTGGTAAAACTGCAAAGCGGTGACGAGTACTGTGCAGAAATGTGGAAAAAACTCGTTGATGTAACCATGATCCAAAACCAGCGCAACTACGACCGTCTAAACGTGTCACTGACTCGTGACGACGTAATGGGCGAAAGCATGTACAACGACATGCTTCCTAAGATCGTTGCAGACCTAAAAGAACAAGGCCTTGCCGTTGAAGATGATGGCGCGCAAGTTGTATTCCTAGATGAATACAAGAACAAAGATGGCGAACCAATGGGCGTTATCGTTCAAAAACGCGATGGCGGTTTCCTATACACAACAACAGACATCGCATGTGCAAAATATCGTTATGAAGAGCTAAGCGCAGACCGTGTGCTTTACTTCATCGACTCACGTCAACACCAGCACCTAATGCAAGCTTGGACGATTGTTCGTAAAGCGGGCTATGTGCCTGAGTCTGTATCTCTTGAGCACCACGCGTTCGGCATGATGCTGGGTAAAGACGGAAAGCCATTCAAGACTCGTGCGGGTGGTACCGTTCGTTTGGCAGATCTTCTGGATGAAGCAGAAGTTCGCGCAGCACAGCTGATCGAATCTAAAAACCCTGAACTAGATGCGGAAGAAAAAGAGAAGATCTCTAAAACAGTTGCAATGGCAGCGGTTAAATACTCTGACTTATCTAAACACCGTACGACTGACTACGTGTTCGATTGGGACAACATGTTAGCGTTTGAAGGCAACACAGCACCATACATGCAATATGCATACACTCGTGTAGCTTCAATTTTCGCTAAAGCTGGTGTTGCTATGGATGCTCTCCAAGGTGACATCAAAATCACTGATGAGAAAGAGAAAGCACTTATTGCTAAACTTATGCAGTTCGAAGAAGCGGTGCAATCTGTTGCTCGCGAAGGCCAACCACACATCATGTGTAGCTACCTATTCGAACTAGCAGGTCAGTTCTCTAGCTTCTACGAAGCGTGCCCTATCCTAGTTGCTGAAGACGAAGCAGTGAAACAAAGCCGTCTGAAACTAGCTGCGCTAACAGCGAAGACCATCAAGCAAGGTCTGTCTCTACTGGGTATCGATACTCTAGAGCGTATGTAATCCGCTTTTACGTAGTTAGCTTAAGTAGCACAAGCTAAATGATGACGAAGGTTGACGTGAAAGCGCCAACCTTTTGTTTTATCTGTCGTATACTAATTCAAACTAAAAATTAATCGGACAGCAATAATGAGTTTTGAACTTCATCCTCAATTGGCAAAAGACACTTCGGTGATTGGTCACTTCCCACTTTGCGTCGCGCTTCTTCATAAAGATAATGCTGTGCCATGGGTTATCTTGGTGCCTAAACGCGAAAATTTGAAAGAGCTACACCACTTGCCAATGCAAGAGCAACAACAGTTTTTGCTCGAATCTCAAGCGGTAAGCCAAGCACTCGAAGCGACATTCCGCCCAGACAAGTTAAACCTTGGCGCCCTAGGTAACATGGTGCCACAGCTGCACATTCACCATATTGCGCGCTTTAAAGACGATATGGCATGGCCAGGACCAGTTTGGGGGAATACAAAAGGAGAGTTTCGTACTGACGAAGAACAAGAAGAGATTCTTAACCGAATTCGTAATGTGTTGTCGTTAAGCTCTATCTTCCGTAAAGCGTAACCGTTATATAACTTTTAATTCAGGTAGAAAGTAAAAAGCCGCATCATTGCTGATGCGGCTTTGTTGTTTGTGCGCGATGGTTCATTGCTCCTACTACATGGTCACGGTAAGTGACAAACCATCGTGCTTTGTGACTGCATAGCGTATTCGCGTTATATGATGAGCTTTATTTGTATCTACCAAGCGAGAAATGCGACCTTTGTTAATCCATACACTTAACATGGCGTCTGCACCGTCTTCACTCATTCCGAACTGTTTTGCTAGCTCAGATTGGGAAACCGTTCCTTTTTCGGCAATATATTGATAAAGCTCTTTTAAAATCATACGACTTGCGCCTCAAACTCGCCTTGATGTTTCTTGCCTACGCGCTTGAAAACGCGGTACGTGCCAAAGAAAATCGCAATAATTATGGCAATCCAAACGCCGCTGGTGATAGGGCTATCAGCGAAATGCATAAGCTGATGATAGAAAGTCGCACTCAAGTACGCGAGCCCCATTGTCCATACCGCTATAAAGCGCGCAAAGTTATTGCCGAATTCTCGAACATAGGCACCCATCGCAGCCACACAAGGAGTGTAAAGTAAGATAAAAACTAGGTACGCAAAAGCAGCATGACCAGAAACAAATTTCTCTTTTATGTTACCAAAGATCGATTCATCAATTTCTTGCTCCTCTGCGACTGCATGAGAATCTGCTAAATCACCGACGTCAATCCCCAGAGGATCAGAATAGCTCAGCCCTGCTAGGTTTTCAGGAATGCTCATCACAGCTTCTTCTAGGCTACCCATAAGATCAAATTCTGCATCCTCTCCATCGGTTGGCGTAGTATATAAGCTGTTCAATGTGCCCACGACTGCCTCTTTCGCGAAGATACCAGTAATAATACCAACCGTTGCTGGCCAGTTATCCTCTTGAATACCAATTGGTGCAAACACTGGCGTCACAACCTGAGCGGCTTTTGATAGAACCGATTTATCACTGTCTTCATTACCGAATGTACCGTCAGTTCCTAGCGAGTTGAGGAAGCTCAAGATAGCAACAACCACTACGATGGTTTTACCTGCACCCAATACAAACCGCTTAAGTTTTTGCCAAGTTTTGATCACGACGTTCTGCAATGTCGGAAGCTCATAGTCAGGCATTTCCATCACCAAGCTATCACTGCTGCCAGGATACAGCGTGTGCTTGAGGAACAAACCGGTAAACACCGCGGCGACAATACCAAGTAGGTAAAGTGCAAACACAATGTTTTGACCAGAGCCTGGGAAAAAAGCGGCAGCAAATAAAGCGTACACAGGCAAGCGAGCACCACATGACATAAACGGTGCCATCGACGCAGCCAACTTGCGCTCACGCTCTTGGTCTAGCGTGCGCGTTGCCATGATCGACGGAACGTTACAGCCAAAACCTAGAACCAAAGGGACAAACGCTTTACCCGGCAAGCCGATTTTCTGCATCACTTTATCAAGCACAAACGCAGCACGTGCCATGTAACCCGAGCTCTCAAGCACAGCAAGGAATAAGTACAAACACGCTATGACCGGGATAAAGGTCGCAACTGTTTGAATACCGCCGCCTAAACCATCAGCAATCACCGTAACTAGCCATACGGGGAGGTGACCATCTAATAAGTGGTGTCCACCATCAACCAGCAATGCGCCTACACCAATGTCAAAAAAGTCGATAAATGCACTACCGATGTTAATCGAGAACATAAACATCAAGTACATAACAACAAAGAAGAATGGGATCCCAATCCACTTGTTCAAAATAAACTGGTCGAGTTTTTCAGTCACACTACGGCTTAATTTGCCTTCGCTTCGACGAACTTTTTTACACTGTTCATGCAGGTATGTGTACTTGGTATCCGCGACATGCAAATCGATATCCAAGTCTAAAGTCGCAGTGACTTCCAATACTTTGCTTCTATCAATATCGGAAAGGCTATTGAGAACCATCGTGTCTTTTTCAAGCGCACGAATCGCTAATGCACGATGGGCGACGGTTTGATCGTTAAAAAGTGCGGAAACAGTTTGAATCGCCGACTCCATCTTTTCACCGTAATGCAAAGATAGCTCTTTAAGCGCGACCCCTTGAACAATGGACTTATGAAGTTTTTCTTTAAACTCTGCAACTTGAGTTTTATTGGTTGCAGATAAACTTACTACAGGACAACCTAATGTTTTCTCAAGCTCTGAAACGTTAATCATTTGACGTTCACGTTTTAGTGCATCCATTTTGTTGAGAACAACAATCATAGGACGGCCAAGTTCGCGAAGTTGTAACGTCATATATAAGCTGCGCTCTAAACTCGTGGCATCAACCACGTTGATAATGAGATCGGCAGGATGAGTTAGAACCGCACGCGATGCAATGGATTCGTCAATACTATTGCTATCATTACCACTGTCTAACGAGTAAATACCAGGAAGGTCAGTGAGCAAAAACTCGTCACCCGCATGTTTGAATTGTCCCGTTTTCTTTTCAACGGTGACGCCTGCCCAGTTACCAACTTGCTGTTTTGCGCCAGTCAAACCATTAAATAGCGTCGTTTTACCACTATTAGGATTACCTACGGTAAGCACTTGATATTGCATTACACTCGCTCCACTTCAATTTTCTGAGCAATGGTTTCTCGCAATGCGACAGACACACCACGGACTTCGACTTGTAAAGGATCGCCCATTGGAGCACGTCGAATCACTTTGACTTCTGTATTGGGAAGCAGCCCCATTACCATGAGTTTCTTTCTGATATCTGATGAAAGACCATCTAACAACCGAATCGTCACCGTATCGCCAGGATTAATCTCTGATAACTTCATAGTGGCCCTTAAGAGTATTGCTAATGAGAAATATTATTATTTAATAAGTTTAGGCTGCCAATATTACTCTCCTATAACCCTTCAATCCTTGTGTGAAATCAAAGATTTCATAAATGTTTTCATGCTTTCAAACGTAAACTCCGTAAATTTCCTCTCGTTATTTACGTCAAAATTAACAATTAAAAATCACGACCAATGAAATAAAAATGTCACAAATAAATGGTAAAGATAAAAATTTCCACACAAAACAACAAGTTATATGACATTTAAAACTTTGTCGTTTTTCTCATATCAACATGGCGTTATTTTTATAAGAAAAATAAGTAACCTCTCGTATAGTTACTCCATCGAGAGGGCAACCTCTCAAATGAATTCCAGAGGTGGCATGGCAACATGTCACTCCGGCAGCAAGCGAAGGTGTCATTGACACCCGTGGTATAGTCCCCCCGGCTATACCACGATATTTTTTTTCATCTCTCTCTAAACTCTTTATCTTATCCACCTTTTCAGCACAGTTCTGTTTTCACGAATTTCGCATCCCCCCACTACTCAAATGAACCAACGCACTCTAGATACAAAAATACAACCATTCATATATTTGTCGCCGTAGGTAAATCCGTCCTCTTAAGCCATGTATGGTTATAGCTAAGAACAGCGCTACTAACAGATAGAGCGTGACCGTGCTTACGTATTGAGAATGGATTTGTAGGCTAGATGTGATGAAGAAGCAATGAGAATCACTGCATTGGTAGCTCTAGCAATAGTAGAGCACTATAAGCAGCTCCCCAGTCTTTTGAATATTCACTAGGGAGTGTGTAATGAGGTTTTTTAGTTGGTTTCTTGGCTTTCTTGAGTCAAAGCAAACTTGGAAGGAGGCAAACCAAAATGCAATTTAAACTTTTGGCTAAAGTAAGAAGGATCATTAAAGCCGCAGTTAAACGCTACTTCGCTGATTTTCTCGCCCGCTAATAACTGCTCACACGCCGTTTCTAAACGAACTTCGGTTACATAATCTTTTAACGTTCTTGACGAGGCTGATTTAAAGCGCCTCTGTAAAGAGCGTTCTGACATGAACAGCATTTTAGCCGCTAAAGCAGTACCAAACTCAGGGTCATGGTAGTGCTCAGCCACCAGCTGATAGACTTTTTGCAACCACTCTTTCTCTGGGGTCACTTTATCTTCGACGATAGGTTCAGACTCAAACTCTTGCAGAGATTCATCCACATAACTCATCTCCTTCGCAGTTGGCCATGTAATTTCGATTTTATTTTGAGCGTCGGAAGTAAACACCGCCAAGTATCCTCCACTCGTTGTCACTAACTGGGCAAGATGATCAATACTCAATTCAGAGTGGTTCATATTAGATGGACGCCCGGTCGTCACTTTATTAGGCAGTTGCGTCCCATAATCAAGAAAACTCAATGAAACAATATCATTGCCCTCTTCTAGCATGATTCTCACCGTTTGGCCTCGGAAAGAACGCTTGATGATATTGGCAAAAATGCTGTTGAAGATAACATCAAGGTTAAAGCTTTCCAGAGCAATTCGACTTGTTTTTCTCTCATCTTCAAGCTCCACCATAATCCCAGCCTTCGCAAAATCATCTTGCCATACATCAACCACCGATTGAGTTATCTGACTCAAATTGTAATTGTGACTACCGCCGCTAGCTTCGCCAGGAACACTTTTTAACTCATTTAATTGCCATGTCGTTTTCGCCAGATGATCTTCCGTAGCTGCATCCAAAGGTATGGGTAATTTTGACGCTATAAAATCCACACTGGACTTAATAGATTGCGCCACGTGATCAACCAACAGGTTTCTGACTTGAATCTGTTTACGTAGCTGTTGGTTACTCGTCAACAACACTCGGCTTTGATGCCTCAACTGGTTAGTTTTGAGTGTCACTTGCGCAGCTAAATCACGGTTAGCCTGTACAACATAGCGAGAACGCCAGTACATAAGTAGTGCAACCATGGCAATACTCGCGACCACAAAACCTAAAATTGCGAGTTGCGATAAATACCAAGGATTAAGCACAATAAAATATGACTCGAGCCCAACCAATCCAGCAGCGACTTGAGACTCATTACTTACCTGTAGATGGTATTCACCGGAATTGAGATGCTCTAGAGTCAGTTGGCCTCCCTCTAGCGCTTGCCAAGGATCATCGCTATTCAATCGATAATACAAATTTTGGCTGTCTGGTTTTGGCATCACGCCAAATAAGAAACTTAGAGAAGAGCCATACGGTAATTTTATGCCATTCAAATCGGCGCTACCAACTTGTAGAATCTCGTTTTCAAGCACAACTTGGCTCACGATAAACTTCGACTCTGGAGGGTTGGACACAAGCAGCTTGGATGCTTCAGCTTTTACCAACCCGTATTTCGACCCTAGGACGAGCTCTCGCTCACCACCTTCTTTTTGCTGTATAACACTGCAGATTCCTGGTAGAAACTCGTTGTTCATTAAGCCAGACGCCGATGAATAATGTTTCACTAATTCACCCGAAAGGTGGTAATAGCTTAATCCGACAGAAGAGGCTAACCACACACCTTGCCTGTCTCTGATCAAGCAAGCAGGTCGCGCGTTGGACACACTCATTTCAACAACATGTTTCTCGTTACTTCCTTTAATCGTTTTAAAAACGCCGTAAGATGACGCAAACCACTGACTGCCATCAACCGCCGTGACCATGTCTAATGATTCACCAAATTTTTCGGAATAGCGGATGAACTGGATGTTTTCATTGCTGTATTGATAAATCCCATGATCGGTCCCTATCAATAGAGAATCTTCAGTGTCGTATAAACGCGTAACCTTAGCTGGTAAGTACTGACTTACTAGCCACTCACTTCCAAAATTTCTTACGCTTTGCTTGGTTATATCAACATTGTAAAGATGGTATCCGCTTGATACCCAGAGACGCTCATTACCATCTACAGTCACATGCTCCACTCCGTGTCCAGCCATAACCTGTAAATAAGGAAATGTCACTTTGTTAAGACCATTCAGCTCGAATATTTCGAGCCCTTTAGAGGTCGCAAGCCAAAGCATCCCACCTTGAAATGCAAATTCATTGATCTGCGAATCAAGCTCCAAGACTTTGATGTTGCCACTCTCACCTGTCCGATAAAGCTTTCGGTCATCCGCGAACCAAAGCGCATCATCAGGTCCTGTGGAGGTTTGTCGAATTCGCCCTGATAAGGTTTGCGAGTCGTAACTACTGAAGGTTACTCGTTCAAACTTTTTACTAAACAAGGAGTAATAGCGAATGCCTTGGTTAGTCGCGATCCACATCCCTCCCATGTTGTCACTCAGTAGCGAATAGATCTTTGTATTATCCAGCTCCAGTTCAAGAAAGCTTGCAGGCTCGACTTCTGTCACTTCGCCTGACAAGAATGAGTATAAATACAGACCATGCTCAGTCCCCACCCAGTACTCTTGATTTGTCTCAGCGAAAGTCAACACATGAGAGCCGCCAATCTTAATCACCTCTTTATCAGGTTGATAAATATTGAAAATTAATGCCCCACGCAACGTTCCTACCAGAATTTCTCTGCGCGTGTGTGAGTAGTAGATCTTTTCAATGTAGTTCTGACCTGAAGCGACTACATGGTCAAACTTATCTCCTTCTGAAAGATAAAAGCCAGAAGTTGTAGCAAGTGCCCACTTCTCTTCGAGCAGAACTGCATCGTTAATATAAACATAGCTATTGTTGCTATGTTGATAGAGCTGCAACAAAGAAAAGGACTTTAACTCGCTAGTATCGATGTTGTAAGTATAGAAATGTGCGCCATCACTAACCCAAATATAATCTTCAGAAGAACCGATTTTTCTTATTTGCGACCCGGGGTTTAAGCTAAAGACTAAACGTCTTTCTTGATTTGGATAAGTTTGATACACCTCATTCTCAACAAAGGTCCAGAACGAGCCTTCATGATAAGCCAGTTGCTTGGCAGACGTTTGTAAAAAACTGCCTGATTTAGGTAGGATATTTTGGCCATCATAAAACAACACCCGCCCATGCACGTCGTGAATCCACAAGCCCCCTTGCTCACCCAAGAACAATTTTTTAGCCGCAATAAAAGTACCCTTAACCTGAGTCGGCAAAGGGTAAAAGATGGCATTCGCATTATGAAGAGCAAATGCTTGGAAAGATAGGAAAAAGCCCAACAAGACAAGGGCTAATTGGCGTAGCAAGACGAAAACCTTTTATATCAATTTGTGCTCGGCGCTCACCGTCCATATCTTCTACAGCATGGACTTATACGGTTATTTTGAGCTGCTAATTATTGATAATGATATCTCAATTACTGTTTGAGAAAAGGCTCGCCTTGCCAAAGGTTGTAATTCTTACTACTGGATCACGTTAAAAGGACTATTCCTACACAACAACACTACTTAATCCGTCTTTTGGCTCAAGCACTGCTCAAAATTATTCGCCATATTGTTGAGAAAAGTAAAGTAACTGCCCGGTTTTGCTTCAATTGTGCTCCCTAATGGGTCAAGTTCACCTTTGGCAACTTTGCTACCTCGCATCACGCTCTGAACGACAGCTGGAGTAAACTGAGGTTCAGAAAACACGCAGGCTACATCTCCTGAACTTAACTTTTGACGAATTTGGATTAAGGTTTTTGCGCCCGGCTTACGATCCGGGCTCACGGTGAAGTGCCCCATTTGATTTAACTCATAACGCTCTTCGAAATAACCATAAGCATCGTGAAACACAAAGTAACCTTTGTCTTTCACTGGCGATAATTTCTTCTTGATCTCTAGGTCCGTCTGGCTGAGCTCAGTTTCAAATTTTTTAAGGTTTTCTTGGTACTGTGCTGCATTTTCCGGATCAAGTGATCCCAGTTGATTCACGACAGCCTTGGCAACTTGTTGTGCTTGACTTACACCTAACCAAAAGTGCGGATCATGTGAACCATGATCGTGGCCATCATGGTCATGATTGTGCTCACTATCAAACTCACGCAAATCTAGATCTGGAATTTGACTAATAGTCAGAATATTCGATCTGTCTGACACGACTTTTTCCAGAAACGGTTCTAGATCATGTCCGTACCAAATAACTAAATCAGCAGAAGCGATTTTCTTAACATCCGATGGGCGTAAAGCGTAATCATGGGGTGAAGTGTTGGACTGCAGTAATACATCTGGCGAAGTCACACCTTGAGTAAGTTCTGTCACTAATAACTGAATAGGTTTGATACTCGTTAGTACCGTTACTGCGTGTGCTGGCAACGTTAGCATCGCTGACGCAGCAAGAATTAATGCTCTTTTCATAGTTTTACTTGGGATATGGTGTAGAAAGTGTGATAATGTTACATTATAACATTATTGATTTGCAAATGAGTTTCATTCATGTCTTCCTTAGTCCATCTTGAGCACTTATGCGTCGAGTTCGATGGCCGCAGAGTTCTCGATAACATTAGTATGGAATTACAAAAGGGCAAAATAACAACCCTAATTGGTCCCAATGGAGCGGGAAAATCAACGTTAGTCAAAGTCATTTTAGGCCTTCAAAAACCGACTAGCGGCAAATTAAACCGACAAAGAAAACTAAAAATTGGTTATGTTCCTCAAAAATTGAAGCTCAATGACTCTCTTCCATTGAATGTCACCCGTTTTCTAAATTTAGCAGGAAAATACAGTAAACAAGAATGTATTGATGCATTAAGGCTTGTTGGCGCTGAGCATTTAATTAGTAGTAACATGCATCGCTTGTCAGGTGGTGAAAACCAACGCGTATTACTTGCGCGTGCTTTGCTTCAACGCCCAGAGCTGTTAGTGCTAGATGAACCTGCGCAGGGTGTGGATATTCAAGGTCAAATCGATCTCTACGATCTAATTGAAAGCATTCGTCACCGATTCGATTGCGGTGTATTTATGGTGTCACACGACTTACATTTAGTAATGGCCAAAACAGATGATGTCATTTGTCTGCATCACCATGTTTGCTGCTCTGGTTCACCTGCCACGATTACTCAGCACCCTTCTTACATCGCGCTATTTGGCAATGCAGCGAGAGAATCGCTCGCGTTTTATCATCACGACCACGAGCATCATCATCACGATTTATCCGGAACGCCAGTAACTGGCGATGCGACATCATGCTCCAACCATAAACACGGACATCATCACCATGATTGAGTTTCTTCTACCTTCTATTCTTGCTGGTATTGGCATCGCGATCATTGCAGGTCCTCTTGGGTCATTCGTCGTTTGGCGCAAAATGGCTTACTTCGGTGATACCCTGGCACATGCTTCATTGATGGGTTTGGCATTAGGCTTTCTGCTCAACGTGAACCTTTATCTTGCACTACTCGTTTGCTGTTTAGCACTCGCCGTATTGCTCGTGACATTGCAGAAACAACAACTGGTCGCAACCGATACGCTTCTGGGTATACTCGCCCATAGCGCATTATCTGTTGGTCTAGTTTCTGTTAGTTTCTTGGATAATGTCCGTGTAGATCTGATGAGTTACTTGTTCGGTGACTTACTCGCAGTATCTCCGCAAGATCTGATGTTCATTTACGCAGGTGTCGCTGCTGTTAGTGTGTGTCTTTACGTTTTTTGGCGACCTTTATTGTCGAGCACAGTTAGTGAAGAGCTTGCTGCCGTCGAGGGCGTCAATACAGACTTGGTTAGATTGGTGTTAATGCTTATGGTAGGTGTTGTGATTGCCGTAGGAATGAAGTTTGTTGGGGCACTTATCATGACTTCTTTGCTGATCATCCCAGCAGCAACAGCACGTAAGGTCTCTTCATCACCAGAGCAAATGGCACTGTTCGCATCTATTATTGGCTCTGTGGCAGTACTAATGGGGCTTAGCCTATCATGGCACTTCGATACGCCGGCTGGCCCATCAGTAGTAATCAGCGCAACATCTCTGTTTATGCTTAGCCAATTTATTCGCCAAAAATCGTAAAAAGCACCTTGATACAAAAAAGCCTAGCAACAATTGCTAGGCTTTTTTAGCTTTAAGCTTCGAGTTGAAATTACCAGCCCGTTACTTCACGTAGACCTTGGCCGATCTCTGCTAGAGATTTCACAGTCTTAACGCCCGCCGCTTCTAGTGCAGCAAATTTGTCTTCAGCAGTACCTTTACCGCCAGAGATAATCGCACCAGCGTGGCCCATACGTTTACCAGGAGGAGCAGTTACACCAGCAATGTAGGAAACCACTGGCTTCGTTACATTTTCTTTAATGTATGCTGCTGCTTCTTCTTCTGCTGTACCACCGATTTCACCGATCATAACAATCGCTTCAGTTTCAGGGTCTTCTTGGAACAGTTTTAGGATATCAATGAAGTTTGAACCTGGGATTGGGTCACCACCAATACCAACACAAGTAGACTGGCCGAAACCTTCGTCTGTTGTTTGCTTAACTGCTTCGTAAGTTAGAGTACCGCTGCGAGATACGATACCTACTTTTCCTTTCTTGTGGATGTGACCAGGCATGATACCGATCTTACACTCGTCAGGAGTGATAACACCCGGACAGTTAGGACCGATCATGCGAACGCCAGTTTCTTCTAGCTTCACTTTCACGTCGATCATATCTGTTGTAGGGATGCCTTCCGTGATTGTTACGATTAGCTCGATGCCCGCATCAATCGCTTCTAGAATTGCATCTTTACAGAAAGGTGCTGGAACGTAGATTACTGTCGCTGTTGCGCCAGTTGCTTCTACTGCTTCGCGAACTGTGTTGAATACAGGTAGACCTAGGTGAGTTTGGCCACCTTTACCTGGAGACACACCACCAACCATCTGAGTGCCGTATGCGATAGCTTGCTCTGAGTGGAAAGTACCTTGACCACCAGTGAAACCCTGACAGATTACTTTAGTGTCTTTGTTAATTAATACAGACATTATTTAGCCTCCGCAGCAGCAACAACTTTCTGAGCAGCATCCGTTAGCGACTCAGCAGCAATGATATCAACATCAGAATTAGCAAGAACTTCGCGACCTAGGTCAGCGTTAGTACCTTCTAGACGAACAACAACAGGTACGCTTACACCTACTTCTTTAACCGCACCGATAATACCTTCTGCGATCATGTCACAACGTACGATACCACCGAAGATGTTAACAAGTACCGCTTTCACGTTGTCATCAGATAGGATGATCTTGAATGCTTCAGCAACACGCTCTTTCGTCGCGCCGCCACCTACATCTAAGAAGTTAGCTGGCTTGCCGCCGTGTAGGTTTACGATATCCATCGTACCCATTGCTAGGCCAGCACCGTTAACCATACAGCCAACGTTACCGTCTAGTGCTACGTAGTTCAGTTCCCACTGAGCTGCGTGCGCTTCACGCTCATCTTCTTGTGATGGATCATGCATTTCACGAAGCTTAGGCTGACGGTAAAGAGCGTTTGAATCGATGTTGATCTTACCATCAAGACATAGCAGGTTGCCTTCACCAGTAACCACAAGTGGGTTGATCTCTAGCAGAGCAAGGTCGTACTGAGAGAACATAGTGCCAAGACCCATAAAGATCTTAACGAATTGTTTGATTTGGTCACCTTCAAGACCAAGTTTGAACGCAAGCTCGCGACCTTGGTAAGCTTGTGGGCCTACTAGTGGATCGATTGCTGCTTTGTGGATAAGCTCCGGCGTTTCTTCCGCAACTTTTTCGATTTCCACACCACCTTCTGTTGAAGCCATGAAAACGATCTTACGGCTTGCACGGTCAACAACCGCACCTAGGTATAATTCGTTTGCAATGTTTGAAGCTTCTTCAACAAGGATTTTTGTAACTGGCTGACCGTTAGCGTCAGTTTGGTAAGTCACTAGGTTTTTACCTAACCACTTTTGTGCAAACTCTTTAACGCCTTCTTTTGTATCGTGCAGCTCTACACCGCCCGCTTTACCACGGCCACCAGCGTGAACCTGACATTTAACTACTTTCTTTTCTGTACTGATACGGCCTGCAGCTTCAAAAGCTTCTTGTGGTGTATCACACGCGTAGCCTTCTGGCACAGGCAAACCGAATTCTGCAAACAGCTGTTTGGCTTGGTATTCATGCAAATTCATTTCGATATTCCGTTTGTTTTTCCCTTAAGGGATTTATTATTTCCATAACGCTGCAGTCTTGGCTGCTTGTACGTCTGTAGGGTCTTCTCAAATCAATCCCTCATCACGAGTACTCATGGTGTGGGATTCAAATGAAGGCCAGACGTTGAGCTAGTCTAGCCATTGAAATTTTTAACGTCTAGCTACCTACGATAACTAGACGTTTTAGCGATATTAAACGTCTAATAGGAGACGTGCTGGATCTTCTAGCAACTCTTTAATAGTCACTAGGAAGCCAACAGACTCGCGACCATCAATTAGGCGGTGATCGTAAGACAGCGCTAGGTACATCATCGGCAAGATTTCAACTTTGCCATCCACTGCCATCGGGCGCTCTTGGATCTTATGCATACCAAGAATCGCTGATTGAGGTGGGTTGATGATTGGTGTAGACATTAGTGAACCGAACACACCACCGTTTGTGATAGTGAAGTTACCGCCCATTAGCTCGTCTACCGTTAGCTTGCCATCACGACCTTTGATAGCCAGTTCTTTGATGCCTTTTTCAACATCAGCGAAACCAAGCTTGTCACAGTCTTTTAGGACTGGTGTAACTAGACCACGTGGCGTTGATACCGCCATGCTAATGTCGAAGTAGTTGTGGTAAACAATGTCATCGCCATCAATCGAAGCATTTACTTCTGGGTAACGCTTAAGCGCTTCTGTTACAGCTTTCACGTAGAAAGACATGAAGCCTAAACGAATACCGTGACGCTCTTCGAACTGATCTTTGTACTGTTTACGAAGGTCCATGATTGGTTTCATGTTCACTTCGTTAAACGTCGTTAGCATTGCCGTATTGTTCTTCGCCTCTAGCAGACGGTTAGCGACTGTCTTACGCAGGCGAGTCATTGGAACACGTTTTTGGCTACGAGCCGCTGCCGGCACGTCAACCACTGCTGGTGCTTCTTCTTTTGGCGCAGCTTTAGCGTTCGCAAGATGCGCTTCAATATCTTCGCGCGTAATACGACCACCAACACCAGTGCCTTTCACTTGGCTTGCTTCTAAGCCATGCTCAGCCAATAAACGACGTACTGCTGGGCTTAGTGCATCATTGCTTTCTTCGCTAAGCGCAGCTTTATGACGTTTATCAGGAGATGCTTCCGTACCTTCTGTTTTGTCTGCGGTAGGCTCACCTGCAACTGCACCTGGCTTCAATTTAGCAATGATTTGTTTAGAAAGTACTGTCGCACCTTCTTCTTCAACGATAGCTTCCAAAACGCCTGCTTCCGGAGCTGGCACTTCTAGAACGACTTTGTCTGTCTCGATGTCAACCAAAACCTCGTCACGCTCTACTGCGTCGCCTGGTTGTTTGTGCCATGTCGCTACGGTTGCATCAGCAACTGATTCAGGTAAATCTGGAACCAGAATTTCAATTGTCATATCTGTTTCTTCCTTTAACTTCTAGTTCTTAATTCGAAGTTTTTGAGTTCACGTTCAGAGCGTCTTCAACCAACGCTTTTTGTTGTTTCAAGTGCACCGACATGTAGCCAACTGCTGGCGAAGCAGAAGCTGGGCGACCTGCGTATTTAAGATCTGCACCTGCAGGAATAGCGGCACGGAAGTTGTGTTGGCTACAGTACCAAGCACCTTGGTTCTGAGGCTCTTCCTGACACCACACGAAGTCTTCAACGTTAGTGTATTGAGCAATCGCTGCTTGTACTTCTTCCATCGGGAATGGATAAAGCTGCTCGATACGCACGATAGCGACATCGTCTTGCTCGTTGTTACGGCGCTGCTCCAGTAGGTCAAAATAAACCTTACCTGAACAGAACACGACGCGTTTTACTTTGCTTGGGTCTAAATCATCTACTTCTGGAATTGCAGATTGGAATGTACCGTCCGCTAAGTCTTCAATTGTCGAAGTACATAGAGGATGGCGCAGCAAAGATTTTGGCGACATCACAATCAGAGGTCGACGCATTGGGCGTACAACTTGACGACGAATCATGTGGTATACCTGAGCCGGTGTTGAAGGAACTACAACCTGCATATTTTGCTCAGCACACAACTGAAGGTAACGCTCTAGACGTGCAGAGGAGTGCTCAGGGCCTTGACCTTCGTAACCGTGAGGTAGAAGCATTGTGAGACCACACAAGCGTGCCCATTTCTGCTCACCTGACGAAATGAATTGGTCAATCACAACCTGCGCGCCGTTGGCAAAGTCACCAAACTGCGCTTCCCAGATAGTCAAACCACCTGGCTCTGCTGTTGCGTAACCGTATTCAAATGCCAATACCGCTTCTTCTGACAGTACTGAGTCAAACACTTGGAATGGCCCCTGATTGTCATGAATATTCGCTAATGGAATGTACGTACTTGCATCTGTTTGGTTATGAAGAACCGAGTGACGGTGGAAGAAAGTACCACGACCCGAATCCTGACCAGAAAGGCGAATACGCTTACCATCATCAACTAATGTTGCATACGCCAATGTTTCGGCCATACCCCAGTCGATTGCTTTTTCACCGGTCATCATTGCTAGGCGATCGTTGTAAAGCTTATTAACACGGCTTTGCAGTTTATGGCTTTCTGGATACTGACAAAGACGATTACCCAACTCGATAAGACGCGTCTTGTCATATTTTGAATCCCACTCCATATCCCATTCATGCCCTAAGTAAGGGGACCAGTCTACAGAGTGCAACGCCATTGGACGCCATTCTTTAACCACCACTTCACCGCGGTCTAATGCGTCGCGGTACTCATTGACTAACTGAGTCGCTGTCTCGATATCTGATTCGTTTTTATCGATCAGAATATCCGCATACAATTTGCGTGGTGTAGGGTGTTTTTTGATTTTTTGGTACATCAAAGGCTGAGTCGCGTTTGGCTCATCGGCCTCGTTGTGACCATGGCGACGGTAACACACCAAATCAATCACGACATCGCGCTTGAACTCGTTGCGGTAATCCAAAGCAATACGAGTAACAAAAGCAACCGCTTCTGGGTCATCGGCATTCACGTGGAAGATTGGCGCCTGAACCATCTTCGCGATATCTGTACAGTACATCGTTGAACGCGTGTCACGAGGGTTAGACGTCGTAAAGCCAACTTGGTTGTTAATAACGATACGCACCGTACCACCGACTTGGAAACCACGAGCCAGTGACATGTTGAACGTTTCGGCAACCACACCCTGACCAGCGATTGCAGAGTCACCGTGGATAGTGATAGGAAGCACTTTGCTACCTTGATTATCACCCAAGCGATCTTGGCGTGCTCGCACCGACCCCATGACTACTGGGTTGACGATTTCTAGATGCGATGGGTTAAATGCAAGAGCTAAGTGAACATCACCACCTGGGGTAGCAAAGTCGGCAGAGAAGCCTTGGTGATATTTCACATCACCCGTGCCCCAAGTTTCGTCGTGTTTACCGGCAAACTCATCGAACAGATCTTGAGGCTTCTTACCAAGCACGTTCACCAGCATGTTCAAACGACCACGGTGAGCCATACCGATAACCACTTCACGCATCCCACTTGTTCCCGCGTGACGGATCAACTCTTTCGTCATCGGAATCAGTGCGTCACCACCTTCTAGAGAGAAACGTTTTGCACCTGGGAATTTCGCTCCGAGGTAACGCTCCAAACCTTCAGCGGCTGTTAGCTCTTCTAGGAATGTGCGCTTCTCATCTTTGTTGAATGATGGCTGGCCTACGACAGACTCAAGACGTTGTTGGATCCAACGTTTTTGCTCTGTGTCAGTCATGTGCATGTATTCAGCACCGATGGAACCGCAGTAAGTTTTGTTGAGGGCTTCATAGATGTCTTTCAACTTCATGGTTTCTTGCCCAACAGCAAAAGAACCTACGTTGAAAGTTTCTTCGAAGTCATCTTCGGTAAGATTATGAAAAGCAGGGTCTAACTCCGCCACGGTTGGGCGTTGCCATAGACCTAGTGGGTCTAATTCTGCAGCTTCATGTCCGCGGAAACGGTATGCGTTGATTAGCTGTAGAACTTTTACTTGTTTTGCATCGACATCTGGGTCACTAACTTGGACATTGTAATGCTTTGTTTCTCTAGCGAGTCGACGGAAGTAGTCACGGACACGTGAATGTGGTTGTTCTGCCACTTCTTCTGACGGCTTAGGTAAGCCTTCAAAAACACGTTTCCACTCCTCACTTACCAGATCGGGATCACTTAGATACAGTTCGTAGAGGTCCTCTACATACGTTGCATTGGCGCCAGCCAAGTGTGAAGACTCGAGCCATGCCTTCATCACGCCGTTGTGCATATTTTCCCTTAACCAGTAGTTTTCACGTTTGCTTCGGTCTTTGCCGAGCTATAAGAGCCGACCAGAACTAGTCGGCAATTTTTGTATTCTTTACTCGAAATATTCTTGAAGCAGTGAAGCGGTCATATCGGGTGATCCGCAACACTGCGACATTCCTAAGAGCGAGTAAATTAAACCGAGCGATTAACCAGCATCGACTTAATATGGCCGATGGCTTTCGTCGGATTTAATCCCTTAGGACAAACACTTACACAATTCATGATGCCATGGCAACGAAAAACGCTAAATGCATCATCAAGATCAGACAAACGTTCATCTGTTGCCGTATCGCGGCTATCAATTAGCCAACGGTACGCCGCAAGAAGACCAGCTGGACCGATGAATTTGTCAGGGTTCCACCAGAATGATGGGCAAGACGTTGTACAACATGCACACATGATACATTCGTACAATCCATCTAAATGCGCACGATCATCAGGCGATTGTAGGTTCTCGCGTGATGGTGGTAATGCACCATCATCAATCAAGAATGGTTTAACTTTCGCATAGTTATCATAGAACTGCGTCATGTCAACGATAAGATCGCGCACGACAGGTAACCCTGGCAGTGGACGAATAACTATCTTATCGCCTTGTAGAGCAGATAACGGTGTGATACACGCTAGACCATTTTTACCATTCATGTTCAAACCATCAGAACCACATACCCCTTCACGGCATGAGCGACGGAACGCGATGCTTGGATCTTGCTCTTTTAGCAGAATCAATGCATCAAGCACCATCATGTCTGAGCCTTCGTCTACCTCAAGGGTATACTCTTTCATGTAAGGCTTGGTATCCACATCCGGATTGTAACGGTATAAAGAGAAGTTCAATTTCATAGTCGTATCCTCCCTTTAGTATGTACGTACTTTCGGCGGGAAAGCTTCACGATGCGTTGGCGTCATGTTCACATCACGCTTAGTCATCGCTTCTGTTTCCGGGTTGTAGATAGAGTGGCATAGCCAGTTCTCATCATCACGCTCAGGGAAATCGAAACGAGCATGTGCGCCACGGCTTTCAGTACGGTAGTTCGCCGCTACGGCTGTAGAGAATGCTGTTTCCATCAAGTTGTCTAGCTCTAGACACTCAATACGTTGCGTGTTGAATTCAGAAGACTTGTCCGCTAGATGTGCATCTTTCAGACGCTCGCGAATCACTTTTAACTCTTCTAGACCCGTTGCCATTGCATCGCCTTCACGGAATACCGAGAAGCTGTTTTGCATGCAAGCTTGTAGGTCTTTACGGATTTGAACTGGATCTTCACCGCCAGTACTATTTTCCCAACGCATGGTACGCGCTAGAGATGCTTCAATATCAGATTCAGTTGCAGGACGAGCTTCCGCTTGCGCTGCGAGCGTTTCGCCAAGGTGCAAGCCAGTCGCGCGACCAAATACGACTAAGTCTAGTAATGAATTGCCGCCTAGACGGTTTGCTCCGTGTACTGATACAGAAGCAATCTCACCACATGCATATAGACCTTGTACTTCCATCTCGCTGCCGTCAGCCTTTTGCTTGATTGCTTGACCAGACACTTGAGTCGGTACACCACCCATCATGTAGTGACAGGTTGGAATTACTGGAATTGGCTCTTTCACTGGATCAACGTGCGCGAAAGTACGAGACAGCTCACAAATACCAGGCAGACGTGACTCAAGCACTTCTTTACCAAGGTGATCCAACTTCAGCTTAATGTGTGGACCCCAAGGACCATCACAACCACGGCCTTCACGAATTTCGATCATCATTGAACGTGCAACTACGTCACGACCAGCAAGGTCTTTCGCGTTAGGAGCATAGCGCTCCATGAAGCGTTCGCCATCTTTATTTAGAAGGTAACCACCTTCACCACGACAACCTTCTGTTACAAGAACACCTGCACCAGCGATACCCGTTGGGTGGAACTGCCACATTTCCATGTCTTGCATAGGTACACCCGCACGCAATGCCATACCTACACCGTCACCAGTGTTGATGTGTGCGTTAGTGGTCGACGCGTAAATACGACCTGCACCACCTGTTGCTAGAATCGTTGCTTTTGATTTGAAGTAACAGATTTCGCCTGTTTCCATACAAATCGCAGTACAGCCCATTACGGCGCCGTCTTGGTTTTTCACCAAGTCTAGTGCATACCATTCCGAGAAAATGGTGGTTTTGTGTTTCACATTTTGTTGGTAAAGCGTATGCAGAAGCGCGTGACCTGTACGGTCCGCAGCTGCTGCTGTACGTGCAGCTTGCTCACCACCAAATTCTTTTGACTGACCACCGAATGGACGTTGGTAAATGGTACCGTTATCAAAACGAGAAAATGGAAGGCCCATTTTTTCTAGTTCGATAACTGACTCAGGGCCATTCTTACACATGTATTCAATCGCGTTTTGGTCACCGATGTAATCGGAACCTTTAACGGTATCGTACATGTGCCATTGCCAATCGTCTTTGTGCGAGTTACCCAGAGCAACGGTAATACCGCCCTGTGCAGACACTGTATGAGAACGTGTTGGAAATACTTTTGACAACAAAGCACATGATAGGCCTTGTTCTGAAATTTGTAGTGCAGCGCGCATACCTGCACCACCAGCGCCGATTACTACGGCGTCAAACTCACGAACTGGAATAGACACTTACGCACCCCACAGAATAAATAGACCAGAGAAGACATAGCCGAATAGCACGGCAATAACACCAAGTTGCAGTGCGCCACGCAGTTTCGCGCACTTAATGTAATCCGTTAATACCTGCCACAAACCGACCCATGCGTGGATCAGGATCGAGACAAGTGCCAACATGGTGAATACTTTAGTGAAGGTACCACCAAAGAATTGGGTCCAAGATGCGTAAGAGATATCTGAAAATGCACAGAAGCTAATCAGATAAATCGTGTATAGCGTCATAATGATTGCAGTTGCACGAATTAGTAGGAAATCGTGTACACCATTACGACCAAATGAAGATACGTGTTTTACCATACCAAGATCCCCGCCAATAATGATAATACTGCTGTTGCACCAAACGCGACTTTAGCGCTCATCGTGCCAGAATCTAGCTCTTCAAAGTGACCTAGATCCATCAACAAGTGACGGATACCACCTGCAATGTGGTAGGCAAGTGCAGTAAGAATTCCCCACAGGATGAATTTTACGAAGAAGCTATCGACGATGTCAGCGGCTTCCATAAAACCCATTGGGGATGACAGAGAAATGGACAGTAACCACAGTAGTATACCCACCGCAACAAACGTAATTACCCCAGACACACGGTGTAGGATGGATGCGATTGCTGTGATAGGAAAGTGGATGGTCTGTAAATCTAAATTAACAGGTCTTGACTTTCTTTCTTTCACGGGCTTGCTCACTCAGCTCCATTGAGCATTTATTGTTATAACCAATTTCAGCTTCCAAACGTACAAAAGTTAACATCTATTTAACAAATATCGCGAGTAACCACCTAGATAATTGTAAACAACTTGTTAACAATCGGAGTCCAGCAACAAACCTCACTCTTTGTTTCTAGCCCCGAATTTATAAGGATTTAACTAAAATTTTCTTAGCCAATATACGGCGAGCAACATTCTAATACAATTGGTGTAACAAATTATGCTACATAGAACAGATTTTTAACGATTTTCATGAGAAAAATCATAACAAGTGCACACAAAGATGGAGAAAAATTGACTTTAAGCTTTAACAACAGTACAAAAATGGCACATAAACATCCTGGACGGATTAAATAATAAACAAAGGAGATTGTTATGGCGGATAAGAAAGCGACCCTTCATGTTGAAGGTCAAGCGCCAATCGAACTGCCAATTATGGACGGTACGCTAGGTACACCTGTAATTGACGTTCGTAAGCTGGGAGCCAATGGTTACTTTACTTTTGACCCAGGTTTTCTTGCCACTGCATCTTGTGAATCATCAATCACGTACATCGATGGCGGCAAAGGTATTCTTTTGCACCGCGGTTTCCCGATTGATCAATTAGCCAATAACGCAGATTACTTAGAAGTATGTTACATCCTTCTTTATGGTGAAGCCCCTACCCGAGAACAATACGAGCAATTCAAGACGACCGTAACGCGTCATACTATGGTCCACGAGCAAATCGCAAGCTTTTTCCATGGCTTCCGACGTGATGCTCACCCGATGGCAGTAATGTGTGGTGTAGTCGGTGCACTTGCAGCCTTCTACCACGACTCTCTTGACATCAACAACGACGAGCACCGTGAGATCGCGGCGTACCGTCTGCTATCGAAGATGCCGACACTGGCGGCAATGTGTTACAAATACTCTATCGGTCAGCCATTTATCTACCCACGCAACGATTTGAGCTACGCAGAAAACTTCCTACACATGATGTTCGCAAACCCTTGCGAAGAGTATGAAGTAAATCCTGTCGTTGCGCGTGCGATGGATAAAATCTTCACTCTACACGCGGATCACGAACAGAATGCGTCGACGTCAACTGTACGTCTAGCTGGCTCTTCTGGTGCTAACCCATTTGCATGTATTGCCGCTGGTATTGCATCACTTTGGGGACCTGCTCACGGTGGTGCAAACGAAGCGTGCTTGAGAATGCTAGAAGAGATTGGCAGCGTCGATAACATCCCTGAGTATGTAGACCGCGCGAAAGACAAAGATGACCCATTCCGCTTAATGGGCTTTGGTCACCGCGTTTATAAAAACTACGATCCACGTGCGACAGTAATGCGCGAAACGTGTCATGAAGTTCTCAAAGAGCTAAACATTCAAGACCCTCTACTAGATGTAGCAATGGAACTTGAGCGCATTGCGCTTTCTGATGAGTACTTCGTTTCTAAGAAGCTGTACCCGAACGTAGACTTCTACTCAGGTATCATTCTTAAAGCGATTGGTATTCCAGTTTCTATGTTTACGGTTATCTTCGCGATTTCTCGTACCATCGGTTGGATTGCTCACTGGAACGAAATGCACAGCGATCCACTGAACCGCATCGGTCGTCCTCGTCAGCTATACACTGGTGAGACACAGCGTGAGTTTTCTCCACTTCACGAACGTGAATGATCTTTTTAGTTAGAAGATAAACAAACAAAAGGGTTGAGATTTTGTCTCAACCCTTTTTTCTTTTCAGCGTTTCACGTTATGAATAGCGAACACTAAACCGGATTATCAATATCGATAAACTCGACATGTAGGCCGTATTCATCCGCTAGCCACTTTCCTAAAGCCTGAACACCATAACGCTCAGTAGCATGATGACCTGCAGCAAAGTAATGAATGTCCATTTCTCGCGCAGTATAGGTTGTACGCTCAGAAATTTCGCCAGAGATAAACGCATCTAATCCGTGTTGTACAGCAAGCTCAATAAAATCCTGCCCTCCACCAGTGCACCAACCGACCGTCTCAATCATCTTATCGGTATTCTCTGGCGCAATATGCAGTGGTTCTCTATCAAGAACTTGATTGATCTTGCTCGCAAACTCAGCACCAGACATCGGTTTTTTCAAGCGTCCAAACATGGCTACTGATTGAGGATGTCCTTCAAGTCCACCTTCTACTTCGATTTCAAGTAAGCGAGCTAATTCGGCGTTGTTGCCTAGCTCTGGGTGAATATCCAGAGGAAGGTGATAACCATATAAGTTGATATCGTTTTTGATCAGACTACGAATTCGTTTACCTTTCATACCACGAATTGGCTCAGGTTCACCTTTCCAAAAATAACCGTGATGAACGAGTAATGCGTCTGCATTAAGCTCAATCGCTTTATCGATTAAGGCTTGGGAGGCAGTTACGCCAGTGATAATACGCTTTACGGCTGGCGTCCCTTCTACCTGTAACCCGTTTGGTGCGTAATCTTTAATTAACTGCGGTGACAGTTTGTCATTAAGAATCTGTTCTAGCTTTAAGTTATTCATTATTACTTCCAATTTCTAGCGCATGTAAACCTAAATAACCTCTCGATGAAATCAGACCGAGAGTGTGCAACCTAGTTGATACAACAACGTTTTGACATCTGGCACCTTGATATCATTTAGGTACTTAAAGTGTATCTCGAACCCTAATATCGATGCTAGCCACCCTACCCTCAAAAGCAAATTTAGTTACAATAACAAAGCTTGTCGCCTCACCATACATATAGGGATACGGATGAACCAACTGCAACGCTTTTACCAATGGATCGCCACTTCACCTCCTCTTTTCAAGTTACGCCCTCCGTTTGCAACCTTAGAAGATGTCTCGGTCAAACCTTTGAATAGCTCAGAACAATACAATGGTAATCCGAGATTGGGTTTTTTATATCAGCACCTATGCACTGCGGCTCTTTCTAATTCAGAACGATATCAGATTATTGCCGAAGAAATTCAGTTCAACGACGCTGAAGGTAAGACCATTGGCGCTGTCGATTTGGTATTGAGGAATATAGAATCAAATCAGATAGAACATTGGGAAGTGGCGATTAAGTTTTATCTTCTTTACAACGGCATTTGGTATGGCCCGAATGCTCACGACCAGCTACATACAAAACTGAATAGAATGCTTACTCATCAGTTGAAAATGAGCGATCGCCCGGAATTTCAAAAAATAATTCCGTTAAACGACGCTCCACAAGAACGTCTATTGATGCAAGGACGACTCTATATTAATCCGTTTACTCCAGAGCCAACTCCTAGCGAGTGCTTGGGTTATGAACTAAATCCAAGTCAGATTAGTGGTTACTGGTGCTACCAGAGCCAATGGGAGTTAATCGGTAAGCCACTTTATCATTTACACAAACCATGCTGGGCGATTGGTACGGACGATTTATCTCAACCCATTGAAAAGCCTTCAGACCGATTTGTACATGCACAAACGGAGGACGGTCAATTCTGGTTTGTGGTACCGGATTCCTGGCCCGGAAACAACTCAGTTCAGGAATCTTAAAACGCAAAAGGGTTGATGCTTGCACATCAACCCTTTGTTTTCTAAATCGACTATTGAATGGTTTACAGGCCGGCAGCTGCAAACACTTGATTAACGATCTCTTGTGCTTCTGCTTCGATTTGTTTTAGGTGCTCTTCACCTTTGAAGCTTTCACAGTAAATCTTGTAGATGTCCTCTGTGCCTGATGGACGAGCAGCAAACCAGCCGTTTGCCGTCGTTACTTTTAGACCACCGATTGCAGCACCATTACCAGGCGCATGCGTGAGACGAGCCGTAATTGGATCACCCGCTAGTGTTTCAGCCGCGACCATTTCTGGTGACAACTTCTTCAGTACGTCTTTTTGAGGGCCATTCGCTACAGCTTGAATACGGTTGTATTTCGACTCACCGTGTTTCGCCGCTAGCTCTTCATAGTAGTCTTGTGGGTTCTTACCCGTTACCGCAGTGATCTCTGCCGCTAGAAGACATAACAAGATGCCGTCTTTGTCTGTTGACCAAGGCGTACCATCTTTACGAAGAAAAGATGCCCCGGCACTTTCTTCGCCACCGAAGCCGAATTTACCAGTGTACAGACCATCAACAAACCATTTAAAGCCTACTGGTACTTCACATAGCTCACGACCTAGATCCGCAACAACACGGTCAATCAGTGCACTTGATACTAGTGTTTTACCAACAGCTACATCTTTACCCCATGCGTCACGATGGCGGTATAGGTAGTCGATACAAACGGCTAAGAAGTGATTCGGGTTCATCAAACCTTTTGGCGTAACGATACCGTGACGGTCGTAGTCAGGATCGTTACCAAATGCTAGATCGTACTCATCTTTCAATGCCAATAGACCCGCCATTGCGTAAGGAGAAGAACAGTCCATACGTACAACGCCGTCTTTATCGAGAGACATGAATTGGAAAGAAGGATCGATCGATTCACTTACTAGCGTTAGGTCTAGGTTGTATGCCTGACCAATTTGACGCCAGTAATCGATGCCGCTGCCACCCAATGGATCTACACCAATCTTCAGATTTGCTTTTTGGATTGCTTCCATATCGATAACGTTCACCAGATCATCGATATAGGGTTTAACCAAGTCCATCTCCACAAACAGATCCGATGCTTTTGCTTCTGCTAGTGGTAAGCGTTTAACACCTTGTAAACCTTCGGCAATCAGTGCGTTCGCACGATCTTCGATAGCTTGAGTCAACTCAGCTTCTGCTGGACCACCGTGAGTCGGATTGTATTTGATACCGCCGTCTTGTGGTGGGTTATGAGATGGTGTAATCACAATACCGTCTGCTTTTTCATCGTGCTTGATGTTGTAAGTCAGAATTGCGTGCGAGATACCTGGTGTTGGCGTGTAGCCGTTATCCTGCTGTACGATGACTTTTACGCCATTCGCAATCAAAACTTCAATCACGCTAGAAAATGCAGGTTCAGACAAAGCATGCGTGTCTTTACCGACAAACAAAGGACCTGTGGTCCCTTGCTGGGCACGAACCTCTGCAACCGCTTGAGCAATAGCCAAAATGTGGTTTTCGTTAAATGTATGCTTATCAGCGGTACCACGGTGACCTGATGTGCCGAATTGAACCTTGTGATCGGGGTTCTTAGCATCAGGTTGAAGCAAGAAGTAATTGGCAACAAGTGCCGGAATATTATGAAGATCTTCCTGCTGCGCTTTTTGCCCAGCACGAGGGTGCATAGCCATGTTTGACATCCTTTCTTTAAATACAAATAAAATTAAAAAAGCCTCATAATATCCGCTAACTGCGACACATTATGAGGCTTCTATCAGGTTTCTTAGATTGAACCTGTTACTTTTTCTATTAAGTCAGGTTGGTACCCCATGTGTGTCATCACTTGTTCAACCATCTGTCTTTTACGACTGGTATTGTTGTTCGTGATAACCCAAAACGGTGTGCCAGGAATGGCTTTTGGCTTGGTCGTGTTGCCATTTGCCAACAAGGTTTCTTCATTATCTGCAAAGTACACGCGTTTGCGTCCCTTTACATTCGTAGCCTGCGCGAAACCTTCTGGATTTAATTTATGTAAGGTCGATAGTACTAACATAAAGCGATCAATCGCTTTTTTTAGACCGGCAAACTCATCAGAAATAAGCAGCGAACGCATTTCTTTCACTACATCAACAGATTCCGTTTTACCCGCATCTTTACTTACTACAATCCCTTGTGGCTTCTCTACTACAGGCGCGGCTTCAGCTTCCTGCAACTGACCATCAAGGTTTAAAAGGCGTCGCAAAATATCCGAGGCGCTTTCACCGATATGCTTAGTTTGGCTAGCAATGTAACGGTATAGATCCTCATCAACCTCAATTGTTTTCATTCGCTTTTCACATTCTCAATGTTTAAACTCTGGGGGATTATAACGAGATCCTCTCGGATACTCCACGTTAAACCCATCACGAATAAGATAAAATGTCAGCATTACTCAACTATAAGCAGGAAGGCCAAGGCCAAACAGTTGTTTTGATTCACGGATTGTTTGGTAGTTTAAGTAATCTGGGTCTACTAGCCCGCGATCTTATTAAAGATCACACGGTGATCAGTATTGATCTGAGAAATCACGGCCTCTCTTTTCACTCAAACATTCATAATTACGCCGACATGGCAAAAGATGTGGCACAACTTCTACAACACTTAAATGTAGATCCATCTATTATTATTGGGCATTCAATGGGTGGAAAGGTCGCGATGACACTGGTGGACATTGCTCCAGAGCACGTCAAACAGTTGGTTGTGCTCGACATGGCACCTGTCGCCTACACAGCAAACCGTCACGACAATGTGTTTAATGGTTTACACGCCGTAATTAACGAAAAGCCAGCAAGCCGTCAACAAGCGATGGATATCCTAGCTCAACATGTTGAGATCGACGGTGTAAGACAATTTCTCTCTAAGTCACTATACAAAAATGGCGATAAAATGGACTGGCGGTTTAACGTACCGAGCCTTTTTGAGAATTACGCACAAATTATCGGCTGGCAGGAAATTGCCCCAACAGACATACCCACTCTGTTTGTTAAAGGTGGTGATTCCGATTACTTAATGCCAGAGCACCAACCTGCGGTGCAAAAACAGTTCAAACAAGCAAAAGCACATATTATCGCTAATACTGGCCACTGGCTTCACGCCGAAAAACCGGCTGAAGTAATGAGAGTCATTCGGAAATACATTTCGAGTTAACAAATTCGAAAAGCAACAATAGATTATTGAAATAACCCTTCTTGTAGTGCATTAACTTTACCGTTTAACAGTGGTATAGTGCGCCCAAGATTTTTCGGCATGAAGGACTAAAATGCTTTACGACTATATGGATATGCTCGAGTCTATTGGGCTCGATCTTCTTTTTGCTGCTATCTTCTTTTTCATCGGGATGGCGATAAAAGATGTGCTAAAGCAAGGCAATGTACCTGTTTTTGGTCGTCGTATTGTGTGGTTAGTCCTTTTCCTAGGCTGTGCTGGCTTTATTGCAAAAGGTGTAATTCAGCTAACTTGGGAAGGCTCTGGGTTAGGTTAAACCCTTAGTACCATCGCCAATAACAAACAATGTAAAGGTATAGACTCTATGGCAAGTGTAGGTATCTTCTTCGGTAGCGACACAGGTAATACTGAAGCCGTTGCAAAGATGATTCAAAAGCAACTAGGTAAGCATCTAGTTCACGTTCAAGACATCGCGAAAAGCAGCAAAGAAGACATTGATAACTTCGATCTTCTTCTTCTAGGTATCCCAACTTGGTACTACGGCGAAGCACAATGTGATTGGGATGATTTCTTCCCTGAACTTGAGCAAATCGACTTCTCTACTAAGCTAGTGGCTATCTTTGGCTGTGGCGACCAAGAGGACTACGCAGAGTACTTCTGTGACGCGATGGGCACAGTACGTGATATCGTTGAGTCTAAAGGTGGCACAATTCTTGGCCATACTTCAACAGAAGGCTACGAATTTGAAGCGTCTAAAGCACTTGTTGAAGGCGACGACAGCCAATTCGTAGGTCTATGTATCGATGAAGACCGTCAACCGGAACTGACTGACGAACGTGTTGAGAACTGGGTTAAACAGATTTACGAAGAAATGTGTTTAGCTGAGCTTGAAGGCTAAATAAATCGAATTATACAAAGACCTCCGATTGGAGGTCTTTTTGTATATTTTCACAAAGCATCGGTGAGCACTTCCTCTTCGCGATACTGAGGTTTCTTTCTTACATAAAGCTTGCGTTGAACCTCTGAAACCACATTCCCCTGCTTATCTTTTACATGGGTAATAAATTCAGGAAAACACTTTTCTCCATTCCGTGTCATTTGATAAATGTTTTCTAGCATCCCTTCAGTAACTTCGAATTCTGCATATAAATCACTTTGCCCTGGCTTAATAAAGTTAATACTCGCCTCTTTATCCCACACGTAATACTCCTCGCGTAGAATCCCCATCAGCATCAACGAGTAAATGGGATCAGTTAAAGAGAAAATACTGCCACCATACTGAGTACGATTGGCGTTTTTATTCCACCAGCGAAGCTTCAAACGCACCTTCACGGTACGAAAGTCTTCAGAAATATGTAAGATTTTAATACCAGCGCCCCAAAAAGGTGGCCAAATATTGAGTGCGAATTTTACAATTCCTGGTTTGTATATCTTCGCAAGTCGCTTATTCATCGCAGTCCGTGCCCTCTCCAAGCTCAATGTTACATAATTGTAACTGGTCAGATCTGTAATATAATCGACCTGTTTCTAATTTACAAAAAGATTCTATTAACCCTTTGAAGTTCGTGGTTTAATGTTCTGAGCGCTTATCCTATAATGGTAGGAAGATTGAATTCTGTTAAATCGCTGCAGATGATCCAACGGGAAAGTATATGTCAGATAATAATCAGGCGCTGAAGGATGCGGGTTTAAAAGTAACCCTTCCAAGGCTAAAAATTCTAGAAGTACTTCAGCAGCCAGACTGCCAGCACATCAGTGCTGAAGATTTGTACAAAAAGTTGATTGATCTAGGTGAAGAGATTGGCCTAGCAACTGTTTACCGAGTTCTAAACCAATTCGATGATGCTGGTATTGTAACTCGTCACCACTTTGAAGGTGGTAAGTCAGTCTTCGAATTATCGACTCAACATCACCACGACCATCTAGTGTGCCTAGACTGTGGTGAGGTAATTGAATTTTCTGACGATCTTATTGAAGAACGTCAAAAAGAGATTGCAGCTAAGTACAATGTCACGCTAACAAACCACAGCTTATACTTGTACGGCAAGTGCAGTGATGGTGGTTGTAAAGACAATCCAGATGCACACAAACCAAAAAAATAACGGTTTGTTGATTTAAAATAAACGTCAGCTCATGCTGGCGTTTTTTGTTTCTGAGGGCGATATCTTTCAATAGCTGAATTGCCGTACCAACTTTTGTAAAGCGTCGATTAGACTTACCAATTCAAACCTTAATAAACATCATTGTTTTGCTTCCAAACCGAACATTTATCAAACGTCCCTCGTTCTTAAGCAACTCCCTACACTACCTATAACAGCCGCATTACGATAATGAGAATAAAAAAATGCCAGCATTTGCTGGCATTTTTATCGGTTTTTGCATTAATCGAGATTATTGGTTCTCAATTTTTGCCCAAGTATCACGTAGACCAACCGTGCGGTTGAATACTAGTTTATCTGCTGAAGAATCTTTCGAGTCTGCGCAGAAGTAACCCATACGCTCAAACTGGTAGCCTTTTTCTGCTTCTGCTGACGCTAAGCTAGGCTCTACAAAACCATTGATCACAACTAATGATTCAGGGTTGATTGTAGAAGCAAAGTCTTCTGCTGCACCCGGGTTTGGAACCGTAAATAGACGATCGTACAGACGGATTTCCGCTGGTAATGCTTTATCAGCTGATACCCAATGAATCACACCTTTTACTTTACGGCCATCAGCAGGGTTCTTACCTAGTGTGTCTGCATCGTAAGAACAGAAGATAGTCGTGATGTTGCCTTCGGAATCTTTTTCAACGCGCTCTGCTTTGATCACGTAAGCACCACGTAAGCGAACTTCTTTACCTAGCACTAAACGCTTGTACTTTTTGTTCGCCTCTTCACGGAAGTCTTCACGCTCAATCCACAACTCACGAGTGAATGGTACTTCACGCACACCCATCTCTGGTTTGTTTGGGTGATTAGCGACCGTCAAGTTTTCTACTGCACCTTCTTCAAAGTTTTCGATAACAACTTTAACAGGATCCAACACAGCCATTGCACGCGGAGCGTTCTCGTTTAGGTCATCACGAATACAAGATTCTAGTGAGCTAAACTCGATCATATTTTCTTGCTTCGTTACACCAATACGCTTACAGAACTCACGGATAGATGCTGGCGTGAAGCCTCGACGACGCAGACCTGAGACTGTTGGCATACGTGGGTCATCCCAACCGTTAACCAGTTTTTCAGTGACGAGTTGATTAAGCTTACGTTTAGACATCACTGTGTACTCAAGGTTTAAGCGACTGAACTCGTATTGATGCGGACGGCTTTCGATCGTGATGTTGTCCAGAACCCAGTCGTACAGACGACGGTTATCCATAAACTCAAGCGTACAGATAGAATGCGTAATGCCTTCTAATGCATCAGAGATACAGTGCGTGAAGTCGTACATTGGGTAAATGCACCACTTATCACCAGTTTGGTGGTGGGTAGCAAAACGCACACGGTATAAAACTGGATCGCGCATAACCATGAATGAAGAACCCATGTCAATCTTGGCACGAAGACACGCTTTACCTTCTTCAAATTCACCAGCGCGCATTTTTTCAAATAACGCTAAGTTCTCTTCAACAGAACGGTCACGGTATGGGCTTGGTTTACCTGGCGCCTTTAGCGTGCCACGGTATTCACGAATCTGCTCTGGACTTAGCTCATCTACGTACGCTAAGCCTTTGTTAATCAATTCAATTGCATATTCGTAAAGCTTATCGAAGTAGTTTGATGAGTAACATACTTCACCACTCCACTCAAAGCCCAACCAGTTTACATCTTTCTTGATAGACTCAACGTATTCGATGTCTTCTTTTTCAGGGTTCGTATCGTCGAAACGTAGATTACATTGACCCTGGTAGTCCTGAGCAATACCGAAGTTCAAACAGATAGACTTAGCATGACCGATATGCAGGTAGCCATTTGGCTCCGGCGGGAATCGAGTATGCACGCTAGTGTGTTTACCATCCGCTAGATCTTTATCAATGATCTGGCGAATAAAGTTTGATGGACGAGCATCAGCTTCACTCATCTATAGCACCTCAAAAATATTAGTATTGTCAGAGAAAACGGAACTCTGCATCCAAGTATGGTTTTGCAGAGTACATTGTTTCTAATGATCCACAATTCTAAGCAATTAGACAACAAGAACTCGCGCTAAAACGACAATATTTATCGAGTTAGTGCGAAAGCACAGCAGATTCAAAGTGCCAAAACAAAAAAAGACCTCCCGAGGGAGGCCTTAGTCAGATATCAGTTCGATGTAATTAAGGCAGTTTTACATTCGATAGGTCTTCATTAGCACCGATTGCTTTCATTTCGCCAGCAACGATTTCAGCTAGAGGACCAAGGATAACTTGAAGGTTGTTTTCACCAAGTTTAACCACACCTTTCGCACCCAATTTCTTCAGTACTTCCTCATCAGCGACTGAACGATCTTTTAGCGTCAAGCGTAGTCGAGTGATACATGCGTCGATTGAAGTTAGGTTATCATGACCGCCAAGTGCTTTTAAGTATTGGCGAGCTAGGTCACCACTTTTCTTCTCACCAGCAGGCGCAGCTGCTTCGCTGTCGTCATCTTCACGACCAGGCGATTTCAAGTTGAATGCGCGGATTGCGAAGCTGAATGTGAAGAAGTATAGAGCACCAAAGCCAAGACCAACTGCACCAAGTAGTAGCGGTTTAGTTGCTAGACCGTAGTTCAACAAGTAGTCAATTAGACCAGCTGAAAATGTGAAGCCGTGTAGCGTACCAAGCATGTTAGCAACAACAAGCGACAGACCAGTGAACACTGCGTGAATCGCGTATAGTGCAGGCGCTAGGAATACGAACATGAACTCTAGAGGCTCTGTGATACCAGTTAGGAATGAACAGAATGCAACAGAGAACAATGCACCACCAACTTGGCTACGTTTCTCAGCAGGAGCCGCTAGGTACATTGCAAGCGCCGCACCAGGTAGGCCGAACATCATTACTGGGAAGAAACCGTTCATGAACACACCAGCGCTCTTATCGCCGCCGAAGAAACGGTGTAGGTCACCAGATTTAACTGTTTCAGTTACTTCCTTCACTGTTGCAGTGATTTCAGGAGTGACAGAGTTAGCGAATTCAAATGTATGAGTTTGACCAGCCACAAGCGTTTTCGCTAGCGCAGGATCAACACACAGTTGTTGTAGAGCAGGAAGCGCTTGACCCGCAGCATTTGCACCAGTTACTAGCACTTCTTGACAAGACCCCATACCAAACCAGAAGAATGAGTTAAGTACGTGGTGTAGACCTACAGGAATAAGGGCTCGGTTCAGTGTACCGTAGATAAACTGACCAATAGCGCCAGAAGTTGAGATGCCATGAGCAAGCGCATCTAGACCACCTTGAATTGTTGGCCATACAATGCCACCAACTGCACCAGCAACTAAAGCGAATAGACCTGCCATAATCGGCACTAAACGTTTACCAGAGAAGAAAGCAAGCCACTCAGGAAGACGTGTAGCATGGAAAGCGTTGTAAGAGTGGCCAGCAATAATACCTGCGATGATACCACCAAAGAACGACATGTTTACTGATGCATCAATTGTTGACGCTGTCGCTGTCAGTACAAAGTACGCAACTGCACCAGCAAGGCCAGCTGCACCTTGACCGTCTTTAGATAGACCGATCGCAATACCAAGGCCAAATAACAATGGAAGGTTAGAAAAGATTGAGTTACCTGCTTGTGCCATAAATGCGATGTCAAAAACATCCGGCTGGCCCAAGCGCAGTAACAAGCCTGCGATTGGCAAAGTCGCAATAGGAAGCATAAGAGCTTTACCTAACTTCTGCGCGTATCCGAGAATATTCACCTTAAGTTCCCCCTATAGGATTAGATGTTATGTTGAATGACTTATTTCAGTCGTCCAATTTAGTCATCCTCAGTTTATGACATTAATTTTGCTCCGCAAATTAAAAGCTCACCGTTTGTGATCATAATCACCACAATTTGCCCTTTCGGAAGGTTTTTGCTAGCGAGATCATAAAACTTATTTTATTATACGAAAAAATGGCGTTTTAAAGATAATATTCTCGCACTTTATGCAAGGCAGAATCAGTGTTATTTTGGTATCTAGGCGGGTAAATCACTGTAACTTTGCTCTGAAAAAGAATCATAAAAAACCATACAATTATTACTTTTCAGTTAGTTACTATGACAATAACATCGATAAAACGCGACTTGCTGTATGTGACTCGTTATCTAATTCAGTGATACAAACTAAGTACCCATATGACTAAAGCAGTCTCCACTTAGGTAACGATATAGAAATTGAATTCTCATCTATAAGGACTAGCTGACTATGTACGCGCTAAGTAACTGTAAAATTTATACCGGTAGTGATGTTCTTACCGATCATGCGGTCATCATCGAAAACGACCTTATTCAATCTATTGTGCCGGTTGCAGAGCTACCTCAGGGCATCGAAGTGAAAGACCTCGCAGGCGCAAACCTAAGTCCGGGCTTTATCGACCTGCAACTGAATGGCTGTGGCGGTGTAATGCTAAACGATGCAATCACACCGGAAACCATGCAAATCATGCACGAAGCAAACCTCAAGTCCGGCTGTACTAGCTTCTTACCAACGCTCATTACTTCATCAGACGAAGATATGCGAACTGCAATTTCTGCCGCTCGTGAATATCATAACCAATATCAAAACCAATCACTTGGTCTACACCTAGAAGGCCCTTATCTTAACGTCGCGAAAAAAGGTATCCACAACGTCGATTTTATTCGCCCGTCAGATGAAAGCATGATTGATCTTATCTGCGCAAACGCCGATATCATCGCTAAAGTAACGCTTGCACCAGAGCAAAACGATCCAGAGCATATTGCACGATTAAAAGCAGCCGGCATCGTAGTTTCTATTGGTCATACAAATGCGACCTACGCCGAAGCGCGTAAAGGCTTTGAAGCAGGTATTACTTTTGCCACACACCTATTTAATGCGATGACACCAATGGTTGGTCGTGAACCTGGAGTTGTTGGTGCAATTTATGATACGCCTGACGTTTATGCTGGCATTATTGCTGATGGTTTCCACGTAGACTACGCAAACATCCGAATTGCTCATAAAATCAAAGGTGAAAAGCTTGTTTTGGTGACGGATGCCACAGCTCCAGCAGGTGCTAACATTGATCACTTTATTTTTGTCGGTAAGAAAGTATATTACCGAGATGGTAAGTGTGTTGATGAAAACGGCACACTAGGCGGCTCAGCTTTGACAATGATAGAAGCAGTTCAGAATTCAGTTGAGCACGCGGGGATCGCTTTAGACGAAGCTCTACGAATGGCCACGTTATACCCAGCAACTGCAATTGGTGTTGAGGATCGCCTTGGCCGAGTTCGAAAAGGGATGGTTGCAAACCTGACCATTTTCGATCGTGACTTCAAAGTAAAAGCGACGGTTGTTAACGGACAATACGAGCAAAATTAAGCATGAATGGCGGACAGATTGGTAATGTAGATTTAGTAAAACAGCTTAACAGCGCTGCGGTATATAGGCTGATTGATCAGCAAGGTCCTATCTCCCGTATTCAAGTCGCAGATGTGAGCCAGCTCGCACCTGCTAGTGTTACCAAAATAACCCGCCAACTTTTAGAGCGCGGCCTTATTAAAGAGGTCGCCCAGCAAGCTTCAACTGGTGGTCGTCGTGCAATCTCTCTGACCACCGAAGTCAAACCCTTCCACTCTATTGCGGTTCGTTTAGGTCGAGATTACGTACAATTTTGTTTGTACGATTTAGGTGGCACTGCACTTGCGGAAGATCAGCACGAACTGCATTACACCAACCAAGCTGACTTGATCGCTGGGCTTATCGATTTACTTAAAGACTTCGTAAACCGTTGCGAAGACAAAATTGATCAGCTCATCGCAATTGGTATTACGCTACCGGGCCTTGTTAACCCAACAACAGGCGTAGTTGAGTACATGCCGAATACCGATATCGATAATCTAGCGTTGGGTGAAATTGTTGGAGAGAAGTTTAATACCGCATGCTTTGTTGGGAATGACGTACGTGGCATGGCGTTAGCGGAGCACTACTTTGGGGCAAGCCAAGACTGTCAGGACTCCATTTTAGTTAGCGTTCACCGCGGTACTGGCGCAGGTATTATCGTTAACGGCCAGGTTTTTCTTGGCTTTAACCGCAACGTCGGTGAAATTGGTCATATTCAAATCGATCCGCTTGGTGAACAGTGCCAATGTGGGAACTTTGGTTGCTTAGAAACCGTAGCAGCGAACCCTGCCATTATCCAACGAGTAAAACAACTGATTGCTCAAGGCTATGAGTCAAGCTTGACTGACCTTGAAAACATCACGATTGAAGCAGTGTGTCAGCATGCAATGGATGGTGACGAACTTGCAAAGCAGAGTTTAGTGCGAGTGGGTAACCAGTTAGGTAAAGCGATTGCAATTACCGTTAACTTGTTTAACCCTCAGAAAATTGTCATTGCGGGCGACATTACTGCTGCACAAGACATAGTCTTCCCTGCAATTCAACGTAATGTCGAAAATCAATCTCTCAAAACTTTCCATAACGACCTTCCTATCGTGGCTTCACACATTGATAAGCAGCCAACGATGGGCGCATTTGCGATGATTAAACGCGCAATGCTAAACGGAGTTTTGTTACAAAAGTTACTTGAAGACTAAGTTTATACAACTAATTGAGTTACAATCTCGGGCTGTGTTTTCACAGCCCGTTTTTGTATATCAGGAATACAGCTCAACAGTATGGAAATTATTCTAATTACAACAGCTTTTTTAGCTGGCTTTATTGCGCTTAAATGTAGCCTCCCTCCCCTCGTTGGTTTTCTACTGGCAGGATTTGGTTTGCATGCATTTGGCTATCAAAGCAATGACGTTATCGTCACTCTTGCAGATCTTGGTGTCACTCTTCTTCTATTCACGATCGGACTCAAGCTTGATGTCAAAACGCTACTGTCCAAAGAAATATGGGGAGGAGCGACCGCCCACAACATACTGTCTACCGCTTTTTTTGCACTAGCGCTATCAGGTTTAAAACTACTGGGCTTAACTTCGCTCGCCAGTATGGATAGCGGTCAAATCCTACTTTTAGCTTTTGCACTATCGTTCTCCAGTACCGTTTTTGCCGTAAAAGCATTGCAAGAAAAAGGGGAAATGAACGCGACCTACGGCACACTCGCGATCGGTATCTTGGTTATGCAAGATATTTTTGCCGTGGTATTCCTGACTGCTTCAACCGGCAAAGTCCCAGAATGGTATGCCATTGGTTTGTTCGCATTGCCTTTCCTTCGTCCACTATTCTATAAACTGTTAGATAAAGTTGGCCACGGCGAAATGCTGGTGCTGTTCGGTATTTTCTTCGCGCTTGTTGTTGGGGCAGGGCTATTCGAACTGGTCGGAATGAAACCAGACTTGGGCGCGCTGATTTTAGGCATGCTACTCGCTGGCCACCCTAAAGCTTCAGAGCTATCCAAATCGCTATTCAATATGAAGGAGCTGTTCTTAGTCTGCTTCTTTTTAAACATTGGCTTGTCCGCTTCATTGAGCGTCAATGGCGTCGTACTCGCCCTACTATTTATCTTACTGCTGCCAATAAAAGGGCTCTTGTACTTCGTCACGATTAATCACTTTAAGTTTCGAGTACGTACCTCTTTGCTCGCCTCTTTATCGCTGTTCAACTACAGTGAGTTTGGCCTTATAGTCGCAGGGTTGGCCTATAAAATGGGCTGGATGCCAAGCGATATGCTCGCTGCGATTGCGGTTGCGGTGTCTGTGTCCTTTATTATTTCTGCGCCACTTAACCGCCTTAGCCACAAAATTTATCAACACTCCGGCAAGTGGCTGCAAGAGACAGCCGCAGAAAAGCTTAACCAGCGTGACCAACTCATTAACCCTGGGCATGCCCAGGTATTGATCTTAGGCATGGGGCGCATCGGGACTGGGGCCTATGATGAATTACGTGCGCGCTATGGCAAAATTTCACTAGGCATAGAAATTCGTGAAGATGCAGCACATCAGCACCGTTCAGAGGGAAGAAACGTGATCGCTGGCGATGCCACAGACCCAGATTTTTGGGAACGAATTTTAGATACAGGTCATGTCAAACTGGTGCTGCTTGCCATGCCTCATCATCAAGGTAACCAAACCGCACTTGAGCAGCTTAAACGCAGAAAATATAAAGGGCAAATAGCTGCTATCGCCGAGTACCCAGATCAGTTGGAAGGTTTGCTGGACAGCGGAGTTGACGCCGCATTCAATATATACAGTGAAGCAGGTAGCGGTTTTGCTCGACATGTGTGTAAACAACTTGAACCTCAGTTCACACCAATAAAATAAGCAACCATACTAATATTTTTTAAAAGCCTTTCTATCAATAGAAAGGCTTTTTTGTATGGTTTTCATACCAAACCTTGATTCCATTCACCAAATGAGCCATTAAATTAAATAATATTTACACAACAAGGCTTTTTATCATTTTTATAATCACAAAACGTTGCTTTTTTTACTAGTAATGGCAAATTGAAGCCATACCGATTAGAAATTATTTAGTTTAGTAAGGATGTAGTATGTGTTCAGTATTTGGCATTTTAGACATTAAAAGCGATGCAGCCGCATTGCGCCCTATCGCATTAGAAATGTCGAAAAAACTTCGTCATCGTGGCCCTGACTGGTCTGGGATTTACTCTTCAGAGCGCGCTATTTTAGCGCATGAGCGCTTGGCGATTGTTGGTCTAAATAGTGGTGCACAACCGCTATACAGCCCTGATAAAAAGCTCATCCTTGCAGTCAATGGTGAAATCTACAACCATAAAGAAATTCGTGCTCGTTACGAAGGAAAATACGAGTTTCAAACCGATTCAGACTGTGAAGTCATTCTTGCACTGTACCAAGATATGGGTGCAGATCTCCTTGAAGAACTAAACGGTATTTTCGCTTTTGTTCTGTACGATGAAGAAAAAGACGAATACTTAGTCGGTCGCGACCACATTGGCATTATCCCTCTTTATCAAGGTCATGATGAGCATGGCAACTACTATGTTGCATCAGAGATGAAGGCACTTGTTCCAGTATGTAAAACAGTGAGCGAGTTCCCTCCTGGTAGCTACTACAGTTCAAAAGATGCCGAGCCAACGCGTTACTATGTTCGTGACTGGAACGAATACGCTGCCGTTCAAGGTAACACCACCAGCAAAGAAGAACTGACTGAAGCACTAGAAGCAGCGGTTAAACGCCAACTAATGACGGATGTTCCATATGGTGTTTTACTATCAGGTGGTTTAGATTCATCCATCACCTCTGCTGTGGCTAAACGTTTTGCTGCAATGCGAATTGAAGACGATGAAAAGTCAGAAGCTTGGTGGCCACAACTGCACTCTTTTGCTGTTGGTCTAGAAGGCGCGCCTGACCTGAAAGCCGCTCGCGAAGTTGCCGACCAAATCGGTACCGTTCACCATGAAATGACTTATACAATTCAAGAAGGTCTCGACGCGATTCGCGACGTGATTTACCACATCGAAACGTACGATGTGACCACCATCCGCGCATCCACGCCTATGTTCTTAATGGGTCGCAAGATCAAAGCGATGGGCATTAAGATGGTACTTTCTGGTGAAGGTGCAGATGAGATCTTTGGTGGTTACCTATATTTCCACAAAGCACCAAACGCGAAAGAGTTCCACGAAGAAACAGTACGTAAGCTGCTTGCTCTGAACATGTTTGACTGCGCGCGCGCAAACAAATCGCTAGCGGCATGGGGGGTTGAAGGCCGAGTACCGTTCCTTGATAAAGAGTTTATTGATGTTGCAATGCGCCTAAACCCAGCAGATAAGATGTGTGGCAACGGCAAAATGGAAAAACACATTCTACGCGAGTGTTTTGAGCATTACTTGCCAGAGTCGATCGCATGGCGTCAAAAAGAGCAGTTCTCTGATGGCGTAGGTTACAGCTGGATTGATACGTTGAAAGAAGTCGCAGAGCAAAAAGTGACGGATCAGCAGATGGAAACGGCTCAATACCGCTTCCCATACAACACGCCAACCACCAAAGAAGGTTACGTGTACCGAGAAATCTTTGAAGAGCTATTCCCACTACCTTCAGCGGCTGAGTGTGTGCCAGGTGGTCCTTCAGTAGCTTGTTCATCAGCGAAAGCGATTGAATGGGATGAGTCATTCCAAAACTGTGTAGACCCGTCAGGTCGTGCGGTGCAAACCGTCCATAACGACGCTTACTAAGCGACTAAGTAGGGTGTCATGCCCTACTCCTAATCGGTAACCATCGTTGTTTTGCTAAGCTCGCTAAACAGCGTCCCACTGCTGGTGATTACCAGCAAGATTAAAAAAGAGGTGCCAAAGCACCTCTTTTTTTGTTTGTACACATTAGCTATTTCAAGTCTAAATCGCTGTTATCAATACTGACAGGCACTCGTTTAGTGATCATCTGCACTAACATGATTGAGCGTTTCTCACCATCTTGCTCTTGGAAGATAGCATCTATACCTGCAAACTGACCGCTCTTAACTCGGATTTGATCACCTGGTTTTGGCATACACTCAGAAGCGGTATTTTCATTACAGCATTTTTCTAGCTGCATCAATTCAAAGACTAAGTCACCTTGGACTTCTTTCGGTTGAGCACCAAAACGCACAAAATCAACAACCCCTCGAGTGGAGCGGACTGAGGTGAAGTTAGGTCCCTGTTCATAATCAAAGTACGCAAACACATAACAAGGAAACAGCGGCTCTTCGACTTTTTGTCTTTTCCCGCGCAAAATCTTCTCAACTTCTACAGTTGGATAAAAGCACTCTACACCTTGGTTTTCAAGGTGCTGTTTCGCCCTAACCTGCTCCCCACGTTTACAATAAAGTAGATACCAACGTTTCATCTTTTTTACTAGCCAATTCTATTTTGTTTTTATCCTAGCATTAAGCCAAAGTTGAGTCATTGACATTCAGTTTATCTATAAAAGTATGATTATACATCGCTCGCATTAACGGTATTTTTTCAAGAACTTACGAGAAGAAGTCCATAGACAAAAATGGAAATTAAGTTTGTAACACAGCCAACACACCATCATATCATCTGCAAATACACTCAAAAACAGTCACTTAACAAACAACTTTAGTCGTAATGCAAAATTTTATTGTTTGTCACTCATTAAATTGCAATGTATACGTAGAAGTCGTTAAAAAATGTAATAACTATTATTAGAAGAGCTTATGTCAAACCAACATCAATATTTCGGCCATCCTCGTGGCTTGTTCTTATTGTTCGGTACTGAACTGTGGGAACGCTTTTCTTACTACGCAATGCGCGCCATTCTAGTACTTTACCTTACAGATACAACGATGAATGGCGGCCTTGGCTGGTCAACCAAAGACGCACTAGACCTATACGGTATTTATACTGGTCTTGTGTATATCACACCTCTTATCGGTGGTTACTTAGCGGATAACTATTTAGGTCAACGCCGTTCAATTTTGCTTGGTGGCGCGTTAATGGCTATCGGCCAGTTTACACTCGCACTTCCTGCTGACGCTCTGGGTATTGGTTCGCTACACAGTTTCTATTTAGGTCTTGGTCTGCTTATCACTGGTAACGGCCTCTTTAAGCCGAATATCTCAACCATGGTTGGCGATTTATATAAAGAAGGTGACAACCGTCGTGACGGCGCATTCACTATCTTTTATATGGGTATCAACTTAGGTGCGTTACTTGCCGGCGTCGTTTCTGGCTCTGTGACAACCTCTTACGGTTGGAAAGCCGGTTTTGTGGCCGCAGGTGTAGGTATGATTATTAGCTTAGTGATGCAAATGGTGCTAGCTCAGTCTTGGCTTGGTGACATCGGTCGCGAGCCCGCAGCAAAACGAGATCTAAGCAACAAAAACTCCACCACGAAGCAACCCCTAACGAAAGAAGAAGTAAACCGACTAAAAGTAATTTTGGTCATGAGCTTATTCACTATCGTCTTCTGGGCTGGCTTTGAGCAGGCCGGTGGCCTAATGAACATCTACACTCAACAATATACTGATCGTATGATTGGTGGTTTTGAAGTACCTGCTGCGTGGTTCCAATCGCTAAACCCATTTTTCATTATTACCCTAGCACCAGTTCTGGCGGTCCTTTGGGTAAAACTGGGGAAACGCGAACCTACGTCACCAGTGAAATTTGCGATGGCACTATTTTTCTTGGCAATTGGCTTCCTATGTATGGTTGGCGCTGTGCTAGAACAAGGTGGAGACACAACGGTAAAAACATCAATGTTGTGGCTGGTGGGTGCTTTCTTCTTCCACACCTTGGGCGAGCTGTGTTTATCTCCAATTGGTCTTTCACTGGTAACCAAGTTAGCACCGCTTCGCTTAGCTTCACTCATGATGGGTGCATGGTTTGGCTGTAATGCGATTGCAAACTACGTTGCGGGCTATGTGGGGTCTCACGTAGGAGAATTGGGCGCAATGGCTATCTTTAGTGGCATTGCCGTCAGCGCTACCGTGAGTGGTGTAATCCTACTTCTATTCTCGAATACGCTCGTTCGCTGGATGCATGGTGCAGAGAATACTCACAGCACAGCAGAACAAGTCGAAGAGCAGCAAGTACAAGTCGCTTAATCGCTCTACAAAAAAGGGTCGCTTTTGCGACCCTTTTTTGTACCTAAAGCTTAGAGTGAACTAACTCAGCCATCATTTCTATATGAAGCTCACTATCGTTCAAACAAGGAATGTAGGTAAAGTTTTCACCACCTGCTTCAAGGAAAATCTCTTTACACTCTTCCGAGATCTCTTCCAACGTTTCTAAACAATCCGAAGAGAATGCTGGTGTCACTACATTGATATTTTTTACCCCTTTTGCAGGAAGTGCCTCTAGGGTTTTATCGGTATAGGGCTGTAACCACTCTTCTCGGCCAAATCGAGACTGATACGTCATACCTATCTGTTGCTCGTTTAACCCTAACGCTTCAGCGAGTAAGCGAGTCGTCTCTTCACAGTGCTGAGGGTAAACATCTCCATTATCAGCGTAACGTTTTGGAATACCGTGATAAGAACATAGCAAGTAGTCTCCCTTACCATACTCTTGCCAATGTTCACGAACTGAATGCGCTAACGCTTCAATGTATTTCGGGTGATTGTAGTAATCCCGAATAAAGCTAAAGCCCGGCATCACGGGCAGGTTTTTAAACGCTTTAGTTATTCCGTCAGAAACCGCTGCCGTTGTTGTGCCCGAGTATTGCGGATACAAAGGTAAAACGATGACTTCCTCTACCCCTTTAGCCAACAGCGCTTCAAAACCTGATTGCAAACTTGGATTTCCATAAGTCATGCCAAGTTCGACTGGCATATCAAGCTTTTGAGCCAACTTTTCTGTTTGACGCTTAGAGTACACCATCAGTGGCGAGCCCTCTTCCATCCAAACTGATTGGTAGAGTTTAGCAACCTTGGGAGCTCGGATTGGAAGGATAACGCCGTGCAATAGCGGACACCAAAGCCATCGAGTCATGTCTACCACTCGGTGATCATGAAGAAACTGACTTAAAAAGCGCTTTACGGCAGGAGCGGTTGGTGCGTCAGGAGTACCCAGGTTCACTAGGAGTACACCCTGTTTATTATTCTCTTTCATAACATCCTATTCATGGTAAACGGCTTGGTTCATATACTTAAATAGCCTCACGGCGCTGCATCGCTGACACTTGAAGTCATTTAGATATATGTTTACGAGTAAACTAAAAAAAGCGACCACTTGGGTCGCTTTCAATATATCAAAATATTAATTTTTTGACTTCAGCAAATTACGAGAGTGCTTTCTCGATATCTGCACTAACTTCAGCTACTTGCTTAGTACCATCAAACTTAAGGTACTTAGTGTTGCCTGCTTCAGCTTCTTTACCGTAGTAGTTGATTAGTGGTGCAGTTTGCTCGTGGTAAACACCTAGACGTGCACGTACTGTTTCTTCTTTGTCGTCATCACGAACAACAAGATCTTCACCAGTTACGTCATCTTTACCTTCCACTTTAGGTGGGTTGTAAACAACGTGGTAAGTACGACCAGAAGGAAGGTGAGCACGACGACCTGCCATACGCTCAACAATCACATCATCTGCAACGTCAAATTCGATAACGTAGTCTACATCAACGCCCATTTCTTTTAGGCCGTCAGCTTGAGGAATAGTACGTGGGAAACCATCCAGTAGGAAACCGTTCGCACAGTCTTCTTGAGCGATACGCTCTTTGATAAGTCCAAGGATGATTTCATCAGAAACTAGCTGACCAGCGTCGATAACAGCTTTAGCTTGTTTACCAAGCTCTGTACCTGCTTTGATAGCAGCACGAAGCATATCACCAGTAGAGATTTGTGGAATACCGTATTTTTCCATGATGAAGTTTGCTTGTGTGCCTTTACCTGCACCTGGAGCACCTAGAAGAATGATGCGCATGATTTATCCTCTTTAATATTTAAGATTTATACCGAAGCTCACAATAGCTGGGCTTCTTAGACATCAAACCCGAGAAGCACTCGCAACGATAAGTTTCGGTATAACGTATATAGGCGAGCAAAAATACACGCCTTATTACTCACATTCAAGTCGCAGATTCTATCACAGGTTCGCCGCGCAAAGAGTGTATTAAGACTAAAGAATGTTAACGATACCCTCTTTCACGCCCTATTGATTATTAACTCAACACCTGAGATGCAAAATTTTGCGACAACAAACAAAAAGCTCGCGAAATGCGAGCTTTTTGATGTACTGAGGTTATTACACCTTAGTCAAAAGTTTATTAACAGCTCCTAAGAACTCCGTTGGGTCCTCAATTGAGCCTCGCTCTGCAAGCATTGCTTGACCAAGCAGGACTTCTACCCAACGACCAAATGCCTCTTCATCCGCTTCGTCAGCCATGCGCTTAACCAGCTCGTGCTCAGGGTTTAGCTCAAAGATGTACTTCACTTCTGGCACTGCCTGACCCGCCGCTGCAAGAAGCTTCGCCATTTGAGTGCCCATTTCGTAATCGTCCGTTACCACAACAGCAGGTGTAGACGCGAGTTTAAAGGTCGTACGAACTTCTTTCACACGATCACCTAGGTAAGACTTCGTGCGTTCTACAACCGACTTAAACTCTTCTTCAGTTTCTTTCTGCTTCTCTTTTTCTGCTTCATCTTCAAACTGACTTAGATCGAGCCCAGCTTTTGTGATTGACTGGAACTGCTTGCCGTCAAACTCAGTTAAGTAGTTCATCAGCCACTCATCAATGCGGTCGTACATCAAGATAACTTCAATGCCTTTCGCTTTGAACTGCTCTAAGTGAGGGCTGTTTTTCGCAGCTGCATAGCTGTCTGCCGTCAAGTAGTAGATCTTATCTTGACCTTCTTTCATGCGCTCAACGTAAGCAGCTAGACCCACGGTTTGCTCCGCAGAATCCACTTCAGTTGAAGCAAAGCGCAATAAGCCTGCAACTTTCTCTTTGTTTGCGAAGTCTTCTGCCGGACCCTCTTTCATCACAAGACCAAACTCTTTCCAGAATGATTGGTATTTCTCTTCATCATTCTTAGCCATGCGCTCTAACATCGTTAGCACACGCTTAGTACAAGCATTACGTAGAGACTGAGTCACTTTGTTATCTTGTAAGATCTCACGCGATACGTTGAGTGGCAAATCATTGGAGTCTATCAAACCACGTACAAAACGTAGGTAAGACGGCATGAACTGCTCTGCATCGTCCATAATGAACACGCGTTGTACGTATAGTTTCAAACCTGATTTGTGGTCGCGGTTCATCATATCCCATGGCGCTTTAGATGGGATGTAAAGCAAGCTCGTGTAATCGTTTTTACCTTCTACACGGTTATGGCTCCAAACCAATGGATCGGCAAAGTCATGTGATACGTGCTTGTAGAACTCTTGATACTCTTCATCTGAGATATCCGATTTATTACGCGTCCACAGAGCTTGAGCTTTGTTGATTTGCTCCCACTTCTTCTCATCCGTTTCTTTGCCTTCGTCATCGCGAACAACCGTTTGGATGGAAACTGGGATGCCAATGTGATCCGAGTACTTGCTGATCACATCACGTAGACGCCATTCATTTAGGAACTCTTTACCTTCTTCACGCATATGAAGAATGATATCAGTACCACGCGATTCTTTAGTGATGTTTTCGATGGTGTACTCACCTTCACCGGCTGAGTGCCATTGTACTGCTTCATCAGCGGCTAGGCCCGCAGCACGAGTGCGTACGGTGACGGCATCAGCAACGATAAACGCCGAGTAGAAACCAACACCAAACTGACCAATAAGCTGAGAGTCTTTGCTCTGCTCTTCAGACAGCTTTGAGAAAAACTCCGCGGTCCCGGATTTTGCAATCGTACCTAAGTGCTCGATCACATCATCGCGGCTCATACCGATACCGTTATCAGAAATGGTTAAGGTATTTGCGCTTTCATCAAACGACAGTTTCACGCAAAGATCTGCATTACCTTCATATAAGTCTGGGTTAGATAGCGCTTGGAAGCGCAGCTTGTCCGATGCATCTGATGCGTTAGAAATCAGCTCGCGCAAAAAGATCTCTTTATTTGAATAAAGAGAATGGATCATTAAATGCAGTAGTTGTTTTACTTCTGATTGAAAACCACGAGTTTCTTTGTTTTGAGATACGGTTTCGCTCATGTGTGCTCCATAACATCTAAACTAATTGGCTTTTTCATGGAGATAAGTTTGTGACTTTCCCCTTGAAATTACCTTACTGAGATGTCATTTAACATATGGCTGACAAATGTAAATTCAAGGTCAATATTGCTAAAAACGGTGTTTTTTTAGAAAAATTTAATTATCCTACCAGCCTAAAAGCATCTAAAATGTCGTGCGCACTCCATGCGCTTCGGTAATTTTGTGACATAAATCACTATAATTACAACATCATCCATCTAAGAAGAACTAAATGACTAACATCGGCACCAAATTTCTACTTGCTCAAAGGTTCACCTTTGATCCAAATAGTAATTCGCTCGCTGACCAACAAAACGGCAACGGCGTTGTACGATTAGGAAGCAACGAAAGCCGTATACTTCTGATGTTGGCAGAGAGACCAAACGAAGTTTTAACCCGTAACGAGCTTCACGAGTTTGTTTGGCGTGAGCAAGGTTTTGAGGTGGATGACTCAAGCCTGACTCAAGCGATCTCTACTCTGCGTAAGATGTTGAAGGACTCAACAAAATCTCCAGAGTTTGTTAAAACGGTTCCTAAACGCGGTTATCAACTCATTTGTTCAGTGGAACGCTTAAGCCCATTATCTGCTGACTCTAATACTGACGTTGAAGAAGCCACTTCTGAAAATGAAGTGCACGCTGCTGAAATAGAAACAAGTGACGCGCCGTCAACAGAAGCGGCGACAGACACCACGACTGAAGTAGAGCCTCAAGTAGAACTACCTAAGGCACAGCCAAAACCAGCAGCTAACACTAATAACTGGCTGCCGCGTATGATCGTTCTTTTGTCTCTGCTGCTTCCTATTTGTGTATTGCTATTCACCAATCCTGCAGAATCCCAATTCCGTCAGATTGGTGAGTATCAAAATGTACCTGTGATGACGCCAGTGAACCACCCGCAAATCAATAGTTGGTTGCCGTCCATTGAGCAGTGCATTGAACGCTACGTAAAATACCATGCAGAAGATTCAATGCCGGTAGAAGTGATTGCTACAGGTGGCCAGAACAATCAGCTGATTCTGAACTACATTCATGACAGTCAACATTCATATGAGAACGTGACATTGCGTATTTTCGCTGGTCAAAATGACCCAACCGATATCTGTAAATAAGGAGGCCAGAATGAAGATAAAATTAGCATCTGCGGTTTTGGCCGTATCCGTTCTTTTCAGTGGTTGGTTATATTGGGGTAGCGACCTAAAAGTGGAACAGGTCCTCACTGCCAATGAGTGGCAGTCAACCATGGTGACGGTCATTACAGACAGCTTGCCTGACGATCCTGTCGGCCCACTGCGTCGTGTTAATGTTGAATCAAATGTGAAATATCTCCCTAATGGAGACTATATTCGCGTAGCAAATATCAAACTATTCGCTCAAGGTTCAACGGCAGAATCCACGATTAATATCTCGGAAAAAGGGCGCTGGGAAGTAAGTGACAACTATTTGTTGGTTTCGCCTTCTGAGTTTAAAGATATTTCATCTTCTCAATCAAAAGACTTCTCCGAAGCACAGCTACGTTTGATCACTCAAATCTTTAAGCTTGATGCCGAGCAAAGTCGCCGTATTGATGTCGTGAACGAAAAAACGCTATTGCTCACTAGCTTGAACCACGGTTCTTCGGTGCTGTTTAAAAACTAACTTTGATTTGATGATAAGGGGGCAAAACGCCCCCTTTATTTTGCTTATGGATTGGCTAGATACCCTCACCCTCTTTTTCGGCTCACTTATCGCTAATACTCTGGCTTCGCTTTCTGGCGGCGGTGCAGGCTTACTTCAATTCCCTTTGCTCATCTTTCTCGGCTTGCCATTCTCGGTTGCGCTGGGGACACATAAAGTGGCTTCCGTCGCTTTAGGCTTAGGGGCAGCAAGCACACACTTAAAAGCAGGCACAATTAAATGGAAGGTCGCGCTCTACCTTATAGTCTCTGGCAGCATTGGCGTAGTCTTAGGGGCGAACTTAATTGTCCAAATACCTGATGGTATGGCGGAAAAAATGCTAGGGAGCATGATTCTCGCGCTCGGCATCTATTCACGATTTAAGAAATCGTTAGGCCAATCAGAAATAATACGTAACCGTCACCCAATCGGTTGGGTCATCGGCGGTGTCGGACTAATGCTCATCGGTATCATCAACGGGTCGCTGACCGCAGGTTCTGGTTTACTCGTGACACTATTTTTAGTTCGCTGGTTTGGGTATAACTATAAACAAGCCGTTGCTTACACCATGATTTGCGTCGGGTTGTTTTGGAATGGCATTGGTGGGATCGCTGTCGTCCAAGCTGGCGCTCCGATACATTGGGCTTGGTTGCCTGTTTTATTGTTAAGCTCATTTCTAGGCGGCAGTTTAGGCGCATGGGCCGCGACTCGATACAGCAACCGAGTGATTAAAATTGCATTCGAAATTCTCACGTTTGCCGTGGGTATCAAGTTGCTAGTTTAAACCGATTAAAAGGAAAGTTTCATGGATAAAGCAATCATTGATATTTATTACTGCCGCCAATGCAACTGGATGTTGCGTTCAACTTGGCTATCGCAAGAACTACTGCATACTTTTAGCGAAGAAATAGAAACGATCAGCTTACACCCAGATACGGGTGGTCGCTTCGAAATTTTCTGCAATGGCCAGCAAATTTGGGAACGGAAAAAAGACAGCGGCTTTCCGAAGCAAAGGTGCTAAAACAGCGCGTAAGAGACATTATCGACCCAGAACGCGATTTAGGACATTCAGACACAAAATAGGGAGCAATTCGCTCCCTATTTTTTTACTTAGTAAAACCGTTAAATCATGGTTTGTGCTAAGACTTCGCCTTCTGGCGTTTTTACCGTTAGCGTATTGTCTTCTAAAGTACCAAAGCTTCTTGGTAAACCATTACGTGGAAATGTCATCGAGCCTGGGTTAAATATAATGGCTCCATCTTGCATCTCTGCGACAGGAACATGCGTATGACCGTGGGCGATGATATCACCTTCACGCAGTGGCGGCCGTTTTTCAGAGTTGTACAAGTGACCATGAGTCAAAAAGATTCTCTTGCCAGATTCAAGTAGCACCCACGAGTAATCCATCATCATTGGAAACTTCAATAGCATTTGGTCCACTTCACTATCGCAGTTACCACGCACAGATATAATTTGATCACTGTATTGGTTCAATAGCTCCGCCACCTGCGGTGGGTTGTAACCTTCTGGAATCGGGTTTCTTGGCCCGTGGTTTAGCGTATCCCCCAACAAAATCAGGTGCTCCGCACCAGAGGCTAAAAATAGCTCAATAGTTTCTTTAGTTGCTGGCAAAGAGCCATGCAGATCTGAGGCAAAAAATAGTTTCACGACATCGTCTCCTCACAAAGTACGAGGTCATTCTACGGCATTTTTATGACAGCTCAACCAACGACTACTGATAGCGCAATGATTCAATGACCATAGGCAAAATATAGAACCATGCGGCATACGCAGTTCCAACCAACACCAGTATCCAAAACACCATCGACATAAATTTTGACTTAGCTAGGTGGTGCAGCGGGTCTGGCTCTCCGCATCCTGGACATGCGTGAGCGCGCTTTGAGATTTGTTTCTCACACACAGGGCAAGAGACTAAAGGCATGATACAAATTCCTCGACAATAGACTTAGGGCGCAAAGAATAATGGTGAATCAACACATATGCAACCTAACATATATTAAATATTTTAGTTCTTTGTAACAGTCGCTGACTTGAGAAAAAATGCGTTGATTTTTCATTTATATCAACCTATTACACTTCTTCTCGCACCATGCCATTGATGACAATATTGTTATAACTCACCATGCCAATGACCTCCCCATCTTCAATGACCGGAGCTCGGCTAATGCCAAATCGTTCAAATAGGCGCGCACAATATTTCACATTCATATCAGGGTCGACACACAAAGCGGGCTTGGTCATGATCTCATAAATATTCGTGCGCTGTGGAGAGCGATTATTCGCCAGCACCTTTTTGGCGATATCATTCATCAAGACGATGCCATATTCATCGTTGTCATCTCGCTTTTTCACCACCAGCGCTTTGACTTGGTATTTTTTAGCCAACGTTATGCCTTCATAAACTGTCATTAGCCCATCAACCATGACATAAGTAGCCGCCATTACATCTCGAACTCTAATTATCGTTTGACTGCTCATAACTCATCCTCAACCACTTTGGTCAACGTCTCTACTTGATGCGCGACACCGACTGCATCCTCAATATCGATCTGAATAGCAATGCCCTGCCCCGACTCTCGGTCGAACTCACCAACTTCATTGATGGTTTCTAATATGTGTCGAGAAAGGTGCTCCTCAACGACAAACAGCAGCACATCTTTTTGTACTTCCAGCGTTAAGCCAAAAAACGTTCGCTTTTGATTTAAACCTTGTCCACGAGCGTTATTAATCACCGTCGCACCAGTCGCGCCAGCTTCGCGAGCAGCGTCCAGTACCTTGTCTGTTTTGCTATCTTCAACAAACGCAAGTATCAATTTAAAGCGCATTTTCTTCGTCCTCCGAGACATCTTTATTCAGCCATTGGGTTATTTGCGCATAGCCCATCACAGAGATCATAGGAAACAGACTGGCAAAAGCGATCAAGCCAAAGCCATCAATCATTGGGTTTCTTCCTGGGACGGTAGAAGCAAGCCCCAGCCCTAGTGCGGTTACAAGCGGAACAGTGACAGTAGAAGTCGTGACGCCTCCAGAATCGTAGGCGAGCGGAACAATAAGCTTTGGCGCATAAAACGTTTGAATCACAACCACGATGTAACCCGCAATGATGTAATAGTGAATAGGGTCACCGACAACAATCCGATAGCTCCCTAGCGCGATGCCAATGGCCACCCCAAATGCAACAGCCACGCGTAAGCCGTTAATACTGATACTGCCACCAGAAACTTGGTTTGCTTTTATCGCTACAGCGATTAGAGAAGGCTCAGCAATCGTGGTACTAAAACCGATAAAAAAGGCGAAGGTATACACCCAATAGTAGTCGACCCACACTAAGGCTTTTCCCACAGAGACTTTAAACTCTTGTAAAAATTCCGGCGCCGTCAGTTGCACGGCCATGGTCTCTCCGAGCGGAAACAGAGCCATTTCTAATCCGAGCAAAAAAAGAGCGAGCCCAAGAATCACATAAACAAACCCAAGCAAAACCCTCTTAAGGTTGTTAACTGGACGCCTTAACACCGCTAACTGAAAACCAAAAATAATGCTGGCGATGGGAATGACATCTCGAACGGTCGATAATAAAGTGTCTAGGAAATGTTCAATTGAAATCATGTTACGACCATTCCGTAAACCATCACAAACATCATCGGTAGCAGCGAGGCAAAAGCGATCAAACCAAAACCATCCACTATGGGGTTTCGCCCTTTAATCGCCGATGCTAAACCAACCCCTAGTGCAGTGACCAAAGGCACGGTGATAGTCGACGTCGTCACACCTCCAGAATCATAAGCAACGCCAATAATGGCTTCCGGTGCAAACCACGTCAGGACTACAACGCCGACGTAGCCGCCGATGATCATGTAATGAATTGGCCACCCTTTTAAGATGCGCAGAACGCCAATAACGATGGCGATTCCCACAGAAAGCGCTACCGTTACTCGTAGCCCTTGTCCATAATCCTGCATCGATTGCTCTGAGTTTGGGATCATCCCGCCTTCTGCCGCAACTTCTGATGCTTCTTCTGCTACGGCCGTTAATGCAGGCTCGGCGATCGTGGTGCCAAAGCCTAGACAAAACGCAAAAACTAACAACCAGAATACGCTGCCTTTTTTTGCAAAGGCTTGAGCCATACTCTCTCCGATAGGAAAAAGACCAAGCTCTAGACCAAAAATAAAAAACGTTAACCCTAAAACCACAAGCAATAAGCCAAAAAGAATGGAGATGAGATTAGGAAGTGGCTCTTGCAAAACAACTAATTGAAAAAAAGTGATAACAACAACGATGGGTAGCAGATCGCGAGCACTATTAAGGAGCGCTCGAAAAAGAGCAACAAATGCTTCCATACCTATCCTCCTTGATGGTGCAAACTGATTACGCTTGTTCCGGTAGCGATGTTCCTAGTCTGGCATAGATTTAGTTCTCCTACCGTGAACGAATTAGCGCCATACATAACATTTAGTTACATTTTTTCAATATGTGAAGTCAGTAGCCTCGCTACAGGCTTGCCACTATCCTAGAAATAATAGTGTTGAGATGATCAAGCTCAGCACAAAACGACTATAATGTTCTAATACGTGTACATTCAAAGAGATAACATGAAGATATTACTCACAGGTGGCACTGGGTTTATTGGTTCGGAGTTGCTCAAGCTGCTATCCACTCACCAAGTTATGCTACTTACACGCTCTCCTGAGCAAGCAAAACAACGCCTCCAACACGCTGATTTGGGTAATATCGAATACCTTGACTCGCTTGAGTCATTCGCCGATCTCAATCACATTGATGCCATAATTAATCTTGCGGGTGAGCCTATCGCAGATAAAAGATGGACCAGCGAGCAGAAAGAAAAAATCTGCAAAAGTCGCTGGAAAATTACCGAACAAATCGTTGAGCTGATCCACGCCAGCACAGAGCCTCCCGCAGTTTTTATTAGTGGCTCGGCCGTTGGTTACTATGGCGATCAACAAGACCACCCGTTTGATGAGTGCCTGCATGTTAACAGTGAAGACTTTCCTCACGAGGTTTGTGCAAAATGGGAACAAATAGCCAAACGCGCAGAGTCTGAACAAACACGTGTTTGTCTATTGCGAACTGGCGTGGTGCTCGGCCTTAATGGCGGGGCTTTGGCGAAAATGCTCTTACCTTACAAACTTGGCGTAGGCGGCCCGCTCGGGAACGGTAACCAGTACATGCCTTGGATTCACATTCTGGATATGGTCCGCGCCATCATGTACTTGCTTGAAACACCACATGCCCACGGTGCGTTCAATATGTGCGCACCTCACCCTGTGACTAACCGTATCTTTAGCGGCACGTTGGCAAAAACGCTCAAACGACCACATATCTTGTTCACGCCTAAATGGGCGATGGAACTCCTAATGGGTGAATCTTCCTGCTTATTATTCGATAGCATGAGAGCCAAACCCAAAAAGCTCACCGAACTTGGCTTCAAATTTAGCTACTCCAGAATAGAACCAGCACTCAAGCACTTGCTTCATGACCGGAGCTGATGAATGATGACCTCATTCAATGTTGCTTGAGGCTTAATTTATGAAAAAGTCGATTCTTATTACGGGTTGCTCAACCGGTATCGGTTACGTGTGCGCTCACGCCCTGCAAAACGAGGGATTTCATGTCATAGCATCTTGTAGGAAAGAGCAAGATGTCCAACGTCTAATTAATGAAGGGCTAACCTGCATCAAGCTAGACCTAAACAGCCCTGAAAGTATTTCTTCGGGCGTGAAGCAAGCATTAGAGCTAGCAGAGGGTAAGCTTTATGCCGTGTTCAATAATGGTGCCTATGGCCAGCCCGGTGCATTGGAAGACTTGCCCACCGAGGCTCTTCAAGCTCAATTTCAGACCAACTTTTTTGGTTGGCACCAGTTAGTCAGAGAAGTGCTTCCTCACATGCGCATACAAGGCGAAGGACGCATCATACAAAACAGTTCTGTTCTTGGCTTTGCTGCAATGAAATACCGCGGCGCCTACAATGCGTCAAAGTTTGCCCTAGAAGGCTGGACTGACACACTACGGCTAGAGCTTGCGGATACGAATATCAAAGTGGCATTGATAGAACCTGGACCTATCGAAACTCAATTTAGAAACAATGCATTAAAAGCCTTCGAGAAGTGGATTGATATTGAATCCAGCCCTCACCGCCTCGCCTATGAAGGACAAAGAGAGCGACTCAACAACGACAAATCTAATAATCGATTTGTCTTACCTGCAGAGTCCTGCGTCGCACCTGTTCTTCATGCATTAACTAGCGCTTCACCTAAAATTCGCTATCGAATTACTACGCCGACTAAATTATTCGCAGTCTTGAAAAGGTTATTACCAACCCGTGTGCTTGATAAAATTTTGCTACAAGCTGCATAAAAAAGTTTTGTCACAATGTAATTTCATCGTAACAATGTGATGTCATTATGAGCATGTAGGTTAAAAAAACCTCGAGCAAACGAATCAATTTCTACGCAATTCAGTGAGCACTATTCAGCCTAAAGTGAATGAGTTGCTTAGATTTGGTATCGCCACCCATTACGTTTTGTAGCAATGTTTTTACTACTGCGAGGCAACAATGACATTAAATCAGCTTAACTGGCTTAGTGTGGGTGTAGTGTTGACCATGTTCATCCTATTTTGATACCGCACTAACAAATAGCATTAGAACTGCGCTGCTTCGGCAGCGTTTTCTTTTTGCCTTACACTTATTCAGCAGTAACACTATTCTCTTGCCGCATCCTTTCGCAAAATAGAATGATTCATTATTGATGATGATTAGCAACCATCGCTTGAATTTCCCTTAAATCAACTCCATATCTATTATCAACGACAAGACACAAAGCAAGGATACTCTGATGCAATCCCCATTTATCGTTGAGATAACAGAACAGAACTTTCGCGAAACGCTTGAAGGATCAATGAACACGCCCGTTTTGATCCACTTTTGGGCCAACGCTCAGCCAGAAAGCGCACAGATACTCCCTGAGTTGCAATCTCTTGCTCAACAGTACAACGGTGCATTTACGCTTGCTTTATTAAATTGTGAAGATCAGCCCGCTTTAGCGTCTCAATTTGGCGTGCAAGTATTGCCAACTATCGCGCTGTTTATAAATGGTCAAGCCGTCGATGGTCTGGGAGGCCCTCAGCCAATTGATGCCATTGCTACCATGCTACAAAAGCATTTGCCAAGCCCAGATGAACAACTATTAAAACAAGTCAGTGAACTTCTTCACCAAGGTGAGCATGCTCAGGCTTTGAGCATCATCAACACTTTGCCGCCAGAACTGCAAGAGCGTGGCGATGTGAAACTCGCGATGGCTGATTGTTTATTAGAAACCAAACAATTTGATGTAGCCCAAGAGCTACTGAACGCTATCCCTCTTGAGTATCAAGATAACTACTACAAGAGTCTAATAGCCAAGCTCGAGCTGCATTTGCAGGCTGCAGATAGCCCTGAGTTACAACGACTAGAACAAGCATACGCAGCAGACATGGCAAACTTCGAACTCGCTTGTGAATTGGCGGTACAGTACAACCAGGTGGGTCGTGATGAAGAAGCGCTGGAACTGCTGTGGAATATTCTTAAAAAAGACTTGGGCGCCCAAGACGGTGAAGTGAAGAAGACTTTTATGGATATTCTCAGCGCGCTAGGTCAAGGCAACGCATTAGCAAGCAAATATCGCCGTCAGCTGTATTCGATTCTGTACTAACTCGCTGAAAAGCGAAACTTCAACTAAAGGCCGGATATTCCGGCCTTTGTTATATAAAAACCAATAACCTCTTAAGGTTCTCAGAACTTCAATTGTCTATTGTCTATAAATAGGTAAAAATGAATCGGACATTATGCACTTAAGGGAATAACTCATGCCAATTGATTCACTGATTACCATCGGTATTTTCGTCGTTCTTGCTGTAGTTATCTTATCTTCAGCCATTAAGACGGTGCCACAAGGAAATAACTGGACAGTCGAACGCTTCGGACGCTACACCCATACGCTAAAACCCGGCTTAAACTTGATCATTCCATTTGTTGATAAGATAGGGCAAAAAGTCAACATGATGGAGCGCGTTCTTGATATTCCAGCGCAAGAAGTTATTTCAAAAGACAACGCTAATGTGGTTATTGATGCCGTCGGATTTGTTCAAGTCATCGATGCTGCCAAAGCGGCTTATGAAGTCAACGATTTGGAACATGCCATCAGAAATTTAACTCTCACCAATATCCGTACCGTTTTAGGCTCAATGGAGTTGGACGAAATGCTGAGTCAGCGTGACATGATCAACTCCAAGCTGCTGGCAATTGTTGACCAAGCCACCAACCCGTGGGGTGTAAAAGTCACGCGAATTGAAATAAAAGATGTCCAGCCACCATCCGATCTAACGGCGGCGATGAATGCTCAAATGAAAGCCGAGCGAAATAAACGAGCGGAGATTCTTGAAGCAGAAGGGGTACGCCAAGCTGAAATTTTAAAGGCTGAAGGTCATAAGCAATCGGAGATATTAAAAGCTGAGGGCGAAAAGCAGTCTGCTATTCTCCATGCTGAAGCTCGTGAACGCGCCGCGCAAGCAGAAGCAAAAGCGACTTATATGGTTTCTGAAGCGATTGCCAAAGGCGATATGCAAGCCGTCAATTACTTCATTGCTCAGGGCTATACCGAAGCGATCAAAAGCATTGGTCAAGCCGAAAACGGCAAAATCATTATGCTTCCATTAGAAGCGACCGGACTAATGGGCTCGGTTGCAGGGATAGCAGAGATGTTTAAACAACAAGATAAAGAATAACTTATGGACTTTTTCAGTTTGCTGGAAGGCGTCTCTTTCTGGCATTGGCTAGCCTTCGGTTTTGCACTTCTAGCGGTAGAGCTACTTGGGACTGCGGGATATTTTCTCTGGCTCGGAGTTTCTGCACTTATCGTTGGGGCACTAATGACCGTTTTGCCAATGAGCTGGCAATTACAATGGCTTTGCTTTGCAAGTTTCAGCTTAATCACCACTTGGTTATGGTGGCGACGACAATGGTCTAAAGACAAGAAAGAAGACCAAGAAAGAGATCTGAACCAAAAGTATAAGCAGTTAATCGGACGCACACTTACCATTGAAGAGGACTTTTCTGTTGGGCTCAATCGTATCAAGGTTGCCGATACCACGTGGTCGGCACAGTCGGATCAAGCACTTCCAGCAGGAACGCGCGTTAAAATAAAAGATATCGATGGTATTATTTTAATCATTGAGCCTGATTCTAAGTAATTTATGCCAAAGTAATGGGGCAAACTATGCTCCATTACTTTAATCTAAACAACCGCTTTCATTTCATTGATTTAATTAAAATCGAACAAAAAATAAGTAGCAGAAATATTATTAATACCTACCCTCTTCTTCCAATCATTTAATTCTTCATCATACGATAATCAATAAGATAGAAATATATCGATATAAATTATCTTTCTAAATTTATTTTAAAAAATAAAACTTTATTGAATTATTTTTTGATCTTTTTGCCCCCCCATACATACTTAACGCATAAGCATTTAAGTTGAATGCTTTTTATTTGGTAAGTAAGAGGATGTACTATGAAGAAACTTCTCTTTTTAATGTTATGCGGTATCTTTTCTTTTTCTTCCTTTGCCTACACCAACGGAAATGGTGGTACAACTAATTTAGGACCGATAGTCGAATGTAAATTGCCAAGTGGTGATGTCACTAATATTCCAAGTGAAATGTGTCGATTTAGAGGCGGAGAATGGAACTAATATAGAAGTCAGTAGTTAGTTCGATATAAGTAAACTATTGATACCTTACTTTTCAGTAAAGTCATTATTTACCCAAGCAAGTAGATATTCAATGTCTACATTAAGGTGATGATTATGAGATTTTTAGCTGGTCTATTGTTAGCATGTTTTGCCCTAGCTCCATTAACTACTCATGCCAATGGTGCTTCAGGTGGACGTACGCTAGCCCCAGAGATAAAGTGTGAGTTACCAAACGGTAACGTGCATATGTTACCGCCGTTATATTGCAAAATATATGATGGTCGAGAAGTAAAATAAAAAAGGAGCCTAGCGGCTCCTTTTTATCATCTCACTAAGTATTAGTGGAAGCTGTAAGGGATAAGAACTTGTAGACGTAGGTCTGTTTCATCCGCATCACCAGCACCAGCGTACTCATCGCGCTCTAGGATTGTACCGTGTAGACGGATCGTAGAACCTTTCAGTGCGCCACTCTGTAGAGAGTAAGATACTGTCGCGTTAACTGCGTATTCACTTTCGTAATCCCAGTCACCTGATGCACCGCTTGCTGCAGAATCAGCACCAGTACCGTAACCAAAGCCTAGGTAGTAGTTCCAGCCGTTACCTTGGTTGTACGATAGACGGTTGTACCACGCTAGCTCACCCGCTTTGTTCCAGTCAGACAGTGCATCCCACCACTGAGACCAAGTACCATTGTTCATACCGTAAGTATGAATTGTACGTGGAACGAAGTCAGCACGGTTGTCTGTGTCTGTGTAGCGTAGCTCAGACATCCAAGCTAGCTTGCCGAAAGATTGATTCAAAGATAGACCAGTGTGGAAACCTAGACCATCGTATTTCACATCATCGTCAACACCGTAGAAATCAAATGCTAGAGTTGTACGGTCACTCACAGTGTACTTCAAGTAAGCCTTGTAAGAAGTGTTGTCAGTTTCGTTGTGGTAGCTAGTTACTTGACCTGCACCCCAGTCGATACCATTTGCATATTGAACGCCAGTAGCTTGACCCAAACCAAGTTGCATAAACAAGCTGTCAGTTAGGTTACCGTTTAGGCCTAGAGAGTGTAGGTAGCTCCATGAAGTATCAGACCAAAGCGCTGGCGCGTAGTCATCTTCGTGAAGTAGCCAAGGTGCTGTAAATTGGTCTGCACCAAAGTAGCTTAGGTTGAAATCACCTAGTTTAGCGTTCAATTCGAAACCACGGTAAGTACCAGGTACGAAACTCCAAACGTTACCAATAGTACCGTTACCACCAGCTTGTAGCATACCAAAGCGCGCGTTGAAGCTTTCGTTTGCTTTGAACTTCAGTGCTGCTTTGTAAACTTTAAGCTGTTGACCATCACCTGCACCCCAGTCTAGGTTGTTACAAGTTGAAATTTCGTTACATAGGTAGCCTTCGTTTGAATTGTAAAGGCTATCGTTGTAAAGGTCGCCAGAATAGTAAGCCGCAACATCTGCACCAACCCAACCATCATGGTAGCCAGAAGTAAAGTCTAAAATTGCGTTGTAAGAAGAGTAGTTTAGACGACTCCAACGGTCACCGTTTTCACCGCCAGGCTTACCTGTTGTACGAGTACGAGAACGAGTATCAACTAGAAATAATGCATTAAGACTAGAGTCTTGCATAAATTCGTTCACTTTCTCTACGTACTCGCCACCTGCTGCACTTTCAGTAGACGCTGTAGCTGGAGCAACAGCAACAACACCAAACATTGCTGCGGTTAACGCTGAAACCTTAAAAAATTTGTCCATGGAAAAACTCCTAAAAATGGATATAGCTGTATTTTTCTATCTCACCTTTAGTTGGCCGCCGAAGGAGAGAAGTAAATTCCTGATCAAACCTCATTATTTCTAATTTGGCTTTTTTTAGTTCCTGCATACACACCGTGTATCCACGTGATTAAGACTAACTTCGCAGCTAAAAACATCCAAACGGAACTTATTTTTTTTCTAAAAAAATATGAGCCAGCCCAAAGTTCCATATAAGTTGTTGATCCAGATCTTACTTTTAACAACACCAACACAAAAAGACAGTTAAACATTAAATATCAATAACTTAAACCACACCCTAGAATTCCAACTTGAAGTCACTCGCAGACTAAAGAAGTAAAAAACCTTAATAATTCAATGGGAGATCTTGATCACTGAAAAGATAAAAAGCACAAATAACTCAATCAAAAAGCACTTAATTATGAGCAAGAAAAAGCCCCACATGCTTACCATGTGGGCTTTTAGTTATTTTTTAGCTTTTTTGATAAGACTTAATTCATCAACTCGAGTAAGTCTTGTTCTGTTTTGATCTCGATACCCAGTTCTTGTGCCTTTGCCAACTTCGAGCCTGCATTTTCACCAGCAAACAAAATATCTGTTTTCTTAGAAACACTACCTGTCACTTTTGCACCTAGTGATTGAAGGGCTTCTTTAGCCTCTGTGCGACCTAATTGAGAAAGTGTTCCTGTCAATACAACTGTCTTACCTTCTAACGGTAGCTCTCCTACCTGCTCAGTCGTATTAATCTCTGGCCAGTGGATCCCTTGTTCAAGCAAATCTTTAACCACTGCTTGGTTCTGCTCTTCACTGAAGAAAGTCGTAATATGTTGAGCAACCACAGCACCGATGTCTTGCACTTCAATTAACTGCTCTTCGTTAGCATTTTGGATGGCTTCCAACGTTTTAAAGTGCATTGCTAGGTTTGCGGCGGTTGCCTCGCCAACTTCACGAATCCCAAGCGAATACAAAAAGCGAGGTAACGTTGTTTCTTTGGATTTTTCTAACGCATTCACAATATTCTGCGCAGACTTTGGCCCCATGCGATCTAATACCGTTAAAATCCCCGCAGATAACTTAAATAAGTCAGCAGGGGTTTTTACCATCTCACGATCAACAAGTTGCTCGATCACTTTATCGCCTAGACCGTCAACGTCTAACGCTTTACGAGACACAAAGTGTTTTAGCGCTTGTTTACGTTGGGCTTGGCAAACTAAGCCACCCGTGCAACGTGTTACCGCCTCTCCTTCGATCCGCTCAACATGCGAGCCACAAACCGGACACTGAGTTGGAAAAATAATATCTCGCGCTGTTTCTGGTCGACGCTCTTTGATGACAGAAACGACTTGAGGAATAACGTCACCCGCTCGACGAATCACAACGTGATCACCGATCTTAACTTGCAGACGTTCTATCTCATCTGCGTTATGAAGCGTCGCATTACTTACCGTTACCCCGCCAACAAATACAGGCTCTAGTTTAGCAACAGGTGTAATCGCACCAGTACGACCGACTTGGAATTCCACCTCATTCAACGTCGTCATTTCTTCCTGAGCCGGGAATTTGTAGGCAATCGCCCAACGTGGAGCGCGAGCAACAAATCCAAGACGCTCTTGCACGGCAATATCGTCAATTTTAATGACGACACCATCGATCTCATAAGGAAGGGCATCACGACGCTGCAAGATATCTTGGTAGTAAGCTTTTACATCAGCCAAGCTTTCAACTCGCTTGGTCTCCGGGCACATTGGTAATCCCCAAGATTTAATTTGCAAGAAGCGTTCGTAGTGACTTGCCGCCAATTCAGCGCCTTGCACCACGCCCACACTGTATGCATAGAAGCTAAGCGGACGAGAAGCCGTAATGCGTGAATCCAATTGTCGTAAGCTACCAGCCGCAGCGTTACGTGGGTTGACAAAGATTTTTTCGCCTTTCTTCCTTGCTAATTCATTGAGCTTTTCAAACCCAGCTTTCGGCATAAAGACTTCACCACGAACTTCAAGACGATTTGGCCAGTCATTACCTCTGAGTTTTAAAGGAATGGCTTTAATCGTGCGAACATTCTCTGTGATGTTCTCGCCGGTAGTGCCATCACCTCGTGTTGCCGCCTGCACTAACACTCCGTTCTCATACAGTAAACTAACTGCAAGTCCATCCAATTTCGGCTCACAACAGTATTCTTTTACACTCTGACTGCCCACCCGCTCTTGTGCTCGCTTATGGAAACTATCAAGTTCGCTGTCATCAAACGCATTATCAAGCGAAAGCATCGGTACTTCATGTGTCACTTGGCTAAACGCAGAGAGAGGTTGTCCACCGACACGTTGACTTGGTGAATCTACGGTAATTAAATCAGGGTTCTCAGCTTCAATATCCAGGAGCTCTCGCATTAAGCGGTCGTACTCGGCATCAGGGATCTCTGGGTTATCTTCCACGTAGTAACGCACAGCGTGGTAATGCAACGACTCTTTTAGTTCTTCTAATCGCTGAAGTACTGATTCAGACATAGTAAAGCCCCGTGTATTTTCAATCGGTGAGGTTGGGAAATCCAAGAAAAAGGGCTCCATCCGGAGCCCTATTATTATTTGCTGTTAAGATTATGCGTTAGCGGCATTAAACTCAACTATTTGACGTCGATAAGACGCTAAACGGTCTGGTGTCATTAAGTTACGCTGGTCATCAAGAACGTTGCCACCTAAATCATCAGCAATTTGCTGCGCAGTTCGGAGCATTAAGTTGAAGTTCTGTTCAGCCTCGCCATAACAAGGCAATGTCATGAAGAATGAAATCCCCTTCGTTGTAAACTCAGCAGGATCAGCATGCTCAAACGTACCAGGGTGCATCATATTAGCGACGCTAAACAGCACTTTGCCGTTACCGGACAAGTCGACATGACGGTGGAAAATATCCATCTCGCCATAAATTAAGCCGTTTTGTTGCATACTCTCAAATAAAGCAGTACCAACAAATGGCTCTTCACCCGCGCAGTGCACATTCAATACAATCACTTGCATTTCAGGTTCAGGCTTTGGCTCTTCCTTAGGCTCTGCAACGACAGGCTCACTAACCGTTTCGACTTGCTGTTCTTTCTCAGCAATATCAAACGCGGCGGGAATAGCTTCTTCTTCCACAGCAGGCTGGAGTGGCTCTTCAACTACTGGTGCTTGAACAACAGGCTCAACGTCCTCTTCTTTATCTTTTTCTGCAACAAATGAAGGGATGTCATCTGGCTCCTGCTGTGTCTGTGTTACTTCAGATGGGCCACCGAATAGCGGGTCAGATTCAAATTTGTTGTCGAAAGAACTCGCCATCCCAAAATCTGGTTCTTTGCGATCTTTACGAATGATCTCAAAGTCATCTTCAGGAGCGGGAGCGAAGTCTCGTTCTTTCTCGACAAGATCATTTTTGTCCCCTTGGTCAACATCCAGCTTACCAAGCGGCTTGTTACCAAACTTTGCTTTGCCTTCTTTTTTACTGCTCCACAAACCATGAAACAGCAATGCCGCGATGGCTAATGCGCCAACAACAATGAGTACGAATCGCAATTCCTGCATTATTTACTCTCAATATACTTGTTTTTACTACTCGCAGTTCCTTGAGCAGCAACCCAAGTGCAATAAATCTGAATGATACGTTTACTTTACCAAAACTATATGTAGATTTAGAACAACTTAATGCAAGAAGTTCCGTTTTTTGTTGTGATTCTTGCCACGATTCCACTTAACAAGACGTCATTTGTCAGGGCATTGAAAGAAAAGCCCTCACAGGTACAATGAGTTTTCATTTACACGAAGCCAAAATAGACATGAAGCAAAACAATCAGCAGAGAACCGGATTCGGTTATTTTCTATACGGGATACAATTGGCACTTGCCCCTAAAATCAGACGCTTTGTCATCTTACCTCTACTTGCAAATATCTTGCTTGTGGGTGGTGCCATCTTCTATCTATTTTCAAACCTTAATATATGGATCGAAGACTGGATTGGGCAGCTGCCTGAGTTTTTATCCTGGTTAACTTACATTCTTTGGCCTTTACTCGCTCTAACGATACTCGCTACCTTCTCCTATTTTTTCAGCACGCTCGCGAACTTTATCGCCGCGCCATTCAATGGCCTCTTAGCTGAAAAAGTGGAAGAGTACTTAACGGGACAAAAAGTAAATGATGATGGTTTCACTGCCGTCCTGAAAGATGTTCCTCGCGTTTTAGCTCGTGAGTGGAGAAAGCTCCTTTACATTTTACCTAAAGCAATAGGCCTATTCCTGTTATTGCTCATCCCTGCCCTTGGACAAACAGTAGGCCCATTTTTATGGTTTATCTTTACCGCCTGGATGCTCGCGATTCAATATTGTGACTACCCGTTTGATAACCATAAAATCCCATTTAACGACATGCGTTACAAATTGAAACAAAAGCAAGGTAAGGCCTATGGCTTTGGGGTATTGGTGTCTGTGTTTACGACGATCCCAATTTTGAACCTCATTGTCATGCCTGTAGCAATATGTGGTGCAACCGCTATGTGGGTCGCGGAGTTTAAGCACCAACGATAGTCGACTAGAGATTAAGGAAAGGGATCAGCGCCAGCTTTTCCCTTTTCTTTTATCAAGTTCTGGGCCAACCTAATAAGATATAACTTTTTAATCCTTTTCCCTTTTTTTCATACCGCATATTCTTCTATCCATATTCACACAACGTGTAATGAAGGAACATCACTATGAGCAAAATCTACGAAGATAACTCTCTTACTATCGGTAATACACCTCTCGTTCGTCTAAACAAAGTAAGCAAAGGCAAAGTTCTCGCGAAAATTGAAGCGCGTAACCCTAGCTTCAGTGTTAAGTGCCGTATCGGTGCAAACATGATTTGGGAAGCAGAGAAAGCGGGGCTTCTTAAGCCAGGTGTAGAGCTTGTAGAACCTACCAGTGGTAACACAGGTGTTGCTCTAGCATTCGTAGCGGCCGCTCGCGGTTACAAGCTAACATTGACCATGCCTGAATCAATGAGCCTAGAACGCCGTAAGCTACTTAAAGCACTGGGCGCTAACCTTGAGCTGACTGAAGCAGCGAAAGGCATGAAAGGGGCGATTGCTAAAGCAGAAGAAATCGTAGCAAGCAACCCTGAGAAGTACCTACTTCTTCAACAATTTGACAACCCTGCGAACCCAGAAATTCACGAAAAGACTACGGGCCCTGAGATTTGGGAAGCGACAGACGGTGAAATCGACGTATTCGTTGCTGGTGTCGGTACGGGCGGTACTATCACAGGTACAAGCCGTTACATCAAAGGTGAAAAAGGCAAAGCCATCACTTCTGTCGCAGTTGAGCCAGCAGAGTCTCCAGTTATTGCACAAGCACTTGCTGGCGAAGAAATCCAACCTGCTCCGCACAAAATCCAAGGTATCGGTGCTGGTTTCATCCCAGGTAACCTCGATTTAGACATTATTGACCGCGTTGAACAAGTCACCTCAGAAGAAGCAATTGAGATGGCTCGTCGCCTAATGGAAGAGGAAGGTATCCTAGCTGGTATCTCATCTGGTGCGGCTGTTGTTGCAGCCAACCGACTTGCAGAACTCCCTGAATTTGAAGGAAAAACAATTGTAACCGTTCTACCAAGTTCAGGTGAGCGTTACCTAAGCACAGCACTCTTTGCAGGTATCTTTACCGAAAAAGAGAACCAACAATAATATGTGTTCAAATCAATTTTTAGTTTAAAAAAGCCCCGTTTAGGGGCTTTTTTGTTGATCCCTGCCCTACCTTTGGTAATATCAGGGTGTTTTATTTCTAGCTTCAAAATAAAGAAGCAGAACACAAAAAGGTTTCAAAGTGATTACGCACGCAAACAGTTGCGTAGTTACCAAACTTTTGACTAGTATCAGAACTGACGCGCTTTGAACTCTTCCCGTGCTAGCGCACAAGATGTAAAGCAGTTAAGCTAAAATCTAGTCACAAACTAACAAAAAAATACATTTATTGGGGTATATCACATGTACGAGAAGCAAGTAGAAATCACAGCAGAAAACGGCCTTCACACTCGTCCAGCTGCACAGTTTGTTAAAGAAGCAAAAGCATTCGACGCAGACATCACTGTGACTTCTAACGGTAAAAGCGCTAGCGCTAAGAGCCTATTCAAACTACAAACACTAGGCCTAGTAAAAGGTACTCAAGTAACTATTTCTGCTGAAGGCCCACAAGCTCAGCAAGCAGTTGACCACCTAGTTGCTCTAATGGACCAACTACACTAATCCGGTCTCCTACTCCAGAAGCCATTTTGTGAAAGCAAAATGGCTTCGTTGGAAATAGGCTCAAAACTAAGCTAAAACTATTCGTTAGCGCACCCATTATTCTCCCGTTTTATAAAGTTGACCAAACTTAAGGTAAGGCTATGATTTCAGGCATCCTAGCATCTCCTGGTATTGCAATCGGTAAAGCACTACTACTTCAAGAAGATGAAATTGTCCTAAACACAAACACTATTTCTGACGATCAAGTAGAAGCTGAAGTTCAGCGTTTCTTCGACGCTCGTAACAAATCTGCAGCTCAGCTAGAAACTATCAAGCAAAAAGCGCTTGAAACGTTTGGTGAAGAAAAAGAAGCGATCTTTGAAGGTCACATCATGCTTCTTGAAGACGAAGAGCTAGAAGAAGAGATCCTAGCACTTATCAAAAACGACAAGATGACTGCGGATCACGCTATCCACTCAGTTATCGAAGAGCAAGCATGTGCTCTTGAGTCACTAGATGACGAATACCTAAAAGAACGTGCAACTGACATCCGCGATATCGGTTCTCGTTTTGTGAAAAACGCACTGGGTATCAACATTGTTTCGCTTAGCGACATCAATGAAGAAGTTATCCTAGTTGCTTACGACCTAACACCATCTGAAACGGCACAGATTAACCTAGACTACGTTCTTGGTTTTGCTTGTGACATCGGCGGTCGTACATCTCACACTTCAATCATGGCTCGCTCTCTTGAGCTTCCAGCTATCGTTGGTACTAACGACATCACGAAAAAAGTTAAGAATGGCGATATGCTGATTCTTGACGCGATGAACAACAAGATTGTTGTTAACCCATCAGAAGCTGAACTAGAAGAAGCGAAAGCGGTTAAAGCGGCATTCCTAGCTGAAAAAGAAGAGCTAGCGAAACTGAAAGACCTGCACGCAGAAACGACTGACGGCCACCGTGTAGAAGTTTGCGGTAACATCGGTACAGTGAAAGACTGTGACGGTATCCTCCGTAACGGCGGTGAAGGTGTTGGTCTGTACCGTACTGAATTCCTATTTATGGACCGTACTGCACTTCCAACTGAAGAAGAACAGTACCAAGCGTACAAAGAAGTTGCGGAAGCAATGAACGGTCAAGCTGTGATCATCCGTACTATGGATATCGGCGGCGATAAAGATCTCCCATACATGGATCTTCCAAAAGAGATGAACCCATTCCTAGGCTGGCGTGCTGTACGTATCAGTCTGGATCGTCGTGAAATCCTTCGTGATCAGCTACGTGGCATCCTACGTGCGTCTGCACACGGTAAACTGCGTATCATGTTCCCAATGATCATCTCTGTCGAAGAAATCCGTGAGCTTAAGAAAGCGATCGAAGAGTACAAAGAAGAGCTACGCGCTGAAGGCCACGCATTCGACGAAAACATCGAAATCGGTGTTATGGTTGAAACTCCTGCAGCTGCAGCGATTGCACACCACTTAGCGAAGGAAGTGTCTTTCTTCTCTATCGGTACAAACGACCTAACTCAGTACACGCTAGCGGTAGACCGTGGTAACGAGATGATCTCTCATCTTTACAACCCACTATCACCAGCAGTACTAACCGTGATCAAGCAAGTTATTGACGCTTCTCACGCAGAAGGTAAATGGACTGGTATGTGTGGTGAGCTTGCAGGTGACGAGCGTGCAACGCTTCTACTTCTAGGTATGGGTCTGGACGAGTTCTCAATGAGCGGCATTTCAATCCCTAAAGTGAAGAAAGTAGTTCGTAACTCTAACTTCGCAGAAGTGAAAGCAATGGCGGAAGAAGCCCTTTCTTTACCAACAGCTGCAGAAATCGAAGCAGTGGTAGAAAAGTTTATTGCTGAGAAAGCTCAGTAATCGGTAGTACCAAGTAATTCAATACTTAATGGCCATTAGGCGGCGAAAAAAGTCGTCTAATGCGCTATATTGGTATACTATAATTCGACAGAATAAAACCAAACCTTAGGAGCATGACACAATGGGTCTGTTTGACAAACTTAAGAAGCTTGTATCTGATGACAGCGCTGACGCTGGTGCTATCGAAATCATCGCGCCACTTTCTGGTGAGATTGTAAACATCGAAGACGTGCCAGATGTTGTTTTCGCTGAGAAAATCGTTGGTGACGGTATTGCTATCAAGCCAGCAGGCAACAAAATGGTAGCTCCTGTAAACGGTACTATCGGTAAGATCTTCGAAACTAACCACGCATTCTCTATCGAGTCTGACGACGGTGTTGAGCTTTTCGTTCACTTCGGTATCGACACAGTTGAACTAAAAGGCGAAGGCTTCACGCGTATCGCTGAAGAAGGTCAAACTGTTAAAGCTGGCGACACTGTAATTGAATTCGATCTAGCTCTTCTAGAAGAGAAAGCGAAGTCAACGCTAACTCCAGTTGTTATCTCTAACATGGACGAAATCAAAGAGCTGAACAAGCTTTCTGGTTCTGTGACTGTTGGTGAAACTCCAGTTCTACGTGTAACTAAGTAATTTTTACTTAGCCGAACACGAAAAAACGCTGCCATTGGCAGCGTTTTTTATTACCTGAAGTTTATGCTTTCTTACCAGATTCAACTGAGTAGACCAAGTGCCGAGCTCGGCCTTTGTTTTGCCTGAGCCAATAACGCAGTTGTCGCATCTTGGAGCACTTGAGAACGTACCACTTCCGTAGATTCTCTTGCGAAGTCTGTATCTCTTATTCGACTCTTGGATTCTGTAACACTCCGATTCACGGTATTTAAGTTATACACCGAACCATTTACACGGTTCTGAAAGCTGCCAATTTCACTTCGGTGCGAATCAACGTACTTAATTGCTGCATCAATCACCCCAATTGAAAGCTGCGCCTTACCTGCCGTCGACATATCGATGTCATCCATTGTGACTAATTGACCAGTGCTTATATCAAGCTCATCCGCTAAACTCCCATCGAGAACCACGCCCTCTGGCGCCTTCATCGTAGAGGCAAAGAATTGCAGTTCATTGTTTTCCGTTACTGAGGCACTCACTACCGATTGTTGAGCATTGATGTAAGTGGCGACCTGTTCTATGCGATCACCCAATTTGAGCCCAATGGATTCCGTTTGGGGTTGCCCTTTACTGTCTTGGTATTCGACTTTTAGAGTTTGGTTATCTTTAGTGACTCGCCAATCTTTATCGACCGCATCACCAACATAATGCTGCCCTCCCATCTCTGGGATATGGCTACGCATATTACGTAACGTCAAAGAGATTGAATTAGCGTTCGCTCCAATATGAAAGCTTTGCGAGCCATAAGATCCATCAAACAGGTTTTTATCCGCAAATGTTGTCGTGATCGCGACACGATCAAGCTCATCCTGCAGCGCTACGACCTCGTATTGGATGCTTTGTCGGTCACTGGTATCGTTACTACCATTTGCCGCTTGAAGCCCTAGAGAGCGTAACCGTTGCAAAATATCACTGCTCTCATGTAACGCGCCTTCCGCGGTTTGCGCGACCGAATAAGCATCGTGCGCATTTCTTAAGGCGACATCAAGCCCTCTCGTTTGCACATGGAGAGTATTGGATATCTGTAAACCTGCCGCATCATCACTCGCCGAGTTAATTCGAAAACCAGAAGTCAGGTTGCGTTGTGATTCGACGTTTTGCGCTGCTGCTTGACTCAAGTGTCTCTGCGCCACCATCGCGGCAACATTGGTATTTAAAGAGACCATCTAATCGATATGAGTGCCTTGTCGAACATCCTGTTGGGACGCATCTAAACGTTATAGCCGATAAGCAAAAAAGCCAGGGATGAGCCTGGCTTTTGTATCTTGTCTTATTAAGGTGCTTAACCTAGCAAACTTAGCGCTGAGTTTGGCGCTTGTTTCGCTTGCGCAAGGATTGAGCTTGACGCTTGCGATAGAATTTGTGACTTGGTCATTTGAGTCGTTTCTTTCGCGAAGTCAGTATCTTTGATACGGCTCTTCGACGCGTTCACGTTCTCGTTAATGTTGTCCAAGTTGCTGATTGCATGGTTGAAACGGTTCTGGAATGCACCCAGCTCTGCGCGGTGGCTGTCTACGTATTTCAGTGCCGCATCGATGATAGCGACAGATTCTTGTGCGCCACCAACTGAGGTTACGTCGATAGTATCTACCGTTACTTTTTTACCTTCGCCCAAACCTAGCTCGCCAGATAGGCCTCCTGAAAACTCGACTTCGCCTTCGACTTTGTTGTTGCCAGCAAAGATTTGCAGTTTACCGTCTTGGTCTACTGAGGCTTTCACTAGGTCAGTTTGACCGTTAATGTAAGTCGCAAGCTCTTCGATATCGTCACCTGCTTTTGCGCTGATGTTGATTTCTTGCTCCTGACCGTAGCTGTCCGTTAGGTTGATTTTTAGGTCGTTCTTACCTTCAGCAACGTTCCAGTCTTTACCTTTACCACTTTCAGCTTGGTAGCTCACACCGCCCATCATTTTGTTGTCTGAACGCATGTCTTTTAGCTCAAGCATCACGGCTTCACCGTTATCTGCACCGATTTGGAACGATTTCGCGCCGTGTGTGCCGTTTAGTAGCTTGTTACCACCGAAAGAAGTGGTTTCTGCGATACGGTTTAGTTCGTCGTTTAGCGCGGTCACTTCTTCTTGAATCGCCACACGCTCTGATTTCGAGTTTGAGCCGTTTGCTGATTGTAGAGACAAATCACGCATACGTTGAAGAATGTTAGTGGTCTCGTTCATTGCACCTTCAGCGGTTTGTGCAATTGAGATACCGTCGTTCGCGTTGCGAACCGCCACATCCAAACCACGGCTTTGTACGTTCAAACGGTTCGAGATTTGTAGACCCGCAGCGTCATCTTTTGCGCTGTTGATTTTGAAACCCGAAGACAAACGCTCCATAGAAGTTTGTTGAGCTGAGTTTGCGTTGTTTAGGTAACGCTGAGCCGTCATCGCTGATACGTTAGTGTTTACATTCACTGCCATGGTGATTTCTCCAATTGATTTTCCGGTATAGCGGTTTCCGACGTCTCGGAAAACCAAGTAGTTCTCTCAAAGTTACCCCTATTAACGACACCAAATTCAGAAGCTTTAGAAAAAAATTTAAAAAAATAACATTGCGAGATTTGGCTAAAAAAATTGAAGAAAAGTAAGAAAAAGTGCTCAAGTTTCCACAAATCGAGCCGAGTGGGCCAAATTGTATAGAAAACCAGCAAAAGGAAACAGTTGAAGGTAAGTTCGCAGACGATAGACGTGAGAATTAGAAAAGAAAAAGCCCCTTTTCCTTTGAGAGAACTGGGGCTAGGTTGGTCGCCAGAGCCTATGTGGAGATCAAGAGAAATGAACACATTTCCGGCATACCGAGTGCAACTTTACATTGAAAATGATTGGCAGGTGAGAGATGAGAGAGCCGCTCATTCTATTATAAAGTTGCTTGCCAAAAGCCTGCATTCCCATCCACGTCTGAATGTATTGAGTACAGGCTAAGTAAACTACTGCAATAGTGACATTGCAGAGTTTGGCAACTGTTTCGCTTGAGCAAGAATCGATGTACCTGCTTGTTGCAAAATTTGTGCTTTGGTCATTTGCGTGGTTTCTTTCGCAAAGTCCGTATCTTTAATTCGGCTGTTCGACGCGTCAACGTTTTCTTGGATGTTTGCCAAGTTGTTGATGCTGTGACTCAGACGGTTTTGCTTCGCACCCAGATCCGCACGTTGTGAATCCACGTATTTCAGTGCCGAATCCAGCACAGAGATAGCGTTTTGAGAACCTTGTACGGTTGTCATATCAATATCTTGTACTGATGTTCTAAGAGGTTCATCGCTCAAACCAAGCTCAGACGCCAATCCACCCGAAATTGAAATTTCACCCTGAACGTTTGGATGTGCAACAAAAACTTGTAACTTGCCATCTTCACTTACAGACGCGTTGATCATATCAGACTGACCATTAATGTACGTTGCAAGCTCTTCGATGTCGTCACCTGCTTTTGCATTAATGTTGATTTCTAGATCATCGACATTGCCGTCTTCGTCTTCACCCATACCTGGCAAAGTGATTTTTAGATCCGATTTAGCTGGGTCAACGCCCCAATCTTTATCTTTACCGTTTTCCGATAAGAAGGTCACACCGCCCATGCGAGTATCGTCCGCACGAATGCTGGTTAGCCCCATAATCATTGCTTCACCTGAGCTCGCACCAATCTGGAATGCCGCTTCACCGAATGAGCCGTTCAATAGACGACGGCCACCGAATGACGTGGTTTCTGCGATACGGTTTAGCTCGTCAATCAATGCCATTGACTCTTCGTTGATCGCCTGACGCTCAGCCGGAGAGTTAGTACCGTTCGATGATTGAATAGCAAGGTCACGCATACGTTGCATGACAGATGTTGCCTCATTCATCGCACCTTCAGCGGTTTGTGCAATCGAGATACCATCGTTCGCGTTACGCATTGCGACATCTAGACCACGAGACTGTGCAGTTAAGCGGTTAGAGATCTGTAGACCTGCCGCATCATCTTTTGCACTGTTAATCTTATGTCCTGAAGATAAGCGCTCCATCGACGTGTTTAATTCGTCAGTCGCTTTGTTTAGGTAACGCTGCGCGGTCATCGCGGAGACGTTAGTACTAACTGTTACAGCCATTTTGCTCTCCTTTTGAGTTCGCAAGCTTTTGCGAAGCGGCCAGCTTTACTCTCATTTGGATAAGCACTGACCGTAAAAATTACTTGCTAAATCTGCCTTAAACGCAGGGTTTAGAATCTCTAAATCTGTTCTGATATTTTCAATACAATTTGTGTGCCAACTTATAAAATTTATTTCACCGCTCTTAAAAGGAGCACATAAACAATAAGTTAGCGTTATCACTAAACCATTTCCGGATAATGAGGCTCATCTTGCTTCATGGATATTGACCGCTACTTTGTTGCCGCCCGACTTGCCTCTCGCGTCATTGCCGCTTTGGGTAAAATCGTGCCGCATAGCCTGACTCTTAATTTACGTCGATTTATCGCACTTAAGGCTTTGCACATAAGGCATCAAAAATCAGACAGTGTGTCTTAAATCAGACTAAATATAGTTAAACAGAGTTAGATCTTTGGTCTTACCGAATGCTTGTTGCGATGCCTGTAACGCTCGCGAGTTTTCACTGAACTCGATAACGGCTTTAGAGTAATCCAAATCCTCAAAGTTGCTCTTCGCTTTCGCCAGAGACAAATTAAAGTCTTCGTGGTTTTGCTCTTGGATATCGAGCGTGCTCAATCGAGCGCCAGCATCAGTACGCGCTTTATTCAAATGGATAAAAGCAGCGTGAAATTCTTCTGTCATTTGGTGCAATTTGGCGGTCGCCGACGTATCCGACACCGATTTATCTGACCACGCCATTGCATCCTTGAAGGTATCGAAAATGCTGAACTCTGCCCGCTTTTCGATCTCGATGCTATCGCCAGGCGTAATTTGACCTTTTACGTGCACTTTCAGGCCTTTGTACTCAATGCCTTTTTCTGGAGAAAACTCATCGGCATCCACGACTTTACCGTTACGCTCTAGTTGGTAACCAAATTTGCCGTTGTTCATATCGACAAATGTCACGCGATACGCCGCATCATCCTTCGTATCAACGTTAGTGGCTCTGTTTAATAGCAACTCAGAACCGTTTTGTAGATCGTAATTCGGCTGATAATCGCCAAATGGGTTTGGTATCTCCATAAACAGCTTGCTGCCAGGATCGTTCATTGGCATCTCAAGCATGCTGGAGACTTTCATTTTGCGCTGGTAATCGTCTCCAGCGTACTGAACACTACCGTCTTTATCGCGATAGAATGGTTGGCTTTTTGGCTTAGTGCCAGCAAACACGTAGTTACCAGATTCATCTTGCGAATTCACTAAGTTAAGGAAGTTGTTCGCAATCTCTTCTAGCTCACGCTTCTTTGCTTGTCGGTCTTCCGCAGAAAACGCACCGTTAATCATCTCCATCGTTAAGCGCTTCGACTCGTCGGCAAAATTCTCTGCATTGGCGATATTAACTTCGTGGTTTTCTAGACGATTACGCACCAACACTATTGAGCTAAGGTATTGTTGTAGCTGTTCTTGTTGCTGACTAATATTTTGAATGTAATGCGACGCAAGGGGATCGTCGCTAGGTTTCAGTAACTTTTTCCCTGAAGCAAGTTGCTCTTGGTTATGGTGAACCTTATTTTCTTGACGACGCAAATCATTTTGTACGGACTGATAGTTATGGAAACTAGAAATTCGGGTTAGCACTTATCTCTTCTCCTTACCTCAGTTGTAAAATGGTATTGAAGGTATCATTCGCCGCTTGCATCACACGTGATGAAGCCATGTACGCTTGTTGAAACTTCATCATGTTGGCCGCTTCTTCATCGAGGTTAACGCCAGAAATAGAAGCAACGCGCTCTTGTGCCGCCTCATGCTCTAAGCGAGCGACGGAGGCTAATCGGTTTGCTGTAGAAGATTTCAATCCGACTTCGGTATTGAGGTTGTGATAAACATCAATCAAGGTACTGGATTTTCCGTCCATCATCTTATCTGTTTGGATCTTCTGCATTTTTCTCAAGTTGCCATTACCACCTTCCGAAGGCACCAAGTTCGCGGTGAACTTGTCATTCATCAGCGCACCTTCGCTCAACTCAAACACGGTTACATCGCCGTTTTTATACAGCGGATGGCTTTTCGGCACTGAGATTTCAATCATCGGGTTATCTTTGTCTAGCGGGTATGAGTATTTGTCCGATAGCAAATTGCCTTTGTTGTCCGTGATCTTTAACCACGGCTTATCATGTTTCTCGTCGGCTGGTTGTACGGTGACCTCAAACTCTTTGACATCCCCCGCCTCACGAATTTTGAACTTGGCGTTACCTTGAGCAAAAGTGGTTGAAGCTTCATAACTTTGCGCTGCAATGGCTTTTGCATCATTGGTTTCCATCTTGATGATGGCTGCGCCACTTCGTGTTGGGCGCAATAATACGCGCTCACCAGCAGCAAGACCTTCACCGATTTGCACTTTCATACCATCCAGAACAAACGAAGAATCTGATTGATCAATGTTCAACGACATTTGCTCACCTTTCGGTGTTGTCACGCTATACTGGTCGCCATCATAACGTAGCGAATATTCACCACCTTTGATCGCTGAGATATCATCAATGTAAACCGCAACATCAGCTTGAGAGTCAGGCGCAGCAAAAACTCGAGATTTTGCCACCAGCTCAGAGTTCACGTCGGTAAATACGTCTTTACCTATCTTACCGTTAAGATCCAGACCTTGAGATTGCAGCTGATTAATTTTGTAGGAAAATCCCGTCGCTAAACGGCCCATTTCATCCTGAAGTTGTGGAATGTGTTTGTCGCGCATTTCAAGCAAGGCACCGATTTTGCCATCCATGTCGTCAGACTTGATCGCTTTAATGCCATCTCCTTCCACCATTGCTAATCGTCTCTGGTGAACATCAGGATAGCCGTCAATCATTTTGAGCTGGCTTGCTTCCGTGCCCGAAACTAGCGTGTGTCCATTGCCAATATGAACATTAAACCCTTCGGCATTTTTGCGTGGGGTTACGGTTACTTTGGTGTACTCAGATAGCTCAGTAACCAGCTTTTCATGCTGGTCCATCAAATCATTGTGTGGACCGGGTGTGCGCATCATTAACCGATGCACATCGCGGATTTCCAACGCAAGTTGGTTCACGCGTTCAATGCCCATATCCAATTTTTTATTGGTCACATCAGATTGCAATCGCACGGTTTCATGGAAGTCATTTAATGTATCAGAGAAGATTTTCGCCTTTTCCAATACCACTTTCCGTGCCCCCAAATCGTTCGGGGTATCTGCCATGGTTTTGACCGCATCGAACCACTCGTTCAAGTTCTCTGGAATTTTCTTCGATGCAACTGAGCTCAACATGCTAGAGAGCATATCAAGATTGTCTTGGGTATCCGTTTTGTTGGCATTGTTGGTTGACGACAAGTTCAGTTCATTCACGGCAAACTGATCCCACGAGCGGCGAACATTTTCCACATGCACACCCATGCCGTAGGTAGAACCACCAAACATGCGCGGATCATTCGTACCTTGGATAACAGACTGGCGGCTATAACCCTCTGTATTAACATTAGAAATGTTATGACCAGTGGTGTTTAATTGTCTCTGAGCAGTAAGCACACTTTGAGTACCTACATTCAGAAGATCTGACGCCATACATGCCCCCCAAAAACGAAATAAAATCGGCAAAACCGATCACCTAGACACATCAAAGCAAAAGGTGTGCCAAATAAAATAGAGGTGTGAATGTTCAGAAAAAGTAAAGGCTTGCACTGTGGCAAGCCTTCGAAAACAACATGAACTGGCGAAGAGTAAATTACATACTTTCGATTTTCTGCTTCACCTGCAGGACTTTGTCTGCGTAATTCGGATCGGTCGCGTAACCCGCGCTGTGAATGCCGCGAATGAAGGACTCTGAATTCCCTCGCTGTTGCAATGCTGTCTCGTAACGTGGGTTGTCATTTAAAAAGCGCACAAAGTCATTAAAGCTGTCTTCGTAATTTGAGTAGGCGCGAAACGCTGCCGTCTCTTTCACTGGCGTATTATCGTGGAACTCTAGCGTTTGAGTCGTCACTTTGTCACCCTGCCAGCTTCGATCTGCTTTGATGTTAAATAAGTTGTTGCTGCTGCCACGCGCGTTCTTCACGACCTTTTGTCCCCACCCGGTTTCCAAAGCCGCTTGCGCAAGTAGCAGAGATGGCTCGACACCTAGGGCTTTCGCAGCTTTCTCCGCGTATGGCTTCATCGAGTTAACAAAAGATTCTGGCGAATCGAATCGAGTTGGTTCATTGCTTGGTCGAGATAGCTGACCAGATTCAATCAAGCGCTGTTCAATCTCACGCGCTTTTTTCGGGTCAACACGACGATATTCCACGGCATTATTTGCCGCATCACGCATTGCCGTTTCACTCTTGTCGTTACCTTGCCCAGCCGTTAATTGCTTAACAATCATATCGGCCAAGCCCATTGAACCAGACGAACTGAGCTCGCTCGCCATCTGCTCATCCAGCATTTGTCGGTAGAACTTCTCGTTCTGGCTGTTCATCATGTTGGACTCAAAGCCCTCATTGGCTTCTCGCATTGATTTCAACATCATGGAGGTGAAAATAGATTCGAACTGACGAGCCGCTGCACGCAGTGCTTCTTGCTCGCCATCTTTACCTTCTTTCACTGCTTTTTGACGCAAGGTATCCAGCGAACTGATGTCATGAATAAAACCAATGTCGTTAGGATTGTTCATTATACCTACCTTCTAACCATTAAATGATGATCAACTGGCCTTCAATGGCACCAGCTTGTTTCAATGCTTGCAAGATAGCCATCAAATCCGACGGCGCTGCGCCGACTTGGTTAACGGCACGGACCAAATCATCCAACGTTAAGCCTGGCTCGAACTTAAACATCTTGCCCTGCTCTTCGCTGACTTCGATATCTGAGTCTGGTACGACAACGGTTTGCCCACCAGAAAAGCCGTTCGGTTGGCTAACATTCAGGTTTTCTTTGATCGCAACCGTCATGCCACCATGCGTTACCGCAGCAGGTTTAAGGCGAACATGTTTACCAACTACGATGGTACCCGTGCGAGAGTTAACGATGATTTTGGCTGCGCCATCTGCTGGGTCGAACTCTAGGTTTTCAATTGCCGATAAGAACGCCACACGCTGGCTGACATCACGAGGGGCACGTACACGTACCGACGTCGCGTCTACTGCACTCGCCATTTGTGGGCCAAGGAAGTTGTTTACCGCATCCGCCATACGTTGAGCCGTTGTGAAATCTGACTCAAGCAAGTTGAACGTGATGTAATCGCCACGACCAAATGGGTTTGGAATTTCGCGCTCTACTGTCGCACCACTAGAGATAAGACCAACGGTTGGATTGTTACCTACGATTTTGGAACCGTCAGCGCCTTCAGCACTGAAACCGCTCACCACTAAGTTACCTTGAGCAACCGCGTAAACTTGACCGTCGAGACCTTTGAGGAACGTTTGTAGTAGCGTACCACCACGCAAACTTTTGGCACTACCGATAGAAGAGACTGTCACGTCTACTTGCTGACCTGGTTTAGAGAATGGCGGCAATTCTGCCGTTACCATGACTGCGGCAACGTTTTTAATTTTCGGCTTTGTGCCCGGCGGCATCTGAATGCCGAAGTTTTGCAGCATGGCGGCGAAACTTTGCTCCGTAAACGGGTTCGCTTCGCCTGTGCCAGGTAAGCCTGAAACCAAACCATAACCCACGAGTTGGTTGCTTCGTACACCTGCCACTTGCGCGACGTCTTTGATACGTGCAGCTTGGGCAGCGGTAGAAAACAGAGCAACGCTCATCAGTATTAAAAGGAGTTTTTTCATGCTTACTTATCTCTTGCAGTCAAATTGCCGTCAGCACGGCGTGTTATAGCGCTACATTAAAGAATCGTGCCAAGAAACCCGGCTCTTGCATATCTTGTTGTACACCGGTGCCAGAATACTGAATTCTTGCGTTAGAAACGCGGTTTGATGCAATAGTATTGTCGAAACTAATGTCATCCGGACGAATAGTGCCGCTTAAACGTATGTACTCATCACCCGTATTAAGCGTCATCCATTTTTCTCCACGGATAACGAGGTTGCCATTTGCCAAAACTTCAATCACCTCAACAGTAATGTAACCACTGATGCTGTTACTCTGCTTAGCAGAAGAGTCACCCGCAAATGAGTTTGAGTTATTTAAGTCATAAGAGAAATTGTATTTGCCACCAATTTGCAGCTCTTCGCCACCCACTTGAAGCGGGTCCATTTGCGCTTCATTGGTTTTCGATAAATCGGCATTGGCGCTTTTCGTGGCGCTGGTAGTCTCATCCAGTGTCACGGTAATAATGTCGCCAATACCACGTGGCTTGGAATCGTCGTAAAGATCGGTAATGTGCTCGGCGCTAAACAGTGAACCTGTTGCAGCAGCATAATGCTCAGGTTTCTTTTTCGGATGAATAGGAGCCCATGCAGGATCACCCGCAACCGGATCGCTTCTGCCACGCAGTGTATCCACGATACCGCTGCTCTCTTCTTTCGATTTATCGCCTTCTACCGCGTCAACCACCGTCGTTGCTTGTGTCACTTCATCCGTTTCAATCGGCTCTAACATGGCACAACCCGACATCGTGGCAATCAAAGCAAGTAGACAAATACGTTTCATCGTGAGCTCCTCAATTCTTGCTCTTAACCGTTATAACTGCTGGTTAACGAAGCTCATCATCTTATCGACTGACGAGATCACTTTTGAGTTCATTTCGTAAACACGCTGGGCTTCGATCATGTTGACCAACTCTTCCGTTACATTCACGTTAGACGCTTCCAGCATGGATTGACGGATTTCACCCAAACCGTCCAAACCAGGAACACCTTCTTGTGGATCGCCACTGGCACCCGTTGGTAAGTAAAGGTTCTGGCCAATTGGCTCTAGGCCACCTGGGTTAACAAAGTCTGTAATGGTTAGCTGACCAACGACTTGGTTGTCTTGCTGACCACGGACGCGAACCGATACTTCACCATCCGTACCGACAGTGATAGAAATCGCATCTTCTGGAATCACAATTTCAGGTTCTACAGGGTAGCCAGAACCCGACGTGACTAACGTGCCTTCACCATTTAACGTGAACTGACCGTTACGGGTGTAACCGATGTTGCCATCCGGCAACGTCACTTGGAAGAAGCCGTCGCCTTCAACCATCATGTCCAGTGCGTTGGTCGTTGTCTGCGCATTACCATGCGTGTGCACTTTTTGCGTCGCAACCACTTTAGAACCCGCACCTAGCATCAAGCCACTCGGCAGTTCAGTGTTCTGAGATGATTGGCCGCCAGGCTGGTTGATGTTCTGATAGAACAAATCTTCGAATACCGCACGGCTCTTTTTGTAGCCCACAGTAGAGGCGTTCGCCAAGTTGTTCGAAATCGTGGCAATGTTGGTTTGTTGGGCGTCTAGACCTGTTTTACTTACCCATAGTGCTGGATGCATAGTGAACCTCTAACTCTGTTAACTCATACGAAGCAGTGAATCTGAAGATTTATCCATCTCTTCAGCAGTGCTCATCATCTTGACTTGCATTTCAAACTGACGCTGTAAGTCAATCAATGCGGTCATTTCACCTACGGCATTCACGTTACTGCCTTCAATCGCTCCTGTCTGGAGGCTAACAGTCGCGTCTGCTTCGTAAGGTTGATTTGGAGTTTTATGGCGAAATAAGCCATTGGTGTCTTTAAATAAGCTTTGATCATTAGGCTTAACAAGCTTGATGCGATCAACCGCTTGGAATTCTTCCGCCGGGGCACCTTGAGGAAGCACAGAGATGGTGCCATCCCGACCGATTTCAATTTTGGAGAGAGGAATAGGCAAAGTAATCGGCGCATCGTTTTCACCCAGCACCAAATGACCACTTGCGTTGGTAAGCATGCCATTTTGATCGACTTTTAGGTTGCCGTTACGGGTCAACCCTTCTTTCCCTGTGTGATCGAGTACCGATATCCAGCCGCTGCCTTCAATCGTCACATCCAGATCACGCCCTGTTGTAATCACGCTACCTTGAGCAAAGTTATGCCCTGGACGCTCTGTCATGCTGAAAACACGTGAAGGATGGCCTTCACCATAAGCCTGCATTGAGCGAGCCTGCGCTAAATCCGCACGAAACCCTGTCGTGCTTACGTTAGCCAAGTTATTAGCACGCAATTGTAGTGCCTGCATATTTTGCTTGGCCCCACTCATTGCGAGAAACAGTGCGCGATCCATAAATTACTCCAAAAACTTCTCTGTACACGGAGTAAAAGCAATAGTTATGCCAACATAGAATGAGCTTATTTATCAAATATTTAAATAAGAAACAAAAGATTAAGAGGGGTTTCAGTGGCAGAAAACTGCAACAAGGGGCAAGGTTTTGATCCACATGGCGGCAACGGCGGCAAATCAGAGATCAAAGCATGCTTAACCTGAACTGAGGTATTTTCAGGCTAAGCATCAGATGAATGTCATGATGTTATCAAGCCAAGCGGCGAAAGCTCGCCTAACTTGATGATGCAGATTATCGGATCTGCAGGATATTTTGTTGTAGCTGGTTGTGCACTTCTAGCGAACGTGAGTTTGCTTGGAAGTTACGCTGAGCAGAAATCAGGTCCACCAGCTCCTGCGTCATATCAATGTTTGACTGTTCCAGCATACCGTTGTTGATGGTGCCAAAAGAGCCTTTGTTAGATTCACCCCAAATCTTGTCACCAGAGAACTGAGTTGAATCCCATTGCGTACCGCCCTTCTTATCCAGACCTTGCTCGTTTGGAACACGTACTAGCGCTACACGACCCAATGTGACGTTTTCACCGTTTGAGTAAGTCCCCATTACGCTGCCGTTTTCATCGAAGTCAACTTTGGTTAGGAAACCCGTTGTTGCACCGTCTTCATCGAACTTAGTCAGTTCGAACGGAGCAGCAAACTGTGTTGCCGAGCCTAAACCGAAGTTAAGCGTCTGCGCAGGATCGGCACCATTCATATCGACTGGTGTCGTGTTCGTCGCCGGATCGCCTAATGCCACAGACGTAATTGGCTGACCATTGTTCAAGCTCGCCAACGTACCATCGTTGTTGAACTTCATGGTATGACCCACATGGCCTGTTGGCGTTTGTGCATCACCTGCCGCAACATTTAAAGGCTTTTCGCCTTCTTTATCTGTCACGGTGTAGTAAGTGTTCCAAGTGTTTGGCTGAGTCTGATCTTTCAAGTAGTACGTCGTTAGCTTGTAAGACTGACCCATCGAGTCATAAATAGTCGAAGAAGTTGAACGGTTGTATGTATCTGGGTCTGAAAAATCAAACTGAGTCGGATCTTTCAAATCGCCGTTTGCTGGCAAGTTCACGCCCACTTCAATGTTTGCTGTTTGCTTTGGCTTACCAAATTCAGCAGGAATATTGATAGGTTGTGGCTCGTATGAAGAAACCTCACCAGAGCTTGGATCCACTTGGTAACCTAATAAGAACTCATCGTTCGCGGTCACCATGTAGTTTTCTTTATTTAAATGGAATGCACCATTACGTGTCAGTTCATTCTGTTGTGGAGTCAGACGCTCCTTCGCCACGGCGAAGAAACCTGTACCCGAAACACGCAGATCCATTGGGTTGTTGGTGTAAATGCTTGAGCCTTCATGGAACTGCTGCGCCACTTGGCTTGCTTGCGCACCACCACCCGGCGTGGTTTTTGCGTTAGTAAATAAAGAGTTAGAGTAAACATCAGCAAACTCAGCACGGGACTCTTTAAAGCCGTACGTGTTGGCGTTCGCAATGTTGTTACTGGTGGTGTTCAAATCCAGTTGGGCGGCGGACAAACCGCTTAAAGATACATATGACATTCCAAAATCTCCTAATCTAGCGAGCTATAACTACGCTTTGCCGACTTCCAATACTTCTGCAAGTCGAACTGGCGATTCAAAACCAGCCAGATTGAGTAATACGTTTCCGTCACCTTTGCCGAGCAATACGCTATTTACGTTGGCATATGTCGATACTGGGAACTCTTGCGACTCCCCTTCAACTAAGCCAGACGCTTTCACTTTGTATTTGCCAGCAGGCAGTGGATTTCCGCTTTCATCTTTACCGTCCCAAAGCACACGCGTGTCGCCGGCTGGTTTCGCTCCTACCTCAAAAGTACGAACCAGTTGGCCAGCTTCATCCTCTACACGAACAAACAGATTATCGATAGATTGTGAAAGCTTAACCATTGCCGCCATTGGCGCGTCGTCCTGCTTCACACCTGCCGCTCCTGGGACCAATACGTCACGTCCTACCAAAGAGGAAGCTTGTAACGCTTGGTTTGATGTCATTGACGAGTTCAAACTCTCAAACTGAGTGTTCATCTTGCCAATGCCATCAACGGTCGCAAATGAAGCCATTTGCGCAATCATCTGGTCATTACTTACCGGCTTAAAAGGGTCCTGTTGAGACAATTGCTTCGTGAGCAATGATAAGAAGTCTTCCTGTTTTAGGTCTTGCTTACCCGTGCTCTCTTCCGTCTTCTTGTTACTCTCTTGTAGACTTTTAAGCTGGTCGATATAGGACAAGCCGCTTTGACCAACGTTGTTAATTCCGGCCATACGCTACCTCCTTATCCTTATTGACCCATCTGCAGCGTACGCAGCAGCATTTGTTTACTAGAATCCGCTACTTGCACATTGGTTTGGTATGCGCGAGAAGCTGAAATCATGTTCGCCATTTCTTCCATTACATTGACGTTCGGCTTGTAGATGTAGCCTTCTTCGTTTGCAAGGGGATGGTCTGGGTTGTACTCCGCACTCAGCGGTTTATCGCTTTCTACAATGCCCATCACTTTCACTGGCACCGTATCACCGCCACGCATGGCGTTACTTAACTCAGCTCCAAACACAGCATGGCGCGCTTTATAAGTGTCTTTCGCAGAGCTGCTGACACTGTCGGCGTTCGCCAAGTTGCTTGAGGTAGTGTTCAGACGAACGGATTCAGCGCTCATTGCGGAACCTGTCACATTGAAAACGTTAAATAAGCTCATCTAAATTATTCCCCTTTGATTGCTTTGGTTAAGTTCTTGAATTTGCTGCCTAGAAAATCGAGTGATGCTTGGTGTCTGATTTGGTTTTGCATAAACAAGTTACGCTCTAAATCCAAGTCTACCGTGTTGCCATCACCCGTATCAGGCTGCGTAGGAAGACGATATAGCTTGTCCCCGACCAACGTTGTAGTGGCAGGAATATGCCGACCATCCGTACGACTAAGACCAATGCTTGCCCCAGATGTTGCCGCTTGCAATTCCTTCGCAAAGTCTAAACCTCTTGCTTTGTAACCAGGCGTGTTGGCTTGTGCAATGTTGGTGGAAATCACCTCAGCATTGCGCTCACGTACGCCCACCGTGTGCTGGTGGATGCCTAGTGCATTGTCAAAAGATATAGCCATGTTTGCCTCTACAATTAAGAACTGACCGTGATTGATAACCAAAAAGCAATTAGCATGCCAAAAACATAAAGCGCTCTATCTACTTAATAGCTATCACCCATTGGAATAGCAATAAGTGAGCCAAAGTGACTGGAATGTCATGTCGTTTCACTTTGTTCACTTAATAAAGATACACCGTGATGAGGGAACAAAGCAAAATCGCGCTTCAATTTAGCAAGTGAAAACGTGGAAACACTCGAAGGCAGGAAACCAGCAAACAAAAAAAGCCTGACACGAGGTCAGGCTTTTTATCAATGAAGAGATACCGCTATTTAAGCTTGTAAATGATACCCGGATTACAGCGCACCATTTCAAATTTATCAGTCAGACCAGTTAGCGACTCTGATGCCCCTAACAGCAGATAACCACCTGGGTTTAAGCTGCTCGCCATTTGGTTAAGCACTTTTGATTTCATTTCCGGTGAGAAGTAAATCAGCACGTTGCGACAAAAAATAATGTCGAACTTACCCATCAGTGCATAACTGTCCATCAAGTTTTGTGGACGAAAGTTCACCAAACGTTTGACGTTGTCTTTGACTTTCATACGGCCACCGTCCGCATTCTCAAAGAAGGTGCGGCGACGTTCTGGTGAAAGTCCGCGCCCTAGAGCCAAATTGTCATACACACCTGCACGACACATTTCGAGCATACTTGCTGAAATGTCTGTTGCTGTAATAGACACGTTTGGTAACAAACCCGGCTTACGCTGTTGCGTTTCCAGAATCGTCATTGCAATAGAATACGGCTCTTGGCCCGATGAACTGGCTGCAGACCAGATCTTGATTGGGCGCTTGCTTGCCGCTACTTCTGGCAATAATTTGTCAGCTAAAACTGTGAACGGATAAGTATCTCGAAACCACAAGGTTTCGTTAGTCGTCATCGCGTCCACAGCGGCCACTCGTAATTCACGATTGCGCCCTGTAACAACATCACGTAGCAAATCTGATAACGATGCGAGCTTAAACTTCGTCACTAAAGGACTCAGTCGGCTACGCACAAGGTATTGCTTGCTATCACCTAACACGATGCCACATTGCGATTCTAGAAAACGGCTAAAGTCACGATACTCTTGATCACTGATTGTAATAGCAGTCATTAATGTCTCTTTTATTGTGTTAATGCAGATTTAACCGCGTTACCCAATTCATCTGGGTTAAATTTCGCAATGAAGGTATTGGCACCTACACGCTCAACCATAGCCTGGTTGAATACACCACTTAATGAAGAATGGAGGATAACATAAAGGTCTTTCAAATCGGCATGTCTGCGAATTTCAGCCGTTAAGGTATAGCCGTCCATTTCTGGCATTTCAATATCGGAAATAACCAACGAAATTTGATCGTAGATATTGCCTTCTTGAGCCATTTCAATCAACTTATTGTACGCTTCTTTGCCATCTTTGACAGATACGACCTCGAAACCGATTGATGTAATCGCACGCTCTACCTGTTTACGCGCGACAGTCGAGTCATCAGCAATCAATATACGGCGTACAATAGGCTTTTCTTGTTCTGCTTGCGCGATTTCTTCACCGATAGCGGAATCCATCGTTTCATCAACCGGCGCAATCTCCGCCAGGATTTTTTCAACGTCAAGGATTTCAACCAGCTCGTTGTCGATGTTCGTCACTGCGGTCAAGTAGTGCGCTTTACCCGCACCGTCTGGCGGTGGCAAAATCGCTTCCCAATGCATATTGATAATACGCTCAACCGATGATACCAAAAATGCTTGGATCGTACGGTTAAATTCTGCGATAACAACAAAACATTTATCCAGATCAGTGGTTGGGCGGCCACCAATTGCCAGGCTCAAATCAATAACGGACACGGTATGGCCGCGGATATGAGCGATACCTTTTACCAGCGGGTGTAGATTTGGCATTGAAGTCAGCTTAGGGCACTGCAGTACTTCTTTCACTTTGAATACGTTAATGCCGTAGCGCTGTCGGCCCATCAGTCGAAAGGTCAATAATTCCAATCGGTTCTGACCGACGAGTTGCGTACGCTGATTCACCGAGTCAAGAATCCCCGTCATATGCTCATCTCCATCTCAAACTTTTTGTTTTTAAATGATACTCTACCACTGGCAAGCACGATACCAGGGAGACAGTATGGCGTATTTCACTTTCACTTCGACACCATTGACTATGACAATATGTAGAGCGCTAATTACAAAGTACGCTAAGTCTATCGGCATTTTGCTCAGTATGTTTAGCTTTTTTGTTCATTCAGCTTCAGATAATCAGATCGAGCAAATAAAAACGGCAGCAGAACAACATATTCTTGCTACAGTTGATCAGCCTGATGGTGGCGAGCTATCTGTTAATGCGGCAGATATCGACTCGAGAATAAAAGCAACGGATTGCCCAGTGCCCCTAGATACGTCAGCTTCTTCCACCAGCAGTACTCGAAGCAACATCAATGTTCTAGTGGAATGCCCACCGGATGACTGGAAAGTCTATGTGCCTGTAAGGATCTCTGTATCGGTGCCAATGATCGTCGCAACACGAACACTAGGGAGAGGAGAAATCGTCAGCGCGTCGGATGTCACCACTTCCATGATCGAGCTGCAGCGCTTTCGCAAAGATGGCTTTTCTAACTACGATCAAGTGGTTGGCGCAAAGCTAAAACGCAACGTTCGCTTAGGTGATGTTGTTGAGCGTAATGATGTCTGTGTCGTTTGCCGGAATGAAAAGGTCACAATTAAAGCGGTGAATTCTGGCATGACAATCACCACTCAAGGCACAGCATTGCAAGATGGTGCGGCTGGCGATCAAGTAAGAGTGAAAAATGATAAGTCACAGCGTATAATAGAAGGCATAGTGACTGGCATTGCGGAAATCACTGTTAATTTTTAATACCCACTGGTAGCGTGTTTAAACTGATCAATAAAAATGCAAAAAATGACTAAAGTTATTTTTGCACTGGTCGATAGTCTGGATACCAGTATTACGATACAAGGCAAAGGTTAAACATGGCAGGTATAGATAATATACGTTCAGGGCAAATGATGACGACGACAAGTCGTGCACCTGCGCGTAACGATTCCAATGCTACCAGCACGACTGAATCGAAAAAAGCACCCGCACAACAAGACGCTGTATCACTCAGCCAGCAAAGCAAAGCCGTTAGCAAACTCCAAAAAGATATGGCAGCTTCTCCGGCCTATGACAGCGCCAAAGTGGCGGCAATCAAAGAAGCAATCACAAACGGTTCATACAAAGTCGATCCTGAAAAATTGGCCGACAACATGATTAAGTTTGAAAACGAATTGCAAGGCAAAAGCTAACTGACTTAGGCCGAAGGTAAGTATTTTATGGCAGCATTAGTCGATCTCGTCAATTTCCAACTAGAAAATGCTAAGGCACTTTCTGCTGTTTTGCGTCAAGAAACACAAGCGATAACTGCGCGTGTCTCTACCGAGATTGAGAATATTGCCAAACAGAAGATGACACTCATTGATCAGCTTAGAACGACTGATCAGCGAATCGCCTCTCACCCGCACGTCAATCAACTTACTGAAGATGAGCACCTAAGTCAGGTTGTTGCTCAAATCCAATCGATCGTCCTCGACTGTCAACAAGTCAACAAAGTAAATGGTGAATCGCTTAGTCGCGCACAGCTGAGTTTCAATAAACTCAATAACATGCTTCAGCGAACTCATGGCAAAGTGGGCATGACCTACAATGCCGGTGGCAAAACCCATACTATTTCGACACTTGGCACCAATATAAAAGCCTAAACGTCACTCCTGCCCCACCATCTCTAGAATGTAGATATAAAAAAGCGACTCATTGTTGCCAATCAGCCGCTGGAAAGATTATCTGGTCTTCTGAAGTAATGCGCTCAGTGCATTAGAACAAGGTTTGTTGACGCTTCTCAGGCACCTGTTGAACTTCTCCGTAATCACGCAACTTATCCATCTTACGAATATCAAGACGCAGCTCTGTCACGTAACTGTCTTCAACAAGATAACTACGCACAACTTCTGCACCGCGAATCACACCATCGACCGCACCAGTGGTACTTTCAATACCCAAACGCTGGTCTTGCAGTTCGGCACGTCCACTAACACGCATGCCATAAACTTGTTCTGCTAGCTCACGATAAGCATCAATTTTTGATGCGCGCATCGCTCGTACACGCTTCTCTTCTACTGTGCGGCCAGTTTGCTCACTGACACTCGCATAACCCACTGCCACTAAGATTTCATCTTGACGCATCTGTTGTAGTGGCTGACACCCCACTAATATCAGTGTGGCAATAATAAATAAGAACTTCTTCATGCTTCTATCCTATGGACGCAGAATCACAGTGTACGGCTGACGAATGGTTGGGTCTGAGCGAATCAACACGCCATCTTGCGTACGGATACTGTTTAACGTATCTAAGTCACGACCAATACGGTCAGCCGGAAGGAAACCCTGCGCCGTTGCTACAACCACACGGCTCTGCATACCGACCACACGTGCATTGACCAGCACCCCGCCCTCTTGGCGAAGCATCGTGCCGGTCAGTACATACTGAATTTGTTGCTCTTGCGCCAGATCTTGCCAATCACGGCTTAAAGCAAAATCGCCCTGTTGCGTCACTTGGATAGAGCCCGTAGTTTTGAAATCAACCACTTTAAACCCTCGGCGCTGGAACTGATGGATAAAACCTTCCGAGACCGAGTTGCCTAACCAGTTTGTTGCATCCATATTTTGTAGATCAACAAACGAGGTAATCGCAATCGGTGTCCGCGCAGATACCGCCACATTAGAAACCATCAGGTCTTCGGTCATACTTTCAATGAAAAAGTCCATCGTATGACGTGGACTATCCATAAGCATGAACTGGCTTCCCGAGTACGGTTCTTTACCATTGTAAATCGGTGAGTACGCGCACGATGTCAGAAGCGTCATCATCGATGCGGCGACAAGCCACTTTTTCATGGTTTGATTCTCCAGATAATCTTAGGTGATACCGTTCTTGATTAATTCCTTTCTAAGAAAGTGAATATTGGAACAGTCTTTGCTTTTCTTTGTTTGCCTAACGAAGAAAAATCCACCAAACTTCACTGAAATTGTTAAAGCAATATTTATACCCGAACGGTTGTAATCAATGAAAAAAATATTAAACAGTCTGTTTTCAATCACTTTAGTGATGCTTGTGCCTTTTAAAGTAATGGCATCTTGGTATGAAGTAACAGGCGTTGCCACTATCGTTTCTTCAGAAGAGACGGCAAGGCTCCATGCGTTGGAAGACGCGCTGTTCAAAGCCGTCAATTTTTCGGGCGCAGATATTGGCAGTATTAGCAATTTGATGCCGCTATTAGAAGAAAGCCGTAACGAGTACCAGTTTACCAACCATGAAGTCCGTTACATTTTGGTCGAGTCTGAACGTAAACGTAGAGGTAAAGTCGAGGTAAAAATTCGCGTCGATATTTATCCATCGGCAACGGGTTGCCACACCGATCAATACAAAAAGACGCTCCTTGTCGGCAATATTGAGGTTGCCTCACCACAACAAGCGGTGATGGGACAGATTTACCAAGTGGGTGACGATTTTAGCCGCGTGGTGAATCGCCAGCTGGATCAAACCTCTCGCAGCTTTGTATCTGTGGGTACAACGGACTATTCAATTAGCAGTAACTATCCCGCTCGTACTCAAATGATCGCGCAAGATAACGGCGCACAATACATCATTGGGGGAGTCATTACCGATCTCACTGCGACGGTCGAATCTCAACTACTGCAAGATGACATCATCAATCGTCAGTTTGCGTTAGAGATGAAAGTATTTGATGGTAAAACTGGCCATGAAGTCTTCAACAAAGCCTACCGTGAAGTGGCGCGTTGGCCATTTGCCAAAACGAGCCAAGTGGATACTCGCAGTGCGCGCTTTTGGGCGTCGACCTATGGCGAGATGATGCTACGCGTTAGTCGCAATATAATGCTGGATCTAGAGTCAGAGCTGTCTTGCAAAATTACGCTGCCAGAGGTCGTTGCTGTCTTCGGCAATACAGTAACGATGGATCTCGGCCGTATGCATGGCGTCAAAGAGGGAGACAAATTGCAGCTTTGGCACACCGCATCATTTATCGACCAAAACGGACTACCAAGAAATAAAGTATCGCAAAGTGAAATTACATTGACGGTATCACGTATATACGAACACGAAGCCGAGCTTACGATTGATCAGCCAAATTTAGCCTCTAGTGTTCAAATTGGCGACGTAATGAACAAGATCCTATAAAAGCAAACATTAAGTCTTGAGATATGCTCACTTTTGAATATCATAGGCAGCGCATCTTATTTGATTATACCAATGACCGTAGTGAGTCGTTCAAAGTGATGCTGATAAAGACCTAAACAAAGTTGCTAGGTTTGCATTCAGTAAAACGGTTCAATGAACTGCAACTATTGGTATTACGCCCCCATGGCACAGCTGGATAGCGCAGTCCCCTCCTAAGGGACAGGTCGTAGGTTCGAATCCTACTGGGGGCGCCATATCATAGCCTTAGTTCCCACTTGAGCTAAGGCTTTTTTGTATCCACTATTTCGAGCTTCACAGAGCGTTTGCAAGTAACGTGTGAAACAATTTCTTCAGTAATCAATATGATCGTCTCACTCCTTTACTCGACGAGATAAAACCTTTTACTGTTCCGACCTCTTCCCCTTGAAATCATTTCAACAAGCCCTATTTACAGTTTTGTATTTTATTACTTTAATTATCTATGAGTTTTGCTTACCCTTTTAGCTATTAATAAAATTATTAGTTAGCACTATGTCTAAGAGCAATTTAATAACTAACACTGGACACCGCTTTATTTCTAAAGGCAAGACTGCCTTTAAGATTCATATCCATACCCCCGAGGACACGGTACTGCACCGCTCGGTTGGGTTTGTTCGTATTGGAGAAAAGAAAGGCTTACAAAAAGCCATTAAGCTGAGAAACGAATTAGGCCGGCAAATGTGGGGCAAATTTTGGCGACGTCTTTTGAAGGATCCTTATCTCATGACCAGACTCCCACACAGCGTTGAGCCAAAAATTGTTCACAAGCCTAACCCCACTCTTGAAAACCCAGATAACCGAGATACGTGTTACATCGCTAAGTGGCGAGAGTTCAATGACGACGGTGACTACAAATACAAAACGGTGGTTCGCTCTATTAGTAAATACGGCAAGCTTGCCGCCTACATGCAAACCAAAAAAGCGTTGCTAGAAGCACATAAAGACAACTTGGAAATCCTAACGTTCATGGGGCGCTTAAACAGCATTGACCTCAAGTGATGTTTACCGTTTTTAACTTTTCAGTCCGTTTCAAATAGAAATGAAAAAGCCCCAAAGAGCGAACTCTTTGGGGCTTTCAGCTTTAGTCTTCTATACTACGGTCGGATAGAAGCTTATTGCTGAACTTGGTATTCAAATTCTGGAACAACGATTTCTACGCGACGATTTTGCTGACGACCTTCACGAGTGTCGTTTGAAGCGATTGGATTGTTTTCACCTTCGCCACGCGCTTGAATACGTGATGAATCAATGCCTTTTTCAACAAGTGCGTTAGCTACAGATTCCGCGCGTTTCTCAGAAACTTTTAGGTTGTAAGCTGCTGGGCCAGAAGTATCTGTGTAACCTACAACTTCAACGTTCGCTTGTGGGTGCTCGTTTAGGAAAGCAACTAGGTTATCAAGTTTTGCAGCGCTCTCTGGTTTTAGAGTTGTGCTGTTTAGATCAAAGCTACCAGTGCCGATTGTTTGAGTTTCGAATGTTTTCGTTACAACTACTGGCTCTTCTACCACTTCTTCTACAACCACTTCTTCAACAACAACTGGCTCTTCTACGATTACTGGCTCATCGTTGCCACCGAATTTGAAAGAAACACCCAGTGTTGCTGTGTTACCTGTCGCACGAGTTACATCGTTGCTGATATCAGTCAGAGTTTGGTATTCCGCGCGAGCAGTTACGTTTTGGCTTAGGTTGAACTCAAGGCCAGCTGCACCTAGGTAAGAGTAATCATCTTTACCATCAAACATTACGTAAGCGCCACCCACTTTACCGTAAAGTGCGATGTCTTCAGTGATTGGTAGGCTGAATTTAGGTGCAAGAGTGATTGCTTCTACATGGCCACCGAAAGAAGTTTGGTTAAAATCACCGATGTTGTCGAAACCTGCTTCTACTGCGAAGTATTTATTCATTTCGTAACCAACAAAAGCGCCAAGAGTAGAGTCGTCTTTGTCACAAGCCTGGCCCGCTACACACGCGTCTTCCATCCATGACTTACCCATCTTACCACCAACGTATACTTCTGCTTGTGCTGCTGAAGCCATAAGTAGAGACGCTGAAATTACCGCTGCTAATTTTTTCATTATTGATTCCTCTAAAGAAGTTCTTTTGTTAGATGCCGAAATGCGCCGTCTGACTGACGTTGTATTTCAATTCTTTTTATTCATTCCTTGAGTGAGATACTTAGTCAGCTTCTTTTTATGCACATGCATTTTTTTTATGGAAGCTACTTACGTACATTTCCTGTTCAGTGATACATATCGCCATCTCGGTATCACTGACGGGGTGAACTATAACGCTAAGAAATCGCGAGAAAAATCCCAATTCTGTCAATTTATTGTCATCAAAAATCTCAACAACATGTGATCTTAAGCAAAAAAATCCCCACACAATCACGACGCAAACGTTTGCTTTATTTTCTGGAACACTACAACTTAAGCAAAGTTTTTTCTTAAAAATGAGACAACAAAAATGGAACTTTAAGGAAGGTGGATAAAAATCAATCAGATATTTGATATATAATCGCTCGTTTTTTATTCATGCCAACGATATTTGGATTAAAAAATCTTATCCATACCTAGGTGAATTACGGTCCTAAATACCACATCCTTCACCGACATATGAGAAGGTTTCTCATTATCTAGGATTCAGATACAAAAAAGCCGCGGGTGTTTACCGCGGCTTTGTGACTATTTATTCAAAAGAACCTTTAGTTCAAAGCAATTATGCGTTTGCTTCACGCTCAGCAATGAACTCAAGCGCCATCTTAATACGAGCAACACAACGCTCTTTGCCAACCAGTTCCATTACTGCATCGACAGAAGGAGATTGACCGCCGCCTGTTACAGCAACACGTAATGGCATACCGATTTTGCCCATGCCGATTTCTAGCTCTTCACAGACTGCAGCGATAACGCCATCTTTGATGTTTGCTGTTGTCCACTCGGTCAGTACTTCAGCTTTCGCTAGAGCAAGCTCTAAAGGCTCTTTAGCCACACCGCGTAAGTGTTTCTTCGCTGCGCCCGCTTCAAACTCAGAGAAATCTTCGTAGAAGTAACGGATTTGCTCAGCTAGCTCAACCAGCGTGTTGCAACGCTCACCCACTAGCTTGATCACGTCAGTGATAGCAGGACCATTCGTTACGTCTAGTTTTTGTTGATCTAGGTGCCATTGTAGGTGCTCTGCAACGTACGCAGGATCTGAGTTTTTGATGTAATGGTTGTTCAACCATTGCAGTTTGTCCGTGTTGAAGGCAGACGCTGACTTAGATACTGCATTTAGGCTGAATAGATTGATCATCTCTTCTTGAGAGAAGATTTCTTGGTCGCCATGAGACCAACCTAGACGCACTAAGTAGTTATTTAGTGCCGCAGGCAGGTAACCCATATCGCGATATTGCATGACCGATACAGCACCATGACGCTTAGACAGTTTCGCACCGTCATCACCCAAGATCATTGCACAGTGCGCAAACGTTGGTACTGGCGCACCTAGTGCTTCGTAGATGTTGATTTGACGAGGCGTATTGTTGATGTGGTCTTCACCACGAACAACGTGAGTGATACCCATGTCCCAGTCATCCACTACTACACAAAAGTTGTAAGTAGGTGAACCGTCAGTACGACGAATGATTAGGTCATCCATTTGATCGTTGCGGATTTCAATGCGACCACGGATTTGATCATCAAATACTACGCTGCCTTCTTTCGGGTTACGGAAACGGATAACACATGGATCGCCATCTTTTGCCGCTTCGTTTGCCGCTTTGATTTTTGGATGGTTCGCATCGTAACGAGGCATTTCTTTGTTTGCTTCTTGCTCTGCACGGATTTCATCTAGCAGCTCTTTAGACGCGTAACATTTGTAAGCTTTGCCTTCTGCCAGCAGCTTATCAACCATTTCGTTGTAACGATCAAAACGTTGAGTTTGGTAGTAAGGACCTTCATCCCACTCCAAGCCTAGCCATTCCATGCCTTCAAGAATTGCATCAACCGCTTCCTGAGAGTTACGCTCAAGGTCTGTATCTTCGATACGTAGAACGAATTCACCACCTTGGTTTTTAGCGTATAGCCAAGAGTAAAGTGCAGTACGCGCACCACCAACGTGTAGATAGCCAGTTGGGCTAGGAGCAAAACGAGTTTTAACCGTCATTTGAGTTCCTTAGGGGTAATGAGCAACGAGAGATCTCTCGTTGTAATGTCAAGGATAAAAGTGGCGACATTTTACCACCGTAAGTCAATTCTACAATCGGTTTGACACCAGAAATACAAACAGGGCAGCACCAATAAAGGTACTGCCCTCCTATTTACTGTTAAAGTGCAGAACGAAATTACTTCAGGTTACGCATCGCCCATTGCATAAATTCTTGCTGCTCTTCACGGCTTAACTCATTAAACGATGCTTTGATTGTTTTGGTTTCCGCCGGAGAAGACGCAATGCTTGCCTTGGTCGATTCTTTGTTCATTGCATTGTTATAGTCAGCCACTTCTCGCTCGTAATCACGAAAACCTTGCAAACCACCTTTACGAAGTTGAACCATAGAGAATGCCACTTCTTTTCCGTGTTTGTCTTTCAATACCACTTTTGGATCGAGTTCAAAGGCTTTCGCTTCTTCGATGGTACGGAACGCCTTGTAAGTCAGCGATAGCTCGGCGTCTTTTTCTGCTTCAAACTCTAATACCAGTGGCTGCGAATCGAACTTACGGCGCTTGCCATCTTCAAAGACAATTTGTCCAACCGTCACCGCCAACTGATTTTCCCCGTCCTTCAGCTCGATGCTGTTATTTTTGGAAATCCACTCAGGGTACACGAACTCACCGTTGAGAACGCGAGGAACCAGTTCAGCTTGCAGAGTCAGTTGAGCAGCAAAAGCAGGCGCAGAAAGCATTGCGCAAAGTCCGAGAAGTGTCGTTGTTTTTTTCATCGTGGTTTCTCACTTTATACTAATTTAGATAAACCTCTGAAACTTACAGGCCCGTCATTCCAAAGGCTTATTTGAATCAGTATCAAGACAAAAAGGGCGTTTCCGCCCTTTTAGCTGCTTCTTTATTAGAAGTAGTATTCAACACCCACAGAGAACTCATCGTAGTCCGCAGATTTCCAACGCGCTTCTGTTGGTTTATCCAGTTGATATGCACCGTCGCCAAAGTCTAGAGTACGAGCACGTACGTAAAGCACTGCCGATGGGTCTACGAAGTACATAACTTGTGCAGATAGTACATCGTCTGCTGTATCGTTAATTGTCTTACCATCACGCTCTAGATCAAAGTTCGCTGCGTAAGCCAGTTTGTATTGCCAATCACCAGTGGTGTACATGATAGCGGCAGACATTGCGTCTTGCTTCTCACTCACGCCGTTGCTTGCGTCAGCTTCCATGTATTTGTATTGCGCGAAGAAAGAAATACCGTTATCAAACCAGCCTTGAGCACCCACCAAGTATGTGTTGTTTTCCCACGTTTGGCCTTCCATCTTAATGTTACGGTTACCCTCGTATGCGGCATCTAACTGAATTGGACCAATTTTGTAGTGCGCTGCGATACCACCCCAGTAGTCATCACCTTCACCCAGACCCGCTTTGTCACCTGCACCAGCCGCAATATCTAGAGAGAATTTGTCCGCATACATTGGCGAGTCCCAACGAATGGTGTTTGATTGACGGTCTTGATACTTAGCACCACCGATTGCACCACCCCAGTCGTAAACATCACCGAGACCTGGGTTAGATGCAGGCCAGTCAACCAATTCGTACATCGGTGTTAATACTCGACCTAAACGAACTTGACCCCAAGATGCACTTTCAAAACCGACGAATGTGTCACGTTCACCAAGACCTGCACCCTCGCCGCCAAAGCTAGGGTCAACGTAACCACCTTCGATTTGCCAAATAAAAGTAGGACCGAAGTTAGCAAATTGTTTTTTACCGCGGAAACCGATGCGAGATTCGTTGTTTAGCTGCATGCCACCTAGATCATCGTCCGTTGCTTTGTTTCCAGAATCGTAATCGCGGTACGCGGCCTGCATCGCGATGATCCCGTAAACTTCATAAGAGAATGAATCTTTGGTTAGGAACTCTTTTGCTGCGTCACTGTTTGCACCATCAGCAAATGCAGCACCACTGAACATCATGCCTGTGATTGCCGTAGCAAGTAGGCTTTTCTTTAGGTAAGACATTTTTAACCCCTATATTTTTTAGTTTTTTCCATTTTCAAATTCGCTAACTAGGACATGGCAGGAACTTGAAACAATGTTTGGACGGGGCAAATATGACAAACTTTTTTCGCACTAAAAAACTTTCCCTACAGCAATCTGAGCGACTTCAAAATGAGAAGATCAAAAATAATATAATCAATTAAAAATCAAAAACTTAAATTTAAATATAAAAAATCAAAAACGTTAAAAGCACTTTTTGACACTGAACTGACATTGAGAGCATCTCAAAAGCGTGAGCGACTTCATTCATCTTTTAGGTGTTTTAACGGAACTTTATATTCAGAGAGAAAAAACCTTGAGATCACTCGCAAGTAAAATGGCAGTGAACTTTTGTGATTCAAGCGATTTTGACGAAATTGTTGAGAGCAAAAAATGGGTATTGACCTTACCCTTGCAGGAAGGTTTAAGCTCAATGTATCACTATTATTGAGGTGCAGATTATGTATCAGTTTGTTATACCTTTATCAGGGCTCAACTGCATGGGCTGTGCGAGAAAAGTTGAGAAGGCTTTACATGCGAATCACGATGTAGAGATCCTCACTTTGTCCCCAACGCAAGTCGAGGTCAAAACCGAGTCCTCTCTCAAAGAGCTTGTCTCATCAATTGAATCTCTTGGTTACCAAGCAGGAAATCAGTACGAGTTAAACCTTTCAGGCTTAAGCTGTGGCGGCTGCGTGAAAAAACTCTCGTCTTTATTAGACTCTCATCAAGACGTTATTTCTTTCGAGGCTTCAACAACGCACTTAGAGATTCGTACCCTACTCTCCGAGCAACAAGTCATTGAGCTAGTTGCCAGCTTGGGCTATACGGCCAACAATAGCGCTGTTACTGATAACTCAGTTGCTGAAGAGCACAAGGCAATCACTCCCGATCAACGCCAAAGCCAGACATATCAAAGCGAAAAAGGCGACCAAGCAGCGCCTGACGAGCAACCAGCAGGCACGGCTCAGCTACAGATGTTGATTCAAGGTATGACCTGTGCAAGCTGTGTCGCATCAGTAGAAAAAGCCCTGACTAATGTACAAGGGGTTGAAAAAGCCCAGGTAAACCTCGCAGAACAAAGCGCACTGGTGTTTGTGACTGAAGACTCAGATTCGTTACATCAATCTATTTTGCAATCTGTCAAACAAGCGGGTTACCAAGGCGAGGTTTTACAAGACGCCGCGACACAGCAAGAAAAGCAAGCGCAGCAACAACGTCAACAGCAAAAACGCTTTAAGTTGGATGCAATTGCCGGCCTTGTTGTGGGTGCCCCTTTGATGATTTGGGGTGTTGCTGGTGGCAACATGATGATTCGCAACACCAATGACCAATTGGTTTGGGGCGCGATCAGTATTGTGTGTTTACTGCTGCTTGCCACTGCCGGAAAACAGTTCTTTAGTAACGCTTGGTTAGCAGCCACTCACAAGCGCGCCACGATGGATACCTTAGTTGCGCTCGGTACTGGCGCAGCGTGGTTCTATTCTATGCTTGTGGTGATTTTCCCAGATTGGTTCCCAATGGCATCTCGTCATGTTTACTTCGAAGCCAGCGCGATGATCATTGGTTTGATTTCACTTGGTCACTATATAGAAGCCAAAGCGAAAGCAAACACAACTCGCTCGCTTCAGGCTTTGGTGAACTTACAGCCTCAACAAGCGACCGTCATCACTGAGCAAGGTGATAAACAAATCGCGGTAGAAGAAATCACTTTAGGAATGAAGTTACGTATCAAGCCGGGAGAGAAAGTGCCCGTCGACGGTACGGTAATCAATGGTGAATCGTATATCGATGAGTCCATGCTAACAGGTGAGCCCGTTCCTGTATTAAAAGCACAAGAGGCACATGTATCCGCAGGGACATTGAATACCGACGGCTCTCTCACTATAGAGGCTACCGGAATCGGCGCAAATACGATGCTCGCACGTATTATTCGTATGGTGCGCAGCGCTCAGAGCAGCAAGCCCACCATCGCGAAATTGGCAGACCAGATTTCATCGGTGTTTGTCCCTGTCGTTGTAGGCATAGCAATACTGGCCGCGCTTGTTTGGTTTGCCGTTGGCCCAGAGCCAAAAGCGAGCTATATGCTGGTGGTCACCACAACCGTACTTATCATCGCCTGCCCTTGTGCTCTAGGCTTAGCAACCCCACTTTCTGTTACGGTGGGAGTGGGTAAAGCCGCAGAACTCGGCATTTTGATCAAAGATGCTGATGCCCTGCAGCTAGCGAGTAAAATAGATACGGTTGTGTTCGATAAAACAGGCACGCTTACCCAAGGTAAACCAAGTGTGCAGCAAGTGTTTACTCACACCACCAGCCAAGAAGAGCTGTTGGGGTTAGCGTACGCCGCCGAGCGTCAGTCAGAGCACCCACTAGCAAAAGCGGTATGCGACTTTGCTAATCAGCACGACACACAAGAAGTGACTCTCGATAAATTTGAAAACGTTCGCGGACGCGGCATTTTGGCAACGTATCAAGGTAAACCGCTGCTTATTGGCTCGCTTCAATTTATGCAAGCGGAAAACGTTGCAACAGAGGCTCTTCAGGATGCAATTGACGAATGCGCTCAGAATGCATGGACTCCGGTTGCCGTTGCGCTCGATGGTGAGTTAGTCGGCCTGATCGCCATTGCTGACCCAATCAAATCGGATGCAAAACACGCTCTCTCTGCATTAAAATCGCAAGGCATCAAAACGGTAATGCTGACGGGTGACAACCAACACGTAGCCAACGCTATCGGTCAAGAACTTGGTATTGATGAAGTAATCGCTCAAGTAATGCCAGATGAGAAAGCTCAGCACATTGAGCAACTTCAATCCCAAGGCCATGTTGTGGCAATGGTTGGGGATGGCATTAACGACGCCCCTGCTCTCGCGTTAGCCAACCTTGGTATTGCAATGGGTAGCGGCAGTGATGTCGCCATTGAAAGTTCGCAAATGACCATCCTGAACACGTCACCAATGGCGGTGGTACATGCGATTGAACTGTCGCGCGCTACACTTAAAAACATGAAGCAAAACCTATTTGGTGCCTTCGTTTATAACTCACTGGGGATCCCTGTTGCCGCAGGCGTACTTTATCCTGCATTTGGATTTTTGCTCAGCCCAGTTGTCGCAGGTGCGGCAATGGCGCTGTCATCTATTACTGTCGTTAGTAATGCAAATCGACTACGACTTTTTTCAGTAAAATAACCACTTATATTTGAGGCTATTATGAAGTTGAAATTATTGACCTTTGCAATGCTTGCGACCGCATCCGCCAACGTATTGGCAGCTGATGTCATTAACCACAAATCGCCATACTGCGGCTGCTGTGGTGAATGGACAAAACACATGGAAGAGAACGGATTTACGGTCGAAGAGAAATTGCACGATGACATGAACGCCATAAAACGCGATCTAGGCATCAAGAACGAACAGCTTTACTCTTGCCACACAGCAGAAATCAACGGCTATGTGTTCGAAGGTCACATTCCAGCCGAAGACATTAAAGCATTCTTAGAAAATCCACCACGTAACGCAAAAGGGCTCTCGGTACCGGGCATGCCAATGGGTTCCCCTGGTATGGAGTATGGCGATAAAAAAGACAGCTACACTGTTTACGCCTTTAACGAAAAAGGCCAAGTGTTCGAATATAGCCACCACGAAGGCAACGACAAATAACAAGAAAGCCCAGCAAATCAATTGCTGGGCTTTTTCTTAATGGACAAATATAAGATTAGAAGCCGTAAGAGGCACCAAATACAAACGCATTGTTAACTAGGCTATCACCACTTGCGTTTTCTGCACCGTGTGCTTGGCTACGGAACTCAAAGTAAGGCTGAACACCTTTACGTGTCCACGTTGCGCGAAGCTCGTGGTCCATCGTTTCCGCTTCAATCATGTAGACGTTGTTGTAGCTTAGCGTCACATCTTCATTCATCACGTAACCAATACGGTTATCCATACGGTAATCTGTATCCGCATCTGCGTCTGTCGCATCAATATGCGCACGAGTACGGTTACTTAGCGAGATACCGTTATCGAAGTTGTAACCGATCTTAACCAATGGACGGTACTGTACGTTCTCGCCAGCAGAGAACAAGTGTTGGTAACCCGCTGCAACCCATAAATGATCGGTAATGTTAAATGACTGCTCACCACCCACAGTGATTGCTGGTGTTGTGTTACCCGCGCCACCGTTTTCTGTTTCCAGTTTACCCAGCTGAATACCATCAAACTCGGTGTAAACCGTAAAGCCACCGAATTGGTTATCAAAAGTATGACCAGCTTCCAATGTAGACGTAACGTCCGAACCATGGATTCGACCATCATCGTGGAATTGAACGTTACCTGTTACGTAAGAAGAACCAGCAAAAGCGCTAGAAGCGAAAGCGAGAGAAAGAGCACTCAGTGCAAAAATGTTTTTCATAATTACTGCCTTTATTTATTCACGTTATGCGACGGTTTTAAAGGGCTTCTCTTCCCTTTTATCGCAAACTTTGGAATGTGCCTCCTTGGCGATCGCAATATTGTTCCAATTAATTCGCGATGGAAAATAAAACATTTTAAAAAGTGATCTTGTTCAAACCGACGCTCAACAACCCTGATAAAAGTATGGCAAATACAGGCACTTACCGTATTTTTCTATAATGATTCAAAAAATAGAAGTGTGATCATAAACAGGTAATTTATTGACATTTAGCAAATTAAGTCGATCCAGTTCACAATAACCCTGACCATTACAAGCTAAAACTTATTTATCAATGAAAAATAATCAGACATTGGTCACACTTAATTTCCCATAAAAATAAAGAAACCCTCAACATGACATTGAGGGTTTGCTTAAATTTAGCTGAGAAGATTAAGGTTATTTCACGCTAGTTACGCGGCTTGCTCTTTCCCCTGTCGCCGATACAGAGCGGATAAACACTTCTCCTTTCACACTTGGACGAGCATTGTCTGCGTAAGTCAGCCAGTTTTGACCGTCTAATGAGTATTGCAGTTCAACGCCAGGGAACTGAACGTTCATAGCTAGCTTGCCGTTTTCTACTTTCGCACCAGGAATTGGAAGGCGGTAGTCGATACCAGATTTTTCTAGCTTAGCCAGTTCACGTTGGCCAAGCACGTTCGCAAAGCGGTTGTAGTCTTGGTTTAGCGATGCTTTATCAACTAGGTTAGAGTTTTGCGAGTACTCAACACCGACTTTGTAGTCGTTCTCCCAAACTGCGCGGTGCCATGCACGCTCAGCGGCTGCGAGTACGCGAGGGAATACCATGTACTCGTATTGCTCATCGTTACGTACTGTCTCAGACCAAAGCTGTGCTGATAGACCGTAGAAAGGTTTCGCTTCGATTTCACCTTTACCAGTAAAGCCGTTGCCATCGCGGTCTACAGAGGTTTCTGCGTTCTGAGGCATGTTCTCTGGTGCAAAGCCAAACATCTTACGCGTATCGGTTGCACGTGTTGCCCAGTAGTAACCACGCTCTTTCGGATCAACTTCGTATGGCATGTCCATGTACACATAGTCAGGGTTAGAAACGATCACGTCGTAACCTTTCTCAGACCACTCGTACACTGATGATGTACCACCCCAGTAAAGAACGTCCCAGAAGTTAACACGCGTATTTTCTGTTGCGAATGCTTTCTCACCTTCGCTGTATTTCAAACCATCTTGCCATGCTTGGAAGTTTGGAATGCCTTTCTCAGCAACTAATTTTGATACTTCTTGCGCAAAATGACTCGGTAGGTGAGCAAAATCACTCACTGTGCCTTCTGCGATTAACGCCTGACACTGTGGAGATTGCGCGAATGGCTTGTCTTGTTTCGACAGGTCAATCGTGCCTTTCCAGCTTACTTTGTCTTCTGCGTTAACGTCTTGGAAACCAGCACCTAGCTTGATGTTCTTCGCCTCGTCACCACCAAAGTGCCATGTCGTTAGCGGTGCCCCAGCTTCAGCGTGCATTGCTGCCACTTCTGAAATCACTTTATCTACAAAGCGAGTGGAAGATTCCATACACGGGTTGATAAAGCTTTGCTTATCGTAGAACTGAACCGTAGTGACATTAGAAGCATCTTGAGGATCCATCAGGCGGTATTCGTTCGCTTCAGCTTCCTTACCTTCTTCCATCAGGCGGTCGTAACGTGCTTCCATTGATACTACCGCTGCACGCGCGTGTGCTGGCATATCGATTTCGGGAATGACTTCAATGTTACGCGCTTTCGCGTATTTCAAGATTTCCACGTAGTCTGTTTTACTGAAGTAGCCAGAGCCAAAGTTGTCTGTCGTTGGACCGGAACCAAGCTGAGGCAGTACGCAGCTTTTCTCTTGTGTATCGAAACAACGATTAGCGCCAACCTCTGTCAACTCAGGTAGGCCTGGGATTTCCAAACGCCAGCCTTCATCATCGGTTAGGTGAAGGTGAAGTTTGTTCATCTTGTACGCTGCCATTTGGTCTAGCGTTGCAAGAATGGCGTCTTTAGAGTGGAAGTTACGAGCTACATCTACCATCACACCACGGTAATCAAAGCGAGGTGCATCTTGAATAGACAGTTGTGGTAGAGAATCAGCATTTTGGCTATCTACCAGGCCAAAGATAGATTGTACTGCGTAGAAAGCACCTGCTTGGTCAAACGCTTTAATCGCAATACCATCGCCTTTGATGCTCATCTCGTAAGCACCAGATTTTGCCAATTCACCGGTGAAGTCTGCAGGAACAACAGTGATGCTTACAGGAAGATCACCACGAACGTCCACACCTACCACTTCTGCACGATCTTGAATTGCTGCGTATTGAGTCGCATCGAATGCGTCTTTAGGCAGCGCAATACCCGCCGCGATATCTACTGTACCTTTGCCTGCTTCAACAGACATTGGCGTTGGTAGTAACGTGGTTGATACGTCTTGTGTTGCTAGGTCTTCGTTCTTCTCGAAACGAGACACAGCGTTTGCAAATACGTTGTTGTCATCTGGCGTACGTTTTAGGTTGTTACCTTCAAGGCCAGTCACGAAAGATGCAACGTCTTCTGTGTTAAGAGAAGCGATCATCTTAGGTTCTGCGTTTGGTGCAGCCACGAAAGCGCCTGGCATAAAGTCGGTTTCAAATAACTGCCAGTATTCGCCAATTAGTGGAAGTACCACTTCTTCGCCCGCCGCAAAGCCATCAAACTTATCTGTTGGTTCCAGTTTGTGTAGGTCACCCGTTACACGAGAAATTTTGAACTGATCATTATCTACATCCAAAATCAGACGAATGCTGTGGAAGTAGATAGCCCAATCTTTAGAGTTAACCGCTTCACCTTGGTTAACTAGCGTCATGTTCACCTTGTTACAAGAAGCCCACTCAGCTCCTAAATCCTGACAAGCAAGACCTTCGTTTGCACCGTGGTTAGTCAACACTTGGTATTGAATATCAAGGTTATTAGCCAGTGAATTTACAGCTTGTTGCTCAGAGCTTTGCAGAGCAGAGCAACCTGCTAATGTGGTGATAACAGAAACAGCAATCAGACTAGGTTTAAACATCTTACTTCCCCAAAAAAGTCAGTGGTTCAAAACGACAATGATAAAAATCGCGGCTCCTCAAATGCGAGGGGCCTAACAGTTGCATTCAACATACAACCAGTTATTTCTAAGCGTAAAATAAATAGAAATAGGAAGTGATCTAGTTCAAAAAATGATACTCAGCAAAAACCATAAAAACTTAACTTTCATGAAGTTACAAGCCACGTCAAAATCGAACAACTTGTTTTGACGAGTTTGCTGCGATCTAGGTCACTAATATTCATGAGTTACGACTGATTTTGTAAGATTTGGATCACGCCTAATTATTTTGTGAACCATTAGTAAGCGAATGACCTATTTATCTTTCGTGAAGTGACTCTCATTTATTCATCGTCAAAACTCGTCAATATTTTTAGAAATGACGATTTTGTCGAATATCCCCACTAGAGAAATTGCACTTAACCTCAAGCATTTTTGCGTATAAAGTTTAAAGGTACTTACCTGAGGACCATTCTATGTTTCGTCTCTTGACACTCATATCATCCCTACTTGTTGCCTTTGCTCCCTTTTCCTCTTATGCAGAACCGCAACATTGGCTAGCAAAAAAAGGGGAAACCGAGCTGATGATCATTGGCTCTGTGCATGTGGGCGATAAAACGATGTACCCGCTCCCTAAAACTATTACTCAGCACTTAAGCCAAAGCGCTGGATTGATTATCGAAGCTGATGTCAGAAACTCTGAAGGCTTGGTTTACCCACAAACAACCATTCTTTCTAAAGATGTTTTAGACAAGGCTCAACGTCGCCACTTAGTCGAGATAGCACAAGATTTAGGGTTGCCAGAAACTCAACTTTTGAATTCTCCACCATGGACGGCTGCATTAACCATCCAACTCGCTTTAGTTAACAAACTGGGGTATGTCTCTGATAAAGGGGTCGACATGCACTTAATAGGACTCGCTGATAAAAAACAAATCCCGGTCATTCCACTGGAGTCCGTGCAATTCCAAATTGATTTAATAGCAGGTCAATCAGAAGGCGGTAAAGAGATGCTCCTCTCGTCAATTGAAGAATATGACGGTGGGGAAGAATTGGTTCAGTGTTTGATAGAAAGCTGGAAGAGCGGTGATGGTAGTATGTTGGTCGAGGCATCATTAACCGATCAAGCAACAGAAGATTTTAATCAGGCTTTCTTATATGAGCGCAATCGAGATTGGGCAAAAAAGCTTGATACTGGCAGTGTCCTACCTCAACGTTCGGGTCGCTATACCGTTGTTGTCGGCAGTTTGCATTTAGTTGGTAAAGATAATCTAATTGAGCTGCTTAAAAAAAGGGGCTTTGACATAAAACCACTCGGTAAAACCCGCCAAGCTAGGTGCCATATTTAGAAATTTATTTGAAGGCAGCCGGCCTCATCAATGATGAATAGCCAGGCATCACGCTAACACGATCACTGACAATGGTTTACTCCTCTGCTAAAACGACTCTAACCTATGCGGATACATAATAACTCATATGAAATTTAAAGCTTTATTCCTATGCGTGAGCAGCATGATGCTCACTTCATCGCTTGCTTATGCTAAACCGTCATGTAACGTAGAAAATTTTCAAGCTATTGATATAACCCCAGAAGCAAAAGGCGGGGTATTAGATAAAGAGAGTGGCCAGTTTCTTATTACCGAAAAACCAATGATGCGTTGTGCGAACATCACTTTTTCCACTAACCATACCCGAAATCGCGTCGCACATATGATGAATCAAGGCTTTGAAGCTGTTTACTTTGATGGAAGTACGAGCAAATCTCAATCTGTCACGTTTGATGAAGACGAACTAAAAGCAGGTTACATCAAAGTTGGTCCAAACCATCCAAAGACCGCTTATGTTTGCTTCACAACTTCTGAAACTCCTATCAGCACTATCTCGTGTGACATCAAGTAATAAATTTACTCGCTCTAAAAAATGAAAAGGCCCTACATCTCTGTAGAGCCTTCCTCTTAATACGTGTCGGTGAAGTGCCATATTCTAACGTCAGGTGAACCCATTTGGCTCGATACTATTGAAGTCTAAAATTACTAGCGCTAAAAACGACGAAAGCCTGCTCATTGAGCAGGCTTTCTAAAAGTGGTCGGTGAAGAGGGATTCGAACCCCCGACCCTCTGGTCCCAAACCAGATGCGCTACCAAACTGCGCTATTCACCGAGATGTTTAACTGAGGACTTGTCCCCGTCAACGAATGCGTATATTACGGATTCTGAACTGTGACGCAAGTGCTTTTTACAAAAAAACCTTAGGTCTTAATTCGTTTGATGAATAACTGAACACTAGCACGTAAAATGTGACTGATAACTCACAACAAAATACAGTTTATTAACCTTAGCAACATAATTGATCCAGATCAGTGTGCAACAAGGCACTGCCATTTAGTTTTATGCCTGTCGGGAACATCTTGGAGGAAACGTATGGACTTTTGGCTTGATCTCCTATTTGGTAATGCAGTGGGTCTATCGTCAATGATAGTAATCTTTGGGGCAATTGGTCTGATGTTATTTTACGGCGGTTTCTTCATATACAAGATCATGAACGACAAATCTCCTCACTAGATCTCGCTTAGCTCTAGAAACGCTTTGCACCGGAGTCGGTTACTTGCCTACTCCGGTTTTTTATTTGATCTCAATGCACCACTCATTGATATAATCCTATTATTCCTCCCTGTTCTTAATGAGATTACTACTATGTCTCACGATGACGATTTTGATCTGTTCCAACAGATGATGGGCGATGTAAAGCCGATCACTCAAGACACCGCCGAACACAAAAAAGTACACCAAGTAACCGAAGCGCAGCTCGCCAAGAGAGAAGCGGCAATCTGGCTAACAGAAGATGACCCAGAATACCTGTCACTTGATCACGCAGAAATGCTGAAACCAGAGGACTTTGTTGAGTTTAAACGTGATGGCGTACAAGACGGGGTTTACCGCAAGCTTCGTCTTGGCAAATATCCAATCCAAGCAAGCCTAGATCTGCATCGTAAAACATTGAAAGAAGCTCGTGATGAAGTCGTAAAGTTTTTAAAACAGTGCCTATCAATGGACATACGAACGGTCGTTATTGTCCACGGCCGAGGAGAACGCTCAAATCCACCAGCACTAATGAAAAGCTTTGTTAGCAGCTGGCTACAACAAATCAGGGAAGTTCAGTGCGTGCATAGTGCGCAACGCTTTCACGGTGGAACCGGAGCCGTTTACGTTCTACTTAGAAAAAGTGCGGAAAAGAAATTAGAAACTCGCGAACGTCACCAAAAACGGTTGGGCTAAATTTCACCCTAATGCTAGAATGCCCGCCCTTATTCTTCCTTCCCTTTCACGGGAAGGAAACTTCATTCGCCGTTGTGAAACGTTAGGAGACAAAAATGTCACAAGACAACGCTAAACGATTAAATAAATTCATCAGTGAAACTGGCTTTTGTTCACGCCGTGAGGCAGACAGACTAATTGAACAAGGTCGTGTCACCATTAATGGAAACAAGCCTGAAATGGGTACAAAAGTGCTACCTGGTGATGATGTTTGTGTGGATGGTAAGCCAGTTGCAGCAAAAGAGAAGCCGATTTATATCGCTCTCAATAAACCAACAGGCATCACCTGTACAACAGAACGAGATGTACCTGGAAACATCGTTGATTTTATCGGTCACAAAAAACGTATCTTTCCGATCGGCCGCTTGGATAAACCCTCTGATGGTCTGATTTTTTTGACCAACGATGGCGACATCGTTAACAAAATCCTCCGTGCTGGCAACAGCCACGAAAAAGAGTACGTTGTGCGCGTGGACAAACCGATTACAGGTGAGTTTCTCAAACAGATGTCGAGCGGCGTTAAGATTCTCGATACCGTCACTCTACCTTGTAAGATAACGAAAGAGACTAAGTTCTCTTTCCGTATTGTGCTCACTCAAGGACTTAACCGCCAAATCCGTCGTATGTGTGAAGCACTAGGTTACGAAGTCTTTAAGCTTCGTCGTGTTCGAATCATGAATATCTCTCTTGACGGTATTCCGAACGGAAAATGGCGTTACTTAACTGACGATGAAGTCGCTGAGATTCTTGCTATGTGCGATGGTTCGGTGGGTACAGAAGAGGCATCAAAAACAGACTCTAGAGGTCGTAATATTCGTAAAGCGACCGACGCAAAGCTGTTTGATAGCCGTGAAGAAAACCAAGATTCTACTGCTCGTCGTAACCAGAAGACACGAACTTTCCGTGGTAACAATGCTGATGAATTCCGTCACGCACCAAACTCGAAAAAAGGCCAACAAAAGCGTCGTCAGCGTGATGATGAAGGCGGACGTCCAGCTAAAGAACATTACAAAGCGAAACCACAAGGTGAACGTAGCAGACCGCAAGGCGAGCATGGAAAATCGCACCGTAAACCAGATGCATCGAGCAATACGCACTCAGCAAACAAGCCTCAATCACCGAGTAAGCCTAAGCAGCATTACATGAACCCAAATGCCACGAAGCCAAGCAAACCAGCTAAACGCACCGGTGGTACATTGAGTCTGAAGAAGTAACGCTTCACTAACAGGCAAGATCAAAAAAAGGACGCTCATGAGCGTCCTTTTTATTTGTCATGAGTTTACAAACAAAGAGGTGCAAACTGACCGCGAGTTAAGCTCAGCAAATCTCTCGGGGCTAACTCGATTTCTAAACCACGTTTACCTGCACTCACACAGATGGTGTCTTGCTCTGCTGCGCTTTCGTGCAAAAAAGTAGGTAAAGCTTTCTTCTGCCCCAGTGGGCTAATCCCACCAACAACATAACCTGTGGTCTTTTGCGCGATTTCCGGATCAGCCATATCGGCCTTTTTGCCCTTCGCTGCTTTCGCTGCCAGTTTTAGGTTCAGCTTTTGATCAACAGGGATAATCGCAACCGCAAGGTTCTTTGGCTCGCCGTTCAAGCAGAACAGCAAGGTTTTAAATACTGTTTTCGGATCCTGCCCCAGTACTTCAGCAGCCTCCAAGCCATAACTATCGGCTCTAGGGTCGTGCTCATACTGATGAATCGTGTGTGGAATTTTTTTCTTTTTCGCAAGATTAATGGCCGGAGTCATCAAGATTCTCCTCATAAAAACAAAAAGCGCAGATTGAATCGGCTCTGCGCTTTTAGTTAATGATATCAGCGAGTTTGAGTCAATCGCTTTTTCTCTGTTGGGTTACTGATCAATCGCCGTATCAACTAAATACGTGATTTCACCTGAAGGGGCATACTCATTAACATCAATAGGGCTATGTGTTTCTAAATAATCCTTCAAAACCTCAGCATCGGTAAAACCTGTATTTACATACCCTGGATGATCGTCGATTTTAGGGTAACCATCACCACCAGCGGCATTATAGCTTGGTACGGTAAAGCGGTAATTACCATCTAAGCGAAGTTGTTTATTCCCAATGAACACATTGGTTACCTCACCATTATTGATACTCATCGCAATACCCGCAAACTGCGCGTAAGCTCCAGAGTCGACAGGCTTAGTTGCAACGACATTTAGGTAATCCAATACTTCTTTGCCCGTCATATCAACGTAAGAGACCATATTGCCAAATGGCTGAACAGTCAGCACATCTTTGTAGGTAATGTCACCTGCTGCAATCGAATCACGAACGCCGCCAGAATTCATTACGGCGAAATCTGCTTTTGCACGTTCCATATGAGCCGTTGCAATCAATCGACCTAAGTTAGTTTGCTGGTAACGCACCACATTGCGGTCACCCTCAAGCTTACCGTTAGATTCTGCAATCTTCACGTTTAGCTTGCCCTGACCTTTTTCTTGATAAGGACGAAGAAACTCAAGCATCGCTTCGTCTTGTTCAATCTCTTCTTGGATCAAAACTCGTTGCGACTGACCATCAACTTTAATTTTCTTTTTCAAGTTTACTGGGATCAGATCGTAGCTCACCATCGAGAGTTCACCATTACGAAACTCGTAATCGGCGCGTCCCACATATTTCCCCCACTCATGTGCCTGAACAATATAAGCACCATTTTGTTGATCAGGCTGACATTCATCACCCGGTTGAAAGCTCTTTTTGATGACGTTTGGACCTTCCATGCAAACCGGCTCTTGTGAGTGACCACCGACAATCATATCCAGATCACCTTCACTCAAATAACGAGCTAACGCCACATCGCCAGGGGCATTGATGCCTCTATTGCCATTCTCATAGTGTCCCATATGTGTGACAGCAAAAATAAGGTCTGGGTACTCTGTTTCTTTCAGCTCAGCAATTAGATTCTTGGCTTCTTCTTTTGGGTCACGGAAGTCAATTTGTTCAATGAATTCAGGGTTGCCAAGTTTCGCTGTATCTTCGGTTGTAAGACCAATTACTGCAATCTTAATACCCTGTTTTTTAAACATCGCGTACGGTTGGAATAGGCGCTTGCCAGTATTTTTATCGTAAATATTGGCAGACAACATCGGAAAACTTGCCCACTCTTGCTGCTTGAAAAGCACATCCAATGGATTATCAAACTCATGATTACCTAGCGCCATCGCATCGTAACCAATTTTGCTCATGCCTTTAAAATCTGGCTCGGCATCTTGTAAATCAGACTCAGGTACTCCAGTGTTGATGTCACCACCAGAAAGCAGTAACACACTGCCCCCCTCTGCTTGTATTTCTTCACGCAAATCATCTATTAACGTTTTACGTGCCGCCATACCGTACTCGCCGTATCGATTTTGCCAAAAACGACCGTGATGATCGTTAGTGTGTAGCACGGTCAATTTATAGGTTGTATCTGCATTCCATTCTGGTGCAGGTTGCGTAGCACACCCAGCTAACGAGACCAAAATAGCGGCACTCAACGCAGTTTTAATAATCAGACGCTGATTCATTTATTTACCTTTTTTCTTATTGGGAGTCACTGATGCACATTCCCAGCGGCCTAGAGCCTTTACAGCAAGAAGCTGAGAATGATGCGCCATCTGATAAAAAAATAGCCAACACGAGGTTGGCTATTGCATTTGATCACCAGTCATCTGGCGTTTACTTGATATCGATATCTGCAAAGCTCTTGATCAGATCATCAAGAGATTTCATTTGCGCTAGGAACGGTTCTAACTTGTCTAGCGGCAGTGCAGATGGGCCATCACAGCGTGCTTGGTCTGGGTTTGGATGCGCCTCGATAAATAGACCTGCGATGCCTGTTGCTAGACCCGCTTTCGCAAGTTCAACTGTCTGCTCACGACGACCGCCAGATGCCGCACCTGACGGATCACGCATCTGTAGTGAGTGCGTTACGTCAAAGATGATTGGGCTGCCTTTCGATGCATTTTTCATCACACCAAAGCCAAGCATGTCTACGACTAGGTTATCGTAGCCGTGGCAAGAGCCGCGCTCACATAGGATGATCTTGTCGTTACCGCATTCCGCGAACTTCTCAACGATGTTACCCACTTGACCTGGGCTCATAAATTGAGGTTTCTTCACGTTGATAACCGCACCTGTTTTTGCCATTGCTTCAACAAGGTCAGTTTGACGAGCTAGGAATGCAGGAAGCTGAATAACGTCTACCACGTCAGCGACAGGTTGAGCTTGCGCCTCAGTGTGAACGTCAGTGATGATCTTCACACCAAATGTGTCTTTTAGCTCTTGGAAGATTTTCATACCTTCTTCAAGGCCTGGGCCACGGTATGAATGAACAGAACTGCGGTTTGCTTTGTCAAACGACGCCTTAAATACGTAAGGAATGCCAAGTTTTTCCGTTACTTTTACGTAGTGCTCACAGATCTGCATCGCAAGATCACGAGACTCAAGAACGTTCATACCTGCAAATAGGGTGAATGGCTTGTCGTTAGCAACCTGAATGTCGCCGATATTAACGATTTTCTGTTCCATTTTGATTCTCTTTTTCTGTCCACGATACGCCACAGTTCGGCACATCGATAAAATTAGTGAAGTGTGACGTGCGTTTCACTCATCACATTAACTTGTGATTTTAGTAGCTCAGAAGCCGGATCGTCAGGGCATTGGTCAATAAAGTACTGAAAATCTGACACCGCCACTTGAGGGCACTCTAGCTGTTGGAAAATAAAACCACGGTCACGAATCTCGTATGGGTCATCTGGCACAAAGGTTAACGCAAGGTTCGTACAACGCAACGCCAGCGTGTAGTGCTCTTCACGTAACATCGCGCTTTTGATCAACGCTAACCAGCGACCAATAATGGTTGGATTGTCAGCTTCTTCAAAGTGTTCTGGCTTTAGCTGAGCTAGCGGTCCTTCTTGGCCAATAAGCCAAGCTTGAAGAATCCTTTCACCTACATACTCACCATTAAATGGGTTGATGTAGTCTGGCTTTTTATGCATCCAGTCTACTTTTAACAGGAACTGAGTAGGGAAAGTAACTCCCTTCAACGGGAACCCCAGCTTTTTGCCTAGGTATAACAAAATCGAACCTAAGCTCACGGGAATACCTTTTCTGCGCTCCAACACTTTATCGATAAAGCTGTTGTCCGAAATAAAGTATTCCTGCTCGTCGCCTTTGAATCCCCACTCATGGAAAAACAGTCGTAGGAATGCATCAAATCTCTGCTCTTCATCCGTTTCATGAACAAGCGTGGCTTCTGCATCTTTGTAAAGACGCTCTAACTCTTGTTTCGCCCAATGTACTTTGGTTTCTGGGTTAATCGCTTTGTTTAGCTCAAGCGCACCTTCCACCAACGGTATATTGTCAAAATCTTCGTCAAAAAACTCTAACATGACGTCTTATCCAAATAACGTAGGGCTCTTAGACACAGCAATGTTTGCAGCCATGACCAACCAACCTAATGCGCCGAAAAAGCCAAATATCTTCAGTAGGTTGTTTTTCGCAAGCTTCAACGAGAAGAAACCGAGTGCAATGTACGCCAGTACGCAGGTGATTTTGTTTGTTAACCACGGTGCGGCATCAGTAAACGGGATGAAACCAGTAATGAAAATAAGCGCGATACCTGACACTAGCAATGCAGTATCAACGATGTGGGGAAACACTTTCAAAAAGCGATTATTTCGCTTCGGTGAGTTCATCATCATTAACACGAATCGGATCGATAATAGTGTCGCGCTGAGCGCAATCGTCACTAAGTGTATGTGTTTTAGAGCTACGTACATTTTTCTTCTCTTTTTAGTTAGTGTTTGCTGACTTCCGTGATTAACAGGCAAAACAACCGAGCGTTACTCGATCGTTACCGCCGTAATCTTTTTCCGTGGCAACTTGTTGGTAACCAAAACCACGCATTATCTCACGTACGGCATCACCCTGATCATAACCATGTTCGAATGCCAGCCAACCGCCCACTTCAAGATACTGACGAGCAAGATCCGAGATATGGCGGATATCGGCTAAACCATTCTCCTTAGCAACTAATGCAGATTTTGGCTCAAAGCGCACATCACCTTGGGATAAATGTGGATCTTTTTCATCAATATACGGCGGATTGGAGACAATTAAAGCAAACTTCGTACCTTCTGTAATAGGCTCGAACCAACTGCCTTGAGCAAAGGTCACATTTTTGATGTTTAGCTGCTCAGCATTATACTCTGCAAGTGCTTTCGCTTCTTGCTTGAGATCTACGCCCATCACTTGACGTTTTGGCATTTCAGATGCGAGTGCGATAGCAATTGCCCCCGTCCCCGTTCCAAGATCTAAAATAGGTCCTGTTTGCTCATAGGTCTTATCGAGTGCAACTTCGACCAAACGTTCTGTATCCGGTCTTGGGATCAAGGTAGAGGGAGAAACTTTGAACGGTAGAGACCAAAACTCTCGCTCACCAATAATATAAGCGACGGGTTCACCAGCTAAACGTCGTTCAAGTAGAGCGTCGAATTTCGCTTGTTGCTCTGCTTCTAATGCTTTTTCTGGCCAGGTCAGTAGATAAGTTCGTGGTTTGCCAAGGACATGGCAGAGGAGTACAGCTGCATCGAGAGAAGGCGACTCTTTGCCGCCTTCTGCCAGTTTCACCGTCGCACTTTTCAGTGCTTGCTCAATTGATTGAACTTGGCTCATCGATTAGCCGTTCTCTGCGAGCGCCGCAAGTTGGTCTGCTTGGTGCTCTTGAATCACAGGATCAATCAAGCTCTGCAGGTCACCTTCCATCACTTCGTTCAAACGGTAGATGGTCAGGTTGATGCGGTGATCAGACACACGACCTTGTGGGTAGTTGTATGTACGAATACGGTCACTACGGTCACCAGAACCTAGAAGGTTACGACGTGTATCAGACACTTCTGCGGCACGACGCTCTTCTTCCGCTTGAACGATACGAGCAGCAAGAACTGCCATCGCTTTCGCTTTGTTCTTGTGCTGTGAACGCTCGTCCTGACACTCTACTACCGTACCCGTTGGTAAGTGGGTAATACGGATTGCAGAATCCGTGGTGTTAACGTGCTGACCACCCGCGCCAGATGCACGGAACGTATCGATTTTCAGGTCTGCCGCTTTGATTTCTGGCAGATCCGCTTCTGGGATTTCCGCCATCACCGCTACGGTACATGCAGAAGTATGTACACGGCCTTGGGATTCAGTTGCAGGAACACGCTGTACACGGTGACCGCCAGACTCAAACTTCAGTACGCCGTACGCACCGTCGCCGCTCACTTTTGCGATCATCTCTTTGTAACCACCGTGTTCAGCTTCGTTTGAAGACATCACTTCGATGCGCCAACCACGCTTTTCTGCGTACTTGCTGTACATACGGAATAGATCACCCGCGAAGATACCCGCTTCGTCGCCACCCGCACCTGCACGAATTTCTAGGAAACAGTTACGATCATCGTTCGGATCTTTTGGCAGAAGAAGAATCTGTAACTCATCAGTAAGACGCTCAATCGTCGCTTTCGCTTCTTTGATTTCTTCTTGCGCCATTTCACGCATTTCTTCGTCGTCTTCGTTTGCCATCTCTTCAGCGGCGACAAGATCTTCTTGTGCTTGTTGATAAGCTTGGAAGCACTTGGTTACTTCTTCTAGCTGAGAGTACTCTCTTGATAGAGCACGGAATTTGTCCTGATTTCCAATTACATCAGGATCACCAAGAAGATGTTGAACTTCTTCGTAACGTTCTACTAGCGTTTCTAGCTTAGTCAGAATAGAGGCTTTCATAGTGTCGTTTTCTTAATAAAAAGCGTGAGTTATAGATCATCCAAGCCGAGTGTCTGGCGGATAATCGTTAATTTTGCTGGTTCGCCTTGCTCTGCCGCACTTTGCAATGCGCGAGTTGGAGCGTGAATCAGTTTGTTGGTGAGTTTATTACTCAGCTCGCGCAGCACTTTCTCTGGATCTGCGCCCGCCGCTAAAGATTGCAAACTTTTGCTCAGTAACTCTTCACGAATTTCGTTGGCTGATTTGCGATAGTCGCGAATACTATCGACGGCTTGCAGTGAACGCAACCATGTCATAAACGCAGCGCTTTCTTCACTAACAATCGCTTCGGCTTGAATCGCTTCGACTTTACGCTGCTCAATGTTGCTGTCGATGATAGATTGCAAGTCATCAACCGAATACAAATATGCGTCGTTCAGTTCACCGACTTCCGACTCTACATCTCGCGGCACCGCAATATCGACTAACAAGATAGGTTGATGTCGGCGCTGCTTCAGAGCCGTTTCGACCATACCTTTGCCAATAATAGGCAATGGGCTCGCCGTTGAGCTAATCACGATATCCGCTTTCGCCAAATGTTCAGGAATTTCGTTCAAACTGATCACTTCTGCGCCAAATTGATCCGCTAAGCCTTGCGCACGCTCTTTAGTGCGGTTCGCGACAATCATTTTTGTGCAGCCGTTGGATGCTAAATGCTTCGCGACCAGTTCAATCGTCTCTCCCGCACCAACCAAAAGCACGGTTGAATCAGATAACGACTCAAAAATATGTTTTGCCAATGTACATGCGGCATAAGCCACGGACACAGCATTACCGCCGATATCTGTTTCTGTTCTCACACGCTTGGCGACTGAGAACGTCTTTTGAAACAGTTTATCAATTGAAGCATCGACAGCTTGATGATCTCGCGAGTCAGAAAATGCTTGTTTTACCTGCCCCAAAATTTGAGGCTCACCCAACACCAGAGAATCTAGCCCGCATGATACGCGCATCAAATGCTTAATTGCGGCTTGTTCTTCATGCACATACAAACTCGGCATTAAATCTTCGCGGCTCACTTGATGAAACTGAGCAAGCCAATCGATTAACTTATTTCGCGCTCCTTGCTTAACATCGCAGTACAACTCAGTTCGGTTACAGGTTGAAACAATCACACTGCCGTTAACCGCTTCGTGCTCTCTAAGTTGCTCGAGTGCAGGGCCGAGTTTATCCGGACCAAACGCCACCTTCTCTCGCAAGTCGACAGACGCTGTATTGTGATTGATTCCAATAGCAAGCAAGGACATCTAACGTGGTATCTCTGGGATAGGTTATAAAATAGGTCCAGAATTTTACTGTAAGCACGCATTTATTGAAAGGGTAAGCCGGATTTGTTTTCCTAACTGCGACTTTTCAATGCTATAGTTGTGAGCGATTCCCGACGAAACTGATTAATAAGCCATCAAACATGACGTTACGCTCCTTTATTCTTTTTTTCTTGTCGAGCTTACTGCTCGCTGGTTGTTCCTCCGTTCCTGAAAGTGTTACCAGCGTTGAATGGCAAGCTCATGAGCAACGACTCGAGACCATCCAAGATTTTCAAGCAACGGGAAAACTTGGTTATATTGGCCCAGACCAAAGACAAAATTTAAATTTCTACTGGAAACATTCTTCAGCACTAAGCCAGTTGCGTTTAACTACGATTCTCGGACAAACGGCATTAAAGCTCACCATCACCCCACAAGGTGCCACAGCAGAAACTTACGACGATCAGGTCCTTTCCTCTCGCAGTGCAAACCAGCTAATTTACCGTCTTACGGGGTTAATGATGCCCGTTGAACACATGCCTGACTGGCTATTAGGCCTACCGACCGATGCCGACAAATTCCAATTGTCCCCAACCAATACACTGCAAGCGTTAAACAAACAAATTGGTTTAAATGATTGGCGTATTGCTTATCAACGGTATGGCGATGTTCAATGGCATGAGCAGTCTCTACCACTGCCAAATAAGCTGAAACTCACCACTGCTGACGTCAAAATAAATCTAGTGATCACAAAATGGAACATCACCCAATGATCGAACTTTCAACCCGCTGGCCATCACCAGCGAAATTGAATCTCTTTCTATACATCAACGGTCGCACAGAAAATGGCTACCACGAGTTACAAACCTTATTCCAATTCGTCGATCACGGCGATGAGCTCACCATTCAAGCAAACCATTCTGGTGATATTACGATTTCTCCAGATATAGAAGGTGTGCCTCTTCAAGACAATTTAATTTGGAAAGCAGCAACCGCGCTTCAAGCTTACTCAAACTGCCCTTTTGGCGCGCATATTGAGCTACAGAAAGTGCTGCCTATGGGTGGGGGCATTGGTGGGGGCTCATCGAATGCAGCTACAGCACTAGTGGCACTGAACTACTTGTGGCAACTGAATCTAACTGACGATGAACTGGCTGAAATTGGTTTAAAGTTGGGCGCAGACGTGCCCGTATTTGTGCGCGGATTTGCAGCTTTCGCTGAAGGTGTTGGCGAGAAACTCTCCCCCGCTTATCCAGAAGAAAAGTGGTATTTAGTCGTCAGACCGAATGTTTCTATCGCAACCGTCGACGTTTTTTGTCATCCAGATCTAACGCGAAACACCCCAAAACGAGATCTAGAAACACTTTTAAATACGCCAAGCGTAAACGATTGCGAAAAAATTGTACGAATGCTCTACCCAGAGGTTGATAAGCAACTTTCTTGGCTGCTACAATACGCGCCGTCAAGATTGACGGGGACAGGATCTTGCGTTTTTGCTGAATTTTCGAGCAAATCTGAAGCAGAAACTATCCTTGCACAACTCTCTGATAAAGTCTCGGCATTTGTCGCTCAAGGGCGCAATATTTCGCCATTAAAAGAGACTTTGGCTGAATACCAATCAGCCTCACACCGACCTATTTAAACTGGACGCAAACCCGAGGTTTCCACCGTGCCTGATATGAAGCTATTTGCTGGTAACGCAACACCTGAACTAGCCCAACGTATTGCTGATCGTCTTTACATCTCTCTTGGTGATGCATCTGTTTCTCGCTTTTCTGATGGCGAAGTTGCAGTTCAAATCAATGAGAATGTTCGTGGTAGCGATGTTTTCATCATTCAATCCACTTGTGCACCGACTAACGACAACCTAATGGAATTGGTTGTTATGATTGATGCAATGCGCCGTGCTTCAGCAGGCCGTATCACTGCAGTTATCCCTTACTTCGGCTACGCTCGCCAAGACCGTCGTGTACGTTCTGCGCGTGTGCCAATTACTGCAAAAGTTGTTGCTGATTTCCTATCTAACGTTGGTGTTGACCGCGTTCTAACTATCGACCTACACGCAGAGCAAATTCAAGGCTTCTTCGATGTACCTGTAGACAACATCTTCGGCACGCCAGTGCTACTTGAAGATATGCAGGCTCGCGGTCTAGATAACCCTGTTGTGGTATCTCCTGACCTAGGTGGCGTTGTTCGTGCTCGCGCAACAGCAAAAGCACTAGGCGACATCGACATCGCAATCGTAGATAAGCGTCGTCCACGTGCAAACGTTTCTGAAGTAATGAACCTAATCGGTGATGTTGAAGGTCGTGACTGTGTGATCGTTGATGACATGATCGACACAGGTGGCACACTATGTAAAGCAGCTGAAGCACTAAAAGAGCGCGGTGCTAAGCGTGTATTCGCTTACGCTACTCACGCAGTATTCTCAGGCAACGCTGCGGACAACATCAAGAACTCAGTTCTTGACCAAGTTATCGTAACTGACTCTATCTCTCTATCTAAAGAGATGGCTGCAACAGGCAAAGTGACAACACTAAGCCTATCTCGCATGCTGGCTGAAGCGATTCGTCGTATCAGCAACGAAGAGTCAATCTCTGCAATGTTCAACTAATCCGAACATTTCAGTTACACTGATTTCAAAAGCACCCCTCTTTGGGGTGTTTTTTTATTTGTACTGATAACCAGAAAATCCCTTGGTCGCCCACTGCGAGAATTCTGTGCTATCATACTGCGCTTTTTGAGATTCCAGAGAGATCCTAACCTTGAGTCAACAAATCAAACTTCTTGTTGGTCTTGCTAATCCAGGACCAGAATACGCCAGAACTCGTCACAATGCGGGCGCTTGGGTTGTAGAAGAATTAGCACGCGTTCACAACGTTACACTGAAGAACGAACCAAAGTTTTTTGGTCTAACAGGACGCATTATGGTCAATGGCCAGGATCTCCGTTTGCTTATCCCAACCACCTTCATGAATCTATCAGGTAAATCGATCGCAGCGCTTGCGAAATTTTATCAAATTAAACCTGAAGAGATCATGGTTGCTCATGACGAGCTAGACTTACCGCCAGGTGTCGCTAAGTTTAAAAAAGGTGGGGGTCACGGTGGACACAACGGTCTGCGTGACACCATTAGCAAACTGGGCAATAACAAAGATTTTTATCGTCTTCGCATTGGCATTGGTCATCCGGGACACAAAGATAAAGTGGCGGGTTTTGTATTAGGTAAAGCGCCAGCTAAAGAGCAAGAGCTTTTAGATGCAGCAGCTGATGAGGCTGTTCGTTGTCTAGATATCCTGATTAAGGATGGCCTATCTAAAGCACAAAATCGCCTCCACACGTTCAAAGCTGAATAAGGTTACTATCATGGGTTTTAAATGTGGCATCGTTGGTCTACCTAACGTAGGTAAATCAACTCTGTTCAACGCACTAACTAAAGCGGGTATCGAAGCAGCAAACTTCCCGTTCTGTACCATTGAACCAAACACTGGTGTGGTTCCTGTGCCAGATCTACGTCTAGACGCACTAGCTAAGATCGTTAACCCACAGAGAGTTCTTCCAACGACGATGGAGTTCGTGGACATCGCTGGTCTTGTTGCTGGTGCATCACGTGGTGAAGGTTTAGGTAACAAATTCCTAGCTAACATCCGTGAAACAGACGCGATTGGCCACGTTGTACGTTGTTTTGAAAACGAAAACATTGTTCATGTTTCAGGTAAAGTTTCACCTATCGAAGATATCGAAGTGATCAACCTTGAACTTGCAATGGCTGACCTTGATTCTTGTGAGCGCGCGATTCAACGTAACGCGAAGAAGGCAAAAGGCGGCGATAAAGACGCAAAATTTGAACTAACAGTACTAGAAAAACTGTTACCAGTACTAACTGAAGGCGGCATGGCACGCACAGTTGAGCTATCTAAAGAAGAGTTAGCAGCAATCGGCTACCTAAACTTCCTTACACTGAAGCCAACTATGTACATTGCAAACGTAAACGAAGATGGTTTCGAAAATAACCCATATCTAGATGCGGTTCGCGAGTTCGCAGAAAAAGAAAACAACGTCGTTGTACCTGTATGTGCAGCTATCGAATCTGAACTATCTGAACTAGAAGATGAAGATCGCGAAGAATTCCTAGCGGATATGGGGATCGAAGAACCGGGACTGAACCGTGTAATTCGCTCTGGTTACGAGCTACTAACTCTACACACCTACTTCACGGCAGGTGTTAAAGAAGTACGTGCGTGGACAATCCCTGTTGGTGCAACTGCGCCTCAGGCGGCAGGTAAGATCCACACTGACTTCGAGAAAGGCTTTATTCGTGCAGAAGTAGTCGGTTACGACGATTTCATCCAATTCAATGGTGAAAATGGCGCAAAAGACGCAGGTAAATGGCGTCTAGAAGGTAAAGACTACATCGTAAAAGATGGTGATGTTGTACACTTCCGCTTCAATGTTTAATTAAATGAATGAATTTTAAACACTTCATTTACACTAAAAGCCAGCTGCTCAGCTGGCTTTTTTAATACCTTAAGTAAATGAGCAAAAATAAATTACCTAACTGCGAGCTAATTTATTTCCAGTTTTAGATCATAAACACGCCTCTTTGTTTAAAAAGGAAGCGAACGAGGTTTTTTCCGAAATTTATTAAAAAAAACTGTTGACGGATCTCACTCAACTTCGCATAATGCGCGCCGTTCCCAACGACAAGGCAACAAAGCGTTGAGAGCAAAAAATATGGTTTTGGCTACGTAGCTCAGCTGGTTAGAGCACATCACTCATAATGATGGGGTCACAGGTTCGAATCCCGTCGTAGCCACCATTCCTAAGTGTTCTTTTTATCAGAGCAATTAGGAATAGATGCGGAAGTGGCGGAATTGGTAGACGCACCAGATTTAGGTTCTGGCGCCGCAAGGTGTGAGAGTTCAAGTCTCTCCTTCCGCACCATATTTTAAATAGTCATTGTGACTATTGCCTGCAGGTCTATCGCCAAGCGGTAAGGCAGCGGCTTTTGATGCCGCCATTCCCTGGTTCGAATCCAGGTAGACCTGCCATTATTCAAGTGAGATTCCTTTATAAAAGGGGTTGTCACTGAGAGCTTGAAGGTTTATATTGTCTCGCTCCAAAAGATGGCTACGTAGCTCAGCTGGTTAGAGCACATCACTCATAATGATGGGGTCACAGGTTCGAATCCCGTCGTAGCCACCATGAATAACGTTATTTAGGTTTTTACCAATTACCTTGATAACTACAGAATAAGTTGCGGAAGTGGCGGAATTGGTAGACGCACCAGATTTAGGTTCTGGCGCCGCAAGGTGTGAGAGTTCAAGTCTCTCCTTCCGCACCATTATTTAAGTCTCTTGTATTAGAGCAAAGTAGGGCTATCGCCAAGCGGTAAGGCAGCGGCTTTTGATGCCGCCATTCCCTGGTTCGAATCCAGGTAGCCCTGCCATATACAATGATATTGAGATTTTACCAATTATCTTGATATCTACAGATCAAGTTGCGGAAGTGGCGGAATTGGTAGACGCACCAGATTTAGGTTCTGGCGCCGCAAGGTGTGAGAGTTCAAGTCTCTCCTTCCGCACCATTATTTAAGTCTCTTGTATTAGAGCAATGTAGGGCTATCGCCAAGCGGTAAGGCAGCGGCTTTTGATGCCGCCATTCCCTGGTTCGAATCCAGGTAGCCCTGCCATTATTTTCCTTGAAATACAGGAACGATATTGAGATTTTACCAATTATCTTGATATCTACAGAATAAGTTGCGGAAGTGGCGGAATTGGTAGACGCACCAGATTTAGGTTCTGGCGCCGCAAGGTGTGAGAGTTCAAGTCTCTCCTTCCGCACCATTATTTAAGTCTCTTTTATTAGAGCAAAGTAGGGCTATCGCCAAGCGGTAAGGCAGCGGCTTTTGATGCCGCCATTCCCTGGTTCGAATCCAGGTAGCCCTGCCATATACAATGATATTGAGATTTTACCAATTATCTTGATATCTACAGATCAAGTTGCGGAAGTGGCGGAATTGGTAGACGCACCAGATTTAGGTTCTGGCGCCGCAAGGTGTGAGAGTTCAAGTCTCTCCTTCCGCACCATTATTGGTCGAAGTTTTAAAATGGCTACGTAGCTCAGCTGGTTAGAGCACATCACTCATAATGATGGGGTCACAGGTTCGAATCCCGTCGTAGCCACCATAAACAACGTTATTTAGGTTTTTACCAATTACCTTGATAACTACAGAATAAGTTGCGGAAGTGGCGGAATTGGTAGACGCACCAGATTTAGGTTCTGGCGCCGCAAGGTGTGAGAGTTCAAGTCTCTCCTTCCGCACCATTATTTAAGTCTCTTTTATTAGAGCAATGTAGGGCTATCGCCAAGCGGTAAGGCAGCGGCTTTTGATGCCGCCATTCCCTGGTTCGAATCCAGGTAGCCCTGCCATATACAATGATATTGAGATTTTACCAATTATCTTGATATCTACAGATCAAGTTGCGGAAGTGGCGGAATTGGTAGACGCACCAGATTTAGGTTCTGGCGCCGCAAGGTGTGAGAGTTCAAGTCTCTCCTTCCGCACCATTCTTGATCAAAAGTTTAAAATGGCTACGTAGCTCAGCTGGTTAGAGCACATCACTCATAATGATGGGGTCACAGGTTCGAATCCCGTCGTAGCCACCATTGATTGGATTGCTAGCATAAGCTATCAGTCACGTAGATTTAAGATGCGGAAGTGGCGGAATTGGTAGACGCACCAGATTTAGGTTCTGGCGCCGCAAGGTGTGAGAGTTCAAGTCTCTCCTTCCGCACCATCTTAAATTAATCTACACTATCAGAATACGCGGAAGTGGCGGAATTGGTAGACGCACCAGATTTAGGTTCTGGCGCCGTAAGGTGTGAGAGTTCAAGTCTCTCCTTCCGCACCATTCTTTCTCTCGATAAGAGAGCTTAAGTAGTCTTTGGCTATTTACACTGTAGGGCTATCGCCAAGCGGTAAGGCAGCGGCTTTTGATGCCGCCATTCCCTGGTTCGAATCCAGGTAGCCCTGCCATATACAACGATATTGAGATTTTACCAATTATCTTGATATCTATAGATTAAGTTGCGGAAGTGGCGGAATTGGTAGACGCACCAGATTTAGGTTCTGGCGCCGCAAGGTGTGAGAGTTCAAGTCTCTCCTTCCGCACCATTATCGGAAAACCCAGCATGATTTTGCTGGGTTTTTTCTTTTTTTGGTTCTGGACTCGGGAAATCATTAGATTTGCCGAATTAAAAAAGCGAGCTCATGGCTCGCTTTTTTTCTATCTGTGGATTGAGTAACTTACTACATACCTAAAGCGTATTTCAGTACTTGAGCCTTGATCGGTCCTGAGTTTTCAGCAAACTTCAATGCAGCATTACGTACAAACTTCAATGGCCCAAGATCGTTGCTAAAACTTTTATAGAAAAAGTCCATGCCCGTCTGCATGAGTAAGTTGTCAGGTCGACGTGCACGTTCGTATTTCGCGAGTAAGGCATCTTCCAGCTGTTCTTTGTGTTCTGTTACCGAAAGGAGAACGTCTACATCTTTGAATCCTAAGTTTACCCCTTGCCCTGCAAGCGGATTGATCGTATGAGCAGAGTCACCCACTAATACGCAATTTTTGCTTGAGTAGCCTTGCGCATGACGACGAGTGAGTGGAAATGAGCCAAACTGTAAAACTTCAATATCGCCCAATTCAGCAGGGAAATGACGTAAGATTTCTTCCCTTAGTTGAGGCTTACCCATCGCACACAGTTGTTTAATGCGTTTTGGCGAGTCATACCAAACCAACGAACCTTGGCCTACTTCTTGACCGTCTTCATTAGTCAAAGAGCACAAAGGTAAAAATGAACGCGGGCCTGAAGGAGTAAATTGTTGCCAAGTGATATCTTGCTGTGGCAATTCTGTTTTCACGTTAATCAACATGCAGTGTTGTCGGTAATCCCAGGCAGTCACACCAATTCCAGCCAATTGACGAACTTTAGAGTTTGCACCATCAGCACCAATTACCCAGTTAGCTTCAAACTGCACCCCACTTTCTAGTGTCACAAGGTTTACATCTGCAAACTCAATGTCTTTTAATCGCTCGGGACACATCACGGTTAGATTGTCATACTGAGAGAAGACTTGCCAAAGACCTAATTGGATTAGGCGGTTTTCAACGATATAACCTAGTTGCTCCAATGACAGTTCATCAGAGTGAAAACGAGTACGGCACTCCGGGTGCTCCCAAGTCTCTAAACGCCGATAAGGGCAAACTCGCATACTTTTAATTTCTGACCATGCGCCGAGTGAATCAAGTAACTCCACCGACTGGTGCGAAATCGCAGATACGCGAATATCCATCACCTGAGCGGCATCAAAAGCTTTGGGTTTTGCACCTTCAACCAAGACAACGCTTCTGCCCTGCTTGGCAAATCCAACAGCGACGGCTGCCCCAACCATACCGCCACCGATCACGGCGATGTCATACTTGTTCATTTTTTACTCTTCATCGTGCTGATTAATTGGCGTTTTTTATTGTACTTTCCATGGCTATTTTTACAAAATTGTTTAACAAAAAACCTTGTTCTGCATAGGGCGAAAAACTAGATTTCATCAGGCTTTGCAGAGAATTAGCCAGATCACTAGTCAGGTGCTTTTTAAAGCAGTACAATACGCCGCTTACCGCCGTGATGGCGGCTATAATTTGAGCAATAGCTCTCCAATTTAAGTACAACTGAACGAGCGAAAGTGAGATGAGTAAGAAACTGCTAATTAAAACCTGGGGCTGCCAGATGAACGAATACGATTCATCAAAAATGGCCGACCTGCTTAATGCTGCAAACGGCTACGAGCTGACGGAAGAGCCAGAGGAAGCAGACGTACTTCTACTTAACACCTGTTCGATCCGTGAAAAAGCGCAAGAGAAAGTTTTCCACCAGCTTGGTCGCTGGAAAACACTAAAAGATAAAAAACCTGGCGTAGTTATCGGTGTAGGTGGTTGTGTAGCAACGCAAGAAGGTGACCATATTCGTGAACGTGCACCATACGTCGACGTTATTTTTGGCCCACAAACTCTGCACCGCCTACCTGAGATGATCAAACAATCTCAGTCGGATGACGCACCAGTTATGGACATTTCGTTCCCAGAGATCGAAAAGTTCGACCGCCTACCAGAGCCTCGTGCGGAAGGCGCGACAGCATTCGTTTCTATTATGGAAGGCTGCTCGAAGTACTGTACTTACTGTGTCGTACCGTACACTCGTGGTGAAGAAGTAAGCCGTCCAATGGATGATGTGCTGTTCGAAATCGCACAGCTTGCTGAACAAGGCGTACGTGAAGTAAACCTACTGGGTCAAAACGTAAACGCGTACCGCGGTCCAACACACGACGGTGAAATCTGTTCATTTGCAGAACTGCTTCGTTTGGTTGCGTCTATCGATGGTATCGACCGTATTCGTTTCACAACGAGCCACCCGCTAGAATTCACTGACGACATCATCGCGGTTTACGAAGATACGCCTGAGCTTGTGAGCTTCCTGCACTTACCTGTGCAAAGTGGTAGTGACCGTATCCTAACTATGATGAAACGCCCTCACACCGCTATCGAGTACAAGTCGATCATCCGTAAACTGCGTAAAGCTCGTCCTGATATTCAAATCAGTTCAGACTTTATTGTTGGTTTCCCTGGTGAGACAGACAAAGACTTCCAAGACACAATGAAGCTAATCAAAGATGTAGACTTTGACATGAGCTTCAGCTTCATCTTCTCTCCACGTCCAGGTACGCCAGCAGCGGATTACCCTTGTGATGTATCAGAACAAGTGAAGAAAGAGCGCCTTTACGAACTACAGCAAACTATCAATGCTCAAGCGATGCGTTACTCTCGCTTAATGCTTGGCACAGAACAACGTGTTCTAGTTGAAGGTCCTTCGAAGAAAAACCTAATGGAACTGCGCGCTCGTACAGAAAACAACCGTGTAGTAAACTTTGAAGGTAGTGCAGACCTAATTGGTCAGTTCGTTGATGTGAAGATCGTAGACGTATTTGCGAACTCACTGCGTGGTGAGCTAGTACGTACTGAAAAAGACATGGATCTTCGTAGTGTGATTTCCCCAACGCAGATGATGGCGAAAACACGTCGCGAAGATGAGCTGGGTGTAGCTACTTTTACGCCATAAGCTCGTATAAATAGCCATGGAGAGCCTGGTCGTTATCAGGCTCTCATTAAGTGGCAAAAAATGAGAGGCAACATTGAGTAATAAAATCGTAACTCTAGAAATTAACCTAGAACCTTCCGACAACCGCCGACTTGCTAGCCTGTGCGGTCCATTCGATGACAACATCAAGCATTTAGAACGTCGTCTAGGCGTTGAAATTAATCACCGTAGTGACCATTTTACAATTGTCGGTAAACCTCATACCGCATCAGCTGCGCTGGATATCCTGAAAACTCTGTATGTTGATACCGCACCTGTACGAGGTGAGATCCCAGACATTGAGCCTGAACAGATCCATTTAGCGATTAAAGAGTCTGGTGTTCTTGAGCAGAATACTGAGTCTAATATCGAGCATGGTAAAGAAGTCTTCGTCAAAACCAAGAAAGGCGTGATCAAACCACGTACGCCAAACCAAGCTCAGTACTTGGTTAATATGGTCACGCATGATATTTCTTTTGGTATTGGCCCAGCTGGTACAGGTAAAACTTATCTTGCTGTTGCAGCAGCAGTTGACGCACTAGAGCGCCAAGAGATCCGTCGTATTCTATTGACGCGCCCTGCGGTTGAAGCCGGTGAGAAACTGGGCTTCCTACCTGGTGACTTAAGCCAAAAAGTCGACCCATACCTACGTCCGCTATACGATGCCCTATTTGAAATGTTGGGCTTTGAGCGCGTAGAGAAGCTGATTGAACGTAACGTGATTGAGGTAGCCCCTCTTGCTTACATGCGTGGTCGTACTCTAAACGACGCTTTCATCATTCTTGATGAGAGTCAGAACACCACGGTTGAGCAGATGAAGATGTTCCTAACGCGTATTGGTTTTAACTCTCGCGCAGTTATCACTGGTGACGTCACGCAAATCGACTTACCTCGTGGTGCAAAATCAGGTCTTCGTCATGCTATTGAAGTACTAAGCGAAGTCGACGACATCAGCTTTAACTTCTTTTTAGCAGACGACGTTGTACGTCACCCAGTGGTTGCTCGTATCGTTAACGCGTATGAGAAGTGGGAAGCACAAGACCAGAAAGAGCGTAAAGAGTTCGAGAAGCGTCGTCGTGAAGAACGCGATGCGAAGTTACTAGAAGCAGCAAAAGCTGAACTGAATGCACAAGTTGCTTCCACTAAGGAATAATCATGGCGATTGAACTTGATCTGCAACTGGCAGTCGAAAATGAAGAAGGGCTGCCTTCGCAGCAAGATTTCCAATTGTGGCTAGATAAAACGATTCCTCTCTTCCAGCCACAAGCCGAAGTCACCATTCGCATTGTGGATGAACAAGAAAGTCACACGCTTAACCATGAGTATCGTGGTAAAGATAAACCGACCAATGTGTTGTCTTTTCCATTTGAAGCCCCTCCAGGTATGGAAATAGATTTACTTGGCGACTTAATTATTTGCCGCCAAGTCGTTGAAAAAGAGGCAATTGAACAGAACAAGCCTCTGTTAGCACATTGGGCGCATATGGTTGTACATGGCAGCTTGCATCTGCTAGGTTATGATCATATTGAGGATGACGAAGCCGAAGAGATGGAGTCCCTCGAAACCGAAATCATGCAAGGTATGGGCTATGAAGACCCTTACATTGCTGAAAAAGAGTAGCCATTGGCTATTCAGCAGGGAAAGGCGAACCACCAAAATGATTCTCGTGTTCGCCTCTCTATGTGTGCTATCACACTTCTGATAGCGTTACTTAATTGAGAAACAATGAACGAAGATAATTCTCCCTCTTCTAACGAAGATAAGAAAGAAAAGGCAGAAGGTCCGAGTAGAAAGTCCTTCTTTGAACGTCTAGGTCAATTATTTCAGGGCGAGCCAAAAGATCGCCAAGAGCTTGTGGATGTTATCCGTGACTCTGAAGTCAATGACCTGATTGACCATGACACCCGCGATATGCTTGAAGGTGTTATGGAAATCTCCGAAATGCGCGTGCGTGACATTATGATCCCGCGTTCGCAAATGGTTACGGTTGAGCGTACTCACGACCTTGATACCTTGGTTGCCTTGATTACCGATGCTCAACACTCTCGCTACCCTGTGATCAGCGAAGATAAAGACCATGTGGAAGGCATTCTTCTTGCGAAGGACTTACTTAAATACTTAGGCTCAGGCAGTAATCCATTTGATATCGAAGAAGTTATTCGACCAGCCGTTGTGGTACCGGAAAGTAAACGCGTTGATCGACTGCTGAAAGAGTTCCGTGAAGAACGTTATCATATGGCCATTGTTGTCGATGAATTCGGTGGTGTTTCTGGTCTTGTGACCATTGAAGATATCCTTGAAGAAATCGTCGGGGATATCGAAGATGAATTCGATGAAAGCGAAGAGACAGACATTCGTAAGCTTAGCAAGCATACGTTTGCTGTCAGAGCGCTGACAACCATCGAAGAGTTTAATGAGACATTTGGAACTAACTTCAGCGATGAGGAAGTAGATACCGTTGGTGGCATGGTCATGACTGCCTTTGGTCACTTACCTTCTCGTGGTGAACTGGTTGAAATTGAAGGTTACAACTTCAAAGTCACCGCTGCCGATAACCGTCGTGTCATTCAACTCCAAGTGACGATCCCAGACGAAGAAACCCTGGTTGAAGCCACTCAAGAGTAACGCGATACCCATTGGGAATCTCAGAAAATTATAATGATGAATGAACTCTTTCATCGCCTCAAGCGGCCCTTAGTGGCCGCTTTTGTTGGCGCCTCTACTACGCTCGCTTTTGCACCTTACCAGTTGTGGCCTATTGCCATTCTTAGCCCAGCTATTCTACTGATTCTTCTTGCTAACCAAACTCCGAAACGTGCACTGTGGATTGGCTATGCTTGGGGGTTGGGTCAATTTGCAACTGGCGTTAGCTGGGTGTACGTCAGTATCTCCGGCTTTGGTGGCATGCCACTGATTGCCAATTTATTTTTAATGGGCTTGCTTGTCGCCTACTTGGCTGTTTATTCAGGCTTATTTGCTTGGCTTAACAACAAGCTATTTCCTCAATTCACACTCACAAAAGCGCTTCTCGCTGCGCCCGCTTTATGGCTAATCAGTGATTGGTTGCGTGGTTGGGTGATGACCGGCTTCCCGTGGCTATGGCTAGGCTACAGCCAGATTGATGCTCCACTAGCAAGCTTTGCGCCTATCGGTGGCGTGGAACTGCTCACTCTGTTTATCCTTATTAGTGCGGGGGCATTAGCCTATGCTTGGGTTCATAAACAGTGGCTGATGGTGATTATTCCTGCGGTACTACTCAGCACAGGCTTTGGGATTCGTAACTACGATTGGGTAACACCTCGGCCAGAAGACACGACTAAGCTCGCGCTGATTCAAGGTAACGTTGACCAAAACCTTAAGTGGCTGCCAAGCCAACGTTGGCCAACCATCATGAAATACGCCGATCTCACTCGTGAAAACTGGGACGCTGATATTATCGTCTGGCCAGAAGCTGCAATTCCTGCTTTTGAAATTGAAGTGCCTTCATTTTTGAGCAATATCGACAGTGCAGCAAAAATGAATAACAGCGCAATCATCACTGGTGTCGTCAACCAAGCTGAGGATCGACAGTTCTACAACAGTATTCTGTCCCTTGGCATCACACCATACGGTGACTACAGTTTCGACTTGAGCGAACGCTACCATAAGCATCACCTATTACCGTTTGGTGAGTTTGTACCATTTGAAGATATTTTGCGCCCATTAGCGCCATTCTTTAACTTACCGATGTCGTCGTTTAGCCGTGGGGCTTTTGTGCAGCCCAACATCGTTGCGAATGGCATGCACATGGCACCAGCGCTTTGCTATGAGATCATCTTTAATGAGCAAGTGCGTCAAAATGTGACTGACGAAACAGACTTCATTCTAACGCTATCGAACGACGCATGGTTTGGTCACTCTATCGGCCCTCTTCAGCATATGGAGATCGCCCGTATGCGTGCCTTAGAATTAGGTAAACCGCTCATCCGCTCGACTAACAACGGATTAACAGCGGTAACCGATCACAAGGGTAAAATCGTTGAGCAAGTACCGCAGTTTGAAACTGCAGTACTGCGCGCAGAGCTCACCCCAACCGATGGGAAAACGCCATATCGAATCGTTGGTACTTGGCCATTGTATATTTGGGTTGGGTTAAGTTTAGCGCTGGCTTTCGGTTTAAGAAGAAAACAGAGCTGATAACAGCTTGAAAGTAGAAAAGACAAAAAAGAGGCGACCAAGCCTCTTTTTTATTCATTACATTATACAGTCGTTACGCGCCACTTATGGCTTTAATGACTGGCGAGTAAAGCCTTTGTGACCACATTTAATACACGGAATGATTACAGTTGGGTGGTTATACGTTGTCTTGTGACCACACTCATCACAGACCAAGGTACCTAAGCCTATCACCTCTCCTGCTTCATATAGCCCTTGATGCTCTAAGTCATCGAACAACTCAACCCACTCAACTTTAGTTCGGTCTGTAATCTCTAACAGCCCTTGCCATATCGAATCCGCAATCGTTAAGTAAAACGGACCACTTTTACTGTCCTCGTAACTCTCTGAAAACTCTTTTAAGTCTGCTTTAAGGTACGCTTTGATTAAAGCCAATTCATCTTTGGTCAAGTCATTAGCAGCATCCACCACTTTGCCCGACGTCTCAATCGCTTTGTTAACTTCTTCCGGACTGTGCTTCAAGGTTTCAATCACATCCTCGAGCATTTCCTCATAACCTGTTTTACGTTTAGGCATAACTGACCTCCATCTTTCTCCTACCTGCGTCACTTAAGGGCGCATGGGTACAGATTGGCTATTGTTGTGATCCCTAGCTTTAGGTATTCTATGACGATCTATTTAAGTCTGTTCTAACCGAACTCACAAATTCCAAGATAACGGATACCATCGATGCAAGAACAATACAACCCACAACATATTGAACAAAAAGTTCAAAAGCACTGGGATGACAACAAAACCTTTGTTGTAAGTGAAGACCCAAATAAAGAAAAATTCTACTGTCTATCCATGTTCCCATACCCAAGTGGTCGACTGCACATGGGTCACGTGCGCAACTACACTATCGGTGATGTAGTATCTCGTTTCCAACGCCTACAAGGCAAAAACGTGATGCAACCAATCGGTTGGGACGCATTCGGTCTACCTGCAGAAAACGCAGCAGTAAAAAACAAAACTGCACCAGCACCTTGGACTTACGAAAACATCGAATACATGAAGAACCAACTTAAGCTTCTAGGCTTTGGTTACGATTGGAACCGTGAATTCGCAACATGTACACCGGAGTACTACCGCTGGGAGCAAGAGTTCTTCACTAAACTTTACGAGAAAGGTTTAGTTTACAAAAAGACTTCTTCTGTTAACTGGTGTCCTAACGACCAAACTGTTCTTGCAAACGAGCAGGTTGAAGACGGTTGTTGCTGGCGTTGTGATACGCCTGTAGAGCAAAAAGAAATCCCTCAATGGTTCATCAAAATCACTGAGTACGCTCAAGAGCTACTAGACGACCTAGACAAGCTTGAAGGTTGGCCTGAAATGGTGAAAACCATGCAGCGCAACTGGATTGGCCGCTCTGAAGGCGTTGAGCTGAAGTTTGAAGTTAAGGGTCAACAAGACCTAGAAGTTTACACAACACGTCCAGATACGCTAATGGGTGTGACTTACGTGGGCATCGCTGCTGGTCACCCTCTTGCAGCTCTTGCTGCAGAGAACAATCCAGAGCTTGCAGCGTTTATCGACGAATGTAAGAACAACAAGGTTGCAGAAGCTGAGCTAGCGACAATGGAGAAGAAAGGTATGGCTACTGGCCTTACTGCTATTCATCCATTGAACGGCCGTGAAGTACCAGTATACGTAGCAAACTTCGTATTGATGGACTACGGTACAGGCGCGGTAATGGCAGTACCTGCACACGACCAACGTGACTACGAGTTCGCAACGAAGTACGGTCTAGACATCGTGCCAGTTATCAAGCCTGCTGATGGCAGCGAGCTAGACATCTCTGAAGCAGCATACACAGAGAAAGGCGTACTGTTCGATTCAGGTGAATTCGACGGCCTAGAATTCCAAGCGGCGTTCGATGCAATTGCAGCGAAGCTAGAAGCAGAAGGCAAAGGCATTAAGACTGTAAACTTCCGTCTACGCGACTGGGGTGTATCTCGTCAACGTTACTGGGGCGCACCAATCCCAATGGTAACGACTGAAGACGGTGAAGTTCACCCAGTACCTGCTGACCAACTACCAGTGATTCTTCCAGAAGACGTGGTAATGGACGGCGTAACCAGCCCAATCAAAGCAGATAAAGAATGGGCGAAGACCACATTCAACGGCGAACCTGCTCTACGTGAGACAGATACGTTCGATACGTTCATGGAATCTTCTTGGTACTACGCGCGTTACTGTTCACCGCAAGCAGACGACATCCTAGATCCAGAAAAAGCAAACTACTGGCTACCAGTAGACCAGTACATCGGCGGTATCGAGCACGCTTGTATGCACCTACTGTACTCTCGCTTCTTCCACAAGTTGCTACGTGACGCGGGCTACGTAACGTCTGACGAACCGTTCAAGCAGCTACTGTGTCAAGGCATGGTACTGGCAGACGCGTTCTACTTCGAGAACGAGAAAGGCGGTAAAGAGTGGGTAGCTCCAACAGACGTAGCCGTTGAACGTGATGGTAAAGGCCGCATTACTTCTGCTAAAGACACTGAAGGTCGCGATGTAACGCACTCAGGCATGATCAAGATGTCTAAGTCTAAGAACAACGGTATCGACCCTCAAGAAATGGTAGACAAGTACGGCGCTGACACAGTACGTCTATTCATGATGTTCGCGTCTCCAGCAGACATGACGCTTGAATGGCAAGAGTCTGGCGTAGAAGGTGCGAATCGCTTCCTGAAACGTGTTTGGAAACTAGTGAAAGAGCACACAGCGAAAGGCGCAGCAGAAGCAGTAGATACCGCAGCGCTTTCTGGTGATCAAAAAGCACTTCGCCGTGACGTTCACAAAACTATCGCGAAAGTGACGGACGATATCGCTCGTCGTCAAACATTCAACACCGCGATCGCAGCGATCATGGAGCTGATGAACAAACTAGCGAAAGCGCCTCAAGAATCTGCGCAAGATCGTGCAATCCTTGACGAAGCACTGAAAGCTATTGTTGTCATGCTTTACCCTATCACTCCGCATATCTCATACGAGCTATGGGCAGCACTAGGTGAAACAGACATTGATAACGCGGCATGGCCGACGTTTGACGAAAAAGCGCTAGTTGAAGACGAAAAAACTATCGTTGTTCAAGTTAACGGTAAGCTACGTGCGAAGCTAACAGTCCCAGCGGATATCTCTAAAGACGATATCGAACAGCTTGGTCTAAACGACGAAAACGTGGTTAAGTTCACTGATGGCCTGACTATTCGTAAAGTCATTTACGTTCCAGGTAAACTGCTGAACATCGTTGCAAACTAATCACAGCTTGCAATTTGTCTCTGTTTAGCGAACTTATTTGTTAACCAAGAGTCATTAAACAGGGTAGTTCGCTACCCTGTTTATTTACCTCAAACCATTCACATGAGTGGTTTAAGGTAAATAACCCCTTCAATTTAGGATGAATACAATCAATGCGCTTTTTCTCTTTGATTAAACTACCAGTGGTATTGGTATTAGCGGGGCTTCTTTCTGCCTGTGGTTTTCACCTTCGCGGCGAGTATTCCGTACCGGAAGAGCTGCACACTATGTCTTTCTCCAGCTACGATGAATACAGTGAATTAACTCGCTATGTTCGCTCTCAACTCGAACTGAACAAAGTTGAACTTGTTCAACCATCATCGACTGTACCCAACCTTCATTTGACGGAAGCGACTATCGATGAGCGTACACTGTCTCTGTATCAAAATAGCCGTGCAGCAGAAAAAGAGCTGACATACGTAGTAAAATACCGTGTGACGATTCCTGGCTATGGCTCTAAAAACTTTACGACAACAGTAAACCGCAACTACCTAGACAACCCGTTGACGGCACTTGCAAAATCTGTTGAACGTGACGTAATTGAAGACGAGATGCGCTTGCAAGCTGCAAAACAGATGATGCGCCAGTTGGGCCGTATTCGTGCCGAATATGAAGCAGGACAAATCTCTGAGCCAGCGAACACAAACTCTTAATCACTATGCGAATTTATGCCGATAAATTAACGGATCATTTAACTAAACACGTTAAACAAGTTTACCTAATCTTTGGTAATGAGCCGTTACTGATTCAAGAGAGCCGCCAAGCAATCCAAAAGGCAGCGTTTCAACAAGGTTTTGAGGAAAAACACCGTTTTGCGGTAGACACAAGCATCGACTGGAATCAAGTTTACGATTGCTTCCAAGCGATGAGCCTGTTCTCAAACCGTCAATTGATCGAGCTTGAAATTCCAGAAAGTGGCGTGACAACCGCCGTCAGCAAAGAGCTGCAAACACTGTGTGATATGCTGCATGATGACATCATGCTCGTCATTGTTGGTAGCAAACTGACCAAAGCCCAAGAAAATGCGAAATGGTTCAAAGCATTAAGCTCAAAAGGCGACTGGGTAAGCTGTTTGTCGCCAGATCTACAACGCTTACCTATGTTCATTCAGGCACGTTGCCGCGCGTTGGGCCTAAAACCCGATCAACAATCACTGCAAATGTTGGCTCAATGGCATGAAGGTAACCTGTTTGCATTGTCACAAAGCTTAGAGAAATTGGCCCTACTCTACCCGGATGGTGAGCTGACCATCATACGTTTAGAGGAAGCCCTAAGTCGCCATAATCACTTTACTACGTTTAACTGGATCGACGCCTTACTGGCAGGTAAAGCAAACCGTGCACAACGTATTCTTCGCCAACTTGAGGCGGAAGGGGTCGAGACCGTGATCTTGATTCGAAGTGTACAAAAAGAGTTGAGCCAACTTTTAAATATGCATCAAGACTTAACTCAAATGGGAATGAACCAGGTATTTGAGAAATATCGAGTTTGGCAAAACAAGCGTCCACTCTATAACGCAGCACTGACCCGCTTATCGGCGAGTCGTATTTGTGCATTGCTCTCCTTGTTGGCTCAAGCAGAGATAAAAGCCAAAACTCAATATGACGAGTCTGTATGGCCAACTATTCATCAGTTGAGCTTAGAAACCTGCTCTCCTGATATTAAGCTGGCAATTTAAAAATCAAAGCGTGATATAGTGCGCGACCTGTTTTGCAAGCAAGAATGTAAAACACTGTAGAGATAAGAGACAAACCGAGGAAAACCGAGTGCTTCGCGAAGAACTGAAAGACTTTTTAGCTGATAAAGCCGACGACATGAAAGCGGAAGACATTATCGTCCTAAACGTGGAAGATAAATCAAGCGTGACAGATTACATGATCATCTGTACTGGCACATCCAAACGCCACGTTTCATCCATCGCTGACCACGTTGCAACAGAAGTGAAAAAAGCCGGTCTTGAGCCACTAGGAATGGAAGGTGAAAACGAAGGTGAATGGGTAGTCCTAGATATGGGCGACGCCATGCTTCACGTGATGCAAGAAGAGCACCGCGAACTCTACCAGCTAGAAAAACTCTGGGGTTAATCTTTTGAAAATTCAACTAATTGCTGTTGGCACAAAAATGCCAAAATGGGTTGAGGAAGGCTTTCAAGAATATCGTCGCCGTTTCCCACATGATATGCCATTGGAGTTGATTGAAATCTCTGCTGGCAAACGTGGAAAAAATGCCGATATCGCTCGCATCCTGCAAAAAGAAGGGGAAGCGATGCTCGCTGCGGTACCAAAAGGCAACCGTATCGTCACGTTAGATATCCCAGGTAAAAAATGGGACACTCCTCAACTTGCTGAGCAGTTAGAAGCTTGGAAATTAGATGGCCGTGATGTATCAATCTTAATCGGCGGTCCTGAAGGACTCGCTCCTGCATGCAAAGCTGCAGCAGACCAAAGCTGGTCATTGTCTGCCTTAACGCTACCCCACCCTTTAGTGCGTATCGTAATGGCAGAAAGCTTATACCGAGCGTGGAGCATCACCGCGAACCATCCTTACCACCGCGAATAATCGTTGTTTAACTTTAGAGCCAAGCGTTAATGATTCGTAAGCGCCGCAGTCAAATCCGAGATTATCAAGCCGAAGCGCGTCTGTTTGCCAGCCGCGCTATTGTCGCTTTTATCGGCATTGTTCTCTTGATGGGAGCTCTGGTCGCCAACATGTACAACATTCAGGTGAACCAGTTTCAAGATTATCAAACCCGCTCGAACGATAACCGTATCAAAGTTGTTCCTATCGCGCCCAACCGAGGTCTGATTTATGACCGAAATGGTGTTTTACTGGCAGAGAACCGTCCCGTCTTTAACTTAGAACTGACTCCAGAAAAAATTAAAGACATTGATGCAACCATCCAAGAACTACAAACCATTCTGGAAATTACCCCAGATCAGATTGAACGTTTCCACCAAGAGCGTAAACGGACTCGTCGATTTAAGTCAGTCCCACTGCTGACCCAACTGAACGAAAAACAAGTAGCGGTATTCTCCGTCAATCAGTACCGCTTTCCTGGTGTAGAAATAAGTGCGACCTTAAAGCGCTATTACCCTTTCAGCGAAGTCTTAACCCACGTGATTGGTTACGTTTCTCGAATCAATGATCGCGACATGCAGCGCCTGATCCGAGAAGAAAAAGACGCAAACTATCAAGCCACTCGCGACATTGGTAAGCTGGGTATCGAAAAATACTACGAAGACCTCTTACACGGTACGGCCGGATATCAAGAAGTCGAGGTAAACAGCCGCGGCCGAGTAATTCGTACGTTAAAGTACGTTCCACCTGTACCCGGAAAAGACATCGTTTTAAACCTTGATATCAACTTGCAGCTGTACGTACACCAATTATTGGATGGCCGCAGAGGCAGTGCTGTAGTGATCGATCCTAGAGACAACGGCGTACTGGCTATGGTTTCAAGCCCTAGCTACGATCCTAACTCGTTCGTGCACGGAATCTCAGGTAAAGACTATCGCGCCCTTTTGAACGATAAAAACCGTCCTTTGGTCAACCGTACCACACTTGGCATTTACCCACCTGCGTCTACCATCAAACCATTTATGGCGGTAGCCGCGCTACAAGAAGGTGTCGTCACACCGAACACTACGCGAAATGATCCAGGTTATTGGCGCATACCAAACTCCAACACTCGCCCATTCCGTGACTGGTTGCGTTGGGGACACGGACGCGTCGATATCATTAAGTCGATCGAAGAGTCTGTTGATACCTTCTACTATCAAATCGCTTATGACATGGGTATTGACCGTATTTCGAATTGGATGATGATGTTCGGTTTTGGTGATTACACTGGCATCGATATCTACGAAGAAAGTAAGGCGAATATGCCGACTCGTGACTGGAAAATGTCTCGCCATAAAACCCCGTGGTACAAAGGCGATACGATCCCTGTGGGTATCGGCCAAGGTTATTGGACAGCAACGCCAATGCAAATCGCCAAAGCGACCTCCGTATTAGTAAATGAGGGAGAAGTGATTGCACCTCACTTACTAAAAGCGACGATAGAGAACGGCAACGACTTCGAAGAACAACAAACAACAGAATACGTGACTTACCCGCCAATCAAGAATGTACCGAAAAAGTACTGGGATATGGCGAAAGAAGGCATGCGTCGTGTAAACCATGGCACGCGCGGAACAGCTCGCCGCTCATTCTACAAAATGAGTTATCAAACAGCGGGTAAATCAGGTACTGCGCAAGTCTTCGGTCTGGGTGAAAACGAAGAGTACAACGCAGATGAGATCGCCGAACACTTACGTGACCATGCGTTATTTACTGGCTTTGCACCATTTGATGATCCTAAAGTGGTCGTCACTGTAGTGTTAGAAAACGCCGGCGGTGGTTCTAGCAACGGAGCCCCTGTAGTGAGAAAGATCTTTGATCGAGTCGTACTTGGCCCAGAAGAAATTGAGCCTGATAACAATGCGAAGAAAGAGGTAAAACAGTAATGAAGATGGATCCCTCTACAGGTAAAAATCGCGCCCTGTTTGAACGCTTCCATATCGACTTACCACTCCTACTTGGCATATTGGCCCTGATGGGGTTTGGCCTCGTGATCATGTACAGCGCCAGTGGCCAAAGTTTACTGATGATGGATCGCCAAGCTATGCGAATGGTGCTTTCACTCGTTGTGATGATCGTTCTTGCGCAGCTTTCTCCACGAACCTACGAGAGCCTGGCACCTTTGATGTTCGTCGGCGGCGTCATACTGCTCTTTGGCGTGTTATTTTTCGGTGAAGCCTCGAAAGGCGCACAGCGTTGGCTTAACCTCGGTTTTGTGCGCTTTCAACCTTCCGAGTTATTGAAGCTCGCGGTGCCATTAATGGTGGCACGCTATGTTGGTCGACAGCCCCTTCCGCCAACGCTAAAAACACTCATCGTTGCACTGATTATGGTCTGCTTGCCAACCATCCTCATTGCAAAACAGCCTGACTTAGGGACCTCTATTCTAATCGCCGCTTCCGGTATTTTTGTTATCTTCCTCGCGGGCATTAGTTGGAAAATCATCGCTGGTGCTGCAATTGCACTGGGTGGTTTCATTCCGATTTTGTGGTTTTTCTTGATGCGTGAGTATCAAAAAGTACGAGTTCGTACTCTGTTTAATCCAGAGTCAGATCCGCTTGGTGCGGGCTACCACATTATTCAGAGTAAAATCGCGATTGGCTCTGGTGGTATTTCAGGCAAAGGTTGGTTGCAAGGTACGCAGTCACAACTGGAATTTCTTCCTGAACGACACACTGACTTTATCTTTGCAGTAATTGCTGAAGAATGGGGTATGATTGGCTTCCTTTGCCTTTTAGCCATCTATCTATTTATTATTGGACGAGGTTTATACCTCGCCAGCCAAGCGCAAACCGCATTTGGACGAATGATGGCAGGCAGTATTGTACTCAGCTTCTTCGTGTATATTTTTGTAAATATTGGCATGGTAAGTGGCATCCTACCTGTAGTAGGTGTACCGTTGCCACTCATTAGTTATGGCGGCACATCAATGGTAACCTTGATGGCTGGCTTTGGTATTCTGATGTCAATTCATACGCACCGAAAAGCATTCTCTAAGGCGACCTAGACATGCAAAAACGCGCTTTATATTCCTTGGTTTTCTCAGCTCTTATTTTGGCAGGCTGTTCATCCACCAGCCAAAAAACGCAAGACGGCCGTTACGAACTCGAATCCGATGTTGCACCTGATACACCGCTTTCAGTCGAACACATCGAGGATGCGCACCCTAAATATGAACCTTACAGCTTAGGTGGCAACAAGGATTACCACTTGCGCGGAAAAGACTACAAGATAGTTCGCGATGCCAAAGGCTTTAAGGAAAAAGGCCGAGCGTCTTGGTATGGGAAGAAGTTCCAAGGTCATTTGACTTCTAATGGCGAAATCTATGACATGTACTCAATGACGGCTGCGCATAAAACGCTACCGTTACCAAGTTACGTAAAAGTCACCAACACTGACAACGGCAAAACTACCGTAGTACGAGTTAATGACCGAGGTCCGTTTCACGATGGCCGTATTATCGATTTAAGCTATGCCGCAGCACATAAGTTAGATGTGATAAAAACAGGTACAGCGAACGTGGAAATTGAAGTAATCAGTATCAATCAGCCCACGGATAAAAAATCATTAGAAGCGCACCCTAAGTACGTTATTCAGGTGGCATCATCAAAAAATGAAGAACGCGCACGAACTTTAGGGACAGAGCTTGGTCAAAAACTGGATACAGAAACTTTCCTAGAAAATGCGAAAGAGTCTTATCGCTTGTTGTTAGGGCCATTTACTGACTATTCCCTGACGCAAGCCACTCTAGATAAAGTAAAGTTGCTCGGCTATTCGTCTGCATTTATTAAAAAACACAACACTGCCAAATGACCTAGTGTCATGAATTTCTCCTCGATCCCCTCTTACATAGCTGGGGATTCTGATAAGATGTCCGCAGTTAACCCAAAAATTTGAATTACCATGAATAAAAATAAGTTTGTGAAATCTATTCTCGTTTCTTCGGTTGCCCTTTCTGCAACTTTCGCTCAATCTGCTCTTGCATCACCTATCGTTGTTCCAGATGCCCCTCAAATCGCTGCGAAGGGCTACGTTCTGATGGATTACCATTCAGGTAAAGTACTGGCAGAGAAAGAGATGAACACAAAGTTGTCTCCAGCCAGTCTGACTAAGATGATGACCAGCTACGTAATCGGCCAAGAACTAGCGCGTGGTAATATCTCAGAAGATGACGATGTCACCATCAGTAAAAATGCATGGGCGAAAAACTTCCCTGAATCATCAAAAATGTTCATTGAAGTGGGCACAACTGTAAAAGTACGTGACCTAAACCGCGGTATCATCGTCCAGTCTGGTAACGATGCCTGTGTAGCAATGGCTGAACACATTGCAGGCTCAGAAGATGCGTTTGTTGATCTAATGAACGCTTGGGCCAACACACTAGGTATGACGAACTCGCACTTTGCCAACGTTCATGGTCTAGATAACGCCGAGCTGTACTCGACACCATACGACATGGCATTGCTAGGTAAAGCCCTGATCCGTGACGTACCAAATGAGTACCGCGTGTACTCAGAGAAGAAATTTACTTACAACGGCATCACCCAATACAACCGTAACGGTCTACTTTGGGATAAGAGCATGAACGTTGATGGCATCAAAACGGGTCACACAAGCAATGCGGGTTACAGCCTAGTAAGTTCAGCAACTGAAGGCCAAATGCGTTTGGTTGCGGTCGTAATGGGCACTAAAGATGCCAATGCTCGTAAGTCAGAAAGCAAAAAGCTACTAAGCTACGGCTTCCGTTTCTTCGAAACAGTAGCGCCGCACAAAGCAGGTGAAACGTTCGTTGAAGAAAAAGTGTGGATGGGTAACAAAGACACTGTAGCGTTGGGCCTTGACCAAGATACTTACGTAACACTACCACGTGGTGAAGCGAAAAACCTAAAAGCCAGCTTCGTCCTTGAAAAAGAGCTAGAAGCCCCAATTAATAAAGGTGATGTAGTTGGTAAGCTATACTATCAGATCGATGGTGAAGATATTGCCGAATACCCACTAATGGCACTAGAAACCGTAGAGCAAGGTAGTCTATTTAGCCGCATGTGGGATTACATCGTATTGTTATTCAAGAGCTTCTTCTAAGAAGAACGTTAGAGTAGCAAACTTATTCGCAAAGCCGCCTGAAAGGGCGGCTTTTTAAGTTTGAGATCCTCGTCTTGAGTTCCCCCTAATTTGACTGTACTATTTCGCACCGCAACGAATATCTACTGGAGTTATCGATATGCTAACCATCAACTCTGATGCAAAATTAAAAGACCTGCTTGAGTTCCCTTGTTCATTTACTTACAAGGTAATGGGTCATGCAAAGCCTGAACTTCCAGAGCTTGTTCTTGAAGTTATTCAGCGCCATGCTCCAGGTGACTACAGCCCGACCGTTAAACCAAGTGCTAAGGGCAACTACCACTCGGTATCAATCAACATCACTGCAACGTCTATCGAGCAAGTTGAGACGCTATACAAAGAGTTAGGTGAAATTGACATCGTGCGCATGGTTCTATAATTTTTTGATAGATTAAATTTTTTTTGAAAGCAGCTTCGGCTGCTTTCTTTTTATTTATCAACCAGATAACAAAACTTTACATCGCTTTCAGTTAAAAATCTGTTACTCAGCGGTAGAGCATCAGGGTTATCCGGTTTATAATCCAAAAACTTTATATATTAGCAACAGGAATTCCCATGCAACACCAACTTGTTGTAAAACGACTTGGCCGCCAAGACTATGAGCCTGTATGGAAGGCGATGCATGAGTTCACCGACCAACGCACAGAAGAAACCCCTGATGAAGTCTGGTTGGTAGAACATAACCCAGTATTTACGCAAGGTCAGGCAGGTAAAGCTGAGCACCTTATTAACACTGGTGACATTCCTGTTGTACAAAGTGATCGCGGAGGCCAGGTTACGTATCATGGCCCTGGTCAGTTGGTCGCCTATTTCTTGATCAACTTACGCCGCAAAAAATTAGGTGTACGAGATCTCGTTACCACTATCGAGAACCTCGTGATCAACACGCTAAAAGCATACAATATCGATTCGGCCGCGCGACCTGACGCACCAGGCGTTTACGTTGACGGTAAAAAAATATGCTCTCTCGGTTTACGCATTCGTAAAGGATGCTCGTTTCATGGCTTAGCCTTGAACGTAAATATGGATTTAACACCGTTTCTGCGTATTAACCCTTGTGGTTATGAAGGTATGGAAATGGTTCAGGTCAGCCAATTTGGCGGCCCAGACAATGTAGAAGCCGTAGAAAAACAATTAATAGAAGAACTCGTTACTTTGCTCGACTATGAGCAAGTAGAATTCAGCACAGAAGCACCTTCTCAAGGTAATAAAGCATGAGCAAACCAATCCAGATGGAAAAAGGCGTTAAATATCGTGACGCCGATAAAATGGCATTGATTCCCGTAAAGAACATGCCTACAGAGCAGAAAGAAGTGCTACGTAAGCCTGATTGGATGAAGATCAAGCTACCAGCCGACAGCCAACGAATTCAAGACATCAAGGCGGCGATGCGCAAGAATAAACTTCACTCCGTATGTGAAGAAGCATCTTGCCCTAACCTAGCGGAATGTTTTAACCACGGTACAGCTACCTTCATGATCCTAGGTGCTATTTGTACTCGTCGTTGTCCTTTCTGTGACGTTGCTCATGGCCGCCCATTACCACCGGAAGCAGAAGAGCCTCAAAAACTGGCGAAAACCATCGCCGATATGAAGCTGAAATACGTAGTAATCACTTCTGTAGACCGTGACGATCTGCGTGATGGTGGTGCACAGCACTTTGCCGACTGTAACCGCGAGATCCGTGCGTTGAACCCGCATATTAAGATTGAAACTCTGGTTCCTGACTTCCGTGGTCGTATGGACGTAGCGCTTGATCTAATGAAAGATAACCCGCCAGATGTCTTCAACCACAACCTAGAAACAGCGCCACGTCTTTACCGTAAAGCTCGCCCAGGTGCAAACTACAAGTGGTCGCTGGAGCTTCTTAAGAAGTTCAAAGAGCAGCATCCAAATGTACCGACCAAATCTGGTTTGATGATGGGTCTTGGTGAAACCAAAGAAGAAATCATCGAAGTACTGAAAGATCTACGCGCACACGGCGTAACGATGCTGACTCTAGGTCAGTACTTAGCGCCAAGCCGTCACCACTTGCCAGTAGAGCGTTACGTTCCGCCATCAGAGTTTGACGAGCTAAAAGAAGTTGCACTAGAGCTTGGCTTCACGCACGCAGCGTGCGGTCCATTTGTCCGCTCTTCTTACCATGCCGATATGCAGGCTCAAGGCATCGAGATTAAGTAAGCTCTCGTTTGTTTTCAAAAGAAAGGTTGGCTCAGTGCCAACCTTTTTTGTATCTGTCAAATGATGATAAAAAGCCATTCTACCTCCGTCATTCTGAACAGCGAGGAACGAGCGTGATTGAGAATCAGTTTCCAACGTACTGATGATTTTTAGGGAAACTCTGAGTAAAAGAGTGTGCCTCAACAATATTCCTGATCTCGCCTAGGCTCGTCGGAATGACGTGGTTTGGATATATTGAAAAGGGACAGTGTTGGTAGCCATCTCCTTATCACACACTCTTCGCTATATCTCATTCCAAACGCCAGACAAACAAAAAGGCCCTCAATTGAGGACCTTTAGTATATCAATGTTCAAAATAGATGAGTCGAGTTCTAGGAGAACACACGGAGTTTGCGCGAGCAAGTGAGTATGTTCGACACCGAAATTGACTCATTCTATGAAGAATAGTTAGGCGTAAACCGGTAGACGCTTACAAATTTCGAGCACTTTCTGTTTAGTCGCTTCGATAACTTCTTCGTTGCCGATGTTATCTAGAACGTCACACATCCAGTTTGCTAGCTCTTTTGCGTCTTCTTCAGTGAAGCCACGACGAGTGATCGCTGGCGTACCTACACGAATACCAGACGTTACGAATGGGCTGCGTGGGTCATTTGGTACTGAGTTTTTGTTCACTGTGATGTTTGCTGCACCTAGTGCCGCGTCTGCATCTTTACCAGTGATGTCTTTGTCGATCAGGTCCACAAGGAACAAGTGGTTTTCTGTGCCGTTAGATACGATTTTGTAGCCACGCTCTTGGAATTGACCAACCATTGCTTTTGCGTTTTTCACTACGCGAGCTTGGTAAGCTTTGAACTCTGGCTCCATCGCTTCTTTGAACGCTACTGCTTTACCAGCGATAACGTGCATTAGAGGGCCACCTTGACCACCAGGGAACACTGCTGAGTTCAATTTCTTGTACATATCTTCGCCAGCATTTGACAAGATAAGACCACCGCGAGGACCTGCTAGTGTTTTGTGTGTTGTTGTTGTTACTACGTGAGCGTGTGGAACAGGTGTTGGGTATTCGCCTGCTGCGATAAGACCCGCTACGTGCGCCATATCAACGAAAAGGTAAGCATCTACTTTGTCAGCGATTTCACGCATGCGCTTCCAATCAACGATTTGCGAGTAAGCAGAGAAACCACCGATGATCATCTTAGGCTTGTGCTCAAGCGCTAGCTGTTCCATCTCGTCGTAGTTGATTTGACCCGCTTCATCGATACCGTAAGGGATAACGTTGTAGTGCTTACCAGAGAAGTTTACTGGAGAACCGTGAGTCAGGTGACCACCGTGCGCTAGGCTCATGCCTAGAACTGTATCGCCTGGGTTAAGAAGCGCCATGTAAACCGCGCTGTTTGCTTGAGAACCTGAGTGAGGCTGTACGTTCGCGTATTCACAACCGAACAGTTTGCATGCACGGTCGATAGCAAGTTGTTCCGCTTTATCTACGTACTCACAACCGCCGTAGTAACGCTTGCCTGGGTAGCCTTCAGCGTATTTGTTCGTTAGCTGAGAACCTTGCGCCTCCATTACACGTGGGCTTGTGTAGTTTTCAGAAGCGATAAGTTCAATGTGTTCTTCCTGGCGAAGAGTTTCTTCCTGGATAGCTGCGAACAGTTCCGCATCGTAATCTGCGATGTTCATATCACGCTTAAGCATCTGTATCTCCTGACTCAGATTAGTACTGAAAGTTGCAAAAAAACTGTTGAATGACCCTACGCAAACGTTTTCGTCACCCTAATGGCGCGCATTCTACATAATTTGATCTGGGTCATAAAGAGAAATTTATAATTTTTCTCATGCAGTTTTTTCATGATGGCAAGCAATCTGTATCACGCCCGCATTGCAATTGCATAACGACGATCTATTGCCTGTCAATTTTGTGCTTTACACCCTGTAAAACAGCAATTACATAGGTTTACCGTAAATTTTACCCTCTAGCTACCGAAAAGATCATCTTTTTACTACTATGCACGCCTTATTTATCACTAATGACTGCAACATTGATGGAAAAACACTCATTAAAAGAAGACTGGATAGCGATTCTCACGGGTACCTTTTTGGTAGCTCAAGGCGTTTTCTTTCTCCAATCCGCAAACCTCCTAACAGGGGGTACGACAGGATTGGCTCTGCTTATTAGCCAATTTACACCTTTTACGTTTGGTGTGCTGTACTTTTTAGCAAACAGTCCCTTTTACTTGCTAGCATGGAAACGCTTCGGCCGTCATTTCGCCATTAATAGTGCCATTTCTGGCGCTTTGGTTTCTATCTTTGCCGATCATCTTTATTTGCTAATCTCGCTCGAATCGGTAAATGAAGTTTATTGTGCCGTCGCAGGTGGGCTTTTAATGGGACTCGGTATGCTGATCTTGTTCCGACATCGCTCCAGCTTAGGTGGCTTTAACGTGCTGTGTTTATTTATTCAGGACAAATTTGGCATTTCAGTTGGCAAAAGCCAAATGGCAATCGATGCGTGCATCCTGTTTGCGTCATTCTTCTTTGTCACTCCAGAAGTAATTGGTCTTTCGATTTTGGGCGCGTTTGCACTGAATGTCGTGTTAGCGATGAACCACAAGCCTCATCGCTACTCCGTGACCTACGGCTCATAAACTTTTGATGATAATTGGAGCGCAATTTATAAGATTTCGCGCTCCAATCGCTATATAATATTTCGCCATTTCCAAATAACGCGGTGCGGTATGCGCGATTTTTTGCAACAAGCCAAACAAACTCACAGTTGTATTACGATTGGCGAGTTGGTCTATAATCCGAAGACACAAACTCTTCATCAAGACACTGTCGCGATTGATCTCGAACCTCGTACCATTGAGTTATTAGAGCTGCTGCTAACCAGCGTGGGACATCCGCTTTCTGCCGATACCATTATCGAAACTATTTGGCAGAGCAAATTCATCTCTAAGAATGTACTCACTAACCGCATTAGCACCTTACGTGCGCTGCTACAACAGCATCTCCCCGAGTACGATGCGACTAAGCTCTTGGTCACTTATCCTCGCAAAGGTTACTTTCTAAACCCAGCGAATATCCGTTTAGTGCCACCAGCGAAAAACCATCGACGCGTTATCACAGCTCAAGTTACGAACCGTAAGAACATCAAGCTGATTTTTGCTTATAGCTTATGTGCCGTACTTACGGTTTGTAGCGTGACGCTCGCAAGCTTGTTATGGCAACGCCAAGAGATTTCAACGCAACAAACACGTCATCAGTTACTTATCCCCAAAGTCGAACTGCTGCTCAACCGTGTCGATGCGATTGGCTCCCAAGCAAGAAAGTATCGCATACTGGTCAAAGCCATCTTGCTGCAACAACAGGTCGAATATCCATACACCGACATCGCCAACCAAGACGCTCCCAGTTACTTTCTTGATCCTATCGGTCATACGCCGTATTTCCCTGGCGCGCGAAACATGCAGACCAGTGATTACGAACTCAACATAGAGTTAAAAGACGGCGCAGAGCAAGGCACCTTGAAAGCTCAGATGAACCTTATTTATCCTGCGACGGGGAAACTGGCGTTTCGCAACGAATACACACTGCACTTATCCGACCTACAATCGGATATCTTCCAAATTCACTCAGATGTCGCGCAATACTTCAACTTGCCTGCACCTTCGGCAAGCACATGGCAACTGTCAGACGTTCACCAAAAAATGCTGTTTGAGAATGTCTTTTCTAACCAACCTCTACAACAAGCTGATGAGTTTGCAGCTATCACAACCGCAAGGCATCTCGCTTTGTACGAGCAAGAACCTCAAAAGCTGGAGGCGTATTTGACGCAAGTGCAGTCGTCGTTCGATGTTTTGCCAGATGAGCTAAGCCTCTGGTTGGGCGTATTGCATTTCAAACTAGGTAACCTAGACCGAGCAAAAGTTCTGCTGACCACTCCAGATGGCGACTCACGTATTCAAAACGCGCTGATTTATACGTTTGTGTCTCACATCGCTTATAAACAAAACAAACTCGAACAGTTCCGTCTCAACTACATGGAATCACTGGTGGCACTGCTGCGCGTTTTACCGTCCGAGACATTGTTTGAACGTCTTTCTCAATCTGAATCGAAAGAGACTTGCCTTCAACCATGGAAAACGTTGCATGTCAGTTTGACCGATCAAGAAATTATCAGCCGATGGAAAGCGCTCATCAACGAGTATTGCACCAACGTAGCTAACGAAATAAGCCCAAATAAAACAAAGACTTAAATATAAAATTAAGCTTTCATTAAGCCCTATTAGCTTTTGTTTTTTGCCCTTTTTAGCTCACTAAACTTAGCATGCTCGCATTCAAGCAACGGCCCAACATGAAGCGGCCTAATCAATCAGGAATGTAAACCATGCTAAACAAAATGACGCTTATCGCAGCAGCAACTCTGGCTCTTTACGGCTGTGGCGGTGGTTCGTCTTCTGGCAGTGCTAATCCAAACAAAGTGCCTCAAGAAAGTTTCGACGTCGCGATTCAACACTCAATCTTCGCTCCCACGCCAAGCACACAACTAAACTACGCGTTTAGCCTGGATGGCCAACCTGAAGGCGAGATGAAACTGAGCTTCCAAGCGATGGATAACGAGCAATTGTTGGCAGCGTTGGCACAAATCCCAAACAGTGAGGCAATGGTCCTGTTGGTTAATGACTTGGTGAACTACGGCGCCAAACAGTTCTACTATTCTGACGAACAGTACAACGACGATGAAGAGAGCAATACACTTTATTTTGCAGGCTCTGATGGCGCACTTCATGAAGTCACCGACGCTTATTCCATTAACCAGCAGTTTGTTGCCATGCTGATGCACAGCAGCCCTATTTTCCGTCTCAACGGTGACGACGTAAAAGAGAAAAGCCCGAACATTGATATCGGTGAAGAGACCATATCTCTGCAAACCACTCTAACAGGCTACGCAGTTCACAACCTACTAGACAGTTTTGAAGATCATGAGTGGGTGCAAAACCTGCCAATGACAGCATCTTGCCAAGTGGTTTGGCAGCAGCAAATCCGAGAGACTGGCGTACGTAAAACGTTCTCGATTTCAAGCAAGAAAATTGAAGCGGCGTACCTGACGGAAGAGAATACTTACAACCTAAACTGCGATGGTATGGACTCAATGGAGTTCGCCACTTCGGCAGAACGTTGGTTTAACCCGAGCTTAGGTCTGATTGAGCAAATCGAGCTGCTAAAAGTACAACAAGTACAAATCAACGAAGAGAAAGTGCTGCTAACAGCAATTGAAACAAAATAAGCCTGTACTCCACAAGTATCTCGCATCTCAATAAAAAAGGCTTTGGGGAGCACACCAAAGCCTTTATCTCGAACATCAATCTTAGGGGGTGACACCCGAGTTTATTCTTCTATCAATAAAATACGAGTTTCGTAAGGTCGTAATACTTGATGGTTTGACGCGACTGCACTCGCTGAGTTTTGATAGTTAGATAGCAAGTTTTTCGCTTTACTCATATCAAAACGCTCTGGCAGAACGCATTCCACCTCTTCAGCGTAGTAATTGTTGATACACAGCAGCGTTTGTTTGTCGTTCTGGCGAGCGTAAGCAAAAATGCGTTGATGCTCTGGCAATAAATCTTCATAACGGCCATCGGTGATCACCGGAACCTGTTTACGTAGCTCAATTAAACGTTTGTAGAAATAGAACACCGAGTTTAAATCAGCAACCGCAGCTTCTGCGTTGATTTCAGAGTAGTTCTGCGCCACTTCAAGCCACGGTGTTCCTTCGGTAAAACCGGCGTGCTTTTGGCTGTTCCATTGCATTGGCGTACGTGAGTTATCACGCGACTTCTGCGCCAAAATCGCCATCATCTCCTCGTGTGATACGCCATCACGGTTGACCATGATGTCGTACATGTTGGTGCTTTCTACGTCGCGGTACTGGCTGATATCAGTGTAACCTGGGTTGATCATACCAATCTCTTCACCTTGGTAAACATAAGGTGTGCCTTGCATCATGTGTACAGACGCCGCCAACATTTTGGCTGATTCGACGCGGTATTGTTTATCATCGCCTAAGCGGCTGACCACACGAGGTTGGTCGTGGTTACACCAGAACAGCGCCCCCCACCCTTTGCCATTTAAGCCCGTTTGCCAATGGTTGAAGATCTGCTTTAACTGAATGAAATCAAACGGCGCTTTGGTCCATTTTTCACCATTCGGATAATCCACTTTCAGGTGGTGGAAGTTGAACACCATGGATAGCTCTTTGCCGTCTAGCGAAGAGTATTGCTGGCAGTGCTCTAGCGTGGTGGAAGACATTTCACCCACCGTCACGCTGCCGTACTTTTGGAACACGGCTTCGCTGATTTCTTGCAGATATTCGTGCACGCGAGGACCATCAGTATAGAAACGACGGCCATCGCCAATATCATCGCTTGGGAAATCTTGTTGTTTAGAAATCAGGTTGATGACATCAAGACGGAAACCATCCACGCCTTTGTCTGCCCAGAAGCTGATGACTTCTTTCACTTCTTCACGCACCACTGGGTTTTCCCAGTTTAAGTCCGCCTGCTCTTTAGCAAAAAGGTGCAAGTAGTACTGCCCTGTCGCTTCATCCAATTTCCAAGCATTGCCTCCAAACTTCGATTGCCAGTTGTTGGGCTCTGCGCCATCAACCGGATCTTTCCAGATGTAGTAATCACGGTATGGGCTGTTTTTGTCCCCTAACGCGGATTGGAACCAATGATGCTCAGTCGAAGTATGGTTGACCACGATGTCCATGATGATTCGAATGCCCAACTGATGAGCCTCTGCCAACAGGGTATCGAAATCTTGCATCGTGCCGAACTCGGGGTTGACCGCGTAGTAATCGGAGATGTCATAACCGTTATCAACCATTGGAGACTGATACACTGGCGTCAGCCAAATCGCATCCACACCGAGGTGTTTTAGATAATCCAGTTTAGAAATGATCCCTTTAATGTCGCCCGTGCCTTTACTGCCGCTGTCACAAAAGCTTTTTGGGTAAATTTGATAGATGGTTGCGGTTTTCCACCAGCTCTCATCATGCTTGGTCATAGCCATTTCTAACACTCACTTACCAGTAATCGGAAACTTAAAATTTGAAAAGAAAAATAGGAGGAGGCAGCCAAGTCACTGCCTCAAATTGAATTACGCGTTTGCCGCTTCAAGCTCACCTTTCGCTTGTGCACGCTTATAAAGAATTAATGTTAATGCGGCAGGTACCACCATCGCGACTAGCATCGCCAGAGCAAAGATGCCCCAGAACTGCGGCTGGATAGATAAGATACCCGGCAAGCCGCCTACGCCGATACCATTCGCCATTACGCCCGCACTACCACAGATAGCAGCAGCGCATGCACTACCGATCATCGCGCTCAACATTGGGAACTTGTATTTCAAGTTGATGCCGTACATCGCCGGCTCTGTTACGCCAAGGTAGGCAGAAATCGCTGCTGGCACTGAGATTTCACGCTCATCCTGCTTTTTACTGATGATAATGATGCCAACCACTGCCGATGCTTGAGCAATGTTCGATAGTGCAATCAAAGGCCAAATCGGCGTGCCACCCAATTCTTGCATCAACTGCAAGTCAACGGCGTTGGTTGTGTGGTGGATACCTGTGATCACAAGTGGCGCGTATAAGAAGCCGAAGATGGTTGAACCAATCATCGCAAAGTCACCCGTCATGGCTGCTTTTGCTGCGAATGCTACGCCGTCACCCAACATACGACCGAATGGGCCAATGATAGAGTGCGCAAGAATCACAGACACAATGATAGAAACAAACGGTACTACTACTAGGTAAAGGTAAGACGGAATGATGCGTTTTAAGCGTGTTTCGATAAACGCTAATGCGATACCTGCTAACATCGCGGGAATCACCTGCGCTTGGTAACCGACTTTCTCAATCGCAAACAACCCAAAGTCCCACACTTCAGGTACTTGCTTACCAATCAAGTACGCGTTCATTAACTGCGGCGAAACCAGTGTCACACCAAGCGTGATACCCAGAATCGGTGTACCGCCGAGCTTTTTCACGGTCGACCAACACACACCAACGGGTAGGAAGAAGAAAATTGCTTCACCAATTAACCATAGGAATGAATGAACAGTCGCCCAAAACTGACTGATTTCCGTTAGGGTTTGACCATCAAACATTTTGATGTCGCCAATCACATTACGGAAACCAAGAATCAAACCACCAGTAATGATCGCAGGCAACAGTGGTACAAAGATTTCTGCAAGGTGGGAAATACCACGCTCAACGATATTCATATTTTGACGAGCAGCATTCTTGGATTCGTCTTTGCTCGCTTCACTTTTACCGCTTAGCTCGATCAGTACTTTGTAAACCTCATCAACTTCAGTGCCGATGACGACTTGGAATTGACCTGCGTTGGTAAAGCAGCCCTTCACCATCGGTAATGCTTCTAACTGTTTTGTGTCTGCTTTGTCCGTATCGTTTAGAACAAAACGCAAGCGAGTTAAACAGTGGCTTACACTGGCAATATTGTCCGGCCCCCCGACCAGCTCAATAAGACGCTCCACGTCTTTACGCGCAATCTTACTCATAACTTTGTCCACCCTGTATTGGATACATTCAATTCATCATTTTATTTTTTTATAAATGGGAACATTCCCATTTCTTAATTTTAATATTGCCACTCAAAGACAAAAAACAAAATGGGAACAGTCCCATTAATTGAGAATGATCACAGTATAATTTTAGAGCAAATCGTTGTAGTGTGGATTAGCGGCAAATAGGTTGTTGAGTGAAGTGAACGACTTCTTCATCGCCATTTAATTGATTAATCAGCATTTTAGCGGACTTTTCACCCGCAAGGGTATAACCAGGATCGACACTAAATACTTTAGGGAAAAGGAAAGAAAGCAACTCGTTACCACCCACGCCTGTCACGACCACGTCTTCACGACCTAACTCTTGAAGACGCTTGATTACGCCCAATGCAATGGTATCGCTGGCACACACAATGGCTTGCGTGTCTGCTTTCAGAACGTGGTCCACCAACTGATAAGCACTTTCATGGCTAAGCTTACCGGTTTGGAAACAAGGTGTAATTTGCTTGCGTTTACACCACGATTTATAAGCATTTAGACGAGCTAAGCCAGTGGTTTTGTCTTCAGGATCAACACCAATATAAGCAATGCGAGATAAAAATTGCTGCTCAAGGTGAGACAAAGCCATGTCTATCACGCCTTGGTTATCATAATTGATGGAAGAGACGTTATCGGTATCCATCGCAATCACCACAATGCGATTGCCCCACTCGGCTAAGGCTTGCTCATCGCATCCTGTAAAGCCAAATACAATCACGCCATCCACATTGCGACGCTTAAGCACACTCAAGTGCTCATTGGTTTTGTCTCGGTCAAACTGACTCTCCATGATCACCGCATCATAACCAGCGGAATACAATGCATTGAGCATTGTACCAACAGCACGATTTTCGGATGGTGAGTCCAGACGGGAGATGATAACACCAATGACTTTTTGGCTACCGCCACGCATTGATTGCGCAGATTTGGACGGTACATAACCAGATTCACGAATGATTTGCTCTACTTTCTCTCGCGTTTGAGGTTTCACTTTTGGATCGTTGGTAAGCACACGGCTTACTGTTGATTTGCCAACGCCTGCCAATTTCGCGATATCAAGAATAGTGAGTTTTTTGCTCATAAGTGATCAAACTAGAGTGGATGAATGCTTAGGTGACTGAACTTTAACAGTAATAAGAGAAAAGGGAAGCAAACGCTTCCCTTAAATATGCGAATTGTGCAGATTATTTCTTTAGATATGCAGGCACGTCAGCAACACTATCAAGCACAACCGTTGCCAATACTTCACCTTGCTCGGTGATTGGCTTACCTGTGCGAACCAGAATCTTAGTGCCAACACCTGCGGCTTCTGCTGCCATCATGTCTTCGGCTTTATCACCAATCATCACAGATTTTTCCATGTCGATTTTCAAGAAGTCGCGAGCAGAGATAAACATACCAGGTTTAGGCTTGCGGCAATCACAATCTTGCTTGTAATCCCCAATGCCATGTTCAGGGTGATGTGGACAGTAGTAGATACCATCAAACTCAACACCATGATCAACAAAGTTCCAGTCCATCCATTGAGTCAGAGACAAGAAACGGTCTTCACTGAATTTACCACGTGCGATGCCCGATTGATTCGTCACTAGCACTAAGAGGTAACCTTGATCTTTCAGCGCTTTCGTCGCTTCAAACACACCATCAATGTACTCAAAATCATGTTCGTCATGAACGTAGCCGTGGTCAACGTTTATCACGCCATCACGATCGATAAAAACAGCAGGTTTTGCCAAAACGTATTTCTCTATTAACTCGGTTTAATCAGATTATTACATACCTTATAAACTTCAACACTATCTAATTCATTCTAGGCCTCGACAAAACAGTTGATTTGTTGGGCAAGAATCGGTAATTCTGAGTGGGCTCTCCACTTATCTTCTCCTCGTAACTTACTCCTCATTCTCTTCAAAACAGAACATCTATACATTTAGACGTCTAGACGTAAAAATATCTATTGACTTCATTCTGGTTAACCCATAGCATCAACTGAGAAGTGAGATAAAGCTCAACATTAAGTTCTGTCAAATGCCGTTTTTGACAGCGAAGTTCCCCGTATCTTTGGGCAGGTTGAAACATGATAGAAATAAAAAACGTTAATAAAGTGTTCTACCAAGGCAGTAAGGAAATCCTTGCCCTGAAAGACATTAACCTACACATCGCCAAGGGCACCATCTTCGGTGTTATCGGTTCATCTGGTGCTGGTAAAAGTACGCTGATCCGCTGCGTAAACATGTTAGAAGCACCAACATCTGGCTCCATCATCGTTGATGGCATTGATTTAACAAAACTCAGCAAAAAGCAGTTGGTCGAAACGCGCCGTAACATCGGCATGATCTTCCAGCATTTTAATCTGCTTTCGTCTCGTACTGTGTTTGATAACGTGGCGCTACCACTGGAACTGGCAGGCAAAGACAAATCGCAAATCACAACAAAAGTCACTGAGTTACTAAAACTTGTTGGCTTAGCCGACAAACACGAAAGCTATCCGTCCAACCTAAGTGGCGGTCAAAAACAACGTGTGGCGATTGCTCGCGCATTGGCATCCGACCCAAGCGTACTGCTGTGTGACGAAGCCACTAGCGCACTGGATCCTGCAACAACTCAATCTATCCTTGAGCTATTGAAAGAGATCAACCGCAAACTCAACATCACGATTCTACTGATCACCCACGAAATGGAAGTGGTAAAAAGCATCTGTCACGAAGTGGCGATCATCGGTGGTGGTGAATTGGTGGAGAAAGGCACCGTTGGCGATATTTTCGCGCACCCTAAAACGGAGCTGGCGCACCAATTCATTCGCTCAACGCTGGATCTATCCATTCCTGAAGATTACCAAGCACGTCTGCAAGCAGAGCGTGTTGATGGCAGCTACCCATTAGTTCGCTTAGAGTTTACCGGCGCAACCGTCGATGCACCGCTAATGTCGCAAATTTCTCGTAAATACAATATTGATGTGAGTATTTTGAGCTCCGATCTTGATTACGCTGGCGGAGTGAAATTCGGCATGATGGTCGCAGAGCTATTTGGTAACGAAGAAGATGACAACGCAGCATTGGAATACCTGCGTAAGCACAACGTAAAAGTAGAGGTACTTGGTTATGTCCTTTAATACAATTTCTGAATGGCTGAGTTTAAACAGCAAACTACTTTTAGGTGCAACGTGGGAAACGCTTTACATGGTTGCGGTTGCCGGATTAGTCGGCTTTGCCGTGGGTATTCCATTAGGCGTAATCCTCCATATTACTAAGAAAGGCGGCCTACTTGAAAACACCAAACTAAATAGCAGCTTAGGCGCTGTCGTTAACATTGGTCGTTCTGTGCCATTCCTCGTCCTGATGGTTGCGATTATTCCAGTGACAAAAATGCTAGTTGGAACCTTTATCGGTACAACCGCAGCAATCGTCCCACTGACTATTGGTGCCATTCCGTTTGTTGCACGTCTTATTGAAGGTGCTTTGTTAGAGGTACCAACAGGCTTGGTGGAAGCGGCGCAGTCAATGGGGGCGACACCAACACAGATCATCACAAAAGTTCTACTACCTGAAGCAATGCCGACTATTGTTAACTCAGTAACGATCACCTTAGTCACTCTCGTTAGCTACTCGGCCATGGCGGGAACGGTAGGCGGCGGCGGCCTCGGCGACGTAGCCATCCGTTACGGTTTCCACCGCTATGATGTAACTATCATGGCCGTGACTGTCGTGATGTTGATTGTTCTAGTACAGATTATTCAGTCTATCGGTGACGCAGTGGTGCGCCGTGTAGACCACAGATAAGCATTGAAAATACAAATTATAAGGAGATAAAGATGAAATTTAGCCTTAAAGGTCTTTTGACTGTAGCAACAGCCGCTTCTGCTCTTGTTCTAGCGGGTTGTGGCGACAAAGAAGTAGACGTAAATAAAGTAAAAGTTGGCGTTATTGCTGGTGCTGAAGCACAAGTTGCCGAAGTGGCAGCTAAAGTAGCAAAAGAAAAGTACAACCTAGACGTTGAATTAGTAACATTTACCGATTACGTAACCCCAAACGCAGCTCTGGATGATGGTTCAGTAGACGCGAATGCGTTCCAACATAAACCATACCTAGACCAACAAGTGAAAGACCGCGGCTACAAACTGGCTATCGCGGGTAACTCATTCGTTTATCCGATTGCTGGCTACTCTAAGCAAGTGAAGTCAATCGATGAAATCCAAGATGGCGTACGCATCGCAGTTCCAAACGATCCAACGAACCTAGGTCGCTCACTACTACTTCTTGAGCAACAAGGTTTGATTACGCTACGTGATGGCGTTGGTCTACTCGCTACAGTACGTGACATCGTAGGCAACCCTAAAAATATCGAAATCATTGAGTTAGAAGCGCCACAACTTCCACGTTCACTGGATGACGTAACGCTATCTATCATCAACACCACTTACGCAAGTTCTATCGACCTATCGCCAGAGCGTGACGGTGTGTTTGTTGAAGATAAAGACTCACCATACGTAAACCTAATCGTCGCTCGCGAAGAAAATGTTAATGCGCAAAACGTACAAAACTTCGTAAAAGCTTACCAAACGGAAGAAGTTTACGAAGCGGCAAAAGAGCTGTTCAAAGGCGGTGTTGTGAAAGGTTGGTAATCCCACTTTTCAAAACATGACCGAAAACAACGTTCTAAACATAAAAGGGCTGATGTGAAAACATCAGCCCTTTCTATTTGTCTATCTACCCATTTAAGTAGCTTCAATTCGCTACTTAAGGTGGTCCCAAGAGATGTTCGACACGATTCGGCAGTCATCACACTTAAAATGAAATATGTCATGTAGTGGCTCATCGAGTAGCCACTCTCCACCGCATTTTGGGCACTTGCGCGCTTTCTCGCTCTCCAGCGACTGACCACCGACACGATACTGGTAATAGTACGTAGGAATCTTCGTGATGTATTCGATACGACCTCGCAAATCCCAACCGCGGCGGAACAACACGCTGTCTACATCGCAAATCTCGTGCAGCGCCGCATGCTCTGCACGGCACCCGCCAGCCATTTGGATTTCATCGCACGCTTGCCATTCTGTCTGCCATTTGATGACGGCTTTATGGTCACCATTTAGCGTCGGCTCATTGCGATACAAAGGAATCGGCAACAACGTTTCCCCACTGCGCAATGGCGAACACGTATGAACATAAGTCGTGTACAACACTTGCCAGCTAGGTGTCTCTTCTTCGGCCGCTTGTTCTGAATTTAAATCACGGCCAAGCATACGCATTTTCGGTGCAAGCAAAGACGCGTCTGACAAACGGTTCATGCACACTTTGACAAAATCTGAGTGATAACGTGGATGCAAACTGTCTTGCTCTGGGCAAACGACACGAACATAAAACTCGCCATCTCCCATCACTATCGGGAATTCACGGCCTAGTACTTGGCCGTTGTAACGCAACGCATCCATCAAGCCATTAATGGCTTTGTCTACCGCGCTGACGGTGGTGTTATCAAAACACTCAAACTGCAACTCAACAACGTACATATTTAGACAGCGGCCTCTAACTTGCTCAAGAACTCAGCCAATGAATCCGCCAGCACATCGCGTTTAGACGTACCTAAACGCTCTAAAATCACATTACCAGTGAGGTTACAAATAGAGATTACATCCATTTCCTCATCTGTCGCCGCGATAAATACCGTTGGTTTAAGTTTCAGGCGACGTTGCGTCACCAAATGACCAAGAAGATTTTCTTGTAGGCGCACAAAATCATCATCGCTCCACACTTGCAGCAGCGTCAACGAATTACCTTGCCAAGTTGCCTCCATATCAGCGCTGTATTGAGAACCATAAAAGGCTTTTACATCATCTTGCAGTGACAACTCAATCGCATTTTCCACATTAGTGAAATCGGCCATTTCATCACGTGCGACCGCTTTCCAAAGCACCTTTCCATCACGCTTCTCTTCGACACAAGGAGAAACAAGATCTGCAAGCTCTTCACTGCTTGGCAACTCATTATATTTAGCTTGCCAAGCTTGTTGGTAGCGCAGGCTGAACTCTTGTAGCGCCTGAGTAACGTTTTGGGTCATGAAGGTCTCCTCATTCCTTATTTATCAGATAGCCGTGTTTGCCGGATGGCAATTGACCAGCGGATTCAGTAAAATTCTCGCCATTCTAATCGAAAACGACCACAAAGTATGAGCAAATATTCTGACGCTAAAGAGCTTGCTGGCCTAACACTAGGTAAAAAGACCGAGTATGCGAACCAATACGACCCAAGCTTGCTGCAACCAGTTCCTCGTAGCCTAAACCGAGATGACCTTCAGTTAGGCGACAGCCTTCCTTTTATGGGCCACGACATTTGGACGCTGTACGAGCTATCTTGGTTAAATAGTAAAGGCTTACCACAAGTGGCCGTTGGCGAAGTATACATTCCAGCCACCAGTGCAAACTTGATTGAGTCGAAGTCTTTCAAACTGTACTTAAACAGCTACAACCAAACCCGTTTTTCAAGCTGGGAAGAAGTTGAAGAGCGTTTAACGCAAGACCTATCTGAATGTGCCGGTGAAAAGGTGTTGGTCGAGGTGAACCCGGTTACTCATTACACCAATCAACCTATTGTGACAATGGAAGGCGAGTGCATTGATGACCAAGACATTGACATCACCAGTTACGATTTTGATGCCGATTTGCTTGAAGGCGCTGCAGGTGAAGAGCAAGTGGAAGAAATCCTACATAGCCACCTATTGAAGTCAAACTGTTTGATCACCAATCAACCCGACTGGGGCAGTGTAGAAATTCGCTACCAAGGTGCGAAAATAGATCGCGAGAAACTGCTGCGTTACTTGGTATCTTTCCGCGAGCACAACGAATTTCACGAACAGTGTGTTGAGCGTATTTTTACGGATCTAATGAAATACTGCCAACCAAACAAACTGACCGTATTCGCCCGCTACACACGCCGTGGTGGCTTGGACATCAACCCGTACCGCTCTACGGAACAAGACAAGCCAGATCACAACCACCGCATGGCTCGTCAGTAATCGCGTTAGTGACAGAAATAAGTTCGGTAATCTAAAGGGTTACCGGACGTTTTTATTCTCCAAGCATGTTACTATATCAAATGGCTTCAACCTGCATTTAAGGGGCTTGTTGAGGTCTTTTACCGTTATCCGCCATATCTAAAAACAGTTCGAGGGAACGAAAGGATGTTTTGGGACAGTTCGCGTCTATTCAAGTTGATTGGCTTTCTTTGCTTGCTGTTTGTACAGCCGCTTCATGCGACTATTTTATCGTCCGCGTTACTCAACGAAGCACAACAATTGGCGGAAATAGAGCCATCACAAGCAAAACAAGCGGCAACCAACTACTTGTCACAACGTGAGCTAACGGAACGCAAAGAGAGTGACAGCCCTTCTGCGATGTCTCGTGACGAGACCGATCGTAGCGTTCGCACACCAAGCAGCACCATCGAAGCACACAAGATTATCGCTCAGGCAGACTACGCCATGGGTAACGTTCGTTCAGCTATCGAACACCTAAACAAAGCCGAGCGCTTAGCGCAAGAATATCAATTGCCGTACATGGATTTAGATCTCCAGCTGATGCGCAACCAAATGATTTGGATGTACGACAAAAACTACTCAAAAGCGGAAGACACGCTTAACCAAATTGAGCAGCAACTCGATGAAGCTGATGCGGTATTGCAACGTACCGACAGCGTTCGCTATCGATTAGTAATGCAAAGAGCGCTCCTCGCTTCACATAGTGGCGATCTGATTAAAGCGGAAAGTTTGTATTCTCAAGCCAAAACTATGCTTGAAGACAGCCGATCTGACTTAGCCTTGATCGACTATTACACAGCCGTCGGCGAGTTTTATCTGAATAGCAAGAAATACAATTTGGCTTTGTCGGAACTGCTTTACGGTTATTGGCAATCTATTGAGAGTGACAGTGGCGCAAGGTTAGCAAAAGTTAATCGCCTGTTGGCGAGGCTCTTCCAAGAGCGCCGAGTTTACGACAAAGCGATCGAATACTTATCTCAAGCCGCAGACTTCTATGACTCCTACCCTAGCTCTCCCATCCTAGCGGATGTCCTTGAGCAAATGGGTGACATTTATTTTTACCAAGGCAAGTTTAACCTTGCCTTGGTGCACTACTTCAACGTGCTGGACCATGAAAGCACCAGTAAGAACATTAATCGGATCATTAAGATTCGCTTAAGCTTGGCGGCTACCTATCTGCAACTCTACAATTACGCGCTAGCAGAACAATACCTAGACCGATCTAAAGAGCTTTTAGAATACACTGACATTCCTAAGCTTGAAGCAAAGGCAGCATTGCTTCAGTCAGGCCTGGCTTATCATCAAAACGACAGTAAAAACGTCATTACCAATGCAAAGCTGGCGTTAGCACTTGCTGAAAAGTCACCTGAAAATAACAACTTCATTAAGCAGCAGTCTTACCGCTTACTCGGGCTTGGTTACGAGCAGGCAGGCGAATACCAACTTTCTCTGCAGGCTTATAAGAAATACACCAACCTTGTGCGTTTAGAGCAAAAACAGCTCAACCAAATCAGTGAGGATGCATTCCGCCAACAAAAAGAGTTTGCTGAACAAACCATCCACTATATTGGTCAATCGGAACGCCTTGAGCAAGTGGAAAGGGAACACCGCAAATTCCAGAAAATCTCATTCGCATTGTTTATTACTGTGTTGGTGATGTTTTTGTTCATTATGCGCCGCGGCGTGATCATGCAGCGCCAAGCAAGTGAAATCGAAAAACTGCGCAATGATCTCTTCACTCACTCTCGTTCCCGTTTGCGTAACTTGCGTATGCTGAACGTTAAGCTGTCTCGCTCATTGAAAAAGTCGAGCGAAACTTTCGAGCAATGGCAAATGGGCGAATTGATCCACGAGCCACTTAACGATCGCCTGCGCTTTGTCATGATCGACTTGCCATTCCTACGAAGCATGTACGTCCATAACGGCTATAAGGCTGGTCTGGAACTAGAACGTGCATTTGGCGACTTCCTTGCGGAAAAAATAGAAAAACCGTCGCGTCTTTACCATTTCTCCGATGCAAACCTACTCTACATAGAACCGAACGCTGACCGTGATGCTTCTGCCGAAGTCATGTTCGAGAAATTCCAGACTTGGGTAGATGAGTTCGCTCAGCAGCACAACGTCAACCGTATTATTCGCATGGGTATCAGCGATTATCCGTTCTTACCACGAGCCTACACTGCAATTAACGACGAGGAATTACTCGATCTATTGCTGCTTGCGACTCACATTGCGCGAGAAGTCAGCTTGAAGGATAAGCAAAGCCACTGGGTTTTCTTGAAAGCCATCGATAACGCGCCCGCCGCGAGCTTTGCAACGGGTAACATAAGAACCGCCTGTCAGCATGCCATTAGCCAAGGCCTGATTAAGATCCATTCGTCCTACAAGAATGAGGACGACATCAAGAAAATATTAAAAAATGGATAATTAAACGCCTGTTAGACATAATAACTAATGACGCTATAACGTTTTTTGTTATTATCGGATAATTGTCAGTAGTACATGGACTTAACCGTAGTCACTTCATGGGAATCTTGGAATCCGATATTCAGTCGCAGCTTCATCAGCTGAGTTGTCAACTTGACCAACTCAGACTGACACATCGTGATACTTCACTCAAATTCAAACGTGAACAACAAGTTCTTAAACGCGTTGTGGCATCATTGTCTTCAGCTTGCCAGGGTTCGAATACCCAGGTATCCAATTACCTGTTTGAAATCCAACAAGAGCTGCAACATCAAAAAGATATCAGTACTCTTATCCCACGTTTAGCGGTATTAGAGAGAATGCTCAAACAGCAGTCGAAGACGATGGACAAACAGAACGGCTACTTAGACGAACAAATCAAACACAGTGGTGAAACACTCCAACGTGTCACAGGGTTACCTGCGCAGTTAAAACGTGAACTACGGAACTTAATGAGTTTCTCAGAAGCTCATGCCAGCAATAAAGCCGATCAAGCCACTAAGCTACTGAGCATTTACGAACGCGCTCTGAAAATCATCACTTCCAACTCGCGTTTGCATCTCAGTGAGTTTGAGAATAATCCTGATAAGTCTCAACTTGAGTGCTTAGCCAGCGATCTACAACATACCATCACCGAGCTGGATTTTGAGGGAGAAACGGGAGATCGATTGCTCGATATTCGGGCTAAGCTGCTTCTTGGCGTGAGTGCAGAATCTCTCATTGAGCTTACGCTCTCAACGCTGAAATTGGTTGTCGAAGCAACAAAATTCGAGCGCGAAGCGTCTAGCCAATTCCTTGATCAGTTGAACACTTCTCTCGCAAGTAACCTAAAAACCGTTCATCAGAACGTCGACCAACATCATACCTACTTTGAGCACCGCCAAGAGCTCAACACAGAAATGAACAGTCTGGTTGAATTGAGTCAACTATCGCTCGACCAAGCTCAAGATCTAGCGGATGTAAAAAAAGAAGTCGCCCCGTTACTTGCGAAAATGGCGTCGCTGACAGAGCGACTTAAAATGACGGAAGAACGAGAACAAGCGCTGCAAGAGCGTTTGAATTACAGTAAGAACCAGCTCGAAGCCGTGTTTGAAACCACCCAAGATCATCGTCGACGCTTAGATGACCAAGCTCAGCGCATGTTGCTAGACCCTCTGACTAAAGTCTATAACCGCACCGCATTTAATGATCGACTAGAGCTAGAGTATCGGCGTTGGATTCGCTCTCAACAGAATCTGCGTGTAGTGTTGTTTGACGTTGATAACTTCAAAGCGGTGAATGACAGCTATGGCTATACGGCTGGTGATAAAGCGTTGAAGATCATAGCTCGCACCATTAATAAACGCGTATCAGAAACTGAAATGGTAGCTCGCTTTGGTGGCGAAGAGTTTATTTTACTCGTTCCAGAACAATCTGAAGAATACACACTGGATCTCATTAAACATATCCAGCGTGATATTAGCCAATTACCATTTAAGTTCCGTGAGCAAAATATCATGATCACCCTAGCGGCTGTGTCGACCTCTTTTAAAGAGTCCGATACGCCAGAGTATGTACTCGATCGACTCGGCAAGATGCTTGCGGACGCTAAAAAACGTGGAACAAATCAGCTTAACTGGAGCTAGATTTCGTACAAAAAGCGAACAAACAAACCAGAATTGGCGCAATTTACGCTTTATAACCACCCATTTTCAACGAGTTATCACATTTCTTCCCTTTCAGTCTGCTAAGCTGTAAAAACCCAAGTCACTTCAAGATGATGCATTTACAGAACGCGAATGTACCATCTTGAGGTTGCTTGGGAGTCAATAACCATAAAACCAAATCGGCCAACTGCCTTTCATCAAACCATACGTATAACCCAAAAAGGTGAGTTGGTACTTTCCCTCAAAATAATGCAACACAAGGAGGCGTTATGATTACCCATATAAGCCCCGCTGGTAGCATGGACTTGCTATCTCAATTAGAAGTAGAGCGCTTAAAAAACACGGCCTCGAGTGAACTTTATCAACTGTACCGCAACTGCACGTTAGCGGTGTTGAACTCCGGCAGTCATACCGATAACTCGAAAGAGCTGCTCGATAAACACCAGTCGTTTGATGTCAACGTAGTGCGCCGCGAGCGTGGTATTAAGCTTGAGCTGACTAACCCACCTGAGCACGCCTTTGTCGATGGCGAGATAATTAAAGGTATCCAAGAGCATCTGTTCTCCGTGTTACGCGATATCGTTTATGTCAATATGCATTTAGCAGACGCACAACGACTCAACCTGACGAACCCAATTCACATCACTAACCTCGTGTTCGGTATTCTGCGTAATGCCAGAGCACTCACACCAGGTATCGAGCCAAACCTCGTCGTGTGTTGGGGTGGTCACTCTATCAATGGCGTGGAATATCAATACACACGTGAAGTCGGTAACGAGCTTGGCTTGCGTGAACTTAATATCTGCACGGGTTGTGGTCCTGGTGCGATGGAAGGGCCAATGAAAGGTGCCGCTATCGGACATGCGAAGCAGCGTTATACTCAGCAACGTTATCTTGGTTTAACCGAGCCTTCGATTATTGCAGCCGAGCCACCAAACCCAATAGTGAATGAGCTGGTTATCATGCCGGACATCGAAAAGCGTTTGGAAGCCTTTGTACGTATGGCGCATGGCATTGTGATTTTCCCTGGTGGTCCGGGCACTGCAGAAGAGTTGCTGTATATTCTTGGCATTATGATGCACCCAGACAACGCCGATCAGCCAATGCCTATCGTGTTAACAGGACCAAAAGAGAGTGAAGAGTACTTCCGCTCTATCGACGAGTTTGTTCGCGATACACTTGGCGAAGAAGGTCAAAAGCATTACGAGATCGTCATTGACGATCCGGCAGAAGTGGCACGTATCATGAAGCGCTCAATGGACTCTGTACGCCTTCACCGAAAAGAAAAAGGCGATGCTTATAGCTTTAACTGGTCATTAAAAATCGAGCCTAACTTCCAGTTACCATTCGATCCAACTCATGAGTCGATGGAGCAATTGGATTTAAGCTTAGATCAAGAACCTCAAGTCTTAGCGGCCAACCTGCGTCAAGCCTTCTCCGGTATCGTGGCTGGTAACGTAAAAGCCGAAGGCATTCGAGAAATCGAACGTCGAGGCCCTTTCACCATTCACGGTGATCCTGTGCTAATGAAAAAGCTCGATAAGTTACTACAAGACTTTGTCGAACAACACCGAATGAAATTACCTGGCGGGTCAGACTACGAACCGTGTTATCGCATCGCTCACCCAGAAATTGGTGGTCGATAGTCAGGCTAGCATTCGTTACACTAGGGGCATTACGCCCCTTTTTTATTGCTAAGTCATTATGTCTATTCATCTTGTTATTATTGATGCCCTAAACCTGATCCGCCGTGTGCACTCTGCACAACCGGATCCAACCGACATAGCAAGAACCATCACCACGACACAAAGAACCCTCACTCGCATTCTGTCAGAAGCCAACCCGACACACATCATCGCGGTTTTCGATCACCATGAACAAGACAGAGGGTGGCGAGCTGAGATTCTCCCAGACTATAAGCAAAATCGAAAACCAATGCCGGAACCACTGATGCTAGGTCTAGATGCGATTCAGCAAGCATGGTGGGAACAAGGTATTGATTCATTGCTTTCTGAAGGCGATGAAGCGGACGACTTGGTTGCGACTCTCGCGACTAAAGTGGCCAGTCATGGTGAAAAAGTCACCATCGTTTCTACGGATAAAGGCTACTGTCAGCTGCTTTCTCCTACCCTACAGATCCGTGATTACTTCCAACATCGTTGGTTAGATGAACCGTTTATCGAAAAAGAGTTCGGCGTAAAACCGAGCCAACTGGCCGATTATTGGGGGTTAACGGGGATCAGCTCTAGCCAAGTGCCGGGGGTTCCGGGCATTGGACCAAAAGCGGCGAAAGAGATTCTTACTCAGTTTGAGAATATTGAAGCAGCCTACGCCAGTGAAGACCTCGCACCGAAATACCGTAAAAAATTAGACGAGCACATTGAGTCTGCACGCCTATGTAAACGCGTCGCGGCTTTAAAGTGCGACATTGAACTCGGCTTTAACTTACAGGACATTCGCTTTACAGGACCAAATAAAGCGGAATAGTGTCTGATGATGGTTTCAAACCATAAAGCTCTCAGACAATAAAAAAGCGCCATTTGAAGGCGCTTTTTTCTATTCTCGGGACTATCCCCAAATGACTCGGAGATAAAATTAGTACGGTGAAATGTTCGATAGACACTGGATATGAATCGTGATTTCTTCACGATCATGATACAAATGCTTAGCTTGTAGTCTGAACTTTACCTTATTATCAATCAGGAACTGCTTCAGGTTTTCAAGGTCTTGCAGCACCTCGTCATAGCGGCCTTTCATTGGCAGCTTAAGGTTAAAGATTGCCTCTTTCGCCCAACCTTTTAACAGCCACTGGCCCATAAGGTGAGCAACACGAGCTGGCTTTTCTACCATGTCACAAACAATCCATGTTACGTTCTTACGGTCTGGTTCGAATTTAAAACCATCCACCATATGATGCTTGATCTGGCCGGTTTCCATCAAGCTGTCTGCCATCATGCCGTTATCGACACAGTGAACGAACATCGAGCGCTTCACCAATTGGTACGTCCAACCGCCTGGACATGCCCCTAAATCGACCCCCCACATTCCTGGAGCTAAACGCTCATCCCACTCTTCACGTGGAATAAAGACGTGAAATGCTTCTTCCAGTTTAAGCGTTGAACGACTTGGGGCGTCTGCTGGGAACTTAAGGCGAGGAATACCCATGAAGAACTGAGAGTTATTGTCTGTGTAAGAATAACCGACATAACAGTGGCCAGGCTCCACAAAACAAATGTGCAGTACTGGCTTCTTCGCGTTGTCTTTGTTCAACATTAAACCTTTACCGCGCAACGCTTGACGCATTGGGACAGTAAATTTACGGCAGAATTTCAGTAGCTCTTTCGCTTCATTCGTATCCGGAGTTTCAATTCTCAAATCCCCACAGCGAGGAAACGCTTCAATGTCTGCTAGCTCATTCAAAATTGGGCTAATGCGGTCATCACTTGGCAGCGATTGAAACTCAGCCGCTACCGCAAACATTTGGCGAGCGAAGATTAACGACTTAAAGTCCAAACCTCTAGCAAGTTTGTCCGCATCTCCATCTTGGTAACACTCGAAGACAACATAACCTGAGTTTCTCTTCACACGAGGGAAGCCATACACTTCCAACTGTGTCGCTTTGTCCTGAATTTCACCAGCACACTCTTTCTCAAAGCCAGAACGGCAATAGAGCATTAGTTGTTTCACTTGGAGACCTCTTTGATATTGAACGCAGCAAAAAAGAACAGACACCAACCAATCATGAACAGTAATCCTCCCATTGGAGTAATGGGCCCAAACCACTTAATGCCTGTCAGCGCCAGCGCGTAAAGACTGCCGCTAAAACAAAAGATGCCGATGATAAAGCAAATCGCTGCAATGAAAAAATATTTTTGTGCTTTTTGTCCCAAATTCAATAGCAATAAAACCGCACAAAACACAATCGCCAGCGTGTGAATAAATTGGTACAACACTCCGGTCTCAAATACGCCAAGCAAATACGGAGCCAGCTGAGCTTTTAACCCATGTGCAGCAAAGGCACCTAAAGCGACAGAAACCAGCCCAGACAGACCAGAAAATGAGAGTAACCACTTACTTTTCACGGTACACCTCTTTGATAAACGCCGCTAACTGCTCTACCGCGAGCTCGATGTTACCCGCCTCGGTATGGCCTGAGCTCTTGCGCGGTTTAAAGCTGTGGTCACCATCGGGTAAAAAACTCACCTTGACTTGTGATGAAAGGACAAAGTCATCGAACTCCTCACGCTTACCAAAGGTGTCTCGCTCCCCTTGCAGAATCAGCGTAGGTTTCTCGATATTCGCTAAGTGATCGCCTTTGAACTTTTCTGGCTTTCCCGGTGGGTGAAATGGAAACCCTAAACAGGCAATGCCCGCCACCAGCTCATTTTCAGCCAGTAAACTCGACATGCGGCCACCCATTGACTTACCACCAATGACAATAGGTTGAGAGGTAAAGTGAGCAATCACTTCTTCATAGGCTTCAAGCAGCTTTGGCGCACGATCTGGTGGACGCTTTTTCCCATCTTCCGCTCGCTTAATCATATACGGGAAGTTAAATCGCACCACGCGAATTCCTTGCTCAACTAATCCTTTGGCAACGGCGGCCATGAAATCATGTTCCATCCCCGCTCCAGCGCCATGGGCAAAGATAAATAGAGGACCGCTTTCAGGTCCCTCAACTATCCATTGGCTCATCTAGTACTTCCTCTTGCTCTTTTCTCGCGGTCGCTAACATCCAGTCTCTAAACGTTGCGATTCGGCCCATATCTGCCTGCTGTTCATGACACACCACGTAGAATGCATTCTTGGAGATCAACACCTCGTCGAATGGCGCGATGAGTCGTCCAGCTTCCATTTCTGGCTTGGCGAGTACGTTGTTACCAAGCGCAACCCCCTGACCATGCGCAGCAGCCTGTAGCACCATCGTCGAGTGACTGAAAATAGGACCGTGGTTTACATTGATACCTTCGATGTTGTAATGACGCGCAAACTGCTTCCAGTCTTTACGCGAAGTATCATGTAACAAAGTGTGTAATTTGAGGTCACTTAGAGATTCTAATGGTTTGTTGCCTAAAAGTAACGAAGGTGAACAAAGTGGGATCAGAAACTCTTGGTACAATTTATCCGCTCGCAAACCCGGCCAATTCCCACGGCCATAGTAGATAGCCACATCTACATCATCAGTCAGTGAACCTTCATCCATATCCACAGCTTTAATACGTACATCGATATCTGGCTCTTGAGCATTAAAATCGGCCAAACGAGGCACCAACCATTGGATAGCAAAACTCGGCGGTAGACTGATCGTCAATGCCCCTTTTTCACTACGTTCCAATACCTTATCTGTCGCCTCGGCAATCGAGGTGAAAATATCTTTGATGTCGAGAAAGTAACTTTGTCCTTCTTCTGTCAACAATAGCGAACGATTACGGCGACGAAAGAGCTTCAACGATAAGAACTCTTCGAGTGCTTTAATCTGGTGACTGACCGCGGCTTGAGTAACAAACAACTCTTCTGCCGCTCGCGTAAAACTGAGATGACGAGCAGCCGCTTCGAAGACTCGAAGCGAATTTAATGGAGGCAATCTGCGAGACATATGGGACCTCAAATAGGATTAGTTTTTTTAATCTGAAACATTATAAAATGTCCGTTGTCGAACAGCCAGATAAATTCTATATTTCACCCCGTAACACGAGCCTGAACGGCTTGATTTCTTTGGAAATCAATTGGCTTCGTTGTTGCGATGTTGTGTTTGCAAACTCGTATTTCGAGTTAGGTAGATTTCTACCATAATGTTTTGTCCACACTCCCTGTGACAAAACATATACTTCCTGTATTTATTTTTGACCTGTCTGTCAAATTTGTTACACCGCCTAAATTAGGCGGTGTTTTTTTATCTATCGAAAATCTCATCCGCATATCTGGCAGCAACATCACTTTATTACTCTTCTTTCGGATTAATTATCGTTATATCAACACAAAGTGTATGGCTTTGCGATAAGCCTCAACATTATGCTAAGTAATGATTAGCTGTAACGCGATCAAAAACAAAAAAGGCGCAAATTGATGTCTCAATTTGCGCCTTTTAACGTCTTTTTATCAGTCAACTATGGGCGGTAAACTTTTACGTTATTGAAGCCTTGCTCTTGCAAGTAAAGTGCTTGTAGACGGCTCATCACCCCACGGTCACAGTACAATAGATATGTCTTAGATTGGTCTAAATCACCAAACTGTGTACCCAACTTGTAGAATGGGATATGTTTCACATCCACACCTTCGATTTCGAGCGGGTTATCGTCTTCCTCTTCAGGACTACGAATATCTAGCACAACCGCGTGCTCTTCTACCGCTTCAACCTGCTCGACTTCTGGTGCTGCTTGCTCAGACTCTTTCGCGATATCACGAATGTCCATCATGCGTGCATCACGAACTACTTGCTCAAGAATGCTAAAGTCAAACTTCTCTTCTTCCGCTTCTAGCTTCGCTTTAATCGCTTTTACTGTCGGCTTCTTAGAAATAACACCACAATACTCTGGCATAGTCTTCGCAAAGTCTTCTGTGCCGATTTCGCGTGCTAGGTTAATGATGTCTTCTTTATCCCAGTTGATAAGTGGGCGCAGAATCAACGTGTCCGTTACGTTATCGATATGGCGGAGGTTAGTTAGCGTTTGGCTCGATACCTGACCGAGCGCTTCGCCAGTCACCAATGCTTCGATCTTCATCTTCTGAGCGATCATGCCTGCTGCACGCATGAACATACGCTTCAAGATAACCCCCATTTGGCCGTCATCGACTTTCTCTAGGATTTCCGCAACCACAGGTTCGAAATCAACTGAGATGAAACGTACTTTTGCTGAAGAGCCGTATTTGTTCCATAGGTAGTGAGAAACCTGCTTAACGCCGATTTCGTGCGCTGGACCACCTAGGTTAAAGAAACAGTAGTGTACTTTTGAGCCACGTTTGATGTGCAGATAGCTAGAAACACCAGAGTCAAAACCACCAGAGATCAAGCTCAACACGTCTTCTTGCGTGCCCAGTGGAAAGCCGCCTAAACCTTTATGACGAGCCAGCACTTGGTTTAGCTTATCATTCGAGACTTCCACCTTGATCGTCACGTCTGGGTTTTGCAGCTTAACTCTTGCGCTCTCAATAGCTTGGTTTAAACCACCGCCGACATAACGCTCTAGTTCGATAGAGGTAAAGTCGTGCTTACCGCGACGCTTCGCACGTACAACAAAGGTTTTATTTTCGAGTGCAGAGCGATTTAGCTCCAGTACTTGTTCGAAGATATCGTGCAAATCTTTAAATTCGGTCTGCTTCACTTCCAGTACGTGGTGAATGCCTGGTGTATGAGTCAAAACCTCAAGAACTTCAGCGTGGAATTCGTTACTCTCAGAGGTCACTTCAATGTGATCACGACGGTTGAATACCGCGACAGATTCCGTGCGGCTCTTAATGATGTTACGAATGTTGCACTCTAAAATCTTTGTGAAGCGCTTACGCACAGATTCACTTTTTACAAAAATTTCTGGATGGGGCTTTACAATAAATTTCATAGTCTAATTCGCAGGTTAGTTTCGCAATCAACAAAGAGTGACACTCAACTTCAATACTTCATACGCAGTAAAACCGCGTTTCAGTCACAAAAAGTAGTCTGAGCTCACTTTTAAGGCGCAAGATTATACACCCAAGCGGATTGGAAAAACAAAAAAAGCGAGCAATCTGCTCGCTTTCTTATCTCTCTACTGACTTAAAACCAAAGTCTAGTTATTGAATTACAGGCACTTCTTCACTGTATAGTGGCTCGCCTTGCATGATGCTGATTTCAACCCGCCGGTTAAGCGCGCGATTTTCATCAGAATCATTCGGCAACAATGGTTCAGTATCTGCCATGCCTCGCACTCTCAAACGTTGATGAGAGAAGCCTCTCACCTTCTCCATCTCTTGTGCAACCGATACGGCGCGCTGAGAGGAGAGATCCCAGTTAGAACGATAAAGCTCTGAGTCTAACGGTCGGTTGTCCGTATGACCAGATACTCGCACAATGCCTGGCACGTCTTTTACTAACTCTGCAATTTGTCGAACTAAAGGGCGGAATTTAGGCTGCAAGAAGGCCGAACCTTCAGGGAATGCACCTTTTTCACGCATGCGTATAACAATCTGTTGGCCAAGATTTTCAACTTCAATGGCACCTTGTTCAATCTCTCGCTCTAAGGCTTTCTTGATGCTTTCCATCAAGGTTTCCATCTCTTGCGACATCTCTTCAGATTGCTGCTGTTGCATGTCCGCTTCTGCAGATTGATTGTTTTGCGTTGACGTTTCTGGCGATTGGCCCCCCGTTAACTTGCCTTCATCACGCTTTGTGCCACCAGCTCGGTCAGACTCCCCTTCATGAAATTCGAGCGTCTGCTGAGTGATGTCCATGGTTTGCTGCATGATGACATCAATCGGCGTTGGTTCTGGTCGGCCCGGTCGAAACTCTTGAGCAATGATGCTGGTACCTTTGGGAATGTCTTTCACTTCAAGTTGATTTTGTACACCGAAGGCAAATTTCATTGATCCCGCGATCTGTTTGAACTTCAGCACGTCCATCTCAGAAAACGAGAGCAGAAGAACAAAGAAACACATCAGTAACGACATTAAGTCCGCGAATGTCCCCATCCATAACGGGAGACCAGGTGGCGGACAATCGCATTTGTTATCTTCATCATCCATCACTACTCTCCAAGTTACTCGTCAATCTCAAGAGCACGTTTACCTTCGTTGAGGTAGTTCTTCAAGTAGCTATCAATCACTCGCGGGTTTTGACCATCTTGAATCGCTAATACACCATCCATGATCAAACGGCGGTTTAGCGTTTCTTGATCACGGCGCAGAGAAAGCTTATCCGCAATAGGGAAAAACACCATGTTGGACAGGATCGCGCCATACAATGTGGTTAAGAGTGCAACCGCCATTGCTGGTCCAATCGCTTTTGGATCATCCATGTTCGAAAGCATTGCGACTAAGCCAACCAAGGTACCAATCATCCCCATTGCAGGGGCAACGTCACCAAAGGCGCGAAATACGCCAGTGCCTTGAGTATGTCGTTCATCCGTAAGCGCAATGTCTTTTTTTAAGGCCGCTCTTACCACGTCGGCATCATGGCCATCAACAAGCAAATCAATGCCTTTTTGCATAAAAGTGTTATTAATTTCCATCTCTTCAAGAGCAAGAAAACCACCTTTACGTGCCGCATCGGCCATTTCCACAATTTTTGCGATCAAGTCTTCCGGTTCATCCGCTTTAAACATGAAGGCTTTGCCTGCGATCTTTGTTGCACCAAAGAACTGTCCCATTGTGAACTTCATCAGTACTACAAATATTGAGCCACCAACGACAATAAGGATCGACGTGACATCGACAAACATGCCGATGCTGCCACCAAGCACCATCGCCATAATGACGAATGCAAAACCACCAATCAAACCTAATAGGGTTGCTAAATCCACAAAGCACTCCTCACGCTATACTCAAATACTGCCATTGGGCGGATTATTACCTGTATCGACAACTCGCGCAGAATTTTTAGAAAAATCTTAGCTAATGGATCACAAATTAGACTTAACAACCTTAACCAAAATATGGGGTTTCAGCGCTTAGGCTCGTTTAACGCTAATTTTGTGACAATTATATAAGGTTAAATTTGACCAAGTTACTAGGCTAAGGTAACTTTCGTGCATCTTCTCCAAGGCTTGATTAAGGCAGAAAAAAGATGGCGGTCAAGAAACCAGAAAACATGACCTTCGAAGCAACCATTGAAGAGCTTGATAGCTTGGTTGATCAATTAGAAAATGGCGATCTTGCCCTAGATGATGCTCTACGTAAGTTTGAACGAGGCATTGCCTTAGCTCGTGCTGGCCAAACTAAACTTAGCGACGCCGAACAGCGCGTAAGTATTCTTCTCAGCGAAGATGATGAAGCACCACTGAGTGACTTCAAACCAGATTCAGAATAACCATCAGTAGTGAGCAATGTGATGCAACAGACATTGACGTCTTTTCAACAAAGAAACAATCAGCAATTGAACTTGTGGCTCGATCAGCTTCCATATCAAGAGCAGCCATTGATTCAAGCAATGAAATACGGCCTTTTGCTAGGTGGAAAACGCGTTCGCCCTTTTCTTGTTTACATCACAGGTCAAATGCTCGGCTGTAAACCAGAAGACTTAGACACTCCTGCCGCTGCTATCGAATGTATACATGCCTACTCACTCATTCATGATGATCTGCCAGCCATGGACGATGATGAGCTGCGTCGAGGTCAACCAACTTGTCATATTAAGTTTGATGAAGCAACCGCAATACTGACAGGTGATGCACTACAAACTCTCGCCTTCACCATTATTGCCGATGGTCAATTAAACCCGACAGCCGAGACTCAACGCATCAACATGATCAAAGCGTTGGCGCATTCTTCTGGCGCCAACGGCATGTGTGTTGGACAAGCCTTAGATTTAGGCGCAGAAAATCGCCAAGTTTCTCTTGAAGAAATGGAAGAGATACACCGTAAAAAAACCGGAGCTCTGATTGATTGTGCGGTAAAATTAGGTGCATTAGCTGCTGGTGAGAAAGGTATCGAGGTTCTACCTCACTTGGAGCGCTACTCAAAAGCAATTGGTTTGGCGTTTCAGGTTCAAGACGATATTCTTGATATCATCAGTGACACAGAAACACTGGGTAAGCCTCAAGGTTCCGACCAAGGTCTGAATAAGAGCACTTATCCTTCCCTGCTGGGTTTAGAGGGAGCCATAGAGAAAGCTCACACTCTGTTACAGGAAGCACTTCAAGCATTGGAAGCTATCCCATACAATACTCAGTTACTCGAAGAGTTCGCCCGATATGTCATCGAGCGCAAAAATTAACACTATAAGCGCGCATTTATATGACTCTTGATATTTCAAAGTACCCAACACTGGCGTTAGCAAATACACCGGAAGAATTACGTCTCCTTCCGAAAGAAACATTACCAAATCTGTGTGATGAACTGCGAACGTATCTGCTAAATTCAGTGAGCCAATCAAGCGGACACTTAGCGTCTGGCTTAGGCACCGTGGAGCTAACTGTCGCTCTGCATTATGTTTACAACACCCCTATCGACAAACTGATCTGGGATGTTGGTCATCAGGCTTACCCGCATAAAATCCTCACCGGACGTCGCGATAAAATGCCAACAATTCGCCAAAAGGATGGTCTACACCCTTTCCCTTGGCGTGAAGAAAGTGAATATGACACCTTATCTGTCGGTCACTCTTCGACATCTATTAGTGCAGGTCTTGGCATGGCCATCAGCGCACAAAAAGAAGGCAAAGGTCGTAAAATCGTCAGTGTGATTGGTGATGGCGCAATTACAGCCGGCATGGCATTCGAAGCTATGAACCACGCTGGCGACGTTCATCCTGATATGTTGGTGATTTTGAACGACAACGAAATGTCTATTTCAGAAAACGTCGGCGCCCTGAATAACCACCTTGCGAAAGTACTTTCTGGCAGCTTGTACACTTCTATCCGTGAAGGCGGTAAAAAAGTGTTGTCTGGTGTTCCACCTATTAAAGAGTTGGTTCGCCGTACGGAAGAGCACCTAAAAGGCATGGTAGTGCCAGGCACTCTGTTTGAAGAGTTCGGCTTTAATTACATTGGCCCGATTGATGGACACGACGTCAATGAACTCGTCAAAACGCTAAAAAACATGCGTGAGCTCAAAGGCCCTCAATTCCTGCACATCATGACCAAGAAAGGCAAAGGTTATGAGCCTGCCGAGAAAGATCCTATCGGCTACCACGGTGTTCCTAAATTCGATCCAACGCATAACTGTCTACCGAAAAGCAGTGGCGGTAAGCCAACTTACTCAAAGATCTTTGGTGACTTTTTATGTGATATGGCGGCCCAAGATCCTAAGCTAATGGCAATTACGCCAGCAATGCGCGAAGGCTCTGGTATGGTACGTTTCTCAAAAGAATATCCAGACCAATACTTTGACGTGGCGATTGCTGAGCAACACGCTGTGACACTTGCAACAGGTATGGCAATTGCTGGCGATCATCCAATCGTAGCTATCTATTCGACTTTCTTGCAACGTGGTTATGACCAACTGATCCACGATATCGCGATCATGGATTTACCAGTAATGTTCGCTATCGATCGTGCAGGTCTCGTTGGTGCTGACGGCCAAACTCACCAAGGCGCATTCGATCTAAGCTTTATGCGCTGTATTCCGAACATGGTGATCATGGCGCCAAGTGACGAAAACGAATGTCGACAAATGCTTTACACTGGCCATAAACATACTGGCCCTAGTGCGGTTCGATACCCTCGCGGTAGCGGGATGGGCGTAGAAATCGAAACTGAGTTTACGGCTTTAGAAATCGGTAAAGGACGAATGGTTCGCCAAGGTGAAAAAGTTGCTATTCTGAACTTTGGTACTTTCTTGGGTAACGCGCTAGAAGCGGCAGAATACCTTAACGCCACTGTTGCTGATATGCGCTTTGTGAAGCCGCTCGATGAAGCATTAATTCGTCAATTAGCCGCAGATCATGATGTGCTCGTGACGTTAGAAGAAAATGTTATCGCAGGTGGTGCAGGTGCTGGTGTCGTTGAGTTCATGATGAAAGATAAAATCATTAAACCTGTGTTGAACCTAGGTTTACCAGATGAGTTTATTCATCAGGGAACACAAGATGAACTGCATGAAGAGCTTGGTCTCGATGCAAAAGGGATTGAACAATCCATCTTGGATTATTTAGCAAAATAGAATTTAAAAAGGGATGCTCATGGCATCCCTTTTTTATGTCCAACGTTTAATTCATCCAGCCTGCGTATTTTGCGACTAGAAACAGGGCAACACCGGCCATAATTCCCGCCACGATATCATCAACCATAATACCCAGCCCACCGTGAACTCGCTTATCTAGCCACCCAATTGGCCACGGTTTTACCATGTCGAAAAAACGGAACAAGATGAAACCAGTGAGCAACCACTTCCACTCGGTCAACGGAATATTTAGCGCAGGAACGATGCTCATCGTAATCCAAAAACCCGCAAATTCATCCCATACGATTGAACCATGATCATGTACTTTCATGTCTGCAGACGTCACTTGGCAGATTTGAATGCCGATCACACACGAAATCAGAACAACAATGACATACGCCGTAAATGGCAATTGCGCCAACAACAAAAAGAAGGGCACGGCCGCCAGTGTCCCCATTGTTCCTGGGATAAACGGGGATAATCCACTGCCAAAACCCGTCGCCAATAGATGCCACGGGTTCTTTAATGAAATCAGAGAAAGAGGGTTGGTCATATCCTTAAACCTATACTGCTAGTTTGGTTTCAATCGTCATGCCTGCGAGTTGCTCAATAGTAACAGGCTCTGGCTAGAGCTTAGCTCAGATCATTTAAAGTGGTCGAAGCCACTTAAGTCCCAATCAAGTGGTTGATTGTTATCATGCAGCTCGAAGGTTCCATTTGGTCGAATTTGACCAATACATGTGACCTTACAGCCAGTATGAGATAAAGCGCTTTGTAGCGAGCCTCGATTTTGCTCCGGCACGGTAAAACACAACTCGTACTCTTCGCCACTTGCTAAAGCATACTGCTGCGCGCTGATCTTATCATCTAAAAACTGGACTAATTCTGAAGAGATCGGTAGCTGAGAGACATCAATACTCACCCCAACCTGAGATCGCTGTAAAATGTGCTTAATATCAGAGATTAAACCATCTGAGATATCAATCGCCGACGAGGCTAAGCCAACCAGAGCCTGACCAGCTAGCACACGAGGCGAACTAAGGTAATGAGCGCGCTCTAGTGCTTCCGCGCCAGCTCTGCTGCGTAGAGAGCCATCTAGAATCACATCCAAGCCAGCTTTTGCATCGCCAAGGTTCCCCGTTACGTACACCCAGTCCCCTGACTTTGCTCCGGAACGTGTGAGAGCTTTACCTTCAGGCACAAAACCTTGCACCGTCAGAGTCAGACACAATGGCCCTTTTGTGGTATCACCGCCAATTAACTGAATACCATAGTAATCAGCCAATTCGAAAAATGCATCACAGAAAGGTGCAAGCCATTCTTCATCTGGCTCGGGCATCGTTAATGCAAAGCTCACCCACGCTGGCGTTGCTCCCATCGCTGCTAAATCACTGATGTTAGAAGCCAATGCTTTGTGCGCTACCCATGCGGGGTTCGCATCGGCTAAGAAATGCGTTCCCGCCACCAATGTATCCGTACTAATCGCAATCTGAACATTAGCCGGCGCTTTGACGAGTGCGCAGTCATCACCAGCCGCTAGGTGGACATCTTTACGTTGGCTCTGACGATCGACGAAGTATTTGTCTATCAGATTAAATTCACCAGACATAATTCACTTACTTTTTGATGTAAAAGCTTTTGATACAAAAAAGGTCAGCATGTGCTGACCTTTTCATTGAAGAAATCGTTATTTCTTACGAATGTGAGGTGCTGCTTTATCAAGTACACCGTTCACAAACTTGTGGCTATCTTCTGCTGCGAAGACTTTTGCAAGTTCAATCGCTTCATTGATAACAACTTTGTAAGGAACATCTTCGCGACGAGTCATCTCGTACATAGCAAGGCGAAGAAGAGCAAGTTCCATCATATCTAAATCCTGCATAGGACGAGAGATGTATGGACGAATTTTGCTATCTAGCTCAGCGTGGCTAAGTACAACACCGCTTAGTAGTTCACGGAAGTAAGCTACGTCTGTTTCTGGAGCAGCAAGCGCTGGCTCAGATGCATGAAGTTCTTCTTCATCGTATTTGTCGCCAGACAAAAACTGTTCTTCAATCTTGGCAACATTCTCTTTAGTAATTTGCCATGAGTAGATCGCCTGTAGAGCGAATTGACGTGCGTTACGACGTGCGGCTGGTTTCACACTGGCCCCCATTAGGAATCAATTTCAGATAGTACATTAATCATTTCAAGTGCGCTTAGTGCAGCCTCTGCACCTTTATTACCAGCCTTGGTTCCTGCGCGTTCAATCGCTTGATCGATCGTATCAACAGTCAAAACACCAAATGCTACTGGAATGCTGAATTCCATAGACACTTGTGCTAGACCTTTGTTCATTTCACTACAAACATAGTCAAAGTGAGGCGTTCCACCGCGAATAACAGACCCTAGAGAAACAATAGCGTCGAATTTGCCAGTTTTAGCAACACGCTGAGCTACTAGAGGTAGTTCTACGGCACCTGGACAACGCACAACCGTGATGTTGTCTTCGCTTACTTGTCCGTGACGCTTTAGTGTATCGATCGCACCAGAAAGTAGGCTTTCGTTAATAAAACTGTTGAAACGAGAAATAACGATAGCAATTTTTGCATTTGGCGCTGGGAAGCCACCCTCGATCACTTTCATAAGCTTTCCTTTAACTCTATTTATAAGTGAAATATGTTCATCAAGTGAGAATCGCCGGATTCTAGCACAAATTTGTGAGCAATATCTAATGGAAATTGGAGGCAAATCACCGGTTCCTAGCCATTGACGAGTTGAGTGCGTAAAAGACTAGGAACTTATTGTTCGGTTGTTACTCGCAGACGTACTCAACCACGTTCAGACCAAAACCACCTAATGCGTGGTACTTTTTGTTGGTCGATGACAGAAGGCGCATATCATGTACACCGAGATCCGCAAGAATCTGTGAACCCACACCAACACGGCGAGACGTGCCCTGTTTCTTAGCAAGCGTTGGGGCTTCACCTTTGTCTTGCGCTTCAAACATCTTCACGCGATGAATAAGTAGATCAGTCGATTCTTCATGGCCAAGAACAACCAGCACACCGCCTTCTTCACCAATGCGTTTCATTGCCTTATCTAGTGTCCAGCTGCGCTCTGCATTACGATCGCTACGTAGTAAGTCGGTAAAAACGTCTTGAAGATGTACGCGAACCAGTGGCGCTTTTTCTTTCAAATCGCCCTTGCACATTGCGTAGTGCACTTGGTTATCAATGGTGTCCTTGTACGTGACTAACGTGAACTCGCCAAACTCCGTCGGTAACTTGCACTCTGCCACACGTTCAATCGTTGTCTCAGTGTTATTGCGGTACTCAATTAGGTCGGCAATAGTGCCCAATTTAATACCGTGCTTCTCTGCAAAGATCTCTAGATCAGGGCGACGAGCCATGGTGCCGTCGTCATTTAAGATCTCAACAATAACCGATGCTGGCTCTAAACCAGCAAGGCGAGCCAAATCACAGCCAGCTTCAGTGTGACCTGCGCGAGTCAGTACACCGCCATCTTGGGCCGCGAGCGGGAAGATATGACCAGGCTGCACCAAATCCGCAGCTTTGGCGTTTGGCGCGACTGCCGCTTGAACCGTACGTGCGCGATCCGCGGCTGAAATACCCGTCGTTACCCCTTCTGCCGCCTCAATAGAAACGGTAAAGTTGGTTGTGTATTGCGCATTATTGTCTTGCACCATTGGTGGCAGACCTAGGCTTTCGCAACGATCTTTGGTCATGGTTAAACAAATCAAGCCACGGCCATAGGTTGCCATAAAGTTGATGGCTTCCGGCGTAATATGCTCGGCAGCCATGATCAAGTCACCTTCATTCTCGCGGTCTTCATCATCCATTAGGATGACCATTTTGCCTGCGCGAATATCATCAATAATTTCTTGTGGCGTACTGATTGGCATAGTCTGTTATCCCGTTATTCTAAATTTGTTATTGCGACAGCAATGAAAAATCATGTTGCAGTGAATGCTAGTTAGGTCAATAGTTTGAGCTTTGCACCAAGCAAGTCAATGAATCTCGCGGTGTTCTGTGAGTCTGCTCTTTATCGCATGCCTCACGCAGCCACTCCCAAGACTTATGCAAAACCGTTTTGCTGTAAAAAGTCCATCGTGATACGAGACTCGGCCTTATCTTCTTGCTGTTCTTGCAGTAAACGCTCCATATAACGCGCAAGTACATCAACTTCTAAGTTGACTTTGCGCCCCACTTGAAACTGGTCAATCGTAGTTTCTTCACTCGTATGAGGAACAATCGTCAGCTTAAAAGCATTTTTACGTAAGTCGTTGACGGTTAGGCTAATACCATCAACTGTAATCGAGCCTTTCTCTGCGACGTACTTGCTAATTTCCGCAGGCATTGCAACCCAAAACTCTATCGCGCGGCCAACTAAATTGCGTTCGACAATTTCACCAACCCCATCGACATGGCCAGAAACGATATGTCCCCCCAATCGCGTTGTTGGTAACATGGCTTTTTCTAGATTCACCTTATCGCCTACTTGGTATTCAGCAAACCCAGTTTTCTTCAAGGTTTCTAATGACAGATCAGCACTGTAATAATGGCTTCCGAAGTCAACTACCGTTAAGCAAACACCATTGGTCGCGATGCTATCGCCTAACTTAACGTCTGACATATCAAGCGTCCCCGTTTCAACTGTGACGGTGATGTCTTCGCCCTTCGGCGTAATCGCAGCTAACTTGCCAACTGCTTCTACTATTCCTGTAAACATACTATTTCTTATCTAAGTTCTTTACGTTTGATGGTGGCTGTGATGCGAATGTCTACCCCAACCATACGAACGTCTGTAATGTTTAAATCAGTGACGTCAGCCATAGCGCTTAACCCTAAAGCACCAATCAGCCCCCGACCATCGCTGCCCATGAGTTTTGGCGCAAGGTAAACAATGAGCTCATCTACAAGATTAGCCTTTATCATCGCGCTGGCTAGCGTTGCTCCAGCTTCAACCCATAAGTGATTGATGTGGTGCTCATCCGAGATACGTTTTAATGTCGTTGATAAGTCAATTTGGTCAGCGTTGTCCAATAGAGGGATACAGTCTCCATCTGGGCTAACAATAACTCGCTCTCCATCGGTGTGGAACAGCTTGAGCGCATCCGTTAAATGGTTCTGACGGTCTAAGATTACACGTACTGGTTGACGAAGTTCTTCTCGTAAATACTGCGCTTGAACACTGGTAGGTAAGTCATCCCAACGCACATTGAGTGACGCATTATCATCAATCACCGTTTTGCTGGTAGAGAGAATACCACCACTCATCGCTCGATAACGCTGCACATCTTGGCGGGCCGCTGGGGAGGTGATCCATTGGCTCTGCCCATTGCTGAGTGCGCTTTGCCCATCCAAACTGGCTGCCATTTTTAATTGAACAAACGGCATGCCTGTACGCATATACTTTATAAAACCAGGGTTAAGGGCAAGGGCATCTTGCTCTAACAAGCCGATTTGTACTTCAATTCCGGCATCACGCAACATCTGGATGCCCCGCCCCGAAACTTTAGGGTTTGGGTCTACCATTGCGCAAACCACACGTGCCACTTTGGCTTTGATTAGCCCTTCAGCACATGGCGGTGTACGGCCGTAATGAGAGCAAGGTTCGAGCGTCACATAAGCGGTTGCACCAACTGCTTTTTCACCCGCCATGCGCATCGCGTGCACTTCGGCATGCGGCTCACCAGCGCGGTGGTGATAGCCCTCACCAACAATTTCTTCATCACGAACGATGACGCACCCCACATTTGGATTTGGGGCGGTGGTATAAATGCCACGTCTCGCTAACTTAATAGCTCGTGACATCATGGCGAAATCTAAATCAGAAAACGCTCTTTCAGGAGTGTGTTGAGTCATGAGCTACTCAGTCTTCTAGGCGGGCAATCTCTTCGCCAAACTCGCGAATGTCTTCAAAACTGCGGTAAACTGAGGCGAAACGGATATAAGCGACCTTGTCGAGCTCTTTGAGTTGGTCCATGACTAAATTACCAATCATTTCACTCGGAACCTCTCGTTCACCCGTCGCACGCAGTTGTGATTTGATCATGCTGATCGCTAACTCTATAGAGTCAGCACTCACTGGGCGTTTCTCTAATGCGCGCTGAATACCGCCAACCATTTTATCTTCATCAAATGGTTCACGGTTGCCATTCGATTTGATCACTTTAGGCATCACTAACTCTGCGCTTTCAAACGTAGTAAAACGCTCGCTACACGCCAAGCACTGACGGCGACGTCGAACTTGATGGCCATCAGCCACTAAGCGGGAATCAATAACTTTGGTATCGTTCTCGGAACAAAAAGGACAATGCATATCACCTCCATATCTATACCCAAATAACCTCATGAGCAATCACGGCTAACCACGCGTTCATAGTTATGCGGACTCTATTAAAGCTATTTGGGTATAACGCTTTCAAACCGAAATAAAAGCTCATGTAGTGTAGCGGAATTGGTATGTTAGACAAAACAAAAAGGGGCGCAAAGGCCCCTTTTTCACTCAAGATCTCGTTGAATGTGTTAACTGCGTGCTAAGTAATTCGCTTTACCAACCCACTTGTAGCTAGTTAGCTCTTCTAAGCCCATTGGACCACGGGCATGTAGCTTTTGCGTGGATACTGCGACTTCTGCGCCAAGGCCAAATTGCGCACCGTCTGTAAAGCGCGTTGAAGCATTCACATAAACCGCCGCCGAACCGACAGAATTGATGAACAGTTCTGAGTTTTCCAAACTATTGGTCATGATCGCATCTGAGTGGCTCGCGTTATGAACACGCATATGATCAATGGCATCTTTCACATCAGACACGACTTTTACACCAAGGGTGTAGCTCAACCATTCCGTATCAAAGTCACCTTCAACAGCATCGCGTACTTGTTTCGCTTGCTCCATGAGTTCTTTTGCTTTTGGCTCTGCCACGAACGTCACTTTTTCGTCCATACGCTCAACGATCATTGGTAGAAACTGTTCTGCAATTTTTTCATGCACGAGCAGCGTATCTAGTGAGTTACACGCAGATGGACGTTGAACTTTAGAGTTCTCAACCACATTCAGGGATTTATCTAGATCAGCGGATTCGTCGACAAAGATATGGCTGATACCAAAGCCGCCAATAATCACCGGAATCGTGCTGTTTTCTTTACACATTTTGTGTAGGCCAGCACCACCGCGTGGAATGATCATGTCGACGTAATCGTCCAGTTTAAGCAGTTGAGAGACTAGCTCACGATCTGGCTTTTCAATGTACTGAACCGAAGCGGCAGGAAGGTTCGCCTTTGCTAGCGCAGACTGAATAACCTTCACTAATTCCATATTCGAGAAAAATGTCTCTTTGCCGCCACGCAAAATGCTTGCGTTGCCGGTTTTCAAGCACAGTGCCGCAATATCAATAGTTACGTTAGGACGCGCTTCATAAATTACGCCCACAACACCCAGTGGTACGCGGCGACGAGACAATGACATTCCATTTTCCAGTACCTTACTGTCGATTTCGCTGCCTACAGGATCGTTCAAGCTAATGACGTTGCGAACATCATTAGCAATTGCAGTCAATCGTTCTTCATTAAGCAAAAGGCGATCAAGCAGTGCATCGGTTAAACCCGCTTCACGGCCAAGTTCGATGTCTTTAGCGTTTGCCGCCAAAATAGCAACGGAGTTTGCTTCTAGCTCATCAGCGATGATGGCTAAAGCTTGGTTCTTTTGCGCAGTTGACGCTGTCGCTAATTCGAAAGCTGCATCTTTAGCAGCTTTACCCATATTCGTTAAATCCACTTTGCTTCCCTCTAATTCTATTCCTGAATGACGACCAAATCATCGCGATGAATCACCTCAGAGCCATAATCATGCCCCAAAATAGAGATGATATCTTTACTGTGCTTACCAGTAATTTTAGTTAGGTCATCACTTGAGTAGGCGCTGATGCCACGAGCCACCAACTTACCGTGAGAATTTGTTACACGCGCCACTTCGCCTCGAGCAAAGTCACCACTTACTTTGATTACCCCTTTAGCAAGTAGGCTACTGCCCTTACCGACCACAGCATTTACCGCACCGTCATCAATAATGATGTCGCCCGATGCCGCAGGTCCCGCCAGAATCCAGCGTTTACGGTTTTCTAAAGCTTCAGCGCAAGGTAGGAAGCGTGTGCCTTGTGGCTCTGCACTCAAAGAGTCAAAGATAACATTCGGTGCACTACCGGCAGCAATAATAACCTCGATACCAGCGCGGCGAGCGATGTCTGCGGCTTGCAGCTTCGTTGCCATACCGCCTGTACCCAATGTTGTACCACTTCCTCCTGCGATTTTACGCAGCGTATCGTCGATGGTTTTTACTTCCTTGATCAGCTCTGCGTTCGGGTCTTTTCGAGGGTCAGCAGTAAACAGACCTTTTTGGTCAGTTAAAAGCAAGAGCTTATCTGCGCCACACAAAATGCCCACCAAAGCGGAAAGGTTGTCGTTATCGCCCACTTTAATCTCGCTGGTCGCAACGGCATCATTTTCGTTTACGATAGGAATAATATCGTTCGCAACGAGCGCATTGATGGTGTCACGTGCGTTTAAGAATCGCTCGCGATCTTCTAAATCAGCACGAGTTAGTAGCATTTGACCAATCTTAATGCCGTAAATACCAAACAAAGACTCCCATGTTTGAATCAAGCGACTTTGACCCACCGCCGCAAGTAATTGTTTACTCGCCATCTCGTTGGGCAATGCGGGGTAACCAAGGTGCTCACGACCTGCTGCAATAGCACCAGACGAAACCATTACCACTGAATGGCCTTGTTTTTTAAGCTCAGCACACTGGCGCGCTAACTCAACCATGTGAGCACGGTCGAGTGCCAGAGTGCCGCCTGTCAGCACACTTGTACCCAGTTTCACAACGACAGTTTGTGGTTGTGAAACAACTGCATTTTGTTGATTCGTTGTCATGATGTCTTCTGAATTGAAAAACAAATAAAGAGAGGATGTTTTAACAATCAAAGAGGGAATTAACAAGAGAAAAGGTGCGTTTTCGCACCTTTTTGTTTGGTATTAAATGAAAACAACCAAATTAAGCGAAATCGAAAGACTCCGTGTGATATTCGACTTCTAATTTGAAGTGTTCTTCTAAAGTATCAACCAGCTTTTGATGGAATGTGCTCTGCGTCAGATACACTTCCTCTACCGCTTTTTTAGGCAGGGCTTCAGATACCCATTGCCCTTCTTTGTTGTACTTGCCGATATGATATTTGGCAGTAAAGCCTCCTTCGATGGATTCTAAATCCATCCACCAGCCCCAAAATTCACGCTTCTCAGGCGATTTTTTGTCGTCTACACAAACAGATAGACAATCAAAATAATAGCGCCCTTCTTGCGATTGTGGTTCGCGCAGGTAAGGCCCTATCGCCTTCAACTTTGACATCAAGCGAAAGTGAGTCGGGCCCTGAGTCGTCTCTGACATATGAATCTCCATTTTCATAGTTAAAAGTAAACACCCAAGAATGATTATTATTTTTAATTATCATGAGCTTATTTTTTGCTCAGATATATCACTCTTAACTAATTTAGGAGAATTGTCACCCTAATAATTCATCTTCTAGCCACTTTATGGCTAAATCGAGGGATTGCTCATATCCTTTTGTAATCGTTTTGGAACTGATTTTTTTCGCTCTGCCATACTGGCTAAACAGCGCGACGAGTTGGTTATCACTGTGTGGAGACACCGGATCGCCTTCAAGGCTCAAAGCTAAAATAGGTACTTTGGTTTTTCTACTGCTCAAGAAGCCCTGAACCTTCAATGACCAGGCCATCATCTGGCCCGCCATGCTATTAATATCAACCGCATTTTTTCCCAAACGGGAAGCCAAAAGATCTAAGTACATCTTCGGCATTTTTTGCAGCTTCTCAGGGGAAGTAAAAATATCATGTACGGGTGCGCCAAGGGCTACACAAGCTTTGATCTTCTCTTGCTCAACAAAAGAGAGTCGGATCATGGCATTACCACCAAAACGAAATCCAACTAACCCCACTTTGTGATGATCCACCCAAGGCAATGAATACAGCTCATTTAGTACCGCTTGGTGCAGACAGCTTGAGTTCTCAGTCAAAGGCCAGTGAGAACTGTGCCCTACCGAAGGCATGTCAACCGTCAACATCGCAATATCTCGTGGTGCAAGATGATTGCGGAACAAACGCCACATGTCGGTTTGTAACGTATCGAGACCAGCGCTCACCATCACCACAGGCAGTTGTTTGTCGGTTCTTGGCAAATGAAGGTTCGCGATGATTTTGCGATTTTGGTAAGGCACTTCAATTTGCTTGATGGTGTACTTGGTCTTCTCTGCGCCGTCAGAATACGCTTTGTTTGCCAGCACTTGAGCCTGCAAGGCCAAATTATCATTCTTCAGATGTGGGTAGCCTGCGATACTAAAACACAAAGAAGCGGTGAAGAGTTCATCGGCGGCCTCCTCACCTTGCATTTCATTTGAACGCTTCTGATGCTCCATGCCGAGCTTAATCCACTCAAATGTCCAGTTGCCGTTGTGGTACCCCATTACGGTGTCTAACCAATCATCATTGGTTCGAGAGTGGGAAGAAGAAGCGATTTTAGAAAGCACACCTTCCATCTCTATCGGAGACAACCCTTGCCAAGCCCATTGCAAGCGGCGCAAATGACGATACCAAGCACGATCATCCTGCGCCTCTCGCTCATCAAGTATTTTTTGACTGGTCGGCATATACTGGGTAAGCGCAGAGGTTTCTTTTGCTTGCTTATGTTTCACGAACAAAGTTTCGGAAAGATTTTTACTGACGTCTTCAGACATAGGAAGAACCTTAGGCTATTAGCATGAGTTGTTATGATAATAAAAAAAATGCCCCTATACAGGGGCATTTCTCAATATTCTTTAATAGCGTTTATTTTTGCTTGCGGTTTACAGGCTCAGCGTACTGGATTGACATATCCCAAGGTTGTTCAATCCAAGTGTCTTGCGCGATATCTACCACGTAATCATCTAGCAACGCTTTGCCTGAAGGTTTCGCACACACAGCGATCATCTTCGCTTTTGGATACATCTCACGTAGTTTGCGCGCCGTATCACCACTGTCTACTAGGTCTTCAACGATTAGGTAACCTTCACCATCGCCTTCAGGTGCTTTTAGTACCGTCATATCGCGCTGATGATCATGGTCGTAGCTTGAAATACAGATTGTATCAACGTAACGAATACCCAGTTCACGAGCCAAGATAGCGCCAGGAACCAAACCACCGCGGCTTACCGCCCAAATCCCTTTCCATTGCTCAGCTGGCATTTGTTTTTCAGCCAGTTCACGGCAGTAAGTCTGCATTGCATCCCAAGTGATAATGAATTTTTTACTCATTGTAATAACCTAATAATTTGAAAATATGCATCCTCAAAATCTAGCGAACTCACTCAAAAGCGGAATGCTCACTGACCTCTCCAAAACGTATGGAGATGAGGATTTCAAGCTGCGCAAACGATTATTCTACCGAAACACACCGTTAATACCAACGGTGATATCAAAATTCTCTGCCTATTCCGCAGAAAAACCGTCTGAAGTGAACAACGTGAAAAAAGAAAAAGCCAGCGTGAATAAATCCACACTGGCTTTTTGCTCGAGAAATTAACCGACGAGGTATTTGACGATGAAGATGGCAGACATCACCCACACACTCATCGACACTTCACGGCCCTTGCCGCTGAATAATTTGATCGCCGCGTACGCGATAAAGCCTAACGTAATACCCTCTGCAATCGAGAACGTTAATGGCATCACCAAACAAGTCACAACAACTGGTGATGCTTCCGTTAGGTCACGCCAATCAATGCTTACCAGCCCAGACAGCATCAAAATCGCGACATAGAACAGAGCGCCCGATGTTGCGTAAGCTGGGATCATTCCTGCTAGTGGTGAAAACAATAGAGCAAGTAGGAAGAGCACACCAACAACCACTGCTGTTAGACCAGTACGACCACCAGCCGCCACACCAGAAACACTCTCAATGTAAGATGTGGTGTTTGAGGTACCAAGTAGTGCACCTACTGACGTTGCCGTTGAGTCTGCAAGTAACGCTTTGTTTAAACGCGGGATGTTGCCATTCTCATCCGTGAGGCCTGCTTTTTGAGAAACGCCAACTAGCGTACCTGCGGTATCAAACAAATCGACAAATAGGAAAGCGAACACAACGGAAATCATGCCAACTTCAAACAAACCAGAGAAATCCAGTTGCATGAAAGTTGGTGCAATGCTTGGTGGCGTAGACATAATGCCGCTCCACTGCACATCACCAAATAGAAGGCCAAGCGCTGTAACACCAAGAATGGCGATCATCACCGCACCTTTCACACCACGGTGAACAAGCGCGATAGTAAGGAAGAAACCAATCGCAGCCAATACAGATGGCAATGATGTGATGTCTCCCATAGAAACTAATGTCGCAGGGTTATCAACGACGATGCCTGCATTTTTTAATGCGATAAATGCTAAGAAAAGACCGATACCGGCTGAAATACCAGTTCGAAGAGAATGCGGGATCGAGTTAATAATCCACTCACGGATCTTAAATATACTCAAAAGAATAAACAGCAGGCCTGAAACAAACACCGCCGCTAACGCAACTTGCCACGTATAGCCCATTCCCAACACAACAGAGTAAGTGAAAAATGCGTTCAGCCCCATTCCTGGTGCTTGTGCAATTGGGTAGTTGGCAACAAATCCCATGATGAAACAGCCGATAGCAGCCGCAAGACAAGTTGCAACAAAAATGGCACCACGGTCCATACCGGTATCCGACAGGATCGCTGGGTTTACAAAAATAATGTAAGCCATGGTTAGGAAGGTGGTAACACCTGCAATGATCTCAGTGCGCACATTTGTGCCATTGTCACTGAGCTTAAAAAGCCTCTCGAGCATGATCGAATCCTGTAAAGGTAAAAAGTAAACGGTTGCGTAATCGATTGGCGGGAATTATAAAGTTATCAAATAGCAAATTCTAGATAGAATCTTCACTCTAATGCGATTTTTTTCTTTGGATATGAAACCCATTCGCTAATTCTTAAAAGCAAAACAGAAAATATATTCTTATAAAACAACAATTAATAATTATTGCTCAGAACCCAACAACAGAATAAAAACTGAACAATGTACTAAACTTTCAAATAGAAACTGGGCGTTTTAAGCGTCATATCTAGGTGGATTTGACGGGAAAGTCGATAAAACTGAAGAACGGAGAATAGAATCCAGCCTTGATGGCAGAAAATGTGTCAGAAAGAGAAAGTGGAGATAAAAAAACGCCACCCAATTTGGGTGGCGGCGAATCATGTCAGCACTATCACTGAAAAAAAATTCCAATTTATAGGGGTGAACAAACTGTTCGAGTCACATGCGTTGACTTCACTTAGTAGCCAAAGCTTGTTGGGTATACAAAGTTGCCGGTGTAAACAGACTTGCTATTCCAGAACATTGTACTTGGTAAACCTTTCATAACTATCACCTTTTAAATCAATTAAACATTCGTTGATTTCTCGGTTCCTTGGAGGCGATAAAACGGACTCATCCTTTGAGCATTTCATTCTTCTCTCAGAAGCTGGTTACAAATATACCACCAAGAAATTTAATTACAAGCATTTTAGTGATTAAAATCACAAAAAATGTATAAATTGACCTTCATCAAAGTTTAAATGTAATTAAATTACAGTTTTGTGAATTAAAAAATAAAGCCACTTTCAGAATGTATGATAAAGAACACATAGTGCCTGTTATTGTGTTCACAAACTGTGACAGTTCTGAGAGAAATCCTTGTGCACGCGACTACTCGTACTCCTTATCTGGTGGTATGCTAAACGGCAATTTGAAGGCCAAATCGTCTAGCATTTAATGCTATCTCGACAATATTTTTACGGTATATATTTGGCAAAGCACATCAAAAGGAGTCCTCCGTGTCTGAGTTCCATTCTGAGATCAGTACCTTATCACCTGCTCCACTTTGGCAGTTTTTCGATAAGATTTGTTCTATCCCTCACCCATCTAAGCATGAAGAAGCATTAGCACAGTACATTATCAACTGGGCAACAGAGCAAGGCTTTGACGTTCGCCGTGATCCAACCGGTAACGTGTTCATCAAAAAGCCCGCGACACCTGGAATGGAAAATAAGAAGGCTGTTGTACTTCAAGCACACATCGACATGGTGCCGCAGAAAAACGAAGACACCGAACACGACTTCACCAAAGATCCAATCCAACCTTACATCGATGGCGAATGGGTAACGGCGAAAGGCACGACGCTTGGTGCAGATAACGGGATTGGTATGGCTTCTTGCCTTGCTGTATTGGCATCTAAAGACATTAAGCACGGCCCAATCGAAGTTCTGCTGACGATTGATGAAGAAGCAGGCATGACTGGCGCATTTGGTCTTGAGGCTGGTTGGTTAGAAGGTGAGATCCTTCTAAATACAGACTCTGAGCAAGAAGGCGAAGTCTACATGGGTTGCGCTGGTGGTGTTGATGGCACCATGACTTTCGATATTTCTCGAGAATCAACGCCTGCAGGTTTCGTAACACGCCAACTGACGCTGAAAGGCCTAAAAGGTGGTCACTCAGGTTGTGACATTCACACAGGTCGCGGTAATGCCAACAAATTACTTGGTCGTTTCCTCGCGGGTCATGCGCAAGAGCTTGATTTACGTTTGGTAGAATTCCGTGGTGGTAGCTTACGTAATGCAATCCCTCGCGAAGCGTTTGTCACTGTCGCGCTTCCTGCTGAAAACCAAGACAAACTTGCAGAGTTGTTCAACCACTACACTGAGCTGCTTAAAACTGAACTGGGTAAAATCGAAACAGGTATCGTAACCTTTAATGAAGTGATCACGACTGACGCGCAAGTATTTTCAATCGCCGATCAGCAACGATTCATTGCGGCACTTAACGCTTGTCCAAACGGAGTAATGCGTATGAGTGATGAGGTGGAAGGCGTTGTTGAAACTTCTCTAAATGTTGGTGTGATCAGCACAGAAGAAAATAAAGTCACCGTGCTTTGCTTGATTCGTTCTCTCATTGACTCTGGCCGTAGCCAAGTGGAAAGCATGCTGCGCTCGATTACTGAGCTAGCAGGCGCACAAATTCAGTTCTCAGGCGCTTACCCTGGCTGGAAGCCAGATGCAGATTCCGAGATCATGGCAATTTTCCGTGATATGTATGAAGGCATTTACGGTCATAAGCCGAACATCATGGTCATCCATGCTGGTCTTGAGTGTGGCCTGTTTAAAGAACCATACCCACACATGGATATGGTGTCTTTCGGTCCAACAATTAAATTCCCTCACTCACCAGATGAGAAAGTGAAGATTGATACCGTTCAGCTGTACTGGGACCAAATGGTAGCGCTTCTAGAGGCAATTCCAGAGAAAGCGTAATTCAACCACGAAAAACGACAAAGGGTGCTTTACGGCACCCTTTTTTGTTTGGCTGGACCAAATTACACGCGATTTTGCGTATAAGCAGCTAGCTCATCCATTGAGGTTTGTGCAACGACTTCGCCATCAATGTAGTAAGTAACAAACTCACCATCGCGCACACCCATGAGTGTCGCCTTCTCGCCGTTATTGTAAGTAATATCCATTTGAACAGTATTCTCATCGATTTGCTGCATTCGACCCTGCTCAATAACACGGTTATTCGCTAACGGTGCAATTGGCGCCGTCGTTAACGATTTATCTAACTGGTGGTTTACATCGATGTAAGTATCCATCTTTGTATCGAAGATATGTGGCTTACCATTTAAAGGGTTCTTACCCGTCCAAAACTCTAGAGAGTTAAACACGATGTAGTCCGCTGCGATTGCGACACCATAAACAGGTGCTAAAAGCATGTTTAGACCACCTCGAGCGTAACGGTTATCTACAGCTTTCAAGTTAAACCCCATGACATAACCTGTCACGGCATTACTGCCAACGCAACCTGAAAGTGAAACTGCTACAGCAGTCAATGCACCAATTTTAGCAATTGCCTTTTTCATCAAAACCTCTAGTTAGAAATGTTAGACCTCAAATTCGGCGCGGATATTATCGGATAAAAAGTAGGGTTAAAAGTCCGTTTTTTTGTCCCTCATTATCAGTATTATTTTTAATACAGTCACATTTTTTAAGCCTATGATTGCTCTTCCTTCCGTACCTCTCGTTATGTATTAAACTGATAGAAAAGATCATATTGAAAACAAAAACTTCACACATGCTGAGATTTCGCGCATGACGATTAAAGTAATTTGTCGTGTCGTTAATAAGAATGATTAGTGCGATTTTGCAGCAATTGTTACATTGCTGATAACGCATTTGACAGAGATGGTTTATGGCCAGAAGTAAAAAAAGCAAAGTGTTTGAGCTCTTAGGGCATCAAATACAACCAGGACAACGATTAGAGATCGAATTTGAAGCAGCGAAGCTATACACACATTCGCCTTTATCTATTCCTGTGGAAATCATCCATGGGAAACAAGAAGGGCCTGTGTTAATGGTCAATGCTGCTATCCATGGTGATGAGCTTAATGGCGTAGAAATCGTTCGTCAGATCATTAACCAACTGGATCCACAAAAACTGAAAGGCACTGTCATTGCAGTACCTATCGTTAACGTGTTTGGTTTCATCCATAAATCACGGTACTTGCCCGATCGACGAGATCTCAACCGTTGCTTTCCTGGCAGTGAAAAAGGCGCGCTTGCATCTCGAATGGCACACGGGTTCTTTAACAACATTGCCAAGCGTTGTGACTACATTTTGGATCTGCACACTGGGGCCATTCACCGCACGAACCTGCCACAGATTCGCGCAAACTTAAGCAACCCAGAAACTCTGCGTATTGCTCAGGCGTTTGCGACGCCAGTGATTGTTGATTCAGCATTGCGTGATGGCTCTTTACGCAGTGAGGCAGAAAAATGTGATATACCCGTGCTCACCTACGAGGCTGGCGAAGCATTGCGTTTTGATCCACTGTCAATCAGCGCTGGTGTACTAGGGGTTCGGCGTGTAATGCAAGCCATTGGCATGCTGCGCGCTAGCCGAAAAAAGCTGCCTGAGCCTATCATAGCGAAGTCCACCAGCTGGGTTCGTGCGTCAGGTAACGGTATTTTGCGTACTGTCGTTAATCTGGGAGACAAAGTGGAACAGGGTGAAACTCTCGCCTATATCAGCTCTCCTCTTGGACATGATGAGGTAGAGCTCAAAGCGCCAAAGCGTGGCTTGGTAATCGGTCAACAAACTTTGCCACTGGTTAATGAAGGCGATGCGATCTTCCACCTTGCTTACTTCAACCAAGGTGATGATTCGGTGGAACAAGCCGTTGAAAGTTACATTGAAGGACTGACCGAGTTCGATGTCGAGCCACTGACTACCGGACAGATCCCGTTAGAAACTCAGTAATTCCTACCAAGTACGCACTTGATTAGCTCGAAAGGAGCAACAATGCTCGCACCATCTTGTTTAAAGCCAATAAGCTCAGCGTCCATGATGCTGGGCTTTTTGTTTTCTGTAAGCTAACGATACTCATCGTAGTTTCCACGAATGGATAAAAAACTTTACAAGCCATCGCAAAAACACATTTGATAATTAATCTCATTATCATTTATTAATCGTAATAATGTTCTTATAATCCGAGCTTCATAAAAACACTATAAATCATCAATATGAAACGATTAAAAAGTCATCCATTCAAAGTAAATCTCATTTCACTGACTTTGCTCTTCCCTCTTTATTCATATGCCGAGACAACGCCAAATGAAGAGCTTGAAGTCATCGGTGTGCGTTATGCCAAACCTATTACCATTGCAGAGCCTGCGCAAACCACCATTAATTGGTCAGAGATTGAAGAGCAACAGTACTCTAATTTTGCCTCAATGATCGATGCCGTTCCCGGCGCATCATTAGATGGTGGCGGCCGTTCCGGCGGCGAACGTATTAATATACGTGGTTTTGATGATCCAAGCGATATCGCCGTGTTTGTCGATGGCGCTCCTATTGGCTTTCAACAATACCGCTACGGAACTTTCTTTTTTGATCCGTTCTTGATTGGTGAAGCAGAAATTATCAAGGGCGCGCACGACTATCGAGCACTCAACGGAAAGTTTGGTGGCTCCATTCGTATTAAAACCAAAAGTGTCGATGATCTCCTTTACGGCGACAGAAACTTTGGTGCTCGCATCTCAAGTGCATATAACAACAACGGCGATGAGAATGCCTACACGCTAACACTCTATGGTAAAAACGATGCTGGTTTTTATTTTCTAGCGAATGGCTCGGTAAAAGATTCTGATGACATTAAAGTCGGTGGTGGTGAAACGCTGGATTACTCAGGTTATGAGCAAGAAAACATGCTCGTAAAAGTCGGTTATGAAAACAACGATCACGAGTTTGAAATTAGCCACACTCGCTACAAAGATGAAGGTCGTAAACCTTGGGCTAACCGCCGCGGAAAAATGCCTAACATCACTGAGTACAACATCAAGAAATACGGATCATTAGAAAAAGCCAAATACGCATACACCGTCGATAATAAATACACGGATAACACCACGACCATCTCTTACCACTACATGCCGACTAACCCGTATATTGATTTCAATATCAAAATGGCACGTTCTGAAAACGATCGTCACTGGGTTCGCCCTGACGTGGCATTCGAGAAAATGTTCGTTTCTGTTGGCAGTTACGGTCACGAGTCTTGGTTGAGTTACGAGCGTGACTATGCTGATGTGTTTAACCAAGCGCAGTTCGGAGACCACACTCTAGTGACAGGGCTTCAATATCAAAAAACCGATAGAGACTCATTAGTATTCAACGCATCATACGACAGTAATGAAGCCAAAAACTACGGTTGGTATACCCCTTACTACGAACCATCTGGCACTCAGTCAATTTATGCGGCTTACATTGCTGATCACTATCAAGCAACAGACCGTCTAACCATCACACCTTCTCTGCGTTACGAATACATTAAGAGTGAAGGAAAAGGGAACGCTGCGCCGGATTATAATGACCCAGCCGCCGGACATGACTACGGTGAAACGACGCATAAAGGCTTTAGCCCGCGTTTGGATATCGACTTTGATGCGACCAATAATACGCGTTTAAACGCCTCCTACGCCTACGCTTTAAAAGCACCAACCGTTGATAACATCTACTCAGTGCAATATGCGCGAGCTACCGCTACGGCTACTGCTTTGAATCTGGACGTGTCTAGTATCCATGCTTATCAAGCAAGCGTTATCAACTTAACGGAAGGGCTGGTGAATACTCGCGATAACCTCGCAACAGAGTTAACTTTATTCTATAACGATGTTAGCGACACGGTTGATATACGAACGGGCGAAAACCTCGACACAAATACTACTGAGTTACAAAGCTGGAATACAAACCTAGATGGCTTTAAAAACTACGGCTTTGAGCTAATTTCACAATACCGGATTGAAGATTTCTACAGTAATTTCTCAGCAAGTTACATTCGCGGCAAAAACAAAGGCAGTCTATCTGACTCCACAGGTTCAGATGATGATCACCCTGATGTGCCACCATTAAACATTAATCTGGGTTTAGGTTACGAATGGATTCCTGGTTTACGCACTGGCTGGGAAGTCCGTTGGTATGATGCGCAAACCAAAACCAAGGCAAGCGGTAACAATTTAAAAGTGAAATCGCCAAGTGAGCAATACACGCTACAAAACGCTTACGTGGTTTGGGAAATACAACAAGTCGAAGGCTTGAGTGTTGGCGCTGTTGTGAAAAACTTAACCGATCGTTACTACGAAGCATACCTATCTAATGGCGTGCCTTCGCCTGGTCGCGAAGTCAAACTGCATCTCACTTATCAATACTAACCATACCTAAAAGATGCAGGGCAGACATTAACTGCCCTGCTGTTTCTTAACGAACAACCATAATTGCACACCGTTTTATTTATCAGTACTATCATTTCTTTTTGCTTGCATACACACTATGAACAACTTAAAAACATTGTTTCTTCTTGCTTGCTTCGTTCCAGCAAGTCAAAGCCTGGCACAGACTTCTGAGAGCATTGCTGACTACTTACAAGAGCAGAGTCAGCACCAGGTTATTGAGGATCATTACGCACAACCAACAACAAATAATCTGAATCTAGACGCCAAAGCAAACGCGTTAACTTGGCATGAAGATGGAAAGCCGGATCACTGTCGTTACGCCAAGCAGCCCAAGGACGTCGCAACACATTTCGACTACGGTGAAGCAAACGATCTATCTGACGGATTGCAACACTTTGATTTACCAGAGAGGCACTCGGCAAAGGGTAAGTCAACACATCGCACTTATGCTAATAACCCTCACCTTCTTCCTGGCAATAAACAATTTGCAGCCCCTGAAGACGGTACGTTTAGTCTGTCAGTATCTTCGGATTGTTTTTAAGTCGATACAATAAAAAATGCCCTGAGACAAAGCTCAGGGCATTTTCACTTTTTGTTTGATGGGTGACGTCACCATCTCACCGACTTGAATCTATTCTTCGTCAGCGTCTACTTCAGCGTCACGTGCTTTGCGGGCTTCTTCTTTACGAACTTTTGCCGCTAGTTGTTCGGCTTCACGCTCTTGACGTTGCGCTGCTTTACGCTCGTTACGAACCACTTGGTTTTGGATAAAACCAGCCAGTTCTTGTTCAGCCCAAGCTTGTGCTTTCTCTTCGCTGTCAAAGCCAGTTTCACGCTTTGATACTACAGTCTTACGAGATGTCACTTGGCGAGTGATTTCTGCGCTCCAGCCGTTACGTTTTTCAGTGACGCGGATAGCAAATTTTGGATTCTTAGACATTTCTTTCATTTCCTAAGGGATTTAGGGATCAATCAGGGATTCGGTCAACTTGATAACTCCATCTAAGCTGAGCTGTTTAACACCATCCCTTGGTAAGCGCGGTATTAGAGCATAAAAGTAATCTAAACGCTGCAAGTTTTTTACGCGAGATAATAGATGACAAAGAAGAGGCAGAACAAAGCAACGTTTCGCCCAGTCACGAGAAAGAGCGACGAAGAAAAAAGAGTAATAAGAAAAAAGAAAGCGCTGGTCTCTCAACCAACGCTTTACTTAAGCTAGATTAACCTTTGGTTAATTAACCGATATTCTTACGGGCATTTTGGAACATACGCATCCAAGCACCATTTTCACCCCAACCTTCCGGAACCCAAGAGTTTGCAACTGTGCGGAATACGCGCTCTGGGTGAGGCATCATGATAGTTACGCGACCGTCTGCTGTTGTTAAACCGGTAATCGCGTTTGGCGAACCGTTCGGGTTGTTCGGGTATTGTTGTGTTGGGTTACCGAGGTTATCCACGTAACGAACCGTAACCGTACCTGATGCTTCAATCGCTGCTAGGTGCTCTGCATCACGTACTTCTACACGCCCTTCACCGTGGGAAACCGCGATTGGCATGCGCGAACCAGCCATTCCGTCGAAGAATACAGAATCAGATTTCTGAACTTCAACTAGGCTAAAGCGCGCTTCAAAACGCTCAGATTCGTTACGAACAAAACGTGGCCACAAGTCTGCACCCGGGATAAGTTCTTTCAGGTTAGAAAGCATCTGACAACCGTTACATACACCTAAAGAGAACGTCTCTTTACGGTTGAAGAAGGCTTGGAACTGTTCACGGGCTTGTGCGTTAAACAGGATAGACTTAGCCCAACCCTCACCCGCACCTAGTACGTCGCCGTAAGAGAAGCCACCACAAGCTACTAGGCCATGGTATTCATCCAGTACCGCTTGACCCGTTAGGATATCGCTCATATGGATGTCGGTTGCCTCAAAGCCTGCGCGGTCAAACGCTGCTGCCATTTCGACGTGGGAGTTAACACCCTGCTCACGTAGAATCGCCATCTTAGGTTTAGCACCTTTCGCAATGTACGGTGCTGCAACGTCTTCATTTACGTCGAAGCTGAGCTTAACGTTTAGACCCGGGTCAGAGTTGTCTTTCTTAGCTTCGTGCTCTTGGTCAGCACACGCTGGGTTATCACGTAGCGCCTGCATCTTATGCGTTGTTTCAGCCCAGATAACACGTAGTTCGGTACGTGAACGTTCAAGCACAACTGCATCACCAGAAGTGATAATAAAGTCGTCTGAAGCGTTAACTGAACCAATCACATGTGAACATGCCTCTAAGCCGTTTGCCGCCAGAGTAGATAGAACTGAATCCAGATCATCATTCTTAACTTGAACAACCGCACCTAGCTCTTCGTTAAATAGAACGGCTAGCGCATCATCACCCAGCTCTGCGATGTTCGCTTTTACGCCACAATGACCCGCGAACGCCATCTCAGCCAGTGTAACAAACAGACCACCGTCGCCTTTATCGTGGTAAGCCACTAGCTTGTCATCACGTACTAACGCTTGCATTGCATCAAAGAAGCCTTTTAGCTGCTCAGCGTTATCTACGTCAGCAGGTTTGTCACCCAGCTGTTTGTATACTTGTGCCAATGCTGTCGCACCTAAGCGGTTTTTGCCGTTACCCAAGTCAACAAGAACTAGAGAAGTATCGCCTTTGTCAGTGCGTAGTTGTGGAGTCACGGTCTTACGTACGTCTTCCACACGACCAAATGCCGTGATAACTAGAGACAGTGGAGAAGTGACTTCTTTACTCTCGCCGTTCTCTTCCCACTTGGTTTTCATCGACATGGAGTCTTTACCAACTGGGATCGTCAAACCTAATGCAGGACAGAGCTCTTCACCCACCGCTTTGACTGCTTCATAAAGACCGGCATCTTCACCTGGGTGACCCGCTGGCGACATCCAGTTCGCAGACAGTTTAATGTGTTTAATATCACCGATGTCTGTTGCCGCAATGTTCGTTAGTGACTCACCAACCGCTAGGCGAGCCGATGCACCAAAGTCTAGTAATGCCACTGGCGTGCGCTCACCCATCGACATTGCTTCGCCGTGGTAAGTGTCATAGCTTGCCGCTGTTACTGCACAGTTTGCTACTGGTACCTGCCAAGGGCCAACCATTTGATCACGAGCAACCAGACCCGTTACTGTTCGGTCACCGATAGTAATTAGGAATGTTTTTTCTGCAACCGCTGGAAGACGAAGTACGCGATCCACCGCTTCATTAAGCTCAATACCATCACGAACAATGGCAGGGCTTTCCACCTTTAGTGTGGTTGCGTCGCGGTGCATCTTCGGTGGCTTACCAAGCAGTATATCCATTGGCATATCAATTGGCGTATTGTCGAAGTGAGAATCTTCTAGCGTTAGATGACGCTCTTCAGTTGCCACACCAACCACTGCATATGGTGCGCGTTCACGCTTACAGATTGCATCGAATGCTTCCATGTTTTCTGGCGCTACCGCAAGAACGTAACGTTCCTGTGATTCATTACACCAAATTTCTAGCGGACTCATGCCCGGCTCATCGTTTGGTACATCACGTAACTGGAACTTACCGCCACGCTCACCGTCGTCGACAAGTTCAGGCAATGCGTTAGAGATACCGCCAGCGCCCACATCGTGGATAAATGCGATTGGGTTGTCGTCGCCTAGCTGCCAACAACGGTCGATCACTTCCTGACAGCGACGCTCCATCTCTGGGTTTTCACGCTGTACTGAAGCAAAGTCCAGATCTTCTGCTGACTGACCAGACGCCATTGAGGACGCCGCGCCACCACCAAGACCGATGTTCATTGCCGGACCACCAAGTACGATTAAACTCGCACCCACTGGAATTTCTTTCTTCTGCACGTGTTCGTCACGAATGTTACCCATACCACCAGCAATCATGATTGGTTTGTGGTAACCACGGATTTCTTCACCCGCGTGAGAGGTCACTTTTTCTTCGTAAGTACGGAAGTAACCCAATAGATTTGGACGACCAAATTCGTTGTTGAATGCCGCGCCGCCTAGAGGACCTTCAAGCATGATGTCTAGCGCGTTAACAATACGACCTGGCTTGCCAAAGTCGGTTTCCCACGGCTGTTCAAAACCAGGAATACGTAAGTTAGAGGTTGTAAAACCAACCAGACCCGCTTTTGGCTTACCGCCGATACCCGTCGCACCTTCGTCACGGATCTCACCGCCTGAACCAGTCGATGCGCCCGGCCATGGAGAGATTGCCGTTGGGTGGTTGTGCGTCTCTACCTTCATCAAGATGTGTGCATCTTCATGGTGGTAAGTGTATTGACGAGATTTAGGGTCTGGGAAGAAACGACCCGCTTTAGAGCCCGTCATAACGGCCGCGTTGTCTTTGTATGCAGACAGCACATAGTCAGGTGTCGTTTCGAACGTGTTTTTGATCATTTTGAACAGAGACTTAGGTTGATCTACCCCGTCGATAGTCCAATCTGCGTTAAAAATTTTGTGGCGACAGTGCTCTGAGTTCGCCTGAGCAAACATCATCAATTCAATGTCGTTTGGGTTACGCCCAAGCTTAGTAAAGTTCTCTACTAAGTAATCAATTTCATCTTCTGCGAGTGCCAAGCCAAGGGAAACGTTTGCTTCTTCAAGCGCAAGACGACCGCCCGCTAAGATATCAACATGCGCCACTGGCTTAGGCTCTGCGACTGTAAACAGCGCTGACGCAGCTTCAAATTCTGTAAATACCGTTTCCATCATGCGGTCATGAATTAACGCTTTGACAGCGCCAACTTGAGCTTCTGATAGAACAACTGAAGATTCGACATAATAAGCCGTACCGCGCTCTAGACGTTTCACTTTATCCAAGCCACAGTTAACAGCGATATCGGTAGATTTAGAAGACCAAGGCGAGATAGTGCCTGGACGAGGCGTAACAAGAAGTAGAAGACCTTCTGGCTCATGCTCTTCGATGGTTGGGCCGTAAGTTAGTAACTTTTCAAGTTTTTCTAACTCTTGGTCATCAAGGTCAGACTTTAGATCGGCAAAGTGCATAAACTCGGCATAAATGCCAGTTACAGGCAGATCTTGTTCACGACAAAGTTCCAGTAGTTTATTAACACGAAACTCAGAAAGAGCTGGGGAGCCACGCAAAATTCTCATGTGCTTAGGTCTCTTATGCAATTGATTAAGGTGATATTGGAATAAATTCAGACACTTAAAATAAGCCCTGTCGAACCTATGCCGATTCCACCTCGTCATTGCGAGCGCATTATATAGCAATTGTTTTTGTGATGTAACATCAAAAGCAACCGTTTGCGTCATTTTTTTTGTCAAATTTGAATTACGACTAAAATGTCGATAAAACACACAATGTCACGCTATAAGTGTGTGATTCACTTTGCCCCATGAGCTCGCTTTGATATAAAGGCAAATAGAAATTTCCTAAGATGTACCTATTAATGCAAATAAGCCAGCTCAACCGACTCAAGCGCAGCGCCCTAATTTTTGTTTCTGTGCTACTACTCTCTGCCTGCCAGATTGAGTCGGAACCCAAAAGTGAATTCGAAAAAATTCAGGAACGTGGCGTGCTTCGTGTTGGCACGCTAAACAATCAGCTTTCCTATTATATTGGTCCCGATGGTCCCGCTGGGTTGGATTACGAATTGGCGCGTCAGTTTGCGGAGCAGCTCGGCGTCAAGCTCGAGATTAAACCTGCCTTTCGCCAAGCCGAGCTTTTTCCTGCTCTTAAGAAAGGAGATATTGATCTCATCGCTACGGGCTTAAATCAAACGTCACAAGCGGTAAAACGCTTTAGACCGGGCCCTGCTTATTATTATGTAAGCCAACAAGTTGTGTATAAAAAGGGGCAACTTCGACCACGTGATATCGAACAGCTGATTGAATACCAAGCATCGAAAGACAGCGAATCAGACGAAGATACAAATGCTGGCGCGCAAACATTAAAGATCGTCGAACAATCGCAATATGTTCCGACCCTAACCGCATTAAAGAAGCAATACCCAGAGCTGCAGTTTGAAATTGTTGGCGATGCTGACACGAGAGACTTACTTAAATATGTATCCACTGGTGAGTTGCGTTTTACTGTGACTGACTCTGTGGAGCTTTCCCTAGCTCAGCGCCTTTACCCCGATCTTGCGCTCGCGTTTGAACTTACAGAAGATCAACCAGTATCGTGGTTTACTCGACGCTCTGAAGACGAAAGTTTGTATGCGATGCTGATAGAGTTTTTCGGTAACATTAAACAATCAGGAGAACTGTCCACTCTCGAAGAGAAGTACATTGGTCATATTGAAGCATTTGACTACGTTGATACTCGCGCATTCATTCGAGCTCTGGATGACAAATTGCCTAAGTGGGCACCTTTATTCCAAAAGTACAGCGAAGAGTTCGACTGGCGCTTAATTGCAGCATTGGCGTATCAAGAATCACACTGGAAGCCAGCGGCAAAATCGCCAACGGGTGTTAGAGGGATGATGATGCTTACTCTGCCAACAGCGAAAAGCGTCGGGGTAACAAACCGTTTAGACCCTGAGCAATCTGTTCGTGGTGGTGTCGAGTACTTACGTCGCATTGTAGGTCGCGTGCCTGATAGCATCAACGAGCATGAAAAAATATGGTTTGCCCTGGCTTCATACAACATTGGCTATGGCCACATGATGGACGCACGACGACTTACTAAAGCGCAAGGTGGCGATCCAAACGCTTGGGCGGATGTAAAAGACAGATTGCCTTTACTGCGTCAGAAGCGTTACTACAGTCAAACTCGCTATGGGTACGCCAGAGGTGATGAAGCGCGTAATTACGTAGAAAATATTCGACGTTACTACCAATCCATCATTGGTCATGTCAGCCAAAGACCAGCGATTGATGAGAATAGCGATGACTTGCAAGTTATCCCGCCGCTCAACCCTGACATTTTGATATCAGGGGCTGTAGAGGCCGTCGTAGAGCAAGTATCAGGTGCTTCTGACGTCACAGTTGAAGAAGACACCGAACAAGAAAGCATTGAAGAATAAACCCGCGGTAAACTAAAAAATGACGAGCCTATGAAGCTCGTCATTTTTGTTGAGTCCTAACGAAAACTTATCTAGAATCAAATATTCTGAGTGACGCCAACCACACTCAACCATTCCTTTGGTTGGTCGCCTTTTCTTCATCGTTAGTAAAACTGATTGCTTTGTAACAGATTGCTTTGTAACCACATGGTTTAGCTCACTTGATGAAGCGGCGCCTTCGGCTACACTCTGCCGAAATAACGTCACTCCTATTATTAAGCATCGTATTGAAATTGTTTGCTGGCTCTGTGCAATGCAGAAGTCAAATGAAGAACGTTTAAACCATACAACGTTTAGTGCGATTATCGAGCCTATTGCCAAGCATCGATGAGCCGCGCTTTACTGGTATAAGTCTTGTCTGCAGGAGGTTTTGAATATGAGAAGACGTAGAGTGCAGTCAAAGCGTTTAAATAACACAGTAGCTGCTATCCGACGTAAACGTAAACTGACATGTATGAAAAAGAAAGTAAGTTCACGTAATCGTGTTTTTGTACATTTAGTCAATCACTAGTGCGTCCAAGCAAACATCTACCACGTTGTAGGTGTTTGCTAGCCCTCACCACTCCCACTACCTTGCTCGCTCTCTCGATTTTCTAATGCTTTTTGTGCTTGCTTCTTCGCTTTAATTTCCTTTCGGCGACGCTTAAAAAACGCTTGTAGCTGAGTGCGGCACTCATCTTCTAGCAGCCCCTTTTCAACTAAGGCGTAATGGTAAGCAGCTTGGCTTTCAAACAAATTAAGCACTGTTCCTGCTGCTCCAGCTTTTAAATCTGGCGCTCCAAAAACAACCCGCTTAACGCGGCTATGCAATAAGGCTCCGGCACACATTGGGCATGGCTCAAGTGTTACATATAACGTCGTATCCAGAAGGCGGTAATTTTCTAGCTTTTGGCCTGCTTTACGCAGTGTTTGGATTTCAGCATGTGCGGTAGCGTCATTAGTACCAATAGAGCGATTCCACCCCTCAGCGATAATTTCACCATCTTTGACAAGCACTGCACCGACAGGTACTTCCCCCTCAGCTTCTGCTTGCTCAGCAAGCACCATCGCTCTGCGCATAAACAATTCATCTTGAGGGGTAAACGGATGGTTAGACAAAGGAGGCTCCAAAGAAACAAAAAACGATTGAAGTCAGGAATTTTATCACCAACTTCGGTTTCACTACAGCAACACATCACGGGACAAAGTTTGCAACTCCAAAAAAAACCTAGTTACAAGACCTATCGATGTTCGTTTTACGAGAACAAAAAAGCGCAGATCGAAGACCTGCGCTTTTCGGCTGCCAATTATCGGCTTTCACACCCTAAACGTTTTTACATTGTGTAAGTGTAAGGAGCTTGAATGCCTAGCGGGATACCAACCATCCAATAAGCAACTAGGAAGATAGACCAACCGATCAGCATTGCGATCGAGAATGGCATCATTAGTGACGCAAGCGTACCGATACCAGCCGACTTCACATAACGCTGACAGTAAACCACTACAAGAGGGAAAAATACCATTAGAGGTGAAATGATGTTCGATACTGAGTCACCCACACGGTAAGCCGCTTGAGAGAGCTCAGGCGAGATACCAACCGCCATTAACATTGGCACTAAGATTGGACCAATTAAAGCCCATTTTGCCGATGCAGAACCAATAAGTAGGTTTACAGACGCAGTTAGAAGGATCATACCAATGATGGTCACTTCACCAGGTAAGTTCATCGCTTTCAGACCTTCTGCACCATATAGCGCCAGCATCGTCCCAATGTTCGATTGAGCAAACGCAGACAAGAATTGGGCACAGAAGAATGACATGACAATGTATGCGCCCATGGTCGACATAGTATCAGCCATCGCTTTGATAATGTCGTTGCTGGTCTTGAACGTTCCAGACACTTTACCGTAAACGTAACCAGGAATGATAAACAGAATAAAGATCAACGGCACGATAGACTTCATTATCGGTGCTGAGAAGGCCGTAATTTCACCTTCAGGCGAGCGAAGTGCTGATGTTTCTGGAATTAACGCTACAACAAGTAAAGCAATACCCGCCATCATTGCCCAACCTGCATAACGGAATGCTTTTGATTCCAGTTCAGTAAATGAACCTAGGTTTGGCGCAGTTTCCGCATCGTCATCAATTGGCATTTTTGACAAACGAGGCTCGATGATTTTTTCTGTCACGTACCAACCAATCGCTACAATAATGATGGAAGATAGGCCAGTAAAGAAGATGTTCGCTAATGGGTTAACCACGTATTCAGGATCAAGAACCTGCGCCGCGGTTTGCGTAAAGCCTGCTAGTAGTGGATCTATACCTGAAGGAATAAAGTTTGCAGAGAAGCCACCAGATACACCTGCAAATGCTGCCGCAATACCCGCTAGAGGGTGACGACCTGCCGCATGGAAGATAATACCGCCCAGAGGAATAACCAGAACATAGCCTGCATCTGCCGCAGTATGCGACACAATAGCAACCAAAATCAGCATTGGAGTAAGAAGCTTAGCTGGCGTGAAGTTCAGCATCTTCTTAAGACCCGTCGTAATAAAGCCCGAAGAGTCTGCAACGCCCACACCTAGCATCGCGACAAGTACGATACCCAGTGGCGCAAAGCCAGTAAACGTCGTCACCATGTTAGCAAGGAAACTTGCTAGCGCTTCGCCCGTAAGTAAATTAGTGATGGTAAGAGCTTCGCCCGTTCGAGGGTTTGGAAGATCGAATGATACATTCGATAAAAGTGCTGACGCCGCCCAAGTAATGATCAATGCCCAGAAGAACAAAATCGCAGGATCAGGAATTTTGTTACCTGTCCTCTCAATAAAGTTTAAAAAGCGCTCCATCCCGCTCGGCTTCGATGATGGTGCCTTATTTACAGCTTGGTTACTCATGGTAACTCCATAGTGAATGATGTTGGTGCCAAGGCCTATTTGAGTAATTATGACGGCCTACTATCCAACGAGTATTCTAGTAAACACTAATAGAGAAAGCACAAGGTTCTATATTTTTTTTCATAATTGGAGACATATTTTGCAAAAACACCACTTCAATTAAACATAATAAAAACAGTAGCACATCAACTCGATTAACAGTTCAAAAACCATTTATTAACCGCGACAAATCCGGTATAAAACAGGAATTACACCCGCATTTGTCTCAGCGCATGCATGCAATTGAACTTAGTTTTCGAATTCACTGTACTGTGAAATCATAGTTTTCAGCTGAACGGATTGCGTCTGCCCCATTCTATCTTCCCAACTTGTTGTGATGATGATCGTCTTTAGTGAACCTGATACAGTAGCAGGTGGCACATCCCACTCCACCGTGTACGCTCCAGTGGCGGAAGATCCTGTCACGATAGAGGCAAAACTGGCAGTAGAAATCGTAGAAAGCGCATCCGAAGCACCACGCGTCCGGAACCATTCGAGCTGGTTTTCTGCTAGACGCAATGCTTCAATACTTTTTATCGCATATTCGGATTCGCGTTCTAGATACACGTTTAGCTTCGTTAAACCTAGAGCCCCAACACCGATAAGCAGAAAAGAAATTAGAACTTCAAGAAGGTTAAAACCTTTTTGTTTAGAGATCATTCCAAGAGCCTCTCAACCACGATATTCTTTTGCGATTACTTGGGATAGAAGTAGCATCAAACTCCAAATTTAATGAACTTGAAAAAACACTTAACCCACCAACTGTATCAAACACAAAACCTCCGGTTGGCTTGAAAGCCCCTCCTGAGATAAATGTTAGCTTCGCTTTTTCTGCTGTAGATAAACTCCCTAAATGAGCGGTACCTGAGACTTCAGATGTCCATCTTGAGGACATATTCCCGACTGGAGATGTATACAAGTGATAAACCATGCCAGGAAAGGTATCGGTGCCATAAGTTGAGAGTATGCCATTCTCTACCACTAGAACTTTCGGAGAAGCACCCGCAGTTACTCCTAGCCCGTTTTCCAAATCACAATCTCCCTCCACCCAAACTTTATCATTTGAAGCAAAGGCAGCAAGAATAAGATCCTTACACGAAGTGTTTCCTGCACCAGTGCTTACTACGCTACCACTTATGACTGTAAATTCATTTTTTACAGTCGCAATTTCGCTTCGTGGATAACCAAAGAAAGATTCAAACGGATCTAGGTCAGGATCGTGTATGAAATCATGTTCAAACATCTTATTATCACCAATGTAGTCGCTATTATTTCCTACAACCTTAACTTTGTAGTCATTTATCCCTCCAGAGCCATCGCAATTAGAGTCTCCGGACACACACAAACCAGGTCTTTCCGTATCTGTTTTATATGCAGAATTACATGTATTTCCTGTAGGGTCATTCGTTACGACACCTCCATGCAGTTTAATTGATGCCTGAAACCGTACAGATATACAGTAATCAGGAGCAACAAATTCAGGCTTAAAAGTATTAGATCCCACTAACATCAAATCAGATCGGGCTTGAATCGCCCCAGTCGTTCGACTCAGAACTTTTATATTCTTTTTCAGTTTAAAATGATTGTTAGCAAAAGATTGAATTTCAAAGTAACTCGGATTGGCTGAAGATGCTGTAGCGCTGACTATCACATCGCACGTTGAATAGTCTTGGCTATCTGGTAAGACTGTTTCATTGTTTTTGTTTATTGCGAACGCACATTCCAACCCGCCCTCCGCTTTCCAGTGTGCCTGTCGCGCTTTTAGCTCGTTCTGAGCAACTTTTATTTGAAAAAAAACACCTTTTGAAGAAGCTAGGGCAACAATTAAAGCAAGAAGCAATAGAACGGAAGTGACCAACAAAGTAACATATCCAGATTGGTTGGGCTTAAACTTCATTGCCAGTTCCTCTGCTTAATAGAAAACTCCGCGACTTTACTCAGCTCTCCATCAACGGTTTGCAACCCTAAGGACACATCAGTTATGCCACTTACTTTTGTTCCATTCTTTACACTCGCTGAGCTGATTGAGAATTGAGTGACCTGAAGAATATCTTCATCGAATAGTGATCTACAGAAATCAATTCCGGCAAAAGATTTAATATCAGCTTGAGAAGCAACTGGATTTGAACAAAACTTAAGCTGATTTCCATCCCGTATATATTTAATATTTTGATAACCACTACCTTCTTTAAGATAAACAAAACCAACAGAGGCTCCTCCACTGACTGTAATAGTGTTTGTAGCTCCAGACAGCTTTAGCGAATTACCATTACCACCATCGTAACCCGCTCGCTGAATATCCTCTTTCATCAACATGAGGGTAACGTTGAGTCCTTGTAGAAGATGTAATTCTAAATTTTTTTCTCTTGCTGTTTTTTGGAGGCTAATAAATACAGAACCAATCACTCCTAATAGAACTAAGCCTATTAACGAACTTATCATAAGCTCAATTAACGACCCGCCTCTTTGGTAACGCTTACTCACACTCTGGGTAATCATATAACTTGCCTCCAGATCGGCTACATATTTTGATACGTCCCGGTGGATTGGACAGAGCGACCTCCAATATCAAGCTTGGGTTTGCCGTTGGGTAAAACTGCATTGTTCCACCACGTGGCCACCCTCTTACCTCATCAAAACTAACTCTTGCAGGGGGGGCGTAGAGTTGTTGAATGGTAAGTTCAGAGTATGATGAGCCTGACAAGTTCAGAATGATATTGCCCGCACCACTTTCCGAATCCGTAAGCTGAAATGACCACCCTCCGTTGTTGACTGGTACATTTTTATCCATTGGAAAATGTACATACAACTTTGTATTCCTCATCACCGCTTCAGACTTGCTTTGATTCAAAAACCCCACCAACTCTGTTGCAAGTCTTTGCATTTGCACAGTTTGTGAAACACGGCTAAAGCTTGGAGCTGCAAACGCCAATATAATACTCAGTACAGCCACAGTAATAAGAAGCTCCAACAACGTAAACCCGCGAGGCATTTCCCAAATTCCTATGTAAACGGCAAAAGGGCCGTAATTCATCTTGCACAGATGCTATCACCTGCCAAAAATAGGCGGAAAAGTGAAAAGGAAACTACTCGTGATGATTCGAATTTCTCGCTGTAACAGCTACAAAAAAAGATTGGGAGGGATGACATTGATCGAATTACTGATAGCCGTAGTGATTGTCGGGATCATTGCGGCTGTCGCCTACCCTTCTTACACCAATCATGTGCTCAAGTCTCATAGGACGGTTGCCTTGAGCGATCTTAGTCGAATTCAGCTAGAGCTAGAGACATCTTATGATGGTGGGTACGACTGGAGTCATATTATCTCTGGAGGCACATGCACTCTATGTGATTCAGACACAGACAGATTTTCTTTCAATATTGCGAGCTCTGCAAGTACGGCCTATACCATTACAGCAACAGCAAAATCGGCTCTGGGACAAGACGACGACGAGTGCTTGACTGGCGCTAAAACGATTACTTTAACGTCAACAAATGTCGAAGAACCAAGTGATTGCTGGAATTAGAAAGAACACCGAGATGCAAAAAGGCCTGCATTTTAGCAAGGCCTTTGTATTTGTGCTTTTCACTAACGTCTTAGCTGGTTAAATCATCAAAGAACTTTTTCACACCGTTGAAAAAGCCTTCTGATTTAGGCTTGTGCTTTGTCGCCGCTTCACCACCACAAGACTCTTCAAACTCTTTGAGCAGTTCTTTTTGGCGTGAGCTTAGGTTTACTGGTGTTTCAACAACCAACTTAACAATCAAGTCACCGATACCGCCACCGCGAACGCCTTTCACACCTTTACCACGCATGCGGAACATACGACCTGTTTGCGTTTCTGAAGGCACTTTTAGGCTTACGCGACCATCTAGAGTTGGCACTTCAACTTCACCACCTAGAGCCGCCATCGCAAAGCTTACAGGCACTTCACAGTATAGGTTGTTACCATCACGTTCGAAGATATGGTGCTCTTTCACGTGCACTTGTACATACAAGTCACCCGCTGGAGCTCCCATTTCTCCCGCTTCACCTTCGCCAGATAGACGAATACGGTCGCCAGTATCAACACCTGCAGGGATCTTAACGTTAAGTGTTTTGGTTTTCTGCTTACGGCCTTGACCATGACACTCATTACAAGGGTCTTTAATGATCTTGCCTTTACCGTGACAGGTTGGACAGGTTTGTTGCACTGCGAAGAAGCCTTGGCGCATCTGTACTTGACCATGACCATGACAGGTACCACATGTTTCAGCAGATGAGCCTTTCTTCGCGCCACTACCATCACAGGTATCACAGTGTACTAGTGTTGGTACTTCGATCTCTTTCGTTACACCACGAACCGCCTCTTCTAGCGTCAGTTCCATGTTGTAACGTAGGTCCGCACCACGTTGAGCACGGTGACCGCCACCGCCACGACGACCACCACCAAAGATGTCGCCGAATACATCGCCAAAGATGTCGCCGAAATCAGCACCGCCGCCACCAAAGCCGCCGCCACCGAAACCACCGCCGCCTTGTTCAAAAGCAGCATGACCGTACTGGTCGTACGCCGCTTTCTTTTGAGGGTCGGTCAGAACTTCGTACGCTTCTTTTACTTCTTTAAACTTGTCCGCCGCAGACTCATCACCCTGGTTTCGGTCTGGGTGGAATTTCATCGCTAGACGCTTGTACGCCTTTTTGATATCGCGCTCTGAGGCATCACGGCTTACGCCTAATACTTCGTAAAAATCACGTTTTGACATGTTCTTCGTCACCAGTTAATTACTACAAACGGCATCGATTCACCGCTTGGTGTTTGTATCGTTCTAGGTAAGTGCACTTATCCGCAACATACTTAACTAGAAAGACAGCGTTTACAAACAGACGGGCGTAAGAGTTGCCCCAAACGCCCGCACACGAAGTCTTATCGACCCCAGATGGCTTTGCAGCCATCTGGTTAAGAAATATTATTTCTTGTCGTCTTTAACTTCTTCGAACTCAGCATCTACAACGTCGTCTTCTTTAGACTGTGCATCGGCGTCAGCACCTTGTGCTTGCTGCGCTTGAGCTTGTTGTTGAGCGATTTCCATCAGTTTTTGAGAAGCGGTCATTAGTGCTTGAACTTTAGCATCGATAGCTTCTTTGTCTTCGCCTTTGCGCGCTGTTTCTAGCTCAGAAATTGCTGCTTCAATCTTCTCTTTCTCTTCTGCAGGTAGTGCTTCACCAGCTTCTTCTACTTGCTTACGAGTACCGTGAATCATTTGGTCAGCTTGGTTACGTGCAGTCGCTAGCTCTTCGAACTTTTTGTCCGCTTCTTTGTTAGCTTCTGCTTCTTGAACCATTTTCTCGATGTCTTCATCGCTTAGACCGCCAGAAGCTTGGATAGTGATCTTCTGCTCTTTACCAGTCTGCTTGTCTTTCGCTGACACGTGTAGGATACCGTCCGCATCAAGGTCAAAAGTAACCTCGATTTGTGGCATACCACGTGGTGCAGGCTGGATGCCTTCTAGGTTGAATTGACCTAGAGACTTGTTGTACATCGCTTGCTTACGCTCACCTTGTAGAACGTGGATAGTAACCGCGCTCTGGTTGTCTTCCGCTGTAGAGAAAACTTGGTTCGCTTTAGTTGGGATAGTTGTGTTCTTCTCAACTAACTTAGTCATTACGCCACCCATTGTCTCGATACCTAGAGACAGTGGAGTTACGTCTAGTAGTAGTACGTCTTTAACGTCACCAGCAAGTACACCACCTTGAACTGCAGCACCCATTGCTACTGCTTCGTCAGGGTTTACGTCACGGCGCGCTTCTTTACCAAAGAACTCAGCAACTTTCGCTTGAACCATTGGCATACGAGTCTGACCACCAACTAGGATTACGTCAGTGATGTCGTTTACTGATAGATCAGCGTCAGCTAGAGCTACTTTTAGTGGCTCAAGAGAGCGTTGTACTAGGTCTTCAACTAGAGATTCTAGTTTTGCACGAGTCACTTTAATGTTCATGTGCTTAGGACCAGTTGCATCTGCAGTAACGTAAGGTAGGTTTACGTCAGTTTGAGAAGTAGAAGAAAGCTCGATTTTCGCTTTTTCTGCTGCTTCTTTAACACGCTGCATTGCTAGTGGATCGTTCTTAAGATCGATACCTTGCTCTTTCTTAAACTCGTCTACTAAGTAGTTGATTAGGCGGTTATCAAAGTCTTCACCACCAAGGTGAGTATCACCGTTAGTCGCTAGAACTTCGAATGTTTTCTCGCCTTCAACTTCATCGATTTCGATGATAGAGATATCGAATGTACCACCACCAAGGTCGTATACCGCGATAGTGCGATCGCCGCCTTTCTTATCAAGACCGTAAGCTAGCGCTGCTGCTGTTGGTTCGTTGATGATACGTTTAACTTCTAGACCTGCGATACGGCCAGCATCTTTTGTAGCTTGACGCTGAGCATCGTTAAAGTAAGCAGGTACTGTGATAACTGCGCCAGTTACTTCCTCACCAAGGAAATCTTCAGCAGTTTTCTTCATTTTCTTAAGAACTTCAGCAGAAACTTGAGGAGCCGCCATTTTTTGGCCTTTTGCTTCTACCCAAGCGTCACCGTTGTCAGCCTTAACAATTTTGTAAGGCATGATTTGGATGTCACGCTGAACTTCTTCGTCTTCAAAACGACGACCGATTAGACGCTTAATTGCAAATAGCGTGTTTTCTGGGTTAGTTACTGCTTGACGTTTCGCAGGTTGACCTACTAGCGTCTCACCGTCAGTGTAAGCAATAACCGATGCAGTAGTACGTTCGCCCTCTGCGTTTTCAATTACACGTGGTTTGTCGCCGTCTAATACAGCAACACATGAGTTAGTAGTACCTAAGTCAATACCAATGATTTTACCCATCTGGCTATCTCCGAATAAATTCTATTTTCGTTTGGTTATAACCCCAATGTGGGGGGAGGAGAATCGGGTTTCAACCCTTGCTCACAAACAAAAATAATCAATGTTTGCTTCTCTATGCCACATAGATAAGGGCGGCAAAATGCTTTTCAAGGGCAGAATTAAAAAAAAGCGTCTTTTTTCGAAATTTATGTGTTTCTTTCTGATTAGTTGGGAACTCGTCACACTGCTGTAGCGCAACAAAACACCATTTCTCAGGTAAATGTATTTATGCCCGACTCTTCCTAAACAAAAAAACGAGCTCATAAGAGCTCGTTTCAATATTAGGGTTAAAATAAATGATTCAAGACATTAAGCGTTCGCTTGAGCAGGCTCAGCGTCAACGCCTTCTTCTTTACCAATCTCACCTTCTGTTTTTGCAACAATGGTGTTTACCGCCGTGTCGCCCACAACGTTTGAAGACGTACAGAACATGTCATTAATACGGTCAACCGCAGCAATAATTGCCAAGCCTTCAGGTGGTAAGCCTAGTTGGTGAAGCAAAACGCCTACCATTACTACGCCGCCTCCAGGAACGCCACCAGCACCAATAGATAATAGAAGAATAGTTAAACCAAGCGTGAAGATGTCTGCGGTGTTAATTGGCTGGCCAAAAGCGTTCGCAACAAACATCGTTGCTAGAGCAATATAGATAGACACACCAGACATGTTCATCGTTGCGCCCAGTGGTACACCGAAGCCAGCAACCGATTTAGAGACCTGAAGCTTTTCTGTCAGTGTACGCATCGTTACCGGGATAGTCGCGTTTGAGCTCGCGGTAGATAGAGAGAACAGAATCTGCTCACGAGTTGCACGTAGGAAAGTCTTTGGAGAGGTCCCTGTCGCAAGACTTACTGCCATTGGATAGAAGAAGAAGATCCAGAACACCAACATCGCAACCACCAAGGCCACATAACCAGCCACGGACATCAATGTATTGGCGTTTAGCGTTGCACCTAGTTGAATCATTAGTGCGAACACACCATATGGTGCAAGACTCATCACTAATCCAACCAGTTTCATCATGATTTCATTTGCCATTTTGAACGTGCGGATGGCAGGACCACCACGAGAATCCAAAGCTTGAATTGCAAGACCTGTCAGAATTGCCATGAAGATAATTTGCAGCATGTCACCGTTAGCAAACGCTTGTACTGGATTGCTAGGAACAATGTTAACAACTAGAGAGAAAATGTCCGGCGTTTCTGTCGTCGTCAGCTGTACGGCCTCAGATACCGTTCCTGCCAGATTAGCACCAGCTCCTGGCTGGAAAATCAAACCAACAGTCAAAGCCGCCGTAATCGCAATGATGGTGTTAAGAATGTAGAGGGTAAAAGTTTTTCCACCAAGACGACCAAATGCACTGATGTCTTTCAAGTCAACAATGCCGCATACGATTGAAACGTAAACTAAAGGAACAACAAGCAATTTGATCAGCGAGACAAACATGCCGCCAACGCCTTCTGCTGCTCCAAGTAGGTATGTATCAAAAATCGCAATACCGCTAAATAAGTACTGAATTGCTGTTCCCAGCACAAGGCCGGCAAACAAGCCTATAAAAATCTTACTAGAAAGCGATTTATCCATTGTAAATCTCCGATATGTTGTGTTTGCTATTTACATCTTTATAGTTATATATGCTTACTTTTAAAGCATTAGTCGCAAATCATACACACCGAAGTTACAAAATAAAGTGACAATTTACATTTTTGTTAACGAAATTATTTTAGAAAAAATGACTATATTTACATTCCTATGCAGAACAAACATTCACACAACGAATGATTACAATCACTTATAGCCCTTTCTGTTAATAAACACGCAGCGAGATGAGAAGAAATCTCCTATAGGAAAATAATTAACCAATAGGAAAAAACATGAAGGGGATCAAACTTCCATTTTATCGATATACAATGAAGCTCATTACAACAACTTACGTTTAAAACAAAAAAGCGCCCATCAAAAAATGATGGGCGCTTTATATTTGAAAACAGGCAGTTAAGGTTATTTAGCAACCATTACCATTGCCGGACGAATCACACGGCCGTTTAGTTCGTAGCCTTTTTGCATAACAAACATAACTGTGTTTGATTCATGATCAGGGCTTTCCTGAATCGACATCGCTTGATGGAACTCTGGGTTAAATGCTTCACCTTCAGGGTTGATTGCTTTCAAGCCAAATTTCGCCACAACGTCGACAAACGTTTTGTGTGTTAACTCAACACCTTCTAGGAACGGCTTAACCGTTTCATTCTCTGTATCTGCCGCTTGAATTGCACGCTCTAGGTTATCAATAACAGGAAGCAACTCTTCGGCAAACTTGTTCAACGCAAACTTACGTGCTTTATCGATTTCTTGCTCGGTACGACGACGCATGTTTTCTACTTCAGCTTTAGAACGCAACACCGCATCTTGCTGCTCTTTTACTTTTGCCTCGCTAGACAATAGTGCCGCTTCTAGTTGAGCAATCTTAGCGTCTGTCTCATCACCAATTTCTTCAAGCTCAGCTTCAACTTCTTGTGCTTCAGCTTCTACTTTTTCAGCCTCTTCGATGATTTGATCCAGCTCTTCTTCTGTAACTTTGTTTTCTTCGTTGCTCATGATATCTCCAGAATTCAACATAATGCCCTTAAAGCCATGCGCGTTTTTGCGGGCTTTAACCACATAAAAATTCGCATATTTAGGTGACTTGCCATTATTATGGGGATGAAGATTCCTGATTCAAGCCTCTTTAATGCGGAAATGCTATGAAAAATCCATGTAACGTGATCGCGATTATCGGAAAACCAAGAGATCAACAAGCAATTCAAACTCATAAAGAGTTGTACCAATGGCTGACCTCTGAAGGCTATAAAGTATTTATTGACGATCGCCTTGCCGCAATACTGGATGATATCCCGCAAAGTCAATTTGCCAGTTTAGTTGAACTAGGAAAAAATGCCGATCTAGCCATTGTGGTTGGTGGGGATGGCAACATGCTAGGCGCGGCAAGAATTTTATCCCGATTTGATGTACCAGTCATAGGGGTGAACCGTGGAAACCTGGGCTTCTTAACTGACTTAAACCCAGACGAGTTCCAAGCGTCTCTGCAAGCGGTACTCGACGGTGAGTATATTGAAGAAGAGCGCTTTCTCTTAGAAGCGGAAGTACACCGTCACGGGCAAATTAAAAGCCACAACGCTGCGCTAAATGAAGCTGTACTTCACCCAGGGCAAATTGCCCATATGATTGAATTTGAAGTGTACATCGATGAAAGCTTCGCCTTCTCTTTACGAGCCGATGGTTTGATTGTTTCCACACCAACGGGCTCGACTGCATATTCGCTTTCTGGCGGTGGTCCAATTCTTTCGCCTAGCTTGAATGCCATTTCACTCGTGCCAATGTTCCCTCATACCTTGTCGAGTCGACCTTTGGTGGTTGATGGAAAGCGTCGAATTAAATTGGTGGTGTCACCAGAGAACCGAGGAACACAAGAAGTTAGCTGTGATGGACAAGTGTCTCTCCCTGTTTCTCCAGGCGACGAAATCCACATCTATCAAAGTCCAAATGTGCTCAAACTCATCCATCCCAAAGACTACAGCTACTATCACGTTTTACGTAACAAGCTTGGTTGGTCTAGTAAATTGTTCTAACACTTGTTACTCAGGGAAATGACTTCAATAAAAAAGCCAGCAGCTTAATTGCCACTGGCTTTTGGCTTTCTTAGACAAGAAATAGACACAAAGTAGTGAGGCGACACGATATTTGCTGTCATTAAAGAGAAGTTTATAAATTTTGATCCTGTGGGCAAAGTTTACACAAAAGATAGAAAAGCAAATTCAATGATCTATGTCCGGTGATATTCTCACCATGAATAGAGTATTAACTCTATTTCATAAAATCAATAAAGGACATATTATGAAGAAAACCATCATTCTGTCTGTTCTCAGTACATTAGCACTTATTGGCTGCCAATCAGAGGAAACGCAAGTCAACAGTGTATCCAACGCAAAAGCGGAAGATATCACTAAGACGAAGCGTGCCCTCGCTCAACAATTGAGTGAGAACTATGCTGCCATTGAACCCATGTTGAGAAGAGATATTACTCCACAACAGACTAGCGTCTCTGTATCAGCATTTGTTCAACAAAACCCCAACTCCGAGTTTAGCCGTCAGCTTGTACAAGCTGACACTCAAATTCGTAGCTGGAAAGGTATTTCTGAATACTCAGATCAGTTGCTGGAAGTTCGTTTAGCGAATGAGAGCATGATAACAGCATGGCAAAGTGGCGAGGTCGAGCCATTATTTGCATTTGAACCAAGTGGTGATGATGAGAATTGGCAATACATCGAAGCATTTGATGTGTATGGCAACATCCATCAACTCGATGTTTACCAGCTCCCTGATGTACCTGTACTTGTCGTTGATAACAACAGCTCTGCAGAGCTAAAGGCTGGCTTGCAAGCTATGCAGGCTGAAATGAAAAAACTCGGTCAGCCAACTTTAGTTCAACCATACGTTGCTGATGAACAACGCCAAAATGCACCGCTATTGTCAAGTAGCACTATGGGCGAAGCGGCTCCAATTCAAACAACGCAGTTGAAAAAGATCCGTCTAGCCGATGACAAAGAACCTTGGATCTCTGGCAAGGCAGAAATCTACGCTATCGTAACGGGCGTCAATCCAAGTCGTGATGAACCTACTCTCGATTTAGTAGAGCTTCCATACTTAGACTACGATAACCAAGATTACTACCCAAATCAGATCATTATTCACTGGTCTCGTTACCGTTGGGGCGCTGCGGACATCGTGCTCATGGAACAAGATGATGGTACAGACTATAAACAGTTGGCAAAACTCCTTGTTCAAGTTGCCGAAGAAGTATTGAAAGCGATTCCAGATCCAGAAGTTCAGGCTTACGCGATTATTCCGCAAATCACGAATAAGATCATCGACACGATCCCTGACGGCGTCCTAACGAATGATGATGACTTCGTCGACGTTTACTACACACTAATGCAAGACACATCATACGTGGATCATCCAGGTGCTGGTGTGAATGCAGTAGTCACATTAGAGCCGCTCACGATTAACCCAACTCGTCCGTAACCTGTTCAATTTTAATGAGTCGTTGTAATCACTTCGGCTCATTTTTCCCACTTCATCACAAAAAAGCACCCCACACAGAAATTTTTTCTCACCTGTCTTTACTGTATAAAGAAACAGTATATACTGTTCTCTTATACAGTATTGTTCAGTTATACAGGTAAATAAAAATGCTGGCTCATCTAAGTGTTAATAATTTTGCGATTGTTAAGTCTTTACAACTCGAGCTGTCTAAGGGCATGACCACCATCACAGGTGAAACAGGCGCGGGTAAATCCATTGCTATCGATGCACTTGGGCTCTGCTTAGGCGGACGAGCCGAAGCTGGCATGGTTCGACAAGGTGAAGAAAAAACCGAAGTTAGTGCCGCTTTTTTACTGGACAACAACCTACATGCAACGCGTTGGCTAGAAGATAACGATCTGCTTGATGGCAGTGAATGTATTTTGCGTCGCATCATCACAAAAGAAGGTCGCTCAAGAGCCTTCATTAATGGCAGTCCTGTCCCACTATCACAACTCAAATCTCTAGGGCAACTGCTGATCAATATCCATGGGCAACACGCTCATCATCAATTGATGAAAAACGAACACCAAATGGCCATGCTCGACCAATATGCAGGTCATCTAAACCTACTAAAAAGCACACGAAGTGCTTACCAGCATTGGCGTCAGGCAGACAATAACCTCAAGCAACTAAAAGAAAATAGCCAGCAAAACCAGGCGCAAAAACAGTTGCTTGAATACCAAATCAAAGAACTAAATGAGTTATCGCTAGGTGAAGAAGAATTTGCAGAGCTCGAGCAAGAGCACAAACGACTATCCAATAGTGGTGAACTCGCCACTACCTGTCAGCAAGCCATCGAACTTATTTACGAAGGTGAAGAAGTCAATGCGCTTGGTATTTTGCAATCGGCCAATCACTCCCTAATTCAACTAGCAGAGTTAGATGAAAAGCTATCTGAGCTACCCAACATGTTGTCAGAAGCGATGATTCAACTAGAAGAAACGAAGAACGAATTACGCAGTTATCTAGATGGCATCGATGTGGATCCTGCTCGTATGGCTTATGTAGAAGAACGTTTTTCTAAAGTGATGTCTGTTGCTCGCAAACACCACGTGATGCCAGAAGAGCTATACCAACATCACCAAGATCTTCTGGCCCAAGTAGAAGCGTTAGATTGCTCTGATGAACGTTTAGATGAACTCGCGCAAGAAGTGGAACAAAAGTACCAAAGCTTCCTAAACCAAGCAGAAAAACTACACAAATCACGCAGCCGTTACGCTAAAGAGCTGAATAAGCTGATCACGCAAAGCATGCACGAATTGAGCATGGAAAAAGCGGTATTCAATATCGAAGTCAGCAATGAAAACACGCACCCATCACCACTTGGCATGGACAGTGTGTGCTTCTTAGTATCGACCAACCCAGGACAGCCATTGCAACCTATAGCAAAAGTTGCGTCAGGCGGTGAGCTATCACGCATCTCATTAGCTATCCAAGTGATTACCGCTCAGAAAGTGGATACACCAAGCTTGATCTTCGATGAGGTGGATGTCGGTATTAGTGGTCCAACAGCAGCTGTAGTCGGCAAAATGCTACGCAAGCTTGGCGAGTCTACTCAGGTATTATGTGTCACTCACCTCCCTCAAGTTGCGGGGTGTGGCCATCAACAAATGTTCGTGGCTAAACAAACAAAAGCTGGCCAAACCGAAACACAAATGCACGCATTAGATGAACAACAACGTGTGGCAGAATTAGCTCGCCTACTTGGAGGTAGCCAAATTACAGATTCTACCCTTGCAAACGCCAAAGAGCTCCTCATCGCCGCTTAGCCATGCTCTTTCAAAGATAGAGTCACGAACACTACTCCGTGACTCTACCTCCCCCATCACCATATCAAAGTGCTTGGGTGCTGATTCCCTTTCGAAATAATGGTCAGTGCCACCCCATAGCTCAATAACTTGGCTATTTGTCATTAGTTACCGCTTAAACTGGATAGAAAACCGCTCATCGACATAAACATACATGTGAGAGAATCAATAAATGCAACTCAACTCAAAATTCGTTGTCAGATTTCCTATCATACGACGCATAGCTTTTTACATCTGCGTCGAGCTTGTTTATTATCAGCGCAGTATTTTAAAGGTTACTAAGAAATTATTATGCAATTAAAGAAGTGGTTAGTTGCCGTACCATTAGCAATGACATTGCTGACAGGATGTTCGGTATTGGAAAAACTGGTTTATCGCATTGATATCAACCAAGGCAACTATGTAGAACAAAGTGCGGTAGATAAATTAAAGTTTGGGATGACTAAAGCACAGGTTCGCTTCGTACTAGGGTCGCCAATGCTTATTGAAAACGGCTACCCAAACACTTGGTACTACATTTATCACCATACTCCTGGTCACGGTGATCCAGTGCAAAAAGACCTGATCGTTAACTTTAACGATCAAGGCACACTCGCAGATATCAGTGGTGACTTCCCAAAAAGTGACGCTTTTTACGAGCAGATTCAGTAAACGACTTTTGCAAAAAACCTCTCACATGAGAGGTTTTTTATTATCTAGATATCGCGCAATCACACTTTGAATCAATGACGCCATCCATTGGGATTGATATCAAGTCTACTTATTCTTACGTACAGAGCTAGGCTTACCACCGGTGACTGGGTCTGCATTCCCCTCGGCTTTAGCCTGCTCCGCCCGCTTACGACGAATCTCTTTCGGGTCTGCGAGTAACGGACGATATATCTCTATTCGATCTCGATCTCGAACGGTCGCATCTAACTTCACATTACGACTAAACACACCCACTTTATTCTTAGATAAATCAATTTCAGGGTATAACTCTAACACGCCAGATTGTCGAATGATCTCTTCTACCGTTGCGTGATTATTCACCACTAAATTAAATACACGCTGTTCATGAGGAAGAGCATAGACAACCTCTACGTGAATCATATCTGACTCAATACTCATAACACTCGTAGACCTGTTTTGCGCGTTTAGTGAATGCATTTACCATGTTACTGGTAAGCTCGTTAAAAACCTTACCGAAGGCCATCTCAATCATTTTACTTGAGAATTCAAACTCAAGCTTTAGCTCAACCTTGCAAGCTTGCTCATCTAGCGCGGTAAAAATCCAACCACCACGCAATGTCTTAAACGGACCATCCACCAAGTTCATCATAATTGCTTGGCCTGGGATCAGCTCATTTGAAGTAGTAAACGTTTTGCTGATACCAGCCTTCGCCACATCGACAGAAGCCACCATACCATTACCCGAAGACTCAATGATTCTAGAGCCCGAGCAACCAGGCAGAAACTCAGGGTATTTAGCAACATCGTTAACCAGATTGAACATCTGTTCAGCACTAAAAGACACAAGCGCAGAACGGCTGACTTGCTTCATACATACTCCTATCGATACATGTACAGATTTAAAGCTCCTGCCAATTTTACTTTTATTCCACGATTGCGCAAATAAAAGGATTTCCTATCCGATATCCAACCCGTATAATGTCGCTATTATGGCAAAGAAAAAAACGAAACAAAAAGCGGGTAGCAATACTATCGCGCTGAATAAAAAAGCTCGCCACGAGTATTTCATCGATGATGAAATCGAAGCTGGCTTGGAGCTCCAAGGTTGGGAAGTGAAAGCCCTTCGCCAAGGTAAAGCCAATATTTCTGAAAGTTACGTATTTATGCGTGACGGTGAAGCCTTTGTGAGTGGCATGACAATCACTCCTTTAAATCAGGCATCGACACACGTAGTGGCGAACCCCACACGTGTGCGTAAACTACTAATGAGTCGTCGTGAACTAGACAACCTATTCGGACGAGTGAACCGTGAAGGTATGACATTAACGGCGCTCTCTCTGTACTGGTCTCGCTCTTGGGTGAAACTAAAAATTGGCGTAGCAAAAGGTAAAAAGCTGCACGATAAACGTACGGATTTAAAAGAAAAAGACTGGGCAAGAGAGAAAGCACGCGTAATGAAGAGTACACTGCGTTAATCTTGACCACTTAAACGCATAGTACTGGACAGCCAATGCTTTTCTGTTACTATGCGAATATTACCTGGGGCTGATTTAGGATTCGACGGGAATTCAGAAGTCTGAGGTGCATGCCGAGGTGCGGTAGGCCTCGTTAACAAACCGCAAAAAAATAGTCGCAAACGACGAAAACTACGCACTAGCAGCTTAATAACCTGCTCAGAGCTCTCTCGCCCTAGCTTCCGCACGTAAGACGGGGAATAACGAGGGATCAAACCCAAACGCGCTAGCCCGGATTCTCCCGCCTGAGAGATGAACGGCGAATTTTAATTCAGGCTAGTCATTCATTAGCGTGTCGGTTCGCAGGTGGGTGGCGAAATTAAAGATCGACTAAGCATGTAGTACCAATGATGAACGGTTTTCGGACGCGGGTTCAACTCCCGCCAGCTCCACCAAACGTTTGGAAAAGGCCACCTTCGGGTGGCCTTTTTTGTATCAACAACCCACTATCCACATTGTCTTCTTTTCTCACGCACTCATGCTACCTGATAACTTTTCACTAGCATAACTCTGAACGTACGCCGATTTAAAAACTCGTTGAGTATTAAGTAACAGACGATACGCTCATAAATACACCACCAAAAACACATGGAAGTTCAGAAGAACTCACTCAAGGACAAAAAGTGTGTACTATATGCTCTTCGATTTAAAGTGCTCTAAGTCTTTTGGGGTATCAACAACTACGAGCGCTAAATCTAAGTTATAGAATTATGATGGGTTAAAGTTGAACAATTTGGGTTTATCACTAACCATCAAAAGATACTCAATAAGCCTTTTCTTTTGTTCTTGGTTATCACAATTGGTGGAAATATAAATTATCAATTCAATCTAGCATTACGATGTAAATTAATAAAAACACCTCTTGACCAAGCGACTAATTAACTATTTTTAATACGATTTCATTGTCTTAAACCTAGTATTTATAGAGCTCTTTACCATTCGATAGCTCTCGTTTATTTTGCTTCCACATTACCTGATGAAAGCCTCAAAAATCCAATACAATATAACTACCTAAGATTAGCGCAGACTGAGTGTTCCAGATTTAAACTTTATTAATGCTAATAAAAAGCGGTCAAGTAGATAAACATAAATCTAAAAATGTAATTTTCAAATTCACAAGTTACAAGGACAATGCAGTACGAATCACATAGTTAACATTAAATATTGTAAAAACACACAATACATATATGTTTATAGATTTTTAAATGAAAAAAGTCGATGTGAGAAATTACTTAGTTGGATTTATTACAATCATATTGTTGAGCATTAATATGAGTTTTGGAGAGAGTATATTGAATAGCGATAAAGTTAACCAATACACACCACAAATCAATGGTGTGCTAACAAAAAAAGGGAAGCCGATTAATAACCAAAAGGTTAGTCTTAGTATTGGTTTAAGCGCTTCAGGAAAATCAATAGACTTATCAACATTTACTGACAGCAGTGGTCGGTTTGAATTTTCTCCTGTGTATGAGGACAAAGAGAGCGTTAAGATCCCGCTTATTGAACATTATGTAACTATTGTTTTAACCACAGAACTAGATATTGATGAAAGCGTTATTATTTGGGAAGGTTCGTTCGATGGCTATGAAATAGAGGATTACGTAAAAAACAATATGGCTAATCTAGTCTGTGATGCAGCAAACCCTCTTAAGTACTTTGCTTTTTCAATTGATGATGACGAAAACGATGACTACTACGTAAATAGTCAATGTGATTTATTTGGATATATTGACTCTGACTTATATGGAAATTAAAGAATGCAATCACTCTCACCAAAGCTATCATCTAGAATCGCAGAAATCCCTTATTCTGTATTCGCAACTAATGTTCGTAACGTTAGTGGTTATATAGCAAAGTTTTTTACATTTGATCTAAGGAATGATGTCAAAAAAGGAACGACAAGTGGCTTTATGGGATTTGGTGGAATGACATCAGATTTTGTAGCGATAGGTCGAGGTAAGGGCGAGTTTGCCGATACTTTAGTATTTTCCTTCCGAGGCACTCAAGCAAACATCGGCGACATTATGACCGATGGAAACATTGGGATATCAGGTACCTCATCCGGTTACAGGGTACATGCAGGTTTTGTAAATCTCTTCAATACGATAAAGCCACAACTTGCAGCATACATCGCTGGTTATTCGAAAAAGAACATGAAAGCACCGAAGGCAGTACACTGTGTAGGTCATAGTTTAGGTGGTGCTCTTGCTTCATTAGCGGCAGATTGGGTGAAGAGTCAGTACGGCTATAGCGTACACCTATATACTTTTGGCGCACCAAAAGTTGGCTTTAAACCATACGCAAGAAGGGAGTTAGATTCTTCATATCGCTGCACTCATGGTGCAGATCCAGTTCCGATGTCTCCTCTTTGGCCATTTACTCACGGTGGTATTGAGTATCGGCTAGATGGAAGTTCTGGCATCTACTTCTGCGCTCATGGACTAGGAAAAAAATCTGTTCCGGGTTATGTCAATACCGCTACAAGTAATGAGTGGTCGGCACTACAACCCAAATCTCAAACTTACCTAGAACGCAACGTATTTCTTGACTTCAACAATAGATATAATGCTCGAATGACTGATGGTTGGGTAAGTAAAATAGTCTCTTCAATTTTGACCTTACTAAGAATTTCAGGTCTGGGTCATATAATACAACAAATAGCAACCGTAGGCCTTACTGCTTGGGATCAACTAGCTAAAGCTATGGCGTACATTTCAAAACTAAAAAACGAGTATACAGAACACGTCCGCGGTATTTTAGGTCACATGAATGTCATGTCAGGTAGCGCAGCGATCGACCTATCGAGTATTACTTATAGAGTGATAAAACTTTGTTTTTCGAGACTAGTAAGAAGGTTAGACAGTCATGTTAGAAATGCTCTAAATATAGTAGAGTGACAGTAAAAGATACTAACAATTATTCTAAAAACAGCTCTATTAGCCTCAACTAGATTGAGCTCAAAAAAGCGAAGCTATTTAGGCTTCGCTTTTTATTAGGGCTTAGAGTTGTTAACAATATTAAAATCTATATTCCACACCTAGCGATGCTTGGTTAAAATCAGTTTTTGTGTTTGCACCATTCGCTACGTTCTCTGCATTCAGTTCTACGTCGTACCACATATATTCTGCGTTAACTAAGAAGTTATCAGTAACTTTAAAACCAACACCGGCACCAGCGAATACACCTTCGTCATCTTTGTTGCCTTGGAAGCCCGCAACGTTGTAATCCGTCGAGTACCACATTTGACCGCCTTTTGCGTAAAGATCGACACGATCAGCAATAGGGGCTGTAACTTTTAGTGCTGCGGTGTAACCGTCCGTTTCGGCATTTGCTAAGTTATTACCATAGCTACCAAAATCAATGTAACCGCCCTCTAACGCTAAGTAAGGGTTAAAACGGTAACCAACCAAACCTTGAATAGCATCACTGTCATCATCAAAGTCATCTTGTCCATCAACTTTTAAGTAACCATAATTGGCGCCGACATAAACACCATGATCTTTGGAGTCCGCTGCGTGAGATAAAGTACTAAACGTTGCTAAAGAAAAAAGGCCAATCAAAGTAACAACATTGCTTTTCATTTCGTTCTCCTAATATAAGTGCCATTGAAAGTTCGAATTATACAAAGCAAATGCAATGCCAATTTTAATTTAATAAAAAACACTTTCTACTTTATAAAAAATTGACATTATTTTGAAATTAGAACAACAAAACTAAAAGTTATACTGTTTTATTTACCTTGAGAAAACAATATTAGATTTGTGTAAATACTAATGATGTAAAACATTCTATTTTATTTGTAGTTTTTTCAAAAGATAGGAGAAATCAATAAACAAACCCCAATCATCAATTATTTACACACCCATTATATTTAGGATTCTTAATTTTTGGTCTGGATTCTTTATGAACGAGTAAGGAAGGTAATCACACATCGGCTTTTTCTCTCTTTGCTTCAATAGGTAAATCTCCTACTCTGTGAAGAGGCTATCTCCATGGGACTGAAGTATGTTAAAAGGCAGTGAGTACCCTTCTATCCGAGCATTAAGGACGTTTGTCGCGGTTGCAAATTACCTCAGCTTCTCTAAAGCGGCGGATGCCCTATGCATTACACCAAAGCGCAGTAAGCAAACAAATCGCCGCGCTTGAACAACTAGTGGGTTTACCTTTAATACAAAGAGACTCGAATGGTATTGAGTTAACTGAGGAAGGAAAACGCTACCTACCGCAAGTCACAGAAGCACTAGAACTTATTCAGAATGCAACCGCCAACTTAATCCAATCAGATTCAAAGCAAGAATTGCTCACCGTGGATGTTACTCCTTCTTTCGCTAGCCTTTGGCTGGTGCCTCATATTGATGACTTCCACCAGCGACATCCCAATATCCGTGTAAGAATCTGTACCGGAGATGGGAACGTCAAAAGTTCAAGCGGTGAAAGCGACTTGCATATTCGTTGTCTTCCATTGTCCACACATTATGAATACAGCCACTTACTATGCGAAGAAATACTGCTATTGGTCGGTTGCACTAATACTCCTGCACTCAAGAGTGTGCAAGCTGTTAGCGACTATCCGTTGATAACTCAAATCACTCGTCCTCAGTTGTGGGAGCAATTTAAGGCTGCACATGCAGTAGAATCAATCGTTACCTATCACTCTGTAGGCTTTGAACATTTTTACCTAGCTTACGAAGCCGTCAAAATGGGAAAAGGACTCGCCTTACTTCCTGATTTTATGGCGCAGAATTCTATTTTAAGAGGGGATATCCAACGTATTCTTAACCTATCTTTACAGAGTGGTTATGGTTATTACGTGATGATCCCGAATTATCGCCTATCGGCTAAGAAAGTGGCGGCGTTTTACGAATGGTTGAAGAGCAAACTAAGCTAATATTGTTTTCTTGAAATGCTTTTGGTAACCCAAAACAACTCAAAGACTTCAGTATCTGTCTGCTCCAAATTGTGGCATTCTCATTAACACTGTTTCAAAAGGATAAATGGATTGAAAGATATGGACAGCAATTCGCCCAAACTCTCATTACGTACCATTGAGCCAACGGATTACCCTGAGCTTGCAGAACTAATGGACTTAGTGTTTCCTGATGTTGGCGGCTCATGGCCACGGCTGACGATTATGGATCTCATTCATCAGTTTCCTGATGGCCAAATCTGTATTGAAGATAACGGCAAAATAGTCGGTGCAGCATTAACCATTAAAGTGGACTACAACCGCTTTTCTCTTCCTCACTTGTATACCGACATCATTACCGAAAACAACGTCATACAGAATCAAGTAACCGGTGATGCAATGTATGGTCTCGATGTATTTGTCCACCCAGACTATCGAGGGCTACGTTTAGGTCGACGTTTATATGATGCACGTAAAGAGCTTTGCCGTAGTAAGAACTTCAAAGCCATTTTAGCCGGTGGTCGCATTCCTAATTACCACCAATACGCAGATGAACTGAGCGTTGCAGAGTACATCGACAAAGTAAAACGCCGTGAGCTTCATGACCCTATTTTGTCTTTTCAGCTTGCTAACGACTTCGATGTAAAACGTATCATGCGCGGCTACTTGCCAGAGGACAGTGCTTCTAAAGGTTACGCGACACTGCTGGAGTGGGATAACTTTTTCTACGAAGAGGATATTCAATCCGTACACGATGTAGAAAAGACACTGATTCGGATTGGTGTCGTACAGTGGCAAATGCGCGCGATGAATGACCTGGAGGATTTGCTCGATCAGGCTGAGTTCTTCATCTCTTCTCTTGCGAACTATAAAGCCGATTTCGCCCTATTCCCTGAGTTCTTTAACGCACCGCTGATGGGCTTGCAAAACGACAAAAATTCCGTTGAAGCAATCCGCTTTTTGGCTAGCTTTACAGAAGAGATCAAAAACCGTTTCTCGCAGATGGCGGTCACCTACAACATCAACATTATTGCAGGCAGTATGCCCGTTATCGAAGATGGCAAACTGTATAATGTGGCCTACTTGCTGCAACGAGATGGTGAAATTAACGCTCAATATAAAATCCACATCACGCCTCATGAACAAAGAGACTGGGTGATTGACGGTGGTGACAATGTTCAAGTGTTCGAAACCGATGCGGGCAAAGTCGGCATACTGATTTGTTATGACAGCGAATTCCCTGAATTGGGAAGAATGTTAGCAGAACAAGGCGCACAAATTGTATTCGTTCCTTTCTGGACGGACACAAAAAATGGCTATCAACGAGTACGAATTTGTTCCCAATCGCGTGCCATTGAAAACGAATGCTATGTTGCAATTGGTGGTAGTGTTGGTAACTTACCTCGTGTTGATAACGTGGACATCCAGTACGCACAATCTGCCGTATTCTCACCGTCGGATATCTACTTCCCGCACGATGCGACCTTGACAGAAGCAAGCGCCAACACCGAAATGATGATCTTCGCCGATGTTGATTTGACTAAGTTGAAGCAACTTAATACCGAGGGTTCAGTAACCAACTTACGGCACCGACGCCTTGATTTGTATGGCGCATTTACTAAAGCTAAAGAGTCATAATGGTGTGCCTTATTCGCCGCCACACGGGAGCGTGGCGGCGAATAAAACAAGCAGCAGATTGATTCCGCACAATAATCAGAGGCATGTCAGTTTTTCTCAGCGGTGAGAAACAAGAATTGACCCAGTAGGACATTCGGAGTATCACTCCAACTTCGTTCCGCTTTTATTAGGGGAAAGCTTTTGGAACACATTAACGAACTTCTCATGTCAATGAAGCCTTTGCTCGAGCAATACGGCTACTTGGCGCTGATTGTCAGTATATTTCTAGAAGGGATAGGTGTACCGATGCCTGGTCAATCGCTGATGATCGCGGCATCTTTGCTCTCTTCAGAACAAGTCATGAACCTAAGTATGGTTATGATGGTATCGTGGCTAAGCTGCTTTTTTGGGAATACCTGTGGTTACCTAATCGGTTATTACTTTGAAGGCTGGTTGGATAAAAAAGGCTATATCTCTGGCCCGAAGATGCAAACACTTCAACTGACTATCCAGAAATACGGCCCTACGTGCTTGGTCGTCAGTCGCTTTATTGAAGGAATGAAGCAATTTATGCCTCTTGCATGCGGTATCGCGAAAATGCCACGTAGAGAGTTTTTGCTCGGTAACGCCCTCGCGGCGACGGTTTGGGTATTGGTATTCAGCTTGTTAACTCACTTTGCATTTGAACATTTAAGCGTGTTGAGCAACCTGTACACCGAATACAAATACCTGGTATGGGCATTTGCTGCTGTCTTATTTACGTGGATGGTTTTAGGTATTGTTAAACGCAAAAAAGCCAAATCAATGCAATAACGACAGTCCCTTCATTAGTGCATAACTAAAGCTCGTGGTATCAGTGAGATACGTAATACGAGCTTTTATCTTTTTCTTTACGTGCAAAATTTAAACAGCCATTTAGACGTCTAGACGTTGACAATGCGTAAATGTGATATTAGTCTGCTCTTCTCTCTTATTATTAACATTGTCGTTTACATGTCCGGTTCCCAACAAACAACTAAAACAGTTGCACCTTCTGCGGTCGCACTGATCCCATTGATTGTATTCCTTGCGCTGTTTATTGGCGTAGGCACTTACTTATCTTTGCAAGGCGTTGAATTTGCCTTCTACCAGCTGCCTGCACCCATCGCGGTATTACCAGCCATCATCATTGCGTTTCTTTTAAGTAAAGAGAAACTTAACCGCTCAATCGAACACTTCATGCGTGGTGTTGGCCACCCAGACATCATCGCAATGTGTATGATCTATCTGCTTGCTGGTGCTTTTGCTGCGGTAGCAAAAGCCTCTGGCGGTGTTGATGCAACGGTGAACCTTGGTTTATCCGCAATTCCAACCAGCATGATTTTGCCGGGCATTTTTCTGATTTCTGCTTTTATCGCAACAGCGATGGGCACTTCGATGGGTACCATCGCAGCCGTTGCCCCCGTAGCGTTGGGGATTGCTGAATCAGCAGGAATGAGCTTACCGTTAACCGCAGGCGTTGTGCTGAGCGGCGCTATGTTTGGTGACAACCTTTCTATCATCTCTGACACCACCATCGCGGCGACACGCTCTCAAGGTTGTGAGATGAAAGACAAGTTTAAAGAGAACATTCGTATTGCTTTACCTGCGGCGTTGATCGCGATTGCAGTGTTCGCTTTCAACAGTACAGCGACTCAAGTGCCTGCAACTGGCGATATTGAGTGGCTAAAGGTCTTGCCGTACATCACTATTTTGATCCTAGCGGTATCTGGTGTGAATGTGTTTGTGGTTCTGTCGATTGGTATCCTTTTGGCTGGCGGCGTGAGCTTGGCATCGATTGACAATTACGGACTAACTAATCTAGCCCAAGACGTTTACAAAGGCTTTGGTAACATGCAAGAGATCTTCTTGTTGTCCATGCTAATTGGTGGTTTGAGTGAATTGATGCGTCGTCAAGGCGGTCTTGCTTTCCTAACCAACTTAGTGAGCAGCATGATCCACGCGTTTGGCTCTAGCCATTCAAAACACGCGAACAGCCGCGCAAGTGAGCTAGGTATCGCGGGTTTGGTTTCTATGGTGAATGGTTGCACGGCAAATAATACGGTCGCCATCATCGTATCGGGTAGCGTGGCGCGCCAGTTGGCGGAAGAGAACAATGTCTCTCCTCGTCGCTCAGCAAGCTTGTTGGATATTTTCTCGTGCGTGGTACAAGGCATTTTGCCTTACGGCGCGCAAGTATTGTTGCTAGGCTCAGTATTTAACCTTTCTCCATTAGAAGTGGTTGCCAACTCTTACTACTGTTTCGCGCTGGCAATTGCAGCTATTGTGGCGGTGTTTATCAAACACCCAGCTCGCCAACCCGCAGTGCAAACCGAAAACTAACGACAAATACCGAAAAGGCTCCGATGGAGCCTTTTTGCTTTCCGTTCTTCTTTATTTTCCTGGCTTCAAACAGATTCACTTTAAAACTGAACGCAAACTTTGCGCACTGTATAAAGGAATCGCGAAGCGATGCGCCACATCGCGTAGAGCTTCCACCTGAGCCGCGTTGCTGATTGCTAATTCGCCTGCCACATCGAAGTGGTTATTTTCAAACCCAACTCTCACATCGAATCCAAGTAACATCGCACTCGCTAAACAGTCTTGCTCTCGCGCGCCAAAAGCACAAATGGCACATCGAATTTCTTCCTCGACAAAACGCGCCAAATTCAAGCCTCGTAAATCCCATGGTGAAGGCTGCTGAGCTTGGTGATAACGCCCTAACACCACTAATGCATGTTGATGCGTTTTAGGTAACACGCCCGCATCACGCAGTTGAAGATAACGTTCAATGTCGGTTGCATCGTAGAGAATAATTTGGCTCACGATGCTGTTCTCTGCCAACCAATGGAAAAAGGCATGCCCTTCTTTCTCACTTGCTCGATCGGGGATTAATTCCCTCAATGCGAAAGAAGCCGCTTCTGGTTTCACAGCTTTAACTAACGCCCGCTGTTGTGGCGGAGAATATAAACCCACCGCCTCTGTGGTGAGCTGAACCATCATGGTTTCTCCCACCGCTTCTTTCACGGCATGGTAAATTGCCATGTTGTCGTCGATGTCTAGTGAATGACGTCCGTTAGCGTCCCTAGCATGCAAATGGATCATGGCAGCCCCTGCTGTTTGACAAGCGATAGCCTCTGCAACCAGTTCGTCTGTTGTCATGGGTAAGTTGACGTGATCGTGCTTGGTTTTTCTTGCGCCGTTTGGAGCCACGATAATAGCGATAGGTTCTCGCAAATATTGGTTTGCTACTTCCATGTCTCCGCCACCTCTTTTAACGTCAGTGAGAGTTTACCGACTAGTTCATCAATATGATGAGACTGAATAATGAATGGCGGTGCGAGCAAAATATGGTGCCCATTAACGCCATCAATCGTTCCGCCCATTGGATAGCACATTAAGCCATTTTCCATTGCTCGCTGTTTGATGCGTTTGTCTGCCAATGTGGCTTTACTCAGAGGCGCCTTGCTTTCTTTATCCGCCACCAACTCAATGCCCAAAAACAAACCTTTACCACGAATGTCGCCAATGTATGGTAAATGGGCCAATGCAGAAGTAAGCTCTTTACGCAGCAAAACACTTTGCTGATTCACCGCTGCTAATAAATCATCTTGGAAGATGGTTTCAATGGTTGCCACGGCGGCAGCGCACGCCACAGGGTGCGCCATAAAAGTATGACCGTGTTGGAAAAAACCACTTCCATCAGCAATAGCTTGATAGACTCGATCATTCGCAACCACCGCGCCAATAGGTTGATAACCCGCACCAAGCCCTTTAGCCATGCAAACCAGATCGGGCTCTGCCTCTTCTTGCTCAAACGCAAAAAAACTGCCACTGCGCCCAACGCCACACATGACTTCATCCAAGATCAATAACACATCGTATTGGTCGCATATTTCGCGAATACGTTTAAAGTAACCTTGAGTCGCAGGTACAGCTCCAGCGGTGGCTCCCACAATAGGCTCGGCGACAAAAGCCATGACATTCTCAGCCCCCAACTCAAGAATTTTTGCCTCAAGTTCATTCGCCGTTCGTAATGAGTAATCCAATTCCGACTCATGAGTCTGCTGATACCGATAAGCATAGCAAGGGGCAATGTGATGGCTCGGATGCAAGATGGGTTTGAACGGTTCACGTCGCCATTCATTACCACCGACCGCTAGAGCTCCCAACGTATTGCCGTGATAACTTTGCTGACGCGCGATGAATTGCTTCTTCTCTGGCTTACCTGATTCCACAAAATGCTGCCGCGCCATTTTTAGTGCCGACTCCACCGCTTCTGACCCGCCACTGACTAAATACACATGGTTGAACTGCTCAGGCATGTACTGACAAATCAATTCCGCTAGTCGCTCACCGCTGTCACTAGTAAAAAATCCAGTATGAGCAAACGGCACTCGCTCGAGCTGTTCCAACATGGCTTTTTTAACGGCTTGATGACTGTGGCCAAGGTTTGATACCGCAGCGCCGCCACAAGCATCGAGATACTGTTTCCCTTGTTTATCGAATAGATAAACACCCTCACCTTTATCGATGATTGGTAGCGTGGCATGGCAATGACGGTGAAATACGTAAGACATTTGAGTCCCTTCCAATGTGTAATATTTGCACACATCATCAGGAACAACCCCAAACGTGACAAGGGAATAAATCTCATCCTCTATGAGCTTTTGGAATACCACAACCCAAAAGCACTAAAGCTTTTGATATTTAAACAATAAAACAAAAACGGGCCAGCTTTTTTAAAGGCTGGCCTATAGGTAACCAAAAGCTAAAAACAGAATCGTCTTACGCGTTTAGCGCCTGCTCTAAATCGGCTAGAATATCGTCAATGTGTTCAATACCCACAGACAAACGAATCATCTCTGGTGATACACCAGCTTGTTTTTGTTCTGCTTCGCTCAACTGACGATGGGTCGTCGAGGCGGGATGGCAAGCCAGTGATTTTGCATCGCCAATATTCACCAAACGCTTAAAGATTTTCAGAGCGTCATAAAAACGCACACCTGCGTCATAACCGTCTTTTAAACCAAACGACAAAATCGCAGAAGGCTTACCTTTCATGTATTTTTCGGCGAGATGGAAGTGCTCAGAACTTGGCAATCCGGCATAACTCACCCAGCTGACTTTGTCATTCTGTTCCAAGAACTCAGCCACTTTGAGAGTGTTCTCGGTATGGCGCTCCATACGCAGCGGTAACGTTTCTAGCCCTTGCATAAGCATAAATGCATTCATCGGTGATAATGCCGATCCGGTATTACGCAATGGTACGGTACGCGCGCGCCCGATAAATGCCGCCTCACCAAACGCTTCGGTATACACCACGCCGTGGTAAGAAGGTTCTGGTTGGTTGAACACTGGAAAGCGGTCTTTGTGCTGCGCCCAAGGGAATTTACCGGAATCCACAATCACGCCACCTAATGTGGTGCCGTGTCCACCAACGTACTTAGTGAGGGAGTGAACGACGATATCCGCACCGAATTCGATGGGTTTGCACAGTACTGGTGTCGCGACGGTGTTATCCACAATCACAGGTACGCCTTGTGCGTGAGCAAGCTCCGCTACGCGTTCTAAATCAATGATATTACCGGCTGGGTTACCAATGCTCTCGCAGTACACCGCTTTGGTATTTTCATCAATTAACTCGGCCAAGCTTTCTGGCTTGTCATCTTTAGCAAACTTCACCTGAATACCTTGATTTGGCAGCATGTGCGCAAACAAGGTGTAAGTACCGCCATAAAGTTGCGGCGTAGAAACGATGTTATCGCCCGCTTGCGCTAAGGTCAGAATCGCATAGTTAATCGCTGCACTCCCCGCACTCACGACCAACCCGGCAATGCCGCCTTCTAACGCCGCCATGCGTTTTTCCAGAACATCGTTAGTCGGATTCATGATGCGAGTGTAGATATTCCCCGGTACTTCCAAGTTAAACAGATCAGCGCCGTGCTGCGCGTTATCAAACTCGTACGCGACCGTTTGATAAATCGGTGTCGCGACAGATTTAGTGGTAGGGTCAGTTTCGTAACCAAAATGGATGGATAGCGTTTCGTCTTTCATGTTCTTCCTTGAGCGTCATCGAGATAAATCGTGGACTTATCATGCCGACTTTTTAACCACAGAACCTCGTTATGGGTCACATTGCCCAAGTCCAGAAACGTTTATGAAATGGGAAAAGGTAACATTTTTGATATTCATCGATAGGTATAACTTGCGCTTGATTGAAAGTCTTTAATCTTGTTGATAATCCTCCTTCAATATGAACTAAAGTGAATTTGACCTATTGAGTTCTCAAACTCATTGAGATGGGAGCAATAGGCAAAAAACTTACTCTGTATGGAGATGACCGATGAACAAAAACTGGATCCCTATTGCCCTCTCTGGGCTTGCTTTAACGGGGTGTTTTTCTGAAGAAGCGAAAGAAGCCGTCGCCGAGCCACTCAAAGTAACTGCCGCAGACAAAATTTATTATGGTGGCGATATCCTAACCATGGCTAGCGATAAGCCAGAGTACGCCGAAGCCGTCGCAACATTAGGCGAGAAAATCATTTATGTCGGCAGCAAAGATGGAGCGATGGAGCACAAGTTCGGTAAAACACAGTTGGTCGACTTAAAAGGCAAAACTATGTTACCTGGCTTTGTTGATCCACACAGTCATGTGTATGGCGTTGGTCTACAAGCCATGGTCGCAAACGTGCTGCCATCTCCTGATGGCGAAGCCGATACCGTGGCGAAAATCATCGAAACTCTAAAAAATGCCGCGAACAATGATACGCAACGCCTATTCATTGAGAAAACGGGTTGGATTTTAGGTTTTGGTTACGACGACGCCCAACTGGATTACTACCCTACCAAAGCGGATCTCGATAAAGTCAGCACAGATAAGCCTGTATTAATCATCCATACTTCGGGGCATTTGAGTGTCGCAAACAGTAAAGCGTTAGAGCTAGCAGGCATCACATCAGAATCGGAAGATCCAAAAGGTGGCATTATCCGCCGAATGGAAAACAGCCAAGAACCAAATGGGGTCCTAGAAGAAAACGCGCACTTTGCAATGCTGTTCAACCTCAATAAGTTGATTGATTCAGAACTTCAAGATCGCATGTTAGAAGCCTCGCAAGGTATGTACGCGAAATATGGCTATACCACGGCTCAAGAAGGACGAGCAACATCAGAAGGTTATGAAGCGATGAAACGCGCGTCGAAAAACGACAAGTTGATGATCGACTTGGTTGCGTACGCCGATATGGTATCGAGCAGCGATTTTATGGACTCGGAATACAACACGCCAGAGTACACAAACCATTTCCGCATCGGTGGCGTAAAGCTGAACTTTGATGGCTCTCCACAAGGTAAAACGGCATGGCTAAGTCAGCCTTACTTCCACCCTCCACATGGACAAGATAAAGACTACGCTGGCTACCCAACCTTTGAAGATCAACAAGCTTACGATTACGTAGAAACGGCCTTTAAAAATGAATGGCAAGTGCTGACGCATGCCAATGGTGACGCTGCGATCGAGCAATTTATCAATGCGGTAACCAAAGCAAATGAAAAGCTAGGAAAGCAAGACCGCCGACCTGTACTCATTCACGGCCAAACCATGCTCCAAGACCAAGTGGATCGCTTAGCTGCGCAAGGCATCTTCCCTTCTCTATTCCCAATGCATACTTTCTATTGGGGTGACTGGCATGTGGACTCGGTACTCGGCCATCCTCGTGCCGATTTCATTTCACCAACCCAAGCGGTGAGAAAGGCGGGGTTAAAATTCAGTACACACCATGACGCACCTGTGGCGCTGCCAAGTTCATTCCGAGTATTGGATGCGACCGTCAATCGCACCACCAGAACCGATAAAGTACTGGGGCCAGATCAGCGCGTTGACACGTATACCGCACTGCAAGCCATGACGATTTGGCCGGCTTACCAACACTTTGAGGAGTCGTATAAAGGTTCTATCGAGGTGGGTAAGAATGCGGATTTAATCATCCTCGATAACAACCCGATGAAGATTGAACCTAAGGCGCTAAAAGACCTAAACGTGGAAGAAACCATCAGCCGAGGCGAATCGGTTTATCAACGACAGTAATCCAAAATAAAACACCGCCGTTATCGAGGCGGTGTTTTCTATCTGACTCACCAAGCACTTTATCTATTTGTTCGCCACTTGCTGTAATAACCAAGTACGAAACTTGTTTGTGGACTGGCTTCGTGTGTTCATGATCAAGTAGTACCCTGCATTGGCTGGAACCGGCTGAAAGGGAGAAACTAAACGCTCTGTCGTCAATTCATCCTCAATCAGTGCCATTCGTGCCATCGCAATCCCAACTCCTGCTTCCGCTGCAGACATCGCCATATCCGTTCGATTAAAAAAGTGTCCAACATCGGTTTTAAAGTCTAATCCCATTGCTGACGCCCAATATAGCCACTCATAGTCACGCGTCGCTTTTTCCCATGGCATCGCATCGTGTAGTAGCGTCGCCTCCTGCCATTTCTTCACTGACATTGAGGATTCTTGTTCATCAAAAGGCACTTTTAGCCAACCATGATCCTCAAGGTACTTCGGACTCATTACGGGCAGCAGTTGCTCATCCAAAATCAACTCCGCGTTAGCATTTCGGTAAGGATGAAGACCATAGTCTATCGCGACGTCATAATCTTTTATCTCACTATTCACTAACGCCCCTTCCGCGAAGATTTGCACTTGGATATCCGGGTTCTCGTGATGAAAACTTTCCAGCTTTGGGACTAACCATTTAAAAGCAAAAGAAGGCGTTAATTTTAAGCGGATCTCATTGGTGTGCTTTTCTACTTTGAGCTCATCAAGCAGTTTGCTCAGCTCAGAAAAGTGAAACTGCGTTGCTTGGTGTAACTGAGTGCCTTTAGCGGTTAAACGAATACCGCGGGAATGGCGTTCAAATAAAGTAAAACCTAATAACTCTTCCAAATGAATAATTTGTTGGCTCACGGCTCCCGTAGTGAGGTGCAAAAACTTAGCCGCGCCAGTAAAGCTGCTGTGTTCCGCGACTTGGCTAAACAGACACAAGCCACTTATTAAATTACTTCTCATCCTTGAGCCTATAGTTTTTCTAAACGCTGTATGTAATTTATATCGATTGTTAACAAAAGGTAAAGAAAAGAAACTAACCACTCAGATAAATGTGTGGAGTACATCAATGGAAGTCATCGTATTAGGCAGCGGCGTCATCGGCTTAACCTCTGCTTGGTATTTATCTCAAGCAGGCTATCAAGTTACTGTTATTGACCGTCAACCAAGCAGTGCAATGGAAACAAGTTTCGCCAATGCTGGGCAGATCTCGTACGGCTATTCTTCGCCTTGGGCTGCGCCTGGTGTTCCTGTTAAAGCCATAAAGTGGTTAATGGAAGAGCATGCTCCACTCAAAATCAAACCAACCCTCAATGCCGATATGATCAGTTGGGCAAGTAAGATGGTGGCCAACTGCACCCTGTCTCGCTACCAAGTCAACAAAGCTCGCATGCTTTCGATAGCTAACCACAGTCGTATGTGTCTGGAACAATTACGTCAAGAACATGCCATTGAATATCAAGGTCGCCAGTTCGGCACCTTGCAAGTATTTCGAACGCCTCAACAGCTGCAAGCCATTGAAAAGGATATGCAGCTTCTAGAGCAAAGCGGGACTCGGTTTGAGTTGATGGACGTAGAACGCTGCATTGAACAAGAACCTGGACTGGATCTTGTGAAAGATAAACTGGTTGGTGGCTTGCACCTGCCAGATGACGAAACAGGCGATTGCTATCAGTTTTGCCAACAACTAACAGAACTCGCTAAGGCCCATGGCGTGAGGTTCGAGTTCGACACCGAAGTAAGCAATTGGGTTACAGTAGGCAAAAAGATCATAGGTGTCCAAACGAATCGAGGACAGTTTAAAGCGGACCAATATGTGGTTGCCTCTGGCAGCTATTCTACAGCGCTACTCAAGCAAATCGACATTGAGATTCCTGTCTATCCAGTAAAAGGCTATTCGCTCACCATCCCAATGGAAGATGAGCACTTCTCTCCTCGCTCTACTGTGATGGATGAAACCTATAAAGTCGCCATGACTCGGTTTGATGACAGAATTCGCGTAGCGGGCACCGCAGAATTAGCAGGGTTTGATGCCTCCCTTCCGCAAAAACGAAAAAACACCATCGAAATGGTCATCCGTGATCTTTTCCCTCGCTGCGGCGACTTTAGCCAAGCCGAGTTTTGGAGTGGCTTTAGACCAATGACGCCTGATGGCACACCGATTATTGGCGCAACTAAATACGATAACCTTTTTACTAACACCGGACACGGCACTCTGGGTTGGACTATGGCTTGTGGTTCTGGTCAATTACTAGCGAGCATTATGACTGGTGAAAAAGCGAAAGTGATGGATGACACAGAGCTTAACCTTTGCCGTTATGCATAAGGACATATCTGCATAAAAAACAAACAGGCCTTTACTCTACAAAATGCATAATATTTAGCATTTTTAACTCATCAAATATGCAGCACATTTTAATGACAATGTGCTGCATATTTAATCATCAGACAAATCTTCTACCTCAAAGGAGTAAATAAGCAACAAGAACTAAATTTTAACAATCACTCTCCATTCTGTGTTCACCATCACGCTACAAAGGATTTATAGCCAAAAAAGTTAACATTTGCATTACATAAAGGGTAATGTATTGTGTGAAAAACAACCACAAACACAACTAACAGGGAAAATACTCATGCAGTCATTAGTTGATTTTCTGAATGGAATTATTTGGAGCCCGGTACTGATCTATCTGTGCCTTGGCGCAGGTTTGTTCTATTCAATCATGACGCGTTTTGTACAAATTCGTCACTTCTTTGAGATGTGGCGCTTATTACTTTCAGGGAAGAGTTCAACAAAAGGGATATCGTCATTTCAGGCACTTGCCGTTTCACTATCTGGCCGTGTAGGTACAGGTAACATTGCTGGTGTTGCTGCCGCTATCGGTTTCGGTGGACCAGGCGCCGTATTCTGGATGTGGGTCGTTGCCTTCTTTGGCGCTGCAACCGCATACGCAGAGTCGACACTTGCGCAAATCTATAAAGAAGAAGACGAAGGTGAATTCCGTGGTGGTCCTGCTTACTACATTGAAAAAGCAATGGGACAAAAATGGTACGCTTGGATCTTCGCTATCGCGACCATCTTTGCATGTGGTGTTCTACTTCCTGGCGTTCAATCGAACAGCATCGGTAACGCAGTAGAAGCAGCATTTGGCTCAGGTGACATGATTGAAACCGCTATTGGTACCTTCAGTTTTGCTAAAATTTTCACTGGTACGGTTGTCTGTGTCATTCTGGCCTTCATCATCTTCGGTGGCGTAAAACGTATTGCGAACTTTACCCAAGTCGTTGTGCCATTTATGGCGCTGGCTTACATCATCACTGCATTTGTCATCATCCTTCTAAACATTGGTGAGGTTCCACGCATTTTCGGCATGATCATTGGTGACGCGTTCACACCAATGGCAGGTGTTGGTGCGGCAATCGGTTGGGGTGTAAAACGTGGCGTTTACTCCAACGAAGCAGGTCAAGGTACTGGTCCTCACGCTGCAGCTGCAGCGAGTGTTGATCACCCAGCTCAGCAAGGTCTTGTTCAATCTTTCTCTATTTACATCGATACACTACTTGTGTGTTCAGCAACCGCGTTTATGATTCTTATCACTGGCGCGTACAACGTAAATGGTGCAGTTGAAGGTACGTTCCTAATTCAAAACCTACCGGCTGATATTGGTGCGAATGGTCCTGTATTTACGCAAATGGCGATCGAAAGTGCGCTACCTGGTGTGGGTAAGCCATTCATCGCAATCGCACTCTTCTTCTTTGCGTTTACGACCATTCTGGCTTACTACTACATTGCAGAAACGAACATTGCTTACATTCGTCGTACATTCAAAGTAAATGGGCTGATGTTTATTCTGAAAGTCATCATTATTTCATCCGTGTTCTACGGAACCGTGAAAACCGCCAACTTAGCCTGGGCGATGGGTGATGTAGGTGTAGGTCTAATGGCATGGCTTAACATCGTCGGTATTTTGATCATCTTCTTTATGTCGAAACCAGCTCTCAAAGCATTGAACGATTACGAAGAACAACAAAAACGTGGTGTGACCGACTTTACATTCAACCCTGTAGCGCTAGGCATTAAAGGCGCAGATTACTGGGAAGATAAGTACAAGCGTAAAACGGGTAAGGCACCAACGGCAGACAACAGTACTACAGAAACTGTTGAACAACCATCAACATAGCCTTAACGCATAAACAAGAAAAAGCAGTGGTCCGTTTAAGGGCATAAAAAAGGGGATTAACCATTGGTTAATCCCCTTTTCTGCATTATGTGTAAAGGATTAAGCAGCGACAGCTTCAACTTTACGAGCGATTTTTGCTTTACCTACAGGTAGAACTTCACGACCAAATTCGTTGTTTAGTACTTGTGCCATTGCGAAGTAAATCGCGCTTGCACCACAGAAGATACCTTCGAAACCAGCGATAGCACCGATCACTTCACTACCAGTAAAGTCACGAGCTGCGAGTAGGAAGAACAAGATAGTTAGAGAACCAAATACCACTTGCTTCGCTGTTGGGTAGCATAGAGAACCAATGAACATGAAACCAGTGAAGATGCCCCAAAGCGCTAGGTACCAACCCATAAAGCTTGCTGGGCTTGCAGGAAGACCCATGTGAGGCATTACGATCAAGCCTACTAGTGTTAGCCAAAATAGACCGTAAGAAGTAAACGCAGTTGTGCCGAACGTGTCGCCGCGTTTAAAGCACATGATGCCAACGATTACTTGGCTAAGGCCACCGTAAAAGATGCCCATCGCTAGAATCATAGAGTCAATTGGGAAAAATCCTGCGTTATGAATATTGAGCAGAATAGTGGTCATACCGAAACCCATTAGACCTAGCGGTGCTGGGTTAGCCAGTTTTGTCGACATGTACAAATACCTTTTTTCAAAAATGTTGATAAAAAATGCGCGCGAATTTTAATGGGCCCCAGAACAAAAGAGAAAAACTGTTATTGAAAACTTAGATTCCATAAATAAGCAACCGCTCAAATAAAAAAAGACCCCGCTAAAAAGCAGAGTCTTTATAGATGGTTAGACTACTTTTCAATCAACTACAGGCAAGAGATCTCGTCCCAGAACCAGTTACTTTGCGTTGGGCTTTCCCACACTCCAGGGCCGTTTTTTGCGACAAAGCATTTGTTTTGGTACGTCACTTTATCGCCGTTAGCGACTTGCGTTACGCCCGGCTCCCACTGAATAAAATTACCTGTCACTGGTGGTTCTGGCTCGGTTACTGGTGGCTCCGGTTCTGTGACGGGCGGCTCTGGCTCAGTCACTGGTGGTTCAGGTTCCGTTGTAGGCGGCTCTGTCGGAGTGCCTGAGACCAGCTTCCACGGGTCGCCTTTCGTTGGCTCATTACCTTGTGACCACCATTTCGCTTCGTAAACAGCACCTTGGTAAGAGACTTGATCACCAGTGTTGTACACTTTGCTTGCATCCCAAGCTGCCACGCCACCTACAGGCGGATCGACCGGATCTACAGGATCTAACTTGTCAACCACACGAACTTCAGGCCAACCCGCATGAGATTGGTAAAAGTTAGTTACGCACTTCTCGTAATCACCCGCAACTAGCGCAGAGTAAGCCGTTTGGAAACCAACCAACTCACATTCAAACGAATGGCCTCCAGGGCGATCTGAGTAGTATTTCCAGTTACCATCCCAGTTGGTGTAAAGCACGTCTGTCGCACCATTTAGGTTCAGACTGCCGTAAGGCGTCTGCTGCCAACAAGTGTTTGTTTCATCAGCTTCAATTGGAATTTGATAATGGGCGGCAAGACCTTCCCAATAACGAATACGGTTAACAGGTTGACCTTTATCCTTGTTTTGCTCACCACACTCAATACCACCATTGATCACGTTGATGGTGGTACCAAAGCCGTAACCAATACCAGCATCAAGCTCACGCTGTGAAGGCACCCAAGTACGGTCAATCACATGTAGCATTGCAGGTTTCGGTGCTTGTGGAGTTAGGAAGAACCAGATAGCCGATGCTAAGTTCAACCATGAATCCGCAACCAAGCCTGGATTTTTTAGCAATACAGATGCATCACCATCAAACATCACTTCAGAGAACGCGCCATAGTTAAAATGGTAAGAAAGCTGTTTAGCACCACGTCCAAAGTAACCTTGTCCTGGTTCACATGGCCAACGCTTGTTTTGCCAGTCATTCTGACCACAACCTGTCGTGTAACCTTCTTGACCTTCTGACCAGCCCATTTCACGCACATGAACCAAAGCTTGCTGCCACTCTTCCAATCCAAGAGGGTTATCTGATACGTTATCAATCGAAATATGACCACCAGTTTCCTGCGCAAAGTGAGCAAAGGCCGTCACGATCGATTTTTTACAAATCGCATCCGAATCTCGACCATCCGTGTACTCACCACAGAATGCAGGGAACTTACCAATTGCACGTAGGAAACGCGTGTAAGTGTATTCAGGTGCCGCCATTTGAGTCAGGAAGTCCCACTCACTTTCAGGGAACACACGCTCTACACGCTTCACGTTTTCTGGATTGGTTGCCGCTCCAGGAACAATCGCCTCCACCACTGAGTTCGGGCGCGTCTCTAATGCTTGTGACCAAATGGCATACATAGGGTCAGAGGTTTTGCTTTGCTCTACGGCTTGAACGTCACCACGAGCAATGACATAGCCGTTTGGATTCTGCGGATCGGGCTGGATATTCATACTCGCATTCGCTTGTGCAGCTAGGACACAACTCAATGCAAGAGGAAGATGTTTGAGTGCAAACATGTCTAGTCTCCGGGTTTCAACAATACAATATACAAGGAATAACTAGACATATAGTGGATCATATATACAAAACACCGAGCTAAGTGCGTTGATTCTGCGAGACAAAATGAATAAATAAGTCCTCGCACACATTTTGTCACAAGAAAAATGTTACCTTGACTCAAAAGAAAAGCGGAGGCCCAATGAGCCTCCGCTTTATGATATTTCTATCTTTATTGTTCTGCCGAAACCACGTCTAGCTTCGCGGTTGATTTTTGTTTAGACAACACAAAATAAACCACACACTGGGCAACAATGGCGGCAAGCACAATCACTGGCGAGGCGTTGATTCCAGCTAAAAGGAAACACCCTAATGCAATCATTCCATTGAGTAATGCGTAAGGTAACTGAGTTCGGAAGTGCTCATACTGCTCACACCCAGCTCCTGTTGACGACAAAATCGTCGTTTCAGAGATTGGCGAGCAGTGATCGCCAAACAGGCCACCAGATAACACGGCACCAATACAAACTAACAAAGGAGCATCAATCGCGACGGCCGTTGGGATCACCAATGGCATCATGATGGCGAATGTCCCCCAAGATGATCCCGTAGCGAACGAGATAATACCTGCAAGCAAAAAGGCGACTGCTGGCAATAGCCAATACGGGAAACCGGCTTGAGCTTGTTCAGCAATGTATGCAGCTGCACCTAATTCTTTCCCAACCGAGCTAAGTGCCCAAGCCAATACCAAAATCACGGCTACAGACATCATGTTCGACATCCCTTTTAGGTAAACCTGAATGCCATCAGAGAGTTTTCTTACGCCATAAAACGCCATCAGCGCAATTAAAGTAAAGGCTGCGAAGAAATATGCCGAAGAAAGTGCAGCCCTAAACGTTGAGCCCGCCACTTTTTGAAAAGGAAAACCGTGTGGTACGAGGATGGTACATAGGACCACCAGCATAACGAGCAAAGGCGCCCAGACAAAACTGGATTTTGCATTTTTATGCGTAAATACATTCATCGATTCCTGAACTTTTCCAAAGTCGGAACCTTGTTCAGCTAACCGTTCGGCCTTCGCCATCGGGCCGAAGTCCAACTTGAAGAAAGAGACAATCGGTACAATCGCAATCGCTAGAAAGGCGTAAAACTGGTACGGAATGGCACCAATGAAAGCATCCCAATCACTCATCGTGACATTTAGAGCCGTAAACTCCTTTTGAATCAAACCCATGATGTAAACGCCCCACCCGATAAAAGGGATCAAGATTGCGACGGGAGAGGATGTGGAATCGATAATAAAAGCTAATTTTTGGCGTGATACTTTTAACTTATCAAATAAAGGGCGAAAAACAGGGCCAACAATCAGTGGTGTACCAAGGTCTGAGAAGAAAATAACAACACCACCGAACCATGCGGACAGTTGAGCTTGGCACTTACTCGCCACCCATTGAGTGACCTTTTTAGCAAACGCCACACCACCGCCAGATTTCTCCATCAAGGCAACAAAGCCACCAATAAAGACCAAGAGCAAAATGACGCCCGCATTGTAGCTGTCAGTTAATTGCGGCAGTAGATAGCTTTTCATCAATGCACTAAACGAGTCTAGTGGCCCTTTTTCGACAAATGTCCCTTCAAGCATAGCGACACCACTCACCACACCGGCGAATAAACCAACAACGACATTTCTTGTGGTCAGCGCGAGGAAAAGAGTAATAAGGATGGGAATGAGAGAGGTAACGTCAGCCTGTTCCATAGCAATACCATTTATAATATTCAAACAATTAAAATGAATATATATTTAATTTTACCGCATGTATATATCTCCTGTAAAAAATTGAGTCCCCTATTCACAAATTTGAAGCACAAAAAAACCAGCCCGGAGGCTGGTTCTTATAAACTCAACAGTCTAGAGGAAAATTATTCCCACTCGAACATCAACGAGAAGAAAATGCATCTATATAACAGCTAGTTAGAAAGGTACTTTATCTCAATACCATCATCTATACCATGCGCAGAATTTTTTTAATTTTTTGCTGATTGTCGACGTATTTCATAACATTCCAAACTTATACCATAGTAGCTTGTTCCGTAGGTCCTAACTACTCACAACCAATGAAGCGAGACTTAGCAGCGTAATTAATGAAGCTGATGAATAAAGCGTATTGATATTCCCATGTTCTAAAACTCCTGCTTCTAATACGGCGCCGACACCAACAGCAGCATTGAAGATGGCAAACGCCAGCCAGCATCAGTCCGGCTAACAATAGCCGATGGGGAAATGGCTGCTCATCATGACTGAAATCAAAGCGGCAGCGCGCCAAGCCATGCATACAAAGTAACAACTAACCCTGTCGAGCCCACACTCTGCCGCATGTCCTGTACAATTGCAGATCACATACTTATTGGTGCTAACTCAGTAGCAACAAACGTAAGTGATACAATATCAAGGCAGCTAGAAAACTTTTACTCGATGAGTGAAATCCTGATCTTAGAGCCTCGTCATCAGCAATCCATTCCTCGAATGGTAAAGAAAAAGCCAAGTCGATATCCTAGAAAAACAATGCCGCTCACCTTAAGTGAACGGCATTCGAGCCGGAGCTCTCTTTATTGTTGGGTTGGTTACATCCGTTTAACGACCGTGATTAATCTTCTTGTCGTAGAACTTTTGCCAATAAAGATAACGCCGCTGCTAACAATACAATGTCTTTTAGGAGGAATTGACCCGGCACGACAGAAATTGCTGGGAAGCCACCTAAACTTGCTTCGCTGATTGGTGCGGTAAACAGAAAGCTTGTGGTAACGGCGAAGATGACCGTTGCACTAGCAGCACCGACAAGTGCAAACGCACGGTGCACTGGTGCGAGCAACAAAGCAATCGCAGTTACCACTTCCACCAAACCAATGAGGTTAGAAGCACCTTGCAAGCTGAAGATACTGTATAACCAACTGGTCAGTGGGCTCGATGCCACAAGACCTTGGATTGCATTGGCTTCGTAACTGGTAAACTTCATTGCCCCAATCCATGCTAGGACGATGATGATAGAAAAACGTACCGCTTGGTCAGCAATGTTGGTCAGTGATCGAGTGCCTGCTACTCGGTGATTGGCTGTGCTATTGATAGTTGTCATGGTCTTTCTCCTTAATCAATTCTCTGTGTTATTTGGCGGTATGCGTGACGCCTTGGCGCTCTAAGATCTGTTCAAAATCACCACTTCTGATGCTGGCGACTAAATCATCGTTTCCGCCAACGTGGTGGTTGCCGACAAAAATCTGCGGAACAGTTCGTCGTTGGCTACGGCTCTTCATCTCGTTGAGTCGCGTTGGGTTATCACTGACTTCGATTTCTCGATACGCTAAACCTAAACGCTTTAAAGTGTGTTTTGCGGCTTTGCAATGAGGGCAGTAGTGTTTGGTATAAATTTCGATTTTTGCCATGGTCTTTCTCCGCTTGTTGTCTGTAGGGTTAATTTAGCTGTTGCGGTGAATACCATCTATGCGTGATAATCTTGATTTAATACATAGATCGTCTAGTTAAGGATGAAGCTAAATATGGAAGTGATGAGCGATATGCTGCGCGCGATTCGTGTCGTCGGCAGCGTCTATTTTTGCAGTCAGGTGGAAGCGCCGTGGAGTAAAACCTTTAACGACCTAGACCACGCCAGTTTTCATTTGATTCGACGTGGTGGTTGCTGGGCGATTATTGACGGTCAAGTAGAACGATTGGAAGCGGGAGATTTGATCTTCTTAGGACCGGGACAAGACCATGTATTGTCGAGTCAATCTCCGGATAAAGACAAGCCTGACCTAGAAGAACCAACACTGTTACTTTGTGGCTCTTTTAGCTATACGCGTACAGTGACGACGCCATTATTGGAGATCTTTCCTCGGGTGACGATCGTTCGCGATAAAGACTTGGCACACTACCCTTGGTTGCGAAGTACCTTTGACCAGTTGAGTTCAGAGTACCTATCTCAAGGACCCGGTTCGGAACTTATCGTCAATAAGCTGACCGAAATCATCTTGGTCGAACTGATCCGAATTAACTTTGGTCGAGAGCAAAAAAGCCCGTTTTTAGAAGCGCTGAACGACAAACGTATTTCTCGCGCTCTGCAACTGTTGCATGACCATCCTGACAAGAGTTGGACGTTGGAGTTGGTTGCAGGCGAGATTGGCATGTCGCGCGCCGCGTTTGCTAGCCGCTTTTCCGCTTTGGTTGGACAACCGATGTTTGAATACTTAACTAATCTCAGGATGGGAAGGGCACAGGAACTATTGCGTGAATCGTTGTTGTCGATTGATGACGTGGCTGAGCAAGTTGGCTATGAATCGGAGCGCGCTTTTACGCTCACCTTTAAAAAGCACACAGGCACAACCCCCAAGCGCTTTAGAGCGCAGCAATAACTTCGTGATGCTTGATGTTTAGACATTAGAAAGAGAGCTGAAGATCTAACTCCGAGCAGTTTAGATAATCAATTTTAGATCAATTGAACCATCCTAACAATATAAAAAGTCCGATAAACACTGTTTATCGGACTTTTTATACGCATCTCGCAAGCACTCGACATTATCAACAACTGGAAACCAAATACTGTAGATACTCTGCGGACCTCATTTCCATTTCTTTGATTGAAGAAACCTACCAACTAAATGATAGAGTCACATTACGAGAGAGGGAACTCACTCTTAAATCAATGGCAGATATTGTAAATATGCTCGAGATTGTAGATCGAGAAGTTAAGGCATGCGTTGCCCCTAGTGCCTTAATACAAAGAAGGAAAACGTTAGGGGGTGACGCAGCTATAGCCTTGTTCGAGTGCATTAAAAACACTAGTTCAATCAAAGTCAGCTACCAAACTAGCATGGGCTCACACTGCTAGGTATCGATGGTGAGCTATGGCGTACAGAATATTCACAAGAGAATGCCAAGGCCTTTTCTAATCCGACTAATCATGGTGGCGAAGAAAACAGTACCCACAAGTTCGAATGGTACGCCAAATAGATCTCAGCAGTCATTTCATACCAGTGGTTCCCAGCGACAAGCAGGAGTTTATTCCTCTTCCAGAATAACAATAGACACGATACCCGTTGCTCTGGTAAAGGCCAGAGCAACGCTTTTTTGCATCTAGGGCAAACCTTCAGCCGAAATGCCAACCAGTGCTAGACATGACCGGCCAGTACTGGTCACTCCCACTCGAATATCAATGAGAATAAAATATACCTATATAACAGCTAGTTAGAAATGTGGTCATTATCGATACCATCATCTATACCATGCGCAGAATTTTTTTGATTTTTTGCGGCTCGTCGACGTTTTAGTTCGGCTTTGGCCCAGGCTGAGGATTCTTGCATATCACGACGAAGCTCTTGTATCTCTTCAACACTAAGCCGTCGCGGACCCGAGGTAATTCTATCCATCTTGTGCCTCCAACTTATAGCAGTACACTTTAAATGCATCAAGACATGAGTTACCAGTAAGAAACCTTGGGGATATTTTTAGATTGTTTTTCATACACATCTTGAAAACCATCAATACTGCCCAAAGATTGTACAACGAGGAATAACCTCGTTAAATAAAAGGATCAAATCATGGGTTTGAAACCAGGGCCAAAACCAATAGCCAAGTCGACCGGCAAACCAGATCAACGTAGACGTGACAACAAAAAAACTCCAGGAAACACTCCGGGCTTAAAGCCGAGCAAATCCTCGACCAAGTAACGCCCCAATATCGAGTCAGAGTAAGCGGTACTGACTCTTGTTGCTAAAAACCAAAACACACTTTTGCCCCAAACAGTGTTAAGTCAGTTAATGATCATTAAAGCGGTTTCTATTAGTTTCCCTCAATTTATCGAATAACAACCAATACCAAGGACAAGTTTTGTCCCAATAGTATCCTTATGTGTCCTTTAAGCCACTTTTGAGCGTCTATCCTATTGCATAAAATGACTCCATTACAGCACAGCACAGCACAGCACAGCACAGCACAGCACAGCACAGCAATACTGGAGCACAATTATGAAAATCACACAAATTCGAAATGCAACACAAATCATCGATTATGCAGGTAAAACATTTCTTATTGACCCAATGTTAGCGCCAAAAGGCACTTACCCTGGATTTGAAGGAACAGCAAATTCACACTTACGCAATCCAACAGTTGAATTGCCTTTGCCTATTGAAAGCATCATCAATGTGGACGCAGTTTTGCTAACTCATACTCACCCAGACCACTGGGATGAAACAGCAGTAAATGTGATACCTAAAGATAAATTGATTTTTGTACAACACGAAGGTGATGAAGCTATTCTTCTATCACAAGGTTTTACCAACGTTAAAATTTTCTCTGAAGAGACTGAATATCACGGTATTTCATTTACACGTACAGTCTGCCAGCATGGCCCAGAAGCTGCTTTCCAGCATGAACAAATGGCAGAAATTTTGGGTGAAGTGACGGGCGTTATCTTCTCTCATGCCGATGAAGAAAAATTGTACGTGGTTGGTGATACGATTTGGATCCCAAGTGTAGAAGAAACCATGAAAAAAGAACAACCTGGTGTCGTTATTCTCAATACTGGCTGGGCGCATGTACTGGGCTTTGGACCTATTATCATGGGTAAAGAAGATGTACTAAAAACACACCAAGTACTTCCTAAAGCAAAAATCGTTGCGACTCATATGGGCGCAGTTAACCATGTATTGGTAACGACTCAAGAAATGCGCGAATACGCAGTTGCAAATATGATTAGCGATTTTGTGTTTGTTCCAGAAGATGGTGAAACAGTAACACTTTAGTTTGATGTTAGGAGTATGCTGGTAATGACATCTGAGACAAATATTGAGCTAGTGAAGTCTTTCTACAGGGCTATAGAGGGCAATGATTATGATGCAGTAGCTTCAATGTGCCATGAGCAATTCACTTTCTACTCACAAGTAGATACACCATTAGATATCAACGGTTTCCTTACTCAGGAAAAGGGAAATATGGACGGTTTTCCTGGCTTTGTTTTCCGTATACATGACATCTTCGCTCATGATGATAAAGTAGCTTGTTATATGATATTTGAAGGCGTTCATTCGGCACCTATGCATAATTTGAAGCCAACAGGGAAGAAGGTTCGATTTTCATTGATGATGCAGCTAAAGATTAAAGACGGCAAAATCATCGAAAAACGAGCGCACTTCAATGAGGTTGATATTATGAAGCAACTACAGAGTTAGAGTTGATAACGGCACAGAGTGATTCATTGACATTGCTCTGTGCATTTTACTTTGGAAACGAACTATGTATCTCAATGAAAACCATAAAATTCCTTCCGTTGCTGTTGTTGTTTTCAATCGCTTTAGCCCGTTTCATATTTCTGTCCCTAGCATTGTGTTTGGAAGAGATACCCTTAATGAAGCTTTTTTCGAGCTTAAATTTGTCGCTGGAGAGGAAGGACCGATTTTATCTGATATCGGTATGGAAATTCATACCGAGGCGCAGCTTGATTTCCTAGAGTATTGCGACATCATCGTTGTACCTTATTGGAGAACAATTGACGAGCGCCCTAATGAAAAGTTGCTCAATGCTCTTTGTCGTGCTCATGCCCGAGGCGCATTGGTTGTCGGTTTATGTCTTGGTGGTTATGTTCTCGCTTATGCTGGCTTATTAGCGGGGAAACGAGCTGCGACACATTGGGAATTAGAACAGGATTTTAGTCAACGCTTTCCAGAAGTTTCGCTCGATACGAATGCCTTATATGTTGAAGATAGCGGGGTGATAACCTCAGCAGGTACTGCCGCAGGTATCGATTGCTGTCTGTATGTTTTCCGAAAATACTACAGCAGTACGATTGCGAACCGAGTAGCAAGAAGAATGGTTGTGCCTCCATACAGAGATGGTGGGCAAGCTCAGTTTATCGATCAACCTATACCTGTGACGACATCTGATTCACGTATCAATGCATTAATGGACAATATCAGGCGTGATATCAATCAAAAATATTCACTGGATGAGCTAGCAGATTCAGTGATGATGTCCCGCCGAACTTTTACGAGAAAATTTAATAGAGCTACAGGTATGTCATTTGGAGAATGGCTGACGGCTGAGCGACTAAACTTGGCTCAGGATCTACTTGAATCTACAGATTTGTCTATTGAACAGATTGTTGCAAAAACAGGGTTTAGCTCAGTTCTCATTTTCAGAGATAAATTTAAAGAGCGTTATGAGGTAACCCCTAACCGATGGAGGAAAACGTTCCACCAACAGCCTTAGACAAATATTCAGCGTTCCAACTAAGGTTTGCCATACATTTCCTCATGTCAATTCCGATTATTAGGGAGGTTAGCGTAGCTCATTAATGTCCAGAGATGTGCTGACGGATCATGTAACACAAAAATGCCCCAAAACCATTTAGATCTTATGCCCATTACACCTTCTGAAAATTGTACATGCCCCAGTTTTTATAATGAGTCAGAAATAGAAGGACATTGAATGTGAAAGGCTGCTAGCTAGACACATATAGTCATCACGCTATCGAGTCGCGACGGCATTGTCCTGGTGTTACGCCAAATCTTTTCTTGAAAATCTTGCATAGATAGCTGATGTCCCGAACGCCCACTTCATCTCCAAGTTGGGCAAGGTCATGATTAGAATGCTTCAATCGCCAGTAAACATGTTGTAAACGTAACTCTTGCCAATAATGACGCGCTGAGATGCTGAGCTTTTGCTGAAATAAGCGGTCTAATTGTCGTCGACTAATCCCGATGAGCACAGCAACCTGTTCTACGCTTATTCTCTGTTCTAAGTTTTCTTGCATCAAAGAAATCGCTCTGTCCATATGACGATTCCCGTATAGTCTTTGCTCTGACGACTTCAGGCGGTGTTGCATACTGCGATTTTCATCAACCAGCATATCCGCTAGCCCTTTTTCTGCCTTCGTTTGCCCGACATGCTTTTGCAAAATTGCCACCGCAAGGTCTATAGTGGCACTTCCGCCAGTGCAACTGATTAGCTTTTTATCAAAATGATAAAGCTGTTCATCTCTTACGATCACTTTAGGGTAGGTTGCTTTGAACTCACTATGATGCCGCCAATGAACCACAGTTTGATGACGGTTAAGTAGCCCTAACTCAGCTAAAGTAAAGCAAGCGTTATCAATGCTGACGATTGGTATTCCATTGGCAACGACATTTCGAACAAAAGAGCGGTAATAAGCGGCTTGCTGCTGAGATTCAGATGCAGTGCGGCTACCAAAGAAAACCACATAGTCAAAATCCGCAGGTTTAACGTCACTAAAATCGATATCTACTCTAATGGGGATCCCACTACTAGAAATGACTAATCCTTTGTTGTGCGACAAAACTTTCCATGAGCAATATCGTTGTTGACTGTGATCCGCTTCATCTGCCGAGAATCGGAGCTTATCTAAGAAGCCACCAAACGGAAGCATGTTGAAGTTATTTAGAGGTATCAATAAAAATCGGACACCATTATTTTCATTCATTTGTATTGAACCTTTGTCTAAATATTCATGTTTTACGTCCAGAATATACCATAGATAAATTGAGAACTGAGAGATACTAATCTCCCTTGAGTTCTCAATTTGCTGGTTGGTTATGACGTTTGAAATTTGGTGTGTCTTTGCTTTGTCTGCACTGGGTCTTGCTTGTGTTCCCGGTCCTAACTCGCTTTTAGCTCTTAGCCACGGTGCACGATATGGCTATAAGAAGACAATTTGGACAATATGCGGTGGCGTGAGTGGCTTTTTCATCTTGATTACGGTAGCTATGCTGGGGTTAGGTACCATCCTAGAAGCAAAACCTGAGTTGATGATTGGTCTTCAATGGTTGGGGGCTTTATATCTTGCATGGCTGGGTTTCAAACTGTTCTTCGCGTCTGCAATTAGTATTGAGCAAACAACAACTGTAGTGTCTGTTTTGCCTAAAGAACTATTTAAGCAAGGTTATTTCGCTGCTTTGTCTAACCCGAAAGTCTTACTATTTTTCACTGCTTTTTTAGCTCAGTTTATTAACCCCGACGAGGGGTTTATCCCCCAATTTCTGGTGATAACATTCAGCTTTCTTTGTATTGAATTCGCCGTAGAGTATATCGTGGCCAGATTGGCTGATAAGGTTAAAACAGTGCTTTTAGCCAATGGGCGAATTTTCAATCAATGTTGTGGTACAGTTTTTTTGCTGTTAGCTGCGGTAGCTGTTGTAAAAAGCCTAGTCTAACTGAATAACTAAGCTGTTCTTTGGGACCTTAATATTGGGGGGAATGCGCTTACTTAAATCGTAACACCTTTGCCTGCTTCTCTTTCTGTCTGACTATACTTCCCACTAACAGGTATATTAGGCAATGACCATATCAGGCTGTGGCAGCAGTACTTTGCCCAAATTCATATTATCCGAAGTTGATGACTTCGAGCATTAGCTCCAACACATTTATGTCCGTGCGACCTGAAGTCGTATGAAGCGTTGTTCACCACGATAAGAGTGAACCATCTGTATCACCAGATGACCCTAGGATCCTGAATAAAGCAGCGGATCCGACAATGTAACGAAACTCGGTTGTTAGACCGAGTGGGAACTGAATCGTGAGAGGACGTTCTTCCTGATAACCACAAATCGGGTAAGTGCTAGGGTGTCAGTATGATGAACGTAAGTGAATCCACGCAAGGCGCGTTATATGATGAAGCAGCGGAAGTGGTTAATACGCTGTGGCCAAAATGGCAATGAGAGTCGGAAAGAAGTTGGACAGTACTCTTTCGTGATCGATGTACTCTCCGCACTATAGTGGGCATCTAAGCTGATATTTTGCGCGACATACGGAACAGGGTAAGCCTGTATATCTCCCATTGGGAAAGCAGTCTGCGAAGATTGCCGATAGGTGTGCAGGTAAAGGAGGTTAGAAAAAGCAAAGGCCGCTTTGTAATGAAGTGGATACAGGTTTATATCTGGCGCGAAAGCGAGCTGACTTCTAACTGGTCTCCCGTTGCAAGATGATTTGAAGAACTTTATTCAAGGAGAAACGCAAATGGTGGCTTCATCAGAAGTTAGTGCCTCTCCTAATGGCACTCAATGGCAATCCATCGATTGGAAAGCTGTCGAGTCGCACGTGTTAAAGCTTCAAATGCGCATTGCAAAAGCAACTCGAGAGGGAAAACACAGTAAAGCGAAGGCTTTGCAGTGGATCTTAACCCACTCCAGATCAGCGAAATTACTTGCTGTGAAGCGGGTGTCCCAAAACAAAGGCAGTAACACTCCAGGAATCGATGGTGTCATTTGGAATACGGATGCCCGTCGAATGACCGCAGTGGACCAATTGAATCGCAAAGGCTACCGAGCTAAACCGCTCAGACGTATCTACATCCCGAAAAAGAATGGCAAACTTAGACCCCTCGGCATTCCATGCATGATAGACCGAGCGCAACAAGCGCTTTATCTGCTCGCTTTGGAACCGATATCGGAAACGATAGCAGATCCAAATAGCTACGGTTTTCGCCCTAATCGCAGTACGGCTGACGCAATAGCACAATGCTTCAAATGCTTGTGTCTTAAGCGCTCAGGTCGCTGGGTTTTGGAGGGGGATATTAAAGCTTGCTTTGACAAGATTGGGCATGAATGGCTACTTGAACATGTTCAAATAGACAAAAGGATGCTGAAGCAGTGGTTAGGCTCTGGCTATATCGATAAGGGCTTGTTCTACCGAACGTCGGAGGGAACTCCGCAAGGAGGAATTATCTCTCCAACGCTTATGTTACTGACGCTTGCGGGCCTAGAAAAGCTCGTGAAAGAAGTCGCTAAGAAATCGGGAGAACGAGTTAACTTTATCGGTTATGCGGATGATTTTGTGATAACAGGCTCGTCAAAAGATGTTCTTGTTAACGAAGTCAAACCAAGGGTGATTGATTTTCTAAAAGAAAGAGGGTTGACACTCTCTGAAGAGAAAACACACATTACTCATATAGATGATGGCTTTGATTTTCTGGGCTTTAACCTCAGGAAGTACAAAGGCAAACTACTCATCAAACCGAGTAAGAGCAACGTTCTCTCTTTCTTGGGTAACTTGCGTGAACTCATCAAGAAGCACGCAACAATGCCAGTCAATGATCTCATTAGATTACTGAACCCTAAGCTGAAAGGTTGGGCGAACTATTATCGCCACTGCGTTGCAAAGCGCACTTTCGGTTACCTCGGTCATCAAATTTTCTGGTTACTGTGGCGATGGGCGGTTAGACGTCATCCCACTAAACCAAAAGACTGGGTAAGGCGAAAATACTACATGAACAGAAGTGGTGGATGGCAATTTCACGGTTGGCAGAAAATCGCCAATATGGACTGTCACTACAACCTAATTCAAATAGCGAAAACGCCGATCAAAAGGCATGTGAAAATTAGAAGTGCAGCAACCCCATTCGATCCGCTTTACCAAGATTACTTGGCAAAGAGGAAGCCGAAAAAGGAAAGTCGTCACTCTTGGTTTGACCCTGCCTTAACTGCTATCTAGGTTGCTGGGTAACGTAATACGCCTTAGCGGAGGCTTGAGCCGTATGCAGTGAAAGTTGCACGTACGGTTCTTAGGAGGGCGGCATCTGGTAACAGGTGTCGCCTATCCGACAAAAACGAGTTACAGCTTCACCATAATCGGTTTGATGTATGTGAAAATGCGAGCCGGTGCACCATCACCGGCCCGACTGCTTTCTAACTACTTGCGTCGGCCAAACGGCCAGCGTCTCATGCTGTCGATTTGATCAACCGTTTTCGTCACGTCCTTGTAGGCACGCCCGGCCAGCTTGTTTTGGAATACTTCCATTTTATCGGCAATGGTTGTCATCTTAGGGCTGTGTCCAGTGCTGTGTAGCCACTGTCCTAAAAAATAGAAGGCCAGCATCACAATGAACATCACTGCGAAGAAACCAAATACCTCCGCAAGGTTTTGAGGTGGAAAGTTAAACTCCATAATCAGTAATCCTTATCTAGTTCGGCCGAACGGCCTTTATTGACAAAGCTAGCAACCTCTTCATTGCGTTCCTGGGCATACGAAACGTAGTCCTCAACGTCGAAGGTGTGCTTTTCCGGGTCACGCTCTTGCCACTCAGCGTGTGCTTGGCGAGCTTCTTCCTGGTCATCACTGGATAGGTCATCAAAGCCGCTGGTTTGATTCGTCCAGCCAGTAACGACACCGCCTAAGTTGTCGTTGTCAAATGCAGGAGAAGCGCCGTCAGTCACCCTCCTTATCATCTTCCTCGTCCCCTTTCATGTTGTTTCGTACTGAGCTGGCTAAACGACCTCCAGCGGTTTGGCTTATACGCTCCCCGGCCATATCTCCCACTCCCTTAATCAAATTAGCGCCAGTATCCGCTGCAACGCGGCCCGCTTTTGCAACACTATCCTTAAAGCCGCCAGAGGATTCGCCATTACTAGAAGATTGGTCGGAAGCTTGGGAGAAGGAGCCAGCCTCGTCAGAGTCACCGCTACCGCTAAATGCACTGCTAAGGCTCGACATAACGTCAGTATTGTTCGCTACGTTCTCACCTGCTTTTGTAAATGCAGCCTGAATAGCAGACGCACCGCCGGCGGTAGCCATTGCTGCACCAGCAGCCATACCACCAGTGGCAACAGTCGCTCCGGCCACCGCCCCAGCACTTATGCTGCCAGCACCCGCCGCCGCGCCACCTCCGGGAACTAGGCTAGCAACCACATTGGGAACAGAGTGAATAAGCATTACGAGAACCAGTGAAACGACAAAGATCACCAGCAGTTCACGCATAGGAGCATCATTGGATAGCTCAGCATAAAAACCGTCCATTATCGACATGGCGATGCCAATGAGCAAAGTCATTGTCATCAACTTCAAAGCGACACCCAATACGCTTTTGAAGTAGTTGATTGCTATATCTGAAGTCCAACGCGAACCACCAAACCCCAGCACGAAAACACCGGCATATATCAATATCCAAGCAGTTACCAAGGCCAACAACACATTAGCCGCCACAACCGCCATACATGCCAAAATTGCTAGCGTGATTAAGAAAAGAGACAAGTTATCTATAGGGCTTGTGATGCTGTAATACTCACCTGCTTTAACAATAATGTCGAAAGCAATGCTGATAGGCTCTGAGGGGGTTAGGTCTCTCGGAAGGCCACCGGCTTGAGCACCGATCGTTCTCAACGAGTCGATGATTGACGTCGCAAAGTCTGGGCCGTTTCTGAGTAACCAGAGGAAAAAACCAAACGTCAGGATAAAGCGCATAAACTCGGCAAAGAACTCCCTTATATCCGCTTGTTTAAGGATCAAAGTACCGCCAGTCCAAACAAGAGATATAGTACCCAGCGTCCAAAACAGCCACACGGCATGGTTTGTAATTACCGTGCTCCAAGTAGCACTAGCGGTCATGAAGCGCACGGCTACCTCATCCAAGACACCATTAGGCTCAATGGCCGCCGACGCAGTTTGCGAGGTCAGTAACACAGCTAGTAGCATCACAAGTCGAATGAATATCTTACTCATAATTAGAACCCCTTATTCTTGGAGCGTTCCGTGCGTTCGCCCATATCCCAAAGACAGTTCCCTTCTTCCCTCAGATCTTTCGTCAGGTTCGGGTTATTACAGTTGATCGTTGTAGGCTTTGGCCCTCCATCCTCACCACACCCTACCAGAACGAAAGATGCCAACACGCTGACGATAAAAACTCGAATGATATTCTGCATGATTAGAACCCCCTATTTTTTGAACGGTCGGTAGGCTCTCCCATATCAAATAACCTTTCACGGGACGCTTGATATTGAGCTTCGCGGTCGGCTTCCGCCTGCATTCGAGAACCAACAGCATTCTGCTGAGCAATTAACAAACTACGGATTTGAAGGAGTTGGTTGACCTGGTTACTAGCGAGCTGGTTGGCATAGCCAATAGCAGCTAACTGACCATCTGCTCCCTGAGCTGCTGACTGTAATCGGTGCAGCTGACGAGCGTCAGCCTACAAGTTTTTATGCTGTAGCTTCAAGCCTTCAAAGAGAGCATCGTTGGCTGTTTTCTGGGATTCGGACGCCAAGCGACGGTTTTCTTCCATCTTCGCTTGTTCTGCAGGCGTACAACCTCCAGATCCATTGAAGCAAGGTGAACTGCGGTAGTAGGCCACATCCTGGAATTTGCTTAGGTAAGCATCAAGGCTACCAAGCTGGTTTTGATAATAAGCAAGCGTATTGGTGGCATGAGTTAAATCATCAATCGTCGATTGTGCCTGGTCCCAAATATAAGCCACTGGGGCCATAGTGTTTTGCAGCTGGTTTTCATACTGCTGCAACTGAGTTTGGTACTGTTGGATCTGTTTGGCTGTTTGAGTGACAGACTCCATTGCTGACATAATATTTTGTGTCAGGTTCGTTCCATCAACAACCGGAATCCCAGCTACTACCGGTATGGGAGAGATAAATGCTAATGAAATAGCGGCCGTAGTTATTTTAGCCGCTAAAATACGTACGTTGTTCATAATTGAGTGCCCTTAGTATTGTCGTGACTAAGTTGCACCCACCAACCTGTATCGGCCCAAAATCTATAGATATGAGCCTTTACCCCTACTGAAAATCAGCGGTGAATGTGGACCTCTACAAAGATAGGTTGTCACTTTCTATCCTGGCGTCCGACCTGCGCGACACCTGAAAAACGCGCGGCCTCAGATCTTTGAAACATAGGTGTCATTCCCCTTAAAGCTGGTTAGGAGTTCCAAGGGTTAAAGTCGATAATTAGAGACCTCGTAGAGCAGGATACCGTTGAGCCCGAAGGTGCGAATAAGTAGTGAGTGAAATAGGAACCATCAACTTGTTGGTGGGCCTACTTCACCTATCCTGCCCGCACTTCGGCCCTGTTTTCACCACTAAAACACCTGCATTGGTCCTTGCAATTATCTGTAATGTTCTGCTTAAACTTGCAGAACAATAACTATCCTTTAAAAACAAAGAATTAAAGCAAAAAAACGGCGTATTTATAGTCATAAAATAGCGTTTAACTCGATTATTTTTCTCCAGTCACTAAATAGAAAGCTCAAATTTCCTATCCCCCTCCTTGTTTAAGCAAGTGACCGCCCCCCAAATGTCAATGAAAATTGAGATCGACACAACCAAATCACCACACCTCCTTTAATTTCAATTAGTTAAATAGAGGCAAAGACTGCTTACCCCCTTTCATTGACACTTTCAGCCAATCCACATGTTAGAATATTTTAAGTATTATCTCCCTTCGGTCGGTTTGTACTCCAAGAAAGAAGAGCTCTTTAGAATCTCGCGCCTTCACCTCTTGGCGTTAAACCAACGGCCTATGGCCGTTCGATAAAGCCATAGGGCTTTATCACTTGAAGGTGTAAAGCCCGTATAAAACGGGCGGTTACACCGCCTGAATATCCTGAGATATACTGAATATCCTGACCAAGAGACAAAAAATCGGGCCTCTGTGAGTCATAAACGGGCCGCTGCGAGGACCTTCCGGGCCGCTGTGAGGTGCTATCGGGCCGCTGCGAGTCGTTTAACCCGATTTTCGGCATTGATCTCTATGCCGATGCAACGCAACTTATCTATATCTTCTTTTATCCTCGTCCGGTGATTGCTCATAGTCTTACTGCTTACTTGATCACCGCTCACTGCCTTGATAAGCGTGTCTAGATGCCAACCTCCGGCGGGATCGCACTTATGTGTGAGTACAAAGCGAGCAACAGCTTGGCTAATCCCATATTGCAACCTAGCAATAAGTGTTGGCTCATAATAAAGAAACAAGTCCTGTTCCAGCAGCATTACCAAAGCTACTCCTAACCGGACACGCCACAGATTCCGCTGGCCTCCAGTCAGCGGGTTATGTCGAGTCATAGAAGACGGAACAACATGGTCAACTAAACCGCCAATGATACGCTCTCCCGTCAACTCCAGCTTCGGAGTAACAATTTCAACAGTAGCGGCTCGCAATTCACAAACTAGTTTTTTTAGTCGGTTATCACTGTATTGATGCTCGGACAAAATTCGACGCAACTTTGCTGGATCAACCAGCAGCTCGACACCGCCGTCTGAAATATCGCGTCGACGCTCAGCCAAGTACAGCATGGACTCAACAATATCCGCATGGCGCTGCCCTAACCTACCTGTAACCCGACAGCGACCAAATCGGGTTTCCATCCATTCACCCTTACGCTGTAATGGCTTTCGGCTAGGCTGATAGATCATAACTCGAGCCTGTAACACCGTGCTGGTAGGTGCAACCTTGTTACCAGTTGTCATCAACATTCCCTACCACAGTTTTATGCTTTATCGCTGGCTGCCTTTTTCTCCGTTCCAGAACAGCAGGTTTAAGTACACCGCCATCATGTCGTCTAAACCAACACTCAGAAAATTGGTCACCGTAATTAGCTTTACTCACCCCAAAACGGACAAAATATTTTCTCTGGATGCTCTCAACACCCAATTTTTCTGCTTCAGCGGGAGTCATACTTGCGAGATAGGCTTGCCAGCGGATATTGTCGACTAACACTGACGATCCTCGGCTGGCTTGCTGATGGTCTCCAGCCCCCATCATCACCGCTCCTTTGTTGGAATGATGTAGAAACACAATGGAGCAATCCGTTTCAGCGGCAATAGTCTCCATTCGCCCGATTACCTGTGCCATAGGTCCACTGGCATTCTCTTCTTCAATATGGAAGCGACGCAAAGTATCCAGAATCAAGAGTCGCCTCCCCTCAGCAACCTGCCTGATGCCTTCGAACCATTCTGAAGTCATTATGTCAGGACACCTACCAATTAATGGCTCAATAAGCAGACTTTGGGCTACCATTTGTTTTTGTGTGGGAGAGAGGTATGTTCCCAAAACGTGTAATCTATGATGAATAGCAGTAGTCGGGTCCTCGGCAGGCAAATAGGCCACTGAGCCATTAGCCAAATCACCTATGCCCAGCAAATCCGGCCCTCCCGCTATCTGTGCTGCCAATTGAAGGGCCAGCATTGATTTACCTACGCCGCCAGGAGAAACAATGGATCCTACGGTTCCCGCTGCCATATTGGGCAGCACGTAATCAATCGGTGGAGGCAGTTCATTAAATGCAGACATCAGATCAAGTCCCATATTTTTAGCCTCCTATAAAATACCCAGGTCTCTTAGCCTGAATTCGAGATCTTCTACGTTCTTCAATCCATTTCTCAACTTCAGCTAAATCCCAGGCTACATTTCTACTTGTGAGAACAATACGGCGTGGAAATTCACCCCGTTTCTCCAAGTTGTAAATAGTCCGGTCTGAGAGTGGAATCATTTCCAGAAGTGCTTTCCTATTAATTAGTGTTTTATGTGCCAGTGTTTGCATTTATTTGCCTCCTAATACCAGAAGAGACTTTAATAATAACAACAAAATTAAATTTTAAAACATAAAATAAACACCAATAAATTAAAAACAAAAATATCATTTACGATAATCACGATATATCGAAATTAAATAACCAATATATCGAAAATAAAGAAACAAATTAAAAAACAGTAATCATAAGTATTTATTGAAAATGAATTTTAGCGGCTAAAATCAAACCTAAAACTATTCCATTTGAAGTTCACATCATTAACCAAATTCACATTTTAAGTTAAGAGGTAACTCTTATGGAAAAGTTATCAAAAAATTTAGCGGCTAAAATTTTTATAAGGCAGCCTCAGCGGTGGTTACAAGGATGGAGTCAGTATCTTTAGAAGTAATCCAGTGATTTTAAGCTAGTACATCTCATGCCGACTCAACACATATCTCTTTACATTTGATAATTAAATGTTCGTTAAAACGGTATAGAGAAAAGTAGCTGGTTTATTCCATCGCTAGTAGCTCAACTTTGACTAACAATTAAATATACATTCAGTTCTAATGATATATTAGGAATCTTAACGGCCATCTTTTAAAATCACAAAAATTTTGAATCACCTTCCTTTTAAAAGGACATAAACACACAATGTATTTGTATCCTTTTTATCAGTGGAATATTAGAATCGATTTTTATTTAAATAAGAAAATTCTTAACTCGAAAAGTAAAAACTCAGAATACCTCAATACTTCATAACCTAAGAAATGGTGGAAATTTTGGTAATAATACTTAACCGTAGCTAAGAGCTTTAAACTGTTCTGCCATATAAGTTACGTTAAAAATGGTTTAATACTCAACATAACTCAAATTAGGCCCAACCAGAACTAGCGATATAAAACCCTTTACATCCCACTACTAACATAAAATTTAAAAATTATTATCTACAAAGACGCAATAAAATAGAAAACAATTAAAAATTTTGACCGGTCCACTCATCTATCATATCAGCCCAGTCCTGTAGCATTGATGCTCTTTGTTCTCAATACTCAGCTTTGTTGTAAACAGCCCTGACCCCTTTCTGTTCATGCGCCAGGCATTTCTCTATCCAGTCTGTATTGTATCCGGCTTCATGTAGCAAAGTACTCGCTGTTCGACGCAGGTCATGCGGACCGAACTTACTCAGTGACTGGCCCTCCTTCTGAGCGGCCTTATGTGTCAAATCCATTACTCGGTTCATCGTCGCACTACTCATTGGAGCATCAGAGTCATAACGGGAAGGAAGAATGTACTCAGAACCACCGGCAAATGTCTTCAAAGCGATTAGAATGTCCATAACCTGGTGTGACAAAAATACCAGGTGCGGGTTACGTCGTTTCATCCTTTCTTTAGGAATCGTCCACAATGCTTCGCTAAAGTTAATTTCGGCCCAGGTTGCATTGGTTAACTCGCTTTTGCGTACCATAGTCAGCAACAGCAGCTTTACCGCAGCACGAATCGAAGGCGTCGTTCCTACTTTTTCCATGTAGCGGTACATCAAACCGATCTCAGCCGGTGTTAATGTTCGGTCTCTTGGTTCAAATCGAGCGATACTCGCGGGCCTCACCAAGTCTGCCGGGTTATCAACTTTCTGCCCTCTCTCAATCGCCCATCGATACACCTGGAGTACAATGTCACGCGTATGCACAGCTGTTGCCGGAGCTCCCCGCTCTACTATCGCGTCAGTCAGTGCTCGTAGATCTTCATGAGTGATTTCTGTGAGCTTCTGATTGCCAAATTTTCCCTCTAACTCTCGGGCATAGACTGAACGACGCATATCCCGGGTAGAGTCGGCCATCTGATAGCCACGAAGCCATTTCTGAGCCCAGATACCAAAGGTTTCAGCATCTTTCGTTCTCGCCTTAGCACGGGCTTTCTCTTTGGCAGGAGATTTTCCATCAGTAACCATTCGCTTCGCTTCATTGAGACGCTCACGTGCTTCAGCTAACGTGATACCTCCTACTCCGTAGCGACCAAAGGTAATGGTTTCTTGCCTTCCATTGATCGAGTAGTTGTAGCGAAAAGAGATAGAGCCTGCGGTAGTGACAGCAACATAGAGGCCATCACGGTCATTGACTTTGTAAAGTTTATCTTTGGGTTTGAGATTGCGTAGCTTTGTATCAGTCAGCATGTTTCGACCTATTATTCTTGTTTGATACCATGCTGAAAAACCTCTAAAAAACTAGAGGTTAATCCATACAAAACAGATAGATATATAAATTTAATACCATGCCCCATCAAAAACACTCAGCATGGTATCGGGCGTAATCCATGGCATTACCGATGAATCATACCCACCAAAATACCACGGTCAAACCGTGCTTGGCGTTGCCAGACATTGCCAAAAATGACTAACCCAAAAACAAAAAAAGTCCGCAATTACGCGGACTTAAGTATGATTTGGTGCCTGTTAATGCCAGACCTTTCTTAAAGGAGCATTATTCCCACTCGATTGTCGCTGGTGGCTTACCTGAAATATCGTAAACAACACGTGAGATGCCATCAACTTCGTTGATAATACGGTTAGATACCTTACCTAGGAAGTCGTATGGTAGATGCGCCCAGTGTGCCGTCATAAAGTCGATGGTTTCTACTGCACGCAGTGATACAACCCAGTCGTATTTACGGCCATCACCCATTACACCTACAGAGCGAACAGGTAGGAATACCGTGAACGCTTGAGATACTTTGTCATAAAGGTCTGCAGCGTGAAGCTCTTCAATGAAGATAGCATCAGCGCGACGTAGCAAGTCACAGTATTCTTTCTTGATTTCACCAAGAACACGAACACCTAGACCAGGACCTGGGAATGGATGGCGGTAAAGCATGTTGTATGGTAGACCTAGCTCTAGACCAATCTTACGAACTTCATCTTTGAACAGCTCACGTAGTGGCTCAACAAGACCCATTTCCATTTCATCTGGTAGACCGCCCACATTGTGGTGTGATTTGATCACGTGCGCTTTACCAGTCTTAGATGCCGCAGACTCGATTACGTCTGGGTAGATGGTACCTTGCGCTAGCCATTTTGCATTTTTTAGCTTTTTCGACTCTTCATCGAATACATCTACGAATACGTGGCCGATTGTCTTACGCTTCTCTTCTGGGTCAGACTTGCCTTTCAGTGCTTCAAGGAAACGATCTTCTGCATCAACTTTGATGATGTTTAGGCCGAACTTATCGCCAAACATATCCATCACTTGTTGGCCTTCGTTTAAACGAAGTAGACCGTTATCGACAAATACACACGTTAGCTTGTCGCCAATTGCGCGGTGCACCAGCATCGCAACAACAGATGAATCCACACCACCAGATAAGCCTAGGATAACTTCGTCGTCACCCACTTGCTCTTTAATGCGAGCAACCGCGTCTTCGATGATAGATTCCGATGTCCATAGACGCTCACAGCCACATACGCCAAGAACAAAGTTCTCAAGCATTTGTAGGCCTCCTTTTGTGTGTGTCACTTCTGGGTGGAACTGAACGCCGTAGTATTTCTTCTCTTCGTTCGCCATCGCAGCATAAGGACAAGTGTCTGTCTCACCAACTTTTACGAAATCGGCTGGGATCTCTACTACTTTGTCGCCGTGGCTCATCCAAACGTCTTGAGTTGCTTCAAGATCTTTAAATAGGGCACATTCACCAGAAACTTTAACCTGAGCGTAGCCAAACTCACGTTCGTTAGAGCCTGCTACTTTGCCACCTAGTTGTTCCGCCATAGTTTGCATGCCGTAACATACGCCAAGTAAAGGAACACCAGAATCAAACACATATTGAGGCGCGCGTGGAGAGTTCTCTTCCGTTACGCTTTCTGGACCACCAGATAGGATAATGCCATCTGGGTTGAATTCGCGAATATCCGCTTCTTCTACATCCCAGCTCCATAGTTCACAGTAAACGCCGATTTCACGTACGCGGCGTGCTACTAATTGAGTGTACTGAGAACCGAAGTCCAAGATCAGAATACGTTGGTCATGGATATTTTTAGTCATTTTGAGCAGTCTTTTTAAGGCTAAGTGATTAAAACCGAGGCGAGTGTACTCGCCTCTTCTTAATGCTTCAAGGAAAAAGCAAACGTTTTCGTTGGGTAATTAGTTCCCTAGACGGTAGTTCGGTGCTTCCTTAGTAATTTGAACATCGTGTACATGAGACTCTTGCATACCAGCACCAGAGATACGTACAAATTCAGCTTTCGTACGCATATCTTCGATAGTTGCAGAACCAGTTAGACCCATGCTTGAACGTAGACCACCCATTTGTTGGTGTACGATCTCTTTTAGACGGCCTTTGTATGCGATACGACCTTCGATACCTTCTGGTACTAGCTTGTCCGCTGCGTTGTCAGACTGGAAGTAACGGTCAGAAGAACCTTGAGACATTGCACCAAGAGAACCCATGCCACGGTAAGACTTGTAAGAACGGCCGTTGTATAGAATCACTTCACCCGGCGCTTCTTCAGTACCTGCAAACATAGAACCAACCATCACACATGATGCGCCCGCTACGATTGCTTTACAGATATCACCTGAGAAACGGATACCACCGTCAGCGATAACTGGAATACCATAATCATTAGCCACTTCTGCCGCATCTGCGATTGCAGTGATTTGTGGAACCCCCACACCCGTTACAATACGAGTTGTACAGATAGAACCAGGGCCGATACCAACTTTCACTGCGCTTACGCCAGCTTCGATTAGTGCTTTAGCACCAGCACCTGTTGCTACGTTACCACCGATGATGTCTAGATCTGGGTAAGCTGCACGTGTTTCACGAATGCGGCTTAGAACACCTTCAGAATGACCGTGTGAAGAGTCGATAAGTAGAACGTCAACGCCAGCTTCAACAAGTGCCGCAACACGCTCTTCGTTACCAGCACCAGCACCAACTGCTGCGCCAACACGTAGGCGACCACGCTCATCTTTACATGCGTTTGGTTTACGTTCTGCTTTGTGGAAGTCTTTCGCAGTAATCATACCGGTTAGTTGGAACTCATCATTCACAACCAATACTTTCTCTACGCGAGCTTCGTGCATTTTCTCTTGCACTTCTTCTCGTGTTGCACCTTCTTTAACCGCTGCCAACTTCTCTTTTGGCGTCATTACTGAAGATACTTTCTTAGAAAGGTCCGTCACAAAACGAACGTCACGACCAGTGATAATACCAACAAGCTCATTGCTCTCAGTGACAACAGGGAAACCTGCAAAACCATGCTTTTCAGTGAGTGCAACAACATCAGCGATGGTCGCGTCAGGGTTTACAGTAACCGCGTCAGTTACCATACCAGCTTCGAATTTCTTAACTTTACGAACTTCGGCTGCCTGCTGCTCAATAGACATGTTCTTGTGGATAAAGCCAATGCCACCCTCTTGCGCTAGCGCGATCGCTAGACGAGCTTCAGTAACAGTGTCCATAGACGCTGAAATCATTGGGATGTTTAGGGTGATGTTCTTAGTTAGCTGAGTGCGAAGATCAGCTGTGTTTGGGAGAACGGTGGAGTGTGCTGGCACAAGTAGTACGTCATCGAATGTCAGCGCTTCTTTGGCAATTCTTAGCATTTGCAATATCTCACAATTAGAGGAGTAAAAAGAACAATCCAATCTCATCGTTTCGCATAATGAGGGTAACCTGTGTTAGCAACAAGCTACATTTGGATTAGATATTGCGGAGGGATTATACGGTTAACGCAATCGCTTGACCACAAATTTTTTAATTTTTTTCTTGCAATTACCCCCTTGCTATGTATTATATTGCCGCTAATTTCCATACTCACGTCTAAGAGATTAGCTGTGCTCTCCAAGACCAATCAAAACATCTTTACTGTTTCTCGTCTCAACGCAGAAGTTCGTTTACTCCTTGAAAACGAAATGGGGATCGTTTGGCTCGTCGGAGAGATATCCAACTTTTCAGCTCCAGTCTCTGGTCACTGGTACCTCACTCTTAAAGACTCTCGCGCTCAAGTTAAATGTGCCATGTTTCGTGGTAACAATCGCCGCGTTACTTTCAAGCCCGCTAACGGTAATCAAGTCCTAGTAAAAGCTCGTCTTTCTCTTTATGAGCCTCGCGGTGACTACCAATTGATCATCGAAAGCATGCAACCGGAAGGTGACGGCCGTCTTCAGCAAGAGTTTGAAGAGCTGAAAATCAAGCTTGCCGCAGAAGGGTTGTTCGCTCAAACCAATAAGCAACCTTTGCCTGAACACCCAAAACGTGTTGGCGTCATCACATCGAAAACTGGTGCCGCGCTTTACGATATCTTAGACGTATTGAAACGTCGTGATCCTTCCCTACCCGTTGTGATTTATCCGACAGTGGTACAAGGTGAAGATGCAGCCATTCAAATCGCACAAGCCATTGGTCGCGCTAACAGCCGTGATGAATGTGATGTGCTAATTGTGGGCCGAGGTGGTGGTTCATTGGAAGACTTATGGTGCTTTAACAACGAGATATTAGCTCGCACGATTGCAGCAAGCCAAATTCCTATTATTAGCGCCGTTGGACATGAAGTCGACGTGACAATAGCTGATTTTGTCGCCGACGTACGCGCGCCTACTCCATCAGCAGCAGCTGAGCTAGTAAGCCGTGATAACAGCCACAAAGATCAAGCTTTAGTTACCCGCCAGCATAAGTTAGCGAGCGCGATGCGTTACTACCTAGCACAACAAAAGCAGCAATCTGCGCAATTAGTGCACCGTCTAGAGAGACAGCACCCAAGCTATCGCTTGCAGCGTCAGACGCAACAGTTAGATGAGTTGGACATGCGCTTACAGCGAGCGATGAGTCGTTTTATTGCCTTGCGTCAACAGCGAATCGAGCGTCAACATTATCGGCTGCAATTAAATTCTCCTGTAACACGCCTTGCCGAGCAGAAGTCGAAGCTAGAACGTGTTGAGCAAAAGCTCATGGATGCAATGGATCGCAAGTTACTGACTATGCGCCATCAACTCGCGATTGCTGCAGAGAAGTTAGACACCGTCAGCCCACTAGCGACATTGAAACGAGGTTACTCAATTACTCAAACTGAGCAAGGTAAAGTAATTACGCAATCTTCAGATGTAAAGTCGGGAGATGTATTGATTACCCGGTTAGCCGAAGGCGACGTTCGTTCTACCGTTAACTGAATACAAACTCTGGTTAACTGACTTTCTGGAACTCAAATCGGACACGTGATTTTGATTTGAGTTCATTACACACATTACAAAAGTAACTCGCAGCACCGCATGCTTGCAGCTTCTCCAGCTCCGCCTCACAATCAGGGCAAAAACCTACCTTTTTAAAATCCGATTCACACTGTGCACAATGGTATTGTCCTGTCCATTCCAGTTCGACATTGCAAGTCGGGCAAATGTTCTGCTGCATATCCCGTTCCTCTCTCTAAACTAAGCAATTTCGAGTAACGCATGCTACTCAAAATAACGAACAAGTATGTTGATCTTCATCACCGCCCCAACAAGTTTCACGAGGCGTTAACCATACTTGATACGTAGGATCTTATACTGATCGTCTGATATTTACTCCTTGATCAGCGATCACCCCTTAAAAGAATATTTATATAACCACACACCGAAAGCATAAGTTACATATTCTGCATTCCAATTTAAGATAGAATAAAAAACCATAGAGAGATTTAATTAAACGAAAAATCAGAATTTAATAAAAAGATCTTATTCAAAAAGCAGTGTTTACATTGGTGTGCATTTCGATAGTTTGAGCGTCGAGCTTAACGAGTTTAACTTGGATAAAAGCAAACTCATTTAAATGGCTCGCATGCGTTCCACCACAAGGGATTACCGCTAATTGACCTTCCCCTAAATCGCACTTCCAATAGCGAGAATCCGTTAATCTATCGCCGTGGCATTCCATGGTGATCATCGCATCTCTTTGAAGCCATTCAACCAGTTGGCCATTCACTTTTTCTGCAATCGCCTGGAGGTCATTCAGCATATCTGCACTGTTTAATCCTCTTTTACGGAGTGTTTTGCCTAAACGGTACGTATCGAGGCACTTGTCTGGAGTGACATAACTAGTAACTTGCGCATAGCTATTAAAGTCATAATAACCATGTGGGTCTTTGCGGTCTGCGTCTTTTCGCCAATAGTCTTCCGATAGTACTTTATTCAACGCCAAATACGCTAAGTGTCCTGCAGTGTGGCCTCGACTCAAAGCATTTTGATAGTCTTTATCTACCGCTAATGTTACCAAGTCATTAATTGCAAATGATTCCGTACGTGATAAAACATGCACGACGACAAACACCCAACCTTCAGCATCACGCTTTACAGGGATGTCACTACCCACATACAAAGCACCACTCTCCCGCTCCACTGCTCCAACTTGGCAATCTACTACGTCATGCTCAGCCCCATTCACCTTCAACGTTCCTTTGTCTGCAGGGTGATCCGGCCATATGTGACTAACGGGATGGAACGGAGTGACATCTGTAATAACGTAAGTCACTTCTTCCGTAGATTGAACGAGCTGTATTTGTGCTTCTAATTGCCATGTTTGATGACAAAAACGAGTCTTTGTTGCTGTGATAGTCATTTTTACGATTACTTTTGATAAAAAAATACCCAAGTAGAAACTTGGGTATTCGAATTTCATTATTTATTGCGGTTTTTCACCATCGACATCATACGTTTGCGTTTACGCTCTTGTGATAGCGTAAGCTTATTCGTACGGTTCTCGTATGGGTTATCACTGTTGTGGAAGTTAATGCGAATCGGTGTTCCCATAATTTCCAGAGACTTACGGAAGTAGTTCATCAGATAACGTTTATACGAATCTGGCAATTCACGAACCATGTTACCGTGGATAACAACGATCGGTGGGTTGTAACCACCTGCGTGTGCGTATTTGAGTTTGATACGACGACCACGAACCATTGGCGGCTGGTGATCATCCACTGCCATCTTCATGATACGCGTCAGTACTGACGTACCCACACGCGTTGTCGCCGAGTTATATGCTTCTTGGATAGATTCAAACAAATGACCAACGCCAGTACCGTGCAGCGCAGAGATAAAGTGGATACGCGCGAAGTCGACGAATCCTAGACGGCGGTCCAGTTCTTTCTTCACACTTTCTTTCACGTCACTGTCTAGACCATCCCACTTGTTAACGGCGATGACAATTGAGCGGCCAGCATTCAGTGCAAAACCAAGCAAGCTTAGGTCTTGGTCTGAAATATTTTCACGTGCATCAATCACCAGTAGAACGACGTTTGCATCTTCTACCGCTTTCAGCGTCTTAACAACAGAGAACTTTTCAACCGTTTCATTGATACGACCACGACGACGAACACCTGCGGTATCAATTAGTACGTATTCGCGTCCATCACGCTCCATCGGGATATAGATAGAATCACGCGTCGTACCAGGCATATCGTATACAACCACACGTTCTTCACCCAGAATACGGTTAGTCAGTGTCGATTTACCTACGTTAGGACGACCGATGATCGCCAACTTAATCGGCTGCTCTTGAAGGCGTTTGAACTCTGCTTCTGCGTCTTCTTCAGTGTAATCTTCAACAAGAGGCTCTTCGTCTTCGAATCCAGTCAGGTCTTCAATCTCACCGTCTTCAGACTCACTTGTTAGTAGATCATCAAAGAATGGAGATAAAGCACGCTCAAGCAAAGCGGTCACACCACGGCCATGAGCGGCCGCAATCTGGTACATATCATCCACGCCGAGCTGCCAAAAGTCAGCACACGCCGCATCGGCATCAATACCATCGATTTTGTTTACTACCAGCATCGCTGGCTTTTCAATTTTACGCAGATGAGCAGCAATTGCTTCATCTGAAGGTGTCAGACCAGCACGACCGTCAACAAGGAACAATACAACATCAGCCTCATCAATCGCGGCTAATGACTGTTCTGCCATCTTTGTTTCCACGCCTTCTTCTGTGCCATCGATACCACCAGTATCAATCACAATGAATTCGTGCTCTTCACCAAGTCTCGCCTGGCCATATTTACGGTCTCGCGTTAGGCCTGGAAAGTCCGCAACCAACGCGTCACGAGTGCGAGTCAATCGGTTAAATAGTGTAGATTTACCTACGTTCGGACGCCCTACTAGAGCTACAACAGGTACCATAACAACCTCTACAATAATCTTTCTTCTGTAGTTATAGGTAACGACTTGCTCGATGCCAAATCAAACCAGCTTTTTACCTATAACCACGTCAGGGTTAATAAATTCAAACAACAAAACGGCTCCTAGCTGTCACCAGCCAGGAGCCGAATGTGAATTATATCACGATATTATTCGTTAATGGTTAGTTTCTTTACATCGCCGTTGCGAGTTGTAATCACATAACCATCCGACAATAACGTCGGGCCAACAGCCAAGCCGCTATCATCGACAAACTGCTGCGCAACAAATTCGCCCGTTGAACGATCCATCCAGTGAAGGTAACCAAGCGTGTCACCGACAACGAGATAATTGCCAACAATAACTGGCGCTGTAAGTTGTCGGTGCTCAAGCAAGCTGTTTTCCCACAACTCAGTCCCGCTTCGTGAATCAACGGCAACAACATGATCTTTTTCCGTTATCACAAAGATGCGACTACCATCTGTAGAAATGTCTGTCGCAGATGAGTAATTACGCTTCCAAATCGGGTTCGCTGAACGCAAGTCAATGGCGATAAGTTGACCATTGTATCCAATGGTGAAAAGAGTACCGCCTAGCACAATTGGCGATGAATCAACGTCAACCAAACGATCAATTTCTGTCGCGCCTTTTGGCGTACCAACAGGCTGTTGCCAAATCAACTGACCACGCTCAACGATAGCAGCTGCGAGTCGGCCATTTGCCGTTCCCCAAAATACACCGCCGCCAATTGCAGTCGGAGTACTGTCGCCACGTAAAGTTAAGTTCGGCACTTCTGTACTCAATGCCCAGCGTTGCTCACCTGTACTCTCATTAAGGGCAATCAACATGCCTCGGCTAGTATTGATGATAATAAGGCCTGAATCTGCAACTGGCTTCGCCAGTACCTCACCACCAACTTTTACACGCCAAACAATTTCACCTGTTTCTTGGTCAAGAGAGATGACTTCACCATTCTCAGAGCCAATGTAAAGGTTTCCGTATGCCGCTGTGATACCACCAGAGAGACGAGCAATGACATCTTCTTCTAGGTCCGTTTGCCAACGTTGTTTACCATTCTCAGGATCCAGCGCTTTTACTAAGCCATCACGACTTGCCACGAACAATGTATCATTCGCAAATACAGGGGATAGTTTTGAAAAGTAATGACCAACACCATCGCCAACCGACGTGCTCCACTCACTACTGGTTGTAAACTGACTGTCTACCTGAGGTAGTGGCGCCATTACAATGGTGTCTTTCTCACCTGCACAACCGGCAAGTACTCCCATTGTTAACGCCCCTAGCAAGGCTTTCTTAAAGACTCTTTTCATCCAATGCGGTCCTTATTTCGCCAGATCGTCCAATTTCATTTGTAGTGTCGGGCTTGCATCTGCCGCTTGCTGAGCTTCAGTATACGCAGCGTACGCAGCATCTTTGTCACCTTGGCGAATCGCAATATCGCCACGAAGTTCAGCAATACGACCTGTCCATGCTGTATCAGTGACGTTACTTAACTCTGCCGTTGCAGCGTCGAAGTTACCCATTTCCGTCTCAATACGCGCAATGCGGTAACTAATCAATGGTAACAACGCAGCATCTTGAGTGTTGCTTTGCGCCCACTTCAGTTGCTCCAATGCAGCAGAAAGGTCTTGAGCTTCAACTTGTGCTTTAGCAAGTTGTAGCGCAGCCAATACTGAATATTCTTTTACTTCATTTGACTCAATGAAAGCTTTCACGTCAGCTTGAGCATCAGTGCCTTTGTCTTGCAAAGCATTCATTGCTGTCGTGTAGCTTTGAGAAGCTGCTTCACTCGCCTGAATCACAGAATCCTGGTAGTAACGCCAGCCAAATAGACCACCTAAACCAACAACCGCACCGATGATGACGGCTTTGCCGTTTTCCTTCCACCAGTCTTTAATGGCTTCAACTTGTTGTTCTTCAGTATCGTAAAGTTCCACTTCCTGTCCTCTTAAAACATGTAAATGGCAGCTTAGCTGCCATTGTTCCTATTTCGTTTAAAGGCTCCACATTTGGGAGCCTTAGCTTACGAACTAGGATGTAATTTTGTTAGATTACTAAAAGACTTAAATCAGTGCTGCGATCTTTTCTGCAACTTCTGCTTGGTTGTAAGTCTCTTGCTCACCACCAGCTAAGTCTTTCAGTACTACGGTATTATCCGCAACTTCGTTTTCGCCCAGAACCAATGCTACAACAGCACCAACTTTGTCTGCGCGTTTAAACTGTTTCTTGAAGTTACCGCCACCGAAGTGATTCATCACACGAACGCCTGGAACAGACTCGCGAAGCTGTTCTGCTAGCTTCATTCCTGCCATCATGGTGCCTTCACCCGCTGTGACTACGTACACGTCAACACTGCGACGAACGTCTGTCAGTTCCAACGTTTCTAGCATCAGTACTAGACGCTCTAGGCCCATTGCAAAGCCAACCGCTGGTGTTGGTTTACCACCTAATTGCTCTACAAGGCCATCGTAACGACCACCGCCACATACAGTGCCTTGAGCACCTAGGCTCTCAGTGATCCACTCAAATACCGTGCGATTGTAGTAATCCAGACCACGAACTAGACGTTCGTTAACTGTGTATTTGATACCTGCGGCGTCTAAAAGTTCACATAGACCTGCGAAGTGTGCTTTAGATTCTTCACCCAAGTAATCTGAAAGGCGAGGCGCATCACCTAAAATAGCTTGAACGTCTGGGTTCTTCGTATCCAAAACACGCAGTGGGTTCGTGTGCATGCGACGCTTACAATCTTCGTCTAGCACATCAATATGTTGCTCAAGGAATGCAACCAGTGCAGTACGGTAGTCTGCGCGGTCTTCTTGAGAACCGATAGAGTTCAGCTCAAGACGAACATGTTCATTGATACCTAGCTCACGCCATAGACGCGCCGTCATCATGATAAGCTCTGCATCAACATCTGGACCATTTAGACCAAACACCTCAACACCACACTGGTGGAATTGACGGTAACGACCTTTCTGCGGACGTTCATGGCGAAACATAGGTCCCATGTACCACAGACGCTGTTCATCACGGTTGATAAGGCTGTTTTGAATACATGAACGTACACAACCCGCCGTACCTTCAGGGCGAAGTGTTAGGCTGTCGCCGTTACGGTCATCAAAGGTGTACATTTCTTTTGAAACGACGTCTGTTTCTTCACCAACAGCGCGGCTGAATAGGTTTGTTTCTTCAACGATTGGCATGCGCACTTCGTTATAACCGTATGCGCTAATTACATTTTTCACTGTGTTTTCTAGTTTTTGCCACAGTGGCGACTGAGTTGGGAGGCAATCGTTCATGCCTCGAATTGCTTGAATTGTTTTTGCCACAATACTTACCGTAATTCTCGTTGAGATTAATCTTGTACTTTAACTTCGATGCGGTTTTCGCCATTCATCATAGCTGCTTTCGCACGGATCTTAGCTTCTAGCTTATTCACAAGGTCATCGTTATCAAAGCGCTCTTTCTGGCGTTTACCATCTTCGTAGAATGCGCTCTTCTTGTTACTACCTGCTAGACCTAAGTGAGAAACTTCTGCTTCACCAGGGCCGTTTACCACACAACCGATGATAGACACATCCATTGGCGTGATGATGTCTTCTAAACGTTGCTCCAGTGCATTCACCGTACCAATCACATCGAATTCTTGGCGTGAGCAGCTTGGGCACGCAATAAAGTTGATGCCTCGAGAGCGAATGCGCAGAGATTTAAGGATGTCGAAACCGACTTTGATTTCTTCAACTGGATCGGCAGCCAAAGAGATACGCAGCGTATCGCCTATCCCTTCAGATAACAGCATACCTAAGCCAACAGATGACTTAACAGCGCCAGCTCGAGCACCACCCGCCTCTGTTATACCTAAATGAAGAGGCTGATCGATTTTCTTCGCCAGCAGACGATATGAATCCACCGCAAGAAAAACGTCTGAAGCTTTCACGCTAACTTTAAATTGGTCAAAGTTAAGACGATCGAGATGATCTACGTGACGCATCGCAGATTCAACCAAGGCTTCTGGCGTAGGCTCACCGTATTTCATCTGTAGATCTTTTTCCAAAGATCCACCATTGACACCAATACGGATCGGGATATTTTTATCGCGAGCGCAATCAACAACAGCGCGAATGCGCTCTTCATTGCCGATGTTACCTGGGTTGATACGTAAACAGTCAACTCCGTACTCCGCAACTTTCAGCGCGATACGATAGTCGAAATGAATATCAGCCACTAATGGTACAGAAACTTGCTGTTTAATCAGTTTGAAAGCTTCTGCTGCGTCCATCGTAGGTACAGAAACTCGAACGATATCTGCGCCAACTTTTTCTAGTGCTCGGATTTGAGCGACTGTCGCTTCTACGTCAGTCGTGCGAGTGTTAGTCATTGACTGTACTGCAATTGGCGCACCATCACCAATTGGCACATCACCCACATAAATACGCGTCGATTTACGACGAATAATTGGAGATTCGTGTTGCATAATTTTTTATAACGGTAGAGTGAATCTAGCTACTTTGCCTGAAGTATACCCAGAAAGGTCGACAGGTTCACTTGCAAATGTCATTGTAACCCCTTCCGGTGCGCCCAATATCACTTTAAATGGCGCTTTTCCGGTAAGTTCTACATCTTGTCCTGGCTTATGAGTACCACTTACCAGCGTTTTACCATTGGTGTCTTTTACTTGAATCCAACAGTCCGCTTTAAACTTCATAGTAAGAAGTGTCATGCCTTCAGGTACTACTGGCGCAGGCTGTTCCTCTTCCGCCGCTTCAATCACGGCAACAGGTTCTTCAGAATCTACGCTTGTTGTATTTTCAGTTTCAGTCAGCAAAGGATCCGCCCCTTGCTCAACGGATGCTTCAGTCGATTCAGCAACGCCTTCATTAGTTGAAGCAACTTCTTCAGGAGTGCTTGCGATTAACTCTTCAGCCGTCATCAAATCGATATCAGCTAATTCTTGAGCTGTGGGCTGCGGCGCTTCAACACTCGAATCCGTTACTTCCTTAGTTAGGCTATTCTCTTGTTGGTTTTGCCACCACCATGCCGCTGAAATGCCAATAATGACCAGCCCGATAACCCAAGTAAGGAGCATAATACGGCTATTGTGCTTCTCGTCTTTTGTTTTACGAGAGAAGCTTTGCATTTCAATTTCTTGCTCTTGAGGCTGAGCATCTGCAGTCTGCTCTAACGCCGTCAAAACCACCTTCTCATCAAGACCTACGAATTTAGCGTAAGAGCGTAAGTAACCACGCGTAAATGTCGCGACTTGTTGAGATTCAAATCGGTTATTTTCAATATCTTCAATCACAGAAATGCGAAGCCTCAGGCGATCGGCAACTTGCTTTTGGCTCATTCCCAAGGATTCACGTTTGTTTTTCAGTAATGTGCCAGCTTCAATAGAGAGTGGCACTTCATTCGTATTTTCGTGTTCTGTCATAATGGCGGTATTTAATCTGTTTTAGTGGCTAACGTGGTCATGTATTTTCGTTATTGTTCTTAAGCCTCTTTAAAGATAGCTAGCCTAAACGCGTTAACCAAAAATAATAATTTTAAGAAACTCTCAGCGATCTGAGTGCGAATACCCGTTTTGCAAAAATCAGCAAAACGTATGTGAGAAAGTGCTGAGAATTATCGGTGTCATCGTTAGTGTTACATATCATGATAAGCGAATGCGCAACGAAGACAAAAACTCTTTACACTCAAACTAACAGATAGCTCAAGCTTTTGTCCAAACTTTGACAAAGGAATTCGAAATTATACCCAAATAACCTTAGGTTGAAGAGTGATAGTCCCAAATCTTGGCGAAAATGTCCTAAACAATAAACAAAATAGCCAGAGCGAATGGCTCTGGCTATTTTTGAATTCCGGTCGTTTATACAGCTTTCACTTCAATGGTATCAGCACCGCGTGACGCTTTCAGCATTGCCGTACGTTTAGTTCGGTCAATTACATCACCGACCAACTGACCACATGCGGCATCAATGTCATCACCACGCGTTTTACGAACCGTAACTGTGTGCTCGTATTGCATCAATGTTTTTTGGAAGCGATCAATACGTGAGTTACTTGGTTTCTTGTAAGGTGAACCTGGGTACGGGTTAAACGGAATCAAGTTAATCTTACATGGTGTGTCTTTCATCAGCTCAGCCAGTTCACGAGCATGGTCCATGTCATCGTTCACATGATCAAGCAACACGTACTCGACTGTTACCTTGCCACGGTTTGCATTCGATGAAGCAATGTAACGACGAACGGATGCTAGGAAATCTTGAATATCCCAACGATCGTTAATTGGCATGATTTCACTACGCAGCTTATCGTTTGGCGCATGAAGAGAGATCGCCAACGCAACGTCGATTTTGCCCGTCATCTGATCAAGACCAGAAACCACACCTGATGTTGATACGGTTACGCGACGCTTCGACAAACCAAAGCCAAGGTCATCCAGCATTAACTCCAATGCAGGAATCAAGTTCTTCATATTAAGAAGCGGCTCACCCATGCCCATCATCACGACGTTCGTAATTGGGCGACGGCCTGTTTCTTTCTCAAGACCAATTTCACGTGCAGCACGCCACACCTGACCGATGATCTCTGAAACTTTCAAGTTACGGTTAAAGCCCTGCTGTGCTGTTGAGCAGAACTTACATTCCAATGCACAACCTACTTGAGAAGATACACAAAGCGTTGCGCGATCATCTTCTGGAATGTAAACCGTTTCTACATCCTGATCACCAACCTTCATTGCCCACTTGATCGTGCCGTCTGAAGAATGCTGGGCTTCTGCTACAGTTGGAGCTTTAATTTCACACTTGTGTAAGAGCTTTTCGCGCAGCTTCTTGTTGATGTTTGTCATTTTTTCGAAGTCATCTACACCGAAATGGTAGATCCACTTCATAACCTGATCGGCACGAAACGCTTTCTCGCCAAGTTCTTCCGCGAAAAACTGACGCATGCCTTTGCGATCAAAGTCGAGTAGATTGATTTTTTCAGTGGTCATGTTGCCTCTCAATGACTGAAACAAGAATAAGGGCGCGAATTGTACAGCCTTTATGCAGCTACAACAAGGGGTGTAAGACCCTGAGTTTGCTAAGGCATTAAAATAAAAACGATTAAATTTTAAACAGATTTTGCGGTGAGAATAATGATTAGACAACCGACAGCAAAAGCGTAGAAGTGATACAGAGAAAACAGTGAGAACAAACACACTTAACTAAGCTTTCCCCCCTGTAAGATGCTCAAATTAGCCAACGTCTTCGCGAATAATTACGAATGAACTCGCCGGGGAAATGGAGAACGCGGAATAAAAAACCTCGGACAATTCCGAGGTCATTACGAACTAGATCATCACGCAAAAGTGATGCATGAACGAGTTAGCGAGAGAAAACTTCTGATTCAGGGAAGAAAAACTCAATTTCACGAGCGGCAGACTCAGGGCTATCTGAACCATGAACTGAATTGTGACGCATGCTGAGTGCGTAATCAGCACGCAAAGTGCCACATGCCGCGTCCTCTGGGTTGGTTTTACCCATTAGCTCGCGGTAACGTGCAATCGCATTTTCGCCTTCCAATACCTGAACCATAATAGGACCAGATGTCATGAACTCTTTTAGAGGAGGGAAAAACTCTTTACCTTCATGCTCTGCATAAAAGCCGCTTGCCTGATCTTCTGTCAGGTGAACCATTTTGGCAGCGATGATACGTAGGCCAGCCTTTTCAATACGATTGTAGATTTCACCAATTAGGTTTCGCTCTACAGCATCAGGCTTAATGATTGAAAATGTTCTTTCTAGAGCCATAAAATTTCCTTTCTGTACTTGTAATAATAGTTGTGCTTTTAAAGTGACTTACTGGGTAAGAGCAGCACTCAAACAAGAGAGTGCTGCAATCAATCTTATTTTCCAGCTTGCTCATTGAGGAAACGAGCAAGTGTACGAACACCCATACCCGTTGCTCCCGCAGCCCATTTATCAGAAGCGGCTTTACGATACGTACCCGCACAGTCGAAATGTAACCAGCCTTTTTTGTAGTCCTCAACGAAGTAAGACAAGAATGCAGCTGCAGTACTTGCACCTGGAGAATAATCACCAGAGCTGATATTCGATAAATCGGCAAAATTAGATGGCAGCATTTCTCGATGGAAATCAGCAAGTGGTAGCGGCCACAAGCCTTCTTTTTCCTGGTTTGCCGCCGTAAGCGCTTGATGCGATAGCTCATCATCAAAGCTCATTAGCGCATGGTAATCGTTACCTAACGCATTCTTCGCTGCGCCTGTTAACGTCGCGCAGTCAATGATTAACTCAGGCTTTTGCTCACTGGCGTAGATAAGACCGTCTGCAAGCACCAAGCGACCTTCCGCGTCGGTATTCATAATCTCAACGGTTTTGCCGTTTTTGTAAGTGATGATGTCGCCAAGCTTAAGGGCACGGCCAGAAACCATGTTCTCAGCACAACACAAGATCAGTTTTACGCGCTTGTTTAAACCGCGCAAGATAGCTAATCCTAGGCCACCAGTTATAGTACCCGAGCCACCCATATCTGCTTTCATTGCACTCATGAAGGTAGAAGGCTTCAAGCTGTAACCACCGGAATCAAAGGTGATGCCTTTACCCACAAGACATGCGAATACAGGTGCGTTTTCGTCACCAGTTGGGTTGTAGTCTAACTGAAGCATCGCAGAAGTACGCTCAGAACCACGGCCTACTGCGTAAATACCTTCCCAACCTTCTGCCAACAAGTCTTTGTCTTTGACGATACGAGCTGTCACCGTGCCTTTCGGCGCAACAGATTTGATGAATTCAGCAGCCATTGTCGCTAGCTGACGAGGAGCAACTTCTTCTGCCGTTTTGTTGATAATATCGCGGGTAAAATCAGTCGAAGTAATACGAGCTTGAAGCTCTGCTTGATCTTCATCAGACAATGCTGCCCACTCAACTGAGCCATGTTTTTTAGGGTTACGGAACCCTTGGTGGAAAGCCCATACGCTCTCTAGATCCCAGTTATCACCAGAAAGAAAAATAGAACGAATTCCTTGGCCATCTAGCTGACGAGCTGCACGTTGAATTGCGCCGAGATCATGACCTTCACCTAAGTGAATAGTTGCGCCGTTTTCAGCAAATGAAAGCAGTGCTTTTTCACCCCAATGTGGTGCTGCCGACTCTTGACTTAAAAATACAGACATCTGTGTAGACATGGTTTCTCCTTGTCTTATAGCAGCGTTGCCTACGCTGCTTCTTTTTAATAACTCACGGATGTTAGCATTATGTAGGGCAAAAATGTCAATTGGATAAAAAAACGGACCTAAAGGTCCGCTTTTTTTAGTAAGAATTGTTAACTAGGCTGTGTTTTACAGACTTAGTCTGCTTCATCCATCCAGCACATGATAACGGCTTCCAGAATCTTTTCGTTACAATGGTTTGGGTCATCTTCAAACTCATCTAACTCCATGATCCATTGATGAAGATCGGTAAAACGCACCGTTTGCGGATCAACATCTGGAAACTTGTCACAAAGTTCAATCGCGATATCGCGAGAATCTGTCCATTTCATTGCTCATCTTCCTTTTGCTTCTTCCCTATATTGGGAAGATAGTTTTAGTGATCTTCTGAAGCGTGGTTTAGCGTGTACTTAGGAATTTCTACCACTAAGTCTTCATCAGCAATTTTCGCCTGACACCCTAGACGTGATTCAGGCTCTAGACCCCACGCTTTATCCAGCATGTCGTCTTCCAGCTCTTCACTTTCTTCTAGCGAATCAAAACCTTCACGGATGATCACGTGGCAGGTGGTACAAGCACATGATTTTTCACACGCATGTTCAATACCGATACCATTTTTTAGCGCTACGTCCAGAACGGTTTCACCAGTGTTTGCTTCCAACACTGCGCCTTCTGGGCACAAATCGTCGTGTGGTAATACAATAATCTTAGGCATAACTACTTATCTCTTATATATCGTCTACTGATTGACCTGACAGAGCAGCTCGAATCGATTTATCCATACGGCGCGATGCGAAATCTTGGCTCGCTTTATCGGTATCTTTAATGCCTTGCTCAATCGCATCTGCATCATCACCATTACGCAGCTCAATCAAGGCTTCGATGGCTTTTATCAGGTCTTGTTTCTCTTGTTCTGATAGTAGTTCGTCACCATCAGCTTGCATGGCTGCAATCAAGCCTTCTATCACACGGTCGGCCTCAACACGCTGCTCAGCTAGCGCACGAGCTTGCATGTCTTCTTTAGCGTGAGTCATTGAATCACGCAGCATATCCGCCACTTCATTATCGCTTAACCCGTAAGAAGGTTTTACTTGAATCTCTGACTGAACACCGGTGCTCTTTTCCATTGCCGTAACAGAAAGAAGACCGTCAGCGTCAACTTGGTAAGTCACACGAATATGTGCTGCACCCGCCGCCATCGGTGGAATGCCTTTCAATGAGAAACGAGCCAGTGAACGACAATCATCAACCATTTCACGTTCACCTTGTACCACATGAACACTCATGGCCGTTTGGCCATCTTTGAATGTGGTAAATTCTTGCGCACGCGCAACAGGAATCGTGGTATTGCGAGGGATGATCTTCTCAACCAAACCACCCATGGTTTCAATACCAAGCGACAGTGGGATCACGTCAAGAAGTAACATTTCTGAATCAGGCTTGTTACCCGCTAGAATGTCGGCTTGGATACCCGCGCCGATTGCGACAACTTCATCAGGATTAATGCTTGTTAGCGGTGTGCGGCCAAAAAACTCGCCTACCATTTCACGAACCAGCAATGTGCGTGTTGAACCACCAACCATGACAACTTCGAGTACTTCCTCTGCATCAACATCAGCATCTTTTAATGCACGACGACAAGACATTAGTGTTTTCTTCACTAGTGGGCGAATCAGATCTTCGAACTGCTCACGAGTAACGGTGCCCTTCCAGCCAAACACATCAACATCAACGCTGTCTTGCTCAGAGAAAGCAATCTTAGTCGCAGTAGCAATGTTCAGTAGCGTACGGTTTTTTTCAGCAGAAAGTGGGGCTTCGAGACCCGCTTGCTCCATTAGGTAATCCGCTAACAGATGGTCAAAGTCATCACCGCCTAACGCAGAGTCACCGCCTGTTGCTAATACTTCAAATACGCCTTTCGACAAGCGTAGGATAGAGATATCAAATGTACCGCCGCCTAGGTCATAAACTGCAATCACTCCTTCTTGGCCTGAGTCTAAGCCATAAGCAATTGCCGCGGCAGTTGGTTCGTTCAGAAGACGGAGCACATGAAGGCCAGCTAATTTCGCGGCGTCTTTCGTACCTGCACGCTGAGCATCATCAAAGTAAGCAGGAACAGTGATCACAACACCCGCTAACTCACCACCTAACGTTTCTTCTGCTCGCTTACCTAGCGCTTTTAGAATGTCCGCAGATACTTCAATCGGGTTTTTGTCACCTTGAGGCGTTTGCAGGATCGGAAGACCATTTTCACTCTCTCTAAAACGATAAGGAAGTGAAGAGTAACGGGACTGGATGTCCTTTAATGAACGACCGATCAAACGTTTTACAGAGATAATAGTGTTCTCTGGTTCAAGCTCTGCTTTGGCTTTGGCTTCGTGGCCAACCGTTAACGTTTCCTCAGTGTAATTAACGACTGAAGGTAAAATAGTACGGCCCTGCTCGTCCGCAAGTGGAGTTGCATCGCCGCTACGTACAGAAGCAACCAAAGAGTTGGTAGTACCTAAGTCGATACCCGCTGCTAACTTATGCTCATGAGGTGCCGAGCTTTGGCCCGGTTCTGCGATTTGAAGTAGTGCCATGATAGGTCCTTGTCACGCTAACTAGCCGAGGAGTTTGTCTTCGACTAGTTCAATTTCGTTCTTTAGTTTGGCAATGAATTTTAGCTTACGAACTCGGTCTGCGGCTTCAGCCCAAAGACCATCATCAAGCTCTTGCTCGACGCTTGCCAGATGCTGTTTGTACATTTTGCTGACCTTAGAATCGAAGTCAAAAAGCGCCGATTCAGGATCGGTGCTGTCAGCAATTTCTTCCAGTTCTTCGCGCAGCTCCATTTGCTCCATTAAGAACATTGGATCTTGCATTGTCTGCTGTTCACCTCGGATCTCAACTCCCTGCTCTGCGAGGATGTACTCGGCACGGGAGATAGGATTTTTCAGAACTTGATAGGCATCGTTGATTTGCGCTGCCTTTTGCACCGCCATCAAACGGTCACGTTCAGATCCCGTTGCAAAGTTATCCGGGTGGAAGCGTTTTTGTAGTTCTCGGAACTGAGAAGAAAGAAGGCTACCATCCAGCTTAAACTGACTTGGTAGCCCAAATAATTCAAAGTGATTCATTAAGTTCGGGTCCTAGTAAAGCCTTCCGGACTCGCTTGCCCAGAAGGACAATCAATTAGACGTTGAAGCTTTCACCACAACCACATTCACTTTTCGCGTTAGGGTTGTTGAATTCAAAACCTTCATTCAACCCTTCTTTCACGTAATCCAATTCGGTACCGTCTAGGTACACTAAGCTTTTTTTGTCGATGATGATTTTCACTCCAGAGAGTTCAAAAACTTCATCTTCTTCGTTAAGCTCATCGACAAACTCAAGTACATATGCCATGCCTGAACAACCAGTCGTCTTCACTCCAAGGCGTAAACCGATACCTTTGCCTCGGTTATCTAGGAATGCTCTTACGCGACTTGCCGCTGATTCTGTCATTGTGATGGCCATACTGCACCTTAGTCTGTCTAAATTTCGATTGGAATGGGAGCGTCAAAGCTCCCATTATATTACGGAATAATTATTCTTGGTGTTTTTTCTTGTAGTCTGCAACCGCTGCTTTGATTGCATCTTCAGCAAGAATTGAACAGTGAACTTTCACTGGTGGAAGCTCTAGCTCTTCAGCAATTTCAGAGTTTTTAATTGCTGCTGCTTCATCAACTGACTTGCCTTTTACCCACTCAGTTACTAGTGAGCTTGATGCGATTGCACTACCACAACCGTATGTTTTGAACTTCGCATCTTCGATGATACCTTCCGGTGTCACTTTGATTTGAAGCTTCATTACGTCACCACAAGCTGGAGCGCCAACCATGCCGCTACCTACTGATGGGTCTTCTTTATCGAATGAACCAACGTTACGTGGGTTCTCGTAGTGATCAATTACTTTTTCGCTGTATGCCATGATAAATTACCTCGAATCCTCTATTTCAATCCCTGAGATTAATGGTGAGCCCATTCAACAGTGCTCAAATCAATCCCTTCTTTGTACATATCCCATAGAGGAGACATGTCGCGTAGCTTAGTCACTGCAACGCGGATTTGTTCAATTGCGTAATCAATTTCTTCTTCAGTCGTGAAACGACCAAACGAGAAACGAACCGAGCTGTGAGCCAATTCGTCATCCATGCCTAGGGCACGAAGAACGTAAGAAGGCTCAAGGCTTGCAGACGTACAAGCACTACCAGAAGATACCGCTAGATCTTTAAGCGACATTAGTAGTGATTCACCTTCTACGAATGCGAAACTGATGTTTAGGTTGTGTGGTACACGCTGCTCAAAGTCACCGTTTACCGTCACTGCTTCTAAGTCTTTCACGCCATCAAAAAGACGGTTACGAAGCGCTAAAGCATGATCGTAATCTTTTTGCATGTCTTCTTTTGCAATGCGGAATGCTTCACCCATACCTACGATTTGGTGAGTAGGTAGTGTACCAGAGCGGAAACCACGCTCATGACCGCCACCGTGCATTTGCGCTTCAAGACGAATACGAGGCTTACGACGTACATAAAGTGCACCGATACCTTTAGGACCGTAAACTTTGTGAGCAGAAAGTGAAATTAGATCAACTTTCATCTCTTGAACGTCGATTGGTAATTTACCAGCAGATTGCGCAGCGTCCACGTGGAAAACAATTTTACGCTCACGGCACAGTTCGCCGATCGCTGTAATGTCTTGAACCACACCAATCTCGTTGTTTACATGCATAATAGACACAAGCACGGTGTCATCACGCATGGCTGCTCTAAGCTTCTCTAGATCGATCAAGCCATTTGATTCTGGCTCAAGGTAAGTCACTTCAAAGCCTTCACGCTCAAGTTGACGACATGGGTCAAGAACGGCTTTGTGCTCTGTTTTACAAGTGATTACGTGCTTGCCTTTCTTCGAGTAAAAGTGCGCTGCACCTTTAATCGCAAGGTTGTCTGATTCTGTCGCACCAGATGTAAATACGATTTCGCGAGGATCTGCATTTAGAAGGTCAGCAATTTGCTCACGAGCAGTATCGACCGCTTCTTCTGCCTGCCAGCCGTAACGGTGCGAACGTGACGCTGGGTTGCCAAATGTGCCATCCATTGTCATGTACTGAACCATTTTTTCAGCAACACGTGGATCAACTGGACATGTAGCGGAATAATCAAGATAAATCGGCAGTTTCATTCTCTACTCCAATGTAAAAAGCTGACCGCTAAGAGCGGACGTTTACACCGATGGGCGCGGCGGTTGTATTTTTGTTTGATAGCCCATGGGTTACCGCCAGATCAATGTCCTGACGATCAGAAATTTCGAGTACTTCATTGTCTGTCATCAACTCACCAAGAGTGATGTTATTCAAAAAGTCACTAATGCGAGAGCTTAGGTCACGCCACAGCGTGTGAGTAAGGCAACGTGTTCCACCTTGGCAATCTCCTTTACCTTGGCATTTGGTTGCATCTACTGACTCATCAACGGCAGCAATCACGGTACCAATAGCGATACTGTGAGCGTCGGCACCAAGTCGGTAACCACCACCAGGACCACGAACGCTGGCAACGAGACCTGCTTTACGCAATTTTGAAAATAGCTGCTCTAAGTAAGAGAGCGAGATCCCTTGACGCTCTGAAATATCAGCCAGAGGTACAGGGTTTTGTTGCGAATGCAGTGCCACATCCAGCATGGCTGTCACCGCATATCTTCCTTTAGATGTAAGTTTCATACCACACCGTATCCACATGGTTTGTAATGGTTAAGATTTTTCCATACCTGAGTAATTTGGTCAAGTATTTATTTGACCATTTTACTCAGGTATTCATCCTTACACCTAAAGTGGTTATTGTTTACTCAGAACTTCTTTTCTATCGAAGTCAAAACGCCTCGTAGAATATTAAGTTCTTGGGTTTCTGGTCGAGCACGAGAGAACAAACGGCGCAACTTATTCATCACCTGTCCAGGTTGCTCTTTGTTAATAAACTGGGTCTCAACCATCACCTTTTCAAGATGCTCGAAGAACATTTCGAGTTCTCGATGACGCGGGTATTCTTCCGATTCATTTGGGGAAAACTGGCTTTGCTCTAAGTTCAAGTGTGCAACTCGCACTTCGTAACTGAGAGTTTGTACAGCCATAGCTAGGTTAAGCGAGCTGTACTCAGGATTAGCGGGAATACAAACATGGTAGTGGCACTTTTGTAGCTCTTCGTTTGTCAAACCAGTTCTTTCTCGGCCAAACACGAGCGCAACCGGATGCTTTCGGCCTTCAACTGCAAATTTCTCACCGCATTCACGTGGCTCGAGCATTGGCCATTCTAATGTACGAGAGCGGGCGCTAGAACCCACAACAAGGCCACAATCTTCAACCGCTTCTTCTAATGTGCCGACAATCTTTGCATTTTGAGCAATATCACCAGCACCCGCAGCTAAAGCAAGAGTTTGTTCATCCACTTCACATTGTGGATCGACTAATACTAGTTGGTTTAAACCCATCACTTTCATTGCTCGAGCTGCTGAGCCAATATTGCCTGAATGAGAGGTACCTACGAGTACAATTTTTACTTGATCCAACATCTGTGTTTGCTACCTAAATTAAAACCGCAGAATGTTATCATAGTTTTTTGAGACACCCTAGAGGCAAGCAGACCTCTCTTCTCATTCTTGGTTATTGTTCTCGTCCGCAGTATGCTCTGTACACTCAGTCGGCCGCAATTAGAGCAAAAAATAACCACTTCCCTTTTTGATTATCTCTGGTATACTCGCCGCCGCTTTCATTTGTTCTTTAACATCCGTTGGGAAATTCGTATGCATCCAATGCTAAACATTGCTATTCGCGCTGCGCGAAAGGCAGGCAATCATATTGCTAAATCATTAGAAAACACTGATAAAGTAGAATCTACTCTTAAAGGCACTAATGACTTTGTCACTAACGTAGACAAAGAAGCAGAATACATCATCATCGATACTATCAAGCAGTCTTACCCTGAGCACTGTATCGTTGCTGAAGAACAAGGTCTTATCGAAGGTAAAGATAAAGACGTACAATGGATCATCGACCCACTGGATGGCACCACTAACTTTGTAAAAGGTTACCCAACTTTCGCGGTTTCTATCGCTGTTCGTATTAAGGGCAAAACTGAAGTTGCTTGTGTTTACGATCCAATGCAAAACGAGCTATTCACTGCACAACGCGGTGCCGGCGCTCAACTAAACAGTGCACGTATTCGTGTTGCTCAACTAAAAGACCTTCAAGGCACTGTTCTAGCAACAGGCTTCCCATTCAAGCAGAAACAACACGCTGAGTCTTACATCAAGATCGTTGGTGCGCTATTCACTGAATGTGCTGATTTCCGTCGTAGCGGCTCTGCTGCTCTTGACCTTTGTTACGTGGCTGCTGGCCGTGTTGATGGTTACTTCGAGCTAGGCCTAAAACCTTGGGATATGGCAGCAGGTGAGCTTATTGCTCGTGAAGCTGGCGCAATCCTAACTGACTTTGCTGGCGGCACTGACTACATGAAGTCTGGTAACATCGTTGCTTCAAGCGCTCGTGGCGTAAAATCTATCCTTAAGCACATTCGCGAAAACGGTAACAGCGCGATCCTTAAGTAAGATTTGAAAGTCATATATAGCCCGTCACGCTGATGACTTTAGAAAGCCCCGCTCATTGAGCTGGGCTTTTTTGTATCTACTGCTCCGTATCGACTTAGCTGTAGCTGAAGGCTCTTCATACAGAGAGGCTCTACAAGCTCACTACTCTATTCAGATACAAAAAAACCGCTGATTGTTCAGCGGTTTTTGTTTTCGGTTCTCAATCTGCCTTATGGCATTTCGTCGAACTCTGCACCTTCTTTTTCTACTTGAGGTGGCATCAAGTGCTCTTTCTGGATGCCCAGTTTCAGCGCTAGTGCTGATGCTACGTAGATAGAAGAGTAAGTACCAACAGTGATACCTAGTAGTAGTGCAGTTGCGAAGCCGTGAATCATCGCACCACCCTGCATGAACAGTGCAATTACTACGAACAAGGTTGTACCCGACGTAATCAATGTACGGCTCAACGTTTGAGTGATTGAGGCGTCCATAATGTCTGAAGGCTCACCCTTACGCATCTTACGGAAGTTTTCACGAATCCGGTCAAATACAACGATGGTATCGTTGAGTGAGTAGCCCACAACTGTCAGTAGCGCAGCTACGATAGTCAGGTCAACTTCAATTTGTAGAAACGAGAAGACACCTAGCGTGATAATTATATCGTGAGCCAATGCCATTACCGCACCAGCCGCTAGACGCCATTCAAATCGCATCGATACATAAAGCAGGATACAGATCAGCGACACGAGGATCGCTAGACCGCCAGCTTCTGTTAGCTCATCACCAACGTTAGGACCTACGAATTCAATACGACGCATTTCTACGCTTTCGCCAGTACCATCTTTGATAGCACCAATGATTTGGTTGCCCAGCGTTTCACCAGAAACGTCATCACGTGGACGAAGACGAACCATTACTTCACGAGCACTACCGAAGTTTTGTACTGTCGCATCACCAAAACCTTTCGCCTCTAAAGCGGTTCGGATTTTTTCAAGGTTCGCAGGTTTTTCAAAGCCAACTTCAATTAGCGTACCGCCAGTGAAGTCTAGGCCCCAATTTAGCCACTTAGTTGACAAAGTGAAGATAGAAGCAGCAATCATAAAGATTGAAAAAACGAATGCTACTTTCGACCAACGCATAAAGCCGATCGTCTTCTCTGCTTTTAGAATTTGAAACATATTAATTCCCAGCCTTAGATCGACAATTTATCAACGCGTTTGCCACCGTAAATCAGGTTCACGATACAACGTGTACCAATAATGGCGGTGAACATTGAAGTTAAGATACCGATAGATAGAGTAACCGCGAAACCTTTCACTGCACCAGTACCGACTGCAAATAGGATAATTGCAGTAATCAGTGTCGTGATGTTCGCATCGGCAATCGTACTGAATGCATTCGCGTAACCTTGGTGAATAGCTTGTTGTGGACTACGCCCATCACGAAGCTCTTCACGGATACGCTCGAAGATCAGTACGTTCGCATCAACCGCCATACCGACCGTTAACACGATACCGGCAATCCCCGGAAGCGTCATGGTAGCGCCTGGAATCATCGACATAACACCAATGATCAACACTAAGTTAGCCATTAGAGCGATGTTGGCAATCAAGCCAAAGCCACGGTAGTAAAGCAGCGTAAACAGCATTACGGCAACCATACCCCAGATACACGCTTGGATACCCATATCGATGTTTTGCTGGCCCATTGATGGACCAATAGTACGCTCTTCAACGATAGAGATAGGTGCGATCAGTGCACCAGCACGTAATAGAAGTGCAAGGTTGTGCGCTTCAGCTGCGGAGTCTATACCCGTGATACGGAAGTTACGTCCAAGAGCCGATTGAATCGTCGCTTGGTTGATGACTTCTTCATGCTTATCTAGGATGACTTTGCCTTCTGGCGTACGACGACCACTGTCTTTGTACTCAGCAAACACGGTAGCCATTAGCTTACCGATGTTCTTCTTAGAGAACGCTGACATCTTGTTACCACCTTCGCTGTCTAGCGAGATGTTAACTTGTGGACGACCGTATTCATCGACACTTGAGCTTGCATCCGTAATGCTTTGACCACCAAGAATAACACGCTTCTTAAGCACAACCGGACGACCGTCTCGGTCCATTTTGATTTCACTGCCTGCTGGCGCACGACCATTTGCCGCCGCTGATAGGTCAGCTTTATCGTCAACTTCACGGAATTCTAGCGTTGCAGTCGCACCTAGAATCTCTTTTGCACGAGCAGTATCTTGAACACCAGGAAGCTCAACAACAATTCGACTTGCACCTTGACGTTGAACGAGAGGCTCTGCAACACCTAGCTCGTTTACACGGTTACGTAAAATCGTAATGTTTTGCTCAACAGCGTAGTTACGGATCTCTTGTAAACGTTGCTCGGTAAAGGTCGCAGTAAGAGCGTAACGGCCATTTGAATCAGATTCGACAAAGAGCATGTCCGGGTGATTCTTTTCTAGCATTGCTTTCGCTTCTGCTAATTGCTCTTCGTTACGTAGCAGAACCTCTACCGCTTCTTTGCCAGAAGGGCGGATAGCACGATAACGAATTTTTGCCTCACGAAGTTCGCTACGGAAAGCTTCTTCTTGCTGACCAACGAGCTTTTCCATCGCAGCGTCCATGTCTACTTCCATTAAGAAGTGGACACCACCACGAAGGTCAAGACCCAGCTTTAATGGTGACGCGCCAATCGCTTCTAGCCAATCGGGTGTAGAAGGAGCAAGGTTAAGTGCAACAATTGTGTCTTTGCCAAGCGCTTCGCTGATGACATCACGAGCACTGATTTGCGTGTCAGTGTCGTTAAAACGAACAAGAATTGATCCATTCTCGAGAGCAATGGATTTATGAGAGAGTTGCTCTTTATCAAGAGCAGTAGTGACAGCATCCAGCGTTGACATATCTACAGAGGCGCCACGCGCCCCTGTAACTTGAATAGCCGGATCTTCACCGTAGATATTTGGAAGTGCGTATAACGCAGCGGTGATGATGGCAAAAAATACCATCAAGTACTTCCATAATGGATAACGGTTTAGCACAGCGAGGATCCTTTAGCTGTTTTATAGAGACTTAAGCGTACCTTTTGGCAACACTGCAGTGATGAAGTCTTTCTTGATTACCACTTCATTGTTCGCGTTAAGCTCGATTGAAATGTAGTCATTGTCTTCAGCAATCTTAGTGATTTTACCCACTAGGCCACCGCTAGTTAGAACTTCGTCGCCTTTGCCCATAGAAGCCATTAGGTTCTTGTGCTCTTTTACACGTTTCGCTTGTGGGCGGTAAATCATGAAGTAAAAGATCACTGCGAACATGCCAAGCATGATTAGCATTTCAAAACCACCGCCTGCTGGCGCGCCTTCTGCTGCTGCGTGAGCCTGAGAAATAAACATTAAAACATCCTCATTATATTTTATTGATAATCCAACAAGTTGGGCTTTCGCATTTTAGATTCAAGTCTGAGAGTAACTAATAGCGATCACTCTCTCAAAAATAACGTGCGTTAGCCTACTTTATTAGCAAAAGCCTCTGGCGACATGCCAAAGGCTTTAATTCTTTTTAGTCCGTCAATGACTGTTCTTTTGCTAGTGGTGGCACTTCACGGCCACGACGCTCATAGAACTCAGTAACAAACTCATCAAAACGATCTTCATCAATCGCTTTACGAATACTTTCCATCAGACGCTGGTAGTAGCGTAGGTTGTGGATCGTATTCAGACGAGCACCCAGAATTTCATTACAACGCTCTAAGTGATGAAGGTACGATTTACTGTAGTTTTGACAAGTGTAACAGTCACAGTGCGGATCCAACGGGGTTGTATCCGTTTTATGTTTCGCATTACGGATCTTGATCACACCACCAGTCACAAACAGGTGACCATTACGCGCGTTACGCGTTGGCATTACACAGTCAAACATGTCGATACCGCGGCGAACACCTTCAACCAAGTCTTCTGGTTTACCCACGCCCATTAGGTAGCGAGGCTTGTCTTCTGGAAGCTGCGGACAAGTGTGCTCAAGAATACGGTGCATGTCTTCTTTAGGCTCGCCTACTGCCAAGCCACCAACCGCGTAACCGTCAAAACCGATTTCCGTTAGACCTTTTACCGACACATCACGTAGATCTTCGTAAACACCACCTTGAACAATACCAAACAGGTTGTTCGGGTTTTCTAGCTTCTCGAAGTGATCACGTGAGCGCTGTGCCCAACGTAGTGACATTTCCATCGATTTCTTCGCTTCATCGTGTGTCGCTGGGTATGGCGTACACTCGTCAAAAATCATGACGATGTCAGAACCTAGGTCTTTTTGAATTTCCATCGACTTTTCTGCGTCCATGAAAATCTTGTCACCATTAACTGGGTTACGGAAGTGCACACCCTCTTCGGTAATAGTACGCATCTTGCCAAGGCTGAATACTTGGAAGCCGCCTGAATCAGTAAGAATAGGACCGTGCCAGTTCATAAAATCATGCAAGTCGCCGTGCATTTTCATGACTTCTTGACCTGGACGCAGCCAAAGGTGGAACGTGTTACCTAGTAAGATTTCTGCGCCCGTACCTTTCACTTCTTCTGGCGTCATGCCTTTAACCGTACCGTAAGTACCAACTGGCATAAACGCTGGGGTTTGAACAGTGCCACGTTCGAAAGTCAGTTGACCACGACGCGCATTGCCGTTTTTCTTCTTAAGATCGAATTTTAATTTCACGATGCCTCCGGGTGTCAGAGAAACAGTCTGACTGAGTGTTTAGGGCTCTACCCTACTTTAAGGAGCGGTCGCTTTTCCTTGCGAGAGATAAAGCAGAGGTTCTGCTCTATTTCCTAGCTTACTGCTAGCACTCGTAAATCTTATTTTTTACTAAATCGTTTTCTTCTTGATGAACATTGAATCACCATATGAGAAAAAGCGATATTTGTTTTCTACCGCATGCTTGTAAGCATTCATGGTGTTCTCATAACCTGCAAATGCACTCACCAACATGATCAGTGTTGATTCTGGCAAGTGGAAATTGGTAATCAAGCAATCCACAAGCTGATATTCGTAGCCAGGGAAAATAAAGATTTCTGTATCACCAAAGAATGGGGCCAACTCAGTCCCTTTTTTCAATGCGTCTTGCGCTGCGCTTTCAAGTGAGCGTACCGATGTAGTACCAACAGCAATAATTCGTCCACCGCGCGCTTTCGTCGCTTTAATTGCTTCGACGACTTCTTGCGGTACTTCTACGTACTCAGCGTGCATATGGTGATCGTTGATGTTTTCTACTTTTACTGGCTGGAATGTACCTGCCCCAACGTGCAAAGTGACGTAAGCAAACTCTGCGCCTTTCGCTTTGATTTTCTCTAGTAGAACATCATCAAAATGAAGACCCGCTGTCGGCGCCGCTACTGCGCCTGGCTTCTGGTTATATACGGTTTGGTAACGCTCTTTATCTGCATCTTCATCTGGGCGGTCAATGTAAGGAGGAAGTGGCATGTGGCCGATTTCTTCCAAAATTTCTAATACCGTCTTATCAGCGTTAAATTTCAGTTCAAATAGAGCGTCATGACGCGCCACCATTTCTGCTGAGTATTCATCATTCTCGCCAACAATGATGGTTGTACCTGGTTTTGGAGATTTAGAGCAGCGAACGTGCGCGAGGATGCTTTTCTCGTCAAGCATGCGCTCCACCAGCACCTCTAGCTTACCACCCGACTCTTTACGACCAAAAAGACGAGCAGGTATAACACGAGTATTATTAAACACCACGAGATCACCGGGTTGAACTTGGCCCAATACATCAGTAAATGTGCCATCAATTAGCTCTCCGGTATTGCCGTCCATTTGTAATAGTCGGCTAGCGGTACGCTCTGGCTGAGGGTAACGAGCGATAAGTTCATCTGGAAGGTCGAAATGGAAATCTGATACTTGCATGTTACTTGTCTTATATATTGGTCAAATCACGTCTAGGACGACGATAAAATTGCGACGAGTTTTTCGCAGCAGACTAGTATATGTTTACATGCTGCAATAGCAAGCAAATCCCCAGAATATCACTGTAAAAGCCATGATGAAGAGTGTAATAAAACGTGAAAAACCGCGATCACTTGGCATTATTTTTCAGTTTAAGTCGAAAGAAATGGAACATTAAAAAGCAAAGCAGCGCATAACGCTGCTTACTCGTTTGGTATTCAAATCGCCCTATCAAACCTCACGCCTTCGCCACCACGCCAAGGGTACGAATAGACTCAATAGCCACAGACCCAAACTGCCACCATCATCATCTGACCCTTTGAAATCACAGTTATTGGTTGCGATACCGTCGTGACACTCTTTATCTCCGCCGACTTCGTTATTAGCCTCTTTAATAAAGTTCGGTGCAATGATGTAGCTACTTGGTGGCGCATCGGCAGTAATGTAAGACTGTACCCAGTCGTAATATTGGCTCACCTTGGTGTAGAAACTTGGAATCGTCAAAGAGCCACAAGTCGGAAGAATGAGAGGTCCACCGCTAACAATACCAATCTGTTTTCCCGTCGCCACATCGACCAGCGGCCCCCCACTGTCACCTTTACATGCAGAGTTGCCATATTGGGTGTGGCTATCCGGCTCTAATACTCGGTTTTTCGTTGGTAGCGTACAAATTTTGGTTTGGTTTTCTCTTGAGTCGATGATCCCCGGAAAACTGCTGCCAATTTCTAAACGCTCATAACATTTGTCGATGGGTAAAAATGTACTAATGGTGGTTTTGAGCGTATTGGAAGGTTCAGAAGCATCCGGCTGAGTGGTCCCCCACCCAAACACTTGCACATTTTCGACACGTTGATTGGTCAGGTAATTATCGTTCCAATCCGCAGCCAACCGCGCTTCGATACTCTCCATGTCGGCTTTGTTTGCTAAATCAGCAAAGCTTGCGTTTGCCACTGGGCGCGTGAGATACAGCAACGCGATGTCTGAGTCTAAACCGGTTTGGATAGGTTTCACGTTACCACTACTGTCGGTCTCAGCTTTTGAAATCCGCGTGTAATCAGGGTGAACCACAACGTGAGACACCGGATAGAAGTTATCAAGCCCTGCTGAATTAAGTTCATGCATATTCGCATTCACCGACAACTCGCCCGGCGGGGTCACATAGTAGCTGGCTTCATTCGTTCCCTGCCCCATTACCACGCAGTGTGCCGCAGTCAACACCCACTGCTCCGTCAGCATGGTGCCGCCACACAGTGGGAACTCTGCCATATTACTTGCTCGTAAAGTAACACGATCAACAGAGTCGGTTAGTTCATCTCCTAACACAATCGCCTGTGCTGATTGCACACTGAATGCCGCCACTGCCAGCGCAATGAGTTTGTTACACGTTGTTCTTTTCATTTAGGTTGCTGTCTTCAATTTGGTAAGCCTGAGCGTATCTTCTTCGAGAGACGAATCTTGGAAAATCCAACGAATAAAAATGTGCGATTCAATTCATTGGATTACCTTGGGTACACATTCAATATCAATCAAAAATGCCAACTGACTCGCACGCAAACCGACTTATTCAAATTAATAAAAACGTCGATAAGACACAGATTACGAAGACAAAAAGAAGCGCAAGTGTATTGTGCTATTTAATTGATGAAAAACGAGTTAGCTCCCAGATATACAGAAAAATATTCTCTATATTTAAGAGAAGGACAATGCCGCTGGAGGTCTCTATGATCAAGGTTGAAGACATGATGACTCGTAATCCTCATACCTTACTGCGCACGCACACCTTGCGTGATGCAAAAAGCATGATGGATGCGCTTGATATTCGACATATTCCGGTTGTTGATGCCAATAACCACTTACAAGGCTTGGTGACTCAACGCGACATTCTTGCTGCTCAAGAATCGAGCTTGCACCCAGATGAGGCTGAACAATCTTTTACTCTAGATACACCGCTCTACGAAATGATGCACACCAACATCATGACGGCCGAACCCATCGCGGGGCTTAAAGAGAGCGCTATCTACATGCAAAAGCACAAAGTTGGCTGTTTACCTGTTGTCACCAAGGGTCGATTGGTAGGCATCATTACTGACAGTGACTTTGTGACCATTGCGATTAACTTATTGGAACTGCAAGAAGAAGTGGAACCCGAAGAAATCGAGCCAGAAGAATAATACGCAAACGCGTTATCTTGGGTGTAAATTTCGTTTCTTAAACGTTTTAAACGAAAAAAGAGCGGCAAGGTTGCCGCTCAAAATGCCATTACTGACGCTGATTAAGGAAGTGTTTCTCTGCCAATTAGAATTGGTCTTCTTCGGTCGAACCTGTCAATGCGGTCACTGAAGAGTTACCACCTTGGATAGTATTGGTCATTCTATCGAAGTAACCTGTACCTACTTCTTGTTGGTGTGCAACAAAGGTATAGCCTTTTTCTGCCGCCTGGAATTCAGGACGCTGAACTTTCTCAACATAATGACGCATACCTTCACCTTGAGCATAAGCGTGTGCCAGTTCGAACATGTTGAACCACATGTTGTGAATACCTGCTAGCGTGATGAATTGGTACTTGTAGCCCATGTCTGCCAACTCTTGTTGGAACTTAGCAATGGTTTCTGCATCTAGGTTTTTCTCCCAGTTGAATGAAGGCGAACAGTTGTACGCCAACAATTGATCTGGGTATTCAGCGTGAATCGCTTCTGCAAACTTACGTGCTTCTTCCAAACATGGCGTAGCCGTTTCACACCAAATCAAATCTGCATATGGTGCGTAAGCCAGGCCACGAGAAATCGCTTGGTCGATCCCCGCGCGAACGCGGTAGAAACCTTCTTGAGTACGCTCTCCTTCAATAAAGTCTTTATCGTATGGGTCGCAATCTGAAGTAATGAGATCTGCCGCATTCGCATCAGTACGAGCAATAACCAAGGTTGTTGTACCCGCTACATCAGCAGCTAAACGAGCAGCAACCAGTTTTTGTACCGCTTCTTGCGTTGGAACTAATACCTTGCCGCCCATGTGGCCACACTTTTTCACCGATGCTAGCTGGTCTTCAAAGTGAACGCCCGCTGCGCCTGCTTCGATCATCGATTTCATGAGCTCGTAAGCGTTAAGCACACCACCAAAGCCCGCTTCAGCATCCGCTACGATTGGTAGGAAGTAGTCAATACCGCCTTCATCTTCAGGCGATTTACCTGCTGACCATTGGATTTGGTCTGCACGACGGAACGAGTTATTGATGCGTTTTACTACTGACGGTACAGAATCTACTGGGTATAGAGACTGGTCAGGGTACATCGTTGAAGCGGTGTTGTTGTCCGCCGCTACCTGCCAACCAGATAGGTAAATCGCTTCAATACCAGCTTTAGCTTGTTGAACAGCTTGGCCGCCAGTTAACGCACCAAGACAGTTTACGTAACCTTTTTTCGCGCTACCGTTGACCAGTGACCAAAGTTTGTCTGCACCACGTTGTGCAATTGTGTTGGCTGGTACCATAGAGCCACGCAGTTCCACCACTTCCTCGGCAGTATATGTACGCTTTACATTTTTCCAGCGCGGGTTAGTTGCCCAGTCTTTTTCCAGAGCTTCAATTTGTTGGCGGCGAGTTAAGTTAGTCATTGGTCTATCCCTCTTTATAATTTGCACTTTATGCGTGTGCGTTGAGTTTCCGTTCTCAGGCAGTACTTCCCTATCTGCCTTGAAAATCCTTCACGTTATTGGTGTTACAGTTATTCTTTATTAATCCAGGTAGTCATAACCAGGAACTGTTAAAAAGTTGGTCAGCTCATCGCTCGTAGTGAGCCTTGCCATCAAGTCTGCCGCTTCTTCAAATCGACCCGCTTGGTAGCGCTGCTCGCCAATTTCTTGTTTCACTACTTCAATCTCTTCTTTTAGATAGAGCTCGAACAGATCCTTAGTGACCTTCAATCCGTTATCTAGCGACTTGCCGTGTTGAATCCATTGCCAGATAGAAGCGCGAGAGATTTCAGCTGTCGCCGCATCTTCCATCAAGCCATAAATCGGTACACAACCATTACCAGAAATCCAAGCTTCGATGTATTGCAGCGCAACACGAATATTGTGGCGCATTCCGGCTTCTGTACGCTCGCCTTCACAAGGCTCGAGTAGTTCAGCCGCTGTAATAGGTGCATCCTCTGAACGACTCACATCCAATTGGTTGGTGCGCTCGCCCAGTACAGCACTAAAAACTTCCATCGCGGTGTCAGCCAAACCTGGATGAGCTACCCAAGTACCGTCGTGACCATTGTTTGCTTCTAGCGATTTGTCAGTCTGGATCTTGTCTAATACTTTTTGATTCTCTTGCGGGTCTTTCGCTGGGATAAAGGCGGCCATTCCTCCCATCGCGAAAGCACCTCGTTTATGACAAGTACGCACCAATAATCGCGAGTAAGCGTTCAAGAATGGCTTGTCCATAGTGACCACTTGGCGATCTGGCAGTACGCGTTCAGGGTGCTTCTTCAAGGTTTTGATGTAGCTAAAGATGTAATCCCAGCGACCACAGTTCAAACCAACGATGTGTTCTTTAAGTGAGAACAGAATCTCATCCATTTCGAATACGGCTGGTAAAGTTTCAATCAGCACAGTCGCTTTGATGGTGCCTGTATCAAGACCGAAATAGTCTTCCGTGAAATGGAACACTTCGCTCCACCACTTCGCTTCGTGATGCGATTGCAGTTTTGGAATGTAGAAATAAGGGCCGCTGCCTTTTTGAAGTAACGCTTTGTAGTTGTTATAGAAGTACAGAGCGAAATCGAATAGCGCACCTGGAATGATCTGACCGTGCCACGTAACGTGTTTTTCTTTTAAATGAAGGCCGCGAACACGGCAGATCAACACCGCTGGGTCATCTTCCAGCTGATAATGCTTGCCATTGCCAGGGTTGGTGTAACTGATGGTGCCATTCACGGCATCGCGTAAATTCACTTGCCCATCCAGCACTTTACTCCATGCTGGAGACATTGAATCTTCGAAGTCTGCCATAAACACTTTTACATTCGCATTCAGTGCGTTAATCACCATCTTGCGATCAGTTGGTCCGGTAATCTCCACTCGGCGATCTTGCAGATCTTGTGGGATTCCTAGGATCTTCCAACTTCCTTCACGGATGTCTTGTGTCTCTGGTAGAAAATCTGGTAGCTCACCAGCATCAATACGTGCTTGCTTCTCTTCTCGTGCTTCCAGCAACTGTTCAACACGTCCGGCAAATTTTTCACACAGTAGAGATAAAAAGGTTTGGGCTTCAACAGGGAAAATTGCTTGATGTTCTGGAGCAACGACTCCATTCACCTCAAGCATGCCTTGGGTTTGCTTTAGTTGTTGTGTTTTTTGTTCTGTCTGAGCAAGCATAATCATTCATCCTTAACGTGCTTTATCAATCTTGGGCAATCAGCGTAAAGCTACATTTGTAAGTTATGAACAACAAATTACATCCTTTAACTTTGTGTTCAACTCGTCTAGCCATGTCGATAGATTGCGTAATGCTACGTGTATTTTCAATCTAGACATAAGTCGTACCGGCCTTTAAACAAGCTATCTCAACAAAGGGGTTAACGAAACCCCCAAGATAAACAAAACAGAAAATTCGAAGTTTTATTCGGCAGGGTAAAAACCGCCTATCGAACACCTATTTTTGTAATTTATTACGTAATTAAATTACATTAATTTTAAGGCCGATTTATCATTTCAAACGAGTGTATGAATATAGACTGGCAAACAAACACCTTGTATTCACAAGGGCTGGCAAGGTGAACTCAAACAAGGGTCAAACAAGACATACAAGGTTTTGTGTAAAATTAACATTGTGAAATTTCACTATTTTATGAAAGCTTCATCAAAGAAGAGCTGTAAAATTTTACAAGTCAAAGTTCACCAACAGAATAAAATACTAGAAAGCGCACTGTTTTCAGTGCGCTTTTAGATAAATAATGGAGATGTAGAGGCTAATACTAATAGCTAAAGCAGCTCGGAAACGACTTCTGCAAGCTGATTAAATGTTTTCGTTCTTGATGAACTCGGACGCCAAACTAAGCCAATTTCACGATAGGCTTGCTTTCCTGGGGGATCGATCACGACTAAATTCTGGTTATGCAGCAGGCCGTGGTCGATAGCCATTTGAGGAATGAACGTCGTTCCTAAACCATTCGCAACCATTTGCACCAAAGTATGAAGGCTGGTTGCTGTAAACGGATTAATTTTTTCTTTATCTGTTAATTTACACGCTGATACCGCGTGTTCCGTTAAGCAATGCTCTTTCTCTAATAAAAAGACGGATTCGTCAGGTAAATCTGCGTAACGAATCGGCACAGGCACCGATTGGGCTTGATTCGCACTAATAACCATTCGAAACGGATCCTTACCCACCACTCGACTTTCCATACCGTCAATTTCAACTGGCAACGCTAAAATGAGTACATCCAACTCACCGTGTCTAAGCGCTTGAAGTAAGTTTGTTGTCGTGTCTTCTCTTAATAAAAGATTCAGTTGTGGGAAACGGTAGTTAACCTCTTGCACCAAATCACACAGTAAAAACGGAGCAATTGTTGGTATGCATCCCACTTTTAGCTGGCCTTGCATATCGTCGCCTTGGCACATACGTCCAAGCTCGACCAAATCTTGCCCTTTTGCTAACAGCTCTCGCCCCTGCTTTACTACCATTTCTCCTGTTTGGGTAAAAACCAGTGGACTTTTCTTGTCTTTTTTTTCATATAATGGACAACCAATCAATTCCTCTAAGTTTTGAATACCTTTACTTAAAGTCGACTGACTGACAAAACAACGCTCTGCAGCGTCACTAAAATGTCTTGTTTCATGCAGTGTGACTAAGTAGTGCAACTGCTTCAAACTGGGCCATTTATTCATAATTGTATTTGTATCTACCGCCGTTCCAGTGATCGAGTTAAGAGTTTTGCTATTATCGTTTTTTTCGATTAACTCAATCTATTTATTTCGCTTTTTTCAATACTACAATCTGTACTATAGTTTGTCTCGTACAAACACGGACCAAACCGACACAACTGAATTCGGTTTGGAACTAACCATACTTTTTAGGAGCAAAAAAATGGTACTAGTAGGTCGTCAAGCCCCTGATTTTACTGCAGCAGCTGTTCTAGGTAACGGTGAAATCGTTGAAAACTTCAACTTTGCAGAGTTCACTAAAGGTAAGAAAGCAGTAGTATTCTTCTACCCACTAGATTTCACTTTCGTTTGCCCATCTGAGCTAATCGCATTCGACAACCGTCTAGCTGATTTCCAAGCTAAAGGTGTTGAAGTAATCGGTGTTTCTATCGATTCTCAGTTCTCTCACAACGCATGGCGTAACACTGCTATCGAAGATGGCGGTATCGGTCAAGTTAAGTACCCACTAGTTGCTGACGTTAAGCACGAAATCTGTAAAGCTTACGACGTTGAGCACCCAGAAGCAGGCGTTGCTTTCCGTGGTTCTTTCCTAATCGACGAAGAAGGCGTTGTACGTCACCAAGTAGTTAACGACCTACCACTAGGCCGTAACATCGACGAAATGCTACGCATGGTTGACGCTCTTAACTTCCACCAGAAGCACGGCGAAGTATGTCCTGCACAATGGGAAGAAGGTAAAGCAGGTATGGACGCATCTCCAAAAGGTGTTGCAGCGTTCCTATCTGAGCACGCAGCTGACCTAGGCAAAAAATAATAGACCTTCACCCTAGCTCAACGGGTGTGATGGTTGGATGTATATAAAGCAAAAAGCTAATGTGGAAAACCGCAAACGCCAATCAGTCTAAGTAAAGTCTTATCAAAGCCCAGAGCAAATGCTCTGGGCTTTCTTTTACCTTTAGATAAACCGCCAAAATGAGGTAACGCAGCAGCGTAAACTTTACCTCTATTTCTCATTCCCTCCATACAGATTCTGCTTACTGGCCCTGTTAATATCTTAGCCACAACACTTATTTGTAACGTTAGCAGGATGAATGAACGTGGTTACTCACCTAGAAGTCTGTATCGATAATATTGAATCTCTGCACTACGCCATTGCTGGCGGCGCCACTCGGATTGAGCTTTGCTCCTCTTTGGCTTTAGGCGGACTAACACCCAGTTATGGCTTTATGCAGCAAGCGGCTAAGCTTTCTAGTGTTCCAGTTTATGCCATGATCCGCCCACGCCAAGGTGACTTCTTCTACAATGAAGAAGAGATCGAAATGATGCGTTGGGATATTGAAGCGGCTCACCAATCGGGCTTGGATGGTGTGGTTCTCGGTGTACTCACCCAAGAAGGGGATATCCACATGCCCTTTGCAACAGCACTGTGCGAATTCGCACAGGAATTAGGGCTGGGCGTAACGTTCCATCGTGCTTTTGATCAATGTAGAAACGCTCAATCAGCATTGGAAGAGGTCATCAGTTTGGGCTGCGAACGCATTCTCACTTCAGGGCTCGCACCTTCTGCGCCAGCAGGCCAGAAAGTACTTAAATCTCTTGTTGAACAAGCCCAAGGACGCATTGCAATCATGGCGGGTGCTGGCGTTAATGCAAGTAACGTACGTGCATTAGTAGAAGACACTCAAGTTCCTGAAATCCATCTGTCAGGCAAAACGACTCGACCTAGTAAAATGAACTTTGTTGCTGAACAAAGCAAAATGGGCGCAACTGATGTCGATGATTTCTTAATCCCCATCACAAGTACACAAGCCATTACCGATGTCGTAGCAGCTCTCAAATAGACGACCGTAACCTCACACGCATAGCTTTTGAGTGCTAACATATTGTTTATCAAGGAGTGAGGAAAGGTGTATGTCTAAATTGAAGAAAAAGGAATACGAAAAGGAGCTCAAAAACCTGCAAGTTGAGCTCGTTAAACTTCAAGAGTGGGTCAAACACAAAGGGTTAAAAGTGGTGGTTCTGTTTGAAGGCCGTGATGCTGCGGGCAAAGGCGGGGGGATAAAACGCATCACAGAAAAGCTAAACCCGCGTGTTTGTCGCGTGGTCGCTCTGCCTGCACCGACAGAAAAAGAAAAAACGCAATGGTACTTCCAACGTTACGTCGCTCATTTGCCATCTGCTGGTGAAATCGTTTTATTTGACCGAAGTTGGTATAACCGAGCAGGTGTCGAAAAAGTCATGGGGTTCTGTACTCCAGACGAATACGAGGAGTTTTTACGCTCTTGTCCTGAATTCGAAAGAATGTTGCAACGCTCTGGGATTATTCTGATTAAGTATTGGTTTTCGGTTTCAGACGAAGAGCAGGAAAAACGTTTTCTAGGCCGAATTAATACGCCGATCAAACGTTGGAAATTCAGCCCAATGGATTTGGAGTCACGTCATCGCTGGGCGGAGTATTCGGAAGCAAAAGATAAGATGTTTGCCTATACAGACACGAAAAACTGCCCTTGGTGGGTCGTCCCTTCTGATGATAAAAAGAAAGCGCGCTTGAACTGTATCAGTCATTTACTAAGCCAGATTGATTACAAAGCACTTGAGTACCCACCGATTGAATTACCTGATCTCAATAAAGAAGGTTATGTCAGAGCGCCCATTGATGATCAGACCTTCGTGCCCGATAAATATTGATGTACTTTCCCTCTCCCTAATAAATAGACCAGCCTAAAAGCTGGTCTATTTATTGAAATCAGTTACTTCAGTACGTCATCAATGCTTTGATCACCTAGATGGCGTACATCTTTCCCTTTCACGAAGTAAATAATGTATTCACAGATGTTCTGGCAACGGTCCCCCACGCGTTCAATCGCGCGTGCAGACCACATCACTTGCAGAATATTGGGGATATTTTTTGGGTCTTCCATCATGTAGGTCATCAACTGACGAATTACCGCTTCATATTCGGCGTCTAGCTTGTCATCTTGTTTGTGCACCTCTGCTGCCGCTTCTACATCCATGCGGGCAAACGCATCCAAAACCTGATGCAGCATATTAATTGCCTGACGGCAGAGAGGCTCTAACGACACTTGGAATTGTCGTTCTTTTGATGATGGACTTTCAATGGCAACGTAAGCAATGCGTGTCGCCACGTCACCGATACGTTCTAAATCAGTGATCGTTTTGATGATAGCCATGATTAAGCGCAAGTCTTTTGCCGTTGGCTGACGCTTAGCAATAATGCGTGTACAGGCGTCATCGATCGAGACTTCCATCGCATTCACTTTATGATCGTCACGCACAACCTTACGCGCCAGTTCGATGTCTTCTTTATGCAAGGCTTGAATAGCATACGAAAGCTGCTGTTCTACCAAGCCACCCATGGTTAATACATGAGTACGAATCGATTCTAGCTCTACGTTGAATTGTCCTGAAATATGACGTCCAAAGTGCATGATGTTCCTTATTCCGTATAGAGTCGCGACTTAACCGTAGCGACCCGTAATGTAATCTTCGGTCTGTTTCTTCATTGGCGAAGTGAAGATCGAGTCCGCGTCAGAGTATTCAATTAACTTACCCATATGAATGAATGCAGTATGATCGCTCACTCTCGCCGCTTGTTGCATGTTATGGGTAACGATAACGACAGTATATTGAGTCTTCAGCTCATTGATAAGCTCTTCAATAGTTAAAGTTGAGATTGGATCCAACGCTGATGTTGGCTCGTCCAATAACAGGACTTCCGGCTCAATCGCCACCGCGCGCGCAATGACCAAGCGCTGTTGCTGACCACCAGATAAGCCAAATGCGTTCTCATGCAAGCGGTCTTTTACCTCATCCCACAACGCCGCCGAGCGCAAGGATCGCTCCACTGCGTCATCTAAGCTGCGGCTGTTTTTTACACCTTGTAAGCGTAAGCCATAAACTACGTTTTCATAAATAGACTTAGGAAATGGATTGGGTCTTTGAAACACCATCCCTACTCGGCGTCGAAGTGTCGCAACATCGACATTAGGATGATAAACATTCTTGCCATGGAGACGCACTTTACCTGTGACTCGACACCCTTCCACTAAGTCGTTCATGCGATTGATGCAACGTAATAACGTCGACTTTCCACACCCTGAAGGACCGATAAAAGCGGTGACTCGCCCTTTGGGAATTCGCATCGAAATATCATGCAGCGCCTGAGTTTGACCATAGAACAGATTAAGGTTCTCGATTGAGATTGCTGTTTGTTCATCCGTTAAATTATGAACGTCCAATGGTGGCTCATAACCTAATGTACTATCAAAATTAAACATACTTAATCTTGTCCTAACGTTCTGTATTTTTCTCGTAAATTATTGCGAATACTGATTGCTGTTAAGTTTAGCCCGACAATCACTGTCACGAGTAAGAAAGAGGTGGCATAAACTAATGGTCGCGCAGCTTCGATGTTGGAGGTTTGAAAGCCAACATCGTAAATGTGAAAACCTAAATGCATGAACTTTCTATCCAAATGCACATAAGGGAATTGCCCGTCAACCGGTAAACTGGATGCCAATTTCACGACCCCCACCAGCATCAGTGGCGCTACTTCGCCAGCTGCACGTGCAATCGCAAGGATCAACCCTGTGATAATAGCTGGCGTCGCCATAGGCAAAACCACACGCCATAGGGTTTCGAACTGAGTTGCACCAAGCGCCAGAGAGCCATGTCGTACTGAACTCGGAATACGAGTTAAACCTTCTTCTGTCGTCACAATCACAACTGGAAGCGTCAACACGGCAAGGGTTAATGCGGACCATAACAAACCCGGCGTACCAAAGGTTGGTGCCGGTAACTTTTCCGCATAGAATACGTTGTCGATAGAGGCACCAATCGTATAAACAAAGAAGCCTAAACCAAATACGCCATAAACAATCGATGGAACACCCGCTAGGTTTATAACCGCAATACGAATAACCCTGGTTAGAGCGTTATTCTTAGCGTATTCATGCAGATAGATAGCGGCGATCACCCCAAGTGGCATCACAATGATCGACATGATAAGTACTAAGAAAACCGTACCAAATATCGCAGGGAACACGCCTCCTTCAGAGTTCGACTCTCTTGGATCTTCAGATAAAAACTTCCAAACCTGCTTCCCCCAGTGCATGACTTTATCAGGCAGTGACATTTGGTTTGGGTACCAGTAGTCCAAAATGTCTTCGAGCGGAATCGATACTTGTGAGCCCGTCATATCCTCGACAATCAGGGCATAGCCAGAAAGCTGTAATCGTAAGCCATCAAGCTGTAAATCTAACGTCGCCAGAGCTTTCTCTATCCGCTCTTTTTTCGTCTGGTTTTCCTTTAAAAAGCTTTCTGTCAGCGTGTCATTCAACTCATGCTTGCGCTTATCTAATCGCAACTGCTCTAGCTTCCAACCAAGCTCTTTAAGCTGATCGACCACCAAAGAATCAATCTCATGGCGCAGAGTTTCTGCATCATCAAGCTTTTTATTTAGTACCGATTGAATATCACTGGTGTATATATTATCGCCATCTTGAAACGCCACCAGCTTACCAAAGAAATAACCACCGCTGCTGCGCTCGATCACAGCCCACTCTTTTGGCGTCGTGGGCTCGTCCAACTGCATTTGCAATACGGAGATAAAATCGGCGGGATACAACTCTCGGTTAGCGATTTTGATACTGAGTCGCGTGGCAAAGTCTTCATCGTCTTCTAACTGCTGTGCTGCGCTTTCAGGCAGATAACTCTTCGGTACAAAGCTGCGCTCATACACTTGGCCAATCAGAATAGTATTTTCATGTAGCACTTCGCCTTGTACAGGCGTCAATGCTGCAACATTCCACTGATACAAGGGCGCTGGCCAAAAGTAAGTCAGGCCTTTCCAGCCGATAAGGAGTAACAACCCTAATACCGACAACAAACTGATGCTGACTGCACCGCCTGTTAGCCATATCCACGGTGCGCCAGAACGAATCCAATTTAACACGTCATTACTCGCTCTTTATTCAAACCATTATTACAACGCACGGTACTTGTCTCTCAGTCTCTGACGAACCCACTCCGCAAGCGCGTTTACTGCAAACGTAAACACAAACAAAATCAATGCAGCTAGGAACAATAGACGATAATGCGAACTTCCAACTTCGGACTCTGGCAACTCAACGGCGATGGTTGCTGACAGGCTGCGCAATCCTTCCAAAATATTCCAATCCATTAATGGCGTATTGCCCGTTGCCATTAACACAATCATGGTTTCACCAACAGCGCGTCCCAGCCCCATCATAATGGCAGAAAAAATACCCGGACTTGCGGTAAGCAAGACAACATAGATTAAAGTTTGCCAAGGCGTGGCCCCTAATGCCAAAGAGCCATCCGATAAATGCTTCGGCACAGAGAAAATGGCATCTTCGGCGATGGTAAAAATCGTCGGGATAACAGCAAACCCCATCGCTAACCCCACCACCAATGCATTACGTTGATCGTAACCAATACCATGCTCGGTTAAGAATAAGCGCATATCACCACTGAAGAACGTCTGCTCAATCGTAGGCGAAATCCACACTCCAAGCCCAATCAGTACCAATATGACAGGCATGAGCACTAAAGCATGCCAACCATTAGGCAGACGATTTCGCAAAGGTTGCGGTATTAACGCCCATACCCCGCCCATAATCATGGTGCTCAAGGGCAAAACAAACAGCATGACGACGATCGTAATCAGGTGGTCTTCGACAATAGGTGCGAACCACAACCCCGCGAGGAAACCAATGATCACCGTCGGCAGTGCTTCCATTAGCTCAATCGACGGTTTTACGACACGACGCATGCGTGGTGACATAAAGTACGCCGTATAAATAGCACCTAGCACTGCGAGCGGTACTGAAAACAGCATCGCAAACATCGCCGCTTTTATCGTCCCAAACGCAATAGGTACTAGGCTGAACTTAGCCTCGAAGTTATCGCTCGCCGAAGTCGATTGCCACACATATTCAGGCTCAGGATACCCTTCGTACCACACTTCTTGCCATAATGAGGACAATGAAATTTCCGGATAGGCATTGTCCACTTCCGCAACATTTAACTCATTATTTTGCCAAGTGATTAAGTAGCGTTCATTGTTAGACATTGCTGCGATTGCGGGCGCTTGATTGTACGCACGCTTAAACAACACCAGTTTTTCACTGGTTGTATAATGGCTTTGCAACGTGCCGTTGGTGTAAAAGCTATAAAATCCTTTGCGATGAGAATCCGGCAACAAATACTTAAGCTCTGATGCCAATTTAAAATCACGAATATGCGTTAACGTGCGTCTCTCTTCTTGCAGCGTATCAAACCATTGCGACACCCGACCATCGTTGTGTGTCACCAAAAGCGAGTAAGCACCAGCCAGTAGGTCCATTGTACGAACGGAGTGCTTCTTATCACCTTGAGTGAGGTCGACCACCTCTCGCACAGCAAATTTACGTGCGGTTTTCTTTAACACGATCAACTCAGAGCCATCGCGCAAATAAAGCGTTTCACCATCAGGTGTCAATAACATTTGCTGAGGTGCATCAAAGCCTGAAGAGAACGTAAAATCGATCGTTGTCGGAGGCGTACCCAAAGACGAAGCCACTTGCCAACGAGCCTTCACTTCACCGCTTTGTGTCTGCCAAACAATTGTTGGTATAGGCGTTGAAACTGCAAACACAAACTGAGTCACAGGATCTTGAGGCGTACTCAGCGTCAGATCCATGCTGGTGTCTAACTCAATCACTTCCGGAGGACGTGTATTTTCTCTCAACGTGGCATTAAATTCAGGCTTGAAAAGGTGCGCTTTACCCTGCCCATCAACAAACCCATACCAACCTAGTCCAGGAGCAGATTGAGAGAAAGCGACGGGTTCCTGGACAATTTGCTGTTTATACACCGCAGGCTTCGTAGGATCGTCCATCGACAAATATTGAATCTCACCACTTTGGGTTAGAACGAACGCGAGCTGAGCGTAATCATCCACCGAAATCGCCAGTGGTGTTTCAATATGGGTGGCTCGAATGGCTTGGTTGGTTTTGATCGCCGCATCAGAAAAAAGCGGAATGATCACCATGGCGAGGTAGACAAAGATCAAAATAAGCGCCGCGAGTACGCCGACACCACCGGATGTCACTGCAAGTCGAACTAAACGATCTTTTATCAGTCGTTTCTTATCTTTTTCCTGCAATGAAAACTCGGCTTGTGCCATTTAAATCTCTACCTTTTTTGACTTAGTACTAGAATATGTCGTTAAGATGACAATTATATTACAGATCACATTAAACACCTGAAAAGAATACAACTCCTATGCAATGCGTGGTATGAAATAAATCTGTAATGAAAATCTCATAATGTTCTCACTCATCCATTTTTCCAAGATGAGTACGTATTACTTCACTTTTGGCTAGGTAAGGTTATGAGCGCAGAAAAACTATATATAGAAAAAGAACTGAGTTGGTTGTCTTTCAACGAACGAGTATTACAAGAAGCTGCCGATAAAACCGTCCCTTTGATCGAACGTATTCGCTTTCTTGGGATCTTTTCCAACAATTTAGATGAATTTTACAAAGTACGCTTTGCGGACGTGAAGCGCAGAATCCTAATCAGCCAAGAGCGCGGTGGCAGCGATAGCCCTAAACGACTGTTAACCAAAATGCAGTCGAAAGCACTCAAGCTTAACGAACAATTTGATGAGCTTTACAGCGAATTGATTCGAGAAATGGCGCGACGTCGCATTTTCTTGGTCAACGAGCAACAACTGGATGAATCGCAACAAAAGTGGATCGCGAAATACTTCCGTAGAGAGGTCATGCCGCATATCACTCCTCTGCTAATGAAAGATGAGATCGATGTTCTGCAATTTCTCAAAGACGAGTACGCTTACATCGCCGTAGAGCTGCGTAAAGAAGAACATTACCAATACGCTCTGATCGAAATTCCGACCGATCACCTTCCCCGCTTTGTGATGGTACCAGAACAGAAAGGAAAGCGTCGAAAAACCATCATCTTACTTGATAATATTATCCGCCATTGTTTGGACGAGCTGTTCAAAGGCTTTTTTGATTATGATGAGCTTAGCGGCTATGCGATGAAAATGACGCGTGACGCCGAATACGATTTACGCAATGAAATCGAGTACAGCTTGCTTGAACAAATGTCAGAGGGTGTCAATCAGCGACTGACAGCAAAGCCCGTTCGCTTCGTCTACGAACGTGATATGCCGCCCCAAATGCTAGAGTTTCTTTGTAACAAGCTCAATATCTCTAATTACGATAACCTTATTCCCGGCGGCCGCTATCACAATTTTAAAGACTTCATCGGGTTTCCAAATGTTGGGCGAGAGTACCTTGAAAATAAACCGCTTCCGCCAATGAAATGCGCCGATTTCGAAGGTTACGCTAACAGCTTTGATGCGATTAAAGCGAAAGATATTCTACTCTATTACCCCTACCACACTTTTGACCACATTAGTGAGTTGGTACGCCAGGCCTCCTTCGATCCAAAAGTACTTAGTATCAAGATTAACATTTATCGCGTCGCGAAAGATTCTCGCTTGATGAACTCATTAATTGATGCGGTGCACAACGGAAAAAATGTCACAGTGGTCGTGGAGCTGCAGGCTCGCTTTGATGAAGAAGCCAATATCGAATGGTCAAAAGTGTTGACCGAAGCTGGTGTGCACGTAATCTTCGGAGCACCTGGCCTTAAGATTCACTCAAAGCTACTGATGATCAGTCGCCGTGAAGGTGAAGAAATTATTCGCTACGCGCACATCGGCACAGGCAACTTCCATGAGAAGACGGCACGAATTTATACCGACTTCTCTCTCCTTACCGCAGATCAAGAAATCACTAACGAAGTTCGTAATGTCTTCGGTTACATTGAGAATCCATATCGCCCAGTGAAATTCAATCACCTCATGGTATCTCCACGTAATTCTCGTACCCAAATCTACCGCCTGATCGATAATGAAATTGCGAATGCCAAGCTAGGAAAGAAAGCCGCTCTTACGATCAAGGTCAATAACCTAGTCGATAAAGGCATCGTCAATAAGCTGTATGGAGCAAGTACGGCGGGAGTGAAAATAAATATGATCATTCGCGGCATGTGCTCCTTAGTACCGGGCATTGAGGGGATCAGCGACAATATTCGCATCATCAGTATTGTTGACCGCTTTTTGGAACACCCACGCGTGGTGATTACCCATAACGATGGCGATCCGCAAGTCTATATCTCTTCTGCTGACTGGATGACAAGAAATATCGATCACCGCATTGAGGTGGCGGCGCCAGTCCGTGATCCACGTTTGAAACAGAGAATTATTGATATAACGAATATCCATTTTACCGATACAGTAAAGGCTCGTTTTATAGATAAGGAAATGAGCAACGCTTACGTACCACGAGGTAATCGCAAAAAAGTTCGTTCTCAAATCGCTATCTATGACTATCTTAAAAATATAGAAAAGCAAACTAGAAAACAAAATTCAGATGCCTCAAATACTTGAACAAGATACTCGCTACATTGCCGCGATAGACCTCGGCTCAAACAGTTTCCACATGGTAGTGGCCAAGGTTGTAGGCAGTGACTTACAACTGGTTAGCCGTCATAAACAGCGTGTTCGCTTAGCATCAGGACTCGACAGTGAATTGAACTTAAGTCATTCCGCGATGGAACGTGCGTTAGAGTGCTTAGCCATGTTCGCAGAGAGACTGCAAGGGCTTGATGAGTCGAATGTGCGTATCGCCGCGACACACACACTAAGACGCGCTAAAAATGCTCATCTATTCATTGAGCGTGCGAAAGAAGTGATGCCCTTCCCAATAGAAATCATCCCAGGGGAAGAAGAAGCCCGCTTGATTTACTTAGGTGTCGCTCACACTCAAGTAGAGTCAAACTCCAAGTTGGTCGTTGATATTGGTGGCGGCAGTACCGAAATGATCATTGGACAAGAGTTTGAACCTGAGCTTCTCAACAGTAAACAGATGGGATGCGTCAGCTTTACAGAGCAATATTTTAAAAACGGCAAACTGTCTGGGAAAAACTTTAATAAAGCGATGTTAGCCGCCGAGCAAAAACTCGAGTCCATCGCTTCAGCATACCGTAAAAAAGGCTGGGATATCGCGCTCGGCTCATCAGGAACCATCAAAGCGATTCAAGAAGTGCTAGTAGGATTAGGTTTTGAAGATGGCCTGATCACCGCGAAGAGACTGGACACGCTTATTGAAACTCTGTGTAATTTTGATTCAATTGAAGAGATTGAACTGACAGGTTTAACAGAAGAACGTAAGCCCGTATTCGCGGCAGGCGTGGCGATTTTGTCCGCAATTTTCAAAGCACTTCGCATTGAGCAGATGTTTTTCTCCGATGGTGCTCTGCGCGAAGGCCTGTTGTACGAAATGGAAGAGCGTTTTGCGCGCTCCGATATACGTATGCGCACAACTGAAAATTTAGCCAACAAACACCGGGTTGACTTAGAGCATGCTGCTCGTGTTAAAGGCCATGCACGTGAGATGTTATGTCAGGTGCGCTCTGAACTAGGCATTAAGAAAAAAAGTGAGTTATTTGACTTACTAGAATGGGCAGCATTGCTTCATGAAGTCGGATTAAGTATCAACTTGCGTAGTTTCCATCGCCACTCTTTTTATATTCTGTTGCACTCCACCCTACAAGGCTTCAACCGTGAGCAGCAATTAGTGCTTGCAACATTAGCTCGCTTCCAGCGTAAAGCGCTCAAATTGCAAGAACTACCAGATTTCAACCTCTATAAACAGAGTGACGTGATAAGCCTCATCAAAATATTACGACTTTCTATCGTATTAAATGGACAGCGTAACGAAGATCCATTGCCTGACATCACTTTATCCATCAAAAATGATGAATGGATTCTTACGTGCACAGATAAAGCATGGCTAGAAAACAACAAATTGCTTCATGCTGATTTGCAGGAAGAACAAGAACGTTGGGACAGCGCGAAGTGGACACTCACTTTCTGATCTCGTGCTGTTCATACCTAAACAAAAAGTCGGCTTACAGGCCGACTTTTTTTAACTCTTCTTCTGCAAAGTCTGCTGTAATGGGCACATAACCATCTTTCTCAACCAACGCTTGCCCCTGAGCGGAGAAAATAAAGCGAATAAACTCGGCTTCTATTGGTGTTAATGGGTAATCCGGGTGCTTATTCACATATACATATAAGTAACGTGATAGTGGGTACTTACCACTAACAATATGTTCTCGCGTTGGCGTCACATAGTCATTCCCCGTTTTTGCCACCGGAACTAAGCGTACGCCTGCCACTCGATAACCGACACCAGAATAACCAATTCCACTGATGGTTGACGCTACAGCTTGCACAACTGACGCGGAGCCTGGCTGCTCGTTTACTCGGGTCTTGAAATCGCCGCCACACAAGGCATTGCTTTTGAAGTAACCATAAGTTCCAGAAACGGAGTTACGACCAAACAACTGTACGTTTCGCTTTGCCCACTGTGATTCAAGACCGAGTTGCTGCCAGTTTGTGACAAATTGACTTTCACCACAGCGCAGAGTTGCAGAAAACAAAGCATCTAACTGACTAAAGTTGAGCCCTTGAATTGGATTGTCTTGATGGACAAAAATACCGATAGCATCGATGGCCACCCTAAGCGCCGTTGGCTTGTAACCATGTTCACGTTCAAACGCTTCAACCTCTCTTAAACGCATAGGACGGCTCATGGGACCAAACTGAGCAGTTTGTTCGGTCAATGCTGGGGGGGCAGTAGAAGAGCCAGACGCTTGGACTTGCGCATTAATATTCGGGTAAATGGATTTAAACTCTTCAACCCAAAGTGTTGTCATGCCCGCAAGTGTATCGGAGCCGACAGAGAGCAAATTCCCGACAATCCCAGTCGTTTTATGATAATTCGGCAATGGTTTATCTTGAGCGACAGCCATACCGGAACAAGCGAGAGCCAGTAGACTGAACACTTTTGCGACTCTTAATGCCATTATTTCACCACCAAACGCTCAGGCAATACAAAAGAAAACTTACTGCCCACGCCCACTTCACTGTGAATTTCCAAATGAGCATCATGGTGGCTCAGCGCATGTTTCACAATAGCCAACCCTAACCCACTCCCTCCGGTATCGCGTGATCTTGCTTTATCGACGCGATAAAAACGCTCAGTAAGTCGATGGAGGTGCTGAGGCTCTATACCATCACCACTATCCTCCACCTCTAAGCATGCGCCTTGAGATGTCTGGAACCAACGAACATTAATGTTCGCGCCAGGCGGTGTGTATTTGACAGCATTATAAACGAGGTTAGAGATAGCACTACGTAACTGGTCATCATCGCCCAGTACGCGTAGGCTAGCATCAACATCAAATTTCAATTTATGTTGGTTGTCCCCGCTAAGGCTGACCGCCTCTTTTTCTAGTACTTCTAGCATCGCAGGTACATTCACGACATCTTCAAGCTCATGCATAGGTGCCGCTTCAATTTTAGATAGCGTCAATAGTTGGTTCACCAAACTGTTCATGCGGTTGAGCTGCTCCGTCATAACACCATGCGCTTTGCTCCACATTGGGCCCACAACCATGTCAGGATCTTCTGTCATCTCCAAATAACCTTGCAGCACCGTCATTGGTGTACGAAGTTCATGAGAAACGTTAGCAAAGAAGTTGCGGCGCATTCCCTCAAGTTGTTTTAACTGGCTAACATCACGCACCACCATCAAATGTTCACCTTCGGTATACGGTACGATACGTAGTTCTAGCATGCGTTCGACATTGAGTGGTGAGCGCATTTCCAATGGCTCAGAGAAGTCTTTCTTGTTGAGGTACTTGATAAAATCAGGCGTACGAATGAGGTTGGAGATAGGTTGACCAGAGTCTTCCGGCCAATGGAAACCCAATAAGTGTTGAGCCAGTTTGTTACACCAAACGATATTGCCTTCAGCACGGAACACCACGACGGCATCGGGTAACGATTCCGCACCATTTCTGAATCGGCGAATGAGATTAGTAAGCTCTTTGCGTTTACGGCGTTGGCGCTGCTGTAAGCGATACAAGCCATTGAACAAAGATTCCCAGTTACCGCTACCAGACGGTGGCGTAAGGCGCTTTTCATCCCATAACCAAGAAGATAAACGTACTTGGTTATGCAAATGCCACACAAGCTGCAATGCCGTAGCTGCCAAAAGCAACCACGGCATATAACCGAATATCCAACCTACTATCACCCATGGGGTGTAAAAAAAAGCCAGCTCCCAGGCCAGCTTTTTCCACGTTAATCTTTCAACCACTCATAACTCCAGAAATGGTACCGATAAGCTGCGTGTTAATTTATGCCTTTGTCGAGAAGCGGTATCCAGCACCACGAACAGTTTGGATCAGCTTATCATGACCTGCGGCTTCCAATGCTTTACGCAGGCGGCGAATATGAACATCAACCGTACGATCTTCGACATACACGTTAGTACCCCAAACATTGTTTAATAGCTGCTCACGGCTGTACACACGCTCTTGATGCGTCATGAAAAAATGCAGCATTTTAAATTCTGTTGGGCCCATATCTAATGGTGCATCATTAGCCGTGACACGGTGTGATACAGGATCAAGCTTCAATCCCTGCACATCAATTACGTCTTCCAGTGCGGTCGGGGTTACGCGACGAATCACCGCTTTTAAGCGCGCAACCAACTCTTTAGGAGAGAATGGCTTAGTAATGTAGTCATCCGCACCGACTTCTAAACCGCGCACTTTATCTTCTTCTTCACCACGAGCGGTAAGCATCACAACTGGAATGTTGCGCGTTAATTCCTCTCGCTTCATGTGTTTGATGAAGTTAATGCCGCTGCCGCCTGGTAACATCCAATCCAGTAAAACTAAATCAGGGAAGGGTTCAGCCAGTTTGGTTACTGCAGTATCGTAATCTTCCGCTTCTACCGCTTGGTAACCTTTCTGCTCAAGTACGAAGCACAGCATTTCGCGAATAGGAGCTTCGTCTTCAACAACCAGAATCCTTCTAGACATAATTGAGTAACCTTATGTTCGTTGAGCTAATGAATTTAAGAGACAAAGCGCCCCTCTATGCATAAGCATTATCACCACCAATTATGACACTTTTGTGACCTTTGAAAACAAATTTTCATATAACTTTCTTTTGAGGTTCATTCGGATATTTTTCATTTCTATTAAGACATCAGCACAAAAATTCCCTATGATTAGTCCCTTGTCATCAAGCCTAGAGAAGATTTATGTGGTTTAAAAACTGTCTGGTATACCGCGTTAACCGCGAGGTTACTTTCAACGCCGAACAACTAGAAACTCAACTGTCTGAATTCCGATTCACCCCATGTGGCAGTCAAGATAAACAGAAATTTGGCTGGGTCAGTGCAATGGGTAGACATGGCGACATGATGACTCACGTGTCAGAAAACCGCATTCTGATTTGCGCCAAGAAAGAAGAGAAAATGCTACCTGCCTCAGTGATCAAAGAGTCATTGAATGCAAAAGTAGAAGCAATGGAAGCGCAAGAAGGTCGTCCTCTGAAGAAGAAAGAGAAAGACAACCTGAAAGATGACATCGTAATGGATTTACTGCCTCGCGCATTTAGCCGTAGCAGCCACACTCACGTGCTCATCATGCCAAAAGAAGGGTTCATCCTTGTTGACGCAAGCAGCTACAAAAAAGCGGAAGACGTATTAGCACTACTTCGTAAAACCATGGGTAGTTTACCTGTTGTTCCTGCCATTCCAGAAGTAGCGATTGAAACAACGCTAACCGAGTGGGTGAAAACGGGTGACACACCTCAAGGTATCACCATGATGGACGAAGCTGAGCTAAAATCCGTGCTTGAAGAAGGTGGCGTGATTCGTTGTAAGAAGCAAGAGCTGGCCACAGATGAAATCCGCAACCACATCGCAGCAGATAAAGTCGTAACGAAGCTTGCACTTAATTGGCAAGATCGTATTGAATTCATCATGACAGAAGATGCGGGTATTAAGCGTCTAAAATTCTCTGATGAATTGAAAGATCAAAATGACGATATTCCACGTGAAGATCAAGCAGCTCGATTTGATGCAGACTTCTCTCTGATGTGTGGGGAGTTCAGTGCTTTCCTACCCAACCTATACGATGCGCTAGGCGGCTTACCAAATCCTAACGCTTAATGTTGTATAAAGGTTAACCATAACGCCCTCACTTTTTTTGAGGGCGTTTTTCTATCTGAAGCACAATTACCCTAGTCACAGTTCACATTTTGACGTAAAATTTGCGCCCCATTTCCATTAGGTGGAATTGGCCTGACTTGTGATCAGATAAAAGAGAATTGAGCAATGACAACTGAGAAAGCATTCGTACCTGAGCTACTGTCTCCTGCGGGAAGCCTGAAAAACATGCGTTACGCATTCGCCTACGGCGCAGATGCAGTTTACGCTGGCCAACCTCGCTACAGCCTTCGCGTACGTAACAATGAGTTTAACCACGAAAACCTAAAAATCGGTATCGATGAAGCGCATGCTCTAGGCAAAAAGCTTTATGTGGTATGTAACATTCAACCACACAACTCGAAGCTAAAAACCTTCATCCGTGATCTTAAACCAATCGTAGAAATGGGTCCTGACGCATTGATCATGTCAGATCCAGGCCTAATCATGATGGTTCGTGAAGCTTTCCCAGAAATGCCAATTCACCTTTCTGTACAAGCAAACGCTGTAAACTGGGCGACTGTTAAGTTCTGGGCAGCGAATGGCGTGGAACGTGTGATCGTTTCTCGCGAACTATCTTTAGAAGAAATCGAAGAAATTCGTGAGCATTGTCCTGAAACTGAACTTGAAGTATTCGTTCACGGTGCATTATGCATGGCTTATTCTGGTCGTTGCCTACTTTCTGGTTACATAAACAAACGTGATCCTAACCAAGGCACTTGCACCAACGCGTGCCGTTGGGAATACAAAGTGGAAGAAGGCAAAGAAAACGACGCTGGTGATATTGTAGAGAAATTTGACCCATCTGAAGCACAGCCTGTCGAAGTACAAGACGAACGCCCTGAAACCACAATTGGTCGTGGTAAACCAACGGATGAAGTCGTTCTACTTTCTGAAGCGCACCGTCCAGAAGAAAAAATGGCAGCGTACGAAGATGAACATGGTACTTACATCATGAACTCTAAAGACCTGCGAGCAGTGCAGCATGTTGAGCGCCTAACCAAGATGGGTGTGCACTCGCTGAAAATCGAAGGTCGTACTAAATCATTCTATTACTGTGCTCGTACTGCACAGGTTTACCGCAAAGCAATTGATGACGCTGTAGCAGGCCGACCATTTGATGAAAGCCTAATGGGTACACTAGAGAGCCTAGCTCACCGTGGCTATACCGAAGGCTTCCTACGTCGTCATACTCACGACACCTACCAGAATTACGATTACGGCTACTCAGTCTCTGATGCTCAACAGTTTGTCGGTGAGTTCACTGGTAAACGTCGTGGCGATATGGCTGAAGTAGAAGTGAAAAATAAATTCCTTGTCGGTGATAGTCTTGAGCTAATGACGCCAAAAGGTAATGTTGTTTTCACGCTAGAAGCGATGGAAAACCGTAAGTCAGAGTCTATTGAGGATGCCAAAGGGAATGGTCACTTCGTCTTCATTCCAGTACCAGCAGATCTAGATTTAGAATACGGTCTATTGATGCGTAACTTAAACTCAGGGCAGGACACCCGTAACCCGACTGGTAAGTAATCATGGCCTTGCTTATTACTGACAAATGCACCAACTGCGACATGTGCGATCCCGAATGCCCCAACGGGGCAATCAGCATGGGAGAAAGCATTTTCGAGATTGACCCAGCTCTATGTACAGAGTGTAAGGGACATTACGAAAAGCCGACCTGTCAGTCAGTGTGTCCGATTACAAAATGCATCATCACAGACCCGGAGCATATAGAAACAGAAGAGCAGTTACTGGAGAAGTTCGTGATTATTCAAGGGTTAGCATAAGAACAAGTAGGTTCAACTTTGGAGACAAAGTTGAACCTTTTTTTAACCCGACTTTTCAATAGGATAGATATTACAAAACAACTCTTTTTCAAAATGAGACTCTAACCGATCTCGCCAATTTTCAGCTTGGGAAACCGGCACAAGATAAAAGTTTTCTCGGCTCGTGTCCGTAACGAAAGCCATTCCATATTGCATCAGCTCGTAATGCACATCATTAACAAATCCGGGATCAAGACGCTGACGTCCTGTCAGGTGGTTTACATCAACCCGAGTCAATAAGACCCCTTTCGTTTCACTGCTAAATCTGTGTCTTAACCACTCTGCAAATTCTTTTGCACAAATCATAGTCATGGTTTTATCCTTGATTTACTCTTCTAGCAGGAGAAGTATCCATTCCCGCCTCACACACTTGTCTGCCTTGTTATTGCTTCGCTAGCCAACTGACAGACATATTGCTAAGAAACCAAAGTATCGTGACGAAAGATCTTTCTAAACAGAGAAGTTACGACTTATCTATACTACAACTCTTTGTTTAATTTAGATTTCTATATTATGTCACCAAAACTAATTAGGTTAGTTTTTGTATTGGTATTATTCACTGTAGACAAAAGTATGATGTTTCTCCAGTTTCATAAAAGAGATACGTAAGGGAATATAAACCTGTAGAGTCACTCTAGTTAGTAGAGATAAGTGATTGGCATTGCGGTGGAATCGCTTTTTTTCGCTTGGGCTTAGCAATAACTTTCGCAGACGGAGGCTTATCGATAGGCTTAACTTTCGGTCCCCAACTAGCAAGCTCTACCCCACAACCATCACCAGCGGGAGGCAGAGCTTGTTCAACACAATAGCCACTCGACTCAGGGCAAGATAACCTGACGTGGAAGTGGTAATGATGCCCCCACCAAGGGCGAACTTTACGTAACCAAGAACGTTCTTTGCCTTCTTCTTGCGAGCAAAGCTGCTCCTTAATGACAGGATGTACAAAAATTCGTGCAACATCCTCACTCTGTGCAGCATATCGAATCAGCCTAAAGTGCCTATCTTCCCAGCGATGGTTAAGTATGGAATACCCTTTTAAGTCCACCACACTCATTGGCTTAGGGAGTTGTAATTCGTTATAAGAAAGCGGTTGGTCAGCGAGTCTTAACCAGATATCAATATCTAACCCAGTTTGGTGACTAGAATGGCCAGAAGAAAACCTTCCTCCTCGTGGTAAAGAAAGGTCACCTATAAGCAGCGTTGTGTTGAGATTTTGATGAGCTTGAAGCGCTAGGTTTTCAATAAACTCTATCGTTTTAGGGTGCCCATAGTAGCGTTTCGTTTTACTACGTAAAACTTGATAACCAACGCCATCAAGAGGCAAAGGTAATGCGCCATCCAAACAACCGTTGGCATAACTACCAATAGAGGAAGAAGAGTTTAGGGTAGGGTTAGCAACAGACTCCCAAGGAGTAGAGTATACAGAAGCTGAGAAACATAAACCCAAAGATACAATGAAACTCAGCTTCATAGCTTTTAGCCTTTAGTAGTGTTCGCCATTATCGTAATAAGCTTTAGGGGATAAAGCTGAAAAGATAACTGCAACATCAATATCTGCACCAGCAATACCACGAACTTGCTGTGTAATAAGCTTAGCAACTTTATCTTGTACTTCCTGACCACGGTCAAACCAAAGCACTTCGACAAAAGGATATGCAGCACTCACCTCGCCCTCATTGAAAAACGTAGTGTAGATGTACTCAAAAGTAAAATCCTCACGCGGACAGTCCATCAGAGGCTGAAGTTCATCCGTCAGAGGCTTTGATAGTGCCTGAACAGCTTGCGGCTCTACAGCACGGAATCGAAAATGTGGCATAAACTTACTTCCTAATTATTAGCATTAACTCATGATAATAACAGGAACCAAGTCAGTAATCATCCAAGCCAATGTAACCACTAACCTTTTCTATACACGTCATATAGATCAAGTAGTAAATCAACTAGCTCACTAACGAAGAATAATGGGAGTATGAATAGAGGTAAGAAGGGGTAAAACGATACACCGAAGCTTAGTGACGCAATCTATTGCAAGGAAAAATAGAATGGCTTAAGTCACCGATGTAATATGTTCTTAAGATCAATGTGTATCAGATATCGACAACTATTCGAACTATTCGTTAGAAACGAAAAAGGCTCTGACCTAAGTCAGAGCCTTGATATATGGCAGGGGTGGAGAGATTCGAACTCCCAACACGCGGATTTGGAATCCGCTGCTCTGCCAATTGGAGCTACACCCCTGCAGTTCGTGTTTAATGAGACGACTCTCAAATAAGTGGCGGAGTGGACGGGACTCGAACCCGCGACCCCCGGCGTGACAGGCCGGTATTCTAACCAACTGAACTACCACTCCGCAGTGGTATCACTCGCTTGTAATCAGCAAGTGTCCATAATTTAAAGCCTGGCGATGTCCTACTCTCACATGGGGAAGCCCCACACTACCATCGGCGCTAATTCGTTTCACTTCTGAGTTCGGAATGGAAATCAGGTGGGTCCAAAACGCTATGGTCGCCAAGCAAATTCTTTAATTCGGAAAGCTGTTTTCGTTCTTACACATTCAATGTTCTTTCATTGAGTCCATCAAAACCCCTTGGGTGTTGTATGGTTAAGCCTCACGGGCAATTAGTACAGGTTAGCTCAACGCCTCACAACGCTTACACACCCTGCCTATCAACGTCGTAGTCTACGACAACCCTTTAGGATACTTAAAGTATCAGGGAGAACTCATCTCAAGGCTCGCTTCCCGCTTAGATGCTTTCAGCGGTTATCGATCCCGAACTTAGCTACCGGGCAATGCGTCTGGCGACACAACCCGAACACCAGAGGTTCGTCCACTCCGGTCCTCTCGTACTAGGAGCAGCCCCTTTCAATTCTCCAACGCCCACGGCAGATAGGGACCGAACTGTCTCACGACGTTCTAAACCCAGCTCGCGTACCACTTTAAATGGCGAACAGCCATACCCTTGGGACCGACTTCAGCCCCAGGATGTGATGAGCCGACATCGAGGTGCCAAACACCGCCGTCGATATGAACTCTTGGGCGGTATCAGCCTGTTATCCCCGGAGTACCTTTTATCCGTTGAGCGATGGCCCTTCCATTCAGAACCACCGGATCACTATGACCTGCTTTCGCACCTGCTCGAATTGTCATTCTCGCAGTCAAGCGGGCTTATGCCATTGCACTAACCTCACGATGTCCAACCGTGATTAGCCCACCTTCGTGCTCCTCCGTTACGCTTTGGGAGGAGACCGCCCCAGTCAAACTACCCACCAGGCACTGTCCGCAACCCCGATGAGGGGTCGACGTTAGAACATCAACACTACAAGGGTGGTATTTCAAGGACGGCTCCACGCAATCTAGCGACTGCGCTTCAAAGCCTCCCACCTATCCTACACATGTAGGGTCAATGTTCAGTGCCAAGCTGTAGTAAAGGTTCACGGGGTCTTTCCGTCTAGCCGCGGGTACACTGCATCTTCACAGCGATTTCAATTTCACTGAGTCTCGGGTGGAGACAGCGTGGCCATCATTACGCCATTCGTGCAGGTCGGAACTTACCCGACAAGGAATTTCGCTACCTTAGGACCGTTATAGTTACGGCCGCCGTTTACCGGGGCTTCGATCAAGAGCTTCGACCGAAGTCTAACCCCATCAATTAACCTTCCGGCACCGGGCAGGCGTCACACCGTATACGTCATCTTGCGATTTTGCACAGTGCTGTGTTTTTAATAAACAGTTGCAGCCACCTGGTATCTGCGACTCTCAATAGCTCCATCCGCGAGGGACTTCACCGTCGAGAGCGTACCTTCTCCCGAAGTTACGGTACCATTTTGCCTAGTTCCTTCACCCGAGTTCTCTCAAGCGCCTTGGTATTCTCTACCCGACCACCTGTGTCGGTTTGGGGTACGATTCCTTACAATCTGAAGCTTAGAGGCTTTTCCTGGAAGCATGGCATCAATGACTTCACTACCGTAGTAGCTCGACGTCGTGTCTCAGCCTTAAGAGAAACCGGATTTACCTAATTTCTCAGCCTACGCACTTGAACCTGGACAACCGTCGCCAGGCCCACCTAGCCTTCTCCGTCCCCCCATCGCAATTGTAAGAAGTACGGGAATATTAACCCGTTTCCCATCGACTACGCCTTTCGGCCTCGCCTTAGGGGTCGACTTACCCTGCCCCGATTAACGTTGGACAGGAACCCTTGGTCTTCCGGCGAGGAGGTTTTTCACCCCCTTTATCGTTACTCATGTCAGCATTCGCACTTCTGATACGTCCAGCATGCGTTACCACACACCTTCAACCGCTTACAGAACGCTCCCCTACCCAATGCACAAAAGTGCATTGCCGCAGCTTCGGTTTACTACTTAGCCCCGTTACATCTTCCGCGCAGGCCGACTCGACCAGTGAGCTATTACGCTTTCTTTAAATGATGGCTGCTTCTAAGCCAACATCCTGGCTGTCTGAGCCTTCCCACATCGTTTCCCACTTAGTAGTAATTTGGGACCTTAGCTGGCGGTCTGGGTTGTTTCCCTCTCCACGACGGACGTTAGCACCCGCCGTGTGTCTCCCGGATAGTACTTACTGGTATTCGGAGTTTGCAAAGGGTTGGTAAGTCGGGATGACCCCCTAGCCTTAACAGTGCTCTACCCCCAGTAGTATTCGTCCGAGGCGCTACCTAAATAGCTTTCGGGGAGAACCAGCTATCTCCAGGTTTGATTGGCCTTTCACCCCTAGCCACAAGTCATCCGCTAATTTTTCAACATTAGTCGGTTCGGTCCTCCAGTTGATGTTACTCAACCTTCAACCTGCCCATGGCTAGATCACCTGGTTTCGGGTCTATATCCAGAGACTGAACGCCCAGTTAAGACTCGGTTTCCCTACGGCTCCCCTAGATGGTTAACCTTGCCACTGAATATAAGTCGCTGACCCATTATACAAAAGGTACGCAGTCACAGGACAAAGCCTGCTCCTACTGCTTGTACGTACACGGTTTCAGGTTCTATTTCACTCCCCTCACAGGGGTTCTTTTCGCCTTTCCCTCACGGTACTGGTTCACTATCGGTCAGTCAGTAGTATTTAGCCTTGGAGGATGGTCCCCCCATATTCAGACAGGATATCACGTGTCCCGCCCTACTCGATTTCACTGAATATGCGTCGTCAGTTACGGGGCTATCACCCTGTATCGCCAAGCTTTCCAGCTTGTTCACCTGACGCCTATAAAGCTTAAGGGCTAGTCCAATTTCGCTCGCCGCTACTTTCGGAATCTCGGTTGATTTCTTTTCCTCGGGGTACTTAGATGTTTCAGTTCCCCCGGTTCGCCTCGTTATGCTATGTATTCACATAACGATACTTACTTATGTAAGTGGGTTTCCCCATTCGGAAATCCCAGACTCAAGTGGTTTTTACTACCTAATCTGGGCTTATCGCAAGTTAATACGTCCTTCATCGCCTCTGACTGCCAAGGCATCCACCGTGTACGCTTAGTCACTTAACCATACAACCCGAAGGAGTTTCGAGTTGATAATCAAATCACCAAAGTTGTCTCTCATTATTTGAATGAGCGAGAGACATTCGATTTTGCCGGACTCATCTCTTTACCTTCATTTTTAGAAAAAATGAAAACAAAAAGCCAAGAACACTTGAATGTGTTTTTTGGTGTTTATCTTTCGATAAACATTGAGAACTTTACAAACAACAATAAATTGTTGTTTTGTCAGCTTTCCAAATTGTTAAAGAGCTAGATTTTCTGATGAAAACCATTTTTAAAAGCACTCATTGAATGCGCTTAAAGATGGTGGAGCTATGCGGGATCGAACCGCAGACCTCCTGCGTGCAAGGCAGGCGCTCTCCCAGCTGAGCTATAGCCCCATCAAGGTGTCGATACTGTAGCCAATTTCTTGGAAAAGAAATTGGTGGGTCTGAGTGGACTCGAACCACCGACCTCTCGCTTATCAGGCGAACGCTCTAACCACCTGAGCTACAGACCCAGTATCGTCTCTTTACTTTATAAACCGTATCAATCTGTGTGAACACTCATCGCAATAATCATCGTTTAAGGAGGTGATCCAGCGCCAGGTTCCCCTAGCGCTACCTTGTTACGACTTCACCCCAGTCATGAACCACAAAGTGGTAAGCGTCCCCCCGAAGGTTAAACTACCTACTTCTTTTGCAGCCCACTCCCATGGTGTGACGGGCGGTGTGTACAAGGCCCGGGAACGTATTCACCGTGGCATTCTGATCCACGATTACTAGCGATTCCGACTTCATGGAGTCGAGTTGCAGACTCCAATCCGGACTACGACGCACTTTTTGGGATTCGCTCACTCTCGCAAGTTGGCCGCCCTCTGTATGCGCCATTGTAGCACGTGTGTAGCCCTACTCGTAAGGGCCATGATGACTTGACGTCGTCCCCACCTTCCTCCGGTTTATCACCGGCAGTCTCCCTGGAGTTCCCGACATTACTCGCTGGCAAACAAGGATAAGGGTTGCGCTCGTTGCGGGACTTAACCCAACATTTCACAACACGAGCTGACGACAGCCATGCAGCACCTGTCTCAGAGTTCCCGAAGGCACCAATCCATCTCTGGAAAGTTCTCTGGATGTCAAGAGTAGGTAAGGTTCTTCGCGTTGCATCGAATTAAACCACATGCTCCACCGCTTGTGCGGGCCCCCGTCAATTCATTTGAGTTTTAATCTTGCGACCGTACTCCCCAGGCGGTCTACTTAACGCGTTAGCTCCGAAAGCCACGGCTCAAGGCCACAACCTCCAAGTAGACATCGTTTACGGCGTGGACTACCAGGGTATCTAATCCTGTTTGCTCCCCACGCTTTCGCATCTGAGTGTCAGTATCTGTCCAGGGGGCCGCCTTCGCCACCGGTATTCCTTCAGATCTCTACGCATTTCACCGCTACACCTGAAATTCTACCCCCCTCTACAGTACTCTAGTCTGCCAGTTTCAAATGCTATTCCGAGGTTGAGCCCCGGGCTTTCACATCTGACTTAACAAACCACCTGCATGCGCTTTACGCCCAGTAATTCCGATTAACGCTCGCACCCTCCGTATTACCGCGGCTGCTGGCACGGAGTTAGCCGGTGCTTCTTCTGTCGCTAACGTCAAACGATGCAGCTATTAACTACAACGCTTTCCTCACGACTGAAAGTACTTTACAACCCGAAGGCCTTCTTCATACACGCGGCATGGCTGCATCAGGCTTGCGCCCATTGTGCAATATTCCCCACTGCTGCCTCCCGTAGGAGTCTGGACCGTGTCTCAGTTCCAGTGTGGCTGATCATCCTCTCAGACCAGCTAGGGATCGTCGCCTTGGTGAGCCCTTACCTCACCAACTAGCTAATCCCACCTAGGCATATCCTGACGCGAGAGGCCCGAAGGTCCCCCTCTTTGGCCCGTAGGCATCATGCGGTATTAGCCATCGTTTCCAATGGTTATCCCCCACATCAGGGCAATTTCCTAGGCATTACTCACCCGTCCGCCGCTCGACGCCGTTATCGTTCCCCGAAGGTTCAGATAACTCGTTTCCGCTCGACTTGCATGTGTTAGGCCTGCCGCCAGCGTTCAATCTGAGCCATGATCAAACTCTTCAATTTAAGATTTTGTCTGCTCAATGAATACTGAACATTACATAAGTAATGTTTGAATTGACTGTGCTCTTATTGGTTTTCACTTTTAAAAAGTGAAATAAAACAGCTCAAGGCTGCATCCCAATTCGAATGGTCACTTCGTTTCATTGAAACCTAATTTGAAGCCGAAGCTTCTAATTGGATTATCATCAACGAGTGCCCACACAGATTGATAGGTCTATATTTTTAAAGAGCGCACTTTGAAGTTCTCTTCAAAGTGGACGGCCATTTTAGCTAGATAACTTATCGTGTCAAACACTTTTTTAAGTTATTTATCTGCGAGTTAATTCTTAACCCACTGACCTTGTTGTCTAGGCTTCGCTTAACTTGCTTTCCCTTGACAACGGAGGCGCATTATAGGGCGTTCATTAAGGAACACAAGTGCATTTTTAAAAAAACTCACCTTTTTAGTTCATTCGTATAGAAAATAGGCAAAAGGTTCTAAAACATTATAGAAAAGGGGCCAAATGGCCCCTTGAATGTGATTTTTATCTCATTTCTTATTGTATCCGTGCAATTACTGATGGGCACGAATTTGGTCATTAGTAACGATTAGCTGCACTTTCTTGTCTGGAACAATTTCACCAGAAAGAATCGATTTGGCTAATGGGTTCTCGACATTCTGTTGAATTGCGCGTTTTAAAGGACGCGCACCATATACAGGGTCGAAACCAACTTGAGCGATCAAATCGAGTACTTTGTCAGAAACCTCTAGTTGATATCCTTTTTCTTCTAGTCGTTTCGCCAAACGTTCTAATTGAATAGAAGCGATGGACTTGATGTGCTCTTGACCAAGTGGATGGAACACCACGATTTCGTCAACACGGTTCAAGAACTCAGGACGGAAGTGTTTGCTAACCACATCCATTACTTCACTCTTGATACCTTGATAGTCTAATGTTGCGAAATTCTCTTGGATACGAGATGAACCCAAGTTCGATGTCATGATCACAACCGTATTACGGAAGTCAACAGTACGACCTTGACCATCCGTTAAACGCCCATCATCGAGAACTTGCAGCAGAATGTTAAATACATCCGGATGCGCTTTCTCTACTTCATCTAACAAAATTACCGAATACGGCTTGCGACGAACCGCTTCCGTTAAGTAACCACCCTCTTCATATCCGACATAGCCTGGAGGCGCACCCACCAATCTTGCCACTGAGTGTTTCTCCATGAACTCAGACATGTCGATACGGACCATCGCATCTTCGCTGTCGAACATAAAGCTCGCAAGTGTCTTACAAAGCTCTGTTTTACCTACACCAGTTGGACCTAAGAATAAGAAGGAGCCAATTGGTCGGTTTGGATCAGAAAGCCCAGCTCGACTACGACGAATGGCATTCGATACAACAGAGACCGCTTCGCTTTGCCCTACCACACGATTATGCAGTACGTCTTCCATACGAAGTAGTTTCTCTTTTTCCGCTTCTAGCATCTTGGATACTGGGATGCCAGTTTGCTTAGAAAGTACTTCTGCAATCTCGTTGTCGGTTACTTTATTACGCAATAGTGTCATTTCCTGCATTTCCGCTTGGGTTGCAAGATCTAACTGCTTCTCAAGTTCAGGAATACGACCATATTGAAGTTCCGACATGCGGTTTAAATCACCAGCTCGGCGAGCAAACTCCATATCCATACGAGCTTGTTCAAGCTCAGACTTAATATGTTGAGTGCCAGAAAGTGCGGCTTTTTCTGTATTCCAAACCTCTTCTAGTTCAGCGTACTCTCGTTCTTTTTCATTGAGTTCTTCATTAAGCGCTTTCAAACGCTTTTCACTCGCTTCGTCGTGCTCGTTACTAAGCGCCTGTTGCTCAATTTTGAGTTGAATGATTTTACGCTCAAGCTTATCTAATGACTCTGGCTTAGAGTCAATTTGTAAACGAATGCTTGAAGCCGCTTCGTCGATTAAGTCGATCGCTTTATCTGGCAGTTGACGGTCAGAAACATAACGATGTGACAAACTCGCCGCTGCAACAATCGCTGGGTCAGTAATTTCAACGTGATGATGAAGCTCATAACGCTCCTTCAAGCCACGTAAAATCGCCACTGTATCCTCAACGGTCGGCTCATCCACCAGCACTTTTTGGAAACGACGTTCTAACGCCGCATCTTTTTCGATGTACTGACGGTATTCATCAAGTGTTGTTGCGCCAACACAGTGCAGTTCACCACGGGCTAATGCAGGTTTGAGCATGTTCCCCGCATCCATTGAACCTTCACCTTTACCCGCACCAACCATAGTATGGAGCTCGTCGATAAATAGAATGACATTACCTTCTTCTTTAGCGAGTTCATTCAATACCGACTTCAAGCGCTCTTCAAATTCACCACGGTACTTAGCACCAGCAACCAGTGCGCCCATATCTAATGACAGCACGCGGCGACCACGTAAACCTTCTGGCACTTCATTGTTGACAATGCGCTGAGCTAAGCCTTCAACAATTGCGGTCTTACCTACGCCAGGTTCACCGATGATCACAGGGTTATTTTTAGTACGGCGCTGCAATACTTGGATGGTACGGCGAATTTCATCATCACGGCCGATAACCGGATCCAGTTTGCCCTGCTCTGCTCGCTCGGTAAGGTCAATGGTGAACTTTTCCAATGCCTGGCGAAGCTCTTCTGCATTCGGGTCATTAACTTTTTGACCACCTCTGATCTTTTCGATTGCTTGGCTAACTTTTTGCTCTGTTAAACCGATCTCTTTGAGTAATTGCCCCAATGGTCCGCGATCTTCTAAAGCAGCAAGCAGGAAGATTTCAGACGAGATATAGGAGTCTTGACGCTTTTGCGCCACTTTGTCACACAGGTTAAACAACGTGCCCATCGAACTAGAGAGCTGTACATCTCCACCGATGCCACTGACTTTTGGTAATCGATCTAGCATTTCACTCAATTTAGAGCGTAAATGCGTTACGTCCACATCCAGCATAGTAAGCAATGGACGAATTGGACTGCCATTTTGGTCAAGCAAAGCCACCATTAGGTGAACTGGCTCGATATATTGATGATCGCGCCCTAACGCTAGTGATTGAGCATCAGAGATAGCGATTTGAAACTTACTTGTGAATCGATCAAGACGCATATCTACCTTCCTAACCTCAACTAAAGGAAATTCTTTTGACAGTTAGAAAGATGGATACTCAGAGGAGGAATTTCAAGGGAGTGAATGAATAAAGATAGCTTTGCAAAAATAGCACTATGCATCTTGGCACTTTAGTGCTTATAACTAATCTTCAATCCAAATAAAGGTAGCTTGCCGACCAGTTTTACCATCACGGCGATACGAATAAAAAGAGGCTTTATCTTGGTAAGTACAAAGTCCAGAGTCAAACACTTGTGTCACACCAGCTCGATTTAGACGTTGCGTTGCCAGCACCGACATGTCAGCAAACCATTTGCCGTCGATATCGCGTGGAGTAAATGCTTGATGCGCCTGTGAGTCAAAATCAACAAAAGCTTGCAGAACATCTTCACCCACTTCAAAAGCTTCAGGCCCAATAGCAGGCCCAAGCCACGCTATCACTTCACCTGAAAACAACGCTAATGCATTTTCGACAATACCATTTGCTAAGCCGCGCCACCCTGCATGAACGGCAGCGACCTGCGTGCCTTGTGTATTAGTCAATAATACAGGTAGACAATCGGCGGTCATCGCTGAACAAACAACATGGCTTGAAGAAGTAAATACACCGTCCGCATCAAGCACTTGTGTTGTTGGTTCATTTGCTTGAGCCACAACGGTCGAATGCGTTTGGTTTAACCAGATTGGCGCATTTGGCATGTTCGCCTGCTGCGCCAACCAAGCTCGGTTCTTCTCTACTAAAGACAAATCATCCCCAACGTGAGTACCTAAATTTAGCCCTTGATAAGGGCCTGTCGAAAAACCGCCTATGCGTGTTGAGGCAAAAGCTTTGACATTTTTAGGCGCACGCCAATTCGGAATGATTGTCTTCATCTTAGAACTCTTCCGGTAAACCGTGCTCTTCCGTATCTTGACGAAGCGCTTCAGTCATCGCCACCATGTCATCAGGCACAGGGGCATGGAACTCAAGTACTTCTCCCGTAATTGGATGTTCAAAGCGTAGCATTACGGCGTGCAATGCTTGGCGATCGAAGCCACGGATCATTGCCGTTAGCTCTTCAGAAGCACCTGTCGGGATGCGAGCACGTCCACCATATGCAATATCACCGAGCAGCGGATGCTGGAGGTAAGACATGTGCACACGGATCTGGTGCGTACGACCCGTTTCAAGACGCAGACGGATACGTGTGTGTTCGCGGAAACGTTCAGCGACACGGTAGTGCGTTACCGCTGGTTTACCCATTGGTGCTACCGCCATAAGCGTGCGCTTGGTAGAATGACGACCAATAGGTTGGTCCACTTTACCGCCCGCTGTCATACGACCAATAGCGATCGCTTCGTACTCTCGAGTAATATTACGTTTTTGCAGTGCGCGAACCAGACGAGTTTGTGCAGGAACGGTTTTCGCCACCACCATCAGACCCGTTGTGTCTTTATCCAGACGGTGCACAATACCTGCACGAGGTACTTCTGCGATATCAGGGTAATGATGCAACAACGCATTAAGTACCGTACCATCTGGCGTACCGGCACCTGGGTGAACCACAAAGTCACGAGGCTTATTGATAACGATAATATCGTCATCTTCAAAAACGATATCTAACGGAATATCTTGCGCTTCCCAGCGTTCTTCATCTTCTAACTCGGCTTGCAATGTAATTTCCTCGCCACCCATTACTTTGGTGCGAGGTTTGGTGACAACTTCACCATTAACTTGAACTTTCCCATCAAGCAGCCACTCTTTCAGGCGCGAGCGAGAGAAGTCCGCGAATAATTCGGCGATAGCTTGGTCTAAACGTTGACCTAACTGGCTATCTTTTACGGTATTTGTTAATACAATCTGCTGAGCCATATCGAACTTTTTTAAAAACTGTGAGACTAATGCTCACGACTGTGAAAAAATAGACTATTACGTCATTGTATCTGTTACTGGAAAGAAAGTAACGGCAGCTTAAGAAATATTTAGATTCAAGGAACAGACTCCTGATATGAAACGTCAGACTTTAACAGGCCTTTTAGCGGTATCCCTTCTGTTTGGATGTGCAAGCAAAGAAGAAATCGTTCCTGATGTGCCGCCTTCGGAACTGTATGCAGACGCACAGATTTCTCTTCAAAGTGGTAATTGGCTTTCTGCAATTGAGAAACTGGAAGCATTAGACTCACGTTACCCATTCGGTGCCTACTCAGAACAGGTGCAGCTTGACCTAATCTATGCGTACTACAAAAACGACGACCTTGCTTTGGGCTTGGCAACCATTTCTCGCTTTATGCGTTTAAACCCAACCCATGAAAAAATGGACTGGGTACTGTACATGCGCGGCCTAAGCCATATGGCGCAAGATCGTAACTTTATGCATGATTTGTTCAGCGTAGATCGAAGCGATCGCGATCCTGAGCCAGTAAAAAAAGCGTTTGATGACTTCAAAAAACTGCTTCAACGCTACCCGAACAGCCCATACGCACAAGATTCACAAAAACGCATGGTTGCGCTGAAAAACCGCCTAGCGAACTATGACTTAGCGACGGCTGACTTCTACCTCCGCCGTGAAGCCTGGGTAGCTGCAATTAATCGCAGTCAAGAGCTACAAAAAGCATTCCCAGACACCGAAGCGGCACGTAAGTCACTGACTATCCAGCTAGAGGCCTACAAGCAACTCGGTTTGGAAGACGCCGTAGCAAGAACTGAAAAGCTTATCGAGCTCAACCCTGTGAAGTAACTGAGCCGCTTCAAACTAAACCGCCACCGTTTTTACCGTGGCGGTTTTTTATTACCCGCAATAGCGTGTTCTGCCCTTGCTTGATGATCTACGGGGCTCTACATATGCTTAAAGTTCCCCTCCCCTTTATAAAAGGATGTGAACGTGAAGATACCTAAGCTATGCGCAGTTATGCTGCTCTTATTGTCTGCTTCCGTTTGCGCACTGCAAATATCACCACTCAAGCAACCTCCTTACACTGGGGATCTCGATGTTATTAAAGAGAAGAATGTTTTACGTGTCCTCGTTTCTGCTGATCTAGGCTTCTATTACATTGAGGGCGGTACACCAAAAGGAATAGGTGCAGAACTCCTGGCGCATTTCGAAAAAGACCTTCGTAAGCTCAAACCGAAACTTAACGTACAAATTATTCCTCTAGCCCGTGACCAACTTCTGCCAGCCTTAGAAAATGGCTCCGGTGATCTAGTCGTCGCCAATCTGACCATTACCAACACACGTAAACAGAAAGTCGATTTTAGTTCACCCATTCTTACTGGTATTGACGAGTGGATAGTCACGAACAAAAGCACACCAGCCATGACTAACATTGAGCAACTGAGCGGCAAAGAGGTTTGGGTACGTGCCAGTTCTAGCTACTTTGAGAGTATTCAAGCACTAAATAAGAAGCTAAATAAAAAAGGCTTGCCACCCGTTGTCGTACATTTTATTGAAGAAACACTGCAAGACTACGAACTGGTTGGGATGCTCAATAACGGCTACGTCAAAGCCATTGTTCTCGATAGTCATAAAGCCAAACTTTGGCTGAAGGTGATGGATGATATTCGAGCTCACCCAGAAATCCCTATTCGTGAAAATGGTAAAATCGCTTGGGCAATGCGGGAAAACAGCCCAAGTTTGAAAGCCGTCGTGAACAAGTTTATTCAGAAATCTCGTTCTGGGACACTGCTCGGTAACGTCATTTACGGAAAATACATCGATAACACAGGTTGGCTAAACAAAGCCCTTAACCCCAACAAAATTGCTCAACTAGAAAAGCTTGCTACGTTGTTTTCACGCTATGGTGAGAAGTACGATATCGACTATCTACTGATCGCAGCCGTCGCTTATAAAGAGTCCGGCTTTAATAACGACCTCGTTGGAAGTCGAGGTGCAGTCGGCATAATGCAAGTTCTACCCAGCACGGCTCGAGACCCTAATATCAATATCAAAAACGTTCGGCAGCTAGAAAACAATATTCATGCTGGCGTGAAGTATTTAGCATTTTTGCGTAAACAGTACTTCAGTGATCCTGCTATTACGGCGGAAAATAAACTCTACTTTACCTTAGCGGCTTACAATGCTGGCCCCGGGAATGTAGAACGAATTCGTAAACGTGCAGCCCAGCAAGGCTACGATCCTAATATTTGGTTCAATAACGTGGAAGTCGTTATGCGGAAAAGTTTAAGCTCAACGGTTGGGTACGTCACAAGCATTAATCGCTATTACGTTATATACAAACAGCTAGAAAGTTTGGACCAGGTCAAAAGTCTAGAGCGGGTATCACTGGCTCCAAAGGATCCCTTCTTCATGATACCGCTACGAAAAGTCAGTCAAACGCCAGACACAAAAAAGCCGCTTGTACAATAAGCGGCTTTGTAAATAAATTCGTCTGAGAGACTCAGTGATTGTCATCACACTTTACGTATAGTTAAATTTTAACCACCTCTAATATTAGGCCGTAAAACTTCCCTAAAAACGAAGACGTTTTCAGCTGAGTACTCTATCCAATCTACGGATTTACTAACCGATAACAAGCAATTTCACGATAAATCTCAGCAGATCTTGAGTGAGATCACATTCATTTTTCATCATAAAAACCCCGAACAAAATAATGATCTGAATCACATTTTTTTATGCTTAAAGCGGTAATCTGAACTCAACCCATGAGGGATGCAACAGAGGAAAAACACTTATGACAATGAATATCACTGGCAAAAACATCGAAATCACCTCTGCAATCCGAGCTCATATTGAGAGCAAGTTTAAAAAACTGGAGAAATGGCAAGTAGACCTAATTGGTTGCCAAGCAACTTTCAGTGAGGAACCAAACAAACAGAAGAAATTCGAAGCCGTTATTAAAGTTCCTAAAGGCCAGCTCATTGCCTCAGCAACTCACGAAGATCTTTACGCAGCTATCAACGAAGTGGAGCAAAAACTAGAACGACAATTGAACAAGCTGACCCACAAACCTGAAGCTCGCCGAGCGAATAAGCCAGAGCTAGTGGAAGAAGAAGAGTAAACTGACCAGATTGAGGAAATAGCGCCGAAAGGCGCTATTTTTTTGCTTGACGCTCTCCCCCGCCTTGCTTATTGTGTTTAAACACTCATAAATTAAGCACTATTTATGCATTTAACCTCACTGTTTATTTTTGACTTCTTTTTCCTCCCATAGTCGGAGGGGCGAACTCGTTTGTGAAAGAAAAGTCAAAAACAAACAGAAAGCCTCCCAAATCGGGAGGCTTTTTTATAAGGAAAGAATTGATGACTGACCAACCTATTTCCCTCGAAGAAATTCGTTTGCGCTTGAATGAGCTGGATGACCAACTTCTCAGCTTATTGTCTGAGCGCCGTAAACTCAGCATTGAAGTAGCCAAAAGTAAAGTACAAACCTCAAAACCCGTTCGTGATGCCGTTCGAGAACAACAACTATTAGTTAAGCTGATTTCTAATGGCCGAGATAAATACGAACTCGACGCGCAGTACATCACTAAACTTTTCCATACCATCATTGAAGACTCTGTGCTTCTTCAGCAAAGTTACCTGCAAAACCTCGTTAACCCGCAACAAAGTCGTAAGCCACTTGCTCGCGTCGCTTTCTTAGGAGCCAAAGGCTCTTACTCGCACTTGGCAAGCCGCGAATACTTCAGCCGTAAAAATACAGAACTTATCGAGCTCAACTGCGAACACTTCAAAGAAGTGACTCAAACAGTAGAATCGGGCCATGCTGATTATGGTGTTCTGCCTATCGAAAACACCAGTTCAGGCTCTATTAATGAAGTGTATGACCTACTACAACACACGACGCTGTACATCGTTGGAGAGCTAACTCAACCAATCGAGCACTGCTTGGTTGCGAAAAAAGACATTCGTCTGGAAAACATTAAAACGCTGTATTCACATCCTCAGCCACACCAACAGTGCAGTGAGTTTTTAAGCCGTATGAAAGGTGTAAAACTGGAGTCTTGCGCCAGCACGGCAGATGCAATGCAAAAAGTCCAAGAGATGGATCGTGATGATGTTGCTGCAATTGGTAATGCATCAAGCGGTAAGCTATACGGCTTGCAAGCAATTCAAGGCAACATCGCAAACCAAACTGAGAACCATACTCGTTTTATCGTGGTTGCTCGCAAACCAGTTGAGGTTTCAACTCAGATTCCAGCAAAAACTACCTTGATCATGTCGACCTCCCAAGAGGCTGGCTCACTGGTTGAAACACTATTAGTGCTGCAACGTTACGGCATCAATATGACCAAGCTAGAATCACGTCCAATTATGGGGAACCCATGGGAAGAAATGTTCTACGTAGACTTGGAATCCCATCTTGCTTCGACAGAAATGCAACAGGCACTAGAAGAGCTAACAAAAATAACTAAACACTTGAAAGTATTAGGCTGTTACCCTAGTGAGAACGTAAAGCCTACCCAAGTAAAATTGAGTTAATAGACACCAGTGAGTAAAAAGATCATGGCAACCCAAAAAGTCGTAATCGCATCGCTAAACCCAGCTAAAATTAATGCCGTTCAAAGTGCATTTAACAGTGCATTTCCGCACCAAGAGTTCAACTTCGTCGGCGTCAGTGTACCTAGTGAAGTCGCAGATCAACCTATGACTGATGAAGAAACTCATCGCGGTGCACTAAACCGCGTTAAAAACGCAAAAGTAGAGATGCCAAACGCGGATTACTATGTCGGACTTGAAGCGGGAATTGAAACAAACGTGACGTTTGCGTGGATGGTGATTGAGTCGAATACTCACCGTGGTGAATCTCGCTCTGCGAGCTTAATGCTGCCGCCTAAAGTATTGGAAAAACTCGAACATGCGAATGAGCTGGGAGATGTCATGGATGAGGTGTTTGGTACCGAGAACATCAAACAGAAAGGTGGTGCCATCAGCCTGCTCACCCAAAACCAGCTGACTCGAAGTTCGGTTTACCATCAAGCCTTGATTCTGGCTCTGATTCCATTCACAAACCCTGAGCACTTCCCTTCAAATTTATAAGGCTCACCCTATTCGCTAGGTATGAAAAAGGGCGGATATTTCCGCCCTTTTTAACATGTTATCTTAACCACTTGTGATACCAATCCCTAAAGGCGAATTGGAATCACTGGCTACTTAGATACCGCAACTTGCTCTAACAAAACCTTGAGTTTGTCTTTCTCTTCATCAGATTTAGACTTTAACTCGTTAGAGCCACGAGTAATAGTGGCAATACCCACGCCAAGCATCTGGCTGATCTGGCGTTGAGATAATTTTCCTTTAAGAAGCTCGTTAATAATATTAACGCGTGATATTAATGATTCTCTCTCATCACGTGACATCAGCATGGTTAACAGCATGTCATCTTGCTCACTCTCCATGCTAGTTCGAATTAGCTCAATAATCTGTTGCCAGTCTCTGTACTCGGGTTCGTGCGACATCAAGTTACCTCACTCAATACTTGGTATTGATCTCATGTTGATTCAAGAACGCGCCATCGATACCCAAAAGATCACGGTAATATGTTTCAAACATCAGGATGTTTTGTACATAACCGCGTGTCTCTCTAAATGGAATTGCCTCAATAAAGGCATAAGCATCCACTTTTCCTTGGGTACGCTCTCGCCACGTTTTTACTCTGTTAGGACCTGCATTATAAGCAGCAAGAGCAAAAATACGATTATTATCGTAATCCTCTAATAAGCCTTGCAAATAATGGCTACCAATTTCGATATTTTTGCCCACATTGTAGAGATCCTGCGTACCTTGATAACTCAACTTATATTTACGTGCTGTGTACTTTGCTGTTGCGGGCATGATCTGCATAAGACCACGAGCACCAACTGGAGAACGGGCTTCGACATCCAACGCACTTTCCTGTCGAGCCAGGGACATCATCGTCACGGGATCTATGTTGTGTTTTTTTGCATAAAAGTTAAACCACCAGCGATGCGCAATCGGGAACCTCAGTTCGATATTATCCCACATCTGCGCTTGAATACTCGCGGTCACCGTTAGGTTATGCCAACGCTTAGAAGACGCATAAGCCGCCAACATCGCCTTTTCATCTTTCCCTACGCGGCGCAATAAATGTGCCCATTCACTTTTCGCTGCTGCGATTTTATCCGTCGCGATCAACTCTTCAATACGAACTAACGAATCTTGATAGGGTTGAACCACTCGCTTATCAAACTTAACCGTATGCGTAGGGTATTTGATTGATTGTCCAATCGCATTGGCGGCTGCCACACTATAGAAGTTTCGCTGCCCGACCAAAGTCGCTAAACGCTGTTTCCCTGCGATGTCATCACCTAACGCAATTTCACTTCGTCCAAGCCAGTATTGCCAGCGAAGCGACGCTTGCTCTTCTTTATTGAGAACGGCAATCCACTCTTGTACGCCTTTCCAATCCGCGTTCTGAATCGCTAGGCGAATGCGAGTTTCAATGAGCGGTAAGTACTGGCTGGTTTTCGTTTTATCATCGCGCCACTTAGCTAGTGACTCAGACTCAGTACGGGTCAATCGAAATGCGATATAGTCAGCCAGGGCTTGCGCCTTTTCTGGAGAAAACTTCTGCCCTTTAATAACGGCATCATATACACTCTGCGCTTGACTGGTATTCATGCGAGCTAGCTTTTCCAACGCATATTCGCTTTGCGCTCGATTAAAATCATTAGCCGGTTTTTTCTTCGCGAACTCCGCAACGCTTGAAGGGTTATCAAACAACGCCTTCATTTCTTTCGCTTGTTGCCTTGCCTGCGAGGATTTAGGCAGTTTAAGTAAGTAACTCATCAAACTGCCATTACGAGCATCAAACGCCAGTAGCATACGCTGGAGAATTAATTCATCAGTACGTTCACCTGCCTTGTCCCATGCTGCGAATAATGGATCGCACTCATCGGCAATACTTCTGCCACGCAACCACATATGCTCAGCCCCTTTAAACGCGGCGACTGTCTTACCTTGCTCTAACTGAGCCACGTAGAAAATACATTGGTAACGCTCGCCACTTGGAATGACTTTTTGAAATTCAGTAATGGTTTTCCAATCTTTTTGCTTATAAAGATGGTTGAGGTATGGAGCGCGAACACGACGAGAAAAAGGAAACGACTCGTACTCCGAAATAAATTCGTTCACCTGCTGTGGCGACTTTTCCGGTAACTTTCTAATAAATGTTCGGTAGTCCACATAAGGCGTCAGTGGATAGTCAGAAATTTTAGGACGGATCGAAAGGTATCCGTCGATGTCATTTTTATCTAATAAATCTTGAGCTTGCTCATAAACTTCACGCTGCTTTTCCAAGCTCAGCGCGGCATTAGCACTCAAACTCATCGCACACAGCGCGGCTGCGCAGCATACGTTTTTAGCCAATTCAGATACGTTGAATCTCATTTGTGTCATTTTCCCCAGACATATACTGCCCCAAAGCCTCGTTTTGTTAGCGTTCATGTGATGTTAAGGCAATTTTCACACATGCATCTATTTACACAGAATGCAGATGTCCATGTAAAGCAACTTAGTGTATTAAAAATTGTACTCGTGAAACTTTTAAGACGATGGAGACAAGGAGTTCCTAACTTGTGCAGAAAGCACTTCGTCATTTATAACGAATAACAAAAGTGTATACCCTAACCGTGTAAGTTTCCGGTCAGCTCAAAATAAGAAATCCATTCGAAAGGGAAATTCTTGCAATGCGGTAACAAAAACAAAGCACTTGGTATAAAATGATGGGTTTGAATGACAGTTAATTTAGGAACGATCGGCAATGGCTGAATACGTATATACCATGTCGCGGGTGAGCAAGATTGTGCCACCTAAGCGTCAAATTCTTAAAGACATCTCTCTGAGCTTCTTCCCTGGTGCGAAAATCGGTGTTTTAGGTCTGAACGGTGCAGGTAAATCCACACTGCTACGTATCATGGCAGGTATCGACACGGATATCGACGGTGAAGCGCGTCCACAACCTGGTCTAAACGTAGGCTACCTACCCCAGGAGCCAGTATTAGACGAATCAAAAACCGTTCGCGAAGTTGTTGAAGAAGCGGTTGCTGACGTTGCTGACGCATTGAAACGTTTGGATGCGGTCTATGCGGCTTACGCAGAACCAGATGCAGACTTCGACGCACTTGCAAAAGAGCAAGGCGAACTTGAAGCTCTGATCCAAGCGAAAGATGGTCACAACCTAGAAAACGCACTTGAGCGAGCTGCAAACGCACTTCGTTTACCTGAATGGGACCAAAAAATTGCGCACCTATCAGGTGGTGAACGCCGCCGTGTCGCTATTTGTCGCCTGCTACTTTCTAAACCAGACATGCTGCTGCTTGATGAGCCTACCAACCACCTAGATGCAGAATCTGTTGCTTGGCTAGAGCGCTTCTTAGTGGATTACACAGGTACTGTAGTCGCTATCACCCACGACCGTTACTTCCTAGATAACGCCGCAGGTTGGATCTTAGAGCTTGACCGTGGTGAAGGTATCCCATGGGAAGGTAACTACACCTCATGGTTGGAGCAAAAAGACGCTCGCCTACAACAAGAAGCATCTCAAGAAAGTGCTCGTCAAAAAACCATCGAGAAAGAACTTGAGTGGGTACGTAAAAACCCTAAAGGTCGTCAAGCGAAATCAAAAGCACGTATGGCACGCTTTGAAGAACTGCAAAGCTCTGATCACCAAAAACGTAACGAAACCAATGAACTGTTTATCCCGCCAGGTGAGCGCCTAGGTGATAAAGTTATTGAAGTGAAGAACCTAACGAAGTCATTTGACGGCCGTGTTCTAATTGATGACCTATCATTCAGCATCCCTAAAGGTGCGATTGTTGGTATCATCGGTGCGAACGGCGCAGGTAAATCGACCCTATTCAAGATGTTAAGTGGTACTGAACAACCAGATTCAGGCACAATTGAAATGGGCGACACTGTGAAACTTGCATCGGTCGATCAGTTCCGTGACAGCATGGACGATTCTAAAACCGTATTCCAAGAGATTTCTGAAGGCGCAGATATCATTAAGATCAACAACTTCGAAATCCCTGCTCGCGCGTACTGTTCGCGCTTTAACTTTAAAGGCAGCGACCAACAAAAAATCATTGGTGAGCTATCAGGTGGTGAGCGTAACCGTGTCCACCTTGCGAAACTGCTTAAAGCGGGCGGTAACGTGTTACTACTCGACGAACCGACCAACGACCTTGACGTGGAAACACTGCGTGCTCTAGAAGAAGCACTACTAGAGTTCCCTGGTTGTGCAATGGTTATCTCGCACGACCGTTGGTTCCTTGACCGTATCGCGACCCACATCATTGACTACCGTGACGAAGGCCAAGTTAACTTCTACGAAGGTAACTACACCGAGTACATGGACTGGTTGAAGAAAACGTTGGGCCCTGAAGCCGCAGAACCACACCGCATCAAATACAAGCGTATTGCGAAGTAATAGCAACCCGCAAAGTTTGATTGTAATTTGTACAAAGGCCGCTATCATAGCGGCCTTTGTTTTCTTTGTTATAAAAAAGAGCTCATTAGCCCGTCTCGTTCGTTAAGAACATGACATTGCACTTACGTCACTCTGTAGCGACCTCGACACTTTTCAAACAGCAATCGAACATTTTTTGTTCGCATTGATATACTATTCAATTCTGTTTGAAGACATGACGAGAAAATGCACATGGCAGAGAGACGACGCTTTTCACGCATTCTCCATCAAGCGCCAGCGAAGGTAGAACAACGTGACTTGGCAATTGAAGCTAGGATTCAAGATCTTTCCTTACATGGTTTACTCATGAAAGTGGAAGAGACTGAGGCTTTGGATCCAGCCCTTCCAGTCCATGTAACTTTTTCATTTGATCAATCCGAACAAGTGATTACGTTAAAAGCGCAAATTGTGGATGTTTCTAAGTGTGAGATTAGGTTAAAGATCATCAAGATAGACATCGAGAGCATTAGCCAACTAAAACGATTTATAGAATTGAATGTAGGCAATAACGACCTTCTGAACCGAGAGTTAGAACATCTCTCTGATTTAGGAGAAAAATAAATGAACGCCTATTTAAGTAACAATAACTATGTCTAAAAAAATCATCATGCAGATCCCGACGAAAGACGGCGATCAGCAGTTCTATTTGGGCCGCAGTTCGGTCCTAGCAGTATTTGCTTCGGTATTGGCATTACCCGCCGTCGTTGGTGGCGCGTGGTATCTCAATCAACAGCAGATACACAATAAAGACGAACTAACACAAACCATCGCCAAACTAGAAAGTGAAAAGGCCGAAATCACCGCGCTTTATGAAGAGCAGCTTGATACCAACCACTCGCTTTCTCAGTCATTGACCGATAAGAACAATCAAATTCAGCTATTAGGAAAACGGGTATTCGACGTCGAATCGGTTCTAGGTCTCGCTGACGAAGAGCTGATGATCGATGAAAACAACATGGCGTTAGAAGAGCGAATTGATGCAGCAGCTATCGATTCCGCGGTTCGAGCAACCATGTTTCGTTTGATTCCAAATGATAGCCCAGTGACATACCAACGTATTTCTTCTTCCTACGGCAGTCGCATTAATCCTATTTCAGGTAAACGACACGTTCATACTGGTATCGATCTTACCTGTAAACGAGGAGAAGAAATCCTCGCACCTGCAGACGGAGTGGTGGAAACCGTTCGCCCGAGTAATCGTGGCTATGGCAACTATGTCACTATTCGTCACTCATTTGGCTTTATGAGCTCCTTTGCTCACTTACAACGCTTTAAAGTGAAAAGCGGCCAATTTGTCAGTAAAGGCGATGTGATTGCTCAATGTGGTAGTTCAGGTAATTCCACTGGCCCGCACCTGCATTATGAGGTGCGCTTTCTTGGGCGAGCACTCAACCCTCAATACTTGATGGAGTGGACACCTGAAAACTTCAATTATGTATTTGAAAAAGAGAAAAAAGTGAAATGGGGCCCTTTAGTTCAATTGATTGATAATGTCGTGCGTCTGCAAGTCAATTTAACCAACTCCCCCTATCGCGACACCAGTATCAATACAGTATCAAGTGAAGATACCAGCAATACCGCGACTAACTGATTTATCTCTCGACACAAAAAAGAGCAGCGTAAGCTGCTCTTTTCGTTTCGGGCTCCACACGGATAGATAACCCGCGATTAACCACGATGAATATTATCATTCGCCTGTTTGAGTAAGTTTTGGCTCTCATTCATAAATTGTTGTGAATAATCACCAAACCACTCACTCACCTGCTCAAAGCTTTCGACAAATTTGGCTTTATCTTTGCTGTCCAAAATCGCAAGTGCTTCGCCGAAGCGTTGGTGGAATCGCTTAATCATGTCGATGTTTTCTTGCGATGAGAGAATGATGTCACCGTAGAGGTTTGGATCCTGACCAAACAGACGCCCTACCATCGCCAACTCCAGGCGGTAGATTGGTGAGCTCAACTTTAACAGTTGCTCAATGTTCGGGTTCTCTTTGCTTAGATGCATGCCGTAAGCAAATGAGGTGAAGTGACGCAGCGCTTGGATTAACGTCATGCCATGATCGTGCTCTTGCGCATCAGTCTGACACAAGCTCGCGCCCCAAATACCAAACTGTTGCAGCAACCATTGGTATTGATCATTTCCACGGCCATCACAGTACACAATAACCTGCTTGGCAAGGCTCGGAACATCTGGGCCAAACATTGGGTGCAAACCAACCACCGGTCCTTGGTGCACATTCAACATTGCTTGCAGTGGCTTAGATTTGATAGAAGTCAGGTCACACAGAATGCAGTCTTGTGGCAGATTACCTAGCTTTTCAATCACACCTTCTGTTAGGTGAATTGGCACAGTAACCACCACCAGGCCCGCATCTTTTAGGATGTCATCCGCACGATCCCAGTCTTTGCTGCCAAGCACTTTGACTTGATAACCAGATAGCTTGAACATACGTCCAAACAAGCCGCCTAACTGGCCATTACCACCAATAATGACCACTGAGCGTAATTCAGGTTTCAAACACTTAAAACCGGAGTCTTTTTCACTGGCATAAGACTCACGCATGGTACGACGCAGAATATCTTCAATAAGCTGTGGAGGAATTCCCATTTTCTCAGCTTCTGCTCGGCGAGAAGCCAGCATCGCCGCTTCGCGGTCTGGAGCATAAATTGGCAAACCATGTTCGCTTTTTACTTCCCCAACTTTCTCTACCAGCGCCAAACGCTGAGCCAATAGCTCCAACATTTGCTTGTCGACTGCATCAATCTGATCGCGTAATGCGTTAAGTTCAACTGCCATTGATGTTCCTTAAATCCTGTATTAATTAGCCTTTAGACGATTTTCTAAGAAAGGCACTAGCTCTTCATGTGCATGACGTAATAGTGCCTCAGTTGAATCCCAATTGATACATGCGTCAGTGATAGATACACCGTATTTCATCTCTTCAAGAGCTAAGTCAGAAGATTGATTTCCTTCATTGATATGGCTTTCAATCATAAGACCGATAATAGATTTATTGCCTTCACGGATTTGATGAATCACATCCTCCGCGACTAATGGCTGGCGACGGTAATCTTTACGTGAGTTGGCGTGACTACAGTCCACCATTAGTGATGCATCAAGGCCAGATTTCGCCATTTCTTGCTCACACTCAGTAACTGACACTGAGTCGTAGTTAGTTTGCTTGCCGCCACGTAAGATCACATGCCCATTAGCATTACCCTGAGTGGTCAATAGCGCTACCTGTCCCTCACGGTTGATCCCCATAAAACGGTGGCTAGAAGACGCAGCTTGCATCGCATTGATTGCGGTTGCCAAACTACCATCCGTGCCATTTTTAAAACCGATTGGCATAGACAGGCCACTTGCCATTTCACGGTGAGTTTGTGACTCCGTAGTACGTGCGCCGATCGCAGCCCAACTAAAAGTATCCGCCAAGTATTGTGGGCTAATTGGGTCCAGAGCTTCAGTCGCGAGCGGGATTTCCATCTCTGCCAATTCCACTAGCAGTGCGCGTCCAACATGCAGACCATGTTCAATATCGAAGCTGCCATCGAGGTGCGGATCGTTAATCAACCCTTTCCAGCCGACCGTGGTGCGTGGTTTTTCAAAGTAAACACGCATAACAATATACAGTTGGTCACTTAGTTGTTCAGAGAGCGCTTTAAGACGTTTTGCGTAATCCTTCGCCGCTTCCACGTCGTGGATAGAACATGGACCACATACAACCAGCAGGCGATGATCCTTTTTATGAATAATATTAGCGATAGTTTGGCGAGACTCTTGAATAAAGCGGCGCGCTTTTTCACTCAAAGGAAGCTTGGTTTTTAGCTCCTCTGGGGTAATAAGAACCTGCTCTTCGCTAATATTAATATTGCTCAACTCACTTTTCTGCATAACTCTAACCTGTATATTTATTTTTACACCCAACCAAATCCTTGGTGAGACAACTAAGCTTTAACGACAAGATAACAGGCTAAAAAAGAAAAACAAGCGTACACAATAAAAAACATTTGGTGTAAATTTTTATTTACAGATAAATAAAAAGCCAAAGTATAATTAACTTTGGCTTCTAATCGGTGTTTTGAATCGTTTACAAGAGGTTTAGCTGGTCAAGCGTTTCATCGCTTCACTCGCCGCTTTCCACTCTTGAGATAACTTGAGATCGCTTAGAGAAAACGACTGTTTTTTCAGTAACGCATCCGCCAGTGGCACTGTTGATACTGGCAAGTTATCCAACACCTCAATGTGTGCTTCACGCTTATTACACATCAATAGCATATCGCACCCTGCATTCAAAGCCTGAATGGAGCGTTCTGCAGGCCCGCCCATGATAACCGCGCCTTCCATGGTCAAATCATCAGAGAAGATCAAGCCTTTGAAACCAAGTTGCTGACGCAGAATTGTTTTCAGCCAATATTCGGAACCGCTGGCAGGTTGAGAGTCGTAATTAGGAAAAATGACGTGAGCTGGCATCATGGCATCCAGAATGTCGGCTTCTATTTGAGCTTTGAAAATCGCCATGTCTTGCTCAAAAATATCACTGCGCTCATCGTAGGGCGTTTCCAGATGAGAGTCAGCGATCACGCCACCATGACCGGGAAAGTGTTTGCCTGTTGTCGCCATACCGATGCTTTTCATCCCTTGCATGTACGCAGTGCTATGACGAAGGATGGTATTGGTATCTTCCCCGAAGGCTCTGCTACCAATCGCTTTACACTGATGGCCTTTATCCAATACAGGGGCGAAACTCAAATCAATGTCATGAGCAATCAGCTCCGCTGCCATAAGCCAGCCGCCCATTCGAGCAAGCTCTTCACTGTTTTGATGTTTTGCATATTCATCAGCAGCAGGGATAAGAGAAAAGCCCTCACGAAATCGCTGTACGCGCCCTCCTTCCTGATCGACACCAATCAGTAGCGGACGTTTCGCCGCTTTGCGGATAGACTGGGTAAGCGCCTGAAGTTGCTCACTATCATGATAATTCCGTGTAAACAGAATCAAGCCACCAACCGTTGGATGCTCCAAAATTTCTTTGTCTTCAGCAGTCAGCTCATAGCCTGCAACGTCAACCCATAACGGACCCATGTTTTCTCCTCAAATATCTGGTACCAAATGAGGTTATTCGCTTCAGATTTGCTTTACAATAAGCGAATGAAGAATTGACGAGATCGGCTGTGAATTTTAACCAACTTTACATTGGCGTGATGTCTGGCACGAGTATGGATGGTATCGATACGGCTTTGGTTGAGATTGAAGGAAACCAAATTCAGCTTATTGCGCACGATGATTATCCAATGCCTGCCCAACTGAAACAGGCTTTATTGTCCGTTTGCACTGGTCAGGAGACGAACCTGAAAACCATTGGTGAACTCGACCACCAGCTTGGTCACCTGTTTGCCGATGCCGTTCTGCAGCTGCTAGAGAAGTCCGGCTATTCGGCTGAGCAAATACGCGCGATTGGCAATCATGGTCAAACCGTTTTCCACCAGCCAACTGGCGAGTATCCATTTACCACTCAATTAGGGGATGCCAATATTATCGCGGTGAAAACCGGTATCGACACCGTAGCGGATTTTCGTCGTAAGGATATGGCACTCGGCGGTCAAGGCGCGCCTCTTGTACCAGCTTTCCACAAAAGTATCTTCGCGATGCAAGACTCGACAACCGTGGTTTTAAACATCGGTGGTATTGCGAATGTTTCCGTTTTGCACCCACAGCAACCGGTGGTTGGCTACGATACAGGGCCGGGTAATATGTTGATGGATGCCTGGTGTGAAAAGCATACGACGCAAGGGTTCGATAAAGACGCACAATTTGCACTGCAAGGCACAGTCAATCTGGCACTGCTCAATCAATTACTTCAAGAGCCTTATTTAACACGCTCAGCACCAAAAAGTACCGGCCGAGAGCTGTTCAATATCGATTGGTTACAATCCCAACTAACTGGGCATTCACTCTCTGCAGAAGATGTTCAGCGCACATTATGTGAGTATTCCGCCGTTACCATCGCCAGCGAAGTAGAAAAATTTGTTTGTGGCACATCTCCACAACTGCTGGTTTGTGGTGGCGGAGCGAGAAACCCACTGTTGATGCAACGCTTAAGCGAATTAATGCCTCAATGGCAAGTGACCACAACCAACGAAAAAGGCGTTGATGGCGACTATATGGAAGCAATGGCGTTTGCGTGGTTAGCTCAGCGCCATATTAACGGTTTGCCGAGCAATTTACCGGAAGTCACCGGCGCAAGCCGACTGGCTTCACTCGGTGTACTGTATTCAAAAAATTAATAATGAAGGCTTAATTATGACAAACGACGCACTTATTGCTGCTTTATCACAGCTCGTTTCTGAAGGGCGTAACCCAGAAACAATGGATATCGACTTGCTGCCTTCACTGGATATTGTTCAGCGCATTAATCAACAAGACAAACTGGTTCCTCTTGCCGTAGAAAAGGTCCTTCCTGAGATAGCAATGGCGGTCGATAAGATCACTGCAGCATTTAAAGCGGGCGGCAGACTGGTTTACATGGGCGCTGGTACCAGTGGTCGTTTAGGCGTTTTGGATGCATCAGAATGTCCGCCAACGTTTGGGGTATCCGACAAAATGGTCATTGGCTTAATAGCAGGCGGACCAGAAGCTATCCTCAAAGCGAAAGAAGGTGCTGAAGATTCTCCTTTGCTTGGCGAACAAGATTTAAAGAACATCGACTTCAATAAAAATGACGTCGTTGTCGGTATCGCAGCAAGTGGCAGAACACCTTACGTGATAGGTGGATTAGAGTATGCCAATGAGATTGGCGCAACAACAGTAGCACTGTCTTGTAACCCGGACTCTCCTATTGCCGACATCGCAGATATCGCGATCAGTCCGGTTGTCGGTCCCGAAGCATTAACAGGCTCTACCCGTCTGAAATCAGGAACGGCTCAGAAACTGGTGCTGAACATGCTGACAACAGCAAGCATGATCCGCATTGGTAAGAGCTACCAAAACTTAATGGTGGATGTAAAAGCAACCAATGACAAACTGGTTGCTCGCGCGGCTCGTATCGTGATGCAAGCGACGGACTGCAGTAAAGAGCAGGCAACAGCCGTGCTCAAACAAACAGACTATGATGTAAAACTGGCGATCTTAATGATCCTCACAGATCTGGATATCGATTCAGCCCGCCAGCAGCTGGCGCATCAGGATGGTTTCCTGCGTAAAGCGGTAGAAATCCACCAGCCTAAGTAATCAAAGTAAGTAAGCATAAAAAGGTGACTTAGTGTCACCTTTTTTATTACTGCTTAATCTTCATAAAGCCATTCATCAACCTGACGATTGAGCTCATTATTCGCTTTGCGCTTAATATGTTCAGGATCGGTAGCGTTCTTAACGTTTTCCACTTTATTGGTGTACTTGCTGGTCGCTTTCTTAGCCTCACGTTTAGCCTGATTCTGTACGTAAGTGCCACTGGTGATCTCTTCGATATCACGCTTAGTGTTATCAAGCGTATTAGTAATATGGCTTTTGCTATGCTCGTATTTACGTTTAGCTTTAATGGTATCCTTCAGCGCATTAGATGCACTGACGGTCAGCGGCAATAAAACTAAGGTGAGCAGGAGGTACTTTTTCATCGTCGGAATCACTCTGAATTAAAATTCAATGGCAAAAGTAAACCAAACAAGTTCAGCCTATTTGTCAGAAGATGAACAAGTCAGAGGGTCGTCTTGATTATGAAACTATATTAGTTGCTGTATTCGTTCCAACCACGCTGCCATTCCATACGGAATTTTTGCGCTTGTTTCGTCCCTTCGCATACCCCTTCGTAATACTGCCCAGATAATCCAATCTGATACGCAAAATCAGGGTTACAGTATTCAGACAAACCTTCGAGATAACCTTGGTCATAATCTCCTTGTTTTACATTGCCCATTGCGCTTAGCTCTTTCACTGTACGTGATGTATGACCCGCGATGCCATCCTGATAGCCGATTTGATACCAGTCGCCTGACTGAGCGAGATCTTCTGTAGTCGCGGAACACCCTGCAAGTAAAGCCAGCGCCAAACCTAACGTTGCCTTTTTCATGGTTCTTCCTTAAGTAATTGTTTTCAAAAATAAGCTTACCACTAATTATTGGCGTTTGCCGCTTAGCTTGCAGATTAAACCACTGACGCCTCGAATCAACCGCTCACTACTGCAATCAACCGTTCGCCATTTTTAAAAACCGCTCAAGCAGTATATCGACCACTCAGTGCTCTATTCGACCACTCATCTACTAACCGAATGCATTTAACACAAGTGACGCATAACATGCATCCTGAGATTAAAAAATTACCCTACCCAACTAAGACCAAGGACAATTGCTATGATGTGGTTTCTAACCTGTGTCGCAGCCCTAATCGGCGGATACTTCATCTACGGCGCTTTCGTCGAGAAAATTTTCGGCATCAATGAAAAACGCCAAACGCCTGCTCATACTAAAGCAGATGGTGTTGACTATGTTCCAATGTCAACCAAGAAAGTTTACCTGGTTCAGCTACTGAACATCGCTGGCGTAGGTCCTATCTTTGGCCCAATCATGGGTGCGCTATACGGCCCAGCGGCAATGCTATGGATCGTGATCGGCTGTATTTTTGCTGGTGCGGTACACGATTACTTCTCAGGTATGCTATCTGTTCGTAACGGCGGTGCTTCTGTACCAACCATTACTGGACGTTACCTAGGTAATGGCGCAAAACACTTTATGAACATTTTTGCCATTGTCTTATTACTTCTTGTTGGTGTGGTATTCGTATCAGCACCGGCTGGCATGATCACTAACCTAATCAACGATCAAACAAGCCTAAACGTAAGCATGACAACAATGGTTATCGCAATCTTTGCGTACTACATCATTGCGACTATCGTTCCTGTTGATAAGATCATCGGCCGTTTCTACCCACTGTTTGGCGCACTACTAATTTTCATGTCTGTTGGCCTGATGACTGCTGTTGCATTCTCTAGCGAGCACACAGTAATGGGTGACTTCCAAGTATCGGACATGTTCAGCAACCTAAACCCGAATGACATGCCTCTATGGCCAGCACTGTTCATCACTATCGCATGTGGTGCAATCTCTGGCTTCCACGCAACTCAGTCTCCACTGATGGCTCGTTGTATGGAAAACGAGAAAAACGGTCGCTTCGTATTCTACGGCGCAATGATCGGTGAAGGTGTTATCGCGCTAATCTGGTGTGCTATCGCACTATCTTTCTTCGGCTCTCTAGACGCACTGTCAGAAGCAGTGAAGAACGGCGGCCCTGGTAACGTAGTTTACAGCGCATCATTTGGTCTACTAGGTGTGTTCGGCGGTATCATCGCGTTCCTAGGTGTGGTTATCCTGCCTATTACTTCAGGTGACACAGCGTTCCGCTCAAGCCGTCTGATCCTTGCTGAATACTTCAACATGGAACAGAAAACACTGCGCAACCGTCTACTAATGGCGCTTCCACTGTTCGTTATCGGTGGCATCCTGACTCAGGTTGACTTCGGTATCATCTGGCGTTACTTCGGTTTCGCAAACCAAACCACAGCAGTAATGATGCTTTGGACTGCATCGGCTTACCTGCTACGTCACAACAAACTGCACTGGATTACCACTATCCCTGCAATGTTTATGACAACAGTGTGTGCAACATTCATTCTGAATAACAGCTCGCTAGGTTTTGGCCTGCCAATGCAACTATCAACTATCGTCGGTATTGTGTTTGCCCTAGCAGTGACTGGTTACGTTATCAAAACCTCTAAGGGTAAAGGTGAAACTGAACTGGCTGACGAAGAGAAACCACAAGCCGTATCAGAAACAGCGTAATACTCGTCGCATCCGAGTGACTAAGATAAGAGCCTGCCAATTGCAGGCTCTTTTTGTTTTATACCCAAGTAACTTTAAAGGCTGATAAAACCTTGAGGTTGTTTAGGTATACAATAACAGCATTAATTTCAGGTTAGGTTCGCTATGGAACTGGTTATTTCTCTCTTACAGCAAATGTGTGTTTACTTGGTACTGGCGTACATGCTGAGTAAAACGCCCATTATATTGCCTCTGCTGAGCATATCTTCTCGCTTAAGCCACCGCTTAATTTGCTATGTACTCTTTTCAGGCTTTTGTATTCTCGGCACCTACTTTGGCTTGCACATCAATGATGCGATAGCCAATACTCGTGCTATCGGTGCGGTGATGGGAGGATTATTTGGCGGACCTGTCGTGGGTTTTGCGGTTGGATTTACTGGCGGTATTCACCGCTACACGCTGGGTGGTTTTACCGATTTGGCCTGTGCGATCTCCACCACAGCAGAAGGGGTTATCGGTGGTCTTTTGCATGTGTACCTAATCAAACGTAACAAAGGTGCCCTGCTATTTAACCCAAGCGTGGTATTCAGTATTACCTTTGTAGCAGAAGTGGTGCAAATGATTTTGCTGCTCGCCGTCGCGAAACCTTTTGATCAAGCCTATGAACTGGTGTCCGCCATTGCAGCACCTATGATCATCGCAAACTCATTTGGTGCGGCGTTGTTCATGAGTATCCTGCAAGACAGAAAAGCGATCTTTGAAAAGTTTTCTGCGACGTTTTCGCGTCGAGCACTCACCATTGCTGATCGCTCAGTGGGAATTCTAAGCAACGGCTTCAACACCGAAAACGCAGAGAAAATAGCACGTATTATTTACGAAGAAACAAAAGTGGGCGCTGTCGCGATTACCGACCAAGAAAAAATCTTAGCGTTTGTGGGCATTGGCGATGATCACCATAAACCGAACACGCCGATTTCATCGCAAAGCACATTAGACTCCATGGAGAAAAACGACATCATTTATCTTGATGGCGCAGAACGTCCATACCAATGTTCCATCGCAAAAGACTGCAAACTTGGCTCCGCGCTGATCATCCCACTACGTGCGGGAAAAGAGGTCATTGGTACCATAAAGCTGTATGAACCGAAGCGTAAATTGTTCTCCACGGCCAACATGTCAATGGCGGAAGGGATAGCTCAGCTTCTCTCTAGCCAAATCCTGTATGGCGATTACCAACAACAACAAGCCTTACTCGCTCAAGCAGAAATCAAACTGCTTCACGCTCAGGTGAATCCACACTTTTTGTTTAATGCACTCAATACTATTAGTGCGATTACTCGTCGTGATCCTGACAAAGCGCGCGAGCTAATCCAAAATTTATCGCACTTCTTCCGCAGCAATTTAAAGCAGAACATTAATACCGTGACGCTAAAGGAAGAGCTTGCACATGTGAACTCGTACTTGAGCATCGAAAAAGCTCGTTTTACGGACCGCTTAGAGGTTGAAATCGATATTCAACCTGAATTGCTGGACATCAAATTGCCAAGCTTTACACTCCAGCCTTTGGTTGAGAATGCCATTAAACACGGCATTTCAAACATGCTTGAAGGTGGTAAAGTTCATATATACAGCGAAGCACACCCACAAGGTCATTTGATTACTGTCGAAGACAATGCAGGCAGTTTTGAACCGCCAAAAGAAAACCACTCCGGGCTAGGTTTAGAAATTGTCGACAAACGTCTCACTAATCAATTTGGGCGTGATGCATCGCTAAAAATTACGTGCGAGCCACATCAATTTACTAAAATGAGCTTTATCATTCCCCCAAAATCATAAAAGCACGCTGAAGCAATAAAGGTAATGTTGGATGTTAACCGCACTCGTCATTGATGATGAACAGTTTGCTCGTGAAGAGCTGACAGAGTTATTGGATGAAACAGGCCAAGTTGAAGTAGTGGGCAATGCCTCAAACGCGATCCTTGGTCTAAAAAAAATCAATGAGCTCAAACCTGATGTGGTGTTTCTCGATATCCAAATGCCTCAAGTCACTGGGATTGAACTACTTGGAATGCTTGATCCAGAAACCATGCCTTATGTGGTTTTTGTCACTGCTTACGACCAGTATGCAATTCAAGCGTTTGAAGACAACGCCTTTGATTACTTGCTCAAACCTGTCGACCCATGCCGTTTAACCAAAACGGTCAAACGGCTAAATAAAGTCATTAGTCAATCCGCCCTAACTCAACAGCTGTCTGCTATTACGCCCGATACTTTAGATCAGATTCCGTGCATCGGGCACAACCGTATCGTCATCATGGCCACCGACACGGTAGAATGTGCATACAGTGACATCAGCGGCGTGCATGTACGTTCCACCAGCCAAGCCGCGAGCACTCAACTAACATTAAAAACGCTAGAAGAGAAAACCCCACTGGTACGCTGTCATCGCCAATACTTAGTCAGCATTAAGGCCATCAGCGAAATCAAATTACTCGAAAACGGATTAGCAGAAATCATCACCAAAACTGGCTTTGAGATACCAGTAAGCCGCCGCTACCTTAAAGTGCTCAAAGAGATGCTCGGCATTAGCCACTAACACAAAAAGTTCACACATCACCGCTGAGTTTCCGCTAGCGTATAAATAAGACGCTCAGAAAAGACGAGGCGATGATGTATAAAGTTTTATTCATATGTAAGCACAATGCTGGACGAAGTGTGCTCGCTGAGTCGATCGCAACCCATATCCTGCCAGCAGAGTTTAGTGTCGCCAGCGGTGGCTCTCATCCCACAGGCAAAGTTCACCCGGTGGTGCAAAAATATTTAGATGACCACCAACTTCCCATTCCACATATCCACACCCACTCATGGGAAGAGCGAACTCAGTTTCTTCCTGACATCGTTATTATTCTCTGTGACTCTTTACATCAAGAGGCAGCTCCTCAGTGGCTTGCGGGTGGAGTTCGAGTAAACTGGCAAGTCGATGCCTTTCCGACTGAAGGTTCTGATGAAGAGGTGTACGCACATTGCGAAAGGGTTGCTCAGTCGCTTGAGCGAAGAATCACGAAGATGTCCGATATGATTATCGATGGTTTAGGGAAAGACCAAATTCGTGATTACCTAAATGAACTGAGAGAGATGTAAAAAAGACGACCCGCTGGTCGTCTTTTGAATATTCGATAAATGGAGATTAATCCACTTGCTTGATTTGCAGTTCTTTGGGTACTTCAAAGAACATATTCTCTTCACGACCAAGTACTTCATCAACCGCTTCGGCACCGACGAGTTCTTTGATTCGCTCTAGAATCTGATTAACGAGTTCTTCCGGAGCAGATGCCCCCGCAGTCACGCCGACCTTTGTTTTGCCTTTGAACCACTCAGGTTTGATATCTTCCGGACAGTCGGTTAAGTAGCCAGGTGTCCCTAGCTTTTCAGCTAGCTCTTTAAGACGTGTAGAGTTTGATGAGTTTTTAGAACCCACCACAACCATCACATCTACGTCACCCGCTAATTCACGTACGGCATCTTGGCGGTTTTGTGTCGCGTAACAGATATCGTCTTTACGTGGTCCTTGGATATCTGGGAAGACGCGGCGTAGCTCTTCGATAACATCGGCAGTTTCATCTACAGAAAGTGTCGTTTGGCTTACGTAATGAAGATCAGATGGATCTTTCACAATCGACTTCAGTTTCTCAACATCGGCCGGGGTTTCAACCAAGTACATACCACCGGTTTCACTCGCGTACTGCCCCATTGTGCCTTCCACTTCAGGGTGACCTGCGTGACCAATCAGAACCACTTCCATATTGCGGCGGCTTGCTCGCGCTACTTCCATATGCACTTTGGTTACCAACGGGCACGTCGCGTCAAATACCGTCAAATCTCGCTGCTTGGCTTCCTGACGAACCGCCTGCGATACACCATGAGCAGAAAAAATCACAATGTTGTTGTCTGGCACTTCATGCAGCTCTTCAACGAAGACAGCGCCACGTTGTTTTAGCCCTTCAACCACAAAACGGTTATGCACCACCTCATGACGAACATAAATCGGTGGCTGATACATCTCTAGCGCACGCTCTACGATGCTAATCGCACGGTCTACACCAGCACAAAAGCCGCGTGGGTTAGCTAATAGGATTTTCATTTCATTGCTCATGGAAATTATCTTTATTGGGTTCGCTATTCTACTGACAAAATTTCAACTTCGAAAGTCACGTCTTGTCCCGCTAGAGGATGGTTGAAGTCCACAGTGACTGAATCGCCAGCAATCTCTGTAATAATGCCCGGGATTTCCATACCATCAGGACCACTGAACGCCATGATTGTACCCACTTCTACTTCTGCATCACCTACAAACTTAGTGCGATCCATATGGTGTACATGGTCTGGGTTTGGCATGCCAAACGCGTCTTCTGCTTTTAGCTCAATCGCTTTTTGTGCGCCTGTTTCGAGGCCTATCAAGCACTGCTCAAAGTTTTCACTCAAGCTGCCATCACCCATAACAAATTTCGCTGGTTTACCCATGTTATGAGTACTATCCGCAACCGATCCATCTTTCATTTTAATCGTAAAGTGAAGGGTTACTACAGATTCATTGGTTATTGTTGTCACGTTACTGCTTCCTTGTTCTTGGGTTATTACGCTGTCAGCTTGGTCTTTTTATACATTGATATGCTGATTGGCGCTCCAACATAATAAAAAGCGTCGCTCGAATCAACGGGCGACGCTTAGGGTTATTCAACTTTTCGCAATATACACTGCCACTACTTAGGCTTTCGCCTCGTCTTTCTTTCGAAAGCCGTCAAGAATAATCATCGCGGCACCAATACAGATCGCCATGTCTGCAAGGTTGAACGCTGGCCAGTGATAATTACCCCAGAAAAAGTCCAAATAATCCACGACAAACCCATGTATTACTCGGTCGAATACGTTGCCTACTGCGCCACCAATAATCATGGCATAAGCAATATTATTCCATTTCTCTTTCGCTGGTAGTTTGCTCATCCAGTAAGTCAAAAGACCTGTAACGATAAAAGCAATACCTGTAAATAACCAACGTTGCCAGCCCGCTTGATCACTCAAAAAGCTAAAAGCAGCACCATAGTTATGCACGTACAAAAGATTAAAGAATGGCAAAATTTCTATGCGGTTTGCCCAGCCATATCCCATGTTGTTCATTACAACATACTTAATGCCAATATCAGCTAAAAAGATAACCACCGCTAACCATAACCAGCGAATACCAGATTGCTTTAAAGACAGTGCTTTTTCACTCATTACTTTACCTACAAACAGCCCCAGTAAATACTGGGGCTGTTAATTTTAAAAAAAGTTCAGTCGTTCTAGGCAATTACGCGAATTTACGTACTTCACCTTCGCCTTCTACGTTAGACACACAACGACCACAGATTTTCTCGTGACCTTCAATTGTGCCTACGTCTGGCGTGTGGTGCCAACAACGATCACACTTCTCGCCTTCAGCTGCTGCTACTTCAACAAACAAGCCTTCGATATCCGTGGCTTGTGCTGCATCAGTCTTCTCACCTAGAGGCTTAACTTTCGCCGCAGAGGTTAGTAGAACAAAGCGCAGTTCATCTTCAAGTTTGTTGATCTTCGCCGCTAAAGCGTCATCAGCAAATAGAGTCACTTCAGCTTGTAGTGCACCACCGATGGTTTTCTCTTTACGCGCATCTTCTAGAAGTTTGTTTACTGCACCACGAACCGCTTGGATCTCAGCCCAGAATTCATTGTTCAGCTCTTCACCTTCAGCAAGGCCGAATAGACCGTCGAACCACTCACCAGTGAATACGAACTTGTCGCGCTCGCCTGGCATTTCGTTCCAGATTTCATCTGCAGTGAACGACATGATTGGCGCCATCCAACGAACTAGCGCTTCTACGATGTAGTAAAGTGCAGTCTGGCAGCTACGTTGAGCGTTGCCGCCACGTTTTGCTGTGTACTGACGGTCTTTAATTACGTCTAGGTAGAAAGAGCCCATTTCGATCGAACAGAATTGCATTAGACGCTGAGTCACACCGTGTGTGTTGTACTCTTCGTATGCTTTAACAATCTCTTCTTGTGCTGCTAGCGCACGACCAACTGCCCAGCGATCTAGCGCAACCATCTCTTCAACAGGAACGATGTCTGTTTCAGGGTTGAAGCCGCTTAGGTTAGCAAGGAAGAAACGCGCTGTGTTCCGGATACGACGGTAAGCATCTGCGCTACGTTTTAGGATTTCATCAGAAACCGCAACTTCACCAGTGTAGTCTGTTGAAGCAACCCATAGACGAAGAATATCAGCACCTAGCTTGTTAGTTACGTCTTTTGGCGCAACCACGTTACCGATAGATTTAGACATCTTACGACCCTGACCATCAACCACGAAACCGTGTGTCAGTACTTGTTTGTAAGGCGCTTCGTCTTTCATCGCGATAGATGAAATTAGAGAAGATTGGAACCAACCACGGTGTTGGTCAGAACCTTCTAGGTATAGGTCTGCACTGTTGCCGTTGTACTCTTCACGAGCATCAACAACGGAGAAGTGAGTAACACCTGAATCGAACCATACGTCTAGCGTATCTAGTACTTTTTCGTATTGGTCAGCGTCAGCACCGAGTAGTTCAGCGGCATCTACATCCCACCATGCTTGGATGCCTTTCTCTTCAACCAGCTTAGCGACTTTCTCGATCAGCTCTAGCGTGTTTGGATGAAGTTCTGCTGTTTCTTTATGAACAAACAGAGCAATTGGCACACCCCAAGTACGTTGACGAGAGATACACCACTCAGGGCGACCTTCGATCATACCTTCGATGCGGCTTTGACCCCACTCAGGCATCCACTCTACGTTCTTGATTGACTCTAATGCTTTAGCACGTAGGCCAGCTTGGTCCATAGAAACGAACCATTGAGGCGTAGCACGGAAGATGATTGGAGTCTTATGACGCCAACAGTGTGGGTAGCTGTGCTCGTAAGCGTGGTGGTGTAGTAGTGCACCTTTTTCTTTCAGTACTTCTACTACTGCATCGTTCGCTTTAAATACGTGCTGACCAGCAAATAGCTCTGTATCTGGTAAGTAAACACCGTTTGAACCAACTGGGTTTGCTACTTCTAGGTTGTACTTGTTACCAACCGCGAAGTCTTCTTGACCGTGACCAGGTGCAGTGTGAACAACACCAGTACCTGAATCAGTCGTAACGTGATCACCCAGGATCGCCGGTACAGTGAAATCGTAGAATGGGTGTTGGAATTGAGAAAGCTCTAGATCCGCACCTTTAGCAAAGCCAAGATTGTGGAAGTGCTCGATACCAGCACGGTCCATTACGTCTTTCGCCAGCTCAGCAGCAACGATGATACGCTCAGCGTTGTCGCCTTCTGTTTGGATAAGTACGTACTCTAGATCATCACGTAGACATACTGCGCGGTTTGCAGGAAGCGTCCAAGGAGTTGTCGTCCAGATGACAATAGAGATATCGCCTTTACCTTCATGGCCTTCAGTCAGCTCAAACTTAGACAACAGTGCCGCTTCGTCAGCCGCTTTAAAACGAACGTCGATAGATGGCGATACTTTATCTTTGTATTCTACTTCCGCTTCAGCAAGAGCAGAACCACAGTCTGTACACCAGTGAACAGGTTTGAAACCTTTTAGCAGGTGACCATTGCTTGCGATCTTACCAAGAGCACGAATAATGTTCGCTTCAGTTGCGAAATCCATAGTGCGGTATGGCTTGTCCCACTCACCCATGATACCAAGGCGTTTGAAGCTCTCTTTCTGACCTTCAACCTGACCTGCTGCGTATTCACGACATTTCTCGCGGAATTCTGCTGCCGTTACTTTTTGGCCTGGCTTGCCTACTTTTTTCTCTACCATTAATTCAATAGGTAGACCGTGGCAGTCCCAGCCAGGAATGTAAGGTGCGTCAAAACCTGAAAGTGTTTTGGATTTAATAATAATGTCTTTAAGAATCTTGTTTAGTGCGTGACCAATATGAATGTCACCATTTGCGTAAGGAGGGCCATCGTGCAATACGAATGACTTTTTGCCTTTCTTAGCTTTACGGATTTCACCGTAAAGATCTTCTTTGTACCAACGCTTAAGCATTTCTGGCTCACGATTGGCCAGGTTGCCGCGCATTGGAAACCCTGTTTCAGGTAAGTTCAGGGTATCTTTATACTCACTCATCGATTCTTAATTCCGTTATATTGGGCGAAAATTAGACATTATGTTGAACGGTGGAATAAACCGCTCAACGCTTAAGCTGACGCAGCCACACCCTTGCTGCTTCAGCATCCAATTCGATTTGTTGTTTAAGTGCTTCAAACGACTCAAACTTTTGCTCATCTCGAAGTTTATGCAAAAGCTCCACTTCTAGTTGCTTGCCATATAAATTGGCATGAAAGTCGAATAAGTGTACTTCTAACTGCTGGCGAACGCCATTGACAGTCGGTCTTTGACCAATATTAGCGACACCACCAATTGGCTTATTTCCTAAGCCAAGCGCTTGAACAACATAGACTCCGGAGACCGGAGAAACACAGCGTTTCAAAGGAATATTCGCAGTAGGAAAACCTATCGTTCTTCCCAGCTTTCTTCCGTGAGAAACACGACCGCTGATGCTGTAGTTTCTTCCCAGCATCTGTTGCGCGGAATGCAAATCGTCACGCGCCAGCGCTTGACGGATAGCCGTACTGCTGACACGTAATTGTTGTAAACAAAAGCTCTGGGTACTCACGACATCAAAACCGTACTTTTCCCCTGCTTCCTGCAGCATTGCAAAGTTACCTGTACGGCCTTTGCCAAAGCAGAAATCATCACCAACGACAAGAAACTTAACACCCAAACGCTCGACCAACAAGTCACGGATAAACTCTTCCGCGGTTAAACTTGCAAAATGACGATTGAAATTGACGCAGAGCAAGCGATCAATATCGAGCTTACTCAATTGCACGAACTTATCGCGTAATCGCGTCAACCGTGCAGGTGCCTTATCTTTGGCAAACAGCTCCATCGGCTGAGGTTCAAAGGTCATAACAACAGAAGGCAATGATAGCCTGTCCGCTTGCTCAGACACTTGCTGCAATACTTGTTGATGGCCTTTATGGACACCATCGAAATTGCCAATAGTCAGCACGCAACCATGATGTCGCGGGGTGATATTGTGAATGCCTCTAATCAGTTCCATTGGATACTGCTTTCTGCCTCTGTTTTTACTTTACACTGTGTGAAACTGACGGATTATATACTAATCACCCTTAGTCTGTCCCAGCTTTTAGGTCTTTTAAGCGTGCACCAGTTAAAAATAGAACCACTAGGTAAACCACGGCTCCTAGACCGATCAACATTCCTAGTACACCGCTGCGGTGAGCAAAGCTCCAATCTAGCCACACTGACATGTCTTCCAATTGCCATAAGATCGCAGCCACCATCGCCGCACCTGCAATAACCAAACGTATAATAAAGAAGACGGTTCGTTTGGTGATTTGGTATACCCCTGCGATATGTAGACCACGATACAGCAATGCCATATTTACGAACGCCGAAAGTGCCGTCGCGATAGCCAAACCAACGTAGCCATAAAAGTACGCAAAAATTGCGTTAAACACCATGTTTGTCACCATCGCAATGATGCCGTACTTTACTGGCGTTTTAGTATCTTGGCGCGAGTAATAACCTGGCGCGAGAACCTTAATCAGCATGAAGTTCAACAAACCTGAAGCGTAGGCAAAAAGCGACAATGATGCTTGATGTACGTCTTGAGGAGAAAATTCACCTCGCATAAACAGAACCATCAGCATAGGTTTTGCCAGTACCATCAGACCAAGCATTGCAGGAAGGCCAAGCAAGATCACCATGCGCACCCCCCAATCCATGGTTTGTGCGAAGCCTTCACTTTGTGCGTCAACGTGTTTACGTGAAAGCGCGGGTAAAATCACAGTCGCAATCGCAATACCGAACAGGCCTAAAGGAAATTCCAATAAGCGGTCTGAGTAATACAGCCAGCTGATCGAACCGGTTTGCAAAAAACTGGCGATGAACGTATCAAACAACAAGTTAATCTGACTGACCGATACGCCAAATAAAGCGGGGATCATCAAAGTACGGATTTTCACTACACCCGGATCGCGCCAGCCCCATTTTGGCTTAACCATGACGCCTGCTTTAATAAGGAAGGGAATTTGGAATAAGAACTGGACCAAACCACCTAAGAAAACACCAATAGAAAGCCCTATTTCTGGCATTTCCATTTGCGGCGAGATAAACCACGCCGCCAAAATAATCATCACATTGAGGAAAACAGGGGTAAAGGAGGAGACCGCAAATTTACCTAATGTATTGAGGATAGCACCCGATAGAGCGACAAAGGTAATGAACCATAAATAGGGAAAGGTGATTTTGAGCATCACGCTAGCAAGCTCAAACTTTGCTGCAGCCGGGCCACCATGCATCCAGTCAAGGAACCAACCAAAACCAAACACAGCAGTGACCACGCCGGAGCCTAGGACACCTAAAATGGTAACAATCGAGACTATCACCCCTAACGTACCCGCCGCACGAGCAATGAGCTCCCGAGTTTTATCCATGTCGCCTTGAGCATGGCTTTCCGTTAAAACAGGTACAAACGCTTGGGAAAAAGCCCCTTCAGCAAACAAACGTCGTAAAAAATTAGGAATTTTATTGGCGAAGAAAAAGACGTCTGCGCTTGCTCCTGCCCCCATTAAATTTGCCACTACAACATCACGAACTAGGCCAAGAACGCGGGAAATAAATGTCATAGCACTGACGATCATGCCAGACTTGAGTAGTCGTTTACTCACTGTAACCTCGGAATATCACCATAAGACAGCTAACCCTATACTGTTTCTCTGACAGGTGCTGTAAATAGACGTCAAAAATCTATCCGCGGGTTGTAAGGAATAAGTGTGCCTTTCGCGGATAATTATTAGCATTGGTATAAAAATGCTGTTAGAATCCCCGCCATCTTAACCGCGATAACCTCTCTTACCAAAATTTGTTTTGGCTTAGATCGGTTTTTGCACAAATCATTTGACATTTAAGCGCAAATGAGGGATATTCCTCGCCCTTAAATTGTCACAGAACTAAGTTTTTGGGAGTTAGACCCTTGGCAAATAGTAAATCTGCTAAGAAGCGCGCTATCCAAGCTGAGAAACGTCGTCAGCACAATGCTAGCCGTCGCTCAATGATGCGTACTTACATGAAGAAAACTGTTGCTGCTATCGAAGCAGGCGACAAAGAAGCTGCAACTGCTGCATTCGCTGTAGTTACACCTATCCTAGACCGCATGGCAACTAAAGGCCTTATTCACAAGAATAAAGCAGCTCGCCATAAGTCTCGTTTCGCTGCACAAATCAAAGCTCTTTAATAGAGCCCTGATTTTACAGTGAAGAAAAAACCGACCTTGTGTCGGTTTTTTTATATCTACAAAATTTTCTTAATAAAAAAGCTGGCAATGCCAGCTTTTCTTTTTCTGCACGCCTATTCAAAGGCATCAGCTTATTTACCTTATAAAGCTCAAACTGGAAAGCACCAATAAAACACTTGAGAACAAAGCAAATTGGTCGATGAGTAGTACCCTATCATCAAAAGTTTAACGCCACTCTCAAATATTCCAACGAGTTAGATTCACAGCCTAAAATGAACGATATATTAGGTATATGTAATTAACGCTAAGCGCTTTCAGCACAATAAAGACTATGCAGTGTTTTTATTAACGCTTTCACTTCATCACTCTTTAATGTGTAGTACACGGTTTGTGCTTCTTTCCTTGTCGTGACTAGCTCATCACGGCGAAGCCAAGCAAGATGCTGAGATAATGCCGACTGGCTTAGCTCTAACTTTGCACACAGCTCTCCCACGGACAGCTCTTGGTTATGCAGCATACAAAGGATTTGTAGGCGTCTCTCGTTTGCCATCGCTTTGAGCAACACGACGGCTTTTGCGGAGTTCTGCTCCATTTCTTGTAGATTCATGTGTTGGACCTCTAGCTACAACTTACTTATTCCAACCCTGGCCAGCTTGTTGTGTTGCACTGATTTATATATCTAAGAAAATCAAGATACACTTCCAGAGTCGTCATTATTAGAACCTCTAATTTAGTTGTTAGTGATACACCAATATTATCCACCAAAGTGGAGAATTGATGCGCCATCAATAATTAATAGTTTTGCTCACTAAAACAAGTATCTTGAGTTACTTAGGTATTATTTAGAATTATATTTTTATTGATAGTAATCTATTTATTTGCGCAACGATACGGGTTTACTCAAACATTTGACTGAAATCAGCATCACAAACATTTTTTACCGCTGGGTGTTGGATCATTCGTTCCGCAAAAATCACGTAGTACTCTTCTTTTAACCCATCGACATGACCAATTAGCTGTAGATTTCGGTCGTCCTCAATCTCCGACATGTATACGGTCGGCGCTAAGAAAATCACATCATCGTGATACCGTGCGAAAGCCTTCATCAACGCGACATCATCAAACTCTCCCAACACATTAGGCTGAAGACCTTGACGATCAAACCACTGAATAACCTTACGCCCCATTGCTGTTCGGCTTGCAGGAATCAAAAGCTTTTTCTGTTCCAGAATCTCAGGGAAACGCACATTTTCAATTTCAGAAGAGGCGAAAAAGCTCATGCTGCTCTCACCTAGCTTTTTGCTATAAAGGCCAGGGCTTTGAGTTGAGTCAACGGGACAATCCGAGAGGATCATATCCAGCTTGTGCTGAGACAGTCGTTCAAGTAGCAATTCGTGGGTTGACTCATAACAGCGTAAATGAATACTGTTATCTTCCGGGACAGTCGTCATTAGTACTTTACTGACCAAGCGCTTAGATAACGCATCGGCTACGCCAACTTCAAACAGAATGTTCGAGTGCTGACTGTAATTGACGATATCTAACATCTCATAACTCAAACCAAACATTCGGTCGGCGTACTTAAAAACAAGTTGCCCTAACTCAGTTGGCTCAACTGTACGACCATTTCGTTTGGTTAACTTTCCTTTCATGCGTTCTTCAAGCGCTTTAATCTGCCCTGTCACGGTTTGCGGTGTTAGGAAAAGCGCATCGGCCGCTTTAGTTACAGAGCCCTGTTTGCACACCATCCAGAAATAATATAGATGGTTGTAGTTTAGATGTGACATGATCAAGTCCCGAAAAGAAAGTGATGCTTTTTATACCAAATGTGACAGAGACAAACAATAAACTCGACAAAACCATACAATACATTACAAAAACATAAGTTTTACCGAATATATAAAATTAACACTGTCATAAAAGTTGAACTGAGGCGCATTTTCTTTCTAAAGAAAACGCAAAAACCACACAAAACAAAAGTCAAATTTATTCATTAAATTCAAAGAGTTAAAAACCATCAATTTTCCCTACTCACACCAGTATCAAAAAGAACAATAAAAATTACTCACAGCAAGAAATCTGTAATATTACTGAAATATTTGTTCTCTAACATCGCCCGCAGTTTCAACTACAGACCGAAAAATGAACTGAAAGGTCAACGGAGAAAATTATGATGAACCAAGCTACTTCAACAGTGGCGCCAATTTCGAGCACTGCTCGTTGGTTACGCTGGGCTAACTTGGCATTCATGTTGTATCTGCTTCTTCTAGCAGTATCTATGGTTGGTAGTGGCTTCAAATGGGCAACTGGCGATCAAGCTAAGGTGCTATTTGAGTTTGCCGCTCACCCTGTTGCTGGTCTAATGATCGGCTTGGTGGCAACAGCCTTAATTCAGTCCTCAAGTACTGTAACGTCTATTATTGTAGGTTTAGTTGCAGGTGGCTTACCAGTAGAAACCGCGATTCCGATGGTGATGGGTGCCAATATTGGTACCACAGTGACTAATACGCTTGTTTCTCTTGGTCACGTACGTTGTAAAGAAGAGTTCAAACGTGCATTTGCAAGCGCAACTATTCACGACTTCTTCAACTTACTTGCTGTTGCTATTTTCCTTCCGTTGGAAATGATGTTCGGCATTTTAGAGAAAGTTTCTCATTGGCTTGTTTCTCCACTACTTGCTACTGGCGATATGAGCATTAAAGGCTTCAACTTCATTAAGCCAATAACAAAACCAGTTGTGGGCGCAATTAAAGAGCCACTTTCAACATTCGGTGATACTGTTGGTGGCATCATGCTTATCGTTTTGGGTATTGCGACAATCTTCGTTGCAATTACGGTAATGGGTAAGCTAATGAAGAGCCTAATGGTTGGCCGCGCACGTGAAATTTTGAAAAACGCGATTGGTCGTGGCCCTATTCACGGTATTGTATCGGGTTCAATCGTGACTGTGTTGGTACAATCTTCATCAACAACAACTAGCTTGATGGTTCCACTTGTGGGTACAGGCGTTCTTAAAGTTCGTGATATTTACCCATTCACGCTAGGTGCAAACATTGGTACTTGTATTACGGCGCTACTAGCAGCAACAGCCGTATCGGGTGAGTTTGCGGTATTCGCGCTTCAAATCGCTCTGGTACACCTAGTATTTAATATCATGGCAACGCTGTTTATCTTTGGTATTCCGTTCCTACGTGAAATTCCAGTGAAAGGCGCTGAGATGATTTCTGAAATGGCTATCAAGAACAAAGCTGTTGTCGGTGGCTACCTTATGTCTGTATTCGTTATTTTACCAGGCGCGATCTTAGCCCTAACGACATAACAATAACTTACATACCATCGCTTATTGTTTAGGCTCCACATTGTGGGGCCTTTTTTGCGTTAATGACGCTGTTCAAATTCGTTGTCTGGTGATAATTTGAGCCATACCAGCATACTTATGCTGGGCTACCTCATTTGGAGTCGACAACATGACGCAGCTTAATGGCACTATTTCTGATCAGCTACTCGCAATAGACGAAAACCTAACTCAACTGGTTGCTGATATTGATATCCTCAGTAGCGTGAATCCTCTCAATTATGCTCAGGAAAGAGAACGCTTTATTAAGAACAAATACTCTCAAGAGCCTAACTTCCAATACTCAACCACCAATCTAGATACTCACAGCGCAAAGCGACGTCTGTATGAACTGCCTTTAGAAAATATTCAAGACACCCAATTACAAAAGCTGTACGCGGGTGTGATTCAGTCTTACGCAGATAAATTGGATCAAGTGAATACTATCGGTACACAAGAGTTTCTTTATAACTCCTTGCGCTATTACGGAGAGCCGAGCGCCAAAGATATTGCCAACGCCCATTTCATTTTACACCTTCCCACGGAAGAAGAGAGCAAACCTCAGCATGATAGCCGTGCGATAGCACACTTCATGCAAAACTTTGCTCAACGTAATGGATATGAATGTGAAATACAGGTGTTGGATGGGATGTTAGCAAACGCACTCGTTTCGGGGTCTCGAGTCAAAATTAACCACGCAGCATACATCACGACCGATGAGTTAGAGGCTCTCGCACATCATGAAATGGGTGTACACCTTCTTACTACGCTTAATGGTCGTCAACAACCGCTAAAGGTCCTGAGCTTAGGGTGCCCAGCCAATACCAACACCCAAGAAGGGCTGGCTATATTGTGTGAATATCTGTCAGGACATTTCAGTATCAAACGCCTAAGAACCTTAGCCTTACGAGTCCTGGCGGTAGAGTCAATGATCAAGGATCGCGATTTCCGCCATACGTTCATGCTATTAAAAGAACAGTATAAAACGTCTGACCTTCAAGCATTTACGACGACTGCTCGTGTGTATCGAGGAGGCGGTTTGACGAAGGATTACTTGTACCTCAGGGGGTTCCGAGAGGTGCTCAATGCCTACGATAAACTGGGCGATGACTTTTCATTGTTGCTATGTGGAAAAACAGAACTGAAGTATTTTGAGCTTATCCGCTCATTAGTGAGGAAGCAAATATTCACCCAACCCAAGTTTATTAGCCCAGCACTGTCTGCACCGCTGCAAACCAACCCTATTCACCGCTATATTGTCAGTGCACTCAAGTAATACCTTCAAAGTACAAAAAGCAAAAAAGCTCCATTTGGAGCTTTTTTCATATCTTGAAGAATAATACTGGTTACACTGAGAATGGGTAACGAATAGGGTCGTGATGCTCGTATCCTTCAACCCAAAAGTCATCCAGTGTGACCCATGTTTCCAGATCTTCTAGAGATTTAATCTCTGGATTGATGTGGAACGTCGGCGCTTTTAATGGTTCACGCTTCAACTGAACATCACGCATCAGTTCAAGCTGATCTTCATAAATGTGCGCATTCACAATCTTATGAAATGCCTGACCAGGTTTCTTGCCCGTGATTTGCGCCATGATCGCCAAGAACACGTAAACTTGAACCATATTGAAGTTTAAGCCAAGCGGTACATCACACGAACGCTGAGTACTGTTCAGGTAAAGCGTATCATCCAGCAATGAAAAATGGTGGCTATACATGCAAGGACGCAAGCACCCCATGTGGAATTCACCCGGGTTGTAGAAGTTCAAGATTTCACCGCGATCATCAACACCACGCGTTAAGTCATCCACTATCTTGCGTAATTGATCAACATGTCCGCCATCAGGCTTCGCCCATGCGCGCCCTTGGACACCGTAGACACGGCCCATGTCGTCTTCGCCCTTACGATATGGATTATTTAACCAAGCATCATTTAGGTTGGCATTGGCATCCCAGGTTTTCGTGCCCAGCTTACGAAAATCTTCCGCATTATCGTAACCACGAATATACCCTAGTAGCTCTGCAACGGCCGCTTTCCAAAAACTTTTACGTGTGGTGACCAACGGAAATTGATTGTTCGCAACATCGTAGGTTAAATCCGCGTTGATTACGGTCAGGCAGCGCTTGCCTGTACGCTCATTTTCAACCCAAACACCTTGGTCAACGATGCGTTGACACAAATCTAAATACTGTTTCACACCAATACCTTACTTCGTCTTTTGTGGTAACTCGTCTTTGTAATGACCACGTTTGTATGCCCAAACCATCATTAGGACACCGATAACCACCATTGGCAGGGATAGAATCTGTCCCATGGAAATAAAGCCACCGAATAAACCCAAATGAGCGTCTGGTTCGCGCACGTATTCTACTAGGAAACGGAAGGTTCCGTAACCCGCAAGAAAGAGCCCTGAAACAGAACCTAGAGGACGAGGTTTCTTGATGAACCAATTCAAGATGAAGAAAAGTACGATACCTTCAAGCGCCATTTCATAAAGCTGCGATGGATGACGTGGCAGTGGACCGCCATTTGGGAAAACGATCGCCCAAGGTACATCTGTTACGCGGCCCCACAATTCGCTGTTCATGAAGTTACCTAAACGCCCCATACCCAAACCAAATGGCACAAGCGGCGCGATAAAGTCGGCAACACCGAAGAAAGTTCGCCCGTTTTTGTGTGCATACCAGAACATCGCGGTAATAACACCCAGTAAGCCCCCGTGGAAAGACATACCACCGGTCCACACTTTAAACAGATACAAAGGATCAGCCAGGAAGAGCTCAAAATTGTAGAAAAGCACGTAGCCAACACGGCCACCAATCACCACGCCAAGGAAGCCTGCGAACAACAAATCAGAAACCTGTTCTCGTGTCCAACCACTTCCCGGCTTATCCGCACGTCGGTTCGCCAACCATAGGGCGAACATAAAGCCCACAAGGTACATCAAACCGTACCAACGAACCGAAACAGGACCAATAGAGATTAAAACCGGATCAATATTGGGAAATTCAATATATCCCTGAGACATAAATCATTCTCTTCTTATCACAACAAAATAAATATACCCAAGTAACCTCTAGATGCTTGGTTCAGCGAGAATGACTTGGGTACAAACTTAGAGCAGCATGGTCGCTGCTACAAACATTAAGAACACCGCGAATATCTTTTTTAATACCGCAGTTGGAAGGTTAGTTGCCAGCTTCGCACCCACTTTTGTTGTGAGCATCGAGGCCATGGCAATAGCTAATAATGCGGGAAGATAAACATAGCCAATACTGTATGAAGGTAAGCCTTCCACTTTATAGCCATGTAAGATGAAACCGATCATACCAGAAATAGCAATCACGCAACCACAAACGGAAGATGAACCCACCGCTTTACGCATTTCTATCCCGTGTTTATTTAAAAATGGGACCGATAGTGAACCACCACCAATACCAGCAAGGCTTGATACAACGCCAATCCCCGTGCCATACGCAACGGTCACCGGGCTGCTCGGCATAGGTTTACTGCTCGTAACTTTAATGGAACGGAACATTTGTACTGACAGGCAAAGAACAATGACACCAAATACTTTCGGCAAGTAGTGCGTAGGGATCCACTCAGCAATATTGGCACCGACAAAACCACCTATAACCACACCTGGCATCAACCATTTTACGACGAACATATCGACATTGCCGAGCTTAAGGTGATTCATCGCCGATGAGCCTGACGTGACAATAATACTCGCTAACGAAGTGGCTAGGGCCATGTGCATACTCATTTCTGGAGAGATTCCAGCAAGAGGAAGCAAATACAACAAGGCAGGAACAACAATCAAACCACCACCGATACCGAGTAACCCCGCCATCACACCCACAAAAGCGCCTAGCGCCAACAATAACAAAAATAAAGAGACGGTCACGATTTCCTACTTTTTACCTGCACGGATAAAGCCCGCAAAACCCTGTTGGATGAAGAAGTCATGCATCATTTGATGAATGTCCTCCCCGTAGGACTTTGTCATTGCTTGCTCCGCTAATTTTTCTAATTCTTCTTGTTGGCTATGACGAATCAAATATTTCACCTTAGCCACGTTGGAGGTGTTCATACTCAAACTGGTATACCCTAACCCAAGTAAGAGAAGAGCGCCAAATGGGTCGCCAGCTAACTCACCACAAATACACACTGGCACCTGATACTTATCGCACACGTCATGGATTTGCTTAAGCGCTAACAGTACCGCAGGATGCATAGATTCATAGACATCCGCGACGCGCGAATTGTTCCTATCAACTGCTAATAAATACTGGGTTAAATCGTTTGTCCCGACAGAAACAAAATCAACACGGTGAGCAATCGTTGGCAATAAATACACCATTGATGGCACTTCGATCATGACCCCAACTTGTGGAAACTGAATTCTATCATCAAGCAACACGGCTTCGCTGTGAGCTTGATTAATCAAGCTAATGGCATCGTCTAACTCTTTTACCCCTGACACCATTGGCAATAAAATACTTAAGTTTCCGCTTTCTGCACTCGCTCTTAACATTGCACGCAGCTGGATCAAGAAAATGTCTGGATGATCCAATGTAAAACGAATGCCACGCCAGCCTAGAAACGGATTATCTTCTTCGATGGGCAAATACGGCAAAGGTTTGTCACCACCAATATCCAAAGTGCGCATCACCACTCGTTGATTCGGATAACTGTTGAGTATCGCTTGGTATTGATGATACTGCTCATCTTCGGACGGAAAGTGATGTTGAAGTAAAAATGCAATCTCAGTTCGGTACAACCCAACACCATCAACTCCTTTATTGATGGCAATATTACTGTCTGCACTGAGCCCCGCATTGAGCATAATTTCGATGTGGTGATTGTCTTGCGTAACCGCTGGGAGTGCGAGGTCCTTGTTTACCATTGCAAACAATTCTGACTCTTCACTCACTAAGCTTCGATACTCTCGCAATAATTGACGGTTTGGCTCTAGGAAGATCTCGCCCGTATAACCATCCACTATCCCGAGTTTGCCATTGACCACATCCGGGTTAATGTTGGCGCCCATGACAGCGGGAACTCCAAGTGCGCGAGACAAAATAGCCGCATGAGAGTTCGCGCCACCTTCTAGTGACACGACGGCTAACAAAAATTCTTTAGGTACAGAAGCGAGCAAGGTGGCTGTGAGTTCACTCGCCACCAAAATAATGGGACGATCAATTGCAGAATTTTCTTGCTCACTGTTATGTAGAAAATAGAGCAGCCTTTGCCCTAACTCTCGGATGTCTTGCGCTCTCTCGCGCATGTAGACATCCGACATTCTGGCAAATCGATTCGAGTATGATTCTACCACTTGGCGTAACGCCCAATCGGCCCTGTCTCCTTTTTCAATCTGCTTCTTCAAATCACCACGAAGCATCGGGTCATTGAGTAAGTGAGTAAACAGATCGAAGATCGCCAGCGCATCTTTGTTGATTTCACTGTCCAGCTTTTTCCGCATACGGCGAAAGTCATTTAACGCTCGCTCTATCGCCACCAGCAATGTCTCGTGCTCACGTTCTTTATCTAACGTGGACGAAGGGAAAACATCCGATAAACTCGGCTGGGTATTGTCGAACCAAAACTCTCCAATCGCGACACCAGTAGATGCAGGCAAACCTTTTAATACCGTGGGTTTAGATGCCAACTGCCAATGCCCAAGATTCTGCGCATGCGCAATAAGCACTGCTAGCTGAGCGGATAACGTGACAAGAAACGACTCTTCCATCTCACTGAACAAGCGCGGTGTTTTTTGCTGGATCACCAACACACCTAAAACTTGTTTGCGATGAATGATTGGAGTGGCTAAAAAGGAGTGGTAAATCTGTTCACCAAGTTGAGGGAAGAATTTAAACTCGGGATGTTTTGAGGCTTCGGCAAGGTTGAGTGGCTCTGCGCTTCGTTTAACCAACCCAACCAAGCCTTCATTGAAGTTGATATGAATACTATCACCTTCAAAAATAAGGCCTTGAGTTGCCATTAACTCAAGGCGCTGCATTTCTTCATTAGCAAGATAGATAGTACAGCACTCAGTGCGAAGGGCAGCACAAGTCTCTTTCACCAATATATCAAGTGCCAGATGCACATCATCGACCCTGGAGACTTTCTCAACTATTTCCCTTAGCTGACTGAGCATGATTATCCTCTACGTTGCTTTTTTCTTTTCCCTTTCGCTTTTCTCTCTCGAAAAGGCATGGCTAAGGATGCAAACTCTTTCATCGCTCGTCGATAAACATCTCGCTTGAAAGAAACAACTTGCCTAACTGGATACCAGTAACTCACCCAGCGCCAACCATCAAATTCAGGGGATTTTCCGCGTTGCATATTAATGCGAGATTCATCGCATTCTAATCTCAGCAGAAACCATTTCTGTTTTTGGCCGATACAAACAGGCTTGGAGTCCCAACGCACCAATCGTTTTGGTAGCTTATATCTTAACCAATGACGACTTGTTGCAATGATCTTAACGTCTTTTTTCGTTAAACCGACTTCTTCATATAACTCCCTGAACATGGCTTGTTCAGGAGTTTCACCTTCGTCAATTCCACCTTGTGGGAATTGCCATGAGTGTTGCCCGTATCGTTTAGCCCAGAAGACCTGACCATGGTTATTACATATCACAATACCAACATTAAGTCGGTAACCATCGCCATCTATCACTGGCTAACCTCTATGAATAAATTTTTTATTACCGTGATTTTTCCACATATCCCCATTACTAGCAAACTTACTGATGTGATATGAGCAAGATTTATTACCTTTTCACCATATTTGGATATCTTTTAATCACATCATACCTTATCAACACAAGAGTGAGACATTGCCCACATTTATTCACCTTTTCTGTGAATAACTTTGTGAAGAATTCAATTCAAATGAGTAATTCAGTTCAATCCCATCAAAAGCAAAACAAATAAAGAAACAAGAAAATAAACATAAAGCATTGATAGAAAAGTATTTATTTTTAAAAATAACGATAAATCGATCTTCAGTTTCTTGATGATCTTTTCACCAAACTCAGATCGGTCAAAGATCCACCAACAGGCTATTTATCCACACTCACCTGCTATTCGTTTAGATGATTACAACAAAATCAACCCCAAAAATGCATTTTAACCCCTGTTTATTCATACAGACCCCGTCAGGATCTTATCAATACCTCCTCCATCTGTGGATAAGTTATGAATTGATCGTTCTTACACCGCCTCGGTGAAATCTTAAACAGTAGATTTGGCCGGAGTTTGATAAACTATATTTTTTGTAATACCACCTTGTGACTATGAAACCAGAACCACAAACAGAAGCAGAGCTATTGGAACGCGCTCATGATATGGCAGGACTTAGCTTTGCAGAGCTGGCCGCCGAGGCGAATATGATTGTTCCTGAAAACTTAAAACGTGATAAAGGTTGGGTGGGTCAATTACTCGAATGGCACTTGGGCGCCCCAGCAGGCAGTAAACCTCAACAAGATTTCGCTAAGCTAGGGATCGAGCTGAAAAGTATTCCGATCAGTCACTCTGGCAAACCGTTGGAAACAACCTTTGTTTCGGTGGCTCCTCTCACAGGTGTTCATGGTCTTACATGGGAAACAAGCCACGTACGCAACAAGCTGTCTCGTGTGCTTTGGGTACCAGTGGAAGGGGAACGAGAAATTCCACTTGCAGAAAGACGTGTTGGTAGCCCACTGATTTGGTCACCAGACGAAGACGAAGAGCGTATTTTACGAAACGACTGGGAAGAGCTAATGGAGATGATCGTCTTGGGGAAATTTGATCAAATTTCCGCCAGACACGGAGAAGCGCTGCATCTTCGCCCTAAAGCAGCGAATGCAAAAGCCCTCACCGAAGCATACAGCTCAAATGGCAAACCGATAAAAACTCTGCCCCGAGGTTTTTACCTCAGAACACAGTTTACTGAACAGATCTTATTCAAGCACTACATCAGCGCGCCATCTGAGTAATGTTGTTTCCGCCATTTAGTGCGTCACGAGCGATAACTCGATATCACAGTACGAGGCTGCCTCTTCAGTGCCACATTCGTCATACGCATTGTGCAGCCTTAAATACGCTTTATCTACCCCTAACCTCAGCAGCTCTTCTTTCACCAAATCTAACGAACCGAAATGTATCGGATCTTCACCGTCTTTAATCGGCTCAAGTTGATGCTTGTACTCCACTGCTAGCAAATAGTCAGAGACATCAGAACACCCAATTACAAATACTTTGGGAGTTTTATAAGTATCTTTATGGGGACCGTGTAACCACATGTCCAATTGATGCTTCTGCATAACGTACCTCCTTCACACGATTATTTAAGTGTAGTTAGGCTATGTATAGCTTTCGAGTTTGGTCTTCCTTTATACGTAAATCATTTGCGATAGCGGTTAAAAATCCCCTATATTGGAATCACTTATTTAGTCGGTAACTCTTCAAGGACGTGATATGCAATACACAAAACTACCGCACTCATCACTTGAGATCAGTAAAATCTGCCTCGGAACCATGACGTTTGGCGAGCAAAATACAGAAAAGGACGCCTTTGAACAGCTCGACTTTGCCCTTGATCATGGGGTGAATTTCATTGATACCGCAGAGATGTACCCTGTACCTCCCAAAGCGGAAACGCAAGGACTCACCGAGCAATACATCGGTAATTGGTTAGCAAAGAGCGGCAAACGTGAAAAAGTTGTGCTGGCAACAAAAGTGGCAGGCCCTCGCGGCGTCCCTCACATCCGAGACAACATGAGCCTTAATCGTCGCCACATCCATACAGCAATTGATGACAGCCTTAATCGCCTGCAAACGGATTATGTCGATTTATACCAATTACATTGGCCTCAACGCCAAACTAACTGCTTTGGTCAACTCAACTATCCTTACCCAGACAAACAAGAAGAAGTCACATTAATTGAAACCTTGGAAGCGCTGACTGAGCTAGTGAATGCAGGCAAAGTACGCTACATCGGTGTATCAAACGAAACGCCATGGGGTGTGATGTCATTACTGCGTTTAGCTGAAAAGCATGATTTGCCACGCATTGTCTCGATTCAAAACCCATATAACTTGTTGAACCGCAGCTTTGAAGTGGGCTTGTCTGAAATCAGCCATTACGAAGGCGTTCAGTTACTTGCTTACTCTCCTTTGGCATTTGGCTGCCTGAGTGGTAAATACCTAAACGGGGCAAAACCTGAAGGCGCTCGATGCACTAAGTGGGAGCGTTTTGCGCGCTACTTCACTCCACAAGGTGTTAAAGCGACCGAAGCTTACGTCAATTTAGCCCAAGAGCATGGTTTGGATCCTGCACAAATGGCACTTGCATTTGTCAATCAGCGCCCATTTGTAGCATCTAATATTATCGGCGCGACCAACCTTGACCAATTAAAAGCCAACATCGACAGTATCGACCTAAAACTAAGCGATGAGCTCCTTACTGAGATTAAAGCAATTGGTACAACCTACTCGAATCCATGCCCTTAACAGTAAAGCTCCCCTCAAACGAAAACAGCTGACCTTCAAGGTCAGCTGTTTATCAAATGAAGTATGACTTCATATCGCACGTTAAGCGTGTTGAATGACTCGATAGCAACTCAGTCAGTCCAACACGCTAAAGATTACGTCATTATTCGCGACGTTAAAACTCGACGAAGGTGACGAACTCGACGTTCAACTTTTACTGCATCCGGAACATTGGCGCGTGTAGAACGACCATCGCTATCTAAACCAATATCCCTCAATAGATGAACATTCGTCCATGGAACATCATGAGCAGTGCGGCGTATGGTTCGCTGCCATTGCTTTTCTTCGCGTTTAAGGTCTGCTTTCAATAGCAAAGTTGCCAGTTGTAGGTAAATAGAGTGACGCATAATATTTTCTCCGATTATCGATGTATTCGACTGGGAAAAATAGTGCGTAAAATGAACAGAGGTGTTCTGTTGATACTAAGCCGCTACTTTTCCGCAGCCTAGTAATAAATAAGATAGGTTACGGATTAATTTTTATCTTGTGAGCCAGTGGTATTGGTATCATCCGACTTAAGAGTCATCGGAGCGATAGGCATACGATCAGCGCAAGCAGTGGTGTTAACAACGTAATGTTTCATCTTGCGCCTCCTAGCTAAAAATTAATCCGTTTATGAAAGGTATAACTCATTGAGTTACGGTTAAATTGTAAGCTTTGATGAATATATATCAAACATTTTTTGTCTTTTTGATTAAAAACAAACCAATACACCGCAATTCAGTTTCATATACTTTTCTATATAACATATTCACCTAGGGAATATATGAAATTACGGATTTTATAAATCAAACTGAATACAAAACAAAAAGAGCGGCTTTGTGGCCGCTCCTTCACTGATATTCATTCACCAATTTAACTTCAGAAAGAACAAATTACATGGCTTGATCAGAAATCAAATTATGTTTGTTCAGTAGTCGATACATCGTCGCGCGTGAAACACCAAGCTCCTTCGCCGCATTCGAAACTTGACCAGAATGAGATTCCAAAACAACCAGTAACGCGTCACGCTCACTCTTCTCACGAATCGATTTCAAACTACGCTTTGAGTCATTACGCTGAGGCAAATCTAGGTGATGCTCTTCAATCATTACGCTGTCAGACATCAGAACCGCTCGTTTCACTTGGTTCATCAATTCACGTACGTTACCTGGCCAGAAATAACGTGTCAGAGCCTTGAGTGCATCCTCAGAAAAACTTTTTGCTTGCGAGTTATACTCTTTAGAAAACTCTTGTAAGTAGTAGCGCGCTAACAAAGAAATATCGCTCGCGCGCTCTTTTAAGCTCGGGACATTAATGCGTAATACGTTAATGTAGTGATAAAGCTCTTCATTAAAATCTCCGTCAATCAAGGCTTTTTCTACATCTGACGAGTTAGCAGCAAGGATGCGCACATTGACCGCTTTTACACCATCTTTGGTATCAATAGTGCCTTCTTGCAAGAATCTCAGCAGATTCATTTGCTGCTCTTTTGAAATGGTAAGAATGTCATTAAACAGCACCGTACCGCCATCTGCTTGTTCAAGCAGGCATGCTTCCATATCTTCATCGGCGTTAATACCAAACACTTCCGCTTGGAAACGTTGCTCATTGAGTGCGCGACAGTTAATTGCCATAAACGGTTTATGAGAACGTGAGGAGACTTTGTGGATAGCGCGAGCAACCGCTTCTTTACCTGTACCACTTTCCCCAGAAATCAGAATACTGACGTCCGTCGGACCGATTCGCTTTACTTGATCGCGTAAACGCTTCATCGGGATAGATTCACCGATCAGCCCCATGTCTAAGCTGCTACCAAAACTAGGCCAAACTTTTTTCTCCAACTTGAGCATACCAAGCTGGTGACCAATCGTGCTTAAAAGCTGGGCATCTGGGATTGGCGCAGTGAAAAAGTCGATACAAAAGTTAACAATGAACTGGCATATGGTGTCAGTGCCAAGCTGAGATTCACGAATAAACGCTAACCAACGCACGTGTTTGTGAGAACTGACTAAGTTCGCCAAACCGTTCAAGCTGAATTCGTCATGGCTGAGATCGACAATACCGATACATGGACCAATATCCTCTAACAACGTATTAGCTTTGCGTAAGTCACCCACTTGGTGACACTTCCAGCCCACTTGCTCAAGTACTGATAACCAAGGCTCATAAGTACCGCCAACTACCACAAGCGATCCCGGGATGGAATCCATCTTAAACTGCCCAGCCATTCTCTAACCCTTTTTCATTGTTAATAGAAATTTTGCGCCACAAACCTATCTTTGCGAGCGGGTAACATTATCGAGACTCCGCGCCCCCGCGTCTGTCTCAGTATTAAGACTATGCAATAGATTGAGATTTGGCGAATGTTTATTTGCATATCCTATTAAAAAGCAAATGCAACAACTTGAACTTATTTAACTAAAAGGCATAAAAAAACCACCCGAAGGTGGTTTTTTTGATCATCCTGCCAAATTACGCTTGTGGGCGCATTGCTGGGAATAGGATCACGTCACGGATAGTGTGCGTGTTAGTCAGTAGCATAACCAGACGGTCGATACCGATACCTTGGCCTGCCGTTGGTGGTAGGCCGTGCTCTAGTGCAGTGATGTAATCTGCATCGTAGAACATGGCTTCGTCATCACCAGACTCTTTAGCTTCAACCTGTGCTTTAAAGCGCGCGTCTTGATCTTCTGCATCGTTAAGCTCTGAGAAGCCATTCGCCACTTCACGGCCGCCGATGAAGAATTCAAAGCGGTCTGTAAAGAACGGGTTGTCATCGCTACGGCGAGCCAATGGAGAGATGTCCGCTGGGTAGCCAGTGATGAACGTTGGCTGCATTAGCTTAGGTTCTGCTGTTTCACCGAAGATTTCTTCTAGAAGCTGACCGCATGTCCAGAAGTCTTCTACTTCAACATGTACTGATTTCGCGATAGAAACCATCAGTTCACGGTTTTGTAGATCTTCTTCGGTTAGCGCTTGGATTTGCGCGTGATCTGGGTTGTACTGCTTGATTGCTTCAAACATGCTCATACGAGTGTAAGTGCCACCAAATTCAACCGTTTCATCACCGTAAGGCATTGATGTTGAACCTAGAACTTCTTGCGCTACCGAGCTTAGTAGTTCTTCAGTAAAGTCCATCAGATCTTTGTAATCCGCGTACGCCATGTAGAATTCCATCATAGTGAATTCTGGGTTATGACGTGGAGAAAGACCTTCGTTACGGAAGTTACGGTTAATTTCGAATACGCGATCGAAGCCACCAACCACTAGACGCTTCAGGTATAGCTCAGGTGCAATACGTAGGTACATTGGCATGTCTAGCGCGTTGTGATGCGTAATGAATGGGCGTGCACTTGCACCACCTGGGATCACGTGCATCATCGGCGTTTCTACTTCCATGAACTGTTTTGAGATCATGAAGTTACGAATTGCAGACATTACTTTAGAACGTACAATAAATGCTTTACGTGAATCTTCGTTCACAATCAGATCAACGTAACGCTGACGGTAACGCATTTCTTGGTCAGTAAGACCGTGGAACTTCTCAGGAAGTGGACGAAGTGCTTTAGTTAGCAACTCGTATTCTTCCATGTTCACGTATAGGTCACCCTTACCAGATTTGTGCAGCGCACCTTTAACACCGATGATGTCACCGATATCAAGACCTTGGTATTTCTCTTTTAGCTCTTTTTGTACGTCTTTAGCAGCGTAAGCTTGGATACGGCCAGATGTTTCTTGAATTACTAGGAATGGACCACGCTTAGCCATAATACGGCCAGCAATTGCAACCACGTGGTTAAGCTCTTCTAGCTCTTCCTTCGTCTTTTCACCGAACTCTTTTTGAAGGTCGCCCGCTAGTGCGTCACGACGGAAGTCGTTTGGGTGGCCGTTTGCTTTGCAGCTCTTTCGGATTTCATCCAGTTTAGCGCGGCGTTCAGCAATCAGCTTATTTTCTTCTAGTACAGTTTCGTTTTGAACAGCATCAGTCATTTTCGATGTATCCTGTTTTTGTCGGTGAAAAGCTTTATAGGCCTGATTTCAGGCTAGCTTCAATAAATTTGTCCAGATCGCCATCAAGAACCGCTTGAGTATTACGGTTTTCAATGCCCGTACGGAGGTCCTTAATACGTGAGTCATCCAATACGTAAGAACGGATCTGGCTACCCCAGCCAATGTCAGACTTAGCGTCTTCATTAGCTTGTTTTTCCGCGTTTTGCTTTTGCAATTCAAGCTCAAATAGCTTCGCTCGAAGCTGTTTCATTGCCTGATCTTTGTTCTTATGTTGAGAACGGTCATTCTGACACTGAACCACGGTGTTCGTTGGTACGTGCGTAATACGTACCGCAGATTCTGTGGTGTTGACGTGCTGACCACCTGCGCCTGACGCACGGTAAACGTCGATGCGTAGGTCAGAAGGATTAATGTCGATGTCGATGTTTTCATCAATCTCTGGATAGATGAACGCAGACGCAAATGACGTATGACGACGGCCGCCTGAATCGAACGGAGATTTACGAACAAGACGATGAACGCCCGTTTCAGTGCGCAACCAACCGTACGCATACTCACCAGAGATACGAACTGTTGCCGACTTAAGACCCGCGACTTCACCTTCAGAGACTTCAATCACTTCAGCTTTGAAGCCCTTCGCCTCTGCCCAGCGTAGGTACATACGCAGCAGCATGTTGGTCCAGTCTTGTGCTTCCGTACCACCAGAGCCAGCTTGCAAATCGATGTAGCAATCTGAACTATCATGGTCGCCCGAGAACATACGACGGAATTCAAGCTTTTCTAGCTTCTCTTCCAACTCAGCAAGTTCTGGTTCGATTTCGTCAAATGTTTCTTGATCTTCTTCTTCTACAGCCAGCTCAAGAAGACCTTCTACGTCTTCTACACCTTGCTCTAGTTGATCAATAGTTTCAACAACCGCTTCTAGCGATGCACGCTCTTTCCCCAGTGCTTGTGCACGTTCAGGTTCGTTCCATACATCAGGTTGTTCAAGCTCTGCGTTGACTTCTTCTAGACGCTCTTTCTTCGCGTCATAGTCAAAGATACCCCCTCAGGACATTTGTGCGCTGAGACACGTCCTGCAGACGGTTTTTAATTGGATTGATTTCAAACATGTTTACTCAACATTTTAGAATAGAATTTAACCGAGAAATTCTACTGAAAAATGTGACCGAGATACAGGAAAATTTCGGATGAGAAATCAGATTGCGGTTAGAGAGAGCACGGTCATAAAATTTTACACCCTCTTAGGGGCAACCGTACTCTATAAGAAAGGTTAATCTAGATATTACTTAGCTTCGATATGATCGATCATCAATTGCAGTGATTGATTCCCACGAAATTCATTCACATCCAATTTGTAAGCTAAACGTACCGTTTTAACTGATGCATCCGGCCAGCGACGCAAATCGACATTAAATGCAATGCCATCGATCATCACATTGGTAGGGTGACCTTTGTAAAGCGGCTCTAACATCAATTTAAGATGCTTCTCACCCACCAGCTTTTGATGCAACACTTTAAACTCACCATCAAAGATTGGTTCAGGGAAGGCTTGTCCAAAAGGGCCACCAGACCGCAGCTGTTCAGCGACATGCATAGAGAATTCTTCAGGCTTAAGTTCACCATCTGACATGATCACGCCTTTTAGCGCCGCTTCATCGAGTTCCTTTTTTACCACTTCATCAAATAAACGGCTGAAACGTTCGAAATCCTGCTCTTTAATTGTTAAGCCTGCCGCCATCGCGTGACCACCAAATTTGATGATCAAACCTGGGTTTTGCGTGTCGATGAAATCCAACGCATCACGCATGTGTAACCCCGGAATAGAACGACACGATCCCTTAATTGTCCCTTCTCCGCCATCAGCAAATGCGATGACTGGACGGTGAAACTTCTCTTTGATGCGCGAAGCCAAAATACCAATCACACCTTGGTGCCAATCACCTTGGAACAAGGCTAATCCGTAAGGAAGCTCACTGCCTTCACCAAACTGGAGACGCTCGCAGAAAGCCATCGCTTCTTGCTTCATGCCTTCTTCAATCTCTTTACGAGTTTGGTTCAAACCATCCAGTTCACTTGCCATACGACGAGCGGCGTGAATGTTGTTACACATCAACAGTTCAACACCAAATGACATATCATCAAGGCGACCTGCAGCATTGATACGAGGACCTAAAGCAAAACCAAAATCGGACGCCACCAAACGACGCGCATCGCGCTTCGCTACTTCAATCAATGCTTGAATGCCAGGGCGCGCTTTGCCCGCACGAATACGCTGCAGGCCTTGGTGCACAAGAATACGGTTGTTTTCATCCAGTGGGACAACGTCAGCTACAGTGCCAAGTGCAACAAGGTCAATCAGTTCCATCAACTTAGGCTCTTGCATGCCCTGCTCAGCAAACCAATTGTGTTTTCGCATATGAACGCATAGTGCCATCATGAGATAAAACGCGACCCCGACACCAGCGAGCGCTTTAGACGGAAAGTGACAGCTCTCAAGGTTTGGGTTCACCATTGCATCCACATCAGGCAACACTTGTCCCGGTAAGTGGTGATCGGTAACGAGCACGGTAATGCCGTTTTCTTTTGCGTAACGCACGCCTTCGATTGATGACACACCGTTATCTACCGTCATGATCATCTCAGCGCCAAGCTCTAATGCTTGGTCAACGACTTCTGGGCTTAACCCATAACCGTCTTCAAAACGATTCGGTACTAGGTAGTCCACATTGTGACTACCAAGCATACGCAGCGCGAGCACCGACAATGCAGAGCTCGTCGCGCCATCAGCATCAAAATCACCGACAACGATGATGCGTTTTTGTTCTTTTATTGCCTGAAACAAAAGCTCGACAGCTTGCTCAATCCCCCCGAGTTTTTGGTAAGAATGCAAACCACGAGCTGACGTTTCTAGTTGCGCAGGATCCGTAATCCCACGGTTGATGTAGATACGTTTGAGAATCGGAGGAATGGAATCAGGAAGAAGGGAAAGATCAGGTTCAGGACGTCGTTGAATTTCTATCATGCTTGAAAAGAGCCGGCGACTTTGCCGGCTCTGCTCCTAAAGGATTATTGTTGCTTTAAACGTTTCAATAGCTCTGCAGGTGGTAGGTAACCGCCAACCATTTCGCCATTCGGTAAGAAGATCGCTGGCGTACCAGAAATTCCCAATTGGCGACCTAGATTGTAATGTGATTGGATGGTTTCTTTACACTGTTTTAAGTCTTTCGCAGGGTTATCAAACGTACGATTCACTTTCGCGTTGTGCATTGCCGACTTTGGATCTTCAGCACACCAAATCGTCGCCATTTGCTCTGCCACTGGGCCAGTAGCACCTTGGCGAGGGTAAGCCATGTAACGCACTGTAATGCCTAGATCGTTATAGCCTTGCATTTGGCTGTGCAGACGCACACAGTAACCACAAGTGATATCAGTAAATACCGTCACTGCATATTTTTCATCGTCGGCTTTGTATTCAATCATGCTATCGGAGAACTGCGCGATTTTCTCCGCATTAAGCGGCGCTTGGCGCTCTGCAATGACATCTTTGTAACTACCATCGTCATTGATGGCATAAAGCGTACCGGCGATAAAATGGCTACCATCATTTGAAGCAAACAAGATCCCGCCATTAGTTTGGATTTCCAATAAACCAGCAACTTCTGATGGCTGAATATCAACGATAGATAAACCAAGCTTTGAGAACTTAGTTTTTAATGCTGCTTCATCAAAACTGCTTTGCGCAGCTGGTGCCACTTGCTGTGCAGGAGTGTCCGTTTTAGCCTGACTTTCTTCTGCACCACACGCGGTAACAAAAAATGGTAAAGTCAGCAGAGTTAGTCGGCGTAATACGCTCATGAAATTCACCTTAATATAAAATCGTTTTTCCAAGAAGACATGGATGAATCTAACCATTGTTATGCTCTTGGGTGGTGTTGACTGTGGATCTGCTTCAATCGTTCAGTCGCCACGTGAGTATAAATTTGCGTGGTCGATAAGTCACTATGTCCTAATAGCATCTGTACGACCCTGAGATCTGCGCCATAGTTCAATAAATGCGTGGCAAAGGCATGACGCAGTACGTGCGGCGACAGCTGTTCAGTGTCAATCCCTGCTATCAAAGCATAGTACTTAATACGGTGCCAAAACGTCTGACGAGTCATTTGCCTTGCGCGTTTGCTAGGAAAAACAATATCAGATGATGTATCACCAAGTAACGCAGGGCGCCCTTGTTGAATAAACGTCTCGATCCAATCTACCGCGTTCTCCCCCATTGGCACTAAGCGCTCTTTACCGCCTTTACCTGTGACACGTACAACTCCTTGACGCAAACTAATGTTTTCCATAGTTAAACTGACCAATTCCGTCACACGCAAACCAGTCGCATACAGTAGTTCCAGCATCGCTTTATCCCGCAATTCCACAGGATCATTCGGGTCTGGCGCTTCGAGCAAGGCGTCCACTTGCTCTTCACTAATATCTTTGGGCAAGCGTTGTGGCAGTTTAGGACTGACCAAGAGCGCACTCGGATCATCAGCACGTACTTTCTCACGATGCAGATATTGGAATAAACGGCGAATTGCCGACAACATACGCGCACGGGACGTCTGCTTGTAATCCAAGTCTACAAGGTAGCTTTGGTATTCTTGCAAGCCAGACAAACTAATGAAATCAAGACGGTAGCGATGTTTCTCCATCCACGTGAGCAGCTTCATCAAATCATTTCGATAGGAAGCCAGCGTGTTCTCTGATAGCCCACGCTCCATCCACATCGCATCTAAGAATTGCTCAACAAGCGAAAAATCTTGTTGATTGACAGGCTGTTGTGCCGTCATGAACGCTTCCTTATCTGTTTATATTTACAGTACTTAGATTAAGGCACCTACCGATCCAATACCATAAAAAAATCATCCCGCTTAGGATATTCGCTGCAATCTTCCTCAATTTATGGTTAGAATCTTCCACAACAGCAACACAAATAACGATGAATATAATGAAAATCGGACTCTTTTACGGCTCAACGACCTGCTACACCGAAATGGCAGCAGAGAAAATTCGTACCATTATTGGTGAAGACCTTGTCGACATTCACAATGTGAAAGAGACACCGTTATCACTAATGGCAGACTACGACTTACTACTCCTTGGCATCTCAACTTGGGACTTTGGTGAAATTCAAGAAGATTGGAACGCGATTTGGCAAGACATCGCAACAACACCATTAAAAGGTAAAGTTGTCGCGCTGTTTGGTCTGGGTGACCAAGAAGGCTACGGTGAGTGGTATTTGGACGCGATGGGCTTACTTCACGATGAATTACAAGCGACCGGCGCAACCTTTATCGGTTACTGGCCAAATGAAGGCTACGAATTTGAAGCATCGAAAGCACTGATTGAAGATGGCAGCAAGTTTGTTGGACTAGCGTTAGATGAAGACTCGCAGTACGAACTGAGTGATGAGCGCATCGAAAAATGGTGTGAACAAGTTCTTGTGGAGTTCCACGACACACTTTAATAGTGTGAACGCTTCAAAGATAAAAAGCCCGATGAAGTAATTCATCGGGCTTTTTAATATCTTGATCGTGCGAAGTTATTACGCCGTTTCTTGTGCTAACTCTGGACGAGGTTTCGCGATGAAGAACATGCACACGATAGCCGCAAATGTTGGAAGCACCCAACCCATGCCCACTTCGAATAGTGGCAACATGTTAAACGCAGAAACATCAACACCCGATACTTTTGCCGCATCAACCAACGCAAACAGCAGAGATACAAGTAGTACCGCGCGGTAAGCAAAACGTGGATTTGGCAGTTTGCTGCGTACAAATGTTAGTGCAACCAACGCAATCGCCACAGGGTACAGCGCAAACAATACTGGCACTGACAGAGAAATCAGTTGTGCAAGGCCGACATTCGCAACCAACGCACAAACAGAACCGTTAATAAGTACCCATTGCTTGTATGACAGTGGCGTTTTCGAGCTGAAGAAGTCTGAACACGCAGAAATCAAGCCAATAGCCGTTGTCAAACACGCTAGTAATACAATGACAGACAGAACGATTTGACCGTATGGACCAAACAGCGCTTGAACGTATTGGCTAAGTACCAGACCACCGTTATCTGCACCAGCAGCAACAGTTGCACTTGTCGCGCCCAAGTAGAATAGTGAGATGTAAACAAACGCAAGACCGGCAGCGGCAATACAACCTGCATAGATCAGATATTTAGTCGTTGCAGAACGCTCAGTAATGCCTTTACCGCGCAGTGCATCAACCATCAGCATGCCAAACATCAGTGACGCGAACGTATCCATTGTGTTGTAGCCTTCTAGGAAGCCTTTGGTCAGTGGTTGCGTTAAGTACTCACCGTGCGCGCCCAGCATGTCACCTTGAGGATCAATAAATACCGCGACAGCAAGAATGATCAAACCCACGAACAATGCCGGCGTTAGTACTTTACCGATAAGATCAATCAAACGGCCTTGGAACCATGAGAACATCATCGCCGCAATAAAGAAGATCACTGAAAATGCAGTGAGATGCGTTTGTGACGCTTCGAGGAAGAAAGGTTTAACCGCCATCTCGTAAGCCACTAGGCCAGTACGAGGCGCAGCAAACGCAGGACCGATGATGATGAAGATCAACGCAGCCATAATAACCGCTGCTTTTTTCGGAAGGTCTTGCGTTAAGTGATCCCAAGAACCACCAGCAACAGCAATAGCAACGATAGTAATAAGAGGTAGACCTACCGCTGTTAGCAAGAAACCAAACATCGCTGGCATTAAGTTTTCACCGGCTAGCTGACCCGCTAGAGGTGGAAAGATGATATTGCCCGCACCTAAAAAGAACGCAAATAGCATAAAGCCTACTGCGATAATATCTGTTAGTTTTAACGTCTGCTTCACAGATAACCCTTGTCTTTTAATTAATGAATGTTGTGTATGCTTAGACCACTTTTTGTATACCTAAAGTCAATAAGTACACGTGGTTCAATCTATAAAATTTTCGCCGCATAATGACGAAAGACTCATCATTTGGCAACCTTTAAGAAAAAAACACCATATTAATTTAGTTTTCAAACTTAAAAGCAGTGAATATAACCAGATCTAAATAACAGACCAGTTCTTTATCTCGATCAATTAACAATACAATTTAATAACCAACAAAACAACAATCTATACAATTAAGAAACAATAGAGAAATTCACTTAATTATTGAGCAAACATAAAACAATCATGAAGAGCAAAAAACTGAAAACTAAAGGCTTCAATTTTAAGCAATTTTGTATTGAGGGCGGCGAGAGTGGTATGCCCGTCAGCACTGATGGGGTCATGCTTGGTGCTTGGATTCAAAGCCCGAACAACGCTCAAATTCTCGATATTGGCACTGGCACCGGGTTGCTTACCCTGATGTGTGCCCAACGCTTTACAGAAGCTCAAATAACCGCGGTCGATATTGAATTAACAGCCATTGAAGCTGCGCAAAAAAATGTAGTTCAGTCGCCTTGGTCAGATCGTGTGAGTGTGCATCATTCCGACATACTAGACTTTACGCCGACGCATCCATTCCAACGTATCATTTGTAATCCTCCCTACTTCAATAGCGGCGAGCAATCGAAACACAGTCAACGTGCAACCGCGAGGCACACTGATACGCTACGCCACAACGCATTGCTACAACGTTGCTATCAGTTGCTTGATGAACAAGGGAAAGCTAATTTTGTGTTACCAATCACCGAAGGCGAACGGTTTATTGAACTAGCATTACACCAAGGTTGGCATCTATCGCGAGTCTGTCGTGTACAGCCATCAGAAAAGAAACTGGTACATCGACTGTTATTTGAACTGGCGAAGCAGCCTTGCGATACTCAAGAATCACATTTAATAATTCATTCGCATGACGGTTACAGTGACGATTTCGTCCAATTAACCCGCGAGTTTTATCTTAAGATGTGAAATAACATGTGATCCTTATCACCAATCACTTTATAATGTGCGACCTTTTTGTATTCTATGCTGTTGTGGCGAACCATTAACCAAGCTTTGCTTGTGGAGAACTCATTGTGATCAGAACCTTTGCTGAACTTGATCTAGACCAAAACCTACTTGAAGCCATTGAAGAGATGGGTTACGAACGCCCAACAAAAATTCAGGCAGAAGCGATTCCACAAGCGTTGGATGGTCGTGACATTCTAGCGTCAGCGCCAACAGGTACTGGTAAAACGGCAGCCTTCGTTCTGCCAGCATTGCAATACTTGCAAGACTTCCCTCGTCGCAAGCCTGGACCTGCGCGTATTTTGATCCTAACGCCGACGCGCGAATTGGCGATGCAAATCGCTGATCAAGCACGAGCTTTGGCAAAAAACACTAAACTGAACATTTTCACCATCACAGGTGGTGTTCAATACCAAGAGCACGCCGATATCCTTGCGACAACACAAGACATTGTGGTTGCAACGCCTGGCCGTTTAAAAGAATACATTGATGCAGAACGTTTTGATTGTCGTGCAATCGAATGGTTAATTCTGGATGAAGCAGACCGTATGCTAGACATGGGTTTTGCTCCTACTGTTGATCGTCTATCTAACGAGTGCCGCTGGCGTAAACAAACCCTTCTATTCTCAGCAACACTAGAGGGTAAAGGCGTAGAAGGCTTTACCGCTGATCTGTTGAATGACCCAGCAGAAATTGATGCAAAATCGCCACTGCGTGAACGTAAGAAGATTGCTCAGTGGTACCACCGTGCTGATGATGCAGAACACAAGCTTGAATTACTAAAACACATTATTACTCAGCAAGCAGAACGCACCATTGTCTTCTTGAAGACACGTGAGCGTTTGGCAGAGCTACGAGCGCAGCTTGAGAGCGCACAGATTCCATGTTCTTGGATTCAAGGTGAAATGCCTCAAGATCGTCGTAACAATGCGATTTCTCGCTTCCGCGATGGTACTGTGAACGTGCTGCTCGCGACGGACGTTGCTGCGCGTGGTATCGACCTTCCGGATGTGTCACACGTTATTAACTACGACATGCCACGTACGGCTGATGTCTACCTTCACCGTATTGGCCGTACGGCTCGTGCGGGTAAGAAAGGTAACGCTATCTCAATCGTAGAAGCACACGACCAACCAATGATGGATCGCGTTGCACGTTACGTGAAAGAAGACATCAAAGAGCGTTTCGTAAAAGAGATGCGTCCGAAACACAAAAAACCTGTGTTTAAGAAGAAAAAGAAAAAAGAAGACAAGAAGAAGCTAGCGAAAAAGAAAACCGCTAAGAAGAAGTAATCTTGTTGGGGCGAAATAGCCTAAGCTACAACATAACAAAGGGTTGGCACTGCCAACCCTTTTTCGTTTGTGTTTATTGAGATTAACGTAGACTACGTCTCAATCAGTTTTAGTTTTGCTCTTCGCGTTTAAATACTAACTCTGTTGGTGTCGATTCATCTTCAACAAAGTAGTAACCCGCCGTATCAAACTTAGTCAGGTCTGCCACACTCTCAATACGGTTTTCGATGATGTAACGCGCCATCATGCCGCGCGCTTTCTTCGCGTAGAAGCTGATGACCTTGTATTGGCCATTCTTACAATCTTTGAATACTGGCGTGATCACTTGCGCATCTAAGTTCTTTGGCTTCACCGCTTTAAAGTATTCATTTGATGCAAGGTTGATAAGCACATTATCACCTTGAGCAGAAATCGCTTCGTTAAGCTTATCCGTAATCACATTGCCCCAAAACTGGTACAAGTTTGTGCCCTTGTCGTTTGCAAGCTTGGTACCCATCTCAAGACGGTATGGCTGCATCAAATCGAGTGGTTTTAGTAAACCATAGAGGCCAGACAACATGCGCAAATGATCTTGGGCATACTCGAAGTCCGCCTCAGATAAGGTTTCGGCGTCTAGTCCTGTGTAAACATCACCTTTAAACGCTAGGATCGCTTGTCGTGAGTTTTCCGTGGTAAACGCTTCACTCCACTCTTGAAATCGCCCGACATTCAAATCGGCAATCTTGTCGCTCACTTTCATTAAAGAGGCAACATCAGCAGGAGTCAGTTTGCGGCAAACATCGATAAGCTCTTTTGAGTATTCGACCAACTCAGGTTGAGTAAATTTTTCTGTCGCTAACGGAGACTCGTAATCAAGAGTCTTCGCTGGAGAAACTACGATAAGCATGACTTTCCCTTCTCTAATTTTGTTTTTTAATAGGGTACAAAAAAAGCCATGCATTGTCTGCATGGCTTTTTACATCGTACTAATAGCTTTCAACTATGAGTGATAGCTCACTTAGTCTTTTTTATCGTTGTACCAAATGCCTTCTTCAAGCTGAGATTTCAGCTCAGGGAAGTCATTCGCATCAAACGTTGGTACTTTACCTTCACCAAGTTGGCGGTTGTAATCTTTTGCTAGCTTAATCACGATGCCAGATAGCAAGATGATTGCCACCAAGTTGACTATCGCCATCAGCCCCATCGAAACATCAGCAAGTGACCATACGACTGGGAGCGAAGCAAGTGCACCAAACATCACCATACCAAGAACAACAACGCGGAAAATGCTTAGGCCCGCCTTATGGTTGTGCTCTAGGAAGATTAGGTTCGTTTCAGCGTACGAGTAGTTCGCGATGATTGATGTAAATGCAAAGAAGAAGATTGCCACGGCAACAAAGATGCCACCCCAATCACCAACTTGCGAGCTCAATGCACGCTGAGTTAGCTCGATACCCGTCACTTCTGTTGCTTGACCGACATACTCACCTGACATCAGGATGATAGCCACTGTCGCTGAACAGATAACGATCGTATCCATAAATACACCTAGCATCTGAACATAACCTTGAGATGCAGGGTGTGGTGGGTAAGGCGTTGCTGAAGCCGCCGCGTTTGGCGCAGAACCCATACCCGCTTCGTTCGAGAATAGACCGCGTTTAATACCGTTAATCATTGCCTGTGCAATCGCGTAGCCAAGACCCCCAGCCGCCGCTTCTTGCAGACCAAATGCACTCTTAAAGATAAGCATTAATACATCAGGTAGCTTTTCTAGATTAGAGAACATGATGAACAGTGCTAGAGCCAAGTAAAGCAGCGCCATGATCGGAACGATCATCTCTGCGACTTTTGCGATACGCTTGATACCACCGAAAATTACAATCGCAGACAGTACTACAACCGCGATACCAACGTACAGGTCACTCCAACCAAATGCGGTGCTCATTGCATTTGCAATTGAGTTAGCTTGTACGGCGTTGAATACCAAACCAAAAGCGATGATTAGGAAAACTGAGAACAATACGCCCATCCAACGCATGCCCAGGCCTTTTTCCATGTAGTAGGCAGGACCACCACGGTAGTTGCCATCATCATCTTTGGTTTTGTATAGCTGCGCCAGAGTACTCTCTGCAAACGACGTTGCCATACCAAGCATTGCGATCAGCCACATCCAGAAGATCGCGCCAGGACCACCTGCAGTCAATGCAACTGCAACGCCCGCCATGTTACCTGTACCAACACGTGCAGCAAGACTAGTACAAAGCGCTTGGAAAGAAGAAATACCAGCTTTGTCTGCTTTACGACTGTTCTTAAGAACAGAGAACATGTGGCCGAAATGGCGGAACTGAATGAACCCTAATCGAACGGTGAAGTAAATACCAACACCAACAAGAAGATAAACCAGAATCGACCCCCAAAGGAGATCGTTCATCAAATTGATTAAGTCTGTCATGTGTACCTCAAAGTGAGTTGCGCCGGTCTATGCGTCCAAGCCATCCACCAAATTGCCTGCTAAGTGTCAAAGTGTGCTTAGCTTTTTAAGTAATGTTTATGGGCAATCTAGAATCGTAAACGTCGCTTCATGCATCCATTTTACGTACCAGCGTATTTTTTGACGGGCGGATAATGCAACCTAGGAGCGCAAAAATCAATATGCAATCATGATAATAGCATTGTTATTTTTCACTATAAAGTCACCAAAAAATAACATAAATGGAAGACTTAACACCCATAAGCCGCAACATTTCAATTACCAAATGCCAACATAAATAATTATCACCCACCAAACAGAACGGAGACCCATATAATTAAGACCAAGCTAGTATTCACAAGGTGTTACATAAATTTGCTCTAGTGCCTTACCATCTAATTGAACACTATTTCATCAAACTGGTTTTATGCAACTTTGACCTTTGCACTGTCCCCCCACTCGCCAAATCGAATTAACATTGAAAATCTCTCTATTTAATCGTTTTCTTGAGATCGTTTGTGCATTTTTTAGCCATCACATTGCCATGAAAAGTGTGATTTTGAGAATATTTTTGCACGAAAATGTCATGCTACCGACACAAATGCGAAATATATCATGGTTATTCTCACGGCTATTGTGGTACTTAAAAAACTCCACAAGGACTGGTTACAACAGTTTAGCTTAAGAAAGGTAAAGGTGGCTTATGGAAGGCTTTCAACTAGATGACATTTTTAATCTGGATACTACCTCAACAACCAAATCTCGTGCCAAACCAGTAAAGCGAAAGTGGCGTGAAATAGAAGAGATGAACGACAGGCGCAATTTGCTTAAAGAGCTACGCGAACTTGATGCCTGTACCGACTACAACTTGGAAGACATTAAACTCTAATTCAAACAAAAGGCACCTTAAGGGTGCCTTTTGTTTTTGTTTACAGTAACGGTAAACGACTTGAGTTTAAGCGCCAGGATTTAAGTATGAGTACCGTTATTACTCAATAAGAATTTTCCTATCTTTTGGTCGAGAAGCGCAAACGATAAATTTACGTCCAATTCTCAATAAATAAGAAATGCAGCTAACAAACCCGAGTGATACTTTCGCTCGCTCAGGTTTTATCGCACACACTTAAACATACTCAGCATCACTTTGACGCACACGTTCAGCTAACTGTTTATAACGGTCGGCAATGGTGTCACCAAAAACTGGGTCATCTTCACTGACGCTCCATAAGCTTTCAACATGCTGCCAATCTTCGGTAGTGAACAGCTCCTCAATGAGAGGCAGGATTTTTCGCTCCTCTAACTCCAAGTGGCGTCTTTGTGATTCAATGAAGTCCTCTAGGTGGGCCACAAACATGTCTTGAGGCACAACTGCATCCTGCAGGATCATCTCTATCAAGGAAGCAAACTCTTTGGTTTTACTTGCTAACTCTTGATGTTCTTTCTCTAAGTTTTCCATGGTCTGTTGCTTACCATAGTGCTCAAGAAAGTGGTGATAGAGAATATCTTCTTTCGGATGGTGAACTTTTTCTGAATGATTAGAGAGGTAATCAACTATCTCGCTTACTAATGCGTAGTTGATCGCACGTTCTTCTTTTATCTCATTAAGTTTATGGCGCAGTATCGCCAACAGACGAACCATATAGCCGTGTTCGCGTCGAATTCTTTCGATCATCATAGCGTCTCTCCTTAACACCTACTTCTAATAAGTGTACATGAGAAATTTGCCATCAGCCTCGAGCGTGCTCAAAAAAACAGCGATAATGGTAGCATTATCGCTGTCTCTTCTTTTATACAGTTAATGGCAAATGCCAGTTGATTGGTGCTTTTCCTTGCGAGGCAAGTAACTGGTTTGCTTGAGAGAAATGCTTACAACCAAAAAAGCCTCGGTGTGCTGAGAGTGGTGATGGATGTGGTGCGGCTAACACATGATGTTTATTGCGATCAATAAAGCGCCCTTTCTTCTGAGCGTGAGAGCCCCACAATAAAAACACCACGCCTTCCTGATGCTGGTTTATCGCTTCAATCACTCGGTCAGTGAACGTTTCCCACCCCGTTTTTGAATGTGAATGCGCTTTACCTTGCTCAACCGTCAATACTGTATTGAGCAACAATACACCTTGCTCTGCCCAGCTTTGTAAGAATCCATGCTGAGGGATTTGGAACCCTTCAATATCTTGAGCCAACTCTTTATACATATTAACGAGTGACGGTGGCGTTTTGATTCCAGGAAGAACGGAAAAGCACAAACCATGCGCCTGATTTGGACCATGGTATGGGTCCTGCCCCAGAATCACTACTTTAACATCGTTAAACTCGGTAAAACGAAACGCATTAAAGACATCTTTCGCTGGCGGGAAAATCGCTTTGCCTGCGGCGCGTTCTGCTTCTACAAAATTCAAAGTGTCTACAAAGTAGCTCTGTTTTTTCTCTTCGCCGATCACATCGTGCCAAGTGGGTGACTGATTCATGGAAAGTTCCTGTCCTAAATTTTGCTTCTATTCTAACGAGCGAAACCCAAACAAACAAAAACTTACCACGAACTTGAGAACAGTAATAAAAGACTAGTGCTTCTGTGGCGTTCGAAAATGCCCCTGTCCGGTAATGTGACGATTAGGCATCGGCAAACGAAGCACGCGGCGGCTATATGCGTAAGAAGCAAAAGAGAGTGGTCGAGACATAGTGGCATCCTTCTTTCTTAATTCAAATTGACTTAAGTGACTAAGAAAGAAAAGTGCCAACTCTGTGATCACATCATTGGTTATCTATCGCCGCTAGATGAAACTGACGCAGTGCGTTGATTTCTTGCTGCCAGATGTCCGGATCAATTGTTTCTAAAATCAGAGGGATACCATCAAATCGAGGGTCTTTCGCGATGTACTCAAAACAATCCCACCCGATCTCTCCTTTGCCTAATGAGTGGTGGCGATCCACTTTGCTGGCAAACTCAACTTTTGAATCATTTAGATGCATTGCTCTTAAATAGTGCATCCCAACAATACGGTCGAATTCAGCAAAGGTATGCTCACAATCCTCTTTAGTACGCAGATCGTAACCGGCGGTAAACGTGTGACAAGTATCGAGACATACACCAACACGTTCTTTGTCTTCCACTTGATCGATGATTTCAGCAAGATGCTCAAACTTCCAACCTAAGTTTGTACCCTGACCAGCCGTATTCTCGATTACCGCGATCACATTCGGCACCGCTTTGTGCGCAAGATTGATCGACTCAGCGATCGTCGCTAAGCACTCCTGTTCAGAGACTTTCTTTAAGTGGCTCCCAGGGTGAAAGTTCAGCAACGTTAAACCCAATTGATTACAACGCTCCATCTCATCGATGAATGCAGCGCGTGACTTATCCAACTTATCCGCTTCTGGTGCACCTAAGTTAATTAGATAAGAGTCATGGGGAAGAATATGTTCTGCGCCGAAACCCAGCATTTTACAGTTCGCTTTAAACGCACTGATGGTTTTTGCTTCTAAAGGCTTCGCCACCCACTGGCGTTGGTTTTTTGTAAATAGTGCGAACGCATTCGCGCCAATTTCGCGAGCTCTCAACGGCGCTTGATCGACCCCACCAGCAGCAGAGACATGTGCACCAATGAGTTTATTCCCAAGCTTGTTTTTCATGTTTGTCATTTAATCACTTTAGACTTTCAGTATTGCTACCTAAATACAGATAGTTGCGTTAATCAGTTTAAACTTTAAGCTCAATTTGTAGTAAATTTACAACAAAATGAGTTATTAAATATTTTTTATATTATCAAATAAATTGTAATTAGTTTATTTTCAAAGGTTTTATTGATTTAACTCAACAAAATCACCTTAATAAAAATAATGTTTTTGGTTGTTTTTTGACTTAAATCAATATTAAAATAGTGGATATTAGCTATATAATACTCAGCTCAACGAAAATTCGAAAATTAACACCAATAATCACCACGTAAGTGGTCTAGGAGATAGTGATGATCCAAGGTATCCAAATTACAAAAGCGGCAAACGACGACCTACTAAACTCTATCTGGCTATTAGATAGCGAAAAAAATGAAGCTCGTTGTGTTGCTGCAACTGCTGGCTACGAAGCAGACCAAGTTATCGCAATCAGCGATCTAGGTGAATACGAAAGCCGTGAAGTAGCAATCGAAACAGCTCCTCGCATCGAAGGCGGTCAACACCTAAACGTGAACGTGCTTAAACGCGAAACACTAGAAGATGCAGTTGCACACCCAGAGAAATACCCACAGCTAACAATCCGTGTTTCTGGTTACGCAGTACGTTTCAACTCGCTAACTCCAGAGCAACAACGTGATGTCATCGCTCGTACTTTTACTGAGACGCTATAATCTCAATAAAATCGACTTACTCACATTTAAAAAGCTTGGTCTCAATGGCCAAGCTTTTTTTGTTTTTCCATGCATCTAACCGTTCTGTTCCTTTACGGAGCATTTCTCTGTGACGGTTCCTTCTTAAACACTTCAGCCAATGAGGTTGGGTCAAGCCTTTCTCTTTGCAACGACGCTCCTTCTGCCCACCAAATCAATTGATCTATGGTGCGATTCATATAGCTGTCCCACTGCGTCTGCTGCAATTCATCCGCAACGACACCCTGTTCGTCAAACACTTCTTGCGCTTTCGGAATGTGAATCATCGCCGAGACAGGTAAACATCCAAGTTCAGATAAGAAGGTACGCATAGAAACGGCAGCTCTAACACCACCCCATTGTCCAGCAGAGTAGGTCACGATAGCACTTGGCTTATAAGAAAACAGCGAACTACCAAAATGATTAAGCATATTAGCCAAAGCAGGACTCATCGAATGGTTGTATTCCGGACTGACCATCACGTACCCATCGGCACTTTTAATTTTGTCTGCCAGTTCTCTCAAGTGGGCTGGCACTTTAGCGCGATGGTAAGCAAACTCAGGCTTAAACACGTCGTCAAAGTCGTAGTTCAATGGATCAATGATTTCGACGGTATGTTGCGAATACTGACTCACGATGAGTTTTTCACACGCTCTACTGACTCGCATTCCTAAACGGGCTGGTCGTGGTGGCGTGCTGTCTCTCACTGAGCCAAGGAAAATCAAAAAATGCATGCTTTTCTTTCCATCTCATTTAGTTAAGTTCGTTTCTCAATCATAAAGAGAGTCAAAACTTACCGACAATAAAAAAGGCGAATGATTGCTCATTCACCTTTCGTCGTTCATCATTTTAATAATTACTGTACGCGGCGCAGTACTTGTTTCAATGCTTCAAAGTCTGCGTCGAGATCTTCCGATAGCAACTCCATCGCCGCGTGCTTCGCTAGTGGCGCAGGAAGGTCGATGTCTGATTCTAGAATATCATCCACCACTTCTTTGAACTTCGCTGGGTGAGCAGTACATAGGAACAGACCGGTTTCACCTTCTTGCAGTTGCTCTTCAAGAACGCGGTAAGCAATCGCACCGTGCGGTTCACATAGGTAGCCCAATGAGTACAAGTCTTTCACAGATTGTGCGCTTTGCTCATCTGAAACCGCGCCTTTACCTAGTGTCTCTAGGCCCCACTCTTTCACTCGGCAGAGCTCTTCAATACGCGGCCAGTTGTTCGGTTGACTTACATCCATTGCGTTCGATGTCGTTGCAACCGTTGGTTTTGGCTCCCACTTACCTGTTTCTAAGTAGCGTGGCACGGTGTCATTGGCGTTCGTTGCAGCAATGAAGCGTTTGATCGGCAGACCCAGCGCTTTTGCCAGTAGACCTGCCGTCAGGTTACCGAAGTTACCACTTGGTACAGACACTACTAGGTTTTCACGCTCTTCCTTACTCATTTGCGCGGCTGCTTCAAAGTAGTAACAAATTTGCGCCATCAAACGGCTGATGTTGATTGAGTTTGCAGAGTTCAGGCCGATCTCTTCACGCAGTGCGGAATCATCGAAAGCTTGCTTAACCAGTGCCTGACACGCATCGAAGTCGCCATCGATCGCGACAGTGTGAATGTTCTTGCCTAGCGTACAGAATAGCTTCTCTTGCAGTGGGCTAATCTTGCCTTTCGGGTAAAGAATCACAACGTTGATGTCTTCCATACCATAGAAAGCGTGCGCAACGGCTGCGCCAGTATCGCCAGAAGTCGCAGTCAGAATGGTGATCTTGCCACCGTCCGATACCGCCGCAAGAGATTGCGCCATAAAGCGACCGCCAAAATCTTTAAATGCCAGCGTTGGACCATGGAAAAGCTCTAACGCGTAAACACCGTCTTTGACTTGATTGATTGGCGCAGGGAATTGGAACGCTGCGTCCACAAGCGCGTTGACTTGCTCTTCCGCCAGCTCATCACCGATAAACGCTGATAAAATCTTAGTGCTACGAGAAACAAAGTCTTCTGCCAGTAGCGCATCAACGTCTTCAAACTTTGGTAATTCCGATGGGAAAAATAGACCTTGGTTACGGCCTAACCCTTGGCGAACGGCTTGGCCAAAGGAAACTTGTTCATCATTTTCTTTTATATTGTAAAGCTTCATAGCTCACTTCCTGTTACTTTCGAACCCTGCTTATCTAGACGACAAACGTGGACGAATCCTTCTTCGTTTTGTACGTAGTTCTGTTCTAACCAGCGAGCAACTCGCTCAGCGACATCTTTCTCTTTGCAAATACTGAACAGTGTTGGACCACTGCCAGAAATACCGGTTGCTAACGCACCTGCTGATACAGCGTATTGACGTGCATTCGCAAAGCCCGGAAGCAGTTTCTCACGATACGGTTCTGCGATCACGTCTTTGATCATTTTTGCAGCTAGCTCTGGCTGACCAGAATGACACGCATGAATAAAGCCCGCAAGGTGACGACCATGAGCAATGATATCTTGTCGACGGTATTGAGATGGTAGGATCTCACGCGCTTCTGCTGTTGATACTTTGATACCCGGATACGCCATCACCCAGTACCAATCGTCAAAGCAAGGCACTTCTTGACTGATGATACCAAGCTCTTCAAGCATCAACTGAACACCACCAAGGTAACACGGCGCGACGTTATCGTAGTGAATACCACCAGAGATTTTGCCTTCCATTTCCCCCATCAGTGCTAGCAGCTCAGTCTCATTCAGCGGTTGACCATGGAATCGGTTTAAGGCATCCAGCGCCGCCACGATAGAACATGCACTTGAGCCTAAACCTGAGCCTATTGGCATGTTCTTTTCTAGCGTCATTTCAAGTGGTTTTAGCTCAACACCTTTTTTATCTAGCTCGCGAGAAAACACCAGCCAACAATCGTAAACGATGTTTTCTTTTGGCTCTGTAGGCAACTTAGAGACAAAATTACCCGCAGTTTTCAGACTGAACGGCTCAGTCCCTGCCTTAACTTGCACTCTGTCACCTAGCAAGGTTCCATCCACTGGGGACACCGCCGCCCCCAATACATCAAAACCAACACTTACATTACCAATTGATGCTGGGGCATAAACCACTACATCCATATCACTTGAACTCATTCTTGTTATACCCCTAGTTTCCAACCTAAAGTACGCATCACGTCAGAGAATACACCCGCAGCCGTTACCTCAGTACCTGCGCCATAGCCACGCAACACAAGTGGGATTGGCTGGTAGTAACGGCTGTAAAATGCCAGTGCGTTTTCACCGTCTTTGATTTTATACATCGGATCGTTTTCATCCACCGCAGCGATGCTTACTGTGCACTTGCCCTCGTTAATTTCACCAACGTAACGCAGTACTTTGCCTTCTTCTGCTGCTTTAGCCGATAACTCTTTGAAGTAAGCGTCCGCTTCTGGGAGACGCGCCATAAACTCATCAACACTGCCTGAATCATCAAAGCCTGGCGGTAACGCTTGGTCAACAACAACGTCTTCAAGCTCTAGTGACATGCCCGCTTCACGAGCCAGGATCAACAGCTTACGCGCGACATCCATACCAGACAGGTCATCACGAGGATCTGGTTCAGTAAAGCCATTTTCTTTTGCGATATTCGTCGCTTCACTTAAGCTCATTCCTTCATCTAACTTACCGAAAATATAAGAAAGAGAACCGGAAAGAATACCGCTGAAACGCTCCAGTTCATCGCCTGCAGAAATTAGGTTTTGCAGGTTTTCAATAACCGGTAGGCCTGCACCTACGGTTGTTTCATACATCAATTTACGACGGGAGCTACGAGCCACATCGCGAAGCTGATGGTAGTACGCCATGCTTGCTGTGTTTGCTTTTTTGTTTGGTGTTACAACATGAAAACCTGCCGCTAGGAAGTCGGCGTATTGTTTAGCAATGTCTTCACTGGAAGTACAATCAACCAATACAGGGTTGATAATATGATTGCGTTGTACCAAAGAAATCAGACGCGCTAGGCTGAATTCTTCTGTGGCTGCTGACATACGATCACGCCAGTGCTCGAGCGGTAAGCCTTCGCTATCAAGCAACAGACCTTTGCTGTTTGCTAAGCCACAAACTCGAATCACAATGCCTTTCTCAGCCAGTTTGACTTGTTGGCGCTCGATCTGATCCACCAGCTCGCCACCCACACCACCAACACCAACAACGAACACATCGAGGAAGTGTTTCGAGTTGAATAGGTTTTCGTGACACGCTTTGATCGCCTCAGAAATTTTGTCTTCTGGAATAACGGCAGAAATCGCACGTTCTGATGAGCCTTGTGCTATCGCCACGATATTCACGTTCACTTCAGCAAGAGAAGAGAAGAAGCGAGAAGCCACACCACGCGATGTGCGCATACCGTCACCAACAAGCGTAATGATTGAAACATTATCAATAAACTCGACCGGTTCTAGTAAGCCATCTTTCAGTTCTAGCTCGAACGCATCTGCCAGCACTTGCTGCGCTTTCGCTTTATCTTCAGCCTCAATACAGAAGCTGATGCTGTATTCAGAAGAAGACTGAGTGATCAGAACAATAGATACACCAGCAGACGACATCGCACCGAATACACGGCTCGCCATGCCTACCATGCCTTTCATACCAGGGCCTGATACGTTAACCATGGTTAGGTCGTTAAGTGTTGTAATACCTTTGATCGCAAGGTTATCTTCACCAGTATCTTGGCCGATAAGAGTACCTGCACCTTGAGGGTTAAAGCTGTTTTTGATCAGACATGGAATATGGAATTGAGCAATAGGGGCGATGGTTTTCGGGTGCAGAACGGAAGCACCAAAATAAGAAAGCTCCATCGCTTCTTGGTAGCTTAGTGATTTAAGCAGTCGAGCATCTTCGACTAAACGTGGGTCACAGTTGTATACACCATCAACGTCGGTCCAGATTTCACAACAGTCTGCGCGTAAGCAAGCTGCAAGAACCGCTGCCGAGTAGTCAGAGCCATTACGACCAAGCGTGACAAGCTCTCCTTTTTCGTTGCCAGCTGTAAAGCCCGGCATAATGTTCACATGACCCTGAGGAAGGGGTTTTTGACGGAAGTTTTGCGTTGAAATATCCACATCAACCATAGCTTCAAGATGATCACCTTGGGCATACAGATACTCGACAGGATCGATCAAGCTCGCTTGTTGTCCCTTCGCCTCCAAGACAGCTTTCATCAACTGAATGGAAACACGCTCACCTTTACTAATAATGCGCGCATTTACGTTGTTTGGGCACATACCTAATAGATTGATGCCGTGAACAAATTGACGTAATTGAGATAGCGAGGTTTTCACTTGGTTATCGAAAGCTGAACCATCAATATTGGGGAGTACTGCTTGGATTTGAGTGAAGAGCGTTTTAAACGATTCATCCAACTCTTTGATTTGCAGCTCTGCTTCACCATTGCGCAACGCGCCTTCAATGACCGCAACCAACTTATTTGTTGTTTTACCTGGGGCTGAAAGAACAACCGCCACTTCTTCTTGTTGAGCGTTGTTGGCAATGATGTCTGCCGCTCTTAAAAAGCGATCTGCATCAGCTAGTGATGAACCGCCAAACTTCAATACTCGCATCCCTTCCTCCGGTATATCTTCTCAAACTTGTCTAAATTCTGGATAAAAAAGCATAAAAAAAGGCCTGTATCTTGTTGGATACAGGCCTTTTTTGTGAATTTCTTTCGCTCAGCAGCCTGCCCCAACATGTGTCGTGTCGGTAATAATAATGGTCGTGGTCATTACTACTAGGCTGTTAGATGGCATAAATAAATATTCAACGTTAATTGTGTTTGCTTAACTCTACGTTTACCGAGTTTCCGATTCATAGTCAACAAAAAATTGTTTGTTTTTCAGTCTCACAGCGATTTCTGCTAAGCAATCTTATTGATATTTAAAGCTAATTGGATGTTATTGCTCGTTAGGAAATCTGTAGCTTATTTTTGTAGGGGGCTCACTCATCGTCATCAGTCTCACTTTTTACTCCATAACTAGTCTGATCTTCGTCATAAAGCGTAAGATCAAATTATGAAAGGGAGTTGTTGACACTTAACAACAACTTAACTGTGACCTATGTTCACAGGATCGAATTATTTAGAAAATAGGTGAGCTAGCTTTCATATTCTATGCTTTAATAGTGAGAAGCTTTGGGCACATACTAATAAAAAAGTTGACACAAGGAGTGGTGAGCATGAAAAGAGGGCTTTTTCTGTTGCTGTTTTTTGTGTCTGGCGTTTGTCTAGCAAACGAGCTTCCGCCTCTTCCAGGCAAAACATCCCCTTCTCCTCATAAACTATTTATTTCCAGCGACAGCTATCAATCTGACAGTTTCGATGTTTGGAATATCGACACGGGTTATGCGTACGAACTCTTTGACTCCGTAGACGTTTACGTCGGTGCACGAGTCAACAACTCTCCAACCCAAAACCAGAGCGGTTTTTTGAGTGGGATCAGCTATCACTTCAATGATCGTGTCACACTAAAAAGTACGGTTCGCTCTTACAAGAATGAGACTGCGGAAGGTGTTCGCCAAGAAGACAGCAGCCTCGCAGCTGAAGTTTCAAGTCGCGTAAAAATCACCGATAAACTAGATCTTCACGCGACTCTTGATTACCAAGATTGGCAACAAGGTATTGAGGTAGGTTTAGGCTTTCGTTTTTAGAAATCTAATTTTTGCTTTGAAATCAACACACCATTCCAATCAGCGTACACATAATGCTTCGGCTGCACGATTTGGTTTTGCATCGTTAAGGTCACATTGACCTCTCCCATACCTCGCTTCTCTGTCTTAAACGGATTGGTACCAAGTGCTTGCACGCCAATGTCCATCTGAGATATTTGTGCTACGTCGCGTATTGCACCATAGACAATAATGCCTTCCCACCCATTTTCTATTCCGAGTATTGCTAATTGATCGCCAAGCAATGCTTTCTGACACGAACCATGTCCGTCAACAATCAATACTTTCCCCGTTCCATCTTCGCCCAGTACTTCACGTACTTTTGAGTTGTCGTGATAGCAACGTACTGTGACAATTTCTCCGTAAAAAGCGGTGCGTTGACCAAAGTTCTGCAGTGGCAAAGTAAGCAGGATAACTTGGTCTTCAAATTGGTCACAAATATCGGGTGTAATGTCTCTCATATTTCCTCCGTGAATTTTCTCACCCAAGCAGTGCTTCGGTGAGTAGTATCCTTTCCTATACGAGTCGAGGCTTAAGGGAGCCTAACTTATGCAACACTTTCGGCTGTGAGCACGCAATAAGGTAAAGTTGATCATCAATGACGTAGTAAATCGCGTTTTGTTGAAAGTCATTCGCCAATGCGACCGCCGCCTCTGGTGATAACTCGACGGCAAAGCTTTCCTCATACCATGTAAAAGAGCTGTCACCTACTGTGATAGGCGCGTAATTAACGTGCTGTAGCAGTGTTTCTAATGCTTGATTGCTTATGCAGTTCTCTTCTTTGGACCGCAAATTACTGTATGGGTTCCAAGCGGTTATCACAGCGTAGTTTGAAACGTACCACTCGGCCTCGAATCTGAAAAAAGATTCTGAATAAGCATTCCATAACGATGCGTCTATGTTCGTATTACTTTTTTCTATCATAAGTCTTAAACGATTAATAACAGTTACATTTCATCAATTGATATAAATCAACAAACTGAATGGAATTAACATTTGAGCATTGTTAGCATGCTGTTAACAATATAAAATCCGCTCCATATCTTAGGGTGTTTACGTTTCAGGCCCCACAGAAAGCAGGAAATGAAAGGTAAACAAGCCCTTTAGAATAAACGTCGCCATTGGATACTGGTGAGTTGGCAAAATTCCATGGAGGGCGGATAACTGAAAGAAGTGTTTTTTTGATCAACTTGATTTATTATCAAAATCACATTACCTGTATGTTATATTTTTGCCTAGAATTTATTCTATTAGCACAATTTTGTCACAAATTTAGGTACCGCCAATGCAAACCCCGCAGATTCTTATCGTTGAAGATGAGCAAGTAACTCGTAACACTCTTAAGAGTATTTTTGAAGCAGAGGGATACGCTGTTTTTGAAGCCAGTGACGGTGAAGAGATGCACCAAGTGTTGTCTGACAACTCAGTCAACTTGGTTATTATGGACATTAATCTTCCAGGCAAGAATGGCCTTCTGTTAGCGCGTGAACTACGCGAACAAGCGAACATTGCTTTAATGTTCCTGACAGGCCGTGACAATGAAGTGGACAAGATCCTAGGTCTTGAGATTGGTGCAGATGACTACATCACTAAACCATTCAACCCACGTGAACTGACTATTCGTGCTCGCAACCTACTTAGCCGCTCAATGAGCTCTAACGCGGTGCAAGAAGAGAAACGCTCAGTAGAAAAGTATGAATTCAATGGTTGGGTACTGGACATCAACAGCCGCTCTCTAGTAAGCCCTGCTGGTGATAGCTACAAGCTCCCTCGCTCTGAGTTCCGAGCTCTACTGCACTTCTGTGAAAACCCAGGTAAGATTCAAACTCGCGCCGATCTTCTTAAGAAGATGACTGGCCGTGAACTTAAGCCGCATGACCGTACTGTAGACGTAACGATTCGTCGTATTCGTAAACACTTTGAGTCTGTTTCAGGTACTCCTGAAATCATCGCGACTATCCACGGCGAAGGTTACCGCTTCTGTGGCGATCTAGAAGACTAATTGAATCGCTAATACGCAAAGGGTTTGCTCATTGAGCAAGCCCTTTTATTTTGGGTTTAGCAATTAGCGGACAATCACTGAATCTAATAAACCTTGTTAATCTTCACGTACTTTTCCACTAACCAGCGCTGTTTACCTGCGTCGTCTAAAAGTACCGCGATATCAACCGATTTTTCTGTGTCCGCGTCTACCTGAGACGTGAAGGCTACTTCCCATTGGCTCTCACTATGAGTTCGAGTTTCTAAAGAGTCTTCATCCACCCACCACTCTTTTTCTCCTTGCTTGATGATAAGCGCTTCGGCAGTCAGGTTGGCTGGGAGTAATTGGTCTCCTTCAAGGTAAAGTGATCCTTGAATGCTTTGCTCTTGCACTTCCCCAACGGTCGGCATCAGGTTCACCCATAAGTTACTTTTGAGCTCGACATTCACCTGGTTAATCGTAATCTGACTGTTTTGTTGCCAGTTCACACTTGGAACGGAACTGCAGCCTGCCATCAATGCTATAACCAACGCCAACGGTGCGATTTTTTTCATGTTATTTCCTTTGTTCCAACCAACTTTTGAGGACTTGAATATCGTTTTGGTATTCATTTTTGATCTCTTCAACCCAGTCTGAAATGTTTTCCCACCATGCTGGCATATCGGGAGATTGCGCTTTCTGCGCCACACTTTGGATACGTTTGAGGCCAATCGAACCTGCAGCGCCTTTAATTTTATGCGCTTCAGAAACAATCCCATCTTGATCTTTTGCCGTCATGTTTGAGTCTAAGACATCAATATAGTCTGGCATCATGTCTTCAAACATTTTTATGCTGTCGTAGACCGGCTTGGCACCAACAATGTCGACGTAAGACTCTAACATATCCATATCGAGCAAGTGTGTCTCAATCACAGGAGAAGGAGTCGGCTCTTCCACTGTTTCTGGAACGCTCTCAGGTTGCTCTTGCTGCTCTACCTGATGCGCGAAGAATTTATCAATTACAGACTGAATGGCGTTCACAGCAAGCGGTTTACTGATGGCATCATCCATGCCGTTATCTAAGTATTCACGACGATCTTTCATCACATTAGCTGTTAGGGCGACCAATGGAGGCAGATTGTTATAATGCTCGCGATAATAATTTGCGACATCAAACCCCGTCATATCAGGCAGCTGAATATCCAACAACGCCAAGTCATATTTTTCTGGCACAAAGTTCACGAGCGCTTCTTGTCCCGTCATCGCCACGGTAACGGAGTGCCCTAAGCTCTCAAGCAACGATTTGGCCACGGTGACGTTAAGCTCAATGTCTTCGACCATAAAAATGTTGAGATGCACATTATCGCGTTTTGCATCAATGACAGGTTCTTCGAGTTCCACAATAGGAACGTGAATCGATACGGTAAAAGTACTACCAAAACCCTCTTCACTAGCGACAGTAATGTCACCATCCATCATATTGATCAGCTGTTTTGACACCGCCAGGCCTATACCAGTCCCGACAGCATGTAGGTTGTCTTTACCTGATTTCACTTGGTAATACATGGCGAAGATTTTATCGAGCTCATCTTCCGGTATACCAATACCTGTGTCTTCCACTTCCATAATAATGGTGGCAAAATCGTCTTCTACATCCGCGCTCACCGTCATCACAACGCCACCTTCTTTGGTAAACTTCATTGCGTTACTAACCAAGTTCCAAATTACCTGACGCAAACGGGTCGCATCCACTTCAATTGCTTTTGGTAAATCACTCAAACGTTCTAAGTCAAAACGCAGCCCTTTTTGCTCCGCCATCAAAGCTGAGATGCTTTCAATCTCAGCGACGAAGTCTTCGAAGTTAAGTGGCGCAGGTAATAGTTCTAGCTTGCGGCGATCAAACTTATCCATATCGATAATATCGTTGAAGATGTTCCCTAGCGTAATCGCACTCACATTGATGGTCTGCATGTGTTTGCGCTGCTCTTCTGTCAACGGACTATCGAGAAGCATGCGACTTAAACCCACAATGCCATTTAGTGGCGTTCGCAGTTCATGACTGATGGTTGAGATGAAAGTAGTCTTATCACGACTTGCTTTCTCTAATGACTCTTCATGACGTTTACGTTCAGTGATATCACGGCCAAAACCTACCAATCCAAGGTGACGACCATCTTTGCTGTAAAACGGCACTTTACGCAGTTCAAAGTAGTGTTTGCGTCCATCAGGATACTCTAGCCACTGCTCGTAAGTGATGGCTTGATTATCGGCAAAGACCTTTTGGTCAGTATCAACGATGTGCTCAGCGATTTCTTTGCTATACACATCCCAAGGGCTTAATCCGACTAACTGGTGCTCTTTCTTGCCCGTTAGCTCTTCCATTGCCCGGTTACAACCGGAGAACACACCATCGGCATTGCGGTAGTAAATTAAGTCTGGCGAAGCATCAATAAATGAACGCAGTAGTGCAGTGCGTTCCGCCAGCTCTAACTGAGTACGCTCTCGTTGGAACACCTCGTTTTCGAGATCTTGCATTGCTTCTTCACGAGCTTCTTCTGCTTTAATGCGCTCTTCAATTTCTTGGTTGAGCTTTTCGATGTTTTGTTGCAATTGATAATTCAGTTCTTGGTCTCGCGAGCGCATGTCTTTCAGTTTGGACACCAACTTGGTTAAACGCTGACGAGACTCTTCTAGCTGATCAACAACAACAGAAAGAAAATAAACCGCCCAAGGTGTAATCAAGAGACCAAAAAACACCGAACGGACAATGTCGATATCGTCGACTCGCCCCTTGAGAGCTAAAGTAATCCCCACCTGCACCACAACGGCTAATGCCACCAGCGCAAGGGCCAGCAAAATCGAGAAACGAACAATCCCCAGTTTGACTAGCAAGTCGACATAATACTGGGCGAGATTTTTCATGGGTTTCATTAACTACTCCATGGTGCTGGCTAGATGTTGCCCTTCAATGATAAAAAACGAGCAGACATATTCGGCCTAACGCAATTTAGGTCTGTGTGATTAGTGAAAAATACGTAGTGCGAACTGCGCTTGCTAAACAGATAAAAAGATAAGTTAACCAACGAACGCACAGGCTTCGGTAAGTTTAACGTGTTTAATACGGCGATTTAAACAATCAGCTATCAACTTAGAGCAAGCGGTCACAAAGCGTTAGCAAGAACTTGGGTGAATACAGGTGCGATTACGTCCATCCGCTTTGGCTTGGTATAGCGCACTGTCAGCCATGGCAATACCCATTTCCGGTTCATCACCATGTTGAGGAATATAAGAGACAAGACCGATACTGACCGTGAGACGTTCCGATGCTTCTGAGCTGTCGTGCTCCATATCGAGTTGTCGAATTTGTTCATGAATACGCTGCGCTACATTGCTCGCGCCTTCCGTTGTGGTATTCGGCAGGATAAATCCAAACTCCTCACCACCATAACGCGCAACACAATCCGAGGAGCGATTGATGACTTTTGTGAATACGGTAGCAACACTGACCAATGCTTCATCACCTTGCTGATGGCCGTAACAGTCGTTGTAATCTTTGAAAAAGTCGATGTCACACAACATGATAGTGAGCGGCAGCTTTTCGCGGGCATGGTGGTACCATAGTACCTGCAGTTGTTCATCGAAGCGGCGTCGGTTCGATACCTGAGTTAAGCTGTCCATAAAGCTCAACTTTTCTAACTCTAAATTGGCTCTCTCCAACTTTTGTTCGGCAAGGTAACGTTCAGAAATATCACGCGCCATGATCAGCACACCATTCGTTCCTGAAGCTTTATCTTTAAAGGGCGATTTCACCACATCAAACCACGTACTTTTGCCATCACTGCTAACGACTTTATCTATGTATCGGACAGGTTCTGACTGACGCAATGCATCTAAATCACTAGCGGCTAAGCGAGCGTACATCTCTTCAGGAATGACATCTTGAAGGCGCTTACCTATCAAATCAGACACGTCTGAAATACCTAATGCATTAACGAACGGTTTATTACACGCTTGATAGACCATATTCTCATTGAAGATACCGATAGAGTCAGGGCTAGCGTCAAGAATAGTTTGTAAGATAGTATCCCTTTGCGCCAACGCAACTTCTGTATCTTTACGGCGCTCCATTTCATCTCTCAGGTTTTGCTGCATTTTGTGCCACTCGGTCACATCATGACTAATGGATAATGTACCGATCAGCTCACCACTCGGTGACACAAGGGAATTTTGATTCACTTCCAATAAGCAACTGCGACCTTGTGGATCCGTCGTCCACTTGCGCTCACTCTTTCTGGTAGCCTCGCCCATGGAAGCCTTTGATGCACAGGCTTCTTCCCTTCGCCCTTCCCAAAATTGATCAAATGCTCGGTTCGTCGTTAATAAATTCCCTTGGCGATCTTGGGTACAAATTAACTCAGAGAGTGAGTCTAGTGCCGAACGGGCAATCATTAATTGCGCAAGCTCTTGTTGCTGCTCTTGATGAGTGGATTGATATGGCTGCGCGTAGATGATCCAAACACGGTGATTGCGCAGCAAACTCTTTCTTCCTGACAACTCCACCTTGATAGATTCGCTCTCAGATAAGCGCCAGTCAAATACCTGCTGGCTAAAATGACGACTAGAGACACTGTCGAGAAACGACTCAAGCGCACGAATATCGAATAAAGCGGGATACAAATATCCCGTTCCTAAAGAGCGAATACCTAACAACTGCATTGCAGCTTGGTTAGATAACAAGATCTGAGCATGACCAGTATCCAGCACTATGACTGGATAGGGTGAATCCGTTACGAGTTGCTTAAGTGATGTTTGAAAGTGCAAATAGATCAGTGCTAACGCGCACACGCTAGCGATTAATAACAAGACGACATAGCCATAACCGCCTTGACCATCCCAAAGCCAATTGAGTAACTGATCCATCGTTTAAACCTTTAAAGAAAACTGGTTAAAATATATCAGTTATTTATTGAGCGATCTGCTATTAATTCCGGTTTAGTATAGATAAAAGCGTTTCCCGTTAGGCTTCCTTGAGCACCATGTTCACTGAGAGCTCGACCAATTTCAGTCATCGCCAGCCAGCGATTTTCACACCACAGTGGCGATAATAAGGTAGGTCTACGAGCTGCTGATGAAACGCGATGGTAAATCACATCTGGTGGTGTCATACGAATCATCTCACTGGCAATAGCGACATACTCTTCTAGCACTGGCGCCTCTAATCGTCCTGCACGCCACGCTTTCGCCATCGTGCTGCCTTCCACAATATGCAAGCCATGTAACTTAATGCCATCCGTGCCCACGGCTAACACTTTTTGCAGCGTCTCAATATTATCGTCGCGGCTTTCTTTCGGTAATCCAACAATTAAATGAGTACAGACTTTAATACCTAGCGCACGCGCACGCTTGGTGATCTCGGCATAACATTCGAAATCATGACCGCGATTGATGCGCTTAAGGGTGTCGTTATTAGCGGTTTGAAGCCCTAACTCTAGCCAAATTTCATAACCTTGCTGTACATAGTCAGACAGCAAATCTAATACGGCATCAGGCACGCAATCTGGACGAGTCCCGACACACAATCCCACAATATCAGCCGCTTTTAGTGCTTCTTCATACATATTTTTCAGCACTTGCACTTCCGCATAAGTACTGGTGTAAGCCTGAAAATAAGCGAGATACTTCTTCGCTCGATGAATTTCGCCCGCACGATCTTTCAACTGATCGTGAATACTCTTTATCTGTACTTCTTCATCCGCAAACGAAGCCACATTACAAAAAGTACATCCTCCCCGACCAATAGTGCCATCTCGGTTAGGGCAACTAAATCCACCGTGCAACGTTAGTTTATGGACTTTTTCACCGTATCGACGCTGAAGGTCTTGGCCGATTGTATTGACCAACTCATGTAACTGCATAAATTCTCACCAACAATGAACCGTAATCAATCTCACTACGATCTGTGTAAATAAATTACATCCCTGCAAGAAAAAACACACAATACTAGTCAATTCAAACAAACATCATACGGCTCAAAATCAATAAACCTGCATAAATACAGATAAAAAACGTTCATGTTGCGTAAATGTTAAACTAAAAATGCATAATTAAACGAAAAAATTGGGTCACAACGTCGACTTTTTCATTGCATTCTGAAGTGACAAAATTGTAGGATACTTACACAACCCCGTTATTTTTGTGACTTTTATTACAAAGTACACTGCGGGATTTGTCGGTGTTATCCCACTCCTACCTATATAAATCACTAAATAGTGGCAATAAATAAAGGGATACCACCAAGGATTGTTTTTCTCGCAAAACTTTTCCTGCGAGATACGGAAAGGAATCAAGATCGGTCAACCTAGATCGGTGGCGATAATAAATATAAAGGACAAGACGTAATCAATGGTCTAGGTGGCATTTGCCTGCCTGGTGCTTTTGCGTCGACATTGAACTGGAAGGATGTATCTATGGTAGATAGAGAGCAAAATCCACAGGGTCTATATACTCCTGAATTGGAGCATGACGCGTGTGGTATCGGTTTTGTTGCTCACCTTAAAAACCGTAAATCTCATGAAGTAGTGACTCAAGCATTGGATATGCTAGCTCGCATGGAGCACCGTGGTGGTCAAGGTTGTGATCCATGCAGCGGTGATGGTGCGGGTATCTTGCTACAAAAACCTCATGAATTCCTATTAGAAGAGGCCGTTAAGCTCGGCATTAAACTGCCTTCATTTGAAAAGTATGGTGTGGGTGTCGTACTTTTCCCGAAAGACGAATACAAACGCGAGCAATGCCGTGACATTCTAGAACGTAACGCACAGCGTCTAGATCTTGAAGTTATCGGCTACCGTGTATTGCCAACCGATAACTCAATGATCGGTGCAGACCCACTAAGCACAGAACCTCAGTTTGAGCATGTGTTTATCTCTGGTGGTCCAGGTATCACACCTGAAGAGCTAGAGCGCAAACTGTACGTACTTCGTAACTACACTGTACGTGTTTGCCTAGAAAGCGTTTCGAACATTGGTGACGACTTCTACATTAACTCAATGTCTTACAAGACATTGGTGTACAAAGGTCAGTTAACGACCGAGCAAGTGCCTCAGTACTTCCTTGATCTACAAAACCCGACCATGGTGACTGCACTGGCACTGGTACACTCTCGTTTCTCTACCAACACCTTCCCGAAATGGCGTCTTGCACAGCCTTTCCGTTACATTGCCCACAACGGTGAAATCAATACAGTTCGCGGTAACTTGAACTGGATGAAAGCCCGTGAGGCGATCATTGAATCCGATCTATTTACCCAAGCTGAAATCGACATGCTGCTTCCTATTTGTCAGGAAAGCAGTTCGGATTCATCTAACTTTGACATGGCACTTGAGCTCCTAGTTCTTTCTGGTCGTAGCCTGCCGCACGCATTGATGATGATGATCCCGGAAGCATGGCAAGAAAACAAAAACATGGATCCTAAGCGTCGCGCGTTCTATCAGTACCACGCTAACATCATGGAACCATGGGATGGTCCGGCTTCAGTATGTTTTACTGATGGTGTTCAAGTTGGTGCGACACTCGACCGTAACGGTCTGCGCCCTTCTCGCTACACAGTGACCAAAGATAACTTCCTAGTAATGGCATCAGAATCTGGTGTTGTGGATATTGAGCCAGAGAACGTTGAGTTCCGCGGTCGTCTACAACCAGGTCGCATCTTCGTTGCAGACTTAGAGCAAGGTCGCATCATCTCTGATGAAGAAGTGAAAGACACCATCGCAACAGCGCAGCCTTACGAAAAGTGGGTAGAAGAAAACCTACTGAGCTTGAAGAAGCTGCCAGATGCGAGCAACCAGTTCAGCCAACCTAAGCCAGAACATCTTCTACACCGCCAACAAGCGTTTGGCGTAAGTACTGAAGAAGTGAACGAAATCATCGTTCCAATGGCGAATGACGCAAAAGAACCATTGTCAGCAATGGGTGCCGACTGGCCTCTTGCAGTTCTATCTCATCAGTCTCAACATCTTTCAAACTACTTCAAGCAGCTGTTTGCACAGGTAACTAACCCACCGATCGACCCGATCCGTGAGCGTATGGTGATGTCGCTGAACACTTACTTGGGTAAAGACCAAAACCTTCTGACTGAAACACCACTTCACTGTCAGAAAGTCGAATTGGAATCGCCTGTTCTGGCGAACTCTGAGCTTGAGAAACTGCGTGCGATCGATAACGAGCATCTTCAGGCGAAAACGCTAGATATCGTATTCCAAGCCAGTGAAGACCAAGGCAAGCTTGAGCGCGCACTAAAACGTATCTGCCAATACGCAGAAGACGCGGTTATTGATGGTTACTCAATCATCCTGCTAACTGACCGCGCAGTGAACTCAAACCACGCCGCTATCCCAGCAATGCTGGCAGTTGGTGCAGTGCATCACCACTTGATCCGTAAAGGCCTACGTGCGAAGTGTGACATCGTGGTTGAAACTGGTGACGCGCGTGAAACGCACCACTTTGCAACGCTAATTGGTTACGGTGCCAACGCCGTTAACCCTTACCTAGTGATTGAAACCATCATTGAGCTTCAGCGTACGAAGAAGCTGGATCCAGAAGCGAACCCTCGTGATCTGTTCAACAACTACCGTAAAGCGATCAATGGCGGTCTTCTGAAGATCTTCTCGAAGATGGGTATCTCAACCCTGCAGTCGTACCACGGTGCGCAAATCTTCGAAGCATTGGGTATCCACAAATCCGTGGTCGACAAATACTTCACAGGTACAGTTTCTCGTATCCAAGGTCTCACCCTTGACGATATTGCTAAAGAAGTGCTCGTTCGTCACCGCATCGGTTACCCACAACGCGAAATCCCAATTCAAATGCTGGATGTGGGTGGTGTTTACCAATGGAAACAGCGTGGTGAGAAGCACCTATTCAACCCAGAAACCATCTCGCTACTGCAAGAGTCTACGCGCAACAAGAACTACGATCAGTTCAAGCAGTACGCGACAGCAGTCGATAAACAAGGTGACAACGCGGTAACTCTGCGTAGCCAGCTAGAATTCATTAAGAACCCAGCTGGTTCTATCTCTATCGACGAAGTCGAGCCAATTGAAAGCATCGTGAAACGCTTCGCAACCGGTGCAATGTCATTCGGTTCTATTTCTTACGAAGCACACTCCACATTGGCTGTTGCGATGAACCGCCTTGGCGCAAAATCGAACTCTGGTGAAGGTGGTGAAGACCCAATGCGTTTCGAGCGCAAAGAGAACGGCGATTGGGAACGCTCTGCAATCAAACAGGTAGCTTCGGGTCGTTTCGGCGTAACCTCTTACTACCTAACCAACGCTGATGAGCTACAAATCAAGATGGCTCAAGGTGCGAAACCAGGTGAAGGTGGTCAGCTACCAGGCGATAAAGTAGATGACTGGATCGGTGCTACACGTCACTCAACTCCGGGCGTCGGTCTTATCTCGCCACCACCACACCACGATATCTACTCAATCGAAGATTTGGCTCAGCTTATCTACGATTTGAAGAACGCGAACCGCGCGGGTCGTGTAAACGTGAAGCTGGTATCGGAAGCTGGCGTAGGTACGATCGCTTCCGGTGTAGCGAAAGCGAAAGCAGACGTTGTACTAATCGCAGGTTTCGACGGTGGTACTGGTGCATCCCCAATGTCTTCAATCCGTCATACTGGTCTTCCTTGGGAACTTGGTTTGGCAGAAACACACCAAACGCTACTAAAGAACGGTCTACGTAACCGTATCGTGGTTCAAGCGGATGGTCAGATGAAAACACCTCGCGACCTTGCAGTGGCAACACTACTTGGTGCAGAAGAATGGGGCGTGGCAACCGCAGCATTGGTGGTTGAAGGTTGTATCATGATGCGTAAGTGCCATAAGAACACCTGTCCTGTTGGTATCGCGACTCAGAACAAGACGCTTCGCGAGCGCTTTGATGGCCGCGTAGAAGACGTCGTAACCTTCTTCCAATACATGGCACAAGGTCTACGTGAAATCATGGCTGAACTTGGCTTCCGCACTATCGATGAGATGGTCGGCCAAGGTCAGAAGCTGAAGATTCGCCAAGACGTTTCTCACTGGAAATACAAGAACCTAGATCTGTCTCCTGTTCTACACGTTGAACAACCACGTGAGTCAGACGGTATCCATAACCAAACGCAACAGAACCACAATCTGGAATCGGTACTAGACCGTAAGCTGATTCAAGCGGCGATTCCTGCTCTCGAGAAAGGCGAGGCGGTGAATGCCGAATTCCCTATCGTCAACACTGACCGTTCTGCGGGCACCATGCTGTCGAACGAAATCTCGAAAGTGTACAAAGATGCCGGCCTACCTCGACCAATGAACGTGAAGTTCAAAGGTTCAGCGGGTCAGTCATTCGGCGCATTCCTAGCTAAGGGCGTGAAGTTCGAAGTAGAAGGCGACGCGAACGACTACTGGGGTAAAGGCTTATCTGGCGGTACGTTAGTACTTTACCCAGATGCGAAATCAAGCATTGTCGCAGAAGATAACATCGTGGTTGGTAACGTGTGTTTCTACGGTGCCACTTCGGGTGAGTCTTTCATTCGCGGTATGGCTGGCGAACGTTTCTGTGTTCGTAACTCAGGCGCGAAAGTAGTAGTAGAAGGCGTCGGTGACCACGGTTGTGAATACATGACGGGCGGTGCAGCAATTATCCTTGGTTCAACAGGTCGTAACTTTGCCGCAGGTATGAGTGGCGGCGTGGCTTACGTATGGGATAAATCAGGCGACTTTGAGTCGAAACTGAACCCAGAGTTAGTAGACCTAGATCCAATCGAGCAAGAAGACAGAGATCTATTACTCGACATGCTAACTAAGCATGTTCAATTCACAGGAAGTGAAGTCGCTCAGTCTTTCCTAGACAACTTTGAAGCAAGCCTAGCCTCTATGGTTAAGGTAATGCCGCGTGACTATAAAGCGGTGCTTCAAAAGCGTAAAGCTGAAGCACAGTCTCAAGGAAACGAAACTCAAGTGGAGGCCGTATAATGGGTAAGCCTACTGGATTTTTAGAGCATGGTCGTGAACTACCACAGAAGATCGACCCCGCTGAACGCATCAAGAACAACAAAGAGTTCGTTCTGAACGAGGAGTTTGGTGACAAGATCAATACTCAAGCGTCTCGTTGTATGGATTGTGGTGTGCCGTTTTGTCATAACGGCTGCCCTATCGGTAACATCATCCCAGAGTTTAACGATGCGGTTTATCGTGATAGCTGGGAAGAAGCATGGAACATTCTAAGCTCAACCAATAACTTCCCAGAGTTCACTGGTCGTGTTTGCCCTGCTCCATGTGAAAGTGCTTGTGTACTTGGCATCAACCAAGACCCAATCACTATCTGTAATATCGAGAAAACCATCGTAGAAACGGCGTATCGTGAAGGGTACGCCAAGCCAAAAACGCCACGTTCTCGCACTGGTAAAACGGTGGCGATCATTGGATCTGGACCTGCTGGTCTTGCGGCTGCTGAGCAGCTAAACAGCGCAGGCCATACCGTGACAGTATTCGAGCGAGACGAGAAGGTTGGTGGTCTGCTGCGTTTCGGTATTCCAGATTTTAAACTGAGCATGGAAGTCATTGATCGTAAGATCAATCTAATGGCAGAAGCTGGCGTTGAATTTAAAGTAAACCAACACGTCGGTGTTGATGTAAATGCTCAGCAACTGCGTCAAGAGTTCGATGTGGTTCTACTGACGGGTGGCTCAACGGTTCCACGTGATTTGCCAGTTCCGGGTCGTGAGCTCAAAGGCGTTCACTTCGCAATGGAATTCCTAGGTCAAAACAACCGCCGTGCAAATAACATGGACCTGAAAACGGAAGAGATTCACGCAAAAGGTAAACATGTGGTTGTTATTGGTGGTGGTGATACCGGTTCAGACTGTGTAGGTACGTCAAACCGTCACGGCGCAGCAAGCGTAACTCAAGTGGAAATCATGCCGATTCCACCAGAGAAGCGCCCAGCCAATATGCCTTGGCCTCAATACCCAATGATCCTACGTACTTCGACCTCTCATGAAGAAGGTGTCGATCGTCACTGGAACATCCTGACCAAAGAGTTCATCGGAAATGACAAAGGTGAAGTCACAGGCCTTCGTCTTGCTGATATCGTTTGGCAAGATGCAAAACCAGGCGAGCGCCCAAGTTTCAAAGAAGTAGAAGGCAGCGAGCGAGTGATCCCATGTGATATGGCATTCCTAGCAATGGGCTTCTTACACCCAGAACCTACAGGCGTGCTTGCTCAACTGGATATCGCGCTAGATGATCGCGGTAACGTAGCAACTCAAGGTTTTGCTACTAACCAAGAAGGCGTATTTGCTGCTGGTGATATGCGAACAGGCCAATCTTTGGTGGTTCGTTGTATCAACGAAGGTCGCGAATGTGCTCGTGCTATCGATGACTACCTAATGGATGGCACAAACCTAGAAGCAAAAGCAGATTCACTGATGCTTTCTGCTTAACGGAAGTATTCACGCTTCCCTCTTTCAATGCCATAAATAGCCATCAGCGATATCGATGGCTATTAGCAAAGAAAGAAAACAATTCCTTCCAATCTTTCTATTTTGACCAGCATTTTATGCTGGTCTTTTTTATTTCCCACAGAATCAAATGTTACTTTTTTGTAACAATCAATTTTCTATCTATTTGAAATCATTAAACTATTTTAGCTTATTAAATGGTAAATCGCATATTCACGTGATTATCCACTAATAACTTGACCTTTTTTACAATAAGCTATAGCTTGTGAAGTTGATGAAAATAAAACACTCAAAAAATGTTAAATATTTTACAGCTTTTATTGAATAAATATACATAAAACCATAAAAGATGACGCATATTCAGTCATCACTATCAACGTAAGCAGTGTTGATATATCTGTCGGGATGACGGATAAGCAAAGGGAGAATTGCAATGGCTCTTTATGATCCAAGTCTTGAGAAAGACAACTGTGGATTTGGCTTGATCGCGCATATGGAAGGCGAACAAAGCCACAAGCTGGTTCGTACAGCAATTTCTGCACTTGACCGAATGACCCACCGTGGTGGTATTGCCGCCGATGGTAAAACCGGTGATGGTTGTGGTCTTCTATTACAAAAGCCCGATTCCTATTTACGTCTTATTGCCGAAGAAAATGGTTTCAACCTTGGCAAGCAATACGCCGTAGGGATGATTTTCTTCAACCAAGATCCGGTCAAAGCTCAACTCGCTAAAGACATCGTCAACAGAGAACTTGCGCAAGAGACGCTAACAGTGGCCGGTTGGCGTGAAGTTCCAACCAATTCAGAAGTGCTCGGTCCAATTGCGGCTAACTCGCTTCCAAATATTCAGCAAGTCTTTATCTCTGCACCGGCTGGTTGGCGAGAGCGTGACATTGAACGTCGTCTCTACATCGCACGCCGTCGCATCGAGAAACAAATCACCGAAGATCCTGATTTCTACATCTGTAGCTTGTCGACTCAAGTTTTGGTGTACAAAGGCCTGTGCATGCCTGCGGACTTGCCTCGCTTCTACCTTGATCTTGCTGATCTACGCATGGAATCCGCTATCTGTCTGTTCCACCAGCGTTTTTCTACCAATACTCAACCGCGTTGGCCATTGGCTCAGCCGTTCCGCTATCTTGCTCATAACGGTGAGATCAACACCATTGAAGGTAACCGCCAATGGGCGCGCGCGCGCGCTTACAAGTTCTCGTCACCACTGCTGCCCGATCTTCAAACTGCAGCACCATTTGTGAACGAGACAGGTTCAGACTCCTCTAGCTTAGATAATATGCTGGATCTCTTCTTAGCTGGCGGCATGGATATCTTCCGTGCCATGCGCATGCTTGTGCCACCAGCATGGCAAAACCACCCAGATATGGATCCGGATCTGCGGGCGTTTTACGACTTCAACTCCAAGCACATGGAACCATGGGATGGTCCTGCAGGTATCGTACTGTCCGATGGTCGTTATGCTGCTTGTAACCTAGACCGAAATGGTCTGCGTCCTGCACGTTATGTAATTACCAAAGACAAGTTGATCACTCTGGCATCTGAGGTAGGGATTTGGAATTACGCCCCAGATGAAGTTGCCGAAAAAGGGCGTGTAGGTCCGGGGGAATTGCTCGTCATCGACACTCGTAAAGGTAAGCTTTGGCAGTCTAGCGAGATCGATAATGATCTGAAATCTCGTCACCCTTATCGCGAATGGATGGAAAACAACGTTCGCAAACTCACACCATTTTCTCAGCTACCTGAGGATCAAGTAGGCGAGCGCAGCTTTGATGAAGACTTACTTAAGACTTATCAAAAGCAATTCGCGATGACGAACGAAGAAGTCGACCAAGTTCTGCATGTACTCGGAGAAATGGGCCAAGAAGCCGTTGGTTCTATGGGTGACGATACTCCAATGGCAGTGCTCTCCTCAAAAGAGCGCTTGGTAACTGACTACTTCCGCCAGAAGTTCGCTCAGGTCACCAATCCACCGATCGATCCACTGCGTGAAAAACACGTGATGTCACTGGCGACCAGTATCGGTAAGGAAATGAATGTCTTCTGTGAAACCGATGGCCACGCGCATCGCGTAACATTTGATTCGCCTGTACTGCTTTATTCAGACATGCAGCAACTGCTCGAGCTTGGTGACGATCACTACCGTAATACCATTCTAGATATCAACTACGACCCACAAGAGAAAGATCTTAAACAAGCCATTAATGATCTCTGTGAGCAAGCAGAGCAAGTCGTACGTGAAGGCACGGTTTTAGTGGTACTTTCAGATCGCGCTTTGGTCAAAGGCAAGTTACCAATTCCAGCGGCAATGGCAGTCGGCGCCGTTCAAACTCGTTTGATTGATGCGAACTTACGTTGCGATGCCAACATTGTAGTCGAAACCGCAACTGCACGTGACCCACACCAATTTGCTGTCTTGCTTGGCTTTGGTGCGACTGCAGTTTACCCATACCTTGCTTATGAAGCGTTAGGTAAACTGATTGATGATAAGGCACTAGAGAAAGACTATCGCGATGTGATGCAGAACTACCAATACGGCATCAACAAGGGCCTGTATAAAATCATGTCAAAGATGGGGATCTCAACCATCGCCTCTTACCGCTGCTCACAACTGTTTGAAGCAGTTGGCTTGAACCAAGATGTGGTCGACCAGTGTTTTAAAGGCGTCACAACTCGTATTGAAGGCGCAAATTTTGACGACTTCCAGCAAGATCTTACAAACTTATCTCGCAAAGCATGGGCGAAACGTAAATCGATTGATCATGGCGGCTTGTTAAAGTATGTCCATGGAGGTGAGTATCATGCTTACAACCCGGATGTTGTCGGCACGCTGCAACAGGCCGTTAAATCTGGCGAAAGTAACGACTATCAGAGCTTTGCTAAGCAGGTAAACCAACGCCCTGTTGCCATGCTGCGTGACTTAATGTCGCTGAAAAAATCAGACTCACCGCTGCCACTAGAGCAAATAGAGCCACGCACTGAACTGTTCAAACGCTTCGACTCTGCGGCCATGTCCATTGGCGCACTTAGCCCTGAAGCGCATGAAGCACTCGCGACTGCGATGAACCGTCTTGGTGGCTATTCAAACTCCGGTGAAGGTGGTGAAGATCCTCGCCGTTTCGGCACTGAACGTAACTCGCGCATCAAGCAAATTGCTTCAGGCCGATTTGGTGTCACGCCTCATTACCTTACTAATGCGGATGTACTACAAATCAAGGTAGCGCAAGGAGCTAAACCGGGTGAAGGTGGTCAGCTACCGGGACACAAAGTCACCGCAGAAATCGCCAAGCTACGTTACTCCGTGCAAGGGGTGACGTTAATCTCTCCTCCTCCACACCACGATATTTATTCTATTGAAGATTTGGCCCAGCTGATCTTCGACCTTAAACAAGTCAACCCGAATGCGCTGGTTTCGGTAAAACTCGTCTCCGAGCCAGGTGTCGGCACCATCGCAACGGGCGTAGCAAAGGCTTACGCTGATCTTATTACCATCTCGGGTTACGACGGTGGTACTGCAGCAAGCCCATTAACTTCGGTAAAATACGCAGGTAGTCCATGGGAATTAGGTCTAGCAGAGACGCAACAAGCACTGGTTGCTAATGGTCTGCGTCATAAGATCCGCCTACAGGTAGACGGTGGTCTAAAGACTGGTCTAGACGTGGTTAAGGCCGCGATTCTTGGTGCGGAAAGCTTCGGATTTGGTACCGCGCCAATGGTTGCTATGGGTTGTAAGTTCCTGCGAATTTGTCACCTCAATAACTGTGCAACAGGGGTTGCGACTCAAGACGAAACGCTGCGTAAAGAGTACTTCAAAGGCTTACCTGAAATGGTGATGAACTACTTCACCGGACTGGCAGAAGAAGTGCGCGAGCTGCTTTCTGAGCTAGGAGTTGAAAAACTGACGGACTTGATTGGTCGTACCGATTTACTTGAAGCAGTAGAAGGCTTTACCGCGAAGCAAACCAAATTGGATCTATCCAACATTCTAGAAGCTCCCGTCTCGCCTGAAGGTCATCCGCTGTTTTGGACAGAGCCAAACAAACCGTTTGATAAAGCTGAGCTCAATCAAAAGATCATTGATGATGCCATGCATGCGGTAGAAAACAGCCAATCAGCAAGTTTCTTCTACAATGTCATCAACACTGATCGTTCTGTGGGTGCTCGCTTATCTGGCGAAATAGCGAAGCGCTATGGCAACCAAGGATTGGCGGCTTCCCCTATCAAAATCTATCTTGACGGCACTGCCGGCCAGTCGTTTGGCGTTTGGAATGCGGGAGGCGTAGAGCTTTACCTCACAGGTGATGCGAATGACTACGTAGGGAAAGGGATGGCAGGCGGCAAGATCGCCATTAAACCTCACTTAGGTACAGCGTTCAAGTGTCATGAAGCCACCATTATTGGTAACACGTGTTTGTACGGCGCAACGGGCGGTAAACTGTTCGCGGCAGGTAAAGCGGGTGAGCGTTTTGGGGTACGTAACTCAGGTACGATTGCCGTCATTGAAGGTGCGGGAGATAACGCTTGTGAGTACATGACCGGCGGTATTGTTGCCATTCTAGGTGCAACAGGCGTGAACTTTGGTGCAGGTATGACCGGAGGCTTTGCCTATGTTCTGGATGAAAACCAGAGCTTTGAAGGTCGAGTCAATACTGAATCTGTCGAAGCCATTTCATTGTCCGATCTATACATCCACCAAGAGCATTTGCGCGGCCTGATTGCGGAACACCTTGAAGAAACAGGGTCGAGCCACGCAGAAAATATTTTGGCGAACTTTGATGAATGGATTCCAAAGTTCTATTTGGTGAAACCACAAGCGGCAGATCTTCGCACGCTACTTGGTCACCAGAGCCGCAGTGCCGCAGAGCTGCGCGTTCAAGCACAGTAATCATGGAGGATGTTTGAATCATGAGCCAGAACGTTTATCAATTTATCGATGTTCAACGTGTCGATCCGGCTAAAAAGCCGATCAAAGTTCGTAAGATCGAGTTCGTTGAAATCTACGAGCCGTTTACTAAGCAACAAGCCACTGCGCAAGCAGACCGCTGTTTAGATTGCGGTAACCCATACTGTGAATGGAAGTGCCCAGTACACAACTACATCCCTCAATGGCTAAAACTGGCAAATGAGGGACGTATTCTTGAAGCGGTTGAGCTATCGCATCAAACCAATAGTTTACCTGAAGTATGTGGACGCGTTTGTCCTCAAGACCGTCTATGTGAAGGTTCATGCACGCTTAATGATGACTTTGGTGCCGTCACCATCGGTAATATAGAAAAGTACATTACCGACAAAGCCTTTGAAATGGGCTGGAAGCCAGATATGTCCAAGGTGGAGTGGACCGATAAAAAGGTCGCAATCATTGGAGCTGGCCCAGCAGGCTTGGCAGCCGCTGATATCCTAGTGCGCAATGGCGTTAAGCCAGTCGTGTTTGACCGCTACCCAGAAATCGGCGGACTGCTGACTTTCGGTATCCCTTCGTTCAAGCTTGAAAAAGGGGTAATGGAAAATCGTCGCCGTGTGTTCACTGAAATGGGCGTCGAGTTCCGCATGAACGTGGAAGTCGGTAAAGATGTACAAATGCAAGATCTAATCGATGAGTACGATTCCATTTTCTTAGGCGTTGGCACCTATAAATACATGCGTGCAGGACTAGAAAATGAGGATGCGCCGGGTGTGTATGACGCGCTGCCATTTTTAATTTCGAATACCTACAAAGTCATGGAGCTTGAGAACAACCAACCTTTTATCGACATGGCAGGAAAGAAAGTGGTCGTGCTTGGTGGTGGCGATACCGCAATGGACTGTGTACGAACCTCTATTCGCCAGGGAGCCTCCAATGTGATTTGTGCTTATCGTCGTGACGAAGCCAACATGCCAGGTTCACGTCGAGAAGTGAAAAACGCTAAAGAGGAAGGCGTGAAGTTTATGTTTAACCTGCAACCACTCGGTGTGGAGGTCGACGCCTCAGGTAACGTATCGGGCGTTAAAGTGGTAAAAACTGCTTTAGGTGAGCCCGATGATGCAGGTCGTCGCAGACCAGAACCAGTGGAAGGCAGTGAACATGTATTGACTGCGGATGCCGTGATCATGGCATTTGGTTTCCAGCCACACAAAATGGACTGGTTAGAACCGTATGGTGTCGATTTAGACCAATGGGGACGTATCAAGGCACCTGTTAAGCAAGCGTTCATGTACCAAACCAGCAATGCGAAAATCTTCGCTGGCGGTGATGCGGTCCGTGGCTCAGACCTCGTCGTAACCGCCATTGATGAAGGGCGAAAAGCGGCAGAAGGCATTCTTGATTACCTAGAAGTCTAATCACAGCTAACATCACAAAAAGGATCCTATTATTGGATCCTTTTTCTTTTGTATCCATATAATTAGAAGCAAAATTATAAGAGTAAATACAATGAAAAAAGCCGCTCTCCTTTCCATCGCTTTACTCAGCCTTACAGCCTGCAGCCAAGGAGTCACCAGTATGCCAGATCGTTCTCAATCACCTTGTGGTGACAAACCAAATTGCGTTTCAACTCAGGACTCAAGAGACAAGTTTCAATTAGCACCTTTTTTGCTCACTGAGTCCGCAACGTTAGATGCCATTGAGCAAGCCGCGCTTCAACTTCCTGGCGCCAAAACCGCGGTAAAAGAGGGTGATTACCTTCGGATAGAATGCACATCTAAAATCATGCGCTTCGTGGATGACCTCGAATTAAAAGTAGCAGGAGACAAACTGATTGTTCGCTCAGAGTCACGTGTGGGCTATTCTGACTTTGGCGTAAACAGAAAGCGCGCCGAACAATTACGAGAAAAGCTCACTCAAGCTAAGCTCATCAAATAGAAAACTGCTCACGGGGAGTGCTATACTCTCGGCCAACTAAAATATTTACCGAAAGAGAGTGTTATGAAAGTTGGTATCATCGGTGCGATGGAACAAGAAGTGACCATCCTGAAAGAAGCAATCACAAACTGCAAAACCGTAAATAAAGCAGGTTGTACGTTTTTCTCTGGTCAAATTAATGATGTAGAAGTAGTCGTACTACAATCAGGTATCGGTAAAGTTGCAGCTGCAGTAGGCACTACCATTCTTCTTGATGAATACCAGCCAGATGTTGTGATTAACACAGGCTCTGCTGGTGGCTTCGATTCAAGCCTAAATCTAGGTGATGTTGTTATCTCAACAGAAGTTCGTCATCACGATGCAGACGTGACCGCTTTTGGTTATGAAATTGGCCAAATGGCTGGCCAGCCTGCTGCATTCAAAGCGGATGAAAAGCTAATGGATTTAGCAGAAAAGGCACTAGCGCAAATGGAAAACACTCATGCAGTTCGCGGCCTGATCTGTACTGGCGATGCGTTTGTTTGTACTGCTGAGCGTCAAGAGTTTATTCGTAAGCACTTCCCATCCGTTATTGCGGTAGAAATGGAAGCATCTGCTATCGCTCAAACTTGTCACCAATTCAACACGCCGTTTGTTGTTGTACGTGCAATCTCAGATGTCGCTGATAAAGAGTCACCAATGAGCTTTGATGAGTTCCTACCGCTAGCAGCAAAAAGCTCTTCCGAAATGGTATTCAAAATGTTGGAACTCATTAAGTAAACGACTCATTCATGGAAGAAGTTTTTCAGTCATTTTATGCCAACGGTGCGCTCCTTATTATGTGGGGCGCACTGCTCTTTCACCTTCTTTTACCAATCCCCCGTTCATCGCATCCCATCACTTTATGGCGAAAGTTAGCTGAGAACCTCGCCAACAAAGTAAACAATAATCATAGTTACTCACAGAGCCTGACCTCCGGCAGTCTTGCATTGGGCTTGATGCTATTGCCTTGCTTGATCTTGCTGATTGCCGTGGAGCCATTCGTTTGGCAAGTGCCTTTATACGAACTAGTGCTATTGATCATTGCTTTGGACTGGCGCAACAGCGAAGCCTTAACGAAACAACTCGTCACAAGTATGTCGAGAGAAGACAAAGCTCAGTGCCGACAATTACTAAGACCATACCTTAATCGCGATACTGACAGCCTCTCGATCATCGGCATAGGTAAAGCAAGCTCAGAAGCTGTGATTATGGGATACAGCCGCAACGTAATCGGTGTGTTATTTTGGTACGCACTAGCAGGTGGTATTGGTGCGTTAATGTATCGACTAGCCACAGAGTTAGCTCGAGTTTGGTCCCCTAGCCGACGCCAATATTTGCCCTTTGGTAAACCTGCCGTTCAGCTGGTTGCCGCTCTGGATATTATTCCACTTCGTCTCTTTGCCATACTTTTAGCTGTAGGAAAGAACGTAAGCAATGTGCTTTCTGGTGTACAGCAACAAGCGAAGTCTTGGCCACTACCCGGGCCCGCCTGGGTGTTGTGTACCATCGGACACAAACTACAACTCTCTTTATGCGGCCCTGCTATCTATCAAGGTATACGTGCGGAACGCGCAAAAATCGGTGGACGAATCGCCCCATCGGCTATTCACCTTTCACAAATACATACGCTGCTCGTTTGGCGAGTCTTCGTTTGGATAGCTATCCAAAGTCTGCTTTTAGGAATGATTTATCAAGGATTATGATGAATAAACTATGCTTCGCATTAACGCTGTTTGTTTCGACAGCGACCTTCGCCCAAACACCAGCGCAACGCATTGTAAGTTTAGCTCCGCATGCCACTGAAATTGCCTTTGCGGCAGGGCTAGGAGACAAGCTTGTTGCTGTCAGCGAAATGAGTGATTATCCAGAGCAGGCAAAGCAGCTGGAAAGAGTCTCTAATTACCAAGGAATTAAATTAGAGCGCATTATTGCTCTTCAACCGGATTTAGTCATTGCTTGGCCGGCAGGAAACCCGGCAAAAGAGCTGGAGAAAATTAAACAGTTCGGCATTCCTATCTATTATTCCACTACAGGCTCACTGGAAGATATCGCCAATAATATCGAGCAGCTAAGCCAATACAGCGAAACCCCGCAAATAGGACAAAAGGCCGCTGAAGATTTTAGAACGCAACTGAATACACTAAAAGAGAAGTACAACACGCATGAGAAAGTTCGTTACTTTTATCAGTTGAGTGAAAAGCCTATCATCACTGTCGCCGGGAAGAACTGGCCAAGTGAAGTCTTTACTTTTTGCGGTGGTGAAAACATTTTCGCAGCATCCAGCGCGCCTTATCCTCAGGTCAGCATCGAGCAGGTCATCACTCGCCAACCAGAGGTTATTTTTACTTCTCGTCACGCAATGAGTAATGATGGTATGTGGGCAGAGTGGAGCAATGAGCTTCCCGCGCTTGGAAATAAACACATCTGGTCTCTAAACTCAGATTGGATTAACCGCCCAACCCCACGCACACTAAATGCGATCACAGAAGTGTGTGAGCACTTTAAAAGCGTTCGTCAAAAACGCTAACGATTTCGTGGCAAATACCGTACAATTTCCGCCCATTTTTTCTCACACTATATAAAGGTACTAAGTAACATGGACTCCATGCTGCTTTATATGATCGATTTGTTCGGTACCGCTGTTTTCGCTATCTCTGGCGTGTTACTGGCGGGCCGTTTAAAAATGGATCCATTCGGCGTTATCGTTCTCGGCAGTGTGACTGCTATTGGTGGCGGAACAATCCGAGACATGGCGCTAGGTGCCACTCCTGTATTTTGGATAACAGATACTACGTACTTATGGGTGATATTTGTTACGTGTCTACTAACCATGCTCGTTGTACGCAGACCAAAACGGCTGTCATGGTGGGTATTACCCGTCTGTGATGCGATCGGCCTTGCAGTATTTGTAGGAATAGGTGTAGAGAAAGCCCTCGCTTACAACGCGTCTGGGATGGTCGCCGTGATCATGGGAGTCATTACTGGTTGTGGTGGTGGTATTATACGTGATGTGCTGGCTCGCGAAGTTCCTATGGTATTAAGAAGCGAAGTCTACGCTACGGCATGTATTATTGGCGGCATCTTCCATACGATGGCGGTAAACATGGGTTATGACCACTCAACGGCTTTACTCGCTGGTGTAATCTCAACGCTCATTATACGTCTCGGTGCTATTCGTTGGCATCTATCCCTGCCAACTTTCGCAATTAATCGTTAAACACAAATTACATGATTCGGTCATGGAGTCGACTGAGTGTCGGCTCCTCTCATTTATACTCATTTGATTCGCCAATTCTTGTACAATTCGCTAAATTATTTCAACCATTCCTAACTTTCATTAATTATTATGTTGCTTGAAGGTATTGAGACGTTACTTGTCCTCAGTAAAGAAAAAACCATGAGCCGTACGGGCAGCCAACTCTATATTAGTCAATCTGCGGTGAGTAAGCGCATTTCGAATCTAGAGAAGAAGTTAGGAAAAAAATTGATTGAGCCAAGTGGTCGGCACATAAAGCTGACCTCCGATGGCCTTGCGCTCATCAACACGATCGAGCCAACGTTCAATGAGTTAAGAGGTCAGATCTATGATCAGCAAGAAATAGAAGATACTTCTTTGATCAAGATAGACTGCTCTGAAACCTTAGTAGCTGGATACCTTAGTGTGATCATGGCAGAACGCTTTGCCCATGACCAGTACATACGAATATCGACCAATCATACACCACGCATTATTGAGAACGTCAAATCAGGTAAAGCGACACTGGGATTCTGTGCTGGTTATTTACCGCCTCATCATGGATTAATGAGCCTTCACCTCGCTGATGAACCTTTTTCAATCGTCAGTAGATACCCACTTTCGCAACTACCCAAAGCCATTTTGACCAATGACTTAACCAATCCTGCCAACACTTACCAACAAGCTATTTTGTCAAAATACGGAATTGAGCCTTTGATGGAAATGGATTCATACACTGCGGCAGCACAACTGGCTTTGGGCGGAATGGCTCCCGCTTTAATTCCTAAATCTATCCTGAAGACACTTAATATCACACCCAAATTCTGCTATGACTTTGAAGAACTAGGACAGTTAATTCGACCAATACATATCTGCTTGCGCCACAGCACATATCGCAGCAAACGAGTTAAAGCACTGACAAAATCCATTGCTGATGTTGTTGCCAAAGAAGTTTCGTTGCCATGAGCATCGACATCACAATAACTAGACAATTGAAGTAGAGTATAATGTAAAAGTGTATTTCATAGTCATTTTACAAAAACATAGTACTCACTTAAAAACCATCGAGAACTAAGTTCCTCAGAATAATGGTATCCATGACTTTCAGCATAAGACAGCAGCCACTCATTAAACATATAAGAAAACAAAAAGCTAGAAACTAATAAAACAAAATATAATTTAAAAAGCTTTTTAAGTTTTTCTTTATTTGGCTTTCTCTTAGTAGAAACAGTATAAATAGAAACATAAGAAAGCAAAGCAAATAAAAAACCGGATGAAAATAACTGAATATTCTGACCACCTAAGGATAAACTTTCCTGATCGGATGAAATTGCTCCAAAAAAATCCAACAAATCAGATACCGGAAGATAAATCATAAAATATGTACATATAGGAAATAGAATTGAACCTATAATAAATGTGCTATAATCTATTTCTTCATTTTTCATAATGAAAAACCACTATTTTTAAAGCTTTGCATCGCTCGGTATTGGTTTATTTTATCTTTCATCTCCCATTTTTCCACCTCTTCCTTTTGAGACCAAAATAGCATAATTTCCTTTTGGAATCTCTTTGTAAGGTTAAATTCTTCATTTATTTTACTAGTTGTAAAGCTGGCAACAACACCGACAAAAACAACCACAAACAGAGCCTCTGAACCACCAGCAGCGACAACACCTACAGAAACCATCGTTTTTAATGTTATACTAGCAACTAAAGCAGCCAAACCCACTTTAATAATGTCACTTGCTATAACTCCGAATAATTTAGCCAATACTATTTTATTTGACTCTTTAAATAAATACTCAGCTATTATATAAGATGTGACAAAAATAACAGTAATAACTGCACCTTGCTTAACCGTCTGTAATACCTTTTCTTTTCCTATAGCAAAACTTACGGCCATCGGTGGCGAAATCTTACCAGACAAAGCCATAACTTTTCTTTGTAAACTAGGTGTTCCTTTAATTACAATATGATTAAAACCACCATACTTCTCAACTGCAATAGGAGCTGCGCTACCTAACAAGGCTACAGCAACTCTACCTAAATACGCCAAATCATCTACAGTTGCATAGTAGTTTGCAATAAATTCTAACTTACCCTTTAAACTATTCCATCGAAGCTGTTCATACTTAGGGATAAATTTACTAACCAATTTATCAAATTCATTGATAGAAATGCATGGCATTATAACTTTATTAAATGAAAATTGTTTATTACTTTTTCATTTTAAGTACGATATCACGCTATAATGAAATCATAGATATATCAGTATTTCTTTACATATGATTCATGAATAAGCGTAGTTGAACGTAGATAACGAGTTATAACACTGACAAAATCCATTGCTGATGTTGTTGCCAAAGAAGTTTCGTTGCCATGAGCATCGACATCACTATAACTAGAGGACGAATCCATTTTTGCCCTTTACTTACCACGACCTTCGCCCCTAACTGAGCACCAAGAAAACCGCCAACAGCCATGGTTAAGCCAAGCTTCCACACTGGCAACCCGGCTAAGATAAAAAAGAGTAGTGCCGCTATGTTTGACGTGAAATTGAGGATTTTTGTTCTAGCAGTGGCTTCGACCAAAGAAAAGTGACCCAGTGCAACAAAACAAACAGTAAAAATAGATCCAGTCCCAGGGCCAAAAAAGCCATCATAGAAACCGATCCCCCCACCAATGCATAGCGCAAACATCGCTTCAGATAACTTTGGTTCTCCATCGATTTTTCGCGTACTTGGCGCGAGTAAAAAATAGAGGGAAATGGCTATCAAAAGAACAGGGATCAAACTGGTGAGTACGCTAGCATCAATAAACTGCACAGCCTCGGCACCGATCGCTGCACCGATAAAAGTACAGAGTATCGCGAAACGCATTTCCTTTAGGCTGACAATACCGTTACGCACGAAATACCAGCTAGCAGAGAAACTGCCAAACGAACTTTGTAACTTGTTGGTTGCTAGAGCTTGAGTCGGACTCAACCCCGCTGCCAAAAGCGCAGGGAGCGTAATGAGCCCTCCCCCACCAGCCATCGCATCAATAAAGCCTGCGGCAGTCGCAACAAAAAATAGAGCCAACAAAATCTCAACCGTGATTTCCACTACACATCCTTTTTATTTAAAGAGGCATCAAAGAGGAAAAACGGTAGCACTTATTCACAAAACCACCAATGGAAAGTCAAGACACCAATCTATTCCTAATTTTCATCTTTGTGAAATTTTCATTTTAGTTTCACAAAAAAAAGATACATGCCTCAAGGATACGAATGAAATAGTATTTTCATTGTGTCAGCCGTGTAGGCAAGGTCATAATAAAATTATGGTTTCAAGGAGAAAACGATGTACCCTGCAATACAACAAGACTCAAGTAGCAATACCAAAGAAGTACATATAGTATCAGTAAGCGTATTTGATGACTTAATTAACAAAAACATCAAAAGGAAAGGTGTTACTGAAAAATGGAAAGTTATCAAAAATAAACTAGAAAATACTGCAAACTATTACACAACAGCCGATGATCTTATATTTTTAACAAAACTAGCGAATAATCTAAGCGGAGCAACAAACCCTGTCCATATAAATTACTATTCTGGCCAACCACATTTTGTCTTTACGGGGACACCGGCCCTGAGAATAAAGTTAAGTGCTTTGGGTTCTCATGCACCGACTCCAACAATTACTAACTTTGCTGTAGGTCCAAAAAGTGCTATCCAGTCTATTAAAAGTGGAACAATTATTACAATCGTACTAGTAAGCTCTTTTAGAGCAATGGAACACTTCTTTTCGGAAAAGAATAAATCAACATTACTGAGTTTGTTTGGCACAATAACTAGTGACATCCTAAAGTTAGGAATTTCATCCGCAATTGCTGCAATTGCTGTAAAAGGAATTTCTGGAGCTACTACTATTTTCGCTCTAACTTCTGGCCCATTATTTTTAGCTATAGGTATAAGCTTGGTTATTGGGAGCATATTAAATCATATAGATAAAAAGCATAATATAACAAAAAAATTCAAATTAACATTAGAGAAAAAACTAGATGAATCAATAAAAAATGAAATAAATCAAGAAGAAGCAAGAATAAAAAATTTAATTGGTTCTACATATATAAAAAATGGAATGTTTTTATGAAAAAAGAAGACAACCTAGATCTAACATCAACATTTTTAACATCACTGTTATTCCTTTCTCTAGGATTGTTATGCATTTATTTTTTTTACAACGATACCATAAATAACATAAAAGACATATATAACGAAGAACGTATTATAGAAATTTCTCAGGGATCATTTTATGGGTTATTTGGAAGCTGGGTATTTATATCTATATTTATTCTTTTAATTACTGTGTTTTTAAAAAAAAGAAAATTATCATATAAGAAAGAAGGCATGTTCATTAAAGTTATAATCTCTTTTTCAATTATAACAATTATAGCACCAAGTGCATTTGTGTTTCTCACTAAAAAACACTTAACAAGTCAGGGTTACTCTGTTTCAATTGATAAAGAAGACTCCTGGCTACAAGATAAGGTTTATATTTTCAAAAAATAAACTTCAATTTATGTTACATAAAAGAAATTAAAATTTGAGAAAAAATTCAATTAGCATAGCGAACATCTCAATAAGTGTATGTTTATACTTGGCATTGACTATTGGTCTGACTATTAGCTTAAGCATTTGGAATGACTGGTTTTCTTTTACTCAACACATTGATCTAGATACGTACCTTCTTACATTGGGAGCTATTACGGTTGTTGTTGTATGCATTCCAAACATCCTGACAATAAGCAAAGGATTAAGTATTGCTGCAAAAATAAACTTAATCACTATCTCTTTTATCATTCTTACCTGCAGTATCAACTTTGTTGTAGCAAGTGGTAGTACTATTTCTTCATCTTTAGGAACATTGCTTGCCATAATTAGCTTGATGCTCTTCAAAAGCGAAGCATACCAATCGTTCCTAGCACATTTTAATACTCTTCATTTTAGAAAAACCTCGATATAAAAAAGCCCGCTCAAATGAGCGGGCAATGAGGTTGTCATGTAAGCCCTGACTAACGAGCTTACTGATTTTTATCTGTTACGCGTCTAGACTCGCTTTCACTTTAGCGTGTAACTCTTGAACCGAAGTTACTGACGCTTTTGCGTCTGCAGTGTGAGACATACATGTAGCGAACGCTGCGTTCAGTGTCGTTGTGTAGTTCACTTTTTCTGCCAGTGCACCGCGGCGTAGAACTTTCGAATCTTCAATCGCTTGACGACCAGCTGCCGTGTTTACGATGTAGGTGTATTCGTTGTTCTTGATGCGGTCAAGAATGTGTGGACGACCTTCGTGTACTTTGTTTACCAAGCGTGGGTTGATACCCGCTTCGCCCAGAATCACAGCAGTACCGTGTGTCGCATCCAACTGGTAACCCAGTTTCACTAGCTTAGAAGCTAGGTCAACAACACGCTCTTTATCGCCTTCACGTACAGACAGTAGCGCACGACCACCTTCAGGGTAAACTGCACCACAACCTAGCTCTGCTTTCGCGTAAGCTTCTGCGAACGTTGCACCAACACCCATTACTTCACCTGTTGAGCGCATTTCTGGGCCCAATAGAGGGTCAACACCAGGGAATTTGTTGAACGGCAGAACCACTTCTTTCACTGAGTAGTAAGGAGGGATAATCTCTTTAGTAAATCCTTGTGACTCTAGAGATTGACCCGCCATTACACGTGCAGCGATTTTCGCTAGAGGTGCACCTGTCGCTTTCGATACGAATGGTACCGTACGAGCAGCACGAGGGTTCACTTCGATTAGGTAAACGTCGTTGTCTTTCACAGCAAACTGCGTGTTCATCAAACCGCGTACACCGAGTTCGAACGCCAACTTCTCAACTTGCTCACGCATCTTGTCTTGAATTTCCTGACTTAGCGTGTATGCAGGCAGTGAACATGCAGAGTCACCAGAGTGAACACCCGCTTGTTCGATGTGTTCCATGATACCGCCGATAACGACGCGTTCACCGTCACAGATAGCATCAATATCAACTTCGGTTGCATCATCCAAGAAACGGTCTAGTAGAACTGGAGACTCGTTCGATACGCTTACTGCTTCGTTGAAGTAGCGACGCAGGTCTTGCTCGTCGTATACGATTTCCATCGCACGACCACCGAGTACATAAGATGGACGAACAACTAATGGGAAGCCAATTTCTTTCGATTTTTCAACCGCCTGTTCCATCGTTGTTACTGTCGCGTTTTCTGGCTGAAGTAGACCTAGACGGTCAACAGCTGCCTGGAAGCGTTCACGGTCTTCCGCACGGTCGATAGCATCTGGGCTAGTACCAATGATTGGAACACCAGCCGCTTCTAGAGCACGAGCCAGTTTAAGTGGCGTTTGACCACCGTACTGAACAATCACACCTTTTGGTTTTTCAACGCGAGCGATAGACAGTACATCTTCCAGAGTTACTGGTTCGAAGTACAGGCGATCAGACGTATCGTAGTCAGTAGATACCGTTTCTGGGTTACAGTTAACCATAATGGTTTCGTAACCGTCTTCACGCAGCGCAAGTGATGCGTGTACACAACAGTAATCGAATTCAATACCTTGGCCGATACGGTTTGGACCGCCACCAAGAACCATGATCTTGTCTTTGTCTGTTGGGTTTGCTTCACACTCTTCATCGTAAGATGAGTACATGTAAGCCGTGTCAGAAGAAAACTCAGCGGCACACGTATCCACACGTTTGTAAACCGGGTGAATATCAAACTGCTCACGAGCACGGCGAATTTCACTTTCAGCGACACCTAGCAGTTTAGACAAGCGCGCATCAGAGAAGCCTTTACGTTTCATCTGGCGAAGCACTTCTTTGGTCAAACCTGCGTAGCCGCCCGCCTTGACTTGCTCTTCGAGTTTTACGATTTCTTCGATTTGAACCAGGAACCAACGGTCAATTTGAGTCAAGTTGAACACGCCGTCAACTGACATGCCAGCTCGGAATGCATCGGCGATGTACCAGATACGCTCAGCGCCTGCTTCTTTAAGTTCGTGACGAATCTTAGTCAGTGCATCTGGTGCTTCTAAATCGACCATCTCGTCAAAACCAGTTGCGCCAACTTCTAGACCACGAAGTGCTTTGTGAAGAGACTCTTGTTGGTTACGACCAATTGCCATTACCTCACCAACCGATTTCATCTGAGTAGTCAGACGGTCGTTTGCGCCAGCAAATTTCTCGAAGTTAAAGCGAGGAATCTTAGTTACGACGTAGTCGATAGTTGGTTCGAATGATGCTGGTGTTGCACCGCCGGTGATGTCGTTTTGTAGTTCATCCAGAGTAAAGCCAACAGCCAGTTTCGCGGCAATCTTAGCGATTGGGAAACCTGTTGCTTTTGACGCTAACGCAGAAGAACGAGATACACGTGGGTTCATCTCGATGATAACCATACGGCCATCTTTCGGGTTGATACCAAACTGTACGTTTGAACCACCTGTTTCAACACCAATTTCACGTAGAACGGCTAGCGATGCATTACGCATTAGCTGGTATTCTTTGTCGGTCAGTGTCTGTGCTGGTGCTACTGTGATTGAGTCACCCGTGTGGATGCCCATTGGATCAAAGTTTTCGATTGAACATACGATGATACAGTTGTCCGCTTTGTCACGAACTACTTCCATTTCGTACTCTTTCCAGCCGATTAGTGACTCATCGATAAGAAGTTCGTTGGTCGGAGATAAGTCCAGACCGCGACGACAGATTTCTTCGAACTCTTCTTTGTTGTACGCAATACCACCACCAGTGCCACCCATGGTGAACGATGGACGGATGATACAAGGGAAGCCAACCATATCTAAAACTTTGTAAGCTTCTTCCATGCTCTTCGCTGTATCTGCGCGAGGACACTCAAGGCCGATAGACTTCATCGCTTTATCAAAACGAGAACGGTCTTCCGCTTTGTCGATTGCATCAGCCGTTGCACCGATCATCTCTACGCCGAATTCTTCTAGTACGCCGTGTTTCTCTAAGTCTAACGCACAGTTAAGTGCAGTCTGGCCACCCATGGTTGGCAAAACTGCATCTGGACGCTCTTTTTCAATGATCTTGCGTACCACTTCCCATTGGATTGGCTCGATGTAAGTCGCATCAGCCATCTCTGGGTCAGTCATGATGGTTGCTGGGTTCGAGTTAACCAGAATAACTCGGTAGCCTTCTTCACGAAGTGCTTTACAGGCTTGTGCGCCAGAGTAGTCAAACTCACATGCCTGACCGATAACAATCGGACCAGCACCAAGAATTAGAATACTTTGAATGTCAGTACGTTTTGGCATTATCTACTACTCCGAATTAAGCGCTGTGTTTTTTGATTAGTTCGATAAAGTGGTCAAATAGCGGTGCCGCGTCATGTGGACCTGGGCTCGCTTCTGGGTGACCTTGGAAGCTAAATGCTGGCTTGTCTGTGCGGTGAATACCTTGCAAAGAGCCATCAAATAACGATACGTGAGTAGCACGTAAGTTTTCCGGTAACGTTGCTTCATCTGCCGCAAAGCCGTGGTTTTGCGAAGTGATCATAACAACGTTACGCTCTAAATCTTTTACTGGGTGGTTTGCACCATGGTGACCAAACTTCATTTTCACGGTTTGTGCACCTGACGCTAACGCAAGGATTTGGTGACCTAAACAGATACCGAAGATAGGTAAGCCTTTTTCTAGGAATACTTTTGTCGCTTCAATCGCGTAAGTACATGGTTCTGGATCACCAGGGCCATTTGATAGGAAAACACCGTCCGGGTTCATCGCAAGCACTTCTTCCGCTGACGTTTCAGCAGGAACAACCGTTAAGCGGCAACCGCGGTCAACCAACATTCGTAGGATGTTGCGTTTTGCGCCGAAGTCGTAAGCAACGACGTGGTATGGCAGCTCGCTGTCATCTTTCGCCTCTGGAAGTCCACCTTCAAGCGTCCACGAACCTTGTTTCCATTGATACGCTTCTTTCGTTGTAACTTCTTTTGCAAGGTCCATTCCTTTTAAGCCTGGGAATTCTTTTGCTTTCGCTAGAGCCAAAGCTTCATCTAGGTTATTACCCGCAACAATACAACCGTTTTGAGCACCTTTTTCACGCAAGATACGAGTGAGCTTTCGCGTATCAATATCAGCGATGCCAACGATATTTTGAGACTTAAGGTAATCAGAGAGGGATTGTTCATTACGGAAGTTAGAAGCGATAAGAGGAAGATCGCGAATCACAAGGCCTTGTGCATGAATGGAAGAGGATTCTTCATCTTCGGAAGTGGTTCCGGTATTGCCAATGTGAGGATAAGTAAGGGTGACGATTTGCTGAGAATAGGAAGGATCAGTGAGGATTTCTTGATACCCCGTCATCGAGGTATTAAAAACGACTTCACCAACGGAAATACCATCTGCCCCTATGGACACTCCGTGGAACACTGTCCCATCTTCTAGGACTAACAGTGCTAATTTACCCAAGACAACCTCCAGAATAAAAATGCAAAAAAAATAAATCAAACTGCAAACATGCCTTCCTTTACCTATAAAATCTACATAAATAGGTATTTCAGACAAATTGGCGGTATTCTAAAGTTGGACTGGAAACCTGTCAACCTACAATCAAAAATAAATTATCAATTTCTAGCGAGTAAGGTCATTTCGAATCAGTAAGGCTCAAAAAGACAACTTTTGAATGCTATTACATAGGGAGGGATAGAGGTTTAATGAATTTTACAAATTTGAACTTTTTAGGGATCACAAAAAATTATGAGTTTTTAACGCAAACGTTCACTAAGACAAAAACAGGAACACTTTTAACGGTTACACCTAAAAACAAAACCAAAACAGACAAAAACACAACAAAAGTAAGTGCTAAAATCTTCTCTATCAGAATCATTTTATTTACAAATAATTCTATAGATATAAAAAAGCCGGCTAGCGCCGGCGAATAATTATGTATTTAGAGTTCATTCAATCCCAAAACATCTGTCATGGTATAAAAGCCCGCAGGTTTAGCACTCAACCAAACGGCAGCCTTTACGGCCCCATTAGCAAACGTCATGCGATCAGTCGCTTTGTGCGTTATTTCCACTCGTTCCCCGATATCAGCAAACATAGCTGTATGCTCACCGACGATATCGCCAGCGCGAATCGTAGCAAAGCCGATCTCATCTTTTGTTCGTTCACCAGTAATGCCTTCTCGGGCATAGACAGCTACATCATTCAGCTTATTACCCATCGCACCTGCAATAGCTTCTCCCATTCCGATAGCGGTACCAGAGGGGGCATCAACTTTATGGCGATGGTGTGCTTCAACAATCTCGATATCACAGTAATCCCCCATTACTTTGGCCGCTTTCTCAAGAAGCTTAAAGACAAGGTTTACGCCTACAGAATAATTTGGCGCCATCACAACAGGCACTTGCTTGGCTGCTTCATCAATAAGATCACGCTCTGCATCGCTGAAGCCAGTCGTCCCAATCACAATGCTCTTGCCGTATTTCTTACACAACTCGAGATTCGCTAATGTGCTTACTGGAGCGGTGAAATCGATGATTACATCAAAATTATCGACGTCTTTAGCAAGATCATCCGTTAAGAGCACATCGAATTTACCTTCACCACAAAGTTCACCGATATCGACACCGACAAGTGAAGACTCAGGTCGTTCTGATCCCGCGCTCACTGTCGCTTCAGGATTAAGGTGTGAAGCTTTAACCAAATTGCGGCCCATTCGGCCAGCTGCTCCTGCGATTGCAATACGAACCATTGCGCTTTCTCTCCTTCTCTGGATAACGAGGTTTGCTCTCGTTCTCTCGTTTCGCTTAATCTGTTTAAACTAACAACATACCGTGGTTACCACAAGCAAGTTCATCGAGCTTAAGCAAACTCTTTTACAACACGCTCCAGGATAGGTACGTTCGCTTCAGGAAAGGTGTAGTCGCCCAATTCGGTGATTTCAACCCAGCATCCTTCTTGACCTTCTCGACCATAAGGCTCATTACTGAATTGAGATACTGTAATAAAATCAAACTTGAGTGATTTATCTGGATAGTCGTATTCCAAGTGTTCAAAAGGGGCTTGCTCAATAACTTCAATTCCTACTTCTTCTTCGAGTTCTCTTGTAATAGCAAGCTCAATGCTTTCTCCCGGCTCGACTTTGCCACCCGGAAACTCCCAAAACCCGCCTTTGTGCTTATCATCAGGACGCTTTGTAATAAAGATCTTTGATTTGTCTTGGTTAAAAATAATTGCCGCGACTATGTGAATTCTTTTCATGGGGATTCCTAACTCTCAAGACCGTTGTACTTTACTATTGTGACAACGAGCTTCTACATCTCAAAAACTTTCTGACCTATCAAACTTATGGAATTTGATAGCCAAAGAATTTATTTAAAAAAAGAGTCGCCTAAGCGACTCTTTGATAAATAATCCGACTAACAGATTAGTCGATTTTGCCGTGGCACTGCTTGTACTTCTTGCCACTGCCACAAGGGCAAGGTTCATTACGACCTACTTTACGTTCATCACGTACCATTGGTTGATTTGAACCTTCTTCAGATTCTTCGCCTTCAGAAAGCGGATTTTGTGCTGCAGCGTGTTGCGCTTGCGCACGACGAGCGGCTTCTTCAGCTTGCGCACGACGCTGTTCTTCCATACGTTCAACTTCTTCTTGTTGCTGAACGCGAACACGAGATAGAACAGTAATAACGTCTGTTTTCAGCGCTTCTAGTAGACCCTCAAACAGTTCAAACGACTCACGTTTGTATTCTTGTTTTGGGTTCTTCTGTGCGTAACCGCGTAAATGGATACCTTGACGCAAGTGATCCATCGCAGCCAAATGCTCTTTCCAAAGCGTATCCAGAGTCTGAAGCATGACCGATTTTTCGAAGTTGCGAAGCACTTGTGCACCCACCACTTCCTCTTTCTCTTTGTACACTTCAACGGCTAGGTTGATGAGCTTTTCACGTAATGCTTCTTCGTAAAGCTTGTCGTCTTCTTCAAGCCATTGCTTCACTGGCGCATCAAGATCGAAGTCCGCTTTCAAGCGCTCTTGTAGACCTTCAACATCCCACATATCTTCTAGTGACTGTGGTGGAATGTACTCATCAATAACCGCTGTTAGCACATCTTCACGGTTTTGCTCGATCATGCCGCTGATGTCTTCAACGTTCATTAACTCGTCACGCAGTTCGTAGACAACCTTACGTTGATCGTTCGCTACATCATCGTATTCAAGCAGCTGCTTACGGATATCAAAGTTCCGACCTTCCACTTTGCGCTGTGCTTTTTCAATTGAGCGAGAAAGCATTTTCGATTCAATAGCTTCACCTTCTTCCATACCACTTTGAATAAGGCTCGCCATACGATCAGAAGTGAAAATACGTAGCAAAGAGTCTTCCATAGATAGGTAGAAGCGCGATGAACCCGCATCACCTTGACGACCGGAACGACCACGTAGCTGGTTATCAATACGGCGAGATTCGTGGCGCTCAGTACCGATGATATGTAGACCACCAGCTCCTAGCACTTGGTCATGCACCACTTTCCACTCTGCTTTAATCGCATCGATTTGCTCTTGAGTTGGGTTCTCTAAAGCTTCAACTTTTGATTGCCAGCTACCGCCAAGCACAATGTCCGTACCACGACCGGCCATGTTGGTCGCGATAGTTACCGCACCAGGCATGCCCGCTTCAGCAACAATTTCCGCTTCTTTCTCATGGAATTTCGCGTTCAATACGTTGTGTTTGATCTTAGCCTTCTTCAATGCGTTAGAAAGAAGTTCTGACTTTTCAATCGACACAGTACCAACAAGCGTTGGCTGCCCTTTGGCAACACGCTCTTTTATATCTTCAATGATTGCCGCAAACTTCTCTGCTTCAGTACGGTAAACCACATCTGGCATATCGTTACGAATCATCGGCTTGTTGGTTGGGATAACCACCGTTTCCAAACCATAGATAGACTGGAATTCGAACGCTTCAGTATCCGCTGTACCTGTCATACCTGACAGTTTTTCGTATAAACGGAAGTAGTTCTGGAAGGTAATAGAAGCCAAAGTTTGGTTTTCGTTTTGGATCTTAACGCCTTCTTTCGCTTCTACTGCTTGGTGAAGACCTTCAGACCAACGACGACCTGGCATTGTACGACCAGTGTGTTCATCAACGATGACCACTTCGCCTTCATCAGTAACGATGTAATCAACGTTACGTTCGAATAACACATGAGCACGCAAAGCAGCATTCACGTGATGCAACATGCTGATGTTAGCCGGAGAGTAAAGTGTATCACCTTCCTCCATCAGACCGTTTTTCACCAACAGTTCTTCAACGTATTCTTGACCTGTTTCTGTTAGGTATACTTGCTTTGATTTTTCATCAACAGTGTAGTGACCATCACCACGGTATTCTTCAGAGTCTTCTTTATCTTGCTTTTTCAGATGCGGGATCAAAAGGTTGATTCGAGTGTATAGCTCAGAGCTATCTTCAGCAGGACCAGAAATGATCAAAGGAGTACGAGCTTCATCAATTAGGATTGAGTCCACCTCATCGACAACAGCAAAGAAGCGATCACGCTGTACACGGTCTTCGCTACGGAAAGCCATATTGTCACGAAGGTAGTCAAAACCAAATTCATTGTTGGTTCCGTATAGAATGTCAGCTTGGTACGCTTCTTTTTTCTCTTGAGGAGGCATGTTTGGCACGTTTACGCCAACGGTCATACCTAAAAATTCAAATAGAGGGCGGTTCGTCTCAGCATCACGTTTAGCTAGATAATCGTTCACTGTTACGATGTGAACACCTTTACCAGCAAGAGCATTTAAGTAAGCTGGAAGCGTTGCAGTCAGCGTTTTACCTTCACCTGTACGCATCTCCGCAATTTGACCCGCATTTAGAACCATACCACCGATAAGCTGAACGTCGAAGTGACGCATGCCGTAGACACGCTTAGATGCTTCACGAACCGTAGCAAAAGCTTCAGGAAGTAGTTTATCAAGAGTTTCACCTTTCTCTAGGCGCTCACGGAACTCAACCGTCTTTGCTTTTAACTCTTCATCACTTAGAGCTTCGAATGTTGGCTCGTAGTTATTAATTTCTTTTACAATTTTTCTAAGGCGGCGCAGTGTTCGGTCGTTGCGACTGCCAATCACTTTTGTCAGTAGCTTAGTTATCATTTTTCGTGAATCTCTCTTTAATCAGACCGTTCCCGATCTACTCATAATGCCTTCAGTCTCTGCCAGTTTGGAACTAAGAATACTGAGATAAATCATTTATCAAAGATATTGAGTTCAAACATCCATATTTCAAGGCTAAGTTTCGAAACAATGTGGCTTAGTGTAAGGATTTTTCATCGATACAACCATAAATAGACGTATTTGTTTGAAGCACTCTGAAGTTTTTACTTAAAGTGGTGACTGATTAGACGATATTGCATACCACAATATGTGTAATTTATTCAGAGCAGACTTTGCTTTTTACCTTGCTACATTGTAAAACTGAAGCGAAAGACGTTAATGTAAACTATACCTTGATAGAAAGCTGCTCTAGAATAGCTGATATCTCAACAAAATTAGATTTTACCTATGCGTGATCACCGTCCAACCTCGACTGAAGATGTTATTGCTGAATCACAGTTCAAGCAGATTCAAGAACATGCTGGAGAAATCTTACAGCTTAACCAAGCTTTGCAAGAGATCTTACCCAAAGGGACGGCCGATCATTGCCGGGTGGCGAATGTTCGTAACGGCCACCTATTGATCGATGTTTCTAGTGCCGCGATCAAAATGAAGATCGATTACGATCGCCTCATGATCCTAAATAAACTTCGTACTCAAGGCTTTGCCAAACTGATGAGCGTTGAAGTGAGGATCAATCCATCATTATACCGAAATCGTTTCGAACAAGACGACAGACCTAAACGTCCACCATTAACAGAATCTGCAGCAAAGTCATTGATGACGATTGCCGACATGGCACCGCCTAAAATTCAAGAGCGTTTAAAGCGATTAGCCGATATGGCAGAAAAGAAAGACCGTAAGTAACCGTTATTTCAATATGCTGAAAAGCTCGAATGCTATTAATAAGCCCAAGATTAAAGCCAAATAGCAAAAAACCAGGCATAAGCCTGGTTTTTATTAATTTTAATGCCGAGTATTTACGCAAGCACCATATTTGGTTCAGCGAATGCTACTGGTGAGCCGACTTCTTCTTCGAATGTAGTCCACTCCCACGCTTCCTGATCAGCAAGAACAGCTCGCAGAAGTTGGTTGTTCAAACCGTGACCCGATTTAAAGGCGCGAAATTCACCGATGATTGGGTGACCACACATGTAAAGATCACCAATCGCATCCAACACTTTGTGAGTCACAAACTCATTTTCAAAGCGTAGACCTTCTTCGTTAAGAATACGGTAATCATCCAATACGATAGCATTGTCGAAACTACCACCCAATACTAGGTTTTGAGATTGTAGATATTCGATATCACGCATAAAGCCAAACGTACGTGCACGAGAAATTTCACGAACGAAGCCTTTTGAAGAGAAATCAAACAGCAAGCGCTGTTCGTCTGACTCAATAGCAGGGTGATTAAATTCAATTTCGAAGTCCATGCGGAAGCCGTTAAATGGTACAAACTCTGCCCATTTATCGCCATCTTCAAAACGAACTGGCTTTTTAATACGGATGAAACGTTTTGGCGCATTTTGCGTTTCGATACCTGCTTGTTGTAGCAAGTATACAAATGGGCTAGCACTACCATCCATAATTGGAATTTCAGGTGCGTCTACTTCGACAACAATGTTGTCGATGCCCATACCAGCAAGTGCCGCATTCAAGTGCTCTACAGTTGAAATACGCACACCTTCGTCGTTTACCAAAGCAGTACATAGCATGGTGTCACGAACAGAAGCTGGATCAGCTGGAAAATCTACAGGTGGGTTTACATCTGTACGACGGTAAATGATACCTGTATTTGCAGCAGCCGGGCGCAGAGTAAGCGTGACTTTACGACCAGAGTGGAGGCCCACACCAGTTGTTTTCACTATTTCTTTCAGAGTACGTTGTCTGATCATCTGCTTGCCTCTCAAAAATTTGCTACAAAACACGGCCGTCTGTAACGTCGACCGTGAATGCTACCATAATTTTGAGCCATGTCAAATTTATGGATTAAAGATTAATCAGCCTGACGACGCAAAAATGCCGGGATATCTAAATAACCACTTTCCTTCTCTTGCTTCGGAGCCGCAGAGCTTTGGCTCGACGATGCTGGAGAAGAAGAAACTGTATTTGTAGGCTGAGGAGTTACCTGTGGCTTCTCTTGCACTTGATTATTTTGCAAGGTTTGTGCCGGTTTCTCTTCAGCTTGCGTTGCCGCCGCTTGCTGTTGTGGTTGAGCCTGCGGCGTCGGAGCCACTTTCGCTTTACCACCCGCAACTAGCGTGATATCTGGCTTTTTCTCATTGCCAATACCTGTCGCCACAACTGTTACGCGGATTTCATCAGTCATATCTGGGTCTAGAGAGGTACCGATAACAACAGTTGCATTGTCAGAAGCAAATGCTTTCACTGTATTACCAACCGTCTCAAACTCGTCAAGACGCATATCCAGACCTGCAGTAATATTGACAAGAACACCACGAGCGCCCGCTAGATCGATGTCTTCCAGAAGTGGGCTAGAAATTGCCATTTCAGCCGCTTCTTCAGCACGATCTTCGCCTTTAGCAATACCGCTGCCCATCATCGCGTGACCCATTTCAGACATTACTGTTCTTACGTCCGCAAAGTCGACGTTGATCATGCCAGGGCGAGTAATTAGCTCTGCAATGCCTTGAACTGCGTTCTTAAGAACGTCGTTCGCACTTGCAAAAGCTTCCAGTAGCGTGACACCACGGCCAAGTACTTTAAGCAGCTTTTCGTTTGGAATCGTAATCAAAGAGTCAACGTGCTTAGACAGCTCATCGATACCTTGCTCAGCGAACGCCAAACGCTTTTTGCCTTCAAAGCTGAACGGTTTTGTTACTACCGCGACAGTTAGAATGCCAAGCTCTTTAGCTACTTCAGCAATAACAGGTGCTGCACCAGTACCTGTACCGCCACCCATACCAGCTGCGATAAACACCATATCGGCGCCAGTTAGGGAATCTTTAATTCTATCTCTGTCTTCGAGAGCTGCGTCACGGCCAACCTGTGGATTAGCACCTGCACCCAGACCTTTGGTGATATCGCCACCGATCTGAATAACATTGCCAACGCTTGTCTTACGAAGTGCTTGCGCATCAGTGTTGACGCTGATGAATTCCACACCTTCGATGGATTCACGCACCATGTGTTCAACGGCGTTACCACCGCCGCCACCAACCCCAACGACCTTGATTACTGCATCGTCAGACATTTCCATCATCGGTTCAAACATGTGTTGTCTCCGTTTATCCTGCAACTCAGGTTAAAACTCTTTTTGTATCCAGTTACGCAATTTATCGAAAAAGCCAGTAACAGATGAGCGTTTAGGTTCATTATAATCGCTATCGTCGCTAGACTGCATGTCTCTTGCGTAATGAAGTAATCCAACTGCCGTAGAATGGTACGGCTCTTTTACATAGTCAGTTAATCCGCTGACTTCGAGCGGTTTGCCGACCCTTACTTGATTGCGGAATACGCGTTCCGCACATTCTATCACTCCGTCCATTTGCGCAGCACCGCCGGTGAGTACAACTCCCGCAGCTAGATGGTGCTTTATACCCTCTTCGCGCAATTTCGCTTGTACAGAGTCAATAGTTTGGTTAACCAGTCCCATAAGCTCAGAGTAGCGTGGCTCAATCACTTCTGACAACGTTTGACGTTGCAGACTACGTGATGGTCGCCCACCTACGCTTGGTACATTAACCGTGTCATCCTTACTGACCAGTTCACTCAAAGCACAGCCATATTTGACTTTTATTTCTTCAGCATCGCTCACTGGCGTACCAAAAGCAAAAGCAATATCGCTGGTTACAGCATTTCCTGCGTACGAAAATACTTCTGTGTGACGTAACGCACCGCCAGTCCAGATGGCCACATCCATCGTGCCGGCGCCAATATCCACCACACAAACTCCAAGCTCTCTTTCATCCTCGGTGATTACTGCATTACTTGCAGCAAGCCCAGAAAATACGAGTTGCTCTACTTTAAGGCCGCATCGTTCTACCGCCTTAATAATATTGCGTGCCATGTCATTATGGCATGAGATAAGGTGGACACTTACTTCCATTCTTACCCCAGATAAACCAAGCGGATTTTTGATTCCCTCTTGGTAATCAATGGTGAACTCTTGCGGAATCACATGAAGGATTCGCTGTTCATCACCGATTTTAATCGATTTTGCGGTATGGATAGCGCGATCCATGTCTTCTTGAGACACTTCTTCATCTGAAATCGTGCCCATACCTTTTTCAATTCGGCTTGCGATATGCTTACCAGACAACGAAATGAAGACTCGGCTGATTTGGCACTCGGCCATCAATTCAGCTTGATCAATTGCACGTTGTACTGATTTTACAACCGACTCCAAGTCATTCACGCCACCTTTATCCATGCCACGTGAAGGGCTACTACCTGCGCCAATAATATTAATTTGACCGTCTGGTAGAACCTCACCCACTAGAGCCGATACGGTTGCAGTGCCTATATCAAGACCAACAATAATGTTGTCATCAGCGGCCTTAGTCATCTGTACTCTCTTCTAACTCTTGTTCAGGAAACCAACCAACTGCGGCTCCTGTATCGTACCTAAGATCGATATAACTGATTCTTTGCGTGTCACTGCCAAGCTTGTTATAGAGCTTAAAAAATCGCTCTATACGCTCAAGAAGAGACTCTTTACCGAGCTCTAATCGAATACCGTTATCAAGGATGATTTGCCAAGCTCGTCGCTCGTTTAATACCAGAGACGATATCGCTAAACCCAATTGCTGAAACTTAGGACTCAAATCACGGTAAGTCTGTAAGACTTCTGGTCCGCTGTCTTTGGGTCCGTACAGTTTCACTTTTTCTTCTTGTAACAGAGCCACATCGCCATCAAAAACAAACCCATTTTTATCTAACAGTTCGTTGCCATTCCAAATGGCTTCAGGTTGATGCTCTGTCAAAAAAACTTTTACTGTATCCGGCCACTGCTTTCGGATTGCGGCATGCGCCACCCATGGCAGAGCTTCGACACTTTGCTGTAATACATCAATATCCTGAGACATAAATGTACCGATGTGATCTATTCGACTAAATGCAGCCTGCACATCGTCAGCTTGGACATACTCCAGTTTTCCCTGAAGTACTATTTTGGAGAGAGGTAACCTTTGGTCATCCCACATCCAACTGATCGCCGAGTACAAAACAGAACTAATTAAGGTCACAACCACAACGAAAAATAACGCACCCAAGATTTTCTCTTGGCGACCACGGTTATTATCCGTGTTTGGTCGCTCGTCATTCAGTGCAATATTCAACAACGTCTTCGTTTCCTGACTTTTGTCGTGTACTTTTTACCCACATAATTACGCAGAGGTAAAAGTCTTGACTTTAACCTTGGGATTATACTGAGCTCTTGTAAACTATCAAACACTGATAGCAATAAATCACAATGATATTGACGCAAAATCGAGATCTGAGTCTTTATCTGTCCTTCGCGCCAACAATCTGTGTTAACCAAGCATCTTGTTTATATTTAATTCAAGACCTGCCAGTTGTTTCGCCACTTTACCAACATCACCCGCACCTTGCGTTAAGATTAGGTCGCCGTCTTGTATAACGTTAGCTAAAACTGAAGGTAATTGCTCGATTTCTGGAACAAAAATCGGATCTACCTTACCTCGGCTGCGAATTGTGCGACACAATGAACGTCCATCAGCTCCTGCAATTGGCTTTTCACCTGCGGCATAAACATCCAACATGATTAATACATCAACTTGCTCTAGCACATTCGCAAAGTCATCGTACAGATCACGAGTACGGCTATAACGGTGTGGTTGGAAAATCATAACGAGACGTTTATCTTGCCAACCGCTTCGCGCAGCATTAATGGTCACATCAACTTCTGTTGGGTGGTGTCCGTAATCATCCACTAACATGGCATGACCATTACCGGTATCAAACTCGCCAAGGTGATCAAAACGTCGTCCCGTGCCTTGCGTTCCGGCCATTGCTTTTAGAATTGCATCGTCTTCAATGTCATCTTCGGTAGCCACTGCAATCGCAGCCGACGCATTAAGTGCATTGTGACGACCTGGAATGTTCAGAGTGATATCTAGGTTGGCACGCCCTTTACGTACTACCGTAAATTTGCCTTGCTGACCTTCTTGACGATAGTTTTCAATGCGTACGTCAGCATCTGCGGAGAAACCGTAAGTAATCACTTGACGACTAATACGTGGGATTAACTCTCGAACCACAGGATCATCAATACAAACAATAGCTTGGCCGTAGAACGGTAGATTGTGTAGAAAATCAATGAAGGTTTGCTTTAACGTTTCAAAGTCACCACCATAAGTATCCATATGATCGGCTTCGATATTGGTGACAATACTTACCATTGGTTGCAGGTGCAGGAATGACGCGTCGCTCTCATCCGCCTCGGCAATTAGAATACGACTCGAGCCTAAACGAGCATTTGTACCAGCGCTTTTCACCAAGCCGCCGTTTACAAACGTTGGATCAAGGCCTGCTTCAGAATAGATTTGTGTCACGAGTGCCGTCGTCGTCGTTTTACCGTGCGTGCCCGCAACGGCAATACCATGACGGAAGCGCATCAACTCAGCGAGCATCTCAGCACGACGTACAATAGGGATACGTAACTCCCGCGCAGCCATCACTTCTGGGTTTTCTTCGTTGATAGCGGTTGAAACCACAACCACACTGGCTTTTTCAACATTGCTAGCTTGGTGCCCGATAAATACCGTCGCACCTTTTGATACTAAACGCTCTGTCACAGGGTTTTCTGATAAGTCAGAACCCGTGATTTGATAGCCTTCATTCAACAGCACTTCTGCAATGCCGCTCATGCCCGCACCACCAATACCGATGAAGTGGATGGATTTCACGCGGCGCATCTCTGGCACCATGGCGCGAATCTGAGCTAAGTCTTGTGTATGTTGGATTGTCATCAATTCTATTCTCAATAATTCGTTAACGCTTTTCGGTCAAAGCGACAATGGCTTGTGCGACAACTCGGTCGGCATTCAATTTAGCAGCGCCACGCGCTTGCTCAGCCATCGTAAGTAAAGCTTGGCGATCCAATTGTTGGATCTGCTGAGTCAGAGACTCAACGGTTAAATCTGGTTGTTCAATCATTTTCGCTGCGCCGCATTCTACTAGATGATCGGCATTCAGTGCTTGTTGGCGATCTTTATGCATAAAAGGAATAAAGATCGCACCAACGCCAGCAGCAGAAACTTCAGAAACGGTTAACGCCCCTGAACGACAAACTAAAAGGTCAGCCCATGCATAAGCCTCTGCTACGTCGTCAATGAACTCTGTGACTTCTGCATTTACCACACCATTAGCTTGGTATGCTGCGTTCACTTCTTCGGCGGAACCTTTGCCCGCTTGATGACGAATACAGTAATCACCGCCCAACTTTGCCATCACTTCTGGCAGAGTTTGGTTAAGAATGCGTGCACCTTGGCTACCGCCCATCACCAGAATACGAATTGGGCCTTGGCGATCTTGCATTCGCTCTGCAGGCGCTTCTAATCTTGTTAGGTCTTCACGAACTGGGTTACCGACTACCTCAGCATTAGGGAACGCGCCAGGAAAGGCCTGAAAGACTTTCTTAGCAATTTTTGATAGCCATTGGTTTGTCAAACCTGCTACTGCATTTTGTTCATGCAGAACAACAGGAATGCCACTCATCCAAGCGGCAATACCGCCCGGGCCGCTAACATAACCGCCCATACCAAGTACTGCGTCTGGCTGCCAGCGTTTCATGTGAGCACGAGCCTGCATAATGGCATTGATAATTTGAAATGGTGCTGCAAGAAGACGTTTAACGCCTTGACCTCGTAACCCTTTCACTTTGATAAAGTCGATTTCAATGCCATGTTTTGGCACCAAGTCCGCTTCCATTCGATCCGCCGTGCCTAACCAACGGATCTCCCAGCCTTGCTCTTGCAGCTGTTTTGCTACAGCTAACCCTGGGAATACGTGACCGCCAGTACCACCAGCCATCACCATCAAACGTTTATTTTGTTTCATTAGTTTGTTGTTCTGATTGTTGTTGCTCGCGTTTCAAGCGGCATTCGTAATCGATACGCAGCAATATGGACACTGCGACGGACATAATAATCAGACTGGAACCACCATAACTGATTAGCGGAAGTGTTAAACCTTTGGTTGGTACGATACCGGCTGCAGCACCAACGTTCACCAAGGTCTGGAACGCAAACCAAATACCGATACCGAAAGCCAGATAACCGCCGAACATTTCGCCTTCTTCAAACGCACGCTTGCCTATGTAAACCGCTTTTAACACTAAGCTAAAAATCAACATTAAGACCAACACAACGCCAACAAAACCGAGCTCTTCAGCAAGTACGGCAAACACAAAGTCGGTATGCGCTTCCGGTAGATATTCCAGTTTTTGAATTGAATTACCGAGACCTTGACCGAACCATTCACCACGACCAAACGCCATCAAAGACTGAGTCAACTGATAGCCACTGCCAAATGGGTCTTCCCACGGGTCAAGGAAGGAGGTTACTCGTCGCATACGGTATGGTTCGACTAAAATCAAACCTACCACAGCGCCGATACCTGCCACCATCAACGCGAGAAACTGAGTCAGTTTTGCGCCTGCGATAAACAGCATGCCAAACAATGTTACTAGCATCACGACGACCGTACCCAAGTCTGGCTGACCAAGCAGTAATACTGCGAAGAAAGCAAACACCATGATTGGCTTCATAAAGCCACCAAAGAAGGTTTGTCGTACTTCGTCTTGTTTTCGAACTAAGTAACCAGACATGAAGATAAACAGCGATAGCTTCGCGACCTCTGCTGGCTGAAGGTTAAACAGCCCAAGAGGTATCCAACGAGACGCACCATTGACCGACTTACCCGCCAAGAGCACGATGATCAGCAGTGCGAAAGAAGCCCAAAGTAAGTAATGGCTCTTCTTAAACCACTCTTGCAAAGGCACTTGCAAAATAACAGCGGAGGTTCCTAACGCCAGCACGAGAAACGTCGCATGACGAAACATAAAGTGGAACGGCTGTTCCGTTAATCGAGAGCTGATTGGAAATGATGCAGAGGTTACCATGACCAAACCAGTCAACATCAAACCCAGTGCAATCCACACTAACTGACGATCAAACATCGCCTCTGGGGCTGGATGCTTGAGCCAATTACCAATACTGCGTTTAACGTTACCTAAACCCACGAAGTGTGTAACCTTTAATTATGCATATTTCTGAGCAAGAGCAGCGAAAGCATCACCTCTTGCCATAAAGTTGTCGAATTGATCAAAGCTAGCACATGCAGGAGACAGCATCACCATATCACCTGGTTTTAACTGCGAAGATACTTGTTGAATCACATCTTCCATGGTGTCGAAACGTATTGCAGATTCATGCAGTGGCATAAAGTCATCGCCATCAGCGCCAAAGCAGCACAGTTGCAAGTTAAGCGTCGCGAAGATCGGTTTTAATGGCGAGAAGTCAGCACCTTTGCCAACACCACCAACGAGCAAGTAGAGCTTACCTGTCGACTCCAAACCAGATAGCGCAGCCATAGTGCTCGCAATATTAGTTGCTTTAGAGTCATTCACCCATTTTACGCCTTGATTATCCGCAACCACCTGGCATCGGTGTGTCAGTCCCGTGTAATTTTTAAGTGCATTCAATGCGTTGTGATAGTTTACGTCCGCAGCTTTTAATAGCGCTAAAGCAACCAGAGCATTAGATAAGTTGTGCTTACCAACCAACTTAAGCTCATCACTTGCGACGACTCGTTGACCGTGATCGAGTAGCCAAGTGCGATTGCCATCCACCTCGAGACCAAAGTCCTGATTGTCGCTGCCAAATGTCACCAATGGCACCTCTGCATCTGGGAAGGTTTCTTTATCATCACGGTTCACTACCGCGAGATCAGCATGATCAAAAATACGCAACTTGGCTTGTCGATAGTCAGACATGCCTTGATAACGGTCCATATGATCTTCAGAAAGATTCAGAAACGCAGCGGCTTTGAGCTTTAAGCTTGACGTTGTTTCCAACTGGAAGCTTGAGAGTTCAAGCACATATAGGTCTGCGTCATGTTCTAGTAAATCCAAGGCAGGAACGCCGATATTGCCACCAACGCCAACATCCAAACCCGCGGCCCTGGCCATCACGCCAGTGAGATCGGTGACTGTGCTCTTACCGTTTGAGCCCGTAATCGCAATCACCGGTTTCTGCACCGCCCAGGCGAATAACTCAATATCACCAACTACTGTCGTGCCTTTTGCTAATACGGCTTGGATCTCTGGTGTCGCTAGCGCAATACCAGGGTTGGTCACGATAAGATCAGCGTCAGAAAGCCAGTCTGTATTCCAACCACCACTATGCAGTTGAACACCTTCCGGCAAGCGCTCTGCACCCGGAGGGTTTACGCGAGTATCAATGACTTTGACCACAAGCTGTGGCTGATTTTTTCTTAGGTGTTTAACGACAGAGAGCCCGGTAATACCGAGCCCTACGACGACAACACTATGTATGTTTTGCCAACGTTCCATATTTGATCACACTGTAAATCTTGTTCTTGGAAAGTGCGATTAACGCACTTTCAATGTCGCAAGACCAATCAGAACAAGAACCATAGAAATAATCCAGAAGCGCACGATTACGCGAGGTTCTGGCCAACCTTTCAATTCGTAGTGGTGGTGAATCGGTGCCATACGGAAGATCCGCTGACCACGCAGTTTGTATGAACCCACCTGTAGAATTACCGACAGCGTTTCCATCACAAACACACCGCCCATGATCACCAACACCAACTCTTGACGAACGAGAACAGCAATAGTGCCTAACGCGCCGCCAAGCGCTAGTGAGCCGACATCACCCATGAACACTTGTGCTGGATACGTGTTAAACCACAAGAAACCAAGGCCTGCACCGACGATTGCTGTACATACGACAACCAACTCAGAAGCATGTGGTAGGTATGGAATATGAAGGTATTCAGAGAAGTTAACGTTACCCGTCGCCCATGCAATAACCGCGAAGCCTGCAGCAACAAGAACCGTTGGCATGATTGCCAAACCGTCTAGACCATCGGTCAGGTTAACCGCGTTACTCGTACCGACAATCACAAAGTAAGTCAGGATAATGTACATCAAACCAAGTTGCGGCATGATGTCTTTAAAAAATGGCACTACGAGCTGAGTGGCTGCAGTGTCTTTACCGTAAGCGTACAATGCAAAAGCCACGACAAACGCGATCAACGATTGCCAGAAGTACTTCCAACGCGCGATCAAACCATCGGTATTTTTGCGCACCACTTTACGATAATCATCAACAAATCCGACTGCACCGTAGCCAAGCAAGACCGTCAATACTGCCCATACATATGGGTTGGATAAGTCAGTCCAAAGCAAGATTGTGATTGAGATGGCCGCTAAGATCATGATACCGCCCATCGTTGGAGTACCACGCTTACTAAAGTGAGATTCAGGACCTTCGTTACGTACTACCTGACCAATTTGCAGCATTTGCAAACGCTTGATCATGATTGGTCCCATCCATAATGACAGACCCAGAGCGGTTAATACGCTTAGAATTGCTCGAAAAGACAAGTATTCAAACAATCGGAAAAAAGACAGGTATGGCTGTAGCAGCTCGGCAAGCCAAATAATCATTAATAATACTCCTTCAAAGCAGCAGCGACTTCAAACATACGTGCACCGTTCGCTCCTTTCACCAAAATCGTATGGTTTTCAGGAACGGCTTGGTCTAGATGCTGCTTGATGTATTCAATCATCTCTTGGTGCGTCTCAAAATGAATGCCTTGGCAAAGCTCACTGATCACCTTGGCGTCTGCACCATATGTGAGAACATGTTCAAATTTTTGTGGGGCAGCATGTTCCCCGACTTGACGATGAAGTGCAAGACTTTCCTCGCCCAATTCCGCCATATTACCTAAAATCAGCCAGCGCTGACCTGGGAAAGCAGCCAATAAGTCAACCGCCGCTTTCATGGCTGGCACGCTTGCGTTGTAGCTGTCATCAATCAATTTGATTTTTTCGCTCAGCGCTTCAACCTCGACGCGACCTTTCACTTTGTTTAAATGTTTAAGGCCAGCGCGAACCTCTTCTAATGTGGCGCCCATTTGTAACGCAATAATAGAAGCTGCGATTGCATTCGCCACGTTGTGTTGACCTATAATACCCAGAGACAGTTCAATTTCTTGTGAGCTTGCTGCGATATGTAGGTTAAAGCTGGCCTCTCCCGCAACATTCATCACGATATTTGATGCATAGTAATCAGCCGCAGAATTACTTTGTGAGAAGGTGATAACTTCCTTATCCGCCAGCACGCTTTCCCACTTTGTTTCGCCATTGCTGTCTAAATTGACAATCGCAATACTACCTGCAGCAAGACCTTGGTAAATTTCACCTTTGGCTTGTTTCACGCCATCAATAGAACCAAAGCCTTCAAGGTGCGCGGCGGCTACATTATTCACTAACGCGATATCTGGTTTTACTAACTGCGTTGTGTAAGCAATTTCACCGATATGATTAGCACCAAGCTCAATCACGGCATAATCGTCATCCTGCTGTGAGCGCAATAACGTCAACGGAACACCAATATCATTATTGAAGTTACCTGCAGTAAACAGCACTTTGCCTTTCAATTGCAGAATGCTCGCGACCATTTCTTTGACGGTCGTTTTACCACAACTGCCTGTGATGGCAACGGTAGGTGTTTGGCAAGTTTGATGCACCCAAGAGGCTAACTCACCCAGTGCCATTTTGGTGTCCGACACCACGACTTGTGGCACATTCACATCTAGACGTTTTTGTACGAGTAAAGCACCAGCGCCTGCATCCACCGCTTGTTGGCAAAAATTGTGCGCATCAAAGCGCTCACCCACCAGCGCAACAAATAAAGCACCGTTGTCAATCGCTCGTGTGTCAGTAGAAACCGCGTCGATAAGTAGATCATCGCCGAATAGCTCACCGCGAGTGATGTTGGCAATTTGAGATAACGTTACTTTGATCATAAGGACAATCCTAAAAGCTGCATAGCAGACTCACGGTCGGAGTAATGAATCGTTTCGCCATTCCGAATCTGATAATCTTCGTGGCCCTTACCCGCTAACAAGATGATGTCTTTTGGCGAAGCATTCTCAACCGCATAAGACAGTGCTTTGAAACGGTCATGCTGCACAATCGCTTCGGCAGGTTTTGACAGCCCGGATAGCATGTCTTTTACAATCTGAACCGGATCTTCACTGCGTGGGTTATCGTCCGTCAAAACCACTCTGTCACCTAGACGCTCTGCAATTTCCGCCATCATTGGGCGCTTACCTGCATCGCGATCGCCCCCGCAACCAAAAATAGCCCAAAGCTGCCCCTCACAGTGAACTCGTAAAGCTTGCAGCGCTTTTTCTAGAGCATCAGGAGTATGGGCATAATCGACCACGACTTTGGCATGGTCCTCTGTTTGGAATAACTCCATTCGGCCGAGTACAGGTTGTAACTGACCTGCGGTTTCGAGTAACGCTTGTTTATCCTTACCCAAGCTTAATAAGGTCGCAAAAGCGAGCATTATGTTGGTTGCGTTAAACTCACCAATCAGTGGCGCGTGCAATTGACCTGAGCCAAATTTACCATCAAATTGGATAGTAATCCCCGACTCCGCGTAACGGACATCTGTCGCCCAAATTGCGCTTTCAAATTCAGTGTTCGGTTTGAGTGACACCGCAATCGCATTGCTTAACTGCGACGCCCATGCATGACCGACTTCATCATCGACATTGATAATGGCACGTTCACATTGATGTTGTGTAAACAACCCCAGCTTTGCATTGGCGTACTCTTCCATCGTGCCATGATAATCTAGGTGATCACGACTTAGATTAGTAAACACACCCGCCGCAAACGACAATGCCTTGACACGGCCTTGCGTTAAGCCATGAGAAGAAACTTCTAGCGCGGTGTATGCGGCTTGTTGATTTGCGAGAGAAGAGAGCGTTTTCTGAATTTCTACAGCATTCCCTGTTGTATTCGTGGCTTGCTGTAAATTGTCGAGAAAACCATTTCCCGTCGTGCCCATCACTGCCGCTTTGTGGCCAAGTAGCTCTAGCCATTGTGCAATTAGCTGGGTAATAGTGGTTTTGCCGTTGGTACCGGTGACACCAACCAAATCCATTTCTGGGTAAGCATAGAGCTTTCCAGCGATTGCAGATAAACGTTGATCCAACGTATCGAGGTAAATAACGGGAACGTCATCGATGATTTCCACCGTGCCATGTGCTTTTAGATCACAGGCTTGCGCTAGAACCGCATTGGCGCCTTGCTCAATGGCAGAAGCAATGAAGTTACGTCCATCCACAACATGGCCAATCACCGCAACAAACGTGGTTCCAGGCTGAACTCTTCGGCTGTCGAGCTCCAATTCAGAAACAAGAACGGACGATAAGCTAGGGCAATCCACCCAAGGGGAAAGCAGCACGTCCATACTGATGGCTTTAGTCATATTTGTTCTCCGAGCTTTGGCTCAGGTTTTCTTAATTTTGTTTGCTCAGTAAGCCACTCGGCTTACTGCTGGAATTTGTTTTCGTCTGGTGCAACATTGAGTATTTGTAGCGCGCCTTTCATGATTTCAGAGAAGACAGGAGACGCTACCGAACCACCATAGTAATCATCACCTTGAGGCTCGTTTACGATCACAACCAATGCAATTCGCGGATCGCTAACCGGAGCAAGCCCTGCCGTATAAGTGATGTACTCATCGCTGTATCCACCTGCAGACGCTTTACGTGAGGTACCTGTTTTGGCTCCCACTCGATAACCAGGAACTGCCGCTCGACGAGCTGAGCCTCCTTTTTGGGTTACGGTTTCCAGCATGTCCAAGACCTGGCGTGCGTACTTTGCACTCACTACTTGGCGAGACATGTCATGATCATTGCTTTCGATAATATGGATTGGCTCGTATTTGCCGAGATTTCCAAGCGTCGCATAGGCATGCGCTAACTGGATTGGCGTTATCGATAGACCATAACCAAACGCAATCGTGGCACGTTCAATAGGAGACCATCGTGTTCGTGTCGGGAAGATACCAGTCACTTCCCCAACGAGGTTCAGACCAGAAAGCTCACCAAAGCCCACAGAGCTGTACAGACCGAGCAGCGCCTCTACTGGCATTTGCATTGCCAGCTTCGTCACACCGATGTTACTCGATTTTTTGAGGATCGTGGTCAAGCTCGCTTTACCCACGCGGGATACATCTCTTACTCGGCTACCACCTAAACGAAGTACACCATTACCGGTATCTACGATGGTATCTTTATCGGCTACCCCATTTTCTAAGGCGGCTAAAATAACGAAAGGCTTAATGGTGGAGCCTGGCTCCATCGAGTCCGTGATCACTCGGTTACGCATTTTATAGCTTTGCCAGTCGCTACGATTGTTAGGGTTGTAGGAAGGCGCATTCACCATGGCCAATACGGCGCCGGTTTTCACGTCCAACATAACAACGGAGCCTGACGTGGCGCGATGGTCCGCAACGGCTTGTTTAATCGCACGATAAGCAATCGCCTGTAGGCGCTGGTCGATTGTCAACTGGAGTGACTTACCTTCTTGCTTGTCTTGCCACGCAATGTTTTCTACGACGCGACCATAACGGTCTTTACGAATGGTTTTCTTACCTGCGGCGCCAGTAAGCCACTCATCGTAACTACGCTCAACCCCCTCTAGACCATGCCCATCAATCCCCGTCACCCCAACTAAGTGAGCACTAACCTCACCGGCAGGATAGTAACGACGAGATTCTGACTTAAGACCCACACCAGGCAGCTTTAGCTCACGAATATAGTTCGCCATGGCTGGACTCACTTGGCGCTGCAAGTAAATAAAGCGGCGCTTTTCATTGTGCTTGATCTTGTCTATCAACCCTTGTCGGTCAACACCAAGAACATCCGCTAATGCATACCAACTCTTGGTCTGGCTTAAGGCATTTTCTTTAAATATCGTCGCGGGATCCGCCCAAACGGCCTCAACAGGCACGCTGACAGCGAGCGGCTCACCATTTCGGTCCGAAATAATACCGCGTGCAGAAGGGATGGATTTCACACGAACCGAGCGTAGGTCACCTTGTTTAATCAGGTTATCCGGTTCAATGATTTGAATATAGGCTACGCGCGCCACCAAAAGTGCAAATGCACAAAAGACAAAAAACAGTAATAGATGGAAGCGCCAACGAATCAGAAAGGATTCTTCAACCGCCACTTTCACTGCTTTTTTCTCGGTTTTCGTATCCCCCGAAGCGTTTTTTTCTTTCGCGACAGGTTTACGCTTGTTGCTTGGTTTCGTGTTGGTTTTCTTTCTAATCATTTGAGCGTGACAACCACTTCTTTATCGCCATCAGGTCGTTTCATTTCAAGTTCTTTTTTGGCAAGGTCTTGAACACGACTGTGTTCCGCGAGGGCCGTTTCTTCCAACATCAGGTTGCGCCATTCGCTATCTAAACGCTCTCGTTCAACCAAAGTGTGATCTTTTTCGGTGATCGCTTGACGCGCATGGTGGGTAGCAAATACCACTCCCATTGCCGATGCCACGATCAATAGCAACAACAGTAATGGCCAGCGACCAACGGTGATAAGATCCGTTGCAATCAACTTAGCAAGGTTAGGAGTGGGTTTCGTCATAATAATTAAAGCTTTTCTGCAATTCTTAGCACAGAGCTGCGCGAACGAGGGTTCATTTCAATTTCTTGTTTGCTTGGCTTAATCGCTTTGCTCACCGCTTTCATATTCGCACTACCAAGAGCACGAATTTGCTCTTCAGTCATTGGAATGCCGTGTGGCACTTCAGGTCCTTTGCTCTCTTTACGGATAAAACGTTTGACCATACGGTCTTCCAGAGAGTGGAAACTAATGACAGATAAACGACCTTCAGGAGCCAGAATACTTGCCGCGCCTTTTAGTGCCGTATCAATTTCTTCTAACTCACTGTTGATGTAAATACGAAATGCCTGGAACGCACGAGTCGCAGGGTGTTTTTTCTCTTTAAAGCTTTTGGGTGCAGCATCTGAGATCAGCTTCGCGAGCTGGCCAGTACGTACCAGCGGTTCATTTTCTTCGTCTTCACGGTAGGCAACAATCGCTTTGGCAATACGGCGCGCGTGTTTGTCTTCACCAAACTCACGAATCACCCAAGTAATATCATCTAAGTCAGCTTCCATTAGCCATTGAGATACGGGAATACCTGATGTTGGGTCCATACGCATATCTAGCGGGCCGTCTTTCATAAAGCTAAAGCCACGCTCTGCGTCGTCTAACTGCGGAGAAGAAACACCTAAATCCAGCAGAACGCCATCAACTTTGCCAACCAAGTCATACTCTTCAGCATACTCAGCAATACCAGAAAATGGACCATGAATGATGGTGAAGCGAGGATCATTGATTTTGCCTGCTTCAGCTATCGCTTGAGGGTCACGATCGATGCTGTACAGTCGGCCGTTTTCTCCGAGTTTAGATAGAATAGTCCGGCTGTGACCGCCACGGCCAAATGTTCCATCGATATAGATACCGTCTGGTTTGATAGCTAGGCCATCAATGGATTCATTTAATAACACGGAAATATGTTGGAAGGTTTCGGTCATAGCTTTCTCGTTGAATGATCTTGAAGCGATTTTAAGATATGTTGCTCTCTCATGCTGAATATTTATAGCAAAAGATCAACTTACCATAGTGTACTGATTTCCCACATCATCGCCACCTCAAGTCTAAAGTCAGACGTGATTTAACGCCAAGTTTATTGGTAATGACAGGGTTTGCGTCAATAAAATGCAAAAAACCCATCACTACAAAAAGTAGTGATGGGTCTCGAATAGTTGGAGTCGACACATAAGCCGGGTTCTGTTCCGCTTGCGCGGCGGTAGCCATTCGTCTAGGCCAGCAATCGCTCACTGGCTCAAGCAACCTACCCGCCTCCTTACGCGAGCAACGCAATGTGGAGGCCTATTTGGTCTTGCTCCGGGTGGAGTTTACCCTGCAACGAACTATTGCTAGTCGTCCGGTGCGCTCTTACCGCACCCTTTCACCCTTACCTGTGCCCTAGGGCCATCGGCGGTCTTCTCTCTGCTGCACTTGTCGTAGGCTTGCGCCCCCCAGGCGTTACCTGGCACCCTGCTCTATGGAGCCCGGACTTTCCTCCCCTTTACCAGTCTCCCGAAGGACGTCAACGTCAGTCTCCCAAAGGACTTCAACGTCAGTCTCCCGAAGGACATCAGTAAAGCAGCGACTACCCAGTCAACTCCGAGGGCGGATTGTATAGAGTTATCCACTCAGAGTCTAGTGAGATCACAGATATGATGAAATGAATGCATTGAGTGGTGCTTTTTTAACCTAACCATCAAACATTGAGCCTAAAAAAGGCCGATATTTTCACATCGACCCGCTTTGCAATGTTTCTCGTTAGCAGTGCTTAGTCTAAGTTTTCTAAGCCCCACTTATACAACGCATTCTTCTTCAAGTTATGAATTTCTGCCACCAAAGCCGCTGCTTTTTTCAAAGGCAGCTCTTTGGTTAAAATCCCTAATGTACGCAAGGCATCATCTGGCAATGAATCGTCCGCGGTTTCGCGGTGACCATGTACCAATAATACCATTTCGCCACGCTGTTGGTTATCGTCACTTTTCACCCACTCAATTAACTCACCTAATGGCATACCTTGAATGGTTTCAAAGGTTTTCGTTAGTTCTCTCGCCAACACGACTTCTCTATCTGGGCCAAGAACGTCTAACATGTCTTGTAGAGAGTCCAAAATACGGTGCGGTGACTCGTAAAAAATACACGTACGCTCTACCGAAGCAATCTCTAGGAATTTATCCTTACGGCCTTTGCTTTTCGGTGGTAAAAAGCCTTCGAAGCTAAAGCGATCGGATGGCAAGCCTGATGCACTTAACGCCGTAATGACCGCGCAAGCACCAGGAAGCGGCACAACTCTAACGCCCGCTTGACGACATTTTGTCACCAAATGGTATCCTGGGTCGCTGATAAGTGGCGTACCAGCGTCAGAAACTAACGCGATAGACTGACCGGAAAGCAGCTTTTCTACCAAAACCTGTGCTTTTTGCTGTTCATTGTGATCATGCAGAGCAAAAGTTTTGGTTTGAATATTGAAGTGAGACAGTAATTTACCCGTATGTCGAGTATCCTCAGCAGCAATGATGTCCACCGTCGACAGAATTTCGATAGCACGTTGGGTGATATCCGCTAAATTTCCGATTGGAGTCGGTACGATATAGAGAGTTGGCCCCTCATTCGGCAACTTATTTTTATCTGTCATTTGTTTACCATCACTTCAACGATTAATATAGAGACAATTTTGTACAAAATTATAGAGAACTCACGGCAATGATTAACCATAAGAGACTCAGTGTACCACGCATACTTACTCCTGTTGCACTAGCAATTACGCTCGCCGCCTGTTCTTCAGGTCCAAGACAGCCTGATGGCGTTGATGTAACACTTGAGCCTACTCAGTCTGTTCAGAACTATATGATCCAAGCTGATAGCACGGAAGGCAGTTTACAAAATGACTGGTTGATCATGGCAACCAAAGCCGCTATTCAAGCGAACCAGTTTGATCAAGCAGAACTGTTGATCAAACGTCTGGCTCGACAACAGTTGACCGAAGTTCAGCAAGCGGAGTGGCAACTGGCGCGTGCGACCATACAGCAAAAGCAAGGTAATTACTCGCAGTTGCTGCAATTGTTAAACTTTAAACCTTGGTGGAAATTGCCAAACGAGCAATGGAAAGACTATTACTTGATGCGTGCCGACGCTTATCAAGGCCTCAACCAAGCGTTTGAAGCAAACCGCCAGCTGGTTGCATTTGGTAAATACGCCTCGTCAGCAGAGCAGAGGGAAATCTCTAGCCGTATTTGGATGAACTTTGGCAGCTACTCAGAATATGAACTCACCTCATTAGAAACAGAGCCGAATGAGGATGTTCTAGACGGCTGGCTTCAGCTGGCTGTTTATGCAAAAACGCTATCGGGCAACCTGTCCCAACTTAAAAATACGCTAGAGCGCTGGTTAAGCGAAAACCCTTCGCACCCAGCTGCTATCTATACACCAGAAGAGATTCAAAACATTCTCTCTCTTGATATCGTGAAGCCAAACAATACTGCTTTATTGCTGCCGCTGACGGGTAAGTTCTCGCCACAAGCGCAATTAATTCGTGATGGTTTTGTGTTTGCGATGATGAATGATCGTAATCGAGATCTTAGTGCAACACTTACGGTGATTGACACCAATGCGTATAACGCTGACCAAATTAAACAACGCTTGATCAATGAAAACATCGATTTTGTTGTTGGCCCTCTAGAAAAAGAGAACGTGGAGTTGTTGCACACAACCATGGATGGCTCAGCAAATGGCCCTACCATTCCAGCCCTTGCGCTAAATATCCCCGAGGATGTGCAACCAGATAGCAATATTTGCTACTTGGCATTATCACCGGAACAAGAAGCCGCACAAGCTGCAAAACACTTGTTCAGCGAAGGCTACAACTTCCCTCTTATTCTTGCACCAAAAGGCAGCTTTGGAGAGCGTGTAACTGAGGCTTTCAACAAAGAATGGCGAAAGTACAGCTCTAACAAAGTCGCAGCAAGTTACTTTGGTGACAAGCGCCAACTTCAAAAAGACATCAATGAAGTATTTGGCCTGCAAGAGAGCAAGCAGCGTATCGCCCAGATGCAATCATTAATGCGAATTAAGCTTGAAACACAGCCACGTAGCCGTCGTGATGTTGATGCGGTTTATATCGTAGCTAGAAGCACTGAGCTGACTTTGATCAAGCCGTTTATCGAAGTAGCGATTAACCCTGATGCGAAAGCACCACAAATCTTCTCTAGTTCGCGTAGCAACAGTGGCGGCGCGACATACGAAGATCTAACAGGCATCATCTACAGCGACATTCCATTGCTGATTGACCCAGATCCTAGCGTAACCGCTGAAATGAACGAGCTTTGGTCAGAGCAATCTAACATGGAAAAACGTTTGAAAGCACTCGGTATGGATGCATATAAATTGATCGGTGAACTTCCACAAATGAAGGTCGTTCCTGGTTACTCAGTCGGTGGCCAAACCGGTATTTTAAGTATCGACAACAACTGTGTTGTACAGCGTGAATTGAGCTGGGCTGAGCGTGGGGCTCTTTAGTAAGCGCCAAATCGGAAATCAATATGAAGCTCTGGCGAAGCACTATTTGCAACGCCAGGGCTTGCGCTTTATTGAACAAAATTTCCTGACCAAGGTCGGTGAGATTGATTTAATCTTCCAACAAGGTGAAACTATCGTGTTTGTTGAAGTCAAATATCGTAAGAACGATCACTTTGGCTCAGCAGCAGAAATGGTAACGCACGCAAAAATGCGCAAGCTAATCAAAACTGCACAAGTTTGGCTTAGCCAACAAAAGCGCTTAAAACACAATATCGATTATCGGTTTGATGTCATCGCTATTCATGACAATGGGCGAGATATCAACTGGATAGAAAACGCAATCTCTGAAGGATAAGCGATGCTAGACAGCATTAAAGACAGCTTTACAGAAAGTATTCAAATTCAAATCGCAGCAGCAGAGGCGCTGCCCGATGCCATTACTCACGCGGCCCAAGCGATGGTCTCAAGCTTGCTCAATGGCAACAAAATTTTATGTTGTGGTAATGGCGGCAGTGCTTCAAACGCTCAACAATTTGTTTCTTGTCTTTTAAACCGTTTTGAAACTGAGCGCCCTAGCCTACCTGCAATGGCCTTAACAGCCGATAATACAACCCTGACCGCTGTTGCAAACGACTACCACTACCAGGAAATTTTCTCAAAACAGGTACGAGCGTTTGGCCAGCCAGGCGACATTCTGCTTGCCATGTCGACTAGCGGTAACAGCAAAAATATTATCAAAGCGATGGAAGCGGCCGTAACTCGAGACATGACGATTATCGCGCTAACAGGAAAAGATGGCGGTGAGATGGCAGGACTGCTTGGTGAGAACGACGTCGAAATTCGCATTCCATCACACCGCACTGCACGTATTCACGAAGTACATATGGTGACACTCCATTGTCTTTGTGATCTTATTGACCAGGTGCTTTTCCCTGCTCATGAAGAGTAACCAAGACTGAGGGTCAGAATTATGATACGTAGCCTCGTTATCTTATTAACAGCATTGAGTTTAAGTGGTTGCGCTGGCTTGTTTATCGCTGGTGCTGCTACCACAGCAAATATTGTCACGGACACACGCAGTACAAAACAAATTTGGCAGGACAACAACATCGAATTCGAAGTTGCAGCGATCGGTAACAAGGCGCCGTTTAAAGGTGAAGTTCGTGTGGTTGCCAGCTCCTATAACGGTACGGTTGTTCTTATGGGTCAGGCTCCAACGCAAGACCTTATCCATGCTTTGGAGCGAAGAGCTCGAGAAGTTAGTGGTGTGAAAGTCATACACAATCAAATCAAACAAAAAGAGCCACTCACTGTCACTCAAATTAGCAACGACAGCTGGATCACAACCAAAGTAAAATCAGCCTTGCTGACCGACTCTGAACTCAATGGCGTTAAGGTTAAAGTGATCACCGAAGACGGCGACGTTTTTCTGTTTGGTTATGTCACACCAGAGCAAGGCGAGCGAGCGACAGAAATCGCGCGCAATATCTCTGGCGTAAAACAAGTCATTAAAGGGTTCCAATATGGCGAAATGGAACCTGTTGAAGTGGACTTACCGAGTGACGGTGTACAAACAATAGAAAGTGAGACAAACGCGGAAAATGAAGCCAACGTCGAAGCATTTACGATCAGTGAGTAATTGCGAAACATCACTTGAAAACACGTCAAGACACTAAAAAGAAAAAAAGCAGCGTTACGCTGCTTTTTTATTATTTAATCACTCTTAAGCTTGGTTTGCCTTTTGGTCGAGGAGCATCGTCCTCTTCGGCATCCGAATCAGAGGCAAACTCAGAAGGCTCATCGCTAACCGTTGTAAACGATGGGGATGATTCTTCCTCGGTCATCGCTTCTTCTTCTTCGATGTGAGTGTACGCTTCTTCTGGTTCAAACATAGTACCAGCACCATTCTCACGCGCATAAATAGCTTGGACAGCATACACAGGCACAATTACTGAGTGTGGACGACCGCTAAAGCGAGCATGGAAGGTAATCGCATCATTACCTAACTCAAGATTACCCACCGCACGTGGTGCAATATTCAAAATAATTTGACCATCTTGAATAAACTCAACCGGTACACGTACGCCCGGCATCGTTGCATCCACCACTAAGTGAGGAGTCAAGTCATTGTCTACTAGCCAATCGTAAAATGCGCGAAGCATATACGGGCGGCGAGCAGTCATTTTTGCAATATCCATAACGTGTTTAAAATCGCTTAGCGAACTAGGCGCATTTCACGTTCAGCTTCAGTTAAAGAAGCAAGGAACGAATCACGTTCAAATACGCGGTTCATGTACACCTTGATTTCTTTTGAACCAGGGCCAACCAGATCGATACCAAGTTGAGGCAGACGCCACAATAATGGAGCTAGGTAACAGTCGATCAAGCTGAATTCTTCGCTCATGAAGTACTCATATTCAGCAAAAATTGGCGCTAATGTTAGAAGATCATTACGCAGCTTTGTGCGTGCTTTTTCTGATTCTTCCGCATTACCTTTCATCACTTTTTCAGCGAGTGAATACCAGTTGCGTTCGATACGGTACATCATCAAGCGGCTGTTGCCACGAGCAACAGGGTAAACCGGCATTAGAGGTGGATGAGGGAAACGCTCGTCCAAGTACTCCATGATGATTTTTGAATCGTAAAGAGCTAGCTCACGGTCAACAAGAGTTGGCACTGATTTATATGGGTTTAGCTCAACAAGCTCAGCAGGAAGGTTTGCTTCGTCAACAAGCTCAACTTCAACACTTACGCCTTTTTCAGCTAGTACAATGCGAACCTGATGGCTATACAAATCTGATGCACTTGAGAAAAGAGTCATCACAGAACGTTTATTGGCAGCTACAGCCATGGAGCCCTCCAGTACACTTACAAATAAAAACAATGGAGGCTAAGCCTCCATTGTACATCAATTAAAATTGGGAATTAGCACGGTATTTTAGCACAATTAATGCACATCGCGCCAATACTCTTTCTTGAGCATCACGACAACGATGGTTAGAAGCACTAAGAAGCCCATTACCCACCAACCTAAAGCATGACGCTCAAGCTGCACTGGGTCACCTGAATAAACCAAGAAGTTCACTAGGTCACCAACCGCTTTGTCGTATTCGCCTTCGCTCAGCTCACCCGTACCGTCTGTTTCAGTACCAACAACAACTTGTACTTCTTCGCCATCTACGATTTTCGTATCGTAAATCGGCGTCGGGATACCTTGTAGCTCTTCGAGCACATGTGGCATACCAACACTCGGGAAGACAATGTTGTTCACGCCGAATGGACGAGATGGATCAACATAGAAAGAGCGTAAGTAAGTGTATAACCAATCAGCACCACGAACTCGTGCAACCAACGTAAGATCTGGTGGTGGAGCACCAAACCAGTTTGCCGCTTGCTTCGGTGGCATTGCATTGACCATTAGATCACCGATTTTCGCTTCAGGATTGAAAATCAGGTTTTCTTTCATTAAGTCTGTTGGAATTTCCAAGTCTGTTGCTACACGCTCATAACGCTGATACTGCGTTGAGTGACAAGCAAAACAGTAGTTCATGAACAACTTCGCACCGTTTTGTAGCGAAGCTTTATCCGTTAGGTCAACATTCGCTTTATCAAGCGGAACGTTAGCCCCCGCTGCCATCGCTAGTGATGGCAACATAGCAAATAGAATTACAATCCACTTCTTCATTTGAATGTCACCCTCTCTGGTAATGGTTTGGTTGCTTCATTTTTGCTGTAGAAGAACAGCAACACAAAGAACATGAAGTAACACAAGCTAAAGATCTGAGATAGTAGTGTGTACGTTGGTGTTGCAGGTAACGCACCTAAAATACCCAGAGCGATAAAGGCGATAGTGAACTGTACAATATTCAACAGATGAAGTTTGCTACGGTAACGGTATGAACGAACTTTACAACGATCCAACCAAGGTAGAACAAACAGCACTGCAATTGACGCACCCATTAGGATAACACCTAATAGTTTGTCTGGAACCGCACGTAAGATTGCGTAAAACGGCGTGAAGTACCATACCGGAGCAATGTGCTCTGGTGTCTTCAGTGGGTTGGCCGCTTCAAAGTTAGGCGGTTCAAGGAAGTATCCTCCCATTTCTGGGTTAAAGAACAGCACGTAACAGAAGAAGAACAAGAAACCAGCCACACCAACCAAGTCCTTAACCGTACCGTATGGGTGGAAAGGAATAGAGTCGATAATGTCGTATTTCTTCGTGTAGTAATCGTGGAACTTGAACTGTGTCTTGTAATCATCGCCCATTGAACCTTTTGGTAGCTTAGTTTCGATACCATCAGGGTTGTTTGAGCCGACTTCGTGCAGCGCCAATACGTGCAGAACCACAAGAAGAAGTAGAACGATAGGCAGTGCGATAACGTGTAGCGCGAAGAAACGGTTTAACGTTGCACCAGAGATGATGTAGTCACCACGGATCCAAAGCGTTAGGTCATCACCGATAACAGGAATCGCACCAAACAAAGAAATGATTACCTGCGCACCCCAGTATGACATCTGACCCCATGGCAGTAGGTAACCCATGAATGCTTCAGCCATTAGAACGAGGAAGATCAACATACCGAAGATCCACAGTAGTTCACGAGGTTTTTGATATGAGCCGTAGATCAGGCCACGGAACATGTGCAAGTACACAACAACGAAAAACGCAGATGCGCCAGTTGAGTGCATGTAACGTAGAAGCCAACCGTATTCCACATCACGCATGATGTACTCGATAGAAGCAAACGCACCGTCACCAGAAGGAACGTAGTTCATCGTTAGCCAAATACCCGTTAGGATTTGGTTAACCAGAACCAGCATCGCCAGAGAACCGAAAAGGTACCAAAAGTTGAAGTTCTTAGGCATTGGGTATTCAGACAAATGCTTTTTATAAGCATTCATTGCAGGAATACGCTTTTCAACCCAGTCTAACATTGCTTGCATTATGCATCCCCCTCATCAACACCCACAATGAGCTTGGTGTCGCTCAAATACATGTGCTTAGGAACGACAAGGTTCAATGGAGCAGGTACCCCTTGGAACACTCGACCAGCCATATCGAACTTAGAACCATGACAAGGACAGAAGAAGCCAGATCTTACGCCCTGGACCTGCTCTGAGAAAGAGTCTGGTAGATAGGTTGGTGAACAACCTAGGTGAGTACAGAAACCAACAGCGACAAAAAACTCTTCCTTAATCGAACGAAACTCATTCTGAGCGTACTCAGGCTGCTGTTCCATTTCAGATTGCGGATCACGAAGCTTATCGCCGATCGTTTTTAAGTTATCTAGAACGCTTTGAGTGCGGCGAACAATCCATACAGGTTTCCCCTGCCACTCGACACGAACCAGCTGACCTGGTTCAATTTTACTTATATCCACTTCCACCGGTGCACCTGCCGCTTTGGCTTTAGCACTCGGATTCCATGATTTGATAAAAGGCACGGCGACGGCGACTGCCCCTAACCCACCAACAACTGCCGTTGTAGCGGTTAGAAAACGCCTGCGACCGTTATTTAAAGGCGCGTTGCTCATCCAAACATTCTCCCATTTGCTCCCTTTGGATCGTTATTATTCCGCTTATAAGAGCATGGCTAACAAATAATGAATTTAGTTCTATTTATTGGAGGGAAATGATAAAGAAAACCCTACTTTTTGACAAGATAAAGCTACCTTTTTGTAACATTTGTGAGGCAAATCGCTCGCGTCGTCACAAAAGCGGCAGAATTATAAAAAATTGATGTGATTTGTAACAAGAAAGCACAACATGGAAGTTCTGCTGAAAGATATTCAAACCTTTTATCTTGGTAGTTTTCAGTTAATTACACAGCAAAATATTTCTTAGTGCGCATTCAACTTACGTTGTTTGTATTTTCACTTTTGTAGCACGCCGCATACGCAAAAAAGACGAGTAGGCATTTTAAAACATGTTGCAGGGATATTAAGACGTAAAGGCATCCACAGCAGATAAATAAGCTTATAACGTATGGTAAGGAAGAAGCTTTACTCTGAGCCTAGTTATAAGTGAATACAAATGGATATTGATAGGCAGGTATTATTTCTTTAAAAACAAAAAAGCCCGGCATAGAGCCGAGCTTTTGGTACACAGTTTCCAGAGTAACTCTGAAAAGCAGAATTTCCAATAAGAGGAAATTAACGCTTAGAGAACTGTGGACGACGACGTGCTTTACGTAGACCAACTTTCTTACGTTCAACGCAACGAGCGTCACGAGTAACGTAGCCAGCTGCGCGTAGAGCAGGACGTAGAGACTCATCGTATTCCATAAGCGCGCGAGTGATACCGTGACGGATAGCACCAGCTTGACCAGAAATACCGCCGCCTTTAACTGTTACGTAAAGGTCTAGCTTTTCAGTTAGTTCAACAAGTTCTAGAGGTTGTTGTACAACCATGCGAGCTGTTGGACGACCGAAGTATTCGTCAAGGTTACGCTTGTTTACTACAATGTTGCCGCTGCCTGGTTTAATAAAAACACGTGCAGCTGAGCTTTTGCGACGGCCAGTGCCGTAGTATTGATTCTCTGCCATTTTCGAAATCCCCAATTAGATGTCTAGTACTTGTGGTTGTTGAGCAACATGGTTGTGCTCAGCGCCTGCGTAAACTTTAAGCTTACGGTACATAGCACGGCCTAGAGGACCACGTGGAAGCATGCCTTTAACTGCAAGCTCAAGAACCATCTCAGGTTTACGATCGATCAACTTTTCAAAAGTGATAGATTTTAGACCACCTGGGAACTCAGAGTGACGGTAGTACACTTTGTTCTTAGCTTTGTTACCAGTTACAGCAACTTTCTCAGCGTTGATAACGATGATGTAGTCACCAACGTCAACGTGAGGAGTGTATTCAGCTTTATGTTTGCCACGTAGGCGAGATGCAATTTCACTTGCTAGACGACCAAGAGTTTTACCTTCAGCGTCTACAACGTACCAGTCGCGTTTTACAGTTTCTGGTTTAGCAACGAAAGTTTTCATGCTAATAATAACCCGTTAATTAAAATTTAAACTTTAAGGAACACCGTTCTGGTGCTCCCACACTGTCTAAGAGCCCAGTCATCACCCCTTCGAGTCGTTGGTACTCTCGACCTTCAATTTCGAAATAACTTCGATAATCCGGTCTGCAGTAACGGTGGGTCGCAGGATTATAGAGAAGAGCGAAGAAAAAATCACCTTTTTTTGCGCCAAATCACTAATTTTTTCTTCACTTTTTAAGAACACACTAGATTTAGGCCAAATGCTCACGCGCGAGGTACTCATGACTTTGCATCTCAGTGAGCCGAGACAAACAGCGCTTAAATTCAAACTCGAGCTGCCCCTCAGTATATAAGTCTTCCATTGGCACTTCAGCAGAAATAATCAACTTCACATTGCGCTCGTAAAACTCATCGACCAGTGCGATAAAACGCCTCGCAGCGTCATCTATTTTTCGGTTCATCTGTTGAACGTCCGCTAATAATACCGTGTGATAAATTCGGGACAGCTCAATGTAGTCATTTTGACTGCGAGCGGTTTGGCATAACTGAGCAAAAGACGCATGCAGAACCCCATCACTCGCTTCAATTACCTCAAGCTGACGGTGATTAACTTCGATTTGATGAGCGACGATCTGACGTTCGCCCGTCAGCTGCTGATAATACTTGTTGAGGTTAATGTTGGCCTGTTCATCAAGTGGATAATGGTATATTTCGGCCTGTTCAAGCGTTCTTAAGCGATAATCAACGCCACTATCAACATTCAACACGTCACAGCGTGCCAAAATCATATCAATTGCAGGCAAAAAGCGCGCTCTTTGTAAGCCATTACGATATAAGTTCTGCGGTTCGATGTTTGAAGTCGCGACTAGGATCATCTGCCGCTTGAACATCTCTTGGAGTAACGTTGCAAGGATCATCGCATCCGTAATGTCAGAGACAAAAAATTCATCAAAGCAAACCACATCCGCTTCTTCTTTGAATTTATCCGCTACTTTTGCTAGCGGATTTTCGACATCACCTAACAGCTTCAACTCATCATGTACTCGATACATGAAGCGGTGAAAGTGTACGCGCATTTTTCTTTGGGTTGGTAAAGCATCAAAAAACGCATCCATGAGGTACGTTTTACCGCGTCCGACTCCTCCCCAAAAGTAAAGACCTTTTGGGGGCTCAGGCATGTCGATTTTTTTCCCCATGAGCTTTTGCCATTTGGAAAGCTGGGGCACAGGAGCTGACTGAAATTCAACGATAGCATGGTAAAGCTTATCTAATGCAACGACCGCTTGATACTGAGCTTCATCACGCTGAAACCCGTGTTCTGCTATGTCTTTTTGATATTGTTGTAGTGGTGTCATCGTATTAAGTCGTATAGAGGTACTGGGAAAAGGGTTACCTCGGGGTCAACTTTGAGAATAGAGAGAAGTAGTTATCAGTCCCCGAAGACATACTGCTATTTTTCTTTATCGGCTGTTCAAGCCATAGTAACATGGACTAGCACCGCGTGTAACTAAGTAGTAAAAGACTTGTTAAAACAACTATAAGGAGCAGTTATGCCTTGGATTTATGCCATTGTGGGTTTGCTGGTCGGTACAATCGTAGGCGTAGTCATTAGTAGACTAACCACCCCTGAATACAAGAAACAAAAGTCTGTGCAGAAAGAACTTGAAGCGGCCAAGTTTGAACTAGAGCAACAACGTCAAGAGCTCGTCGATCATTTTGCACAAACCGCAGAAATGTTGGATACACTAGGTAAAGATTACACCAAGCTGTACCAACATATGGCTAAGACCTCTTCTGAGCTTTTGCCAAACTTGCCAGAGCAAGACAACCCGTTTGATAAGAAAACGGCAATGTCTTCTGAAGCTATTGCAGAAGATCAACCAGAGTTTAACGAACAGCCAAAAGACTACGCCAATGGCGCAACGGGTCTTTTAAAGGATCAAGAGAAAGAAATCATTAATGCTCCCGAAGCGGTAACCGCAAAAGCATCATAACCTTCTCTTACCTCTACCTACTAGGGCCGATACATTTGTATCGGCCCTTTTTTGAACTTTTTCTTCTTACCTTTGCTCTAACTTGGATGTGAACTGCCTCCCCCTTTGATTATCCGAACTAGGCCCTATATTAGTTATTAACAAAGTGAACTAACCGTTCGGATATTTCTTTTTGGCAGACATGTTTCAAGAGGAGTTATTGGATGAAAAAACCACTGCTTGCGCTCACCGTTCTATCTCTGAGTTTGGGCTCTATTATTGCGCCAGTTCAAGCCACCGCCGCATTACCTTTAAATGTGGATGGCCAACAGTTACCTAGCTTGGCGCCCATGCTTGAGAAAGTAACCCCTGCTGTTGTGAGTATTGCTGTAGAAGGCAAACAAGTACAAACCAGCCGTATTCCCGAACAATTTCAATTCTTCTTTGGACCGGACTTTCCGATGGAGCAAAGGCGCGAGCGCCCGTTCAGAGGTTTAGGTTCTGGTGTCATTATTGATGCGAAAAAAGGGCATATCGTCACTAACTACCACGTAATCAAGGGCGCGGATGAGATTCGAGTTCGCCTCTATGATGGTCGCGAGTATGACGCTACGCTCGTTGGCGGCGATGAGATGGCCGATGTTGCGTTGCTTAAATTAGAAAAAGCGAAAAACTTAACGCAAATTAAAGTCGCAGATTCCGACAAACTTCGCGTAGGTGACTTTACGGTTGCGATTGGTAACCCATTCGGACTCGGTCAAACCGTGACGTCGGGCATCGTCTCAGCGTTAGGCCGTAGTGGCTTAAACGTTGAAAACTTCGAAAACTTCATCCAAACCGATGCCGCAATTAACAGCGGTAACTCTGGTGGTGCATTGGTCAACCTTAATGGTGAGCTGATCGGTATTAATACTGCGATTTTAGGCCCTAACGGCGGTAACGTGGGGATTGGCTTTGCGATTCCGTCCAACATGATGAAAAACCTCACCGAGCAAATTCTAGAGTTTGGTGAAGTCAAACGCGGCATGTTGGGTGTACAGGGCGGTGAAGTAACCTCTGAGCTGGCTGATGCATTGGGTTACGAGTCGAGTAAAGGAGCCTTTATTGGCCAAGTCGTACCAGACAGCGCAGCCGATAAAGCTGGATTGAAAGCCGGTGATGTAATTGTATCGGTAAACGGCAAAGCGATTAATACTTTCTCAGAGCTCCGTGCAAAAGTGGCAACGCTGGGCGCAGGAAAAGAAATCACGTTAGGTGTGGTTCGAGATGGTAAGAATAAAACCTTTGATGTAACGCTTGGCGAATCTACAAATATGAAAGCCAAAGCCGAAACATTACACGAAGGGCTCAAGGGTGCGGAATTAAGCAATACGACACCAAGTGATGCAATTCAAGGCGTTAAAGTATCGAGCGTTGCAGATAACTCTCCGGCTGCTCAATATCAATTACAACAAGGGGACATCATTATCGGTGTGAACCGTCAGCGCGTGAAAAACCTTGCTGAGCTTCGTGCAATCGTGGATAAGCACAAAGGCGTATTGGCTCTGAATATTCAGCGTGGCGAACGTACTATTTATCTTGTTATTCGTTAGTCACTTTCAAAGTAATAGGAAATAAGGTTTTCGATGCATAGCATCGAGTAATAAGCCTCGAATACTTTTCCTTATCGCTCAATAGCTAATGAAAAGGGCAGCACGATTCCGTGCTGCCCTTTTGTTATTTTTCAATGTAATGCTATTCTTCATCTTCTATGCCATTTTGGCGCTCATGCATGGAGAGGATATGCTCAGCTTTTTATTACGTTCTGTCTTTTTAGGCTTGGCTACTGCCGCAGTGGTATTACTGGCGGTACCATCTTTGCGCAACAACGTAATTCCTGCCGCGCTAGATCCGCAACCTGTTAATATCGCGTCCGTTGAGTTGACATTTAATCAGGCGGTGCGAAGAGCAGCACCTGCCGTAGTAAACATCTACAGCCGTAAATATGTTGAAAATGATCGCAGTAAACTCTCGACTCAAGGTCTGGGTTCAGGTGTTATTGTCAGTGAGAAAGGCTACATCATTACCAACTACCACGTGGTTGCTCAAGCAGACCAAATTGTTGTCGCACTACAAGACGGTAGAGCCGCAGCGGCTCAGCTAGTTGGCACGGATAAACGCACAGACATTGCCGTACTGCGTGTCGAAGGTTCAAATTTACCTGTTATTCCTCTGAACTCTAATTACAAGCCACAAGTGGGTGATGTGGTCCTAGCCATCGGTAACCCATACAACCTTGGACAAACCACAACGTTCGGCATTATTTCAGCAACAGGACGCTCATCGATTAGCGACGGTCGCCAAGCATTCATTCAAACCGATGCCGCCATCAATGAGGGCAACTCTGGCGGTGCTCTAGTGAACACACAAGGTGAGCTCGTCGGCATCAATACCGCCTCTTTCCAACAAGCGACTGATTTAGAAACTTACGGTATTTCCTTTGCGATCCCTGCGCCACTAGCCAGCAAGATCATGCAGAAAATCATCGCTGATGGTCGCGTGATTCGTGGCTATATTGGTATCGACGGCCAAGACATTAATGCAGTCACTGCTCGCCTACTTGGAAATGAACACATAGGTGGTATTGTCGTGCTTGGTATTGATCCAAATGGTCCAGCCAATGCAGCAGGCTTCCAAAAGCAGGACATCATTATCAGTATTGATGGCAATAAAGTGCAAGGGCGTCAGAGCGTCATGGATATCGTCACCGATTTACGTCCTGGCACCACCGTGGACGTCGGCATCATTCGCAAAGGAAAAGAGATGAGCTTGAAAGTCACCATTGCCGAAGACAAGCAAGAAGCATAAAAAATCCCAGCCATTGGCTGGGATTTTTTATTTGTGCGTTACTCGCTATCGCTCGGTGCTTCCGTCGTACCGGAATCATCCAGCTCAACTTCAATGCGAGTGACTCGCTGTAAACCTCTTGGTAATAACCCACCTCGGCGACCACGTTCGCCACGGAAGTTATCAAGGTCAGACGGTTTAAGACCCAACTTTCGCTTACCCGCGTACAGCGTTAACGATGCACCTTTTGGTAAAGACATTAAGTGAGATAGTACTTCTTCTCGCTCTTTTGCTTTAGCAGCAGGAATATTGATGATCTTATTCCCTTTACCTTTCGCCAGTTGTGGCAGGTCTTTGATTGGGAACAGCAGCATGCGACCTTGGTTAGTGATTGCTAAGATTTCATCAGAATCTAAATCTTCAATCGCTTTTGGCGTCATGACCTCAGAGTTAGCCGGCAAAGTGACCAGCGCTTTACCACTGCGGTTTTTAGACAGCAAGTCAGCGCCTTTACATACAAAGCCGTAACCTGCATCAGAGCCCACCAGCCACAGCTGATCTTCTTCACTCATGATCACTTGGCGAATACTGCTACCAGCCGTAATATTCAAACGACCGGTAATCGGCTCACCTTGACTACGAGCAGAAGGCAGCGAGTGCGACTCCAGAGAGTAACTTCGACCGTCACTACCTAGGAATACCGCAGGCTGATTACTCTTACCTCGTGCGTGCGCTAAGTATTTATCACCCGACTTATAGTTCAGGCCTTCTGCATCTACGTCATGGCCTTTCGCGTGACGAATCCAACCTTTCTCAGAAAGCACAACCGTGATTGGTTCGCTTGGAACAAGATCACGTTCAGTAAGCGCTTTTGCTTCTGCACGCTCAACCAATGGAGATCGACGGTCATCACCGTATTTCTCTGCGTCTGCTTTGATTTCTTTTTTCAGTAGTGTGTTTAGACGACGCTCAGAACCGAGTAGCTGTTCTAGCTTCTCACGCTCTTTCTCTAGCTCGTCTTGCTCACCACGGATCTTCATCTCTTCTAGTTTGGCTAAGTGACGAAGTTTGGTGTCTAGAATCGCATCCGCTTGGATATCGGTAATACCAAAACGTGCCATCAATACCGCTTTAGGATCATCTTCAGTACGGATGATCTCAATCACTTCATCTAGGTTTAGGTAAGCAACCAACAAACCTTCCAAAATGTGTAAGCGAGCCATGACTTTGTCTAGGCGGTGTTGTAGACGGCGACGTACGGTCGTGCGACGGAACTCAATCCACTCTGACAGAATTTGCACCAGACCTTTAACTTGAGGACGATTATCCAAACCAATCATGTTCAAGTTAACGCGGTAGCTGCGCTCAAGATCCGTTGATGCGAACAAGTGGTTCATCAACAAATCACAATCGACGCGGTTTGACTTAGGCACCACAACGATACGCGTTGGGTTCTCGTGATCCGACTCGTCACGAAGATCGTCAACCATTGGTAGCTTCTTCGCACGCATCTGGTTGGCGATTTGCTCAAGCAGTTTTGCACCCGATACTTGGTGTGGCAGAGAGGTGATAACGATATCAGAACCTTCTTTGTGCCATACCGCGCGCATCTTGATGCTGCCGCGACCATTGCGGTAAATCTTTTCAATATCCGCTTGCGGCGAGATGATTTCTGCTTCTGTTGGGTAATCCGGACCTTTAACATATTGCATCACGTCCGGCAGTTCTGCTTTCGGGTTGTCGATCAAATGAATAGTCGCATCTGCGATTTCACGAACGTTATGCGGAGGGATATCTGTTGCCATACCAACCGCAATACCGGTTACACCGTTAAGCAGGATATGAGGCAGACGTGCTGGCAACATTTGTGGCTCTTTCATTGTGCCATCAAAGTTAGGTTGCCATTCAACCGTGCCCTGGCCCAGTTCGCCCAGCAACACTTCAGCAAACTTAGACAGTTTTGCTTCGGTATAACGCATTGCCGCGAATGATTTCGGGTCATCTGGCGCACCCCAGTTACCTTGACCATCCACTAATGGATAGCGGTAAGAGAATGGCTGAGCCATCAATACCATCGCTTCGTAACACGCTGAATCACCGTGCGGATGGTATTTACCTAGCACGTCACCAACGGTACGTGCAGATTTTTTGTATTTTGCTGATGCAGAGAGACCAAGCTCTGACATCGCATAAATGATGCGTCGTTGAACCGGCTTTAAGCCATCACCAATGTATGGCAAGGCGCGGTCCATGATTACGTACATCGAGTAGTTCAGATAAGCGTCTTCAGTGAACTTGCGCATTGGCAACTGTTCGACGCCATCGTAGGTAATTTCTGTAGACATCCGTTACACCTCTGCCAAGTCGCCGTTGTTTTGTAGCCAAGAACGACGGTCATCTGCACGCTTTTTGCCCAGCAGCATGTCCATCATTTCCATGGTCGCCGTAGAGTCGTCAATGGTTAACTGCACTAAGCGACGCGTGTTCGGATCCATGGTGGTTTCACGCAACTGAAGTGGGTTCATCTCACCCAGACCTTTGAATCGTTGCACGTTGATTTTGGCTTTCTTCTTCGACAAGCGCTCTAAAATGCCATCTTTTTCATCGTCATCGAGGGCGTAGAACACTTCTTTCCCGCAGTCGATTCGATACAGAGGCGGCATCGCCACATAGATATGACCCGCTTCAACCAGTGCACGGAAGTGACGAGTGAACAGTGCACAAAGCAGCGTTGCGATGTGAAGACCATCCGAATCCGCATCGGCAAGGATACAGATCTTACCGTAACGAAGACCATCAAGATTATCGCTGTCAGGATCAATCCCCAAAGCCACTGAAATATCGTGTACTTCTTGAGATGCTAATACTTGGTCAGCAGAGACTTCCCACGTGTTCAAGATCTTACCACGCAGTGGCATCACGGCTTGGAACTCACGGTCACGAGCCTGTTTTGCCGAGCCACCCGCAGAGTCACCCTCCACAAAGAAGATTTCAGTGCGACTTAAATCCTGTGCTGAACAGTCGGTCAACTTACCTGGCAGTGCCGGGCCGGACGCCACTTTCTTACGTACGACTTTTTTCGCTGCACGCATACGACGGTGCGCGTTAGCGATACAGACTTCTGCCAATTGCTCTGCTAGCTGAGGCTTTTCGTTCAACCAAAGACTGAACGCATCTTTGACTACGCCAGAGACAAATGCCGCGGTTTGACGAGAAGACAGACGTTCTTTGGTCTGGCCTGCAAATTGCGGATCTTGAATTTTAACCGACAACACGTAAGAACAGCGGTCGAAAACGTCATCACCCGTTAGCTTCACGCCACGAGGTAATAGATTACGGAACTCACAGAATTCGCGCATCGCTTCTAACAAGCCTTGGCGTAGACCATTAACGTGCGTACCACCTTGAGCGGTTGGGATCAGGTTAACGTAACTTTCGGTGATCATCTCACCACCTTCTGGCTGCCAAATTACCGCCCAGTTTGCCGCTTCGGTATCCGCCAAGAACTCACCAGTAAATGGTTCTTCAGGAATAACTGGGTAGCCTTTTACGCCTTCCGCAAGATAGTCTTTAAGACCATCTTCGTAGTACCACTTATAGTCTTTACCATTAACTTTGTCGGTTAATGTAATTTCTAAACCCGGACACAAAACCGCTTTTGCGCGCAGATTATTGACTAAGCGCGTAACAGAGAAGTTAGCCGAATCGAAGTACTTCGCATCAGGCCAGAAATGCACGCTGGTACCGCGATTGCGACGACCACATGTGCCGGTTACGGTCAGGTCAGAGACTTTATCACCGTGCTCAAATGCAATTTCATACACTTGGCCATCACGACGAACGGTTACTTCAACGCGTTTTGACAACGCGTTTACTACCGAAATACCTACCCCGTGCAAACCACCAGAGAATTGGTAGTTTTTGTTAGAGAACTTACCACCTGCGTGCAGCTTGCATAGGATTAACTCTACGCCCGACACTTTCTCTTCTGGGTGGATATCAACAGGCATGCCTCGACCATCATCGATCACTTCTAGTGATTGGTCGGCATGTAGGATGACTTGTACTTTTGAGGCATGTCCGGCTAGCGCTTCATCGACACTGTTATCGATAACTTCTTGGCCCAAATGGTTTGGGCGCGCTGTATCCGTATACATCCCTGGTCGGCGACGTACTGGCTCTAAGCCATTCAGTACTTCAATGGCACCAGCATTATATTGTTCAGTCATAATACGGAATTATTCTCAAAGTTTACTTGTTGCCTGAATATCACCAATGGGTGAACCCATACTCAGGAAACGAAAAAGCCACCCTGTTCACATCACTAAGTGCTTGTAAACATGATGCATAACAAAGTAGCCAGGGTCCTCGACCCTTAAGATCTTTTGGCAAAACATAGTCGGAAAGCATACCGCCCATGTCAAGAAACGGTTGGATATATCAATAAAAACTATGAGCCTTTTCCAATCGCTTTCGAATTACAGTTCTAGAAATTCGATAATCTGTGCAGGATAACGCTCAAAGCCTACAAAACTGTGATCACCGCCTTGTTCTACTGTTTGCTTAGCGTCTGCAAACTTATCTACCGCTTGTCGATAGTCTAAAACCTCATCTTCTGTCTGCTGTAATAACCAGAAAGAATGTGGCGACGCGATGCTTTGTACATCAAGAGCTTTTAACTCGTCAATATGACAAGCTTCAAGTGTATAGGTTTCGTGCGTATAAGGGTTAGTTTGCTCACCCAAATAATCTACTAACAACTCATAGGGCTTAACCGCGGGGTTGACCACAACCGCTTTAAAACCAAACTTGTCATTTAGCCACGCTGACATAAAGCCACCTAATGAGCTGCCCACCAGACCAATGTTATAATCGTCTTTATATTGCTCGATGATATCCAACAACATTTTCGCCGCTTGTTGAGGATAACAAGGTAACTGGGGAACAATCACTTTGATATCAGGACGATGCTGCTCGCAGTATGCTCTCATCACATTGGCTTTCATTGAGAGTGGAGAACTGTTAAAGCCATGGATATACAGAAGAAGTGAAGGTTTACTCATAGATATCTCGCACAAAAAAGCGAGCCCGAACATAGAGCTCGGGCGCGTTAGTATCCGTTAGAAGAGAAGTCTGGTTGGAACTGGCCATCAGGAAGTCGGCCCACTTGAGTCGTAATATCACCACAAGCGTGCAGCTGCAGTTCACGCCAACCAGGCGAAGTCGTATCGAGGGCAAAATCATCCGAGTTAGGCTTAAACTGAACACACGTCGAGGGTGTTGCCATCACTCGAATACCATTATGAAGCACATTCATGTCTTGATGAACATGTCCACATAGAATGCCTTTCACGTTATCAAAACGATCGACAACCTGCCAGAACGCTTCGGCATCTTTTAAGGTATGTTGATCAAGCCACGCGCTTCCCACCAATAATGGATGGTGATGCAGCAACACAAGTGTGTGCCTTTCGGGGTGTTCTGCTAACTTTTCTTCGAGTAACGCTAACTGCTGGTCACTCAAGCGTCCGTGGGGAACGCCAACAACTTGCGAGTCTAAAAGAACCAACTGCCAATGCGCGCCAAGCAATACATGCTCTGCCGCTTTGATTTGTTGCGAAGGTAATACACTGCCCATATTGGGCTTGTAGTCATGATTACCAGGCAGCCAAAAGCAGTCTTTCTCTAGCAGTTCAATGCCTTCGGCAAAGCGCTGGTAAGATTCTGCACTATGGTCTTGGGAAATATCCCCTGTCGCCAAGATGTAATCAAACGTCACGTTGCGGCGTAAAACATCAGCAACAACAGCGTTAAAGCTATCGGCCGTTTTTACGCTCAGCAAACTTCCCTCATCGGCAGCAAACAGATGAGTATCCGTAATTTGTAAAAGTTTGATGCTGTCACTAAATGATTGCAAAATGAAAACCTGATTCGTCCACTATATCGTTATTTGTTATTTTCCTTTAGTGACGTGACGATCAATTGAAGGCAAGTGGTGTTCTACTGATACCACTTCGTAAACAAAACGTCAGCCATTCACCGAGGAATGTGTTTAGTTGATGCTTTTCATCTTTCTGCATCAGTTGGTCGTTGGGATAATCATACTTAGCTTTTATGCGAGAGAACTCTCCGCTTGAGCATACTTCGGCTACTCTCGCATCGTGGTAAAGCCTGACAGACATCGTCGGTAAAGGAAACACTGGCGTTTCATCACTCTGACATATCTCAACAACTGTGGTGTATTTTGTGATTTCATTCACGGTCAGTTGGTAAACCATGTTCGCCGCTTGATAGCAGCGTACATCCCCAACTTCGGCAGAAGCAGGCAATAAGGCGTTCAATTTAGCGTAGTTGGTCTCATAGGTTCTCATTAGACCCGCTAAATCAACATGATACCTCTGTTTTTCAGCCACTTGTGCCATTACTTACTCTCCACCATTTGGGGTTGCCCCCACTGTGACTTCAACTCTTGATGGTTTAATTGCAACCATTGCAACGCAATAATCGACGCACCATTTTCAAATTTTCCGTCTTTCACCCATTGATATGCTTGCTCACGACTCAAAACATGTACGCGAATATCTTCATTCTCATAGTCTAAACCATGAATGCCGTGCGCTTTAGATGCGTCCACTTCACCAACAAATACGTCCAACTTTTCCGAGCAACCGCCAGCAGAAGGATAATAAGAAGTGACTGGCGCAACACGCCCCACTTTTATCCCCGCCTCTTCGACAGCTTCTCGGCGAATGACGGCTTCGGCTGATTCATCACGGTCAATCATACCCGCGACAATCTCTAGCTGCCATGGGTGTTGATGCTCTAAGGCTCCTACTCGAATCTGTTCAATGATAACCACTTGATCCATATTTGGATCATAAGGAAGCATCGCTGCAGCATGACCACGTTCGAACATTTCTCGTTCGACAACCTCGCTCCAACCTCCAGCAAATAGCTTATGCTGAAAGCGATATTTCACCATTTTGAAAAAGCCTTCAAATAAGGTTTCTTTCGAGATGACTTTTACATCTTGCGAAGTAAAATCCTTTTGTTGTTTGTCACACTGTTGCATTCGACACCTCTCTGAGTGAATCTTGTAGTTTACTCATTGTTATTCGCTTGCTCAAAGGACTTGGCTCAACTTTTTGTACAATAGTTACAAATTAATTTAAGTCTTTGGTGAAAATTTATTGCACAACTGGATAATTACGTGTAAAAAAGTGCAAACTTTAGAGTAAATATCGTGCAAATTGAGTTAAACTACTGAGAATTAACCAATCTATTGACCGCGGGAATAGAAAATGAAAAAATTGCTTCCACTATTTATCAGTGCAGCGCTAGGTAGCATGAGTACGTCTGCGTTCGCAGACTCTTTGGCTGAAATCTACGACTTAGCAAAACAAAATGATCCACAATTGCTCAGTGTAGCAGCACAACGTGACCAAGCTTTCGAAGCAATCACCTCAAGCCGTAGTGCTCTATTACCACAAATTAACCTAACAGCAGGTTACAACTTAACTCGTGGCGATACTGAATACGACTCAAATCTAGTCAATGACGTATCAAACGATGCCAACGCTCTAACCGCTGGTGTTAGCTTTTCACAAGCACTTTACAACCGCGCATCTTGGATCTCGCTAGATACCGCTGAGAAAAGTGCTCGTCAAGCAGACGCAACTTACGCTGCGACTCAACAAGCACTAATTCTTCGTGTTTCACAAGCGTATTTTGAAGTTCTACGCGCACAAGACAACCTTGTCTTCGTCCGTGCAGAAAAAGCCGCAGTGGGTCGTCAACTAGAGCAAACAAAACAGCGTTTTGAAGTAGGTTTATCTGCGATCACTGACGTACACGACGCGCAAGCTCAGTACGACCAAGTACTGGCGGATGAAGTGTTAGCAGAAAACGCACTGACTAACAGCTACGAGTCATTACGTGAAATCACTGGTCAAGAGCACAAAGATCTCAACATCTTGGACACTCGCCGCTTCACTGCTAGCCCATCGACCGTGCCTGCTGAATCACTAATTGACGAAGCAAAAACCAAAAACCTGACCTTGCTATCTTCACGTATTCTTCAAGATATCGCACGTGACAATATTTCACTAGCAAGTTCTGGTCATCTACCAACGCTGTCTCTAGACGGTGGTTACAACTACGGTGATACGTCTCATAGCTCTCGTGACAACACCACAGACAACTTCAATATCGGTGTGAACCTTGCGGTGCCGCTATACACGGGTGGTAACGTCACCTCTCAAACCAAACAGGCTGAATACGCGTACGTGGCTGCAAGTGAAGATCTTGAAGCACAATACCGTAGCGTAGTAAAAGATGTTCGCGCACAAAACAACAACATTAACGCCTCTATCGGCGCACTACGTGCTTATGAGCAAGCCGTTATTTCTGCGCGCTCTGCACTAGAAGCAACAGAAGCAGGTTTTGATGTGGGTACTCGTACTATCGTTGACGTGCTAGACGCAACTCGTCGTCTATACGATGCGAATAAAAACCTATCGAACGCTCGTTACGACTACATCTTAAGTGTTCTTCAGCTACGCCAAGCCGTTGGTACGCTAAGCGAACAAGACATCTTAGACGTTGATGCAGGTTTGAAAGCAGCAAAATAATTGCTGACTGAATACTTCAGTTCTCAATAAATAAAAACGCCAGTTGATTTATCAGCTGGCGTTTTTTATTGCTTGCCGTTAAGAGACGAAAAGTATCTCAGAACATCAAGTATCAAAAAGGCCGCACTTGGCGACCTTTTACAAACAAATAGCGTTTCAATGCCAACAAATCGTAGGCTTAGCCCTTACCGCCTTTGATTGCATTGATGATTTCACTGGTTGAGCACCCATCCTCAAAGTTCAATACACGAACTTCGCCACCTGCAGCGATGACTTCTTTACCACCAGCAATTTCTTCTGGTTTGTAGTCACCACCTTTTACTAGCAAGCTTGGCAGAACTTCCGAGATCAAACGTTGCGGCGTATCTTCACTAAATGGTACTACCCAATCCACAGCGCCCAAACCTGCCAATACCGCCATGCGGCGATCGGTTGGGTTCACAGGACGACCAGGCCCTTTAAGACGCTTCACTGATTCATCGGTATTCACCGCAACAATCAGGCGATCACCAAGTTCAGCAGCATGGTTTAAGTAAGACACATGCCCAGCGTGAAGAATATCAAAGCAGCCGTTTGTCATAACGACTTTCTCGCCACGTGCACGGGCTTTTTTCACTGCTTCAATCAGCGCTTTTTCTGAAATTACACCGTAATCCGTGTCTTGGCTGCCATGTACCGCTTCTGCCAGTTCAATTTCAGACAAGGTCGAGGTACCAAGCTTACCAACAACAACGCCAGCCGCCGCATTCGCTAGTGCACACGCTTCTTCGAAGGATTTGCCTGCGGCAACAGACGCTGCCAATACAGAGATAACCGTGTCGCCCGCACCTGTCACGTCGTACACTTCTTTCGCTTGAGTCGGAAGGTGGAATGGCTCTTGACCACGGCGGATCAACGTCATGCCGTTTTCACTACGCGTAACCAGTAGCGCTTCAAAATCAAACTCTTCAACAAGCTGAAGTGCTTTTTCAACCAGCTCTTGGTCTGATTTTACTTTGCCAACGACATCTTCAAACTCTTTCATGTTTGGTGTTAAGAGTGTTGCTCCGCGGTAGCGTTCAAAATCCGCACCTTTAGGGTCAATGAAAACTGGAATGTTTGCTGCGCGCGCTTTTTGGATGTATGCCTGAACATGCTCTAACGAGCCTTTTGCGTAGTCAGACATAATCACGGCTTTAACGTTTGGCAGAGCGGCATCCATACGCGATAGCACAGGTGCAGAATCCGTGTTTTCAAACTTATCTTCGAAGTCGAGACGAATAAGCTGTTGTCCACGGCTCATTACGCGAAGCTTCGTGATCGTTGGGTAATCAGGCAGTGCAACGAAATCGCATTTCACATTGAGTGAGCTCAGCGTCTCCGTCAGCACTTTTGCAGGCTCATCTTCCCCTGTTAGACCAACAATGTGAGCATGGCCACCTAGTGATGCGATATTCATCGCAACGTTCGCAGCACCACCAGGACGCTCTTCATTGTTTTCTACTTTTACAACAGGAACCGGCGCTTCAGGAGAAATACGTCCGGTTGGGCCATACCAGTAACGATCTAGCATGACATCACCGATGATGAGCACACCAGCGCTGTTGTAATCAGGTAGAATTGGTTTCATTATTGGTCTCCAAAAATTAAATCGAAGTGAGTTTATCACAGCCCTTATCGAGGCTAAATATATGGTCTTAACTGAACCACTGATTCCAAGCCTGTTTTACCCACTCCCTTTCGGCAACAAACTTATCTTCCACCACATCAGCATCTAAATTGAGTAGATTTCTCCGGTGTATTTCGTTTCGCATTGTCGTGTAGGCACGTATCAACTGCATTGCCTGGTCTTCGTCCATGACATTTTGTGCAATGAGCGTTTCAAAGATGCGCACATTATCACACCAACGGGTTAATTTCGGCTTATCGTGACTATAGTTGAGCACTAAGTACTGAGCGAGAAATTCGATATCGGTAATCCCTCCCACATCTTGCTTGAGCATAAAACGGCCGGGCTTTTTCCCCCCAAGATGACCGCGCATTTTCTCTCTCATTTCGACAACGGCTTTTTTCAGTTCCGCCCGATCGCGCGCTTTGCACAACACATCATGTCGCGTATTGTGAAATGCAATGGCAAGGGGTTCATCGCCATAAATCAAGCGCGCGCGCACAAGTGCTTGATGCTCCCATGTCCAGGCTTCTTGATGCTGATAATCGTCAAACGCATCGGTTGGGCTAACCAACAAACCTGACGCGCCAGATGGGCGCAAGCGGGTATCGACTTCGTACAAAATGCCGGAAGCGGTGCGAGTCGAGAAAATATGGATGATGCGCTGCGCTAGGCGAAGGTAGAACTGACGGCCGTCGATTTCCTTTTTGCCATCTGTATAGACATTGACTGGGCAGTCATGCATGAAGACGATATCCAAGTCGGAGTTATAGCCGAGTTCCCAGCCACCGACTTTGCCATAGCCAATGACGGCAAAACCCTTGCCTTCACGATCTTTCACATGCGTTGGCTCGCCGTATTTTTCGGACACCTGCAACCAAGCCTGACTGACCACCGCATCAACGATAGCTTCCGCCAAATAGGTTAAGTGATCACTCACTTTCATCACCGGCAATGCACCAGCAATATCCGCCGCCGCAATACGTAAAATGCAGATTTGCTTAAACTGGCGCAACGCTTCCATTTGCTGCTCCATATCATCTTCTGGAATACGGGCCAGATAATCACGCAGCTCTGTACGGTAACTGTCTAATGGGATTGGATTGTACAACTGTGCAGGGTCGATCAACTCATCGAGTAAGATCGGATACCGAGATAGCTGCTCTGAAATCATTGGGCTTGCGGTACACAAACGCACGAGCTGTACTAGAGCAGCTGGATGCTCATCCAATAACTCCAGATAAGTCGTACGAGTGCAGATATTGTGCAGTAAATGCAGCACTCGCGGTAAACCAAACTGTGCATCAGGGTGGGCAAACACCGCATCAAATACCTTCGGCATTAAACGGTTTAACACTTCGCGTCCACGCGGTCCTAACGTTTTTTTAGCCAGGTCGGTTTTAAAGTTGATGATGGTTTTCGCGCATGAAGCAAAGTCTTCAACCTGAATATCCTGCTGTAAGATATGCTCAAGCACATCTTGTTTGTTCGCCATATCCCATAGCTCATGAAAATGACGAGCAACCGTAGTACCCTCGTCTTCTTCATCATCACCAATTAACGACTCAAATACTTGATGGACATTCGCCATGTGCTGCTGAGTTTGCTCAATCAGTTGGTCCCAAGAGGTCATTTGCATCGCGGTAGCGAGCTTTAAGCGTTCGATTTCGCAATCAGGCAGAGTCTGGGTTTGCTTGTCCGCCATCGCTTGCAACAAGTTTTCTAATTGACGTAAATACTTGTATGCGGCTTCTAGACTGCTGACTTCTTGCGAAGTGAGTAACGCCAGCTCTTCAATGCCTTGCAGCGTTTCCAACAACCCTCGATTACGAAGAGAAGGCTCGCGACCACCCCGAATTAATTGAAAAACTTGGGCGATAAATTCAATTTCTCGGATACCACCTGCGCCTAACTTAATGTTGTTGTTCAAACCTCGGCGGCGAACCTCACTACTGATCATCGATTTCATCCGACGCAAAGACTGAATCGCACTGAAATCAATATAGCGACGAAAAACAAAAGGACGCAGCATTTGGCGTAGCTCTTGGTATTGCGGGTACATTTCGCACCCCATCACTCGAGCTTTGATCATCGCGTAACGCTCCCAGTCACGTCCCTGTTCTTGATAGTAATCCTCTAGTGCCGCATAGCTCATGACTAATGGACCACTCTCACCAAACGGACGCAAACGCATATCGACACGGTAACAGAAGCCATCGAAGGTTTGTTGGTCGAGCGCTTTGATGATGCGTTGACCAAGGCGAGTAAAGAACTGGGCATTGGCAATGCTGCGGCGCGCGCCTTGTGTCTCACCGTTTTCTGGATACGTGAAAATCAGATCGATATCGGAAGAAAAGTTTAACTCGCCACCACCCAGTTTCCCCATGCCGATAATCAACATCGGCTGTACTTCACCTTCCTCACTCGTCGGCGTTCCCCACTCCTGACAACACGCTTGATATTGCCATTGATAGGTTTCAAAAATCATCGCTTCAGCCAACTCGGATAAGTGGCTTAAAGACGTTTCTAGCGACCATGCATGCGTGAAATCCTTCCACGCAATGTACACCATTTCTCGGTTGCGAAACTGACGCAACACGCGATGACCAGACATCTCATCCGGGCATTGTCCCAACAGTGCAGCAAGACGTGAGCGGTAAGATTCCTGACGACTTGGTTGCGCTAACATGCTTGGCAACTCACGGGCTAAAACTTCATCGCGATGAATGGCTTCGGTAATAAACTGGCTTAAGCCCGCCACATAGCGAAATTGCTGCGCAATCTCATCTGGCCAAAGGGGAAAATAACCTGCCTCTTGAGCATTTTGTACGGCAGATTCAGCGATAGAAATCAGTGGCGAAGGCAGCTGCATTTTTCTTCCTTGTTTGAAAAGCACGGTAACTCATTCTTTATACCAGACTTAAAGCAAATAAAAACGCCCACAAAAGGTTTGTGGGCGTTTTATCAAAAGTTCTGGATGGAATATTAAACTTGGAAAGATTTGATCTTCTTGTCTAACTCGCCAGCATTATTTTGCATCATTTCAGAAGTTTCTAGCAGCTCTGTCACAACCACAACCGAGGCTTCTACCAGCTCACGTACATTGGTGAGGTTTTGACTCATCTCTTCTGCAACACTGCTTTGCTGACCAGACGCCGTCGCGATTTGGAAGTTCATGTCATTGATTTGCGTCACTTGCCCAACAATACCATCGAGCTCAGATCCAGCATTAGAAACCAGCTCGTTCCCATCGGCCGCTTCCACTACACTTTTCTCCATGAGTTCTACAGCAGATTCTGCACTGGTTTGCAGCTGCGCAATCATCTCTTGAATTTCTACCGTCGCTTGTTGTGTACGTTGTGCAAGGTTACGAACTTCATCTGCAACCACCGCAAAACCACGACCCGCCTCGCCAGCTCGCGCCGCTTCAATAGCCGCATTCAGTGCAAGCAGGTTAGTTTGTTCAGAGATACCTTGAATCGTACCCACAACACTACCAATGGATTCAACACGTTCTTCGACCTGGTTAACCGCCTGCGCCGATGAAGCGATGTCCGACGAGAGTTCACTCATTTTCGCCATCGTACTTTGCAAGAACTGTTGACCAGAAATCGCTTGTGCGGAAGCTTGCTCTGTAAGAGAAGACGCCGTCTGGGCATGTTCTGCGACGGTTTGCACCGTCGACGACATTTCACTCATCGCCGTCGCAAGTTGATCAATTTCGTTAAACTCTTCTTGCGCCGATTCCTTCGTTTCCGACATGCTCAGCGTCATCACTTCCGTGAGTGTGGATAACTCATCAGAAGCATTAATTTGCATTTGAATCACATCGTGCAATTGGCGACGTGTCTTTTCTAATTCACGTGCCACGTCTCCGTATTCATCTTTACAATCCATACCAAATGGCACGGAGAGGTTCTTGCTCGCCATCAGTTTGATTGCGTCGCTCAGATACTGCGTTTGACGCAGCATCACTCTAGCCGCCGCTAATAAGAGCACGACAAAAACCACAATCAATAAGGCGGTTTGCCAAGCAACTTGCGTTAAGTATGCTTCGTAATGCTGTTGGGCAACTTGCGCGTTTTGTGTCGCCGCTAAAAGTGAATCGTAAAAGGTGTTCGCGTCCCACAGTTGTTTTGCCACAATCAGGACAGTACTGAAGACCATCAACATGACCATTTTAGGAACCAGTCGAATGTCGGATATGACCCTTTCCCATGGCTTAAATGCCAGCTTTTCCATTGTCAGTTCTCCACCGAGTCTTATATAGTCTTTATCTATAATCTTTATATTACTTATAGTTATGTTCGCGTTTAGCGTGGTTACGCGATTTATTTCGAGCTTCGTATGAAAAACAATGATATCAAAGACAGCACACGACCGATGGGCCTGTTGTCACTAATATTGTCTTTTATGGCACTATTTGTGATCTCTGGCTTGTTGTTTTTCCCGATCGATTACGAAACCCGTCAAGTTCTTATCGGTCTGGATTTCATAATCTGTAGTATTTTTCTATTACAGCTCACCATTGATTTGATCCGGTCCACAGATCGGTGGTTGTTTCTTAAACGTCATTGGATAGATTTCGTGGCGAGCATCCCATTAATAGAGCCACTGCGCTTTGCTCGTATCTTTCATATTCTTCGAGTGGTATTAGTACTGCGCTCGTCAAAGTTCATTTTGCATCAGCTCAAAGAGAACCGCCGCGAAACCACGGTCGCCTCAATATTACTGTTGATGGTGATCCTCATTACGCTCGGTTCTAGTGCCATGCTGTTTATCGAAGCGAAAAACCCAGAAGCGAATATTCGCACTGGCGCCGATGCTTTGTGGTGGGTATTCGTAACGATCTCAACCGTTGGTTACGGCGATCATTATCCGGTGACCTCAGTAGGAAAGTTTTTAGCCGTCATCATCATTGTTTGTGGTGTGGGGATCTTTGGTATGATTTCGGGTCTTATCACCTCTATCCTTACTGCCCCGACAAAACAACAGACGCACAGCTCAATCAATAAAGAACGTATGCTCGAGCAGCTCCTAAGCCAACAAGCGCAAATACTAGAACGACTCGATTTCATGGAAAAAGAGCTACAACAACGTAAAACAGAGACAAAAAAATAGGACCATGCGGTCCTATTTTTTGTCCTTATCACCAGAACGATCATTCACGCCAATAAGGCTGCACTTCCACACTGATCGCTCGGGTTTGATCCATTGCATGCAAAATTGAACGCTCTTGACGGTGCAACCAGCGTTCTAACTGCTCTTTTTCTGCGTCTTCCAACATATCAACCAACGGAAGTAAGTGGTTCAGCATTAGCAGATCATCAATACCATGCACCAGATCCGCCCATGGCAAACGGAAGCTGTTGCGCTCATCCGAGTTATATAGACTCGCGAAACCAATACCGGTATAGAGGTTACGCAGCAAGCGATAGCGCTGATCAACATACTCTTGCGCCGTCAGGTCGCGCTCTGCTGGGAAAGCTTCCATTAGTTCTGCCCAAGTGCGATCGAGCTGAGTGACTGAAAACGGCATGATATTACTTGCCATTTTTTCGCGCGCTTTTTCATCAAGAAACGGCTGCCAGCCACGCGCTAAGATCCAGCGACTAAGATCCAGCAATAACCCGGTGTAACGCGCGGAATTGAGCAACCCTAGCACTTCTTCACGGCTTGGCAGCTCTTGTAACTGCTGAGTCAACTCAGATACTAAGAACTTACGCGCATCCAACTTACGCAGCACATTGCCTTTGTCATCTAAGAGCTCTTCAAGGTGTGCATGCTCATCCAACCAACTCAGTTCTTCTTCCAACCATTTAAGCTCTTGGCGCAGAATCGCACTCGCGCGACGAGGGACAACACCACCAAAAATGGTCAATGTTTGACGAATAAAACGAATGGCATTGCTGATTTCACGTAGCGCTTCCACATTGTCACGCTCAGCATAAATTTGCTCGTGATAATGCCAGTGAGATAGGGCGTGTTCTAAAGAGTTGATCAAGCAGTATTCAACGGTATCCGTCGGGCTACTGTCCACAAGCGCCAACGATTTTACTTCATCACCTGCATAGCCACTTGCAAGTCGATAGCCTTTCGCCGCTTTACTCAAGTTACCCAAACGCATGCCACCTTGCTCGCAAAAGCTACGTGCTAGTGTAAATAGGGCATCGGTTTGGCCCGATTTAAGTTCCAGTTCAACTTCGCAAATCGGTTCTTGTTTCTCTTCCCCATCTTCACCTTTGGCGACGACCATACCTTGGTCAAACGCCACTTCTATTTGGCTACCGTCTGGCATGCCAATCAGCCACTGTTCACGTGTGAAGTTGGTCGAGAATAACGGCATAAGCTCAGATTGCAGCGTTGCTGCGTCTTTACCTGGCGGCCAAATGTCTACAGGATGAAGCGACAGATTAGGCTCGTCGCTAGTGTGCTCAGCATTGTATTCTGGTCTTTGATGTAAGCCTGCGACGACGCGTCCTGCTGTCTTTACGGTTTGGACGAATACATCATCAAAACGGCGAATTCTTAAACCAATGTCGTGCTTTCTCAGCCATTTATCGGCGGTATCAAAGTAGGTGTTACCCAAGTCACGACAACTATGCTGAAGTACTTTTGTCTCAGAAATTTTTTCTTTTAAAGTTTCTGAAAATTCAGGAGAAACAAAAAACTTCAGTTCTATTTCGGTTTCCATAGCTATACCTTTCAAAGCAGATAGAAACAGGATATTGCGTAATTTCTCGCACGGCAAGAGAGAAATATCGCCGGAATGATGATCTAAAACAGTTTTAATGAGCGATTTAATGCGTTACCATGCGCGCCTTTATAGCCATCGTTCAACATTTCGCCAAGCACTCAGAAATGGTGTATGTTTTTTTAAGGTTATAGTTATTAGGTTGAATGACCATGCCAGTAAATACAATTATGGGGTTATTTGCAAAGTCCCCAATTAAGCCTTTGCAACGCCACGTTGTGTGTGTCAACGAATGTTGTTCACACTTGGTGAAATTCTTTGAAGTATCTTCAAAGGGTGACTGGGAAAAAGCATCTGAAATCCGTGCACAAATTTCTCACCTAGAGAAAGAAGCGGACGTGCTGAAACGTGAAATCCGTCTAAAACTGCCTCGCGGTTTGTTCATGCCAGTAGACCGTACTGACATGCTTGAGCTTCTGACTCAGCAGGACAAACTTGCAAACCTGGCAAAAGACATTGCTGGCCGTGTATATGGTCGTCAACTTGTCATTCCTGAGGCTCTCCAACCAAACTTCCTCGCTTACGTTCAACGTTGTCTTGATGCGGCCGATCAGGCGCAAAAGGTAATCAATGAACTTGATGAATTGCTAGAAACCGGCTTCAAAGGTCGTGAAGTGACGCTCGTCGCTGAAATGATTCATCAATTAGATGTCATCGAAGATGATACCGATGCTATGCAGATTGAACTTCGTCAACAGTTGATGGCGATTGAGTCTGACATGAACCCTATCGATGTCATGTTCTTGTACAAGATTCTTGAATGGGTAGGTGGTATTGCCGACCAAGCGCAGCGCGTAGGTGCTCGTTTGGAAGTCATGCTATCTCGATCTTAAAACATAAAGTTAACGACATAACGAAGAGCATAATGAACACGTGTCATAGGGACGATGACTATTTTCATCGTCTTATGGTTTGGCGCGCGTAAAATTTTGTTCCGCTTGTTATAAAACAACTAGGTATTACGATGGATATCCTTGCGAACTACGGCACTGTCCTGATTATTGTTGCAGCGATTTTTGGTTTCATGATGGCGATTGGTATTGGCGCGAACGACGTTGCTAATGCGATGGGTACATCAGTAGGTTCAAAAGCGCTAACCGTAAAACAAGCTATCATCATTGCGATGATCTTCGAATTTGCAGGTGCTTACCTTGCAGGCGGTGAAGTAACCGACACTATCCGTAAAGGTGTAATCGAAACTTCTTTATTTGCTAGTCAACCTGACGTTCTTGTCTACGGTATGATGTCTGCTCTTTTGGCTGCGGGTACATGGTTACTTCTTGCCTCTTACATGGGCTGGCCAGTATCTACGACTCACTCAATCATCGGTGCAATCATTGGTTTTGCATGCGTATCAGTAGGTACTGAAGCGGTTGACTGGGGCAGCGTTCAAGGCATTGTTGGTAGCTGGATTATTACACCTGTGATTTCAGGTTTCTTTGCTTACGTTATCTTTGTCAGCGCACAACGTCTGATTTTTGATACTGAGAACCCGTTATTCAACGCCAAACGTTTTGTTCCTGTTTACATGTTCATCACAACAATGGTGATTGCACTTGTAACTATCAAAAAAGGTCTAAAACACGTTGGTCTTCACCTAACCAATGGCGAAGCTTGGATGTGGGCAGCAGCAGTTTCAGCACTCGTGATGGTTGGCGGCTACGTATACATCCAGAAAAAATTCGCTAATCGCGAAGAAGACCGCAGCTTTTCTGGCGTGGAAGGTATCTTCAGCGTTCTGATGGTTATCACCGCTTGTGCAATGGCATTTGCACACGGTTCAAACGACGTTGCAAACGCCATTGGTCCACTGTCTGCTGTAGTATCGACTGTTGAACATATGGGTGAAATCAGCACGAAAAGCACCATCGCTTGGTGGATTCTACCTCTTGGTGGTATTGGTATCGTGGTCGGTCTTGCAACACTGGGTCACAAAGTAATGGCAACCGTTGGTACAGGCATCACTGAGCTAACGCCTAGCCGCGGTTTTGCAGCACAGCTAGCAACAGCATGTACGGTAGTTCTAGCGTCTGGTACAGGCCTGCCAATTTCAACCACTCAAACATTGGTTGGTGCGGTTCTCGGTGTTGGCTTTGCTCGTGGTATCGCAGCACTGAACCTAGGCGTAGTTCGTAACATCGTGGCATCATGGATCGTTACACTACCAGCGGGTGCGTTATTGGCCGTAGTATTCTTCTACGGACTTCAAGCGATGTTCGCTTAAGACACTCGTCAATAGAATGTAAGCGCTTTGTCATTATTGACTCAAACGCACAGAAAGGGAGGCTTTGCCTCCCTTCTTTGTTGCACCGAGGTTTGAAACTGCATACTATTCGTCTATTTCCGGCTCCAATCATTCGGTGCCAACGCTGTCTCCAAGAAAAATCGTTAAGGGATTTACTGTGAAAAAACTAATCATCACGGTTTTGTTTACTTTGCTAGCAGCGCCAGCGGCCCTAGCAGCAGACCGTTATATTTCTGATGACCTCTTCACTTTTATGCACTCAGGTCCAAATAACACCTACCGTATTATTGGTAGTGTTAACGCCGGTTCTAAAGTACAACTGATTAAAACCAACCGAGATACTGGCTATACGCAAGTTCGTGATGACCGCGGTCGTACTGGTTGGGTACAAAGCAAGTTTGTGACAAACCAAGAAAGCATGGCGATTCGCCTTCCTCGCATTGAGAAAGAGCTAGCAGAAGTGAAAGAGCAGCTTGCTAACGCTCGTAAAACTTCTGATGCAGAGAAAGCCGGCCTTGTTACCTCTCTAGAAACGCGTAACCAACAAATTTCCGATCTTGAGAATAAATACTCTGAGATCAGCGACCAACTTACTTCTGTTGAGACAGAAAACCGTGAGCTGCGCGCTAAACTGGATACACAAAAAGACGACATGCTGCTTAAGTACTTCACTTATGGCGGCGGTGTTGCAGGTTTAGGTTTGCTATTTGGTTTAATTCTTCCGCATGTCATGCCTCGTAGAAAACGTTCACCTGCGGGTTGGGCATAAGTCCTTCGCCCTTTTATCTATAAAAAGAATGCAAAAGCCAGTCGATATTCGACTGGCTTTTTTGTTTGCTTAGTTTTACGGAAATCTGCACTACTCCCCCATTGAACTAGACGCTCGACGACGATCCGTTGCGCCATAAAGCTTGCCATCTTTTAGCTCAATTGCATTCAAACCGCTTACCACTGGAATAACGTGTACTGGGTAGCCAAGCTCCATGAACTCCGGCACCAACATTTCTGCGAAGGTTTTCTTCTCCACTAGCAACCCTGTTGGGTCATACGACTTGGTGCGGTCTATCTTGGTGCCGTACTGGATATTTGGTAGGTCAATGGCGTCTTGCGCTGATAACTTCCAATCCAGTACCCCAACCACGGTTTTGAGTACATACCCCGGAATTTGCGAACTGCCCGGCGAGCCGACCACTAAGCGCAGATTGCCATCTCCGTCCATCACCATTAATGGCGTAATAGCCGAACGTGGACGCTTGCCCGCTTCAATTGAGTTTTGAGTAGGCTTACCGTTAAGCGTTGGTTGAGGTGAAAAGTTTGCCATTTGTGCATTCAAGATAACGCCATCAACCATGACACCAGATCCCATTCCCGTGCCAACGGTGCTGGTCATAGCAATCGCATTACCTTCCCTATCAACGATAGAAATGTGCCCTGTATCTTTGCTCTCGAAGCCTTGATATTGCGCATACTGAGTTTGCGTTATCTGTCCGGCTTTTGGATTCTCTTTCGAGGTGCCATTCTCAGGGATTAAATCACGTCTCTGGTCCAAATAGGTTTTAGATAACAATTGTTCAACTGGTGCTTCCACATAATCCGGATCTCCGGCATACGCAATACGATCGGCTTTTGCTAAGCGCATCGCCTCGGTCATTAAACGCCAAGGCTCTACATCAGTTAATGCCATCTGAGATATATCGTACGGTTCCAGCAGTTTCAGACTTTGAGCGACCATCACACCACCAGAGGCCGGGTAACCAAACGAAACGATTTTGCTGCCTCGATAATCGCTTTCAATAATATCGCGAGATTTAACCTGATAGTTCTTAAAGTCCTCTAACGACAATTTCTCATGCTGATCGTTAATACGACGATTCACCGTATCAACAATATGTTGACCAAGTGCACCACCATACAAATAGCGATCGCCTTGCTGAGCTATTTTCTCTAGCGTCTCAGCCATTTTAGGGTTCTTAATTAACGTCCCTGTTGGCTTCACTTCATCATCTTGCCAATACAAGGCTTTAATTTCTGGGTCGCGAGCCAAACGCGTTTGCTCTCGCACGACGATATCATAGGTATAGCTGTTCATCGCGTATCCATCACGCGCGAGCTTAATCGCAGGTTGAACCAACTCAGACCATGGTAATTTGCCGTATTGCTCATGAGTGGAATAAAGTAGACGCAAGGTGCCCGGCACTGCAACGGAGCGAGGCCCCAAAATTTCATCGCGGCTGAGTGCTTTCCCATTTTCAATAAACATCTCAGGGTGAGCGCTAGACGGCGCTTCATCTCGCCCATCAAGGGCTAAAAACTTCTGCTTGTCATGTTGATAAAACAGCGCGAAAGTACCGCCGCCAATTCCCGTCATATCCGGTTCAACCACAGACATCACCATCTGCATCGCGACCATAGCATCAACGGCGTTCCCGCCATCTTTCAATACTGAATAACCAGTGCTGCTCACGTAAGGGTTGGTCGCGCTGACCATAAAATCTTGTCCGTTATTATCTGGTGTTATAGGGAAAGGGGTCGGCTTTGCTGCGTAACTTAACGACGCAACAACACTTAAAGAAAAAATCAGAATACGCATGTGTCTCTGTGTAGACTCCTGTTATTTCATGGGGTCTAACGTGGACCAGGTCGTGATGACGAAGTTCGTCAATATGGCGTTTTTTTACACAACGCTGACTGGAGTTATTCTACTAATACATGACTGATATTGATGTAATTTAAACGACTGAGAAAAGCTATATTTAGCTTGTGTGAGTCCCTAAAAATCATCACTCAAATAGATAAAAAAGACCTTATGAGAAACAAAAAAGCCAGCGACATGACCTCGCTGGCTTGATGATTTACTATAAAAAACGGCTACCCTTTCCACTCATACAACGCTGGGATACGAATTTGCTCACCTTGGAACTCGACAATCACCGCTTGCGGTTGTATTTCCCTTAATGTGACCTGCCCATCAACAACGTCTCCTTGATGATATTCAACATTGTTAATCTTCACCCAGCGGCGATTTTCATCACTGGCGTACATGTGAGTTTGCAAATTGAGCGCAGGTAAACGCCCTTGCCATTGGTGAGCGTTGCGCTCTAAATCGTTCACGCGCACCGTTTGTGGTGAAGGCGCATCATCTCGGGATAACGCATTTTCGACCTTTCGCGCCAAATCAGGAGATAATGAGGACAAGTCAAGATCATCCAGAGACAAACCTAGGTCCTCTTCAACTACTGAAGAGCCTTGAGTTGATACAGATGTTTCTATCTCGTCTTTGTTTGCTGTATTACTCACGTATTCATCAGATGTTGCAAACGTACCAAAATCACGAGACAGCTCTGCACTTGGCCACTCTCTTGGCAATTGCGCCAACTGAGTAGTTTCAGGGTAGTCCAATGCTTTGAACGGTTGTTCCGCTTCCATCTTAGCCTTAGGGGCGGAAGTACTAGCTTCAGCATGAGGCGTAAGGAGATCTAAATACCAAGCAACTCCGATTGCAGCAACGGTGATCGGCAACAAGAACAAACCAATATGTTTCATGGCTGACATTATGCGTCCTCCTTCTCGATTCTCGCCAGTTGAGGCGCATCTGGCTGCACGTTTTGTTGAAGACGATCTAGCGTCCGCTTACCTGCAATGCCGTCGACCCCAATACCTTGCCAACGTTGGAATAACTCAACTCGCTCTTTCATCGCACCATCAAAAATAGACGTTTCAAGCAGCGGCTCACTTACCGCTTCTGCTAATAATCGGTCTAATACTTCGATCGCAGGGCCTTCCATGTCTAAACGTAATGTCTCTTTCAACGGTGCTTGCCACAGTTCAATGATATTGCCTTGCCACATCGGCTTTAGCCACGAAATAGGCAGACGCAGACGCTGCTTGCCATTGAGCACTTCGACTTTGTCATTACCGACAGCGTACAAAATGACATACCCAACATCACCTTGATAATTCAACTCCAAAATTACAGGGCGATTTTGTTGCATCAGCAGCGGCCAGGTCGCCATTTTACGCTCACAACGCATGGTCGATTGGGGTTCTGATAAACAAAGATTGTCGCGAACCGATGCTTGATAACCCCACAAACGATACAAATCATTCACGGCGAGATTCGACTGTTTTTGTGCTAACAATAAGTCACGCTGATCATCTGTCAATTGTTGGTTGACGACTATTGGCGTTGGCTCCTCTCTTGGTGCGGTCACTTGCGCCAACACTGACGTTGCTTGAGCTGGCATATAATTCACGACCGCCCACCCCGTACCTAATGCCGCAATAAGACCCACCGTGACTGAGCCCCAAGCAGGCCAACGGAAAGTACGGCGCTCTTTTTTATCTTGCTGATAAATATCTGCCTGAAACTGCATCACCTCTTCACAAGCCTGCTGAACGGTTTGCTTATCCACAACCACATTACCTTGGTGATAACTGATGTTGAGAGATTTATCACAGATAAGATTAATCAAGCGCGGGATGCCGTGACTGTATTTGGCAATGAGTTTACAAGAAGCACGATTAAACAGTTGCTGGTCACCACCTGCCGTATGTAATCGAAACGCGATGTAATCTTCTGTCTCTTTTTCATCCAACGGCAACAAGTGATAACGCCCAGTAATGCGCTGAGCGAGCTGGCGTAGTTGCGTCGTTTGTAATAACCGCTGTAATTCAGGCTGTCCGACCAACAACACTTTGAGCAGTTTTCTGGTATCAGTTTCCAAGTTGGTCAACAAACGTAACTGCTCTAAAACGTCGGCAGCAAGGTGTTGAGCCTCATCAATGACCAGCAATGTCTGCCAGCCTGAGCGATAATTACGCAGCAAGTATTTGTGAATCACTTGGTTTAGCTGTTTGAGGTTTGCATCTGGCGGGTAAGTAATTTTGAATTCATCGCAAATAGCTTCGAGCAAGTCTCGACTCGAAAACGTGGGATTTAGGATCAGACCCGCTTTGGTGTTATCACCTAAATTCGCCAGCATCGCTTTTGCGACGGTCGTTTTGCCTGTACCCACTTCGCCAGTAAGCATAGCAAAACCACCGCCATCGCCTAGCCCGGCTTGGAGATGTGTGATTGCCTCTTTGTGACGTTGGCTTAAATACAAATAACGCGAGTTTGGAACAATCGAAAATGGTTGTTCTACAAACCCAAAAAAGTCCTTATACATTAGGCTCTCCAGCTAAAAAACCACCAGGGAATAGTCAGATATAATATAAACATAGCTGCATCTACTCTCGGGAGTAAAGAAAAGTACCATTGCTTGCTACAATGTCCAACGGCATATCAATAAATTAAGAGGTAATTCGTGCAAGTTTATTTAGTAGGTGGCGCAGTTCGAGATAAATTGCTCGGAATTGATAGTTATGACAACGACTGGGTGGTCGTAGGTGCGACTCCCGAGATGATGCTGTCCCAAGGGTACACCGCCGTTGGTAAAGACTTTCCTGTATTTTTGCACCCAAAAAGTAAAGAAGAACATGCACTTGCGCGAACAGAAAGAAAATCAGGCTCTGGTTACACTGGCTTTGAGTGTTTCTTTGATCAAAGTGTCACCTTAGAAGAAGATTTAATTCGTCGTGATTTAACCATTAATGCAATGGCAATGGATGATGCAGGTAAGCTCCATGATCCTTACGGCGGCCAGAAAGATCTCAATAATAAACTACTACGCCATGTCTCAGACGCCTTTGTCGAAGATCCTCTACGCGTTTTACGTGTCGCTCGCTTTGCTGCCAAGCTGGCTGATCTAGACTTTACGGTTGCCGACGAAACCATGCAGTTAATGCGCCACATGGCAGAATCTGGGGAGCTGAGCACACTGACTCCCGAGCGTGTTTGGCAAGAATGGCATAAGTCCCTCTCCACCCCTCGCCCTGATATCTTCTTATCGGTTCTAAGAGATTGTGGTGCATTGGCCGTTGTTTTACCTGAAATTGATGCACTATTTGGCGTGCCTCAACCAGCAAAATGGCATCCAGAAATCGATACAGGCATCCATACTTTGATGGTGGCAGAGCAAGCCGCAAGATTGAGTGACTCACTCCCCGTCAGATTTGCCGCTCAAGTGCATGACTTGGGCAAAGGGGTGACGCCAGAGAGCGAATGGCCAAGCCACAGAATGCATTGTCATACAGGATTAAAACTGATCAAAAAGCTGTGCGAGCGTGTCCGTGTACCGAATGAGTTTCGTGATTTAGCCTTGATGGTGTGCGAACAGCACTCCAATATCCATCGTGCGGCCGAGTTAAAGCCGCAAACCATCATAAAAATACTCAACAAATTCGATGTGTGGCGCAAAGCTGAGCGCTTAGAAGATATTTTAATATGCTGTCAGGCTGACCATGCAGGTCGAAAAGGGTTAGAAGAGAAGCCTTATCCTCAAGCTGAGATTTTTACCCACGCTTATCAAGCCGCAGCCGCCGTAGATGTTCAGAGCATCATTAAGGATGGATTTAAAGGCCCGGCAATACGTGATGAACAAGAAAAGAGACGGATTGAAGCGGTAAGAGTCGCTTTGAATAAATGATCTGAGCTCAGATTAATTAACCGAATTGTATTCATGCCAGGTCATTCCAGCGAGCCTTAGCGAGACTAGGAATCTAACATCAGCACGCAGGGAAGTTTTAGAAATGGCCAACGCTACAAGAAACTCTGAGAGAAGATTCTGAATCTCGCTCCTTCGTCGCTGTTCAGAATGACGTTGTGGTTTAGGTATGCAGCTTGCGGTTAAGCAAGCTGCCAATCCGTCGTGTTATCAGGCGCTAAGCAAGAACGCAAACAAGCCGAAACCTAGAATCAGACGGTAAATCACGAACGGTGTCATGCCCATTCGTGAAATCATCTTTAAGAAAAAGTGGATACAAATATATGCACTGATAAACGATGTGATGATACCAGTCAGCAAGAAGCCAATATGGACAGGTTCACCACTGGTCACTAGCTTCATGCCTAAATAGCTACCAGCTAATGTAATGATCGGGATCGACATTAAAAATGAAAAGCGCGCAGCCGCTTCTCGAGTAAAGCCGAGGTAAAGTGCAGCCGTAATGGTCGCCCCTGAACGCGACGTTCCAGGAATCATCGCTAAGGCTTGAGCAATACCGATAAATACAGCTTTCTTCCAACCCGTTTGGTATTCATCCGCAACCAACTTAGCGTTTTTGTCTACCCACCAAAGCAACAAACCAAATACGATCGTTGTGGTCGCGATGACATAAGCGCTACGTAGATACACTTCAATGATGTCTTTCATCAACAAGCCAAACACACAAGCTGGAATCGTGGCGATCACGATCATCCAAGCAAGTTTTGCTTCTTTACTCCTATCTCCTTTAAAGATCGAAGCAAATAATGCCAGGAACAGAGTGATCACTTCATGGCGAAAATAGATCACTACCGCCATTAATGTACCGACGTGAACAGCAACATCAAAAGCTAGACCTTGGTCTTCCCATCCCAAAATGGCGGAGGGCAGGATCAAATGGGCAGAGCTCGAAATAGGCAAAAACTCTGTCAGACCCTGAATCAGAGCCAGAATAAAGGCTTCAAAATAACTCATGTAAACAACTCAAATTAAAAATGAAAAAGAAACAAGTTTGAGTGAATCGACTGGCTGCATTGCATGCCAAATATCTGCGACTGTGCGTCCATCGCCTGGGATCACTAATTGAGGTTCGAGATCATACAGAGGCTTTGTGACAAAAGGATATTTGTAGATATCACTGCGAGGTAGCTCAGGTTTTTTCTTGGAGACACATTCACCGAACAACACTATATCGAGATCCAGTGTTCGATCCTGATACTTTTGCGCATTTTCTTCGCGTCCCCACTTAAATTCAATCTCACGTAGCTGATGACTCAACTCTTCTAATGACAACTCGGTACGCATTGCAACGACAAAGTTGTAGAAGTTCTGGCTGCTAAAGCCAATAGGTTCACATTCATATACCGGCGATACGAGGAGACTTTCTCCAAGCTGTAGCAGCTCCTGATACGCAGCGAGCGCATGTTGCTCTCTTTCTACATTCGTACCAACACCGATATAGGTGGTGATCATGCTTGACCTCGCTCAATCACGACACCAACAGCACGTGCTTGTGGCACTGCACCAGGTTTTGCTAAACGGATTTTCACCCAAGGCACAGAGAAACGCTGCATGATAAGCTCTGCCACTTCTTCGGCTACGCGCTCAACCAACAGAAAACGACCATTTTCAATATGGCTCAGTACCGCCTCGCTCACTTGCGAGTAATCCAACGCATCTTGCACATCATCACTTTTACCCGCAGGCTTATTGTCGTGCGCCATTTCGATATCCAGAACCAACTTTTGTTTAATTTGTTGTTCCCAGTCGTACACGCCAATCGTGGTGATTACTTCTAATTGTTCAATAAAAACTTTATCCAGAGCCATCTTATGTCCTTCTATTACAGAGGTCGGATACCCGTGAGGGGTAATTTGATCGTAGTATTCTATACCTAAGTAACATTTACTTGGGTCATCACAATGTTACTTAGGTATAAACTGCGAAAGCATCTTTATATACAAGAAATCACATAATGCAAGCTCTATCACAGTGAGGATTTCTGCATTATGTGAATTCGAGGTATGATAGCAACTACGCGGGAACCGAGCATTAAATTCCAATCCATCAAGGACTTCTATGGACGCACTGGCACTGATAATGACAATGGCCGCCTATTTACTGGGTTCGGTTTCCAGTGCGGTTTTGATCTGTCGACTCTTAAAACTGCCAGATCCACGCAGTGTAGGCTCCAACAACCCTGGAGCAACGAACGTATTGCGTATTGGCGGACGAGGAGCCGCTGTTTCAGTCTTGTTGTGCGATATGCTCAAAGGCACCATCCCCGTATGGGGCGGATACTTTCTTGGTATCGACCCTATCATTCTTGGCGTCATCGCCATTGCTGCCTGTCTTGGCCACATGTACCCCATCTTTTTCCACTTTAAAGGCGGAAAAGGTGTCGCAACAGCGCTTGGCGCTATCGCTCCGATTGGTTTGGACTTAACAGGATTAGTGATGTTAACTTGGCTGTCAGTAGCCGCGCTATTCCGCTATTCATCCTTAGCGGCTCTCGTCACGGTTTTGGTCACTCCGTTTTATACTTGGATGTTTAAACCGCAATACACGTTACCTGTTGCTATGCTGTGTTGCTTAATCGTATTTAAGCATCATCAAAATATTCGGCGGCTTTTGTCTGGCGACGAGCCAAAAATCGGCGAGAAGAAACTGACACAAAAAAACTCGGCTTAATGCCGAGTTTTTCGTTTAAAGAGGGATGCATTGGTTATGCATGAACTCGATTCAGGAAGTTCAACAACATTTGGTTGACGAATTCCGGCTGTTCTAAACAACTGATGTGTCCAGCTTGAGGAATCTCCACCAACTCACTGCCCGTGATACAGTCTTTCATTAAATACGATTCGAAAACCGGGCGAGGCTTATCTTCACAGCCCACCGCAATTAACGTCGGCAGAGCGAATTTTTCCGAATCTTCAATAACATCACGGCGACCAAACACCATGCGACCAATGCGAGCCACTTCAACCGCACGCTCACCACTCAGGCTTTCTAAACTGCGTTTGAATGCAGCGACCAACTCAGGATTCACCTGCTCAGCGTTATTAGCAAAAAACAATGGCACGACAGCTTCAATAATTGGCGCAGGCACCGCTTGGACTTGGCTGATAGTATCAAGCATTGAAAAATACTTCTTATATGTAACTTCTGGCTCCCAACCAATGAAGGTATCCATCAATACCAGTGATTTCACACGTTGCGGTGCTTGAGCCGTCAGTTCCGCTCCCCACATGCCGCCAACAGATAAGCCCACCACAGAAAACTCTTCAATATCCAAATGATCCATCAACGCCAACATATGTTGTGCATAATCAACTAATGACTCTGTCGATGCAGGGGCCGCTTCTGACTCACCATGTGCCCACAAATCTGGCACAATACAACGATATGACTGGCTTAAAACTTCAATTTGTGGCGCCCACATTTGGCTATCCCACAAATAACTGTGACCAAACAGTAATACTGGACCATCACCTTTATCAAGGTAAGCAAGTTGCTGACCTTCAATTTCAAACTTATTCATTGTTATATCCATTTCTTATTCTTCCGCACTATCCTATCACTGAAACAATACCGAACTGCTCGCATCAGTCAGAGTGTAAACGAAGCTTTTCATTGAATAGCTAAAAATAAAGGCCTCTGATGAGCAGAGACCTTTATCGTAGTGAATCTATTTCAAACCTACCGCATAAGTTTGATTAAGCGACAGGTGTCAGTTGGTCAATCGGCCAACGTGGGCGAGCCGCTACCGACATATCGGCCACTTCGCCATTCTTCAAACGCTGCATACCAGCGTAAGCGATCATCGCACCATTATCCGTACAGAACTCAGTTCGTGGGTAGTAAACCTCACCGCCAACTTTCTTCGCTAGCTTCTCTAACTCTGCACGTAAACGACGGTTAGCACTTACACCACCAGCAATAACAATACGCTTCATACCTGTTTGCTCAAGCGCGCGTTTACATTTAATCGCCAATGTTGCACACACGGCTTCTTCAAATGCCAGAGCGATGTCTGCGCGAGTTTGCTCGTCATCGCCATTCGCAGCAATCGTATTTGCTGTAAAGGTTTTCAGGCCAGAGAAACTCATATCCAAGCCAGGGCGATCAGTCATTGGGCGCGGGAACTTAAAACGACCCGGCGTGCCTTTTTCTGCCAGTTTAGACAACAGCGGGCCGCCTGGGTAATCCAAACCCATTAGCTTCGCTGTTTTATCAAACGCTTCGCCCGCCGCATCATCAATTGACTCACCCAAAATTTTGTACTCACCGATGCCTCTCACTTCGACCATCATCGAGTGACCACCCGACACCAACACTGCCACAAACGGGAATGGCGGTGGGTTATCTTCCAGCATTGGAGCCAACAGGTGACCTTCCATATGATGAACAGGTACCGCTGGCACTCCCCAAGCATAAGCAATACTGCGACCAATAGTAGCGCCCACTAATAGTGCACCAACGAGACCCGGCCCCGCGGTGTACGCGACACCATCAATGTCTTTCGAAGTTAAGTTCGCTTCTTTTAGTGCCTCTTTAATAAGAGGAATGGTTTTCTTTACATGGTCACGTGAAGCCAACTCAGGCACCACACCACCGTAATCTGCGTGCAGTTTTACTTGGCTGTAAAGCTTGTGTGACAGCAGACCTTTTTCATCGTCATAAATCGCGATGCCAGTCTCGTCACAAGAGGTTTCAATACCGATAATGCGCATGGTTTTCTCAGTATGCTTTCTGTATAGAGGAAATTTGGGCGTCATATTACCTCGCCTTGGTGCTGCAAACAAATTTTGTACAGACAATAATCGACAAAAGGCTTTACAAAGTAGTTGTGATCGGATTAAAATTCCGCACCATTTTTGATCAAGCTGGTAAGAGACCAAACAATTGTGATTTGGTCTGTTGAATGCCAGCGTTAACGAATAACCCCTGAGGTGAAAGGCATATGCCAGTAGTTAAAGTACGTGAAAACGAACCGTTCGACGTTGCTCTACGTCGTTTCAAGCGCTCTTGCGAAAAAGCAGGTATCCTTTCTGAAGTGCGTCGTCGTGAGCACTACGAAAAACCAACTACAGTTCGCAAACGCGCTAAAGCAGCAGCTCAAAAGCGTCACGCTAAGAAGCTAGCTCGCGAAAACGCTCGTCGCGTTCGCCTGTACTAATAACTGAGCTCCAAAAGGAATTTAGTTATGGCTCTGATTGATCAACTCAAAGAAGAGCAAAAATTAGCGATGAAAGCCAAGGACAAATTGCGCCTTGGTACTATTCGTTTAGCCCTATCAGCAATCAAGCAACGTGAAGTTGACGAGCAGATCACTCTGAACGATGACGACATTCTTGCAGTATTGACCAAAATGGTTAAACAACGTCGCGATTCTGTAGCGCAGTATGAAGCAGCGGGTCGTCAAGATCTTGCTGATGCGGAACAAGCAGAAATTACCGTTCTTGAGGACTTTATGCCTCAACCACTGACAGACGAAGAAGTAGCGGCTCTTATCGAGAACGCGATTGCTGAATCTGGTGCAGCTGGCATGCAAGACATGGGCAAAGTAATGGGCGTTCTGAAACCGCAAATTCAAGGGCGCGCAGATATGGGTAAAGTAAGCGGTTTAGTTCGCGCTAAACTGGCTTAAGATACCCCACCCAATTGCAGCAAGCCGTGCTATCCTTTGGAACGCACGGCTTGTTTGTATCTGGATGAATGGAATGAAATAAGTGAGCAACACGCTTATTCTTTTAAAGCATTCACTCCACTCATCATCTTCTTTTTTGTTAGGTTTTATGGCTGGACACATCCCTCGCAGTTTTATCGATGACCTTCTAGCTCGACTTGATATTGTCGATATCATCGACGCACGTGTGAAACTTAAGAAAAAAGGCAAAAACTACGGCGCATGCTGCCCGTTCCACAACGAAAAGACGCCGTCATTCAGCGTCAGTCAAGAAAAGCAGTTCTACCATTGTTTTGGTTGTGGTGCGCACGGAAATGCCATCGACTTCTTGATGGAATTCGACCGGCTAGAATTCGTCGAAGCCATTGAAGAACTCGCTTCATACTTGGGCTTAGATGTTCCTCGCGAACAACGTAGCGGCGGTAATGGTTCGTTCCAGTCAGGCCCACAAGCAAGCAGCAGTGAAAAACGTAATCTATACGACTTAATGGGCAGCATTGCTCAATTTTATCGTAACCAACTCAAGCAGCCAGCAAGTAAAGTGGCGATTGAGTATCTAAAAGATCGCGGCCTGTCTGGTGAAATCGTCCAGAAATTTGGCATCGGCTATGTGGCTGATGAATGGGATTTAGTTCGTAAGAACTTTGGCCAGAATAAAGAAAACCAAGACATGCTCGTCACAGGCGGCATGTTGATCGAAAACGACAAAGGCAACCGCTACGACCGATTCCGTGGTCGAGTGATGTTTCCTATTCGAGACAGACGCGGCCGAGTGATAGGCTTTGGTGGTCGAGTATTAGGTGATGGGACACCGAAATATCTCAACTCACCCGAAACCCCGATATTTCATAAAGGTAAAGAGTTGTATGGCCTTTATGAAGTACTACAAGCGTACCGTGAGCCACCACAAATTTTAGTGGTTGAAGGCTATATGGATGTTGTCGCGCTTGCTCAATATGGCGTAGATTATTCCGTTGCCTCATTGGGTACCTCTACAACGGGCGATCACTTGCAAGTGTTATTCAGGCAAACAAGCACCGTCGTATGTTGTTACGACGGTGACCGCGCAGGCCGTGAAGCAGCGTGGCGTGCCATGGAAAATGCATTGCCTTACCTAACTGATGGTCGCCAGTTAAAATTCATGTTTTTGCCGGATGGAGAAGATCCCGACTCTTATATCCGACAAAACGGAAAGCAAGCATTTGAACAACAAGTGTCTAATGCGATGCCTTTGTCTGAATTCATGTTCAGCTCATTGACTCAGCAAGTCGATATGAGCACGAAAGAAGGCATGGCAAAGCTGAGTACCCTTGCTGTTCCTCTCATCGACAAAGTCCCTGGCGGCACTTTAAGACTATACTTGAGAGAACTGCTTGGCCGCCGTTTGGGTTTGGTTGATGAACGCCAACTACAGCAGCTAATTTCAAAACAAGGTAAAGAGGATAAAAGGCCTCAACCTCATAAAGAAATCAAGCGAACGCCGATGCGAGAAGTGATCGCGTTACTGATTCAAAACCCACAATACGTAAGTATGGTGCCAGATCTAACTAGCGTTAGAGATTTACCCATTCCTGGTCTAAGTTTATTTGTTGATGTACTTGATAAATGCCAAGCGCATCCCCATATCAACACAGGCCAATTATTAGAGCATTGGCGAAACAGCCAAAATGAGACCCTTCTGTCTCGTCTCGCGAGTTGGGACATTCCACTCGATGAGGACAACCAAGAAGAAATATTTTTAGACTCACTGGATAAAATTATTGCCCAGTGCGTAGAAAAACAAATTGAAAACCTGCAGGCCAAAGCAAGAAGTGTCGGTTTATCAGCCGAAGAGAAAAGGGAGCTGCTAGCACTTATGCTAGATTTAAAAGCGTAACCCTGTTTAATTAGTCAGCAACGATTTAATTTGTTATAGTAAGTGGTTTGCATTTCGCATACTGATTCCTTCACCAGATTACGAAGTTGGATACCGTCTATGGATCACAATCCGCAGTCACAGCTAAAGTCACTTGTTATTAAAGGCAAGGAACAAGGCTATCTGACCTACGCCGAAGTAAATGACCACCTACCTGCTGAAATCGTAGATTCAGAACAGGTAGAAGACATCATTCAGATGATCAACGACATGGGCATTAAGGTAGTAGAAACTGCTCCTGATGCTGATGATTTAGCACTGAACGATGACACAAATATTACCGATGAAGATGCAGCCGAAGCTGCAGCCGCTGCACTGTCTAGCGTAGAGAGTGAGATTGGTCGTACCACAGACCCAGTACGTATGTACATGCGTGAAATGGGTACTGTCGAACTTCTAACTCGCGAAGGCGAAATCGACATCGCAAAACGTATTGAAGAAGGTATTAACCAAGTTCAATCGTCTGTTGCTGAATACCCAGGTACGATTCCGTACATTCTTGAGCAATTTGACAAAGTTCAAGCTGAAGAACTACGTCTTACTGACCTTATTTCAGGTTTTGTAGACCCAGATGCTGACGACACCGCTGCACCAACGGCAACACACATCGGTTCTGAACTGACTGAATCTCAGTTAGAAGAAGAAGACGATGAAGACGTTGATGACGACGAAGATAGCGATGACGATTCAGATGATTCTGAAGAAGATGTAGGTATCGATCCAGAGTTAGCGCTAGAGAAATTCAACCAACTACGCAGCACCTATCAAAATCTTCAATTAGCAATCAACGAGTACGGCTATAACAGCCCGAAAGCAACCGTTGCTAATGAAATGATGCTAGACGTATTCCGCGAGTTTCGTCTAACGCCTAAACAGTTTGATCACCTAGTGAATGAGCTGCGTACTGCTATGGATCGCGTTCGTACTCAAGAACGCCTGATCATGAAGTCTGTGGTTGAATACGGCAAAATGCCGAAGAAATCATTCATCGCGCTGTTCACTGGTAATGAATCAAGTGAAGCTTGGTTGGATGAAGTTCTTGCTTCAGACAAGCCATACGCTGAAAAGATCAAACGTAACGAAGAAGAAATCCGTCGTTCAATCGCTAAGCTAAAAATGATTGAAGAAGAGACTTCTCTAAACGTACAGAACATTAAAGACATCAGCCGTCGTATGTCTATCGGTGAAGCAAAAGCTCGCCGTGCGAAAAAAGAGATGGTTGAAGCGAACTTGCGTCTTGTAATTTCTATCGCGAAGAAATACACCAACCGTGGCCTACAGTTCTTGGATCTTATCCAGGAAGGTAACATCGGTCTGATGAAAGCGGTAGATAAGTTCGAATACCGTCGTGGTTACAAGTTCTCGACTTACGCAACGTGGTGGATCCGTCAGGCAATCACTCGTTCAATCGCAGACCAAGCTCGTACGATTCGTATTCCGGTACACATGATCGAAACGATCAACAAGCTAAACCGTATCTCTCGTCAAATGCTGCAAGAGATGGGTCGTGAGCCATTACCGGAAGAACTGGCTGAGCGCATGCAGATGCCAGAAGACAAGATTCGCAAAGTTCTGAAAATCGCTAAAGAACCTATCTCAATGGAGACACCAATCGGTGACGACGAAGATTCGCATCTAGGTGATTTTATCGAAGATACAACGCTAGAACTTCCGCTAGATTCTGCAACAGCAACTAGCCTTAAAGTGGCAACGAAAGACGTGCTTGCAGGTCTAACGCCACGTGAAGCGAAAGTACTTCGTATGCGCTTTGGTATTGACATGAACACTGACCATACTCTAGAAGAAGTTGGTAAGCAGTTCGACGTTACTCGTGAGCGTATCCGTCAGATCGAAGCAAAAGCACTACGTAAACTTCGTCACCCAAGCCGCTCAGAGACTCTGCGCAGCTTCCTAGACGAATAATCGCAGCGCATACAAGCTTTTAGAAATCAAAAAAGGTGACTTTAGGTCACCTTTTTTATTATCTACTGTGCTAAGTGGATAAAAACTAAGCGCAATTGCCCTAGTTGGTATCTAGACACCTTGCAACGCTTCCCCTATAATCGTTGTCCTATTAAGGCCCCTTAGCTCAGTGGTTAGAGCAGTCGACTCATAATCGATTGGTCCGCAGTTCAAGTCTGCGAGGGGCCACCAAATTTCGAAAGGCGTAGCAGGTTAGTACCTACTACGCCTTTTTTGTGTCTGCTGACTTTGGGTACAGTTGTGGGTGTAGTAATTCGTTGCTCATATCCTCAACAACTTCAAACTTATCATCTTCCTCGATTCTACCCTCTCTTTCTTTTCGCTTATTACCAATCTTTCTATATAGTCGTAGAAACAAAATGTCTACTCGCTATTTAAACCATTGACCCTTTTTCGACTTCTGATAGGATGGACATGTAAACGTATGGACGTCTAAAACAAAAATGGAGTTACAATGAAAAGTATTCGTCACCTAAAGAAACTAGCTTTGGTTCTCACGGCAGTAGTTGGCTTAAGTGCTTGTGGAGAAAAAGATAACTCTGTCATTAAAGTGGGAGCAACCGTAGGGCCTCATGCTCAAGTAGTTGAAGCAGTAGCGAAGGAAGCTGCGAAGCAAGGCTTGAATGTAGAAGTCATCGAGTTTTCTGATTACGTGACACCCAATGCCGCGCTTAGTGATGGTAGCATCGACATTAACAGCTATCAGCACCAACCATTTTTAGACAACTTCAACAATAGTCATGACGCCCAATTAGTGACGATTGGTCAATCCATTCTGATGCGCATGGGGCTTTATTCTAACAAGTATCGCTCATTACAAGAGCTTCCAAACAATGCACGCATAGCAATTCCAAACGATCCAACTAATGGTGGTCGTGGTCTATTGCTACTCGCCGATGCAGGTTTAATTGAGCTTAAACAAGGTGTTGGCCACAAAGCAGCCCTAACTGATATTACAAAAAATGCAAAGTCGTTTGAATTTGTCGAGGTAGATGCCGCCCAGTTACCACGAACATTGGATGATGTAGACGCGGCTGCGATTACAATGAACTACGTAATGTCTTCTGGTTTAGATCCGAAGAAACAAAGTATCTATCTTGAAGCAAAAGACGCCCCACTAGCAGTCATGGTCATCGCTACTCGTGACGCAGACAAAAATAATGAAGCGTATAAAAAGTTCGTTTCTATTTACCAATCTCAAGCAATTCGTGATTATCTCGATCGTACGTTCAAAGGCACAATAGAAGCAGCTTTTTAATCAATAAAGCAACGAATACTTTGCTCACTAATCAGATAGGAAAGAGGCTGATGTTTCTCATAGCCTCTTCTTTTCACTCCTCACTCAATCGGCTTATTGTCGACTTTCAGCCTCTAATTTCATTGCCAAATAAGCTTGGTCCGCAGAAACCAATTCAGGGCGGTTAATCAACTTCCAGAGGAAGTATGGTGGGATTAAAAATACGACAAAGTAGAGAGATTCATGGAAGAATACATCGGCTATCGCTTGCTGATGCTCCCAGAGTGCCGTCAGTGCAAAGAGCTCTAACATCACACCTAAAACGCCAAAGACGACAGAGACAACAATCGCTAAACCCAGTAGTTCTCTAATAAAGTGCTTGTATGCCATGATACTAATTCCTTCTAGCAGTAAGTCATACTAACTTACGCTCATAAGAAACAAGCCAGCTTGACTATTATCAAACTCCCCTCATCACAGTTAAGAACTTAGTTTTATAAAAAAGGACTTGTATATAACGCCATTGAAGATTGACCTCTCTATCACAATACAATGACATCACTTCTCGACTTTGAGACTAGCCTTTCACATTTATCAGCAGTGTAAACAAGAGATCATAATGAAAAAATATACCTACCCTTTACTTGCCATCTCAGGCGGTCTTTTATTGACGGGCTGTGGTAGCGACGACTCTTCATCCGATACAGAAGCAGCCACTTTTTCTCTCAGCGTTTCCGATGCGCCTGTCGACGATGCCAACAAAGTCGTCTTAGCGTTTAAAGATGTTGTCCTTGTACCATTTGACCCAGAAACTGGCGAACAGACTGGAGAACATATTCTGTTAGATGTTAGTGACAATGGAGCACTACACCAAGTTGATCTAATGGAATATCAGGGAAGTAACGCTAAAACGATCATTAGCGAGCAAGACATCGCTCCTGGTGATTATGCTATGTGTGTGTACGCTCAAGACGGCAAACAATTAAACGATACAACGCTGTCATACGTAGAGAAGACAGACGGCAACATCAAAGGCTTAGTTGTGCCTAGCCGAGGCAGCTGTTTTGGTTTTAAACCAGATACGAGCGATCAAGGTCGCTTGAAGTTTTCGCAAAAAGGTCAGTATGTAAAAGTTCATACTGGTCATAATAGCTATGTTGTCGAGTTTGATTTGCGTAAAGGTCTGGCAGATCCAACGGGCAAAGATTACATGAACATGAACTCTAATGCGGTAAGCTTAGTAAACGCATCAGAATCAGGTCATATCGGTGGTGAAGTCAGTGAAATTCAGTATCAAGCGTGTGAAGCAGACAGTGCAGCATCAAATGCAATAAATGACGTTCCTGCCGTTCACTCAGTCTATCTTTACGCAGGTTCGATGGATCGCTCAACCATGGGCGATATGGGCGCGATGGAACCACTCCAAGCGCCAGTTGCAGTAGCTAACGTGAATGAATCGCAAGACGAAGAAGGTAATACAACCTACAGCTACGAGTTTGGTTACATTGGCCCAGGCACCTACAGTATTGGGTACACCTGTACCGCGTATGTTGACACACCAGATAACCATGAAACATCAGAAGATGGCTTCCTGATTTATCAACATTACACACCTGTTGATGTGGTCGAAGGTGAGCATACAGAACAAGATATTAATCCTATCCTATAGCTCTCGTCTTATCGAAAGCCGCTCACACGATGAGCGGCTTTTTGACTATTATTTTAATCCGATAAGTAATACTGAACGGTTGAGACCACTCGTACTTTCTTAATGTAAGGCGTGTTGCTATCTCGGTCATAAATCGAGAACTGCCCTTGCGTGGCACGTTTGATCTTACCCAGTGAACTCTGTGAGTCTTTCGCAAACTTTTGCGCCACTTCGCGGGCGTTTTTGGTCGCCTCTTCGATCATGTCTGGCTTTACATCATTTAGCTTAGTAAAGCTGTACTCAATGCGGTTCGCGTACGGGTCCTGATTCAGCAGTACACCTTGTTTTCCTAGCTCACCAATCTCATTAATTGCCGCTCGAACCACATCGACACTTTGACTATAAACCGTAACGGTCCGCGAGGCTAAATAACGAAACTCGATATCTTGCTCACTCCCGTATTGCTGTGCTTTTCGGTCAATGACAGCAGGAGAAGAAAGGGAAACGCTCGTTTCAGGGAGCCCTTTGGCACTTAAGAAATCCAGAATCAAACGCGTTTGCTGATCGATGTCATCAAACATAGCCCCCATATCATTACTCGCTAAGGTGAACTGAATTGGCCAGATCACTGTATCGGCAGAGTACTCTCGTTCAGACAATCCCTTCACCGTTACCACTCGCTCATAGGCTTTGTATTTGACTGCTGTTTGCTGAATAAAAAAGCCCAATACTCCTAAACCAATTATCAGACACAGCCCGAGCCATATTGACGCTCTATTGGAAATCTTCTCCATTCATCCTCCTAATTTCGCCAAAAGTAACAATTCGTCGTATCGATAACATAGCTCAACTATGGCCAGAAAATGGCGACCTAAAGCCAAGTTTTTGTCATATCGTTCGAAATGGTGAATAGAATAAATTACAATTGAACGGTGTTTTATTGTGAGTTTTAAGATTATGTTGAAAATAAAATGGCTGGTAGTTCTGAGCGGATTATTTGTCTCAACGGCTTGTTTGAGTACTGACGACTTAGTAATGGATGACAACTCAACACAAGAACCCCAAGCGGGTATGTGCGATGAAGATCAATGCGAAGGGAAACGCTTTGATGGTCGTATTCTGCTAGACAATGAGCCGACCAAACAGGTCTTGAGCTCACTAGAAAGTCTCGATGAAACGCTCAACTCTCTGAGTATCCTGATGTTTGCTGGCGACAAAACGTAACGCTAAAGCTGTCCTATCCCCTTCGCCTTTAGTCAACAAAGCTTCACCAGTTTGTCACCAAAGGCTCATGGATTTGCCTCTGAACTGTCATCTGTAATTTCTACTATCCGATCAGCCACTTGTACGCTGAGGTAAATATGGATAGTTCAACCCCTTTTCGTCTCCCTCGTAAAACGCCGTTCGGCATTGGTGAAAACGTTGCAGAATGGGCAACGGGTTTAAGTCAGCTCGATAAATTCTACGCCCAACGCCCCGTGAATGCGGATACCAAAACTTTCTTGCGATTTACGCTGGATATTTTGGGGATCGACTATCGCATTGCCCATGGTTCGCTCGACGCAGTGCCAAAGCAAGGCGCAACCGTCATTGTGGCGAATCACCCTCTCGGTTGTGTTGAAGGCGTGATTCTCGCCGAGCTACTATTGATGATACGAGACGACATCCAAATTTTAGCGAATCAGTACCTAAAAACCGTACCAGAGCTCGACCAACTTTTTATTGGTGTCGACGTATTCGAAGGCAAAGACGCCGTCAAATCGAACATGAAGGCCCTCAGAGCAGCCAACAAACACCTTGCGAATGGCGGCTTGTTATTGGTTTTCCCTGCGGGTGAAGTGTCGCAGTTGGTGGATGCCAAACAACAGCGTTTAGAAGACAAAGAATGGAGCCGCAGTGTCAGTGCGTTAATTCGTAAGAACAAAGTCGCCACTGTTCCCGTCTTCATTCGTGGGCAGAACTCAAAACGCTTCTACATGGCAGGTAAAATCCACCCTCTTTTACGCACCTTGATGTTAGGAAGAGAGCTGCTCAACAAGAGCGCAAAAACCATTGAGTTGTCCTTTGGGCAAGCAATCAAGTTTAAAGAACTCAATAACCTCAATGATGATCAGATCGTCAATTATCTAAGGCTCAACACCTATCTGCTTAACCGCGATGTAAGTGCCACTCAGAAAACGGTCTCAGACAATGATCTCTTACCTATTGCGGCAGGGTTACCCATAGGCCAATTGCTTGAAGAGCTGCACAGCTTACCGACAGAAACCCAATTGCTTCAAAGTGGCGAGTTCGACGTATATTGCGCCAGTGCGCAGCAGATCCCATCTCTCCTGCATGAAATTGGCCGCTTGCGAGAACATAATTTCCGTGAAGTTGGCGAAGGGACTGGACAAGCGATAGACATCGATCATTTCGATCATGATTACCTGCACCTATTTGTTTGGGATCGTGAGAACCAATGCATGGTAGGTGCTTACCGTCTTGGATTAGTTGATCAATTATTGGCGAAATATGGCGTAGAAGGATTGTATTCGCGCACCTTGTTCAACTATGACCAACGCTTTCTCGATCAAATGGGCAAGTCGATTGAAATGGGTCGTTCTGTGATTGCCGAGCAATATCAAAAAAGCATGAGTGCCCTACTCTTACTCTGGAAAGGCATAGCGACTTTTGTCCATCAACATCGCGAATACACGCACTTATTTGGCCCAGTGAGCATCAGCAACGATTACAGCCATACCGCGCGTCAGTTGCTGGCACAATCAATGACCCTACACCACTACGACAACGACTGCGCCGAATACGTCACTCCGTCAAATCCACTGCCAGAAACCAACTTAAACTGGAATACCAGCATGCTAACCGCATTGGGAGACTTACAGTTGCTATCTCGCGTGATCGCTCGAATTGACGAAGGCAAAGGCGTTCCGGTATTACTACGCCAATATTTGAGTTTGAATGGTAAGTTGGTGTGTTTTAACGTCGATCCGGCGTTTAACAACGCACTGGATGGATTGATTATGGTGGATTTACGCGATGTACCTGAGAAAACGCTTGCACGTTATATGGGCAGCGAAAACGCGCGCGAGTATTTAGCTATGAACAATTAAGCGTCGTCTAAAAACGTAGGAGATATCGCGCTGCTCAAAATCACTCTAAACAATAAAACGTGAGCAGCGTGATGCGTTATTTACCCATAAGACATTAAAAACAAAGTGTTTAGTTAAACTCATAGCAAAAAGGCCAGTCATCTCAAGCTTTAATCCACAAAACGCCAACATCGCACAAACGTTCACGTTATAAACTTTCACAAAACCTCAAAAATGGTCATAGTTCACACTTTCAATCAAACCTAACATCAAACAAAATGTGACATTGATCATTTCTAGTATTTAATTTGAATTGAAAAAGAAATTAAAGGTGATCTTAATCACAATGAATTTTGATTTTATATTTGTCAGAAGATCGAATTGATCACTAACATTCTTATTGACAGATTTGAAAGTCATTTTTTGTTATTAAGTTACATATCAATTAATTGATCATCATCACTTAAAAAATGCTTTTCATCCGAAGAAATGCGGGGGTTGATCACGAAAAACCCGTCGTCAGTTCCAATTGGAAAATGTGTGGTAAATTGATTGAGTACTAAGCAATCAAACAAGCGGTTTTGGCGAACCGTTTACGACAACATATTCATCAGAACATCGAACGGGGAATTGTTATGATATCACCAGATGCCAAGATCAAGATACAAAATTTTGGTCGTTTTCTGTCAAACATGGTAATGCCTAACATCGGCGCGTTTATCGCGTGGGGCTTTATCACTGCTCTATTTATCCCAACCGGATGGCTACCAAATGAGACGTTAGCTTCCATGGTTGGTCCTATGATCACTTACTTGCTGCCACTACTGATCGGTTACACCGGTGGTAAATTAGTGGGCGGCGATCGCGGCGCGGTCGTGGGTGCAATCACAACTATGGGCGTGATTGTCGGTACCGACATCCCAATGTTTATGGGAGCAATGATGGTTGGCCCAATGGGTGGCTGGGCAATCAAAAAATTCGATAACTACATCGACGGTAAAGTAAAAAGCGGCTTCGAGATGTTGGTGAACAACTTCTCTGCGGGCATCATTGGTATGCTGTGCGCCATTTTGGCTTTCTTCCTTATCGGTCCATTTGTCAAAGTGCTTTCAGGCGCATTGGCAGCAGGCGTAAACTTCCTTGTTTCAGCGCACCTTCTGCCACTGACTTCTATTTTTGTTGAGCCAGCGAAGATCCTATTCCTAAACAACGCGATCAACCACGGCATCTTCTCTCCACTGGGTATTCAGCAAGCGTCTGAGACAGGTCAGTCGATCTTCTTCCTAATCGAAGCAAACCCAGGTCCTGGTCTAGGTATCCTGCTGGCTTACATGGTGTTTGGTAAAGGTACGGCTCGTCAAACGGCAGGTGGTGCATCCATCATCCACTTCTTCGGCGGTATCCACGAGATTTACTTCCCTTACATCCTAATGAACCCTCGCCTAATCCTTGCGGCTATCGCAGGTGGTATGACGGGCGTATTCGTTCTAACTATGTTTAACGCAGGTATCGTTTCTCCAGCATCACCAGGTTCAATCTTTGCAATCTTGTTGATGACTCAGAAAGGTTCAATCGTTGGTGTTCTAGCGTCTATCGCAGCGGCAACAGGCGTGTCATTCGCCGTAGCAGCACTGCTAATGAAGACACAAACGTCAACAGAAGAAGACGGTGATGAAGCAGCACTAGAGAAAGCAACATCACAAATGAAAGACATGAAATCTGCATCTAAAAACGATGCGGTGGTAAACAGCCAAAGCAAAGGTGACGTAGACCTAGCGACAGTACAAAGCATTATTGTCGCTTGTGATGCGGGCATGGGCTCTAGCGCAATGGGCGCGAGCATGCTACGTAAAAAGGTTCAAGACGCAGGTCTGAACATTCACGTAACCAACCTTGCCATTAACAGCTTACCAGAGAGTGCAGATATCGTGATTACTCATAAAGACTTAACGGATCGTGCACGTAAGCATGCTCCAAACGCACACCACATTTCATTGACGAACTTCCTAGACAGCGAAATGTATAACCAGCTAGTCACCAAGTTACTGGCAGCACAAAACCAATCCGCAGCCAATGACGACCAAATGGTGAAAGTGTCAGTCATGGCGGCGAACGACGACTGCTTTGAGCCACAGCAGCCATCGGTTTTCCAAATCCAGCGTGAGAACATTCACCTAGGTTTGAAAGCAGCCAACAAAGAAGAAGCCATTCGCTTTGCAGGCAACAAATTGGTTGAACTTGGCTACGCAGAACCAGAATACGTAGACGCGATGTTTGAGCGTGAAGCGTTGGTTCCAACTTACCTTGGCGAGTCTATCGCGGTTCCTCATGGCACCGTAGAAGCGAAAGACCGCGTGAAGAAAACAGGCATTGTAATCTGCCAATACCCATCGGGTATCCAATTTACTGAAGATGACGACGATGTCGCGAAACTGGTTATCGGCATTGCCGCTAAGAACGATGAGCACATCCAGGTGATCACCACCATTACGAACGCGCTCGATGAGCCGGAAGCAATTGAGAAGCTAACCAGCACCAACGATGTGGAAGAGATTCTGAACATCCTTGGCGGTCAACAAGCGGCTTAATTACTCCTTTAATTTGCTCCTGAGGCAAATGAGGTCAGCTGTCACCCCCTATGCGGTTGGCCTCACCCTAGTTTCGTAAGTCAACATTTTCAGATATTGGTAGGTAAGAATTATGAAAAACGCAGTTCATTTTGGTGCAGGTAACATCGGTCGTGGTTTCATCGGTAAACTCTTAGCAGACGCAGAAGTCGAGGTCACTTTCGCTGACGTTGATGCGCCGTTGGTAGACCAGCTCAGCCACAAACAAGAATACAAAGTGAAAGTCGTGGGCACCGAGTGCCAAATCGACACTGTTACCCACGTCACAGCAGTAAACTCAGCCAGTGATGACGTGATTGATCGCATCGTCAAAACCGATTTGGTTACCACAGCGGTCGGTCCAAACGTATTAGATATCATCGCGAAAACCATCGCGAAAGGTATCGCCAAACGTTTTGAAGCTGGTAATGACGCGCCACTTAACATCATCGCCTGTGAAAATATGGTGCGTGGCACAACACACCTAAAAGGCGAAGTATACAAACATCTGGATGAATCGCTGCACACAAAGGCAGACGAGTTGGTTGGCTTTGTTGATTCAGCAGTCGATCGCATCGTGCCACCAGCAGAAGCCGCCAACGATGATCCACTAGAAGTCACGGTAGAAAGCTTTAGTGAATGGATTGTGGATGAACAGCAATTCAAGGGCGAAATCCCTGACATCTCAGGCATGGAAAAGACCAACAACCTAATGGCCTTTGTCGAACGTAAGCTGTTCACCCTAAACACAGGTCACTGCATTACCGCTTATTTAGGTTGTTTGAAAGGCCATCGCACCATTCGTGAAGCAATTGAAGACCCAAGCATTCATGCTGAAGTAAAACAAGCAATGCAGGAAAGTGGCGAAGTGTTGATTCGTCGTTACGGCTTCGACCGTGATATGCACAATGCCTACATCGAAAAGATTCTAGGTCGCTTCGCCAACCCATATTTAGTGGATGAAGTGGATCGCGTTGGACGACAACCAATTCGTAAATTGGGTGCAAATGATAGATTAGTGAAGCCATTACTCGGTACAATCGAGTATGGCACTGAAAATCAAACACTTTTGAAAGGGATCGCGGCGGCGTTGAAATACACCAACGACACCGACCCACAAGCGGTGGAACTACAAACCTCATTAAAAGCCGTGGGCGTGAAGAAAACGCTAGCAACGTACACTGGCCTGGCTGAAGACAGTGTTGAAGTGGCTCAAATAGAAGCGATTTACCACCAGCTTTAATCGAATCAAGGGGAGCTCTGCTCCCCATAAATATAATTTTAAACAGTTACTCAGTATATGGCAGATAACATCAACGAAACCGAGATCATTGAACGATTGAACAGCGCGCCATCGGTACGAGGCTTTTTTATTGCAGCAGTCGATGTGTTCAACGATTCCATCGACGGGCTAATACAAAGGATCTTTCGTAAAGATAACTTCGCCGTGCAATCGGTTGTTGGTCCCCTACTGCAAGACTCCGGACCGCTGGGCGATCTCTCCGTTCGTTTGAAACTCCTATTTGGCTTAGGCGTACTCCCAGACGATATTTATCATGATATTGAAGACATCATTAAGCTTAAAAACCGACTTAATAGCGATGCATCCGACTACGAGTTCACTGATCCAAATATTCTAGAGCCAATCAAAAAGCTGCATCTGGTGAAGAAAATGGGCATGGTGCAATTAGAAGTCAACGAACCTGATGACGACATCGACCTTGAGTTTTATCAACTCCAACTTCAGCGCCAACAACAAATCATTAAGTCCGGCCTGTCACTCGCGATTGTCGAGATTTGTAACGAACTGGGCAAAGACAGCCCTTTTTAACCCAACCTCCGGCAAGGAACGCCTTCTCTACTAGCCTCTTTTCTTTGCGTATCCTTTCTGTATGACGTGCGTGAAAGCCATCACAGTCCATATTCGTATGTCTCTGTAATATCAGACCAATCTATCGCTGGCATTGAAACGGTATGGCATGCTTTCAATCGAAGACACTAAAACCAAATGGGAGTTTTTCCAGAAACACCATTGGGTATCTCCAGAATTTTCCCGCACTCCCGTACTTGAGTCGTGGGAGCGTTGCATAAAGCAATGCAGTCCTTACACCTGGTCAAAGCCACACATTGCCTCTGGATTTACCTTCTCATCTCTGATGAAACGCAACGAGCACCTCATCGAATGCGCCACGACCGTACTTGAAGACACTTACGACATGCTAGGGGACGAAGACCTGCTATTGATGGTGACTGACGGCAACGGCTGCGTTCTATCTGTTGTGGGACATGACTCAATGCAACAAGAGATGCAGGCGCTCGGTATTAAACAAGGCTGTTTTCTGTCTGAAGGGAAAATTGGCACAAATGCGGTCAATCTCTGTATTAGTACTCATATCCCGTGTGAAGTTTTCGCAGCAGAACATTTCAATCGCCACTTACATCCTTATGCCTCTGTAGCTGCGCCTGTTTTCGACCAGTTTGGCAAGTTACGCGGCACAACATGCCTTCTCAAAAAAGCAGAGAGCTATAAGAAAGAAAACTTGGTCATCATCGCGTCGAGCGCGAAAGAAGTCAGTTTGCAAATCCATATTCAGTCGGAACAAGAAAACATTAACCGCCTCACTTGTGCGCACAACGCAACGTTAGAATGCATGGATGACGGCCTTCTGGCCTGGGATGAAGAAAGCCGTATCACCATGGTAAATCACCAATCAGAGCGCTTGTTAAACATTGAAGCCAGTCAGGTCTTGGATAAAGAAGTCTTTTCGGTTTTACGTTTCCCGCCAAATGTCCTCAATAGTATTGAGTCGGGTGCAAGCATCAACCGCAAACTCACAACGGTAGAGGTTCGTGGCGAGTTTGTTGAAGCGATAATTACCTTGCGTCCACTCAACGACGGCACACACTTATTGTTCTTGCACCCTATCGATAAAATTCGCGAACTTGCTCAACAACAAATAGGTGGCAGTGCGCGCTATACATTCAGCACTTTGCCTGTCATTTCACGAAAAATGAAGCACGTCATTACCGTGGCAAAGCGGGCCATAAAGTCCAAATCACCGATTCTAATTACGGGTGAAGAAGGCGTAGGAAAAGCTACTCTCGCCATGGCGATTCATAACGAAAGCACCTACAAAGAAGGGCCGTTCATTACGCTCAACTGCCGCTCCATCAATACAGAGCAACTGGTCAAAGAAACCCTGGGATACGACGAGGGACAAGGCATGCCCTCTAAGTTTGAACTCGCCCATGGCGGTACGCTCTTTTTGGAAAAGGTGGAATATCTGTCGCCCGATTTACAAGCCGTGCTACTTAAGTTGTTAAAAACTGGGCTCGTCAGCCGCAGCGACAGTTTGCGATTAATCCCCGTAGACTTTCAACTTATTACGAGCACCGCTTCAGAGATCAGCGAGTATGTCACTCAGCGCTCATTTGGTCGGCAACTTTATTATGAAATCTCCTCGAACGAGCTGCATATTCCACCACTACGAAAGCGTAAAGAAGACATTGAATTTCTCGTCCAGCAGCTTATCAGCCATTATGAACGCCGACACAATGTCACAATCTCGATAGAGCCAGTCGCACTGGAAGCGTTGATGAATTTTCGTTGGTCAGGCAACAACTCTGAACTAAGAAACCGAACTGAGCGAATTTTGCTGAACCGCAGTTCCAACTTAATCAAGCTGAACGATATTCCTGAAGACATTAAACTGAATTCTCGCCATACCGCAGAAAATACGCCAGTAATCACGTTAGAAGAAGCCGAGAGAAGAGCGATTGTTCAGGCTTGGAATCAGTGTGATGGCAAAATGCATGATATGGCGAAAGCATTGCAAATTGGCCGCACGACCTTATGGAGAAAAATTAATAAGTTTGGGCTGCAGGAGCAAATGAAGCTGTATTAAGCCAAGAAGTGGCGTTCCTACAAAAGTAAAACCGGCGTAAGCACGCCGGTATAGATGTGCTAACGACAAGATGTCGATTAAACATCAACAGACAACTGACGAATCTGCGCTTTTAGTCCCGGTAGCAGACTCGAACTGGCGCTGAATTTTCGTAACCCAACACGAAGTAATGTGTCTGTGGCATTTGGATCGCCTGCCATCTCACCACACATACTGACCGGTATGCCCGCGCGATCGCCTGCTGCACACGTGAGTTCAATGGCTTTTAGTACCGATGGTTCAAAGTAGTTCACCAATTCGGCAACGGCGGCGTTGCCTCGATCGGCGGCCATAACATATTGAGTCAAATCATTGGTGCCAATAGAGAAAAAGTCGACTTCTTGGGCTAACGCATCTGCATTTAATACCGCGGCTGGTACCTCAATCATAATACCAACAGGCAAATGAGTCGCATCCAAGCCGAGTTGGGTTGCTTGATGTGCCAACAGCGCTTTTACTTTTCTCACTTCTTCAACCTGGGCCACCATCGGTATCATCAATTGAATATTCGGTTGTTCGTGAAAGGCTCTCAGAATGGCTCGAAGTTGGGCGGTAAACAATGACTCATGTTGAAGGCACAACCGCACCCCTCTCAAACCTAAAAATGGATTATCTTCCGATGGCATAGGATAAGCGGCTAAAGGCTTGTCACCGCCAACATCTAAACTACGAATCGTAAGTGTCTTATCACCAAGTGCGGCGGCAATATCACGATAGACTTGATATTGCGCTTCCTCAGTTGGCAACTCATCACTGTTTTGAAATAGAAACTCAGTCCGAAATAGACCAACGCCCTCAGCGCCTGATGTTAGTGCATCATCAATATCTTTCGGTCCGCCAATATTGGCGAATACTGGAATATGGACACCATCACAGGTGACTGCGGCTTGCTGAGCACTCGCTAGTGCACTTTGTCGGGTGCTTTGCCACTCTATTTGTTGCGCTTCTAATTCCTGCTGTACGGAATCCGAAGGAGAGAACCATAAATGTCCTCGGAAGCCATCAATAGTCACCACTTGACCAGCACGCACAGCATCAAGGCAGCCCTGAGCTTTAACGATGGCAGGAATCCCCATCGCACGAGCAAGAATCGCACTGTGAGAGGTTTTCCCTCCTTCACTCAAACAGATACCAAGCACTTTCGATTTATCAAGCCCGGCCACATCAGAAGGCATCAGGTCACGGGCCAACAAAATACTCGGTTCCTGAATGTCGATGGCATTAGGCGTTACGCCTGTCATTTCAACCATAACCTGGCGTGCGATATCATGCACATCAGCTTCGCGTTCCCGCATGTACTGGCTTTCAGCCTGGCGAAACTCGTCGGCTAACGTTTGCAGTGATTCTATCCAAGCTTGCTCGGCTATCATGCCCGTTTGAATTCGCGCCTCGACCGATACCCATAATTCTGGGTCACTGAGCATCATGCTATGAGCAGCAAATATTTCCCCTTTCGGCAGCTTCGCTTGCTCCTGCAGATGTTGAACAACCACGCCTATCGCACGCTTAACCCGTTCAATTTCATCTTGTTCACTTTGGAAATCACGTTCAGGCACTGCTGGCATTTCATGAGTAAAAAGGACAACTGGAGCAGTAGCGATACCGTCATTGACTCGAATACCAACAACAGCACCTTCAATCTGATTTGAGGCCATGCCATCGAGCAAAGTATCCGAGCACTCTTCAGATTCGATAATGCCTTGCTCAACCGCCTCTTTTTCTCCGAAGTGCTCATGAGCTAAGGCTTCAAATGCCTGAACTGCTTCACTAGATTGAGAGCCGAGTGCGCATAGGGTGATCGCCTCTTGACTACGAACGCCAAGTTTCGCAATGCTGTTTAAGCTTTTCGCGTTCACACGGCGCTCGCCTTTTTTCAACCATACTTGGCAGTCAAAAGGCGCGAGTGCACCAACAATAACCGCAGCGGGACGAGCATGTAATCCATGCGGATTTTGCACTACCCAATCAAATGTCCGTTCTTGCTCAAAGTTCTCTGATACTGGCGCTATCTCAGCGGATGTTAGTGGCTGATCACCAAGGTGCTCTCGTTTTACGCTTAACGCATTCTGTGCCTCTTCGACTACCGTCGATAAAGGTAATCCGGCGGCAGCAGCCACCGACGCCGCCATGGTTCCTTCAACAATAGGGGCCGAGATAAGGGTGACATTTTCCCTCACATGATCATCAATCAGATCCAGAGCCATTTCCGTGCTAAGCAACGCGCTGCCAAGATCCATCAATACAACAACCCCTTGTTGATCTTGTACCTGCTCAATCGCTTCCATCACGGCTATGGCATCGGTTCCGATCGGGTTCTCTGGATCATCAATCCCCGCGGCAATCGCAAGCTTGGCTTTGCCTTGCGTCATTTGGGTGGCAAGTTCGGCCACCCCTTCAGCAAGGCGACGACTATGAGATACAACAACAATTCCCACCATCTTAATTACCTGCTATTGCCTGCTGTAGTGCTTTAATCATTAACAAAGAAGAGGTTGCGCCAGGGTCTTGATGACCAATACTGCGTTCACCTAAATAACTTGCTCGCCCTTTTTTCGCCAACATTTCAATCGTGGCAACCGCATTCGTTTCTGCTAGCTCAACCATTTCATTCAATAAATGGTCAGCGCTCATACCATTTTCTAACGATGCCTTCACGCTAACTAAAACGGGTAACCAAACATCACACATGGTTTTATCACCCAGTTCCGCTTTACCACGAGACACCACGCCATCCACACCGCTTTTTAGTGCATCCACCAACTCTTCAAACGTTAATTGCTCTCGAGTTCCGACAGCGGCAGCCGTGCGAATAAACAGCGTGCCATAAAGCGGGCCACTTGCCCCACCGACACTAGAAAGCAAAGTCATGCCCGTATTCTTGAGAATGCTGCCGATATTTTGGTCCGCAAATTGCGGCAGTTTTTCAGCAACTTTTTTAAAGCCTCGGTTCATATTGAGACCATGGTCTGCGTCACCAATATCACGATCAAGGTCGGTCAGAAAATCTTGATTCTCTTGATACGTTTTTGCACATAGCTCTAACCAGTGAACGATATGTTGTTTTTCAATTTGCATGTTTGCTCCCCCCTGTTACCACTTGATCGCGGCCGTATCGACAGGAGCATCAAACAGCTCCAACATCTCTTTGTCTGCCTTCAGCAACGTAATCGAAACGCCTTCCATATCGAGTGACGTACAGAAGTTACCAACCATATTACGCACGATACGGAACCCTGCTTGCTCGCAGTTATGAGCCAGACGGCGGTACACTCCGTAAAGCTCTGAAGTTGGCGTACCACCCATACCATTCACCATCACGATGTAGGCGTGTTCAGCGGCGAAAGGCTCAATGCTGGATTCCACTTCATCCCATTCACCTTCGTCACGATTCCAAATACGCAAAGTGCGCTGATAAGGTGTGTTTTCAGCAACTTCAGCAAACATCTCATCCACTAACGTATCGACATCGGTGTATTTCACTCGCTTGATACCTGGTTCACCATGGATACCAACACCAAACTCCACTTCATCATCTTCCAGAACAAAAGATGGTTTACCCGCCGCTGGCACAACACAAGCATTAAGCGCCACGCCAAATGAACGACAGTGATTATTAACGCGACGAGCCAGATCTTCACATTGCTCCAACGAATAACCTTTGTTCGCGGCAGCCCCAACTAACTTCTCAACCAATACCGTTCCAGCGACGCCACGGCGACCAGCGGTATACAGGCTGTCTTTGACTGCAACATCGTCATCCACCAACACCGACCCAACTTTGATGCCATCGGTATGAAGGAGCTCCACGGCCGTTTCAAAGTTCAACACGTCGCCGGTGTAGTTTTTGATGATAAACAGCACGCCCTCACCAGTATTCACTTGGTTACCACATTCGTACATTTGATCTGGCGTAGGTGAAGTAAATACCTCACCAGGGCAGGCGCCTGTCAGCATGCCTTTACCAATAAAACCTGCGTGCAAAGGTTCATGACCACAGCCACCACCAGAAACCAATGCCACTTGCCCCGGCGTTTCCTCATGCCACATGTAACGAGGTTCGTAGTTAGCTTTTAGCTCAGGGCGGGACAATGCCAGGCCCTCCATTTGCTGCAATACAACATCATCGACTTGGTTAATTAACTTTTTCATCGTTCTATCTCATTCCATTTATATTTTTATGTAGGGTATGAATTCATCTTAAACAGAGAAAAAACGTGCTCAACAAAAATCAATCCGTTTCATATTGAAACAACGACTTCGGTATTTTCGTTTCAATATGAAACGAAAAACGACAGATTCGCTTGAATAGTGATCGGCGCCATAAAGCATGCTGATGCTTATTACTTCTGACAGTCGGTTTGACACAGAGGTCATAAAAGCATGGAACAAAACCAGAGATATCCTTCACCACTTACCACACCAAACCTAATATAAACCTTATCGCTACAATGGATTTTCATTGCAGTCAAAAACACACATAAAAAAGGTTAAAGGTTTGAATTATGGACAAAATTATTATCAGCCCAAGCAAATACGTCCAAGGTGAACAAGTACTTACATCTATCGCTCACTACGTGAAAACATTGGGTGAACGTCCGTTAGTCATTGCCGATGAGTTCGTGACTAACCTGGTTGGTGATGACGTCAAACAAAGCTTTGCTGACGAAAAGCTTCCACTCACTATGAACATTTTTGGTGGCGAATGTTCGCGCGTTGAGATTGAACGCATCACGGACATTTGTGCCACTCAAAAACATGATGTCATTGTCGGTATTGGTGGTGGTAAAACCTTAGATACAGCTAAGGCCGTTGCGTTTTACACCAAAATTCCTGTCGTGGTGGTTCCTACGATTGCCTCGACTGATGCGCCAACCTCAGCTCTTGCGGTGATATACACACCTGAAGGTGAGTTTGCAGAATATTTGATGATCCCTAAAAACCCAGACATGGTCATCATGGATACATCAGTCATCGCCAAAGCCCCTGTTCGCTTACTTGTATCGGGGATGGGCGACGCGCTTTCCACCTACTTTGAAGCTCGTGCCAACATGACTTCTGGTAAGGCAACAATGGCTGGTGGGTTAGCGACGCGTTCAGCACAAGCTCTTGCGAAACTTTGCTATGAAACCTTGCTTGAAGATGGTGTAAAAGCAAAAGCTGCGGTAGAAAATGGTGTGAGCACCAAAGCGGTAGAAAATATTATTGAAGCCAATACATACCTAAGCGGTATCGGTTTTGAAAGCAGTGGCCTAGCAGGCGCTCACGCTATTCATAACGGCCTAACCAAGCTCGAAGAGTGTCATCATCTCTATCATGGTGAGAAAGTCGCGTTCGGCACACTTGTTCAACTGGTGCTAGAAAACGCAGCGATGGAAGAGATTAATACGGTTCTCGCCTTCTGCCGATCGGTAGGTCTACCAACCAACTTATTTGATATGGGCGTTAAAGAGCTTAATCACGCTAAGTTGCGCGAGGTCGCCGAAGCTTCAACGGCCGAGGGAGAAACCATCCACAATATGCCATTCCCAGTGACGGCAGAAAATGTCTACTCTGCTATTCTAACCGCTCATCAACTGGGCCAATAACCCAAATAACTTCAAACGAGTTTGAGTCTCAAAAGGCAAGCCAAGGTTTGCCTTTTATGCTTCAACTGACTTATCACTTCCATTGACACCTGCCGATGGCAACATCATAACAAACCGCGTCTTGTCTTTATCTGATGTTACTTTTATCTGTCCTTCATACGCTTGCACGATAGATTGGGTAATCGACAAACCTAGCCCTGCACCTACGCTACCTACATGTTGGCGAGATTTATCTGCGCGATAAAACCGGTCGAAAAGGTACGGTAAGTTTTGCTCGGCAATGGTGTCACCTTGGTTGCTGACCGATATCGTAACCTGTTCATCAACCTCTTGAACGTCAATCACAATGGTTGAATCAGCATACGCATGACGAATCGCGTTGGAGAGCAAATTGCCCACTGCACGCTCAAACATGTTTTTGTCCATATAGAGCTGACCGTCGCCTGAGCTCACGATTTGCACATCGGCATCTTCGGCCAATATTTCAAAATACGCGACCAAACGGTCGATTTCCTCCTGCACCGCAAACACTTCGTCATGGCGATGAATGAGCTTGTTTTCGGCCTTGGCAATGTAGAGCAAATCGTTGATGGTTTTCGTGATGCGGTTGAGTTCTTCCAACGTTGAGGCAATCGCATCCTGATACTCTTCAGGCGTTCGACACGCACCTAAAATGACCTGATTTTGCGTGGTAATGTTGGTGAGTGGCGTTTTTAACTCATGTGCTATATCAGAAGAAAACTCGCTCAAGCGGCGAAAACCAGTTTGCAACCTATCGAGCATCGCGTTGTGTTTGTTGGCTAACTCGCGCAGTTCTATTGGCAACGAATCGGGGTCGAGACGAATGCCCATTTGCTCTGGTGATATCTGTTGAATGTGCTGATTCAATCCCACAATCGGCTTCAACCCACGTTTTACCATCCAACCGCTCAACGCGGAAGAAATCACAAACGCCAAACCGAGCGCCCAAAACAAAATCCAGTCGAGCTTATCCAAAAACAAAATATGGTGATTGATACTCATGCCGAGCACCACCTGATACTCCCCAGCTTGAAACGCAAACGCGCGGATATTCAGCGAGTCCTCACTCCATTCGATGGCGCGCTCGTGATTTAAGACCTGAGGTGAGCTAATGCTGTAGGCTCGGTTCTGAGGAATCGTCAGGCTCGAATTCTGATACACGTTCTGCTTGCCTTCAAACACCCACATATAGAGCGTACTGTTATTCGCTTGCTTGAACACATCCTCTGGCGAGCGTTTTAACTCGTTCTCAATGGCATTGAACTTACTGGAAATATAGCTGAAATCTTGCGAATAAAAGTGGCGCTCAATGGCGTACTGTAGGATGAAAGCCAAAGAAAAATAGGTAACAAACGTCATGCTAACAAACATCAGCACGAGCTTGTTTTTCATGGAAAAAGGCAGCGAAAACTTAGGCATCACGACTCTCTTCGAGTTTGTAGCCCATCCCTCTGACAGTGTGAATCAGTGGTTTATCGAACGGTTTGTCCACTTTGTTACGCAGACGTTTGACCGCCACATCAATCACATTGGTATCGCTGTCAAAATTCATATCCCACACTAACGACGCAATGGTGGTACGTGAAAGCACTTGGCCAGTTTTGCGCATCAACAACTCAAGCAGGGCATATTCTTTGGCGGTAAGCGACATCGACTGCCCCGCGCGCGTGGCAACGCGTTTGATCATATCAAGTTCTAAATCTGCCACACGTAATGTTTGCGGCGATGCGACCACTTGCGCGGTAATATGATGACGAAATACGTTTTGAACACGCGCCAGTAGCTCCGCAAACGCGTAAGGTTTTACCACATAGTCATTGGCACCCAGCTCAAAACCGCGCACGCGATCTTCCACTTGCTCCTTCGCTGTCAGCATGATCACTGGGGTGTGAATCCCACTACTGCGAAATGTATTAAGCACCTGCCAACCATCGAGTTTAGGCAACATAATGTCGAGGAGGATTAAGTCATATTCTTCACTGGTAGCGTGATAAAGCCCATCGACCCCATCATGCACTAAATCCACCACATACCCAGATTCAATCAAACCTTTTTGCAGATATTCTCCGGCTTTGTGCTCATCTTCGACGATCAATATTTTCAACTTTACTTACCTAGTGTGTTAGCGGGAGGATGAGAACCCAGTATAAAGCTCGAAAAAGAGCATGATGTGAACCACACCATACCCTTCCCCATTGGCAAACCATTATCGATTGTTATCGCGTTCGGCATAATGCACTTTGACATTCACTTTGCCCAAATATTCCAACTGACCATCTTCATTCATGCGTTCTTGCACGGTCACGAAGCCACCATCTTTTAAATGCGTACTGCGAGACTTCACATTAAACGTCAGGATATTGAGCTCTTTATTCAGTTCACGAGCCGTCATGGTTTTAAGTGAATTGAGTTCAGACAGTGCCTGTTGATAAGCCTCATCTGACGTTGCTGTCGGCGTAACTGAGATGGTTTTCATCTCTTCGCGGCTCACGTAGTTACCACCAGTGAAAAGTGGTTGAGCGAATGCAGATGCGCTAGTGATTGCCATTACCGTTACAAAAAGAGCAGTTTTGATTGCGTTCATGTTGTTAACCTTTGAGTGCTTGTTTTCAATGAGGTCATTATTGAACACCGCCTCTGACACCATCCTTTCAACAAAATGACATTTTTGTCATGAAAGCAACCTACTGGCGAAGGCTCTTGAGCGTTCCATTACGCTTAGAATAAGACAAAAAAAGCGGCACATACTCTCGCATGTGCCGCTTGGGATTTTTGCTGTTAAGCGTAATTACTCAACCGTTACCGCTTTCGCTAGGTTACGTGGTTGGTCTACATCCGTACCTTTGATCAGTGCTACGTAGTAAGACAGCAACTGCATTGGGATGGTGTAGTAGATCGCCGCCGTGATTTCACTAACGTGAGGCATCGTGATGATCTTCATTGTTTCATCGCCTTCGAAGCCTGCGTCTGCATCTGCGAATACGTATAGAAGGCCGCCACGTGCACGTACTTCTTCAACGTTTGATTTTAGCTTTTCAAGTAGGTCGTTACTTGGTGCAACCACAACAACAGGCATGTCAGCATCAATCAGCGCTAGAGGACCATGTTTCAGTTCACCCGCCGCGTAAGCTTCTGCGTGGATGTAAGAGATCTCTTTCAATTTTAGAGACGCTTCCATCGCGATTGGATAGAATTCACCACGACCTAGGAACAGTGTGTGGTGCTTGTCTGCGAAATCTGTCGCTAGTGCTTCAATGTCTTTCTCGAAAGAAAGTGCCGCATTGATTTGCTTAGGAAGTGCGTGTAGCGCTTCAACAATCTCTTTTTCTTTCTCTTTGCTGACGCGGCCTTGCTCTTTACCTAACGCAGTTACCAGCATCAATAGTGCAGAAAGCTGAGTCGTGAACGCTTTGGTTGAAGCGACACCGATTTCGACACCAGCGCGAGTCATGAACGCAAAATCAGATTCACGAACCAAAGAAGAACCTGCTACGTTACAAATGGTCATCGCCGCCATGTAACCTTTTTCTTTCGCAAGACGAAGTGCTGCTAGCGTATCGGCGGTTTCACCAGACTGAGACAACGTGATCAATAGGCTGTTTGGACGCGTCACAAACTTGCGGTAACGGAATTCAGACGCAATTTCTACATCACAGCTCACGCCAGCAATGTCTTCAAACCAGTAACGCGCTGTCATACCTGCGTTGTAAGACGTACCACACGCAACGATTTGTACGTGCTCTACTTTACTTAGAATGTCTGCCGCATGAACACCGATCGCATCAGTTACAACAGAGTCTCCCGTGATACGGCCTTCCATTGTGTTGATCAACGCTTTAGGTTGCTCATAGATTTCTTTTTGCATGAAGTGGCGGTATTGGCCTTTATCGCCAGCATCATGTTCTGCGTTGGATTCTACGATTTCACGCTCAACCAGCTCGCCCGTTGCGTCAAAGACAGTAACTTCACGGCGAGTGATTTCTGCCACATCACCTTCTTCTAGGTACATGAAACGGCGCGTTACATTCAGTAGCGCAAGTTGGTCAGAAGCCAGGAAGTTTTCACCCACACCAAAACCAATTACGATCGGGCTGCCTGAACGTGCAACTACGATGCGTGAAGGATCTTTGCGATCCAACGCTACCGTGCCGTATGCGCCTTCAAGTTGTTTTGCTGTTTTTTGTACTGCTTCTAGTAGCGTTTCTGAAGTGCGAAGTTCCCACTCAACCATGTGTGCGATAACTTCTGTATCCGTTTGAGATTCAAACACGTAACCACGAGATTGAAGCAATTCACGAAGCTCTTCGTGGTTTTCGATAATACCGTTATGTACAACAGCAATATCGCCAGACATATGTGGATGTGCATTAACTTCAGATGGTTCACCGTGCGTCGCCCAGCGAGTGTGTGCAATACCCGTTCCGCCGATCACTTTTGCTTCTTCTACTGCATCAGCCAGTTCTTGCACTTTACCCAAGCGACGAACGCGCGTTAGGTTTGACTCGCCATCAACAACTGCAACACCAGCAGAGTCGTAACCGCGATACTCTAAGCGGCGTAGACCTTCAACCAAAATTTCTGCAACATCTCGTTGTGCTACTGCACCTACGATTCCACACATGTGTTTATCTCCGTTTGTAGTTTTGTTCTTCCCTAGCCATGTTTCAGATAGAGGCAGCAAGCAAAGGCCTGTATTCAGAGGGAAGTGAAATATGAAACTGATTATATTATTAGATTAGGCGCAAATGACTTTCACGCCATGTTGTTCAATCTGTATTTTGTGTTCTTGCTGAATATCAGCATCCGTCACTAGCACATCAATTTGATGCCAAGCGAGCTCTAAATTCGGGATCTTACGACCGATTTTTTCCGATTCGATCATGACGATCACTTCGCGCGACACTTCCGCCATCACCTTACTCAAACCAACCAATTCATTAAACGTTGTGGTGCCGCGTTCGAGATCGATGCCATCCGCACCGATAAATAGCTGGTCAAAATCGTAAGCTCGTAATACAGATTCGGCTACTTTGCCTTGAAAAGATTCTGAGTGCGTATCCCAAGTCCCGCCAGTCATCAGCAGTGTTGGTTCGCTCTCTAATTCATTAAGGGCGTTAGCAACATGCAACGAGTTGGTCATGACAACTAAGCCACGTTTGTCATTCAACTGTTGAATCAACGCAGCCGTCGTACTGCCACTGTCGATCACTATGCGATTATGGTCTCGAATCAGTGATGCCGCTGCTTTTGCCAAGTTTAGCTTTCGAGTCGAAACATTAGCGCTCAATTCTTCGTGAATGACTTCGGTTGGGATAGCAATCGCACCGCCGTAGCGGCGTAGAAGTTGGCCATTTTTCTCTAAAGAAGCTAAATCCTTTCTAATCGTGACCTCTGAGGTTTCGAATTTCTGAGCGAGTTCGTCAACGCTGACTTCTCCTAGCTCAGAAACCAAGTTAGAAATGGCGTGTCTTCTTAGTTGAGTGTTTCGTTTCGACATTTACGTTTTGAACTTAAGTTTCGATGTGAAACTTATTATAGTCAAACCGAAACTTTTAAGTCCATTTATTTCGATCCAAAAAATTAATATTTCTCGATAAAACCTTGTCCTAAGACAATTCTTAAACAGTGATATTGGATTCATTCAGTGGTAGAATTCGCCACCGAAAAGAAAAAAAATTACAGAATTGAAGGCTATTTTTTTGCAACTTTCTGCATATAAAGTGGGATTAGTCACAAAAAGGTAACCAAAATCGCCGATCTTTTAGTCATAAAATGACTAAACTTGGTGAAAGACTTTCAGAATCTGAAGTACTGATAATGAGGCGAAAAATCGGTGGGTGACAGGCACTAAATGTCATCAATAACGCCCTAACTTCAGAGTAAACAACCGACTTTCAAATTGTAACTATACTTACCGGAGAGTATCTTCCATGAAAAAGACCAAAATCGTATGTACGATTGGCCCTAAAACTGAATCTGTAGAGAAGCTAACTGAGCTAGTGAACGCAGGCATGAACGTAATGCGTCTTAACTTCTCTCACGGTGACTACGAAGAACACGGCACTCGTATCGCGAACTTCCGTAAAGTAATGGAAGCTACTGGCAAACCACTAGCAATTCTTCTAGATACTAAAGGTCCAGAAATTCGCACTATTAAGCTAGAAGGCGGTAACGACGTTGATCTAGTAGCTGGTCAAGAATTCACTTTCACAACTGACACTTCAGTTGTAGGTAACAAAGATAAAGTTGCAGTAACTTACGCAGGTTTCGCAGCAGACCTAAACGTAGGTAACACTATCCTAGTCGACGACGGTCTAATCGAGATGGAAGTTATCTCTAAGACTGAAACAGAAGTTAAATGTAAAGTACTTAACAACGGTGCACTAGGCGAGAACAAAGGTGTTAACCTTCCTGGCGTTTCTGTAAACCTACCTGCTCTATCTGAAAAAGATAAGAACGACCTTAAATTCGGTTGTGAGCAAGGCGTTGACTTCGTAGCTGCTTCTTTCATCCGTAAAGCTTCTGACGTTCAAGAAATCCGTGAAGTACTTGCTGCAAACGGCGGCGAGAACATCCACATCATCTCTAAGATCGAAAACCAAGAAGGTGTTGATAACTTCGACGAGATCCTAGAGCTTTCTGACGGCATCATGGTTGCTCGTGGTGACCTAGGTGTTGAAATCCCAGCTGAAGAAGTAATCTTCGCTCAGAAAATGATGATCGAGAAGTGTAACCGTGCACGTAAGATGGTTATCACTGCAACTCAAATGCTTGATTCTATGATCAACAACCCACGTCCTACTCGTGCGGAAGCAGGCGACGTTGCTAACGCGGTAATGGACGGTACTGACGCAGTAATGCTTTCTGGTGAAACTGCTAAAGGTAAGTACCCAGTTGAAGCGGTAACTATCATGGCTCAAATCGCGAACCGTACTGATTCAGCGCTAAAAGCTGAGCTAGGTTCTCGTCTAGACAGCCCACGTCTACGCATCACTGAAGCAGTATGTAAAGGCGCAGTAGACACAGCTGAGAAACTAGCTGCTCCACTTATCGTTGTTGCAACTGAAGGTGGTAAATCTGCACGTTCAGTACGTAAATACTTCCCAACTGCAAACATCCTAGCACTAACAACAAACAAGAAAACAGCAGCACAACTTGTTCTAACTAAAGGTGTGACGCCAGTTGTTGTTGATTCTATCGAAAGCACTGACGCATTCTACGTAGCAGGTAAAGAGCTTGCTCTAGAGTCTGGTCTAGGTAACAAAGGCGACATCGTAGTGATGGTTTCTGGTGCTCTAGTCGCTTCAGGCACTACGAACACAGCTTCTGTACACGTACTATAATACTGAACTTTTCATACTTCAGTTGATTGATAAAGAGGGCTTATGCCCTCTTTTTTTATATGGCTTTCTTGCTCTAATAATAGCCTAACTGTATCATTCACCATGCGCAGAATTGCGTACTGTTTAATTTTGTCGTCACGATTAAAATTTCTATGAGGTGTATGTGTCCAGTCCCACTCTTACCGACAAAGTATCAAAAATGATCCGTCAGGATATTCTCGATGGCGTGCTTAAACCGGGTCAAAAACTCGTGGTTGCGGAACTCAAAGAGAAGTACAACGTAGGAGCGTCACCCATTCGCGAAGCTTTGGTGCAGTTATCGTGGAGCAAATACGTCAAACTCGAGCCGCAAAAAGGCTGCTGGGTTGCACCTGTATGTAACGATGAGTTGAATGACTTGTACGAGAGCCTACAAATGGTCTCTGCATGCCTACTAAATAAAGCAATTGTGATTGGCGATGAAAATTGGGAACTGGACGTCCTAACCGCTTATCACAAGTTATCCCGCTCTAAATCTGGCGAAAGCTTTTGCTGGAAGGAATGGGAAGAACGCCATAATCAGTTTCTTACTGCGCTGTTTGAAGGCGCTGGCTCTGCCAATATGTTTGGTTTTTTCCGCGATCTACTCACGCAAATTAAGCGTTACCAATATTTTGCTATGCAAATGTTAGGTACTGGAAACCCAGGGCACTGTAATATCGATGAGCAAGAAATGCTGATGAAGACGTCGTTAGATAAAAAGAGCCAGGATGCTTTAGGTTATCTAGAGCGTTATTTGAGACAGTCAATGCAGTGTATCGAAGCGGCCATCGACAACCAATATCGCATACTGGCTAGCGAATAACGCTGAGGCTAAAATAAGCATAAAAATCGGGGTCTATCCCCGATTTTTTGTTTTTGAAAAAGAGCTAAGCAATATCATCGAAACTATGACATAGCGATACGCAGTTACGCCCTGCACTTTTGGATTCATACAAGGCAATATCAGCACATTTATAAGTGCGCGTGCGATCAGAAGTTAAATCACTATACCCGGCGCTAACAGTAATCGCTCTATCACTGCGCAGTTGAACCGCCACACGTAACCGGTTCAATACAACTTCTGCTTCTTCGAGTGTGGTATGCGGCATGATCACCGCAAACTCCTCACCACCGACGCGAGAAACAAAGTCAGTACTGCGCACCTCTTTAAGAAGAGTCTCAGCGACACTGCAAATCACTTTGTCCCCTTCATCGTGCCCAAGTTCATCGTTAATGCGCTTAAAGTGGTCAATATCAAACAACGCCAAACATGCAGGGGGACTATCAGGATAACGCTCAATAATCCCGGCATATTGCGCTAATTGCTCTTCAAATTTTCGACGGTTCCACAAGCCCGTCAAACCATCTTTTTCACTGAGGTTGCGTAGCTTTTCTTCCAGCTCTTTTTGCTCGGATATATCCACCAGCGACGTGATGTAATAGCTCACTTTACCTGACTTGGTTAAGTTTGCCTGAATGCGCATAATGGCGGTAAATACGTGATTAAACTTGGTTCGACAACGAACCTCACCTTCCCAAACGTGCTCGTTCGCAAGCTTATTCCAAATATTGACGGTCGACTCGAGATCTTCCGGTAAGAAAATTAGATTATGCGCATTCCAGCCTTGAGTATGCTTGGTGGAATAGCCCATCATGTTTTCAAATTCTTGGTTCACCATAATGATTCGATGCGACGCATCTGAGATCATCACCGCAGTCATGCCATCAAGTGCAGCCCGAGCTAACTTCGATTCCATACTATGACGTCGATAGTGCAGGGCTAGCGCGGTCGTTGGTAAAGTAAAACCAAACACCAAACTTAATACAAAAAACGCTTCTTGGATTAAGTCATCAATATCTCGCTGAGATCGAGATAGTAATTGCTCATTCGTGAGATCAATCACCAGATGAAGTGGCTCACTAGAAACAAATTGGATCGTGCTATATGCTATCAAATTCGAGCCGTTGTACTCATAGCCCGAAACTTCTGAGATCATCGTGCGCCAAATGTTGGGATACATCCGGCCAAAATTAAATTGAGAACGAGCTGGAATAATGTTGCCGTACAAGCGTGATGACTTAGGACTCGCGATATAAAAGCCATCACTTTTAATTAACTCAATATGAAAATCCCGCACCGGTGAGTAGTTGAGTCGAGAAGATAAATACTCAATATCAACATTAAGAACAAGATACCCTTCGCGTTTCCCATTGAGAGAAATCGGCATCAGAATACGCAATGAAGGGCTATAAGGGTAAACAAGCTCACCATTTTCCCGCTCCAGCTCAATCCCCCACGACGCAATTTCATCATTACCTAAACCTTGCGCGTAATGAAAATAATCCCGCTCTGACTTGTTATGTAATTTGAGGGCGGGTGCAGCGATACCCGTTTTGAAATCGTAATTAATCCGTGCTTTTTCCTGACCGGTAACATCAAGAAAACGAATTTGTTTATATAGCTTTTGGTTGATCGCAACCGAGATCCACATATCTTCTAAGATAGAAAGGTTGACCCGGTTCGGCTGACGTAGATAGTCGTAAAGACTTTGGCTGTGACCGAGAAGATCGCTGATCGTCTCAATTTGATCCTGAATATTATTGTATTCGCGACCAGTATAAGCCAGTTGATGTAATGCTTCTTGAGCGGTATTCTCAACGTTACTCTCTAATAACGTCAGATATTTCTGATAATAGTAAACTGCAGTGAGCGCACTAAAAAATAGTGCTGTCGCCAACAATGTGCCGACTCGCTTGGGTATTTTCACGCGTCTACTGCCTATAATGCTTACTAAAACGACAATTATATCATTAATTGTTATTTTCTAAACAAAAAGCCACTTAGATTAAGTGGCTTTTATATATGCAATTAGACAATTACGGTTTGAGTGCGCGCTCACCTCGGGCAATACCCACTACCCCACTACGAGCAACTTCGACGACTTCAGTTACTTCAGATATCGCTTGAATGAAAGCATCCAACTTTTCACTCGTGCCCGCAAGTTGTACCGTGTACTGAGCAGCAGTGACATCCACGATCTGGCCACGGAAGATGTCCGCTGTCCGTTTCACTTCTGCTCGCGCAAAACCGCTGGCTTTCACTTTCACCATCATCAATTCACGTTCGATGTGCTCGTACTCGGTGACTTCTTGTACTTTCAGCACATCGATCAATTTGTGTAACTGCTTCTGAATTTGCTCCAACTGCATCTCATCAGACGTCGTGGTAATGTTCATTCGCGACAGCGTTTCATCATCTGTCGGTGATACCGTCAAAGATTCAATGTTGTAACCACGTTGAGAGAACAAACCAACAACACGAGACAACGCACCCGGTTGGTTTTCCAATAGCAATGAAATAATGTGTCTCATATTAAGTTCTCTCCGTTTTGCTTAGCCACATTTTATCCATACCCTCACCTTTGATTTGCATCGGGTATACGTGTTCGGTTTCGTCTACGTTGATGTCCACAAACACCAGACGATCTTTCATATCCAACGCTTTTTGTAGCCCTTCTTCGAGCTGGTCAGGCGTTTCGATACGAATACCGACGTGACCATAAGCTTCTGCAATCGCTGCAAAATCAGGAACAGAACTCATGTAAGAATTAGAGTGACGACCTTGATAAATAATGTCTTGCCACTGCTTTACCATGCCTAAGAATCGGTTGTTTAGGTTGATGATCTTCACTGGAATGTCGTATTGCATGGCTGTCGAAAGCTCTTGGATATTCATTTGAATACTGCCATCGCCCGTAACAACCACGACTTCTTCTTGTGGCATAGCAAACTTAACACCCATACCAGCCGGAAGGCCAAATCCCATAGTGCCCAATCCACCCGAGTTGATCCAACGGCGTGGTTTGTTAAATGGGTAGTAAAGTGCTGCAAACATCTGGTGCTGACCCACATCAGAAGCAACATACGCATCACCATTGGTCAGCTTGTGCAAGGTTTCAATCACTTGCTGTGGCTTAATTCGCTCTGGTGACTTCTCATAAGCCAAACAATTGCGGTCACGCCACACCTGAATGTCATCCCACCATGCGGTGATGGCATCTTCATCGTTCCCACCTTCTTGCTCTGCCAGCAGGCCAAGCATGGTTGTAAGCACTTTTTCCGCAGAGCCGACGATAGGTAAGTCCACCTTCACGTTTTTCGAGATCGATGATGGATCGATATCAATATGCATGACTTTTGCGTTTGGGCAGTATTTTTCAAGGTTGTTCGTCGTGCGATCATCAAAACGCACACCGATACCAAAAATGAGATCCGCTTCATGCATCGCCATATTGGCTTCGTAAGTACCGTGCATACCCAGCATGCCCAGTGAGTTTTTGTGCGTTCCAGGGAATGCGCCTAGTCCCATCAACGTACTGACTACTGGAAGGTTCAGCTTGTCGGAGAGCTCTAAAATATGTTCATGGGCGCCAGAAATCACAGCACCACCACCGATATAAAGCACTGGCTTTTTCGCTTCTAATAGCGATTTAAGGGCTTTTTTAATCTGGCCTTTATGACCCGACGTCGTCGGCTTGTAAGAACGCATTGAAAGCGTTTCTGGGTATTGGTAAGGCAGTTTGATTTGCGGATTCATTACATCTTTCGGCAAGTCAATCACTACTGGACCAGGTCGACCTGTGGTCGCGATATAAAACGCTTTCTTGATCGTTTCAGGAATATCTTCCGCTTTTTTCACTAAAAAGCTGTGTTTGACCACTGGGCGAGAGACACCAACGATGTCACATTCTTGGAAAGCATCATTACCAATTAGGCTATTAGGTACGTTACCCGAAATAACGATCATTGGGATGGAGTCCATATAAGCCGTGGCAATACCAGTAATGGTATTGGTCGCGCCCGGACCTGAACATACCAGTACGACACCCGGTTTACCGGTAGCGCGAGCGTAACCATCTGCCATATGAGTGGCGGCTTGCTCATGCCTTACAAGTACGTGTTTGATTTGATCGGTTTTGGCATGCAGTGCATCGTAGATATCCAAAACGGAGCCACCTGGGTAGCCAAAGATCTGCTCTACGTGCTCTTCTATCAGAGATTGAACCACCATCTCTGCGCCTGACAACATTGCTGTCATAATTGCTCTCCTTAGCCAGTTTCCTCACCGTAAGGTCAACGGATTGGTCTGGTTTTACATAGTCTAGGTCTTATTCGTAGCCTAATCGAAATACTTCCACGTTTTCGGCTATGTCTTGCGTTCGTCATAACATCCCGCAAGGTTACCCAACAAATGTAACGTTTTATTATCAACGGGTCTAATGAGAGGTTGGTCTACTTTTTAAACAAGATGCTAGTAATTAGAATGTTAGTAGGAATAGCAGCCACACATACCTTATTTCACAGTACAACCTAAAAATTTAACGTTTAAAAAAAGAACATTATTTCAGAACCTTTTAAGTATAGGGTGCTAAATAGCTGTATTTGGTGAGCAAAATAGAAAGAATCAACACAAACAAAAATCCCCAGTAATGCGCAATCACATCACTGGGGATTTTTTCATCAATATAAAATCTAAGTCAGCTTAAGTTACTTTTTCTCTGACTTTTCCTTATACATTTCTTCAATTTCATCTTGGTATTTGTCATTGATGACTTTACGACGCAGTTTTTGAGTTGGCGTTAACTCACCATCATCCATAGAGAAAGCTCTTGGTAACAGTTTAAACTTCTTCACCTGTTCAAACTTTGCCAACTCTTTTTGGAGATCGTTAACACGCTTCTCAAGCATTTCGACCACTTGGTGATGCTTAATCAATTCAACGCGATCGTGATACTTGATATTCAGCTCTTTCGCATACTCTTCAAGAGAATCAAAACACGGCACAATCAGCGCCGAGACAAACTTACGCGTGTCCGCGATAACCGCGATTTGCTCGATGAAGTGGTCTTTACCAATCGCACCTTCAATCATTTGTGGAGCGATGTATTTACCACCTGAAGTTTTCATCAACTCTTTGATACGATCAGTGATGAACAGGTTGCCATTTTCATCAATGTAACCCGCATCGCCAGTTTTTAGGAAACCGTGCTCATCAAAGGTCTTTTCGGTCTCTTCTGGCATTTTGTAATAGCCACGCATCACCATTGGACCACGCACCAGAATCTCGTTGTTCTCACCGATCTTCACTTGCGCGCCAGGCATCGACATACCAATAGAGTCTGGGTTAAAGCACTTATCATCCCAACACGATACTGTCGCCGTGGTTTCAGTCATGCCGTAACCTAACTTCACATTGATACCAATCGCGTGGAAGAATCGGCCTATGGTTTCATCTAACTTTGCACCGCCACACGGCATAAAGTTGATTTGTCCACCAAGTAACGCTCGCAGCTTGCTCAGAACCAATTTATCCGCCAGGGCATATGACTTGTGCAGCATGAGCGATGGCTGACGTTTTTCTTGATGACAAGCGGCCATTTTTGCGCCCATGTTCACAGCCCAAGTAAACATGATCTTGCGATGAATTGGCGCGCGAGACACTTTCTCGTGAATCGCAGAGAAGATCTTCTCATAGAAACGCGGCACGGCACACATCACGGTAGGTTGCACTTGGCTCAGTGCATCACGTACCTGCATGGTGTCTTGCAAATAGCAGTTGGTCGCCCCTTTGTACAACACATAAAAGGTCCAAGCGCGTTCAAATACGTGTGACAGCGGAAGGAAACACAGTGACACATCACTTTGAGAAAGGCTCAAACGTTGATCGTGCCCTTCCAATTGCGCTGCAATGTTTGCGTAGTCCAACATGACACCCTTTGGTTGGCCTGTTGTGCCCGAGGTGTAGATCAGCGTAAGTAGATCATCTTCCTTTGCTTGCTCTAAACGTGCGTCTAATTCAACTTGGTATGTGGTATCGCCTTTGGCGACAAATGCTTGCCAAGAGATAACGAAATCATGCTCGCCAAGTTCGATATCATCAGACATGGCAACAATGAGCTCTAACTGCTCGCACTGGTCGAAAATGCTCACTGCTGCGTCAAATTGTGGCTGCTCACCAACAAACAGCACTTTGACGTCTGCGTTGTCAATGATGTACGCCGACTGAGCGGCGGTATTGGTTGGGTAAATAGGTACTGTTACGCCGCGTAGTTGTAGCGCTGCAATATCAGCAATCGTCCATTGCGGCATGTTGTTCGAGAAAATGCCGATTTTATCTTGGACTCCTAATCCCTGAGCCAAAAGTGCAAGTGATAAAGCATCAACTTGCTGACCAAATTGCGTCCACGTAATACCTTGCCATTCCTCACCCACTTTATGCTTGAGTGCAACGCGTGTACCACCGTTCGCAATTTGTTCACGAATACGTTTAACGATATGAAAATCTAACTTGGCCATTCTTTTACTTACCTTTTGGCTTACAGGCGTAAGCTAATTGAGCGAACAAGTGTACTCACGGCTTGCTAAAACGCAACTGACCAGTATCAAACTTATCACTAATAAGAGACAACTATCACTTATACGTCGCGAACATACCCAAAACTGCTGAATGATTACTCTATTTAACTTACTGTTTCGATTGTTGATTGCTAAAACAAAAAGCCCCGAGAGACAAAAATCTCTCGGGGACCAATGAATTGTAAAAATTGATGATTACCAATATGGTCTTAACCGATAAGACCAAACGTCATCTTATTTTGCGGCAACCACTTCACCACAAGTGATCATCAGTTGATCGCGCAGCCAAATGTGGCCTTTATCTTTTTCACTTGATTCATGCCAGCTTAAGAAGCCGCTGATTTCCTTGTTTGCAAATGGGAAGTCTAGAATTTGCAGCTGATCGCTGTTTACCGCATTTTCTGCCATCCAACGTGGCGCGATAGTCACAAGCTCAGATTGACCTACCACATATAGTAGGTTGCTTAGACTAGAGCCTTCGTACGCGGCTTGGCAATCCAGTTCACGATATGCTTGTTCTGAGAAGCTGCGTTGACCGTGCACTTTCGATAACTTCGCATGTTTTTCGTTAAGCAGTTGCTCGGCCGTTACACCACCTTGAATGCGTGGGTGTGTTTTTGACGCGATAACCACTAATTCATCTTTGAAGATTTCAGTACTTGAGAAACCTTGCTCATCAAAGCGAGCATAATCGATCACGAAATCAATTTCTTGATAGCGCATACGCTCAGACAACAGACGGTCAAATTCTGCATCTAGGTGAAGCTGAACGTTTGGTGCTTGTTGATTCACTTTTGCCATGATCTTCGGAGCAAAACGCATGTCACAAGGACTGCAAATCGCCAGCTTAAATAAGCGAGTCGAAGATTCTGGTTGGAATACGGAGCTAGGAAGTTCATTACGAATCAGCTGTAATGCTTGGCGAATTGGACCAAACAATTGACGAGCACGTTGCGTTGGCTGAATACCACGACCCTGACGCATAAACAGCTCGTCGTTAAACATCACTTTTAGGCGTGCCACGGCATTACTTACTGCCGGCTGAGACATGCCTAAGTTATGTGCTGCACGAGTAATATTTTGCTCTTGCATCACAGCATCAAATACAGTCAGTAGGTTTAAATCTACACCACGCAAAGTGCTTTCCATACGGTAGCTAGCAATTGCGCTCATCGCATCTTTCTTCTCTAACATTGAGTGCGCCTCTTTTGTAATCGTCAACTTTGTTCATTAAATTCATAACGAATAGAATCCCATCTCGCACAAAAGACGGCGGCTGGATTCGAATCATTTTACGAATAGATAACCTAACTTTTTATTATATTTGCTGTCCGGATACTTCCGGCTCGAACTGTACTATCAACTAATCGATTGCGGTTTCGCAACTAGATTGATATTTAATCAGTAAATTTTAGCCGATTAGGTATTTACTCCTTAAATAACAATAATTTGATAAAAACATAAAAAACTATAAAACACGTAAAAGCGCATTCTTTGAGGAAGTATTTAGCAAATTGATGAGACGGATGGTCACCACACGCATGCATTTGCCGCAGTTATTAGTTGAGAGCAAACCAACAGATGACGACTATATCTCTGAGTGAAATTTGCACTTATCAGTCAAATTATCAGCAAATACACATTGAATAGAAATGAAAGAGAAAGAATAAAAATGCAGCCTTCTAGATTGAAAGGCTGCAACAAAATCGTGTCAAAAATAGGAAGGAACAATGTACTTAGAACAACGTACTTAAATGTTCGACACGTAACTTGGGAAATCAACTTGCTCCCACAACTGTTTGGATAACTCCGCTTGTGAATCCCACGCGCCTTGCAATACCCAATGAACAATGGCCTGAGCAACATCTGGGTATTTCACACTTTCGGCTTGCTGCTCCTTTAGCCACTGGCGTACTGCGGGAATGTCTAAGCTCTCCATCGACATCGCAAGCCCTAAGTCTTCTAAGGTCGCGACATTGCTTTGTTGCTCAAACTGACCTGCGAGTGGCTTAAGCAATAATTTTTTCCCTAGAGACAGAGCTTCCGAAGGGAGCTCAAATCCACCATTGGCAATGACACCACTACACCGATGCAAATGATGCTGAAAGTTGCTGTGGCATAAAGGGCGTAATTCTATGTTTTCCACCTGCTCACATTCGATCACATCGGGGTGATAACAGATGAACGCTTGCTGGTTAAAATGGAACAGTAAATCCGAGATGTCTTCAATGGATTCGAACGGTAGGTAAACCAAAACAAAATCGTCATTTTCCGCTTGGCTATCGACGGTATGTACAATTGGCGGCAACAAAGGCTGGTCAAAATGATGCCAATGCAAACCGAGGTGGTGTTGAGAAGGCGCAAAGTATTCAATGACGGATTTGTCTAACCAACTCGCTCCCTTTAACGGCACTGGATAACGGAAAGCATTTTGGTGACTGATACCAATCGACGGCTTATTTTGTTGTTTTGCCGCCCATGCCGTAACAGGCTCGAAATCATTGAGCACGAGATCATAGGACGACAAATCAAGCTGTTTAAGTTCTTTGCAAAATTGCACCAAATTGTTACTCAATGCTGTTTTCGCATAGTTCACTGAACCTTTTTCAGTGATAAAGGTGAAGCCTCGGCGAGTCTGATAATCGCCAAACGCTTCCATTGAAAAGTACTTTTCAGGCGCTCGTCCAGAAAACAAAAAATCGACCTCAACATCGTGCTCTTTAAACGCATGACTCATCGCCCTCGCACGCGCAATATGTCCGTTTCCTGTCCCTTGAACACCGTACAAGATTTTCATCAATTAGCCTCCTAACATCGCAATCGCTAATCCACCACAAAGACTGCCAAGCAGTGCACCAATGATGACATCGGTAAAAAAGTGCACACCCAATAAGATTCGCGCGGTTCCGATTAAACTTGCCCAAAAGAATGCAGCAACGCCTAGGCTCGGATAGAAATGGTCAATCAGCGTCGCCATGACAAACGCAGCGGCAGTGTGTCCTGAAGGAAGACTGTAGCGATCAGAGGGGGTAATAAAAGCAGGAAGGAGTGCACTAAGCTCTTCAGGGCGACGACGCTTAAAACTATTTTTCAGCGTCCAATAAATTGGTAGCTCAATAGCAAAAGCAAGTAAACCCGCCAGTAAAAACCAAACTCCCTGCTCTTTATCTAAATACCAAGCTAATAAACCTAGCACCAAGTACAGATGTCCGTCACCACTGTGGGAGACTCCTTTACTGATGTTGGCAACTTGCTGATTAAAACGGTGCTTAAGACAAACACTAGAGAGCGCTAAATCAAACTTAGCAATGGTTGCAATTGGCTGTGTAATTGTCTCTATGGTTCGCATGTGGCCTTTCCTTACTTTGACAACGCCGTTGTGTGAAAAGTAGGAGGTTTAGGTGACAACTGCATGACGGGAGTTTGGACAATTAATGACAAATGCCAAATTAGGGAGTGCCCAATGATCTATCTATTGAGCACAATCATAGGAGAGAACGCTTAAGAAGGGTTTGCTTGCTGCGGTTGAGGCGTATCGATGTACCAGACCTTTCTCTTCTTACGACAGGCGCGCAAAGAGCCCATCGTCATGTCGCCATCTTTTGTTAGCTCGTAGCTAAGGGAGCGGCAAGTGTAATTTCCTGACAGTTCATGCTCTATGCCCGTTTGCTCCGTTTTACTCGAGTTAGGCTCTAGTAAAGGGTTAGGCTGTGTAGATAAAATGTCACGATTTATCACATTGCTGCGCGCATAATCCTTATGGACATAACCTTTTATCACGCCTTTCTGTTCAACGAGAAACCAAGGTTGATCAACCACTTTTGCTAGCACATTAAAGACTTCCCCTTTCGATAATACGCCAAGCTTTTCCCCTTCAAGACTCGGTTTGGAGCGTAGGTTTAATGTGGTCTTAGAGCGGTAAGAAACATCCATAAACTCTACTGGGTTTGAGGTGTCGACACCTTCAGTGGTTGGTCGGAAAACTTCCGCTTGCTGTTTCTCACTAGGTTGAACACGGATCTTCCACCAAGAATACGTTTCCGGATCTTTACCTTTAAACTTATTTCGGCTGTCAGACTCAAGGGCAACAAGCATCTGATTCAAGAACGATTCGCGTCCCTCATAACTCAAAAATCGATCCATTTGATCATTGATAACCATGACGCTCTGCGAGTGATCATTCATAACAACGGGGGAAGCCACTTCCACATAGGTCTGCGATTGAAACAGCTGACAACCCGACAAGCTGACCAGAGTAAATACTATGGCTGAACGTCCAAATTGTTTTGTTAACCTCATTCTTTCCCTAACCCTTATTTCTTTTACCTAGTGCAACTGCACTACTATAAATGGTCATTCAAAACTTTTGCCAAACAATTCGGACCTTTGTGTGACAAGTCGCAATCCCGATGCTTGTTTTGGTAATGAAACGTCGCAAACTTGATGAGAACTTACTTCTTCTAGCACGTTTCTATCGCATTATGTCGTTTCACTTAGTGCATCATTTTTTTCAAGCAAACGAAAAGACTCATCCGATATGAATAAAAAATCGACTTTAGGGTTGACGCGCTTCATGGAGTGCGGTACTAATTTGTTAACTTAATTATGTGGAAAGCTTAACAACTATGTCAGCTCATTTTTCTATTCTGCTTAGCCTCCTCCTGATCGTGACCAGTTCGCGCGGGTAGGCTGTGGAAGAAAAATAACCACACCAATTTCTAAGAACCCGCATGAGAATGCGGGTTTTTTTATATCTAAATACTGGAAGTAAACGATTAACTTGCACGTAAAGTGCAGAAATCAGGAAGGAAGCAAACATGAACGATCAGGTCATTATATTCGACACCACATTGCGTGATGGCGAGCAAGCGTTGTCAGCAAGCTTGACGGTTAAAGAAAAACTGCAAATTGCCTATGCGCTGGAAAGACTCGGCGTTGATGTTATCGAAGCTGGCTTCCCAATCTCTTCACCTGGTGATTTCGAGTCGGTACAAACCATTGCAAAAAACATCAAAAACAGTCGAGTTTGTGCCCTTTCGCGTGCCGTTGCGAAAGATATTGATGCCGCCGCTGAAGCATTAAAAGTGGCCGACCAATTCCGTATTCACACGTTTTTAGCTACTTCCACCATTCACGTAGAAGACAAGCTACGCCGCAGCTACGACGATGTACTTGAAATGGCGGTCAACGCCGTTAAACATGCGCGTAACTACACCGATGATGTCGAGTTTTCTTGTGAAGATGCAGGTCGTACTCCTATCGACAACCTATGTCGCATGGTAGAAGCTGCCATCAATGCAGGTGCGAGCACAATCAACATTCCAGATACCGTTGGCTACACAGTACCAAGCGAGTTTGGTGGCATTATTCAAACCCTTTTCAACCGCGTTCCAAACATTGATAAAGCGATCATCTCCGTTCACTGTCACGACGACTTGGGGATGTCAGTTGCCAACTCTATTGCCGCCGTTCAAGCCGGCGCGCGTCAGATAGAAGGCACCATCAATGGCATTGGTGAGCGAGCGGGAAACTGTTCACTTGAAGAGATCGCAATGATCATCAAGACGCGTCAAGAGTTCTTGGGCGTTCACACTGGCATTAAACATGATGAAATTCACCGCACCAGTAAATTGGTGAGCCAGTTATGCAACATGCCAATTCAGAGCAACAAAGCGATTGTGGGCGCGAATGCCTTTAGCCACTCTTCAGGTATCCACCAGGATGGCATGTTAAAGAATAAGAATACCTACGAAATCATGACCCCTGAGTCAATTGGCCTTAAAAACCAAGCACTAAACTTAACCAGCCGTAGTGGTCGCGCAGCCGTGAAGAGCCACATGGACACCATGGGATACAACGAGGACGAGTACAACCTAGACGTTCTATACGCGGACTTCTTGAAACTTGCCGACCGCAAAGGCCAAGTGTTCGATTACGATCTAGAAGCCCTAATGCACTTCTCGAACCTGCGTGAAGAAGATGACTTCTACAAACTGAACTACCTAAGCGTGCAATCGGGCAGCGTAATGGCCACCACCAGCATCAAAATGCAATGTGGCGATGAAGAAATGTGTGAAGCGGCAGTCGGTAATGGCCCAGTTGATGCGCTATACCAATGTATCTACCGCGTGACAGGCTACGACATCGTACTGGATAAATTCGACCTAACCGCGAAAGGCGAAGGTGAAGATGGTTTGGGTCAAGCTGACATCATTGCCAACTACAAAGGTCGTAAATACCACGGCACGGGCGTTTCTACCGATATCGTTGAAGCTTCCGGTCAAGCACTATTGCACGTTATTAATAGCATCCACCGTGCAGACAAAATCGAAGAAATGAAGCAGAAAAAGATTGCGACTGTGTAATAACAACTGGGCTGCATGGCTCAGGAAAGAACACGCTCGTTGAAATAATTAAGCTCAAAATTAGAAAACTTAAAGGATTAACATGACAGACAAATCATACAAAATTGCCGTCCTACCCGGTGACGGCATCGGCCCGGAAGTAATGGCGCAAGCACACAAAGTATTGGATGCTATCGAAAAGAAGCATGGTATTGCGTTTGAGCGTGACGAGCATGATGTAGGCGGCATCGCGATCGACAATCATGGCAGCCCACTTCCAGAAAGCACCGTAAAAGCGTGTGAAGAGTCTGATGCAGTCCTATTTGGCTCGGTTGGCGGCCCGAAGTGGGAGCACTTGCCACCCAACGACCAACCAGAACGTGGCGCCCTACTTCCGCTACGTAAACACTTCCAACTGTTTTGTAACCTACGCCCAGCGCAAATCCACGCAGGTCTGGAAGCCTTCTCACCACTACGTGCAGACATTTCAGGCCGTGGCTTTGATATCGTCGTGGTCCGTGAACTGACAGGCGGGATCTATTTCGGTCAACCAAAAGGCCGTGAAGGCGAAGGCGCGACAGAAAAAGCGTTTGATACTGAGGTGTACCACCGCTTTGAGATCGAACGTATTGCAAAAATCGCCTTTGAGTCTGCTCGTCTACGTCGCAAGAAAGTTTGCTCAATCGACAAAGCGAACGTTCTACAAAGTTCAATCCTATGGCGTGAAGTGGTCGAAGAAATCGCGAAAGATTACCCAGATGTCGAGTTGTCACATATGTACATTGATAACGCGACTATGCAGCTTATCAAAGACCCTGCTCAGTTCGACGTAATGCTGTGTTCAAACATCTTCGGCGACATCATTTCTGATGAATGCGCGATGATCACAGGCTCTATGGGTATGTTGCCATCAGCAAGTCTAAACGAAAGCAAATTCGGTCTGTACGAGCCAGCAGGTGGCAGTGCACCAGATATCGCAGGTAAGAACATCGCTAACCCTGTGGCACAAATCCTGTCTGCGGCACTGATGCTACGTTATAGCCTAGGTGAGGAAACGGCGGCACAAGACATCGAAACGGCAGTTTCAAAAGCATTATCAGCGGGTGAGCTAACGGGTGACCTTGCTGGTGACAACCCAGCACTTTCGACGTCTGAGATGGGCGATAAGATCGCTGAGTACATCTTAAACTCTTAATACAGAACAGATTCATAATAAATACTAAATCCTCTATCCACCAATGACTTACCTCTAAGTCATTGGTGCTAAAACAAAGCAACAAGGATAACGAGGAAAGGAAGCAAACAATGGGCAAAACACTATACGAAAAAGTCTACGACGCACACGTTGCCGTCGCAGCAGAAGGGGAAAACCCAATCTTGTACATCGACCGTCACTTGGTACATGAAGTGACGTCTCCGCAAGCATTTGACGGCTTGCGTGAAAAAGGTCGCAAAGTGCGTCAGGTCAGCAAAACTTTTGCCACCATGGACCACAACGTTTCGACAACCACCAAAGACATCAACGCATCGGGTGAGATGGCTCGTATCCAGATGGAAACGCTATCGAAAAACTGTGAAGAGTTTGGCGTTACGCTTTACGACATCAACCACAAATACCAAGGTATTGTGCATGTTATGGGCCCAGAGCTTGGTATTACCCTACCGGGCATGACCATTGTTTGTGGTGACTCACACACTGCTACACACGGTGCGTTCGGCTCTCTAGCATTTGGTATTGGTACCTCTGAAGTTGAGCACGTATTAGCAACTCAAACGCTAAAACAAGCGCGCGCTAAAACGATGAAGATCGAAGTGAAAGGCAAAGTGGCTCCGGGCATCACGGCGAAAGATATCGTGCTAGCCATCATCGGTGAAACCACAGCAGCAGGCGGTACAGGCTACGTAGTTGAATTCTGTGGTGAAGCGATCACAGACCTTTCAATGGAAGGCCGCATGACCGTATGTAACATGGCAATTGAGCTAGGTGCGAAAGCCGGTTTGATTGCGCCAGATGAAACCACGTTCGAATACATCAAAGGCCGTAAATTCTCACCTCAAGGTGCCGACTTTGATGCAGCAGTAGAATACTGGAAGACATTAAAAACGGACCATGACGCTCAGTTTGATGCGGTCGTGACACTAAACGCAGCGGATATCAAACCACAAGTCACTTGGGGTACTAACCCAGGCCAGGTTATCGCGGTAGACCAACCGATCCCAGCACCAGAAAGCTTTGCTGACCCAGTAGAAAAAGCCTCTGCAGAAAAAGCGTTGGCTTACATGGGCCTAGAGGCAGGCAAGTCATTGTCGGATTACAACGTCGATAAAGTCTTCGTTGGCTCTTGTACTAACTCACGTATCGAAGACATGCGCGCAGCGGCGGAAGTCGCGAAAGGTCGCAAAGTCGCGTCTCACGTTCAAGCGCTAATCGTTCCTGGCTCTGAGCAAGTAAAAGCGCAGGCGGAAGCAGAAGGCTTGGACGTTATCTTTAAAGAAGCGGGCTTTGAGTGGCGCCTACCAGGTTGCTCGATGTGTCTAGCAATGAACAACGACCGTTTGGGTCCACATGAACGTTGTGCGTCTACTTCAAACCGTAACTTTGAAGGCCGTCAAGGTCGTGATGGCCGTACCCACCTAGTGAGCCCTGCGATGGCAGCGGCAGCAGCAATTGCTGGTCACTTTGTAGATATTCGTGAACTAGACTAAGGAGCAAACAAATGTCAGGCTTTAAACAACATACAGGCTTAGTTGTTCCTCTAGATGCAGCGAACGTTGATACTGATGCCATCATTCCAAAGCAGTTCCTACAAAAGGTCTCTCGCCTAGGTTTCGGTAAGCACCTATTCCATGACTGGCGCTTCCTAGATGATGCTGGCGAACAGCCAAATCCAGAGTTCGTGATGAACGCTCCGCGCTACCAAGGCGCTTCTATCTTGCTAGCGCGTGAAAACTTCGGTTGTGGTTCATCTCGTGAGCACGCACCGTGGGCACTAGCGGATTACGGCATCAAAGCGATGATCGCACCAAGCTTTGCCGATATTTTTTACGGCAACTCGATCAACAACCAAATGGTACCAGTTCGCTTGACTGAGCAAGAAGTGGATGAAATCTTCCAGTTTGTTGAGGCGAATGAAGGCGCAGAAGTGGAAGTGGACCTAGAAGCGAATGTGGTTCGCGCCAACGGCAAAGAATATGGTTTTGAAATTGATGAGTTCCGTCGTCACTGTTTGTTAAATGGTTTAGACAACATTGGCCTAACGCTTCAACACGAAGACAAAATTGCGGAATACGAAGCGAATATTCCAAGCTTCTTGCGTTAAAACGCATTAGTAAATACACAAATCAAGGGCTGGCAATTGTCGGCCCTTTTAATGTTTTAGGCGACTGATTTTATAGCGCTTTGCTTACGGAATACCGAACGTCTCTGTTGAAATTCGTCACCCTGAACAGCGACGAAGGAGCGTGATGCAGGATCGACTGCCAGAGTGCACTGTGCAGATTCATACTTTCTTTACTCAAGCGTTGTGGGTATTAGATTCCTGATGTCGCTTATGCTCCTCGGAATAACGGAGAATAAAGGCAACTGATTACTGATTAATGATTACTGAAAGAAAACAAGCACTAAACAGGTCTACACTATCAACAATATCTCATTCAAAGGTATCTCTATGAAGCGTCTGTTATTGCTATTGTGTTCTCTAGTTTCTTTCTCGGCGTTCGCTGCACCTAAATCTGATTTATGGCCGTATTGGCAACAATCGAATCAGGCCAACCAAACCCAAATTTCTCATCAGGAATGGCAACAACTGTTAGACAATTACTTGGTTGAACGAGGTGAGAATACTTTGTTCCGCTATAGCAAAGTCACAACTTCAGACAAAACCAAGTTAAAGCAGTACATCCGACGACTGGTAAAACTCGATCCATTGCAGTACAACCAAGCAGAGCAATACGCCTATTGGGTGAACCTTTACAACGCCATCACGGTTGATCTTATTTTGGATAACTACCCCGTCGAATCCATCACCAAGCTGGGTGGCTTATTTAGCTTTGGTCCTTGGGGAGATGATGTGGTCGTGGTCAACGGCAAGGATCTGACTTTAAACGATATTGAACATCGAATTTTGCGTCCAATTTGGAATGATCCAAGAACGCATTACGCCGTAAATTGTGCAAGTTTGGGATGCCCTAACCTACAAGCTCAAGCATTCACTGCCGAAAACACTGAAGCCTTACTTGAAAGTGCTGCCAAAGCGTTTATCAACAGCAACAAAGGCGTATCCATTCAAGGAAACACGGCACAGCTGTCTTCCATTTATGATTGGTTTGCAGCGGACTTTGGTGGAGAAAAACAAGTCTTCAACCACATCGCAAAGTACGCGCCACAGTACAAAAACTTCTCTGGAAAAGTGAAGCACGAATACGATTGGAGTTTGAATCAAGCTGACTAATTTATCGTCACCGTTCAGCTTGCAACGCTTTTGGTCACCCGTAACCCAAAAGCTAAAAGGGCACCAAGTGCCCTTTTTATTTTCTAGATTTTGACAAAATCACTTAAAGCCTTTGACCTTTTTAATCAGATCGTAAGCGTTTTGAATCTCTTGAGATTTTTCTTTCGCTACGTTCATCATCTCTGGTGGTAGGCCTTTAGCCATCAATTTGTCTGGGTGATGCTCGTTCATCAGTTTACGATAAGCACGCTTGACGGTTTTACTGTCGGCATCTGAAGACACATCCAGAATTTTGTACGCGTCAGCCAGTTGATCCGCTTGTGAAGCTTGTTGCCAGCTACCACCAGAAGATTGGCCTTGATGCTGACCATGAAAACCACCCTGGCTTTGGAAACGGAATGCGGCTTCTTGCATTTGCAAGCGACGCTCTAGCTGCTCAGAAGAGAAACCCAAACCACGTGCTATTTTGTGTAACACATTTCGTTCACTAGGATGAATCGAGCCGTCAGCAAAGGCCGCCGAGATTTGTAGTTCAAGAAAAAATTGCAACAAGTCAAAGCGGCCTGCTGTCGAAATTTTCACACGAACAAGAACGTCTTCTAACGGAAAGTCACTGTCTTTACCTTCACGAAACGCATCTTGCGCAGCGCGGCGCTGTTCGCCATGCAAATTCATGCGGTCCATCATTGCAGAAGCAAGTTGGATTTCCTCTTTGGTGACTTGGCCTTTCGCTTTTGCCACATGTCCCATTACCGCAAACGCCGCTTTAAAAAACTCTTCTTGGCGCTGAGCTTGGCTCGGCCCTTTTCCAAAGCCGCCAGTAGAGAACCCGGCTTGACTCAAGCGACGTGCTTTATCGAATTGATGGCCAATAAATAAGCCAAAGAGTAAACCTAGCGGCCCGCCAAGTAACAAGCCAAAAAAGGCACCCAGAATTTTGCCAAAAATATGCATTATGTGTTCTCTATCAATGAATTTTTATCGACGACGGCGGTCTTATAGTGCCGGATGCAACGATTTCCTTTATGATAATGGAATTAGTTTTATTTCGGCTAGGCCATTTCGCCTGCTTATCTTTGCAGCTATTTTGTCGTCATTATGCCACAGTGAATCAATACGCTGGGATAAATGCGACTATAGTTGATTCATTTGGCTATTACGCTAGGGTACAACAAGCCCTATAGCCATCGAGTAGTAGTGACACAGGAAAGTTCAATTCAATGCAACATTTCTCCCGCACATGTTTAGCGGCCTCTATCAGCACCGCCTTGTTTGTACCCACCACTCAAGCTGAAGCGAATATCCATGATAGTGTGCAGGAAATGCCCGCCACAGATCAATGTTTGGTCGATACCAGTGGCGAGGAGGACGCTCTTAATACCCCAGTAGTGGTAGAAGCTGACACCCTGCAAGCCATCAATGGTGACAAAGCTCAGTACTCAGGTAATGTACAAGTCACCCAAGGCCAGAAGAAAATCACCGCAGATAGCGTAACGCTGCACCAACAAGATAACGTCGTGGTTGCCGAAGGCAACGTGACTTTCAATGACGGCCAAGTCAAAGCTCGATCTGATCGTGTTACTAATGACATCAACCAAGACACGTTTTCACTGGAGAACACCGATTATCAGTTCCTTTGCCAACAAGGTCGAGGCACAGCAGCATACATCGCGCGTACAGGTCAGTCGGTTTATGAACTCGAAGATGGTTCTATTACATCATGTCCTCAAGGCGACAATTCATGGCGTTTAGTGGCATCAGGTATTGACGTTGACCAAGATGAAGAGACGGCGACGCTGCACCATCCTCGATTTGAAGTGTTAGACGTTCCTGTTTTCTATGTGCCGTATCTAACCATGCCAATTGGAGATACGCGTAAAACGGGTTTCCTCTTCCCTTCTTTATCGTACGGTTCTAGCGATGGTATGGAAGTCGAGGTGCCATTCTATTGGAACATCGCGCCTCAATATGACATGACACTCACCACGCTCTATATGCAGCAACGTGGTACAAAACTCGATACTGATTTCCGCTACCTAACAGATGGTTGGGGAAATGGGGAAATCAAAGGCGAATACCTCAATAGTGATCGCAAATATCAGGACGAGTCTCGTTGGGGCTACCAAGTTAAACACGACGGTATCATCAATAAACAGTGGATAGTCAAAGTTGATTACTCAAAAGTGAGTGATATTGATTACTTTCTCGATCTCGACTCCGATATTGGTAATCGTGAAGATGGTCAACTGGTTCAAGAAGGACAAGTACAATATCGTTCTGACTTCTGGGATGCCTCGTTAACCGTTCGTGACTTCCAAATCTTATTGAAAGAAGAGAACCGCCCTTATCGCCTGCTTCCTCAGTTAGACTTGAACTACTACACGCCATTGTGGGGAGATTACCTAAACTTTGACGTGAAGAGCCAAGTCAGCCGCTTCGATACGAGCGATGCTGCGCGACCAAATGCGACCCGTGTTCATATTGAACCAGGGCTTACATTGCCGCTTTCAAATTCATGGGCAACGTGGACAACGGAAGCTCGCGTGCTTTCCACGTACTACTCTCAAGACTTAACGGGTCTGACAGATGTAAATTTGCAAAACCAGTTAGATGACGAAGTTTCTCGTGTTATCCCCGAGTTCCGTACGCATGCGCAACTTTACTTAGAGCGAGACACGAGTTGGATCAAGGGCTACACACAAACACTGGAGCCTCAGCTGCAGTACTTGTACGTACCTGAAGAAGATCAAACCAATATCTACAACTACGATACCACCTTGCTACAAACCGACTACTACGGGCTATTCCGCAGTCGTAAGTACAGTGGCATTGATAAAATCGCCTCTGCGAACCAGTTAAGCTACGGTGCAAGTACGCGCTTCTTTGATGATGACTATAAAGAGCGTCTTAACGTTTCATTTGGTCAGATTTACTACTTCGATAAAAAGACCAAACTGAGCAACAGCCCAAATCTTCCGGATGAGACCACCAACTACTCATCATGGGCGATTGAAGCTGATTTCAACTACAACGATTACTTGTTCTATCACGGTGGAATTCAATACGATATCGATTTGAGCTCCATGCAGTTGGCGAACAGTACCTTAGAGTACCAATTTAACGGTGGCTTTATTCAGGGTAACTATCGTTACGTCACGCGTGAATACATCGAAGATACGATCATTCTCGAAAACCTAGACACAATTACTCGTAAAGGCATTTCACAAGCAGGTATTGTAGCGGCCTACGAGTTCAACCCGAACTGGTCTGCAAGTGGTCAATACTACTACGACCTAAATGAAAATGCGGACCTAGAATGGCTAGCGAGCCTGCGTTACCAGTCTGACTGTTGGTACATTGGTGTGACTTACGCCAACCAATTGCTTGGTTGGGAAAACCAAACTATCGGCAGCACTGGCGCATCACCTGAATACGAAAATAACTTTAGCGTTAACTTCGGTATTCAAGGCTTTGCGACCAATCAGCGTGAAGATACTGCAGTCAAAGAACTGGACGGTTCTGACAACGCGATTAAGTACGGCCGCCCATTCTATCTGAACAATTAATCGAAATAGGCGTCTTAAATGAATAAGACGCCTATTCAAAAAATACTGACGGAATTTTAAATGAAAATTTGGAAATCAATCTTATTCACGACCCTACTCTCTTGCGGAGCGGTTGCAGCACCAGTAGAGATCGATAAGGTTGCGGTCATCGTGAACGACGGTGTAATTCTACAAAGCGACATCGAAACAGCGATGAAAACGCTGCAAGCCAACGCACGTCAAAGCGGAAAGAGCTTACCTTCTGCTAGCGTGTTAAAAGAACAAGTTGTTGAAAAGCTGATTATTGACACGTTGCAAGGCCAAGAAGCAGATCGTATCGGTGTGCGTATTGACGATAACCGCTTAAACCAAGCGATTGCGGAGATCGCACGTAATAATGAACAATCTGTAGAACAACTCGCCGCTTCTGTAGAAAGTGAAGGCTTGAGTTACCCAGAATTCCGCGAACAAATCCGTAAGGAAATCGCCGCTTCAGAAGCCCGTAATGCACTGGTTCGTCGCCGTATAAATATCCTTCCAGCAGAAGTCGACAGCCTTGCTGAGCAACTATCACAAGAAACCAATGCGACCGTTCAATACAAAATTGGACACATTCAACTGCGCTTCTCTGATGACAAAGAAAAGTCTGCTGTAGAAGCAGAAGCAAAAGCGCTGGCGAAAAAGCTAAACGAAGGTGCAGACTTTACGGAGATGGCCTACACCTACTCAAAAGGTCCTAAAGCTTTACAAGGTGGTGACTGGGGTTGGATGCGTAAAGAAGAGATGCCAACCATCTTTGCCGATCAGATCAAAATGCAAAACAAAGGCAGCATCATTGGCCCATTCCGCAGTGGCGTCGGTTTCCACATCCTAAAAATTGAAGATGTAAAAGGCTTAGAAACGGTTGCGGTAACGGAAGTAAATGCGCGTCATATTTTGATTAAACCAACCGTGATTCTGAGTGACGAAGGGGCGAAGAAGCAACTGAATGAGTTTGTACGCCGCATCAAAGCTGGCGAAGCCACTTTCGCTCAATTGGCAACGCAATACAGCCAAGACCCTGGCTCGGCAGCTCAAGACGGTGAGCTAGGTTATCAAACGCCAGATCTGTACGTGCCAGAATTTAAACACCAAGTAGAAACTCTGCCTGTTGGCTCAATCAGTGAACCGTTCAAAACCGTTCACGGCTGGCATATCGTTGAAGTGTTGGATCGTCGCCAAGTTGACCGCACTGACTCAGCGATGAAGAATAAGGCTTACCGTATTCTATTTAACCGTAAATTTAATGAAGAAGCGGGCGCATGGATGCAAGAGCTACGCGCAAGTGCGTTTGTTGAAATCGTGGATGACAACAATGACAACTAATACAATTCGTAGAATTGTCGTAACCGCAGGGGAACCTGCGGGTATCGGCCCAGACTTAGTGCTTGCCTTATCGAAGGAAGATTGGGCGCACCAAATTGTCGTCTGCGCCGATAAAAATATGCTGATGGACAGAGCCAAGCTGCTTGGCATTGAAGTCCAACTGTCTGATTACAATCCAGAAGAAACGCCTAAAGCACAAAAAGCAGGCACGCTTATCGTTGATCATATCCAAATATCGGAACCTGCGGTCGCAGGCGAGCTCAACGAAGCGAATGGTCACTATGTACTAAAAACGCTAGAAAGAGCCGCTTTAGGCTGTATGAATGATGAATTTGATGCTATTGTCACCGGCCCTGTTCATAAGGGGGTGATTAATCGCGCAGGTGTTGCATTCAGTGGTCATACTGAGTTTTTCGCCGAGAAGTCAAAAACGCCGCTAGTCGTCATGATGCTAGCAACGGAAGGACTACGCGTGGCGCTAGTCACAACACATATTCCTTTAGCGTATGTGTCCAAAGCGGTCACCGAAGAGCGATTAGAAAAAATCATCGATATTCTTCATAAAGACCTTGTAGAAAAGTTTGCTATCGCACAACCAAACATCTACGTTTGCGGGCTTAACCCTCATGCTGGCGAAGATGGCTGCTTAGGTCGTGAAGAGATCGAAACCATCACTCCGACACTGGAAAAAATTCGACAAGAAAAAGGTATCAACCTGATCGGCCCTCTGCCGGCTGATACCATTTTCAATGAAAAATATTTAAATGATGCTGATGCTGTTTTAGGCATGTACCATGATCAAGTGTTGCCAGTATTAAAATACAAAGGCTTTGGTCGTTCAGTAAACATTACTCTTGGTCTACCTTTTATTAGAACATCGGTGGATCACGGTACTGCATTAGACCTGGCAGGGACAGGTCAAGCGGATACAGGGAGTTTCCGAACAGCGCTCACGCATGCGATAGATTTGGTAGAGAAGAAATAATGAGAAATGATGTCCATTTAGGACACAAAGCGCGTAAACGTTTTGGTCAAAACTTCCTGAACGATCCATACATTATTGATGGAATCGTATCAGCGATTAACCCAAAACCAGGTCAAAACCTGGTTGAAATCGGTCCTGGTCTCGGTGCAATCACTGAGCCGGTAGGTCGTGAAGTGGATAAGTTCACAGTTATCGAATTAGACCGCGATCTGGCAGAACGCCTACGTACTCACCCTGAACTGGCGGATAAGTTGACCATCCATGAGGGTGACGCTATGCGTTTTGACTTCACTCAATTAGTGAAGCCAAACAACAAGCTACGCATTTTCGGTAACTTGCCGTACAACATCTCTACACCATTGATGTTCCACCTTTTTGAATTCCATAAAGACATTCAAGACATGCACTTTATGCTGCAAAAAGAAGTGGTAAACCGCTTAGCCGCCGGCCCTGGCAGCAAAGCTTACGGCCGTTTAACGGTAATGGCTCAGTACTACTGTAAAGTGGTACCAGTACTGGAAGTGCCGCCAACGGCATTCGTTCCACCACCGAAAGTGGACTCTGCCGTTGTTCGTTTAGTGCCATATGAAGAGCTACCATGCCCTGCGAAAGATCTGCGTTTGCTGGATCGCGTTTGTCGTGAAGGCTTTAACCAACGTCGTAAAACAGTTCGTAACTGCTACAAATCGTTGTTAAGCACAGAAGTACTAGAAGAGCTAGGTGTTAATCCAAGCATGCGTCCAGAGAACCTGACGCTAGAACAATTCGTCGCGATGGCGAACTGGCTTGCGGATAACCCGCAGCACTAAGAACTCAAACAATGAGCCAAACCCTTGCCGGTTTGGCTTATTATTATTGGGATATTACGTTTCTGAGGAGTGCACATGGACTTCATTCAACCTTGCATCAAAATTCAAGTTCACACCAAATACATCGAAGAACAGTCCAATCCTGAGCTACAACGCTACGTTTTCGCCTATATCATCACCATCAAAAACCTTAGCCAACAAACCGTGCAGTTAGTGAGCCGTCGCTGGTTAATCACAGACTCGAATGGCAAGCAAATGACGGTTGAAGGTGATGGTGTGGTGGGTCAACAACCTTTTATTCCAAGCAATGATGAATACACGTACAGTAGCGGAACCGCGTTAGAAACCCCTGTCGGCGTTATGCAAGGGCACTACAAAATGCTGGATGAAAAAGGACAGGAGTTCATCACCGAAATTGAACCCTTTCGTCTTGCTATTCCAAATGTTTTAAATTAGTAAATTGGAGATTCAGTGGCTACCTATATTGTTGGTGATATTCAAGGCTGTTTTGATGAATTGCAGCGACTACTAGAACAAGTCTCTTTCTCTGCGAAAAAAGACCAACTTTGGCTCGCTGGTGATTTGGTCGCCAGAGGGCCTAAATCACTAGAAACTTTACGCTTTGTGAAGTCGCTTGGCACAAGCGCAACCGTGGTGCTTGGTAATCACGACCTTCACCTGCTCGCCGTTGCTCACGGGATAAAAAAGGTCAAAGATAAAGATAAAACCGCGCCTATTTTCACTGCACCCGATAAAGAAGATCTATTGGCATGGCTAGCTCAGCAACCTCTTATGGCCGAGCATGACGAGTTCGTGATGTGTCACGCTGGGATATCACCGCAGTGGAATCTAAAAACCGCAAGAAAATGTGCCCGCGAAGTTGAACGCATCATCCAAAGTGAAGAGCTGCCTTGGCTCTTAAAAAACATGTACAGTAATCAACCTGATTCCTGGGATGACTCTCTACAGGGTTTGGACCGATACCGTTATATTATCAATGCTTTTACGCGGATGCGCTTTTGTTTCCCCGATGGTCGTTTGGATATGGATTGTAAACTACCACCACAACAAGTTTCCGGTAACGAACTTATTCCATGGTTTGATGTACCTCAGCGCGTTCACCTCAATAAAACGGTGTTATTTGGTCACTGGGCTGCACTACAAGGCCATGTAGACGAAGAGATCATCGGTCTGGATACTGGCTGTGTTTGGGGCGGAAGCCTAACCATGATCCGTTGGGACGATAAGAAAATCTTTACTCAGGATGCGTTAAGTTAAACACTGAATAATAGTCGATAATCCATCGTAGGGAGAATGCCTGTCACCTAACATCTCCTGTAGGGTCATTCCAGCGAGCCTTAGCGAGACTAGGAATCTAATATCCGCACGCTGCGGGTAGATAGAGATACCTTTAACAACAAAGTACTCGTATAGAAGATCCTGAATCACGCTCCTCCGTCGCTTTCAGGATGATGGCAGGCCGGGATGGCCGCTCGCTGTTATACGAACGGCATTACCGTATTAAATACGCTGTTTTAATCTCGAATTACTTTTCTAACACAGTAAAGCGCATGTTGTAGGCGTTCTTCTCATCGGCTTGATACGTTTCTGAGTAAGTTTCCTTAAACTCGTCTCCCCAATCTGGGAACTGAGTATCACCATCAATCGCGGCTTCAATGTGTGTTACATACAGTTTATTGGCCATCGGTAGGCAAGCTGCGTAAATCGCACCACCACCAATGATCATCACTTCTTCCACGTCACCAGCAACTTCTAAAGCTTGCTCAATCGATGTTACGGTAGTAACGCCTTCGATCTTTAGTGTCTCATCACGGCTGATAACAATATTCAAGCGACCAGGTAAAGGGCGACCAATAGACTCATAGGTTTTGCGTCCCATCACAACCGGTTTTCCCATGGTACAACGCTTAAACCAAGCGAAATCGGCGGGAAGATGCCAAGGCATTTGATTGTCTTTGCCAATGATGCGATTGTCGGCCATCGCGGCAATCATACTAATGATCATGTTAGGTCCTTATACAATTGGTCTGCGGCGATAGAATAACAGCCCTGGAACAGCAAGACCAACAGCTAAACCTGCAATAATAAACATGGCCTTAAGAAAGTTCTCCATACAAGTTGCAACGAGCTCAGGTGAATAACCGATATGGTTGATCTCAACCATGGCTATCATTGCTTTGTAAGCAAACACGCCAGGTACCATCGGGATCAAAGCTGCCACAGTGAACACTTTTGGGTGCGCGAGAAAGCGGCGAGACCAGTACACACCAATCATCCCAACTAGCGTCGCGGCAAAAAAGGTCGCCCATTCAATGGGAATACCAAACTGCATCATCAAATAACGGCTGCCGTGTCCAATCGCGCCGCCAACAGCGCAATACACTAAAGCTCTTTGTGGCACGTTAAAAACCAGTGCAAATCCAACTGCGGGAATCGCAGCGAAAAACATGTCATTCAGCAGGCCAAGCATCAAATCAAACAAACTCATTAGATTGCCCACCCCCAAATTCCAGTAACGCTCATCGCAGCAACGATGCCCAAACACGTCGCCAACGTCAGTAAGCTGGCCATCACAAACCGGGCAATACCCATGTTAATGTGCCCTTTCAGCATGTCTGCCACCGAGTTAATCAACGGGAAACCCGGTACGAGCATTAATACCGACGATGCCATTGCAACGGTGGGCAGATTGCCGATTTGGTAGATTTCCGCTTGCGCAGAAATTAAGGTCGTGACAAAGGCGGTCGCTGCAAAGTTCAGTAAAGGATTAAAGTGACGATGACCAATTTCTTGGCGAACGATCATGCCACCAGCTGATGCTAAAAAGGTCATAACAAATACCCCCAAATCACCACCTGCCAGATGACTGAATGCCGCACATGACAAGCCAATCATAAACACCACCAGCCAGCGGTTATAACGCTCTGGACTGATGGCGTTCAGCTTTTTCTGCGCCATGGTTGCATCGAGCAGCCCACGCTCCATCATGATGCAGATACGTTGAATTTGCGTAATAACGCGCATATTAATGCCACGATCGGCACAACTTCGGGTAGTGGTGATGCAGTGTCCATCCATTACCGTCGTTACAACCAATGCATTGGCTGATAGCGCAACCGCAACTTCATTAACCCCACAAGCAAGGCCAATACGGCGCATAATATCGCTCACCAGAGTACTTTCAGCACCATGAGCGAGTAGCATTTGCCCGGCCTGGGCAACAAGGCGAGAAATAGATCGTTGAGTGGATACCGCCAACTCTCCAGACGGTATGGTTTCTAGAGTCATAAATAAGTCTAATTCCTTTTAGGGTGTTGCTCATTCATACGCGAGAGGTCCAAACTAGCCCTCAAAAATCACGACGTATCGGCTATTGTGCCGTAAATCACACCATCTAAATATGATTTAGATACAAAAAAAGCCGCAATAAATAATTGCGGCTTAATGAATTATAGACAAACAGGCATTATTTGACGGTTCTGATTAGTCACGAACGTAGACAACGTGACCGTCATCTTCTTCATCGTCCCAGTCATCCCAATCGTCGTCATCATCTTCAGTGATAACGTCTTTACCCGCCATCGCATCTTTATGGTAGTCATCCCACATGAAGTTAACTTTATCTTCTTCAGCCACTTCTTCCTCTTCGCGAGGTAGATTATCCATAAAGTCAGCCAGTTTGTAACAAAGCTCTTTAGTGCCGTTACGGTTGATCGCCGAGATCTTAAAGTACTCGTCTTCCCAGCCTAGTGCGTCTAAGATTTCTTGGATCTTCTCATTCGCTTCTTCTTCAGGCATTAAATCAACTTTGTTGAATACTAACCAGCGTGGCTTGCTTGCCAGTTTTTCACTGTATTGCTCTAGCTCATCAATGATCGTTAGTGCATTTTGCACCGGATCAGACTGATCAATTGGCATAATATCGATCATGTGCAGCAACACTCGGCAACGCTCTAAGTGCTTCAAGAATCGAATACCAAGACCAGCGCCATCTGCTGCACCTTCGATAAGACCTGGAATGTCTGCAACAACAAAGCTTTTCTCTGGTACGACACTCACTACGCCCAAGCTTGGGATCAACGTCGTGAATGGGTAATCAGCGACTTTTGGTTTTGCTGCTGAGACTGCGCGGATAAAGGTTGATTTACCTGCATTAGGTAGACCAAGCATACCAACGTCAGCAAGAAGCAATAGCTCAAGGCGAATTTCACGTACTTCACCTTTTGTGCCTAATGTTCTTTGACGAGGCGCGCGGTTTACTGAAGATTTGAAACGCGTGTTACCTAGACCGTGCCAACCGCCTTTTGCGATCATCACTTTCTTACCGTGTTCAGCAACTTCTGCCACGATTTCATTTGTGTGGATATCCACTGCGCGCGTACCTACAGGCACACGAAGAACGATGTCTTTACCACGTTTACCAGTACAGTTACCACCGCGGCCATTCTCACCACGCTCCGCTTCGTAGAAGCGCTGGAAACGATAATCAATCAGAGTGTTAAGGTTTTCATCGGCTTGGATATAAACATCACCACCGTCGCCACCATCACCGCCATCAGGGCCACCTTTAGTGATGAATTTTTCACGCCAGAAACTGACAACGCCGCTACCGCCGTCGCCAGCCTGAACTTTTACTACCGCTTCATCTACGAACTTCATCTTTTACTCCGACTACTTCGTGCGTGGATTAAATCTACTTTGTCATCTGACAATTTTAGCAGATGACAGATCTAAGCTCCCAGCCCACAAATAAGGTGGAAACGAGAAACTTCGATATGTCGACTGCCATAAATAAAAAACCCCGCCGATTCGGCAGGGCTTTTGAATTCAGCTTAAAGCTATTAAGTAACTTGGTAAAAACCTAATTACTCAGCTTCGATGCTTACAAACTTACGGTTCTTAGGACCTTTCACTTCGAACTTCACTTTACCTTCAGTAAGAGCGAATAGAGTGTGGTCTTTACCGATACCTACGTTGTTACCAGCGTGGAACTTAGTACCACGTTGACGAACGATGATGTTACCTGCAAGTACAGATTCACCACCGAAACGCTTAACACCTAGACGTTTGCTTTCTGAATCGCGGCCGTTACGAGTAGAACCACCAGCTTTTTTGTGTGCCATTGTTAAACTCTCCTAATAGATTAAGCGTTGATACCAGTGATCTTCACTTCAGTGAACCACTGACGGTGACCCTGTTGCTTACGAGAGTGCTTACGACGACGGAACTTAACGATTTTAACTTTATCGCCACGACCGTGTTGTACAACTTCAGCAACAATTTTGCCGCCCTCTACAAGAGGAGCACCAACTTTGATGTCTTCGCCGTTAGCAACAAGAAGAACTTTATCAAATTCTACAGTTGCACCAGTTTCAACGTCTAATTTCTCTAAACGAAGAGTTTGACCTTCGCTTACACGGTGTTGTTTACCACCAGATTGGAAAACAGCGTACATATTTTACTCCGCTTTTTCCGCACAGCCTTTCTTGAGGGTGTGCGCTAAACTAATCATCAATAGGGCGCAGATTCTACAGAATAGATGCTCCTATGACAAGCCATATTTTGAAAAAATTGGCGAAAAGCTAATCGCCAAAGAAAAGTGCGGCAATCATGCCCTTTAGTAATGTATTAATCAACGTTTTTTAGTGTATTATTCGACAATTATATAAATCGAATAAGCCTTGCAGGGTCTAACTTCAGCCGGATATACGATGGATTTTAAAACTATCCAAGCGCTTACTGCCGATGACATGGCAAAAGTGAATGAAACAATTCAAGCCCAACTTAATTCTGATGTCTCTTTAATCAACCAGCTCGGTTTTTATATCGTGAGTGGTGGAGGCAAACGTCTGAGACCGCTTTTAGCGATACTGTCAGCCCGCGCACTTGGTTACCAAGGCAACGGTCATACAATGGCAGCTGCGTTTATTGAGTTCATCCATACAGCGACTTTGCTGCATGATGACGTGGTCGACGAATCAGACATGCGCCGCGGTAAAGCAACTGCGAATGCTGCATTTGGCAATGCTGCTAGCGTGTTAGTTGGGGACTTTATCTATACTCGCTCATTCCAAATGATGACGGAGCTAGGATCCATGAAGATCCTTAAGCTAATGAGCAACGCCGTAAACGTGATCGCCGAAGGTGAAGTTCAGCAGTTGATGAACTGTAACGATCCTGACACGACAGAAGAAAGCTACATGCAAGTCATCTACTCTAAGACAGCACGCTTATTTGAGTCTGCAACTCAAATTGGCGCAATCTTAAACGATGCTCCTGAGCATGTTGAAATCGCAATGCAAAATTACGGTAAGTATTTGGGTACTGCGTTTCAGCTTATTGATGACGTCATGGATTACACCTCTGATGGCGAAGACATGGGTAAAAATGTGGGGGATGATTTGGCTGAAGGCAAGCCAACTTTACCTCTACTTCACGCTATGCGTAATACCACGCCAGACAATGCCATCATGATTCGCGAAGCAATTGAGAAGGCCAATGGCATGGATCGCTTAGAAGAAATTCTCGCGGTGATGAAAGAGGCCGGATCTCTGGAATACACGACGCAAAAAGCACTAGAAGAAGCAGACAAAGCAATCGAAGAACTATCAGTATTGCCGGAATCTGAATACAAGCAAGCGCTTATTACTCTGGCTCATGTCGCGGTACAACGCACGAAGTAATCATAGCAACCCATAACGCAAGACTTAAAACAAAAAGGAAGAGCAAGCTCTTCCTTTTTTGTATCTGATACCTAATGCCGTGATAGGCGCTAGTAATATCTGTCACTACCGCCATGCAGTTGTGGGTCATCTTCTATTTCATCAAAGCTAACCGCAATCTGCTGATCAGAGCCTTGTTTCGACAACAGTACCGTCTCTGCTTCACGGTCGACCACCAATATAGTACCTACGCCCTGCTGGCACTCAACAACCATGCCTTTACGGATTCGACTTGCTTCCATCATCTTCTCCTTCACCACGTTGTTTTTATCAAGTAATTTTACGAAGCAGAGAAGCCAAAGATCAAAAAAGCCGATCATTTTGATCGGCTTTCTTCTTATTCGAGCTTTCTAGATTACTTTGCGAATTCAACACCAATGTTGATGTCGCCATTTAGTGTTTCTAGCATACCGTCTAGTGCAGACTTTTCGTAGTCGCTGAGTTTGCCGTAGCTTAGTACTTCTTCTACGCCTTCTTTACCCAGTTTCACAGGCTGTGCGAAGTAAGTCGCATGTTCACCGTCGCCTTCAACGTATGCACATTCAACTACGCCTTCTTCACCTTGAAGAGCACGAACTAGAGACAGACCAAAGCGACATGCAGCTTGGCCCATTGATAGTGTTGCACTACCACCACCCGCTTTCGCTTCTACAACTTCGGTACCTGCGTTTTGAATACGTTTCGTTAATGCTTCTACTTCTTCAGCTGTAAACTCAACGCCTTCCACTTGAGACAGTAGAGGTAAGATCGTTACGCCAGAGTGACCACCGATAACAGGTACGCGAATGTCACCTGGATCTTTGTCTTTTAGCTCTGCAACGAATGTTTCTGAACGGATAACGTCAAGTGTTGTTACACCGAACAAGCGACGCTTATCGTAAACACCCGCTTTCTTAAGTACTTCAGCGGCAATTGGCACTGTTGTATTTACCGGGTTTGTGATGATACCAACACAAGCTTTCGGACAAACAACCGCAATCTTCTCCGCTAGCGACTTAACAATACCAGCATTTACATTGAATAGATCCGCGCGATCCATACCAGGCTTACGAGCAACACCTGCAGAAATCAGCACAACATCCGCACCTTCTAGTGCTGGAGTAGGATCTTCACCCGCGTAACCTTTGATAGAAACTGGCGTCGGGATGTGGCTAAGATCAGCAGCCACACCAGGAGTTACTGGAGCAATATCGTATAGGGCTAAATCAGAACCAGCAGGAAGACGGTTCTTAAGTAGAAGGGCCAGGGCTTGACCGATGCCACCAGCGGCACCAATAACGGCTACTTTCATGTAGTTCTCCTTGAGAGTATTCTCTTATAAACGTATTCGTAGGGTAGTTTGTAACCAACTTAAATAAAGCTATCGGAATCACAACTTGATTACAATCAATTAACGCTAGCTTTGCGACCTCGCGCAACTCGCTGTTACCGTGCTACAAATGGGGCTTGGATTATTCTTTTATTCTGTTGAAATGACAAGGAATTCAAGAAAACAAAAACAGCCCTACTTCATATAGTTAAAGAATTCCATGTGGTATATAGTTTACAGTGACGTAACTAACATAATACTGGGACTCTTTGGCACCGCATGAATATATATGCGAGAATATGCAAAATTGCTGACCCGTAATAAGAGATTCGTAATGACTATGCGCAATTCAGAAAAACAAGACAACTTAGTCCGCGCCTTTAAAGCCCTATTAAAAGAAGAGAGCTTTGGCTCACAGGGTGAGATTGTTGATGCACTCAAACAACAAGGATTTGAAAGCATTAACCAATCGAAAGTATCACGCATGCTGACTAAATTTGGCGCCGTCCGCACACGCAATGCAAAAATGGAAATGGTTTACTGCCTTCCTGCTGAGCTAGGCGTACCGACTGTAAGCAGCTCTTTGCGTGAACTGGTGCTAGATATTGACCATAACGCGGCATTAGTTGTTATCCATACTGGCCCTGGTGCTGCGCAGTTGATTGCTCGCTTGCTTGACTCACTGGGTAAATCCGAAGGTATTCTTGGTGTTGTTGCAGGTGATGACACTATCTTTATCACTCCAACGATGGCGATTACGACTGAACAGTTGTTCAAATCAGTGTGTGAACTGTTCGAATACACTGGCTAAGTTCTTTCACATTTAGATCAGCTAACTCTTTGTGGGCTATAAAAGAAATCTCATTTTGTAGCCCATGATTTATGTAAATTTTTTGCTTATCCAGACCATTATTTAACCACCTATTTTGTGATTAACATCACGCAATTGATCTTTTTCACTTCGTTCACTTAATACTTATTAAGTGTTTGTTATAAAAAGAATTAAATCACAAATCTAACACTATCCTCCTGCACAAGATTCAGACTTATCAACTATAACATTTAACAATTGGATAATTTTCTGCCAATTTTTTGTTATGATTCGCTCGCTTTTTCAAACGATTGGATTGGAAAAGATGCCGTTTCCAAATAGGAAACTCCAGAAGTGATTTATGGTTATTTCCGGGTAAATAATGAATATAAGGAAGGGAAATTCATGGCATTTAACAAACTTCTCAAAGTAGGCGCTATCGCTGCAGCAGTAATGGGTGCAGGCGCAGTTAACGCTCAAGAGTTTATTACTATCGGTACTGGCTCTGTTACAGGTGTTTACTACCCTACTGGTGGTGCTATCTGTAAATTGGTCAATAAAGGTCGTAAAGAACACAACATTCGTTGTTCAGTAGAATCGACTGGCGGCTCTATTTACAACGTTAACACTATCCGTGCTGGCGAGTTAGATTTTGGTATCGTGCAATCGGATTGGCAGTACCACGGCTACAATGGTACGAGTAAGTTTGCGGAACAAGGCCCGTACAAAAAGCTACGTGCAATGTTCTCTCTTCATACAGAACCTTTCAACATCATTGCTCGTGCAGATTCAGGTATCGAAAACGTTGAAGACCTAAAAGGTAAGCGCGTAAACATCGGTAACCCTGGCTCTGGTGACCGTGCAACCATGGGCGTTGTTATGGAAGCGATGGGCTGGACAAACGACAGCTTCAAATTGGCTTCTGAACTAAAGGGCTCTGAGCGTTCTCAAGCACTTTGTGACAACAAAATTGACGCATTCATTTACATGGTGGGTCACCCGAACGGTTCAATCAAAGAAGCAACAACATCATGTGATGCTAAGCTAGTTTCTGCAACAGGTCCGAAAATCGATAAGATTGTTGCTGATAACCCATACTACGCCTTTAGCTCAGTGCCGGCTGGCATGTATCGTGGCACAGACAAAGACGTAAACAGCTTTGGTGTTGCGGCAACGATGGTTACAACAGCAGACGTTTCAGACGATGTCGCTTACAACGTTGCAAAAGCCGTGTTTGAAAACTTCGATACGTTCAAACGTCTACACCCTGCGTTTGCAAACCTGAAAAAAGAAGACATGGTGAAAGCGGGTCTATCTATCCCTCTTCACCCAGGTGCAGAAAAATACTACAAAGAAGTGGGTCTACTTAAGTAACTTCCTCAGACTCCAAACTCACAGGCAGGAAAAGATGGTTTTCTGCCTGTTTGAGCATGCAGGTTGTAGCACGTGCTAACCGCATGCTTCATTCGCCAGTTTTCTTCCGAAAATTGCGAGTTCATACCCAAGAAAAACTTAAACGCCGCCTAGCAGAGTCTCCAAAATTCAACACTTTGAGTTCAGGCAGCAAAATACTCGAAAGCAAACTTCGCTCCATTCGCTACACTGATAAAGGCGAAGTGTGGTTCTCGATAAAAATCCGACAGGACCATCAATAATAAGGAAAAAGTACATGGCGACGAATCAAGCTCCGTCACAAGATGTGCAAGAAATGGTGGCTCAGGCAGACACAGGTGCACGTAGCCCCTCGGGAATGCAAGGACGAATCCTTTGGTTTGTTCCTCTGTGTTGGTCACTATTTCAATTATGGTACGCATCTCCGCTACCATTTATTTTTAATTTCGGCGTACTGAACGACACGGAAGCGCGATCAATCCACCTCACTTTCGCGATCTTCTTGGCTTTCACTGCTTATCCAGCGATGAAAAATTCCCCTCGCGATCATATCCCTCTTGTCGATTGGATATTGGCGCTAGCAGGTAGTTTTTCTGCGGCATATATTTACCTTTTTTATACCGAGCTAGCTGGACGTTCCGGTGCACCAACAACGGTAGATATCGTCGTTGCTGTCATCGGTATGGTTCTCCTTTTAGAAGCAACACGCCGAGCGCTCGGTCCACCACTGATGGTGGTTGCTGCTGTCTTCCTTACTTACACCTTTGCCGGCCCTTACATGCCCGATGTTATCGCGCATAAAGGAGCGAGCTTAAACAAGGCCATGTCTCACTTATGGCTAACAACGGAAGGTGTATTCGGTGTCGCATTAGGCGTTTCAACCTCTTTTGTGTTCTTGTTTGTATTGTTTGGCGCCATGCTGGAACGCGCTGGCGCAGGTGCTTACTTCATTAAAGTCGCCTTTTCTTTACTGGGTCATATGAAAGGTGGTCCTGCAAAAGCGGCCGTTGTTGCATCTGGTTTATCCGGGCTTGTTTCTGGCTCTTCAATCGCAAACGTGGTAACCACTGGTACCTTTACCATTCCATTGATGAAACGTGTCGGTTTTCCGGGCACCAAAGCGGGAGCCGTTGAAGTTGCCGCCTCAACCAATGGTCAGTTAACGCCACCAATCATGGGCGCGGCGGCATTCTTGATGGTGGAATATGTCGGTATCTCCTACGTTGAGGTGATTAAGGCTGCCCTACTTCCGGCACTTATCTCTTACATCGCTTTGATTTACATCGTTCACCTTGAGGCGTGTAAAGCGGGTATGACAGGTCTTCCTCGTCGCCACAACCCAACGTTAGTACAAAGTTTGCTTTCCTTTACTGGCACAATCTTGGGACTGTGTGTGATCAGCGCATTGGTTTACTACGGAGTGGGTTGGACGAAAGATGTCTTTGGTGATGCCGCGACGCCAATTGTTACGGTTGCCCTGTTAATTGCGTACGTTGGCTTGGTGAAGATCTCAGCAAATCATGTGCAAGATGGCGCAATTGAGATTGATGCAGAGTTAACAGAAGTACCAGATCCTGGCCCAACGGTTAAATCTGGTTTGCACTATCTACTGCCTATCGTTGTATTGGTTTGGTGTCTGACTGTAGAGCGCTTCTCGCCAGGTCTTTCAGCATTCTGGGCAACAGTGTTCATGATTTTCATTTTGCTGACTCAGCGTCCATTGATTGCTCTGTTATCAAAGCAAGGTGACATGATGCAGCAAACCAAAGATGGCTTCGTTGATCTGGCTGAGAGCTTGGTTGCTGGCGCTCGTAACATGATTGGTATCGGCGTTGCAACGGCAGCGGCAGGTACCGTGGTTGGGGTCGTCACCCTAACGGGTATTGGCCTAGTTATGACCGACTTCGTTGAGTTTATCTCTGGCGGTAGCATCATTCTTATGCTGCTGTTTACTGCAATAATCAGCTTGGTTCTTGGGATGGGTCTACCGACAACGGCGAACTACATCGTCGTCTCTACGTTGATGGCACCGGTTATTGTCACGCTAGGTGCAGCACATGGCTTGATCATCCCACTCATTGCGGTGCACTTGTTCGTTTTCTACTTTGGTATTTTGGCCGACGACACCCCACCCGTAGGTCTTGCGGCATTTGCGGCGGCTGCGATTGCTAAATCAGACCCAATTCGTACCGGTATCCAAGGCTTTACTTACGATATTCGAACCGCCATTTTGCCATTCATGTTTGTGTTCAATACCCAACTACTATTGATGGGGATAGACTCTTGGTGGCATTTAGCACTCACGGTTATCTCATCGATCATTGCGATGCTGATCTTTTCCGCCGCTACACAAGGATGGTGGTTCACACGTAACAAGTGGTGGGAAACCGTTCTATTATTAGTACTGACATTTTCGTTTTTCCGTCCTGGTTTTTGGTGGGACATGCTGTATCCAGCGAAAGTTCTTTCTCCTGGCGTTGAGGTAGCTCAAATCACGGAAACGCTAAATGTAGGAGAATCATTGGAGCTACGTGTTGCCGGCGAAAACCTTGAGGGCGACTACATCGAGAAAACGGTTCGTCTTCCATTCGAAGACAGTGCGACAACAGCGGAAGCACGTATTTCGTCTATGGGTCTGATGCTGACCGAAAGCGACAACAAAATGATTGTCGATATGGTCGAGTTTGGTAGTCCGGCAGAGTCTGCAGGTATCGACTTTGATTGGGAGATCAAGTGGGTGATCCAAGATGCAGAACGTCCGATGAAAGAATGGGTATTTGTGCCATGCTTAATGATTTTGCTGGTGCTTGCCATGAACCAAAAACGTCGTGCTCGTAAGGAACAATTGAGCGCATAACCGATTTGGCCCCGAGGACAAGGGGCCTTAGTGAGAGACATTGAATGTACAAACAAATTCTTGTTCCGGTTGATCTAAATGACCAAGGCTTTTCAGACCGAGCGGTTGAACTAGCGGTTTGGCAGGCAAAGCAAGCGAATGCGCAAATCCACCTCCTAACAGTACTACCTGGTATTCACATGTCGATGGTTGCTACATACTTCCCAAAAGATGCAGCAGCCAAAATGAAGCAAGACGTGAAGCAGCAATTAAAAGCTTTTGCCAATAAGCATATTGCTGAAGATGTTGTGTACCAAGTGCATGTTGCTGAGGGCAAAGCCTACGCGACGATTCTTGATTATGCAGAGCGCTTGGGCGCTGATCTCATCATTATGCCAAGTCACAAGCGTTCTAAAATCAATAAAGTAATGCTTGGCTCTGTCGCAAGTAAGGTCGTGGAATATTCTCCAATCAATGTGATGGTCGTGAAACCGCAAGGTTAAACAACTAAAGAAACGAAAAAGGACGCTAACATTAGCGTCCTTTTTATATTGAACAAGTAATGATTATGCCATTACTGGGTAATCAGTATAACCTTCTGCTCCACCTAAATAAAAGTGCTCAGGTTTTGCCTCATTAAGAGGTGCATTTTTCTTAAATCGCTCAACTAAATCAGGGTTGGCGATAAATGGAACGCCAAATGCGACCACATCAACTTGATTTTCTGCAATTGCCGTTGTCGCTTCTTGTGCACTGTAGCCCACATTGGCCATTAGGTAACCTTGATAGTTTTCGCGTGCTGGCTTGAGAACATCTGCTTTTTGTACGCCCTTTAGATCCGCACGCATCACGTGCCAATAAGCAAGATCGAAAGCATTAAGTTGCTTAGCTAAGTAACGAACCAAGCCAACCGGATCGCTGTCTTTCATGTCATTAAATCCATTTAATGGTGATGTGCGCAGCCCTACTCTTCCAGGTCCCCATACCTCGACCACTTCTTTAACTATCTCAAGTAAAAAACGGGCACGATTTTCGACTGAGCCACCGTATTCATCAGTACGTAAATTCGATCCATCACGAAGAAAGTTATCGATAAGATAACCATTGGCGCCATGTATCTCCACACCATCAAAGCCTGCTCTCTTAGCGTTTTTCGCACCTTGCTTAAACGCTGCCACAATGGAAGCTATCTCATCCACTTCGAGTGCTCGTGGTACCGTATATGCTTGCTTACCTGAAGGGGTATGAACTAACTCATCACGAATGGCTAGTGCGCTCGCTGCAACAGGCGTTTTCCCGTCATTCAGTTCAGGATGACAAGCGCGTCCCGCATGCCAAATTTGCAATACGATCTTACCGCCTCTTTCATGAACCGCATCCGTTACCTTTTTCCAAGCTGCAATTTGTTCTTCGTTATAAATGCCCGGTTCTGCCATAAAAGCAGACGTTCCTTCCATCACCATGGTGCATTCAGCAATGATAAGTCCAGCACTCGCGCGTTGAGCATAGTACTCAACCATAAGGTCATTCGGGATATGATCTGCGCTGGCACGAGCGCGCGTTAAAGGGGCCATAATGGCACGGTTATTTAATGCTAATTGACCGAGTTCGATAGGAGAAAATAAGTCTACAGAGTTGGACATGTTGTTTACCTCAAATGACAATAACTTGATGGCTAAGGATGAAGAGCCAGACTATAATCAGATCAATATTGAAACAATATGGATAATTGAAAGTGATTGTTCGAAATTTAGAAACAATTGACTTTAGGACGCTCTCTATCTTTGTCACAAGCTGTCGACTACTGAGCTTAACCAAGTGCGCGCTGGAGTTAAACCTACCAAAATCTACTGTTAGTAAAGCCATAACCAAACTCGAACAACACTTTGAAGCCAAGCTCCTAGAGCGCACGACCCGAAAGTTGGTGATTACCGAAGCTGGTCAAATGGTTTTAGAGCGTGCTGCAAGCTTAGTTGAGGAATTTCACTCGATTGGTCAAGACGTTCAGGAAATGGAACAGCAGATCCAAGGTCGGCTTCGCATTGCTGCGCCACCAGCCTTGGACGCGTATATGGCTGAGCACATCTTTTTACCATTTTTAAAACAATGGCCAAAAGTACAAATTGCGTTAGAAGCATCGAACGATTTTGTTGATCTATTTTCACACGGTTTTGATATGGCAATTCGAGTCGGCCAGATCGTCGATGATCGACTGATTGCTAAAAAATTGGGTTACACCACCCGAGTATTGGCCGCCAGTCCTGAGTATTTAGCTGAGTGTGGCGTACCTAAAACGCCAGAAGATCTGACAACACACAACTGTTTGAGATATCAGTATGTTTCAGAGATAGGCCCTTGGACGTTGATTTCGCAGGACAGCACCGTCAACGTCTCGGTAAGCAGTAACTTCTCTAGCACCACCGTAGAAGCGGTATTAAAAGGCGCACTCAAAGGATTGGGAATCGCTAACTTACCTATGCAAAACATGACGCAAGAGCTAGAAAATGGCTCCTTAGTCAGAGTCTTACCTCAATGGCACACGGTACCAATGCCCATTTATTTAGTCTATCGTCCTGGCGCAAACCGAACGCGACGAGTACAAGCGATGATTGACCATATCATGAGCCTAAGATCTCAATTTGAATTTGGTCCTCGACATGGTTTGTGTTGCGGAGAAGCATAACCCAGCCACCATTGAGCATTAGCGTGCGGCTCGGATAAATGCCGAAAGCTTCTCACTAGCATGCTGCTCACTCAATGCAGACATACTATCCGCCGCTTCCACTTTGCCATCAGCCACAAACACAAAGTGGCTGGCAATGGCTTTGGCATCGCTTAAATGGTGCGTGACCATCAATACGGTTATTCCCCGCTCTGCCGCCAGTTTTTTTACCAAGCTCAGCATCTCTTCACGTAAAACCGGATCAAGCGCCGAGAAAGGCTCATCCAACAGCCACATGGGATGAGGCTGAACAAAACAACGCGCCAAGGCAACACGTTGACGCTGCCCTCCAGAAAGGTGCTCAGGCAAACGGTCGAGGTACTCTGCAACGCCAACTTGCTGCGCCGCTTGTTCAATCTGACGCTTTTGGTCTACAGTGAGCTTTAGCCCTGGGTGTAAACCTAAGCCAATGTTGTCACGCACCGACAAGTGAGAAAACAAGTTATGCTCTTGGAACAGCATGGAGAAAGGACGCTGATAAGGCTCTTTACGCACAATAGACTCACCATCAACCCGAATGTCACCTTGGTCAGGATGGATAAACCCAGCCACCAACGCCAGCAACGTCGACTTTCCAGCCCCACTTGGTCCCATCAGCGACACTATCTGACCTTGCTCAATCGTTAAGTCAAAACGAAACAGCTCACGTTGGTAGGTGTACTGCACATCATCCAACACTAACATTACGCTCTCTCCTTCGTTTTCAATACTTTCTCAATCAAGGCAAAACAGCCCACACTCAACAACAACAAGGTCACCGATACCACCGCAGCCGCGTCCATCTGATAGCTGCCAAGCAGCTGGAATAAATACAGAGGTAAAGTGCGGAACTCTTGCCCGCCAAACAACGCGATAGCACTTAAATCGCCAATCGCAAACATAAAGCTGATCGCAAACGCATGTGCGAATGGCTTGCGCAGAGCCTGCCACTCCACCACTTTAAAGCGTTGCCAGCCACGCATGCCTAAGCTGGCACACACATACTGGTACTGTTGCTCAATATGCAGCATTGGCTGTGCCAGCGTTTTGATCACGTAAGGCAAAGCCATCAAACCGTTCACCAAAATCACAACAAAAAACGCCAAGCTAAAAACATCGGTAAATGATCGCAACAGCAAGAATAATCCGGTGCTAATCACCAAACCTGGCGTCACCAAAATAATGGTGCCGATTAACTCAATCTGATCGGCTCGCGTGTTTTTGTACTGCAACCGCCAACGGCGACTGGTCAATAGTATGGACACCCCTGCAGCGACCGCAAGCGCACTGGCTAACCCTGCCACTTTGAGTGAGTTAGATAACGCAGACCAAAAACGTTCATCGGTTAACACCGTCCAAACTTGTTGGTTGATGCCACTCAGTAACACCATCAATAACGGTGGTATCACCAGTAAAAAGGCACCTATGATCCAAAAGCTATCCCAAGCTTTTGACCACCCATGATCCTTCGTTAAATATTGCTGTACCGATGTGCTGCCAGCACTGATAGAAACAGGCTTTGTTAACTTCTGCACTCCAATCGCAAGCAGTCCACATAACAGCATCTGCCACAGCGCCAATAACGCCCCAGCTTGTAAATCAAAATCAAACTTAATCGCTTGGTAAATTGCCAATTCAATGGTGGTAGATTTTGGCCCGCCCCCCAATGCCATTACAGTGGCGAAACTGGTAAAACACAGCATAAATACCAAACCACAAACGTGGGGAAGTTGCTGTCTTAAACGCGGCCATTCCACCCAACGAAACTTATTCCAATGGTTCATACCTAAATGCGCACACAGCTTATGTTGCTCGGCAGGAATAGATTCTAATGCTTGCAACAGCAAGCGCGCCGCGTAAGGTAAATTAAAGAACACATGGGCGAGTAAAATGCCGTTCAAACCGTAAATAGAAAATGGCAGTTTGCTATCGAAACTCTGTAGCCACTGCGCTAACAAACCGCTGTTGCCATAAATCGCTAATAGCCCGAAAACACCAACCAAAACAGGCAAAACTAGCGTCGATGCAAACAGCTTAAGCAGTAATGATTTACCAATAAATTGGCGACGCGAAAGCGCGTGCGCAACTGGAATGGCCAAGCCAACACTGAGCAATGTGGAAAGAAAAGCTTGGTAAAAGCTGAACTTGGTGACATGTTGATAATACGGGTCGTCCCATACCACAGACACATCAAGTGAAGGGGCTTGAACAATCAAAGCACCTAGGGCAGAAACAACAAAGGTCGCGATGATCATCGCGACCCCTAAACCTATTTTTGGAACAGAATTCAAAGGTAAAACCTATCTCATTCAGATGAGGGGTGGAACGTCAGCTAAAATGTCAGTGCGCTTTGCCATTCGCGAATCCAAGACTTACGCATTTTTGCCACTTCATCAGCACTAAAGCTCAACGACTTGTTTGGAACGCTCAAGGTTTCAAAACCTTTAGGTAACTCAACGTCAGTAACAGGGTACATCCAGTTACCCGTTGGCATCGCTGACTGGAACTCATCACTTAAAATGAAATTCATAAATTGATCAGCAAGTTCTGAATTTTTTGCCCCTTTCACTTTAGCGGCGACTTCAACTTGCATGTAGTGACCTTCAGCAAAATTCGCCGTCGCAAACTTTGAATCGTTTTCCGCAATTAAGTGGTACGCAGGTGACGTAGTGTAAGAAAGCACTAAGTCCGACTCGCCGTTAAGGAACATGGAATACGCTTCTGACCAACCTTTCGTGACCGTTACGGTTTTGCTCGCTAGCTTCTGCCACGCTTGCGTCACATCGTCGCCATAAATGGATTTCATCCACAGCATCAAGCCTTGGCCCGGCGTTGACGTACGCGGATCTTGATAAATCACTTTCAAATCGTCGCGCGTTTCCACCAGCTCTTTCATGCTTTTCGGCGGATTAGCCAGTTTCTCTGTGTTGTACACAAACGCGAAGTAGCCGTAATCGTACGGTACAAACGTCGTGTCGCTCCAACCATTTGGTAACACTGTGTTAGCCGTATCCACATTGTGCTCGGTAAGCAGACCGGTTTTCTTCGCTTCTGCCATCAGATTGTTATCCAAACCTAACACGATGTCGGCTTTGCTATTACCGCCTTCAAGACGAAGACGATTCAGGATCGACACACCATCGTCCAACGCCACGAAGTTAACGTCACAGCCACATTTTGCTTCAAAAGCTTGCTCGATTTTAGGACCTGGTCCCCAATCTGCGGCAAAAGAATCGTAGGTATAAATAGTTAATGGGTTTTCAGCAGCAAACGCTGAAGTTGAAGTAATTGCAGCTAAGGCAATCAGACTTGAAGTGGTTTTCACTGCTCGCTCTCCATGAGTATTTCAGAGAAATAAGTTGAGCGGCACAGGGTTGAGGCGGCTATTAAGGACTTCCAATATCCAGACTCAATTCCTACGCCAGCATTATCTGGTTCAGGTAATACGGGTCCCTAGTAAAGCACTTAGGTCTCAGCGCCCAAATGCATTGATTGACTCAATGCTAAATGGGTTTGCTCCCCGATGAGTTGGATGGATTGTAAAGGTATTTGAGTGGTTACACAATCAGCTCACGAACGCTGGTCATAACCCCAACGAGGCACTAAACCTTGCTCAATACCTAAGTGGTCGAGAATTCTCGCCACCATAAAATCCACTAAGTCTTCAATGCTCTTTGGCTGATGGTAGAAACCCGGAGCCGCTGGCATGATGGTGACGCCCATTTGCGATAGCTTGTGCATGTTCTCCAGATGCAGCGTTGAAAATGGTGTTTCGCGAACGACGAGCAACAACTGCCCACGCTCTTTCATCACCACGTCAGCGGCGCGCTCAATCAAGTTATCCGACATACCATGCGCGATCGCCGCAACACTTCCTGCTGAACATGGGCAAACCACCATTTGCTTGGGTGCCGCAGAGCCAGACGCTACCGGTGAGAACCAGTCATCTTTACCGCAAACGGTGATGTTATTTGGATCACAGTTGAGATGCTCCACCAACGCTTGCTTTGCGGCTTCAGGCCCACTTGGCAACTTAAGGTTGTGTTCGGTTGCCATCACGACACGAGCCGCTGAAGAGATCAGAACGTAGACATGATAATCCGCCGCGACCAAACATTCTAAAAGGCGCAGACCATAAGGCGCACCAGATGCTCCAGTTAACGCTAAAGTGATGGCTTTTTCTGCTTGCTGCTGTTTGTTTTGCATAAAATCAGGCTTTTTGTTTAAGTTGCTCGAGGATCTTGCCGTGAATACCGCCAAAGCCACCATTACTCATCACGAGGATTTGGTCACCTGGCTGCGCACGTTCAACGATTTTCGCTACAAAGTTATCGATGTCAGCGTCAACAAAAGCAGGTTGCTGACATTGTTCCGCGATATCTTGCACCGACCATTCGATGTTGTCTGGTTGGAATAAGAACACTTCATCTGCGCTGTGTAGCGAATCCGCGAGTGTGTTTTTGTGCACGCCGCGCTTCATAGTGGCAGAACGAGGTTCCAACACGGCAAGAATGCGTTTTTCGCCTACCTTGTTACGCAAACCACCGACGGTGAGTTCAATTGCCGTTGGGTGATGCGCAAAATCATCGTAAACCGTCACACCTTGCTCTTCACCTTTTAACTCAAGACGGCGCTTGGTGTTAATGAAACGGCCCAGAGCCTGACACGCAAGCTCCGGCGTTACGCCAACGTGTCGCGCCGCGGCAATCGCCATTAACGCATTATCAACGTTATGATCACCCACCAAATCCCATTCGACGGTACCGACCTTCTCGCCTTGTAGAGCAACTTCAAATTTTGAGCCATCGACCACTAATTTGTGCGCCTGCCAGTCGCCATCAACACCTGAAAACTGCTTTTCTGTCCAGCAACCACGCTCTAATACATCCGCCAAAGCTTGGTCTTGCTTCGGAGCTAAGATTAAGCCATTGCCGGGAACCGTTCGCACTAAATGATGGAATTGGCGCTTGATCGCCTCTAGATCATCGAAGATGTCTGCATGATCAAACTCAAGGTTGTTCATGATTAAGGTTCGAGGATGGTAGTGCACAAACTTAGAACGCTTATCGAAAAAAGCACTGTCATATTCGTCCGCTTCAACGACAAAAAACATGCTTTCGCCCAAACGAGCAGAGACTCCAAAGTTACCAAGTACTCCACCAACTAGGAAACCAGGTTGATAACCGCAGTCTTCGAGTATCCAAGCCAGCATGCTCGACGTAGTCGTTTTACCGTGTGTACCCGATACCGCCAATACCCAGCGATCGTGCAGCAAAAACTCGTTGAGCCACTGCGGACCAGAGGTGTAGCGCATGTTGGTATTGAGCACATGTTCAACACATGGGTTACCACGGCTCATGGCATTACCAATCACCACAAGGTCTGGTTGAGGGTCGAGTTGAGACGGGTCGAAGCCTTCAATAATTTCAATACCTTGAGACTCAAGCAACGTGCTCATCGGTGGGTAAACGTTGGCATCAGAACCAGTGACTTTATGCCCTAATTGGCGAGCTAAAATCGCAGCGCCGCCCATAAATGTGCCACAGATACCCAAGATATGAATGTGCATAAACTAAACCTTGTAATGCGTTCTTTAATGCTTTCATTATCGCGATCACAACCAGAAAAGCGAGAGACTTTAGCCTTCTTCTTGCAGTCCCTTTCACAAATATGACAAGGTTGAACACAGACTGTACAACCTCTTGCTTACTGATGAATCCCTCAAACAAGTCTACAAATAAATTGAGATCTCAAACAGTTACTTCATTACCATTAAAAAGATCTGCGACTTAAACTTACATCTAGCGCAATCGTTTAACATCCATAAAGAGATGCTCACTTGCGCACTACCCCCAATGAAATGAAAATGTAAGGATTAACCATGTCAGGACTGCGCACCCTAGGCGAGTTCATTGTCGAAAAACAAGCGGATTTCCCCCACGCTAGCGGTGATCTATCATCCCTTTTAGCCTCCATTCGTTTAGCTGCAAAAATCGTTAACCGCGAAATCAACGCAGCGGGTCTCGGTGATATCACTGGTGCTGTAGGCACGGAAAATGTCCAAGGTGAAGACCAGCAAAAGCTCGATGTTTACGCAAACGATAAGTTCAAAGCCGCGCTTGAAGCTCGTGACCAAGTGTGTGGCGTTGCCAGTGAGGAAGAAGACGAAGCGGTTGCTTTCAACAAAGAGCTCAACCAAAACGCCAAATATGTGGTACTGATGGACCCACTTGATGGTTCTTCTAACATCGATGTTAACGTCTCTGTCGGTACTATCTTCTCTATTTATCGCCGTGTTTCACCTATTGGCACACCAGCGACAGAAGAAGATTTCCTTCAGCCTGGTCATAAGCAAGTTGCCGCTGGTTACGTGATTTACGGTTCATCAACCATGTTGGTTTACACCACGGGTAACGGCGTAAACGGCTTTACTTACGACCCATCTATCGGCAGCTTCTGCCTTTCTCATGAAAACATGATGATTCCAGAAGAAGGTAAGATTTATTCGATCAACGAAGGTAACTACATTCGCTTCCCTCAAGGGGTGAAGAAGTACATCAAGTACTGCCAAGAGAATGTGCCAGAAGACGGTCGTCCATACACTTCTCGCTACATTGGCTCATTGGTTGCTGATTTCCACCGCAACTTACTGAAAGGTGGTATCTACCTTTACCCTAGTACGCAAAGCCATCCACAGGGCAAACTGCGTCTGCTTTATGAATGTAACCCAATGGCGTTCTTAATTGAGCAAGCGGGCGGTATTGCATCAGACGGCGTCAATCGCATCATGGATATCAAACCAACCGAATTGCACCAACGTGTGCCTTTCTTTGTTGGTTCTAAGAACATGGTTCGCAAAGTTGAAGAGTTCCTTGAACTGCACCGCGACGAAGAATAATTTCAGACCTTTGTCCAACGCGGCAGGTGTTTACCTGCCGCGTTTTTGTCGCTAAAGTGAAACGCGAATTTATCATCAGATGAAGCCGCTTCTGTGTGACTCATCGTTAATGAAAAGGAATATTCTAATGAGCTTAAACCATGTGCCAGCAGGCAAGTCGCTGCCTGAAGATATCTATGTCGTGATCGAAATTCCTGCAAATGCAGATCCAATCAAGTACGAAGTAGATAAAGACTCTGGTGCGGTATTTGTCGACCGTTTCATGTCTGCACCAATGTTCTACCCATGTAACTATGGCTACGTGAACAATACGCTGTCTCTTGATGGCGACCCAGTCGACGTACTGGTACCAACACCATACCCACTCATGCCAGGTTCAGTGATTCGCTGCCGTCCTGTTGGCGTTTTGAAGATGACGGATGAGTCAGGTGAAGACGCAAAAGTGTTTGCGGTTCCACACACCAAAATCTCGAAAGAGTACGATCATATCCAAGATGTGGACGATATCCCAGAACTACTGAAAGCGCAGATCACGCAATTCTTTGAGCGTTACAAAGAGCTTGAAGCAGGTAAATGGGTGAAAGTGGATGGTTGGGCAGATGTTGCTGCCGCTAAAGCTGAGATCCTAGAATCTTACGAGCGCGCTCAGAAAAAATAAGCATCACTGCTAATACAAAATTAAAAAGAGCTGCTTTAAGGCAGCTCTTTTGCTTTTCATCTTGTGTAAGTCAACTAGATAGGCGCGCCTGCAGAAGACATTCGGCCGGCGTCATAGTCATGCTGAAAGAAAGGGTCTAGGTCATCACAAATACCAAAATACGGACGCCCGATAACACCAAGCATATACGCGCTTTGTTCACAATACTCTTGCTTCCCTTGCTGATAACCCATTTGATAGGCCATGATCAGTTCAGGCGTAGCATGATTAGTACCATCCAGTGCAGCGATACGATCTTCAGATAAAACTCTTAATCCATCTAAGGCAGACTGCTTACCAAACGCTTGCCAGTCGGTAGCATTACTCGAGGTCGGCAGGGTTGTTTGCGCGCATGCAGCAAGAATCAACGCCATTGCTCCAATTACGAATACCTTCATCATGACTCCTTAGTGACCAGCTCGTCGCTGTTGATAATGTCAGTATAGCTCACACCTTTTGACACCAATCTCCGGAAGCGATTTCTTCGGTCAGTTGTTCAGTATCTTGATACAAGTAGATCCAAGCTTGGCCAAACGGCGTGACGATACTCTCTCGACGATACTCTACTGGCACATCTTCCAACTTATCTAGCTCGGATAAGGTTTCATCATCAATCAGATACACTTCACCTTGTATCGAGCGCTGCCCAACAGACAACGCGGGATAAGGACCTAAGTCATACAGTGCGAACTGAGCGTCCGTTTCATGCTGACCAAGAAACTGGGCCGAGCTCAGAAAGTGATGATTACACTCTCCTTTACGCAAGGTCCCATATACAAAAACTAAATGCTGCATAACCACTCCTTAGTCATGAACTTTATGTACGCAGGCGAACAAGCTCTAATCGAACTCAAATTGATAGAGTAGGTCAACCGCACTATCTACACCAGAAACCGCCTCTAAATACAGATCTTGCATCAATCGATAACGCACTGTGAACTCGCCTAGTGAGTTAAAGATGCCGACGCCGTATTTCACCTGTAATCCCGGCAGAATGTAACCACTGACGGTCACTTGAGAATCATCGCCCGACCCCGCTGTATCCAATTGTAAATCTTGAACCCCAAAGGCTTCGCCGATTTCACCAACCACGCGTCCACTCTTTGCCAAACTTAGGCCGATCAACGTGGTCGTCATAGCATTGCCTCCCGCTTCGCCATCAATGTCTTGACCACGAAGTAGGTAAGAGAGCGCATTCGCTTGAGGCATCGCTGGCTCAGAGAATATCTCCACATTTGGATCCGATGCTGGTCCTGTTACACGCACACCAGCAATCACGTCATCTTGGGTATTATCTGGATTTCGAATCGCCTTAATAGAAACGTACGGCTGATCTGCCGGACCATTCATTAAGATCTTACCTTCTTCAATCACCAAATCCTGACCAAAAGAGCGGTAAGAACCGTCGACGATATTAACCTCACCAACGATGAACGGACCTTTATCTTTCTGTGTCACATTGAGGTTACCTTTCAGACCACCTTTCAAGCCAAAGGCGGCCAGTTGAAAGTCATCACCGATCTTAATGTTGATATCCGTTTCAACATCAAATGGCATTGGCTCGATATCACTCACAGGCTGTAAGTTCTGGTCCAAAATCACGGTGTCGCTTGAAACACCAACCGCACTTGGTGGCAGCTCTTCAACCACAACTCGTCCCCAAGGCAGATTAATATTACCTTCGACCTTAGCAAGCTGTGGTGTGACATCAATGGTCATGTCCGGCTCAACTTTGATTTTTACCATTGGTGGAAGATCCACCTGAAGCTCTTTCGCAAATACGCGCGCTTTGGTATGCCAATTTTGTAGATCCTGCCAATCGGCCTCACCGGTCACTTCCAACTCACCATCTGGCGTCATGATACCCGCATCAAGATCCGCTTGGTGACCTTTAAAGTTGATCGCGACCTGACCGGAGTTAATGTCTATCGGCGTGACTTCACCTTGTAGCTTCATTTGATCAATCAAGAACTGACCGTTGACCTTAGGGTGCATAACATCACCAGATATCGCCAAATCAGTATTCATATTCGCTTTGAATAGGCTGTACTCACCTATCAACGGCGCTAAGAAATCCAGATGGAATGTCGATAGCGAGACCTTACCGTCAATCTCAGGCTGCTCAGACGTTACATCGACCAAAGAAACCTGACCAGATAAGTCACCGTTGTCTCTCACATCAAATAACCACTCAGCATCTAACTTGTCTTTTGCCAGCGCCGCTTTAAAGCTAAAGCTTTCCCAACCAAGAGTTATCGGCTGCTCTAGTGCTTGCTCTACTTGACCTTTAGGCATATCAACGTTCACCGTGACTTCCGGCTTCATCTCTGGTGCCCATTTTGCTGTCGCTTGCGCGTTGACCGACCCTTGTAATTTCGTCTCTGGCGGCAGGAACTGCTTGATTTGTTCAAAGTCAAAGTCGTTCACGGCTAACTTGGCTTCGCCACTTTGACCAACACTAATATCTTCGGTCAAACAAACACTCGAATTGGCTTGCAGCCAACAATGTGCTTGAACATCAGCGATTTGTTTATCGATGTTGACTTTAACCGCCGTCGATTTCTGCAACGCCCAAGGTCCCTGCGGCGTGCTCAAAGTAAGACGACGCAATGCACCATCCCAGATCATTTGCGGCTTCTGTATGAATGAGCCTTCAATTTCTAAGCTGGTTGATACAATGTCAGACACCACATCTAGCGTCAGTTGGTGCAGTTTTTCATCCCCAGAAACTTCAAGGTCTGCACTATCAACTTTAATGTCGTCGTAGGTAATGTTGTTCGCAATGAGGCTTAAGTTCGCTTTCGGTGCTGGCAGAGGCGTCACATCCCCCTTCAAGGTTATGTTTTCAACGTTCGCTTGCTGCTGCCAGTTCACTTGGTTTAGCGCTAGGTCTAATTTGATGTCAGGCTCTTTCAAGCTACCACGCAGCGCAACATTGCCCTGCATCTTACCTGCAAGATCCGGAACACTTTTCGCAAAATCGGGGAAGTTAACCTCAACATCCATTAATATCTGCTTATCAATCTTACCCTTGGCACTCAATTGGTTAGGGCCATGAGAAAGCGCTAAACCTTGCGTGGTAAGCTGAATGTCTTCACCTTTGCCATTCTTATCAGACGCTTCCAGTTGGCCTTCCACATTCAGCGGATAACCGCGCAAAATGCCATCGATATCTAACTTAGGTAAACTGACTTGCCAACCGCCTTGTTCTGTTAAAGAACCTGAAGTCGAGAGGCTACCACTGATATCGCCTTCCGCTTCTTCCCATTGAAGCCCTGGTTGAATATGTTGCAAATTAAGGTCAGCTTGCCAGTTGATTGGCGCAGCCCAATTCGCCATCACCTGACCGGATAGCTCACCGCCCAATGTTTTGACTACCAGGCTTTCAAGATCGATTTGCTCTAATGTGCCATTGCCGTTTAGTGCAACATCTACAGCAGGAATATCTTTACCCGAAGCTTGTGTTTCTAGTGCCACAGTGTATCCATCCAGGGAACCTTTTGCAGATAAACTTGGTACCGATACTTGATAATCACTTTGACCGATTAACGGCCATTGCGCTTGCACATTTTTGATTGCAACATCAAAAGGTAACTGCGCTTTCAGGAGCTGAAGTTCACCTTTGATCTCCGCTTCGACTAATTCAGATAAGGTCGCAGTGAGAGAAAGGTCTCCCACCGAACCAGCAGCTGACAGCGACAGCTTTTGCCCTTTCGCATCCGCTTGCTTCACCAGCGCATCGAGCTGAGCTTTGAGAGGATAGTCAGCAGAAAGCGTTACTTGCGTGCTTAACTTACCTTCCACTTCAGGCATATCGAGCTCTAATGTTTTCAGATCAACACGGTCGCCCCCCGCTTTCGCTACAACACCAAGGTGGTGAACGATCACCGGCTTCTCACCTGCAAGCTTGAAGTTATGAATATCGAGGCGTCTTGCTTCCACAGTGAGTGGAATCCACACCTCGGGTAACACAATATCTTGCGGCGGAGCGTCAGCGTCTTTCGGCTCGTCTGTGGCCGCTTCAGGTTCAGCTTCACTTGAAGCCAGTGCAACATTGATGTCTTTTAATGCCGTCGGCGCAATCACTAAACGGTCGCCTTGCATAGAAAGACCGGTAGAGAAATCTTGCCAGTCAATTTGGTTGCCTAAAATGTTTAAGTTAATGTCATCAAAACTGACCTTATTAACAAAAATAGGGACTGGTGTACTGACTGTACGTAATGGCGGTGTCTCCTCTGGCTCTTCGCCTGCCGGAGGGAGCTCTGGCATCTGAAAGTTAACACCTTGCAGGGTTAGCTCATCGACACAGACTTTAGGATCAAAGAAACAACGGAAGTTAACCGCTAACGCTAAACGATCGACTTTTGCGTCGATGTTCAAAGATTCGTCGATAAAACTGACGTTCTGTAGCTCAAAACGAGGAAATAATGAACCCTGAACTTTCTCTATCTGTAGTTGCGGTAAAGCCTTTTCTGCTCCCCACAACGCGAGCTTAAGACCAGGGTGAGTAAATAGCACTGTCGCAACAAAAATGATGAGCAACAGCAATAGACCAATCAAACTTAGCGACAGCCATTTGGTCCACTTAAACATCATTTTGATCATAACTCAGGCCCCAATGAGAAGTGGATGCGGAACTCTCTTTCTGGTTTTTCATCCAGTCCCCACGCAAAATCAAAGCTAACCGGTCCAACCGGAGACGCCCAACGGATACCCACACCAGCACCCGATTTCCATTCAGGTGTTTCGTTAAATGCATCGCCAATATCGTAGAAGGTGGCTGCCCACCAGTTTCCATACACGCGATATTGATATTCTAATGTGCTGCTAACGATGTATTTACCACCCGTCAAGGCGCCACTTTCATCCACAGGTGAAATAGACTCATATCCATAACCACGAATGTTGTTATCACCACCAGCGAAGAAACGCAGAGAAGGCGAAAGCTTTTCAAATTCGTCAGTGATGTTCGCACCACCTTCTAAACGGAACAAACCACGATGATTATCACCGATCCCGCGGATCCAAGATGATCGCCCTAATAGGCGCAATACTCGCGTTTCTGACAGCAAAGCAGGATCACCATATTCGATCGTTACACTTTGCTTATCCCCCCACATTGGCATGTTGCCACCACGGACACGAGTTCGTGAAAAAGTGGCTCCGGGTAACACAAATTGCACCCCATCATCTTGCAGACCTTGAGAGAAGTTTTCGTACAAGTGACGAACATAAATGGTTTTATGCCAGCCGCCATCAGTTAGCCAATGTCGCTCAACTGCCAGGTTGGATTCCAAACTCTCCGTATCTCGATTATCAAGGTGCTTTAAACCAAATTGCAGTTGGTAGTATTCACGCAATACATCATCAAGCGGGATTTTGTAGCCTGCCGTGATCGTCTGTTCTGGCTTTGATAGTGATAACGCCGTATTAAAGCTGTGACCACGTGAACTAACCCATGGTTTTTTCCATTTTAACGTGCCACGCACACCAGTATCGGTCGAGTAACCAAGGCCGGTTTCTATTTGGTTTTTTGACGCTGGCGCGAGCGAGACCTTAATTGGCAATTCGCGTCCCTCATCCAATTTACTTAAATCAGGCTCCACAAAAACCGATGAAAACCAATCGGTATTAGACAGGTTTTGGTTGTACTCCCCCACTTGCGAAACTAAGTAAGGTTCACCAATTTCAAAAGGTCGCATTGATTCAACACGGTTTTCCCAAATCTGACTGCCAGTAATGTTAATCGGACCAAAGTGATAACGAATACCACTGTCATAATGCAAACGCACATTCGCTTCATTGAAGTCAGGAATCACTTCAAGTTTGCTGAGCTTGTAATCACCATTGAAATAACCACGCTGCAACGCCAAGTTACGAATACCCGATTTCAGGCTATCGTATTCGCCTTGATTCAATACTTTGCCGACTTTAAGCGGTGAACGTTCAATAAGTTTGGCGAACTCTTCATCGTCTTTTGCTTCACCTGTGATCACCACATCCATGACTTTCACTTTCACAGGTAAACCCGGCTTGATGCTGACGATCAACTCATCATTCCCTTCCGGAATAGAGTATGAAATTTTTGCATGATAATACCCAAGCGCATTGAGAGCTTCAGTGATACTTTGATCTAATCTCGCTTGAAAACGCAGAGAAGTGGAGTAGTCCTTCGCTGGAATGGACGACAGGTACGCACTGACATTCTCTTCTAAAGCGCCATCGATGCCTTTTAAAGTCAAAGAAACATCGGCATAGGCACCATGAGAAAAGGCAAACAGGCCAACAATGGTGAGGAGAGCTTTTTTTATCATGCTTTTTTGGCTGAATGAGGTTAAGTAAACGTAAATAATGATAACGCCAATTAAAGTCTAAGTCTGTAATATTAATAGGTTTAACGCGGTCTATGTCATCACAGCATCAGATACAGACGAAATGAAAAAGTTCGCAAATTTAAGACACGTATTGAAGGACAAATACCATGCTCAACAAACAAACATTGATCAGTATAGAAGATGCCTTGCCAGGTAGAGATCAACCGATGCAGGTTGAAGATCATCATTTTGTAAATAAATCTAACTTAAAGGCACCATTGGAGCCGCATCAACAACAAATTCTGCTGGGAATGGGCTGCTTTTGGGGGGCTGAGCGCGTATTTTGGCAACTGGATGGGGTTATCTCCACTTCGGTTGGCTACGCCGGTGGATATACACCCAATCCTACTTATGAAGAGGTGTGTACGGGTAAAACAGGCCATACAGAGGTAGTACGAGTCGTCTTCGATGAACGCGTGATTTCCTTAGAAAAACTACTGGCCGTTTTTTGGGAGAAACATGACCCAACCCAGGGGATGCGTCAAGGTAACGATTTGGGCACACAATACCGTTCGGCTATTTACACTTATTCCGCGAAGCAGCAAGAGAGCGCAGAAAAATCGAAGCTCTTGTATCAACAAGCACTGCAAGAGGAACTACGCGCGAATATCACCACTGAGATACAGCCAGCGGGCCCGTATTATTTTGCCGAAACTTACCACCAGCAATACCTGGCTAAAAACCCTGACGGTTACTGCGGTATCGGTGGCACAGGTGTTTGCTTTCCACCCAGCTTACAAAGTTAGTTCCTAGGACTAACTGAAACCAAAAAGAGCGACCGAATAGGTCGCTCTTTTTTGAAATCGAAAACTAAATTCAAGCCAACGGGCTCTTAAACAGACAACGAAGCAATCACTTGGTTGACTTCTTTAAAGATGGTGAGTCTTTTCTGATCGTTGACGTCAGGGAGCAAAACTTTGCCATTGTCGAACTGAAAACATCCAACCCCAGCAATAAAGAATTGACCTTTGAACAACGTTTTAACGAAACGTGCCACTTGTAATGGTCGGTATACAGCAAACTCACGTAGCATAACTCACCTCAATTCCTTTGAGAAAACACGGATTGCTTATTTATCCTCTGCAATCTTGATGCGCAATCTGCGACGAGGTTCATTTTAGCAAATTCTAAATATAACGCAATATTACACCACCCCATACGTTAAATAAATGTTATCAACAGTTCTACAAATTTCCTAGATCTGGATATATACTGGAAAACTTCCAACTCGTACGGAATATAACAATATGAAAACTAAGACTCTCCTACCTTTACTATTGGCTATAACGCCAAGCTTTGCGTTTGCACACAACCTATCTGTCGGTGAGACCGTTCCTTCTGCCAAGGTCGCGGCTTATGGCGAGATTGTTTTGCAAGGTGAGGGCGTGGCATACCAACCATGGGCAACCCAGCATATGCAGGGTAAGGTTCGTGTTATTCAAGCAATCGCAGGTCGTAGCAGTTCAAAAGAAATGAACGCCCCTTTGATGTCAGCAATAACCGCCGCGCAATTCCCGCAAGAAAGCTACCAAACAACTACGATCATTAACCAAGATGATGCCATCTGGGGGACAGGTTCGTTCGTGAAATCTTCAGCCCAAGACAGCAAAAAAGAGTTTCCTTGGTCATCTATGGTTCTGGATGAAAATGGCGTAGTCGCCAACACTTGGGATCTTAAAGAAGAAAGCTCTGCCATTATTGTTCAAGACAAAACAGGCAAAGTGCTGTTTGTAAAAGAAGGCGCACTTGAGCAAGATGAAATTGCAAAGGTGATCGAGCTAATTAAACAGAACATCTAGTCTCGTTGCTTGGCTCCTTAATATCCGTAATACGCAATATAAGGAGCCATGCGACCAAACTTAAAGCTGAGATTTCTGTTGCCCCTAGTTGAACGCTTAGTGATTCCACCAAGGAGACTGTCTCAGATTCGGCGACATCACATGTGTTGACGTAAATTTTCCCACTAGCCAACAAAAGAGTGAACTTTTACTCATTATGGGTGTTATATTATAACAGTCGGTAAGAGGAGCTCAGATGTACCACCACCAGCAAAAGATACGGAAGCATTGGCATCGCACTGTTTTATTTTTCAGTGTCGCGTTGCTGATCGCTTGGAACTTTGCGGTAATCCTTCATCAAGTTGATCTGACTCCCGAACACCACACACACCATCATTGCCAGCTATTTTCTGGGGTTCAGCACGGCATAGCCAAAGCTCAACCGACCCTATCGACGCCAACATTTACGCGCATCCAATACCATGATGTCTTTCAGCGCCTTGTTAATAGTGAAGACATTCGTGGTGCAGCTCGTGCCCCGCCTTATTTTGCTTAATTTCCAAACTATTCCACACTCAACATAATTTGTGCGTATTCCTGCACCTCACGTGTCAGCGAATCGCACCTTAGTAAATACAAATCTGATCCGGTATTGCTCGGGTTAGTGCCAGCAAAATTAGGAAACACAAAATGTCATCGAAACATATTTTAGCGCTTGTCATTGGTCTCTCTTTATCGACAGCAGCAAATGCGGACGAATACCGCCAGCACGGTGCTCATGTGCATGGTCACGTCGAATTTAATATCGCCCAAGATGGAAAGGATCTGTTAGTGGAGATTACTGCTCCCGGTGCCGATGTGGTCGGTTTCGAGCATGCTCCAGAAAATGAACAACAAGAGCAAGCACTTAAACAAGCCATTGCCACCCTAGAAGACAGCAACACACTGTTTGCGATTAACGCGCAAGCCAATTGTGATATTGAAGAAGCTTACGTAAACCATAACCTCAGCACCCCTCATGAAGACCATGATCATAGCGAGCACGGCCATGATGACCATGCAAATCACAATCATGAAGGGCACGAACACCATGATCACCACAATGAACATCATGATGAACATGAGCACCATGACGGTCACGATGCTCACCATGAGGAGCATGAAAATGGCGGACATGGTGAGTTTTCGGTGCAATATCGCTTCAGCTGTGACCAAGTTAACCAACTCAGTCACATTCAAACCGACTGGTTTAATCAATTTCCAACGACAGAGTCAATCAACGTCAATATATTCACTGACACCATGCAATCAGCCATCAAACTGAGCAAAGATAACTCCCAAATCGTAATCAAATAACACGAGTGGCGTGTAAGTACACACTTACACGCCAATGCTTTGGTGATTTAGTATGACTGAAATCATGTCAAACGTTGTTGAGCTAAATAATGCCCAGTTTGTCTGGCCCGGTTCAACACACGCAACCATTCATATTCCACAGTTACATATTGCCCAAGGTGAGCACGTATTTATCAAAGGTCCCAGTGGCTGCGGTAAATCTACGCTGCTTGCCCTACTAACTGGCATCAACACGTTAACATCAGGCTCTCTATCCGTACTGAATACTGACCTTGTTAGTTTAAGTGCAAGTCAAAGAGACAAATTTCGCGCCGATCACATTGGCTATATCTTTCAGCAGTTCAATTTATTGCCTTATTTAAACGTACTTGAAAACGTACTACTGCCTTGCCAATTCAGTCAAACACGACGTGGCCGCGCGCTTTCAAGAACGTCATCTCAAACGTTAGAAGAGCAAGCTCAAGCTCTGCTTGAAAGGCTCCACCTACCCAGCGAGCTTCATGCTCGTCCGGTATCGGAACTGAGCATTGGCCAACAACAACGTGTTGCGGCTGCACGAGCACTCATTGGGTATCCGGGGTTAGTGATTGCTGACGAGCCAACCTCCGCTCTAGACCACGATAACCGTAAAGCGTTTATTGAACTCCTGATGGAGCAAACGAATCAAGCCAACGCTACGCTGATCTTCGTCAGTCACGATCCAACGCTTGAGCCCTTATTTGACCGCACACTTAACCTACCAGATATTAACCAAGCATCTAACCTAGGAGCCGCATCATGAGCGCTGTTGCAAAGCTCGCGTGGAAGAGCTTAATCAATCGTAAGGCGACGGCAATATTAACCATCATGACAGTCGCGATTTCTGTCATACTCCTTTTAGGAGTAGAACGCATTCGTACTCAGGCAAAAGATAGCTTCGCCAATACAATTTCAGGCACCGACCTCATCATTGGTGGCCGTTCTGGACAAGTGAACTTGCTGCTCTACTCTGTATTTCGCATTGGCAATGCCACCAACAACATTGACTGGAAGAGCTACCAAGAGTTTGCCAATCATCGAGCAGTAGATTGGGCGATTCCAATCTCACTTGGCGACTCGCACAAAGGATTCCGAGTCATGGGAACCAACCACAGCTATTTTGAACACTATAAATTCGGAAGTAAGCAATCACTAACCTTTTCAGAAGGCCAAGAATTCAATGGTTTATTTGAAACCGTGCTCGGTTCTGATGTCGCAAAACAGCTGGGGTATCACGTCGGTAGTGAAATCATCATTGCCCACGGCATTAGTGATGTAGGCTTTAGCCGACATGACAACCTACCATTCAAAGTTGTCGGGATTCTTGCGCCCACAGGCACGCCAGTCGACAAAACCGTTCATGTCTCGCTAGAAGCCATCGAAGCCATCCACGTCGGATGGGAAAGCGGTGCACGTTTAGGCCCAACACCCAAGGCACAAGACCTCAAAAACAGAGACTTTCAGCCCAAGCAAATTACCGCGATGCTGGTCGGTTTGAAATCTCGTATTCAGACTTTCGCCCTACAAAGGCAAATCAACACTTATCCCAAAGAACCGCTTAGCGCGATTATGCCCGGGGTTGCGTTGCATGAACTGTGGGGAATGATGTCTGTTGCCGAGCAAGCCTTAATGGCAGTGTCTGGCTTTGTGGTGATTGCAGGATTACTCGGCATGCTAAGCAGCTTATTAACCAGCTTGCAGGAGCGCCGCCGTGAAATGGCGATTTTGCGCGCTATGGGAGCAAGACCTCGTCATGTTTTCTCATTGTTGATCAGCGAAGCCAGTCTACTTACTGCTGCCGGAATTGTGACCGGAGTGGCAGGGCTGTATGCCATTCTCGCCATCGTGCAACCCATCATTCAACAACATTATGGAATACATCTGACTTTAAGCCTCTTATCGCCCTATGAATGGATGCTATTAGGTTTCGTACAATGCGCTGGAATTGTAATTGGTTTCATCCCGGCTTTTCGCGCCTACCGACAGTCACTAAGTGACGGAATGACAATAAGGATTTAATAAAATGTGGAGAAAAATACTCGCAAGTTGCTTGCTGATCGTCTCATTTATAGCACCAGTACTCGCAAGCGAGGAGCCATTAACGCTCGACTGGATTGATCTAGTACCAGAGAAAGAACGCAAACTGTTCGACAGTATGGGCATGCCAGCTTCTGATCACAGTGGCGGCGCAGCGCAACAGTCTAAAATTGGTAACGTTCGACCAGAGCTAAATGGAAGCCAAGTTAAAATCCCAGGCTTTGTCATCCCGCTTGAAGGTGACGCGAATACCGTCACAGAGTTTTTGTTGGTGCCATACTTTGGAGCTTGTATCCACGTTCCACCACCGCCACCAAACCAAATCATTTACGTGAAGTTTCCCAAAGGCGCACCCGTTCAAGAACTGTGGGATGTCATATATGTGGTTGGGGAGTTGAAAACCGAGACGATAAGCCACGAGCTGGCTGAAACGGCTTACGTTATTGAGGGATCGAAAATAGAAGCCTACGACGATATGTAGTTTAAGTCGTTGACATGCATCGGTACACCTAAGGCGTCACATCGGCGCCTTTTTTAGTTCTGTGTTACACGATATAACGAGACAAATACGCTAATACGCCAACATAAATAACCAAAAGAAACGCTATCGACAGGTGCTTTTTGAGTTTACCTGCTTCTGAGAACTTCATTGTCCCTCCAAAATAACGATAACAATTTTAACAACTCATTATCATTTTGGATAGCCCTATTCGTTCAAAAACTGAGAACTCCTATCTGGTCGCCTGGTTAGATAAGGTGTAAATTTAAACAAGCGAACAGCGCAGTTCTTGGTAGGAAAATTAATGGCAGAACCGACAAAGCAACCTGTTGTCATCGAACATCAGTCAAACGCACAAAAAAATACGCAACAAGAAAAGAAGCAGGGCTACATCAAAGACAGTGCCAGCAAGGTAAAAACCATTGCCCAAATACACGGTCTTGATGCCTTACTACAAACCGATCCACCAGCCAAATCCGCGCTTGAAAGAGCCCAACTGCGTGAACAGAGACGCCAAGAACAGCGACAAAAAAACCTAGAGCAGATTTTAAAGCTAGCACACAGTTCATGCCGAGATGAAACTGCCGGAGAGCCTGACCAAGACTGGTTGTATCGTTTTTTTGAAATGGCTCAAGACATCCATAACAGCGCGATGCAAAAGTTATGGGCTCAAGTGATGAAGCGTGAAGTGACAAACCCAGGCTCGACGTCTATGAAAGCGCTCAAAGTCCTCAAAGATATGTCACCAAAAGAAGCGCAAACTCTGCAAAGAGCCGCCTCTCTGGCGTGCAGTTTTGGAGGGGATCACAGTCGCAAGCTGTTAATTGGTTATAAAGCGCAAGGAGGAATATTTAGCTTCGGCAAACGAGACATCGCCAACAGCTTAAACATGGGAAGTTTTCAGCTGCCCTATTCAAGTTTGTTGCTGTTGATTGAACTAGGGTTACTGCATAGTACCGAGCTTGAATCTGGCGAAATTGGTATCGAGACGCCATTGATCCTCACCTACCAAGGTAAAAACTTGTCGCTGAACGTGAACAGCAAAGGCGTCCGTCTTTTATATTACCGCTTCACGCCAACAGGCAATGAGCTCTGTACCTTGCTCGGTAACAAACCACATGCCGACTACTACGACCAAATGCTTGCGCTTTTAAATCATAGGTTTAGTGTCCATAGTGACGCTAAAAGTACGGTTCATCATACCGTGTAGGCAGTTTGAGAAGCATTTGACCACCCATGATCCAAATGCTTCTTAAGCCGTTCAAAGAGCTTGAGGTCACCAATGATCCAAATGATTATTTATCGGATCACTGCACGCGACTTAAGCGCTTCCAAGCACAAGTCCACCAGCTCATCGACGCTTTTTTCGCCCGCTGGTAAATCGACTTCCGGATTCTTCGGTGCTTGATATTCAGAATCAATACCAGTGAAGTTAGGAATTTCTCCCGCACGTGCTTTGCGGTACAAACCTTTAGGATCGCGACCTTCGCAGACTTCTAGAGATGCATTGACGAACACTTCGATAAACTCACCTTCTGGCAATAAGTCGCGCACTAGTTGTCGCTCTGCACGATGCGGTGAAATGAACGCCGACAACACAATTAAGCCTGCATCCGCCATCAGTTTAGCCAGTTCACCAATACGACGAATGTTCTCGCGACGATCCTGTTCAGAAAAGCCCAAATCACTACACAGGCCATGTCGCACATTGTCACCATCCAATAAATAAGTGTGGTAACCCAATGCTGCAAGGCGATTTTCCAACGCCCCCGCTACGGTTGATTTACCCGCTCCAGATAAGCCGGTAAACCACAGTACGGCAGGTTTTTGTTTCTTTAATTCAGCACGAAACTGTTTATCAACCGAATGCTGGTGCCAAACAATGTTTTCATCTTTTACCGTCGTTTCGGCAGTCATAACGTATCCTTGTAAATATCGGAATTAAAACGGGAAGAAGACCGGAATCAAAGTAAGTACTAATACAGAGTACACAATCGAAATCGGCACACCAATTCTCACATAGTCGGTCAATTTATAATTTCCTACGCTGTACACCAGTAAGTTGGTTTGATAACCGTAGGGAGAAATAAAGCTCGCACTGGCGCCAAACAAGACCGCCATAATGAATGGCATCGGATCTACGCCATAACCGATCGCCATGCTATAGCCAATAGGAAAAGAAAGCGCAGCCGCGGCATTATTCGTCACCAGTTCAGTGAGAACTAATGTCATGATGTAAGTTGCGACCAAGGCTCCAAACACGCCCCAGCCATTGAACGCTTCAATAAACATCGCTCCCATTCTCTCTGACAAGCCGGAAGAGATCATCAATTGAGCGATGGACAAAGCAGAGCCGACAATCACAACGATATCAATTGGGAAACGGCGGCGCAGTTCTGAAATCTGTACAATGCCAAACGCGATAAGTGCGATAAGATACGCGGCAAGGCCTTTAATAATCGGTACTAGCTCTAATAGCGCACACCCAATTACGGCAGCAAAGCCCAGTAGCACGATGGAGGATTTATTTGTATCAAGCCGAGCGCTAGAGTCCAAATCATGCACTAAAACAAACTCTTTACGATGAGCTCGGCGCTCCGATTCAAAACGCTTCCCCGGAACCAGAACTAACGTGTCACCTGGCGCTAAGGTAATGCTACCCAAACCGCCCTCTAGGCGCTCATGGCCACGACGAATAGCGACAACAACGGCATCAAAGCGGTCACGGAATCGGCTCTCTTTAAGTGTTTTATAGCAAAACGTCGCGGATGAGCTCACCACAACTTCAATAAAATTTTGCCCATTCAAGTGCTGCTGACCAAAAAGCTTGAGGCCCGGAATTTCTTGCAGGGTCGCGACGCTCTCAACATCACCACAAAACAACAATCGGTCTTTCGCATTGAGTACGAAATCCGGTCCTACAGAGGAAACCGTCACGCCATCTCGTACAACCTCCGCAAGAAACAGTTTGCGCAGCGCACGTAAATTATTCTCGCTGACCGTGCGCCCAACTAACGGTGAACCAGGCTCTACGCGAGACTCAAGAAAGTACGGTAAATCTTCTTGGCTTTGATCATCGTAGTTCGGCAGTAAGTAACTGAGCGGGATAAGAATCAGCATTCCTCCCACCAACACCGCCAAGCCAATCATCGTGGGTGTAAAAAAGCTCAGGCTCGGCAAACCGGCATCCTCAACAAAGCTGTTGATGATTAAGTTAGTCGACGTACCTATCAAAGTTAATGTGCCACCAAAAATGGCGGCGTAAGACAGCGGGATGAGTAATTTCGAAGGCGCATGCTGCTGATTACGCTTAATCGCCCCAATCAATGAGACAACCACGGCGGTATTATTCGTGAATGAAGAGAGCAAGGCCGTTGATACACCGAGCTTAGCGATCACACTACCTAACTGGCCTTCAGAAATACTACGGCTCACCCAACTGATTAGTAACGTTTTTTCTAAAGCACACGATGCAAGAATCAGCAGAACCAGAGTCAATAACGAAGAGTTGGTAAAGTTGGATGCGATCGTGGCTGAATCCATCATTCCCGCCATAAATGCAATAAAAGCGGCACCCGCAAAGACATAACTAGGCTTAATTTTTGTGACAAGCAAACAAGTGATAATGCCAAGCAAAATCGCTAATACAAACCCTTGTTCCCACATAGCCTTTCCTTACCAAATCGCCCAAAGGGCACAACAACGACTCATTTATCCGTGAGACACCAGACAAACGAGTAAACAGACCAAAATCAGCGCAAGCGAAAAGAACATCAGAATGCTCGGTTTTCTTGGGCTTCACCGAAGCATTCTGGTATTAGGAGAATAACCTAACTGCATTTCGCAACTCAGTTAGGCAACGACGCCCCAAGCACAACAACAGACAGAATCAGAGCTTATCGTGCTCGGGCGCACCAATTACTTTTTCAGCAATTGGCTGACGTCTTTTGCTTCCCAGTGTGGGAAGTGTTTACGCACAAGTGCATTCAGCTCAACTTCAAACGCAGAGATGTCCGTCAAATCGCGCTCAACCACCGCGAGGCTTTCTTTGACCATGCCAGCACCGACCGTCACGTTCGTCAGACGATCGATAATGATGAAGCCGCCGGTATCAGCACAGTCTTGGTAATTGTCCAGCGCAACTGACTCATTGAGAGACCATTCACACAAGCCAATACCATTCAATGGCAGCTCTGCCGCACTATGAGTCGATAGGTTGTTGATATCATATTGGTGACGAATCGCTTCAACATGGCCCACAGTTTTCTTACCCGCGATTTTGATGTCGTAGTCACGGCCCGGTTGCAGAGGTTGCTCTGTCATCCATACCACATCGGCAAGCAAGTGGTTTGTGGTTTCCACTTGAGCATTGTCTAGGACAATCAAATCGCCACGGCTAATATCGATCTCATCGCTTAGCGTCAGAGTGACCGCTAACCCAGCACGAGCTTCCTCAATATCACCATCAAACGTAACAATGCGTGCAACAGTTGACGTTTTCCCCGATGGCAATGCTTTGATGGCATCACCGACTTTGATCGAACCTGAAGAAATCGTCCCCGCAAAACCACGGAAATCGAGGTTAGGACGGTTAACGTATTGCACTGGGAAGCGGAACTCACCCGCACCTTTTTCTTGATCCACATCGACCGTTTCAAGAAGTTCAAGCAATGACGGGCCTTTAAACCAGCTTAGGTTTTGCCCTTTATCCACCACATTGTCACCTTCAAGCGCCGAAATCGGGATGATTTGAATATCAATATCCCCGGTCAGGTTCTCAGAAAACTTAAGATACTCATCGCGGATTTCTTCAAAGCGCTCTTGCGAGTAATCCACTAAATCCATCTTGTTGATCGCCACAACAAAGTGTTTCAAACCCAGTAGGTTGGAAATAAAAGAGTGACGACGAGTTTGATCAAGAATGCCTTTACGTGCATCAACTAAGATCACCGCTAAGTCACACGTCGATGCGCCTGTTGCCATATTGCGCGTGTACTGCTCGTGCCCAGGAGTATCGGCGATGATGAACTTACGTTTCTGCGTCGAGAAATAGCGGTAAGCCACATCAATCGTGATCCCCTGCTCGCGCTCAGCTTGTAAGCCATCGACCAACAACGCAAGGTCAGGCTTTTCACCCGTGGTGCCCACACGTTGGCTGTCTGAGTGCACTGCCGCTAGCTGATCTTCATAAATTTGTTTTGAGTCATGGAGTAAGCGACCGATTAATGTACTTTTACCGTCATCCACCGAGCCACAAGTCAAGAATCTAAGTAACGACTTGTACTGGTGTTGTGTTAAATAGCCTTCGATACCAAGCTCGGCTAATTGAGCTTCAACTGCACTGTTCATTATCTTTCCTTAGATCCTTTAGAAGTAACCTTGACGTTTCTTAAGCTCCATCGATCCTGACTGATCGTGGTCGATCGCTCGGCCTTGGCGCTCACTCGACGTTGCCACCAGCATCTCTTCGATAATGCCGGTCAAAGTGTTCGCTTCAGACTCGATAGCCCCAGTTAATGGATAACAACCAAGAGTACGGAAACGCACACTCTTCTCTTCGATCACTTCACCCGGTTGAAGCTCCATACGATCATCATCAACCATGATTAGCATGCCGTCGCGTTCAACAACTGGACGTTTGTCAGCGAGATAAAGCGGTACGATCTCGATATTTTCTAAATAGATGTATTGCCAAATATCAAGCTCCGTCCAGTTCGAAAGTGGGAATACACGTATGCTCTCCCCTTTATTGACCTGACCGTTGTACGTCTTCCACAGCTCTGGACGTTGATTTTTAGGGTCCCAGGTATGGTTCTTGTCACGGAACGAATACACTCGTTCTTTTGCGCGTGATTTTTCTTCATCACGACGAGCGCCACCAAAAGCAGCATCGAAGCCATATTTGTTTAGCGCCTGCTTAAGACCTTGCGTTTTCATGATGTCCGTATGCTTTGACGAGCCATGAACAAACGGACTGCAGCCCATTGCTAGACCTTCTGGGTTCTTATGTACCAAAAGCTCAAAGCCGTATTTGGCAGCGGTGCGATCGCGAAACTCAATCATCTCGCGGAATTTCCAATCGGTATCGACATGCAAAAGTGGGAATGGAATTTTGCCCGGGTAAAACGCTTTACGCGCTAGGTGCAGCATCACTGATGAGTCTTTACCAATCGAATACATCATGACTGGGTTATCAAACTCAGCCGCAACTTCGCGGATAATATGGATACTCTCCGCTTCGAGTTGTTTAAGGTGAGTTAAACGTTGTTGGTCCATGTTTTGTATTTCCTTTTTAAGCTTGAAGGCGCATTACGTCTCTAATCTTTGGTCTGAAATTATATGGAGTTGGCAATAGCACTTTTGTTGAATTCAGTACTAGACAAAAACCAGTCTAACTTTTGAGACAGTCGCACTACCTCTCCGACAACAATCAAAGATGGCGATTGAGCTTCCTTCGATAAATCAGAGAGTTGGGAGAGCTCTCCCGTAAATACTTTTTGTTGAATCTGCGTACCACGCTCAATAATGGCAATCGGAGTCGACGCAGAACGACCATGCTTAATGAGTTGATTCTGAATATAGTGTGATTTCATCAGCCCCATGTAGATCACTAAAGTCTGATTCCCACGAGCCAACGTTGACCAATCCATCTCATCGCTTTCTTCTTTCAAGTGGCCGGTCACAAAGATGGCCGATTGCGCGTAATCGCGATGAGTCAGTGGAATCCCAGCATAGGCCGTTGCGCCAGCTGCCGCGGTAATGCCAGGGACGACCTGAAAACGGACGCCTGCATCAGCAAGCACTTCCAGCTCTTCACCGCCACGACCGAATACAAATGGGTCACCACCTTTAATGCGCACTACTTTGTAGCCCTGCTTGGCAAAGTCCACCAATAGCTGGTTCGTCTTCTCCTGCGGCACACTGTGATGCCCAGCTCGCTTCCCAACGCACACTAAAATCGTATCGCTAGGGATCAAGGCCATGATTTCTTCAGACACCAAGTAGTCGTACAAAACCACATCGGCTTGCTGCAAACAATTCAGTGCTTTCACTGTCAAAAGTTCAGGATCACCCGGCCCCGCCCCCACTAAGGCGACTTCACCAGGCTGTAGCGATTGCTTTGCAAAACGAGTAACACCAGCGACTGGGTTGTCAGAAACTAACCGAGGCTTTGGTTTAGGAAAAGAAGTGACTGAATCGTTCGTTGCCATGTGCTTGCTCATCGTCCATTGATATCGTTATGCAAGCATTATGGCGGGGCGTTTATATTACCTGAAATTCTAAAATTTCATTTTTTATTCAAAAATCTGCTAAGAAGTTTTTGTTTGGTCTCATTCAAAAAGCGTGAAAAAGTCGGCGGTTAATATGAATAAGGTTCAGTAAACTGATTTCTGTTCACAGTTTTCTGTATCTTTATCATTAAGTTGCACCAGCGTTTGATACATTACGCGGTACGATTCCCCCTTCCCATTGAATTGGAGCACCAAATGAAAGTGGCAGTTCACCCTATTTCCCTCGCAGTGTTAAGTAGCATGCTAACGCTTGCTGGCCCTGCGATGGCCGATACCATCAAGCTTCGTATCATCGAAACCACCGACATTCACACCAACGTGATGGATTACGATTACTACAAAGACCAACCATCACAGCAAATCGGTTTAAGTCGCGCTGCGACTATAGTGAAGCAGGTAAAGTCCGAGGCAGAAAACACTGTATTAGTAGATAACGGCGATTTAATTCAGGGCAGCCCAATGGGTGATTACATGGCGGCGAAAGGGATTAACGCTGGCGATGTGCACCCAGTCTACAAGGCGATGAACCAACTAGACTACGATGTGGGCAACATTGGCAATCATGAGTTCAACTATGGCTTAGGTTTTCTACAAAAGACGTTGGCGGGCGCTAACTTCCCTTACATCAACGCAAACGTATTTGATAAAAAAACCGGTGAGCATTACTTCAAGCCTTACCTGATCAAAACCCACACCTTTAAAGACACAAACGGCGAAGCGCATCAAATAAAAGTGGGTTATATCGGCTTTGTACCACCACAAATAATGGTGTGGGACAAGAAGAACTTAGAAGGCAAAGTCTTTGCTAAAGACATTAAGGAAACAGCAGAGAAACTGATTCCTCAAATGAAGAAAGAAGGCGCAGACGTGATTGTGGCGATTCCACACTCGGGCATTTCTACTGACCCATACAAGCTTGGCGCTGAAAACTCAGTTTACTACCTCACAGAAGTTGAAGGTATTGATGCGATTGCTTTTGGCCACTCTCACGCGGTCTTCCCAGGGAAAGACTTCGCAAACCTACCTGGTGTTGATACCGAGAAAGGGACCATCAATGGTGTGACGTCAGTGATGCCTGGTCGCTGGGGAAGTCATGTAGGTGTGATGGATTTGATGCTGAAAGAGAAAGACGGCAGATGGCAAGTCGTCGAAGGCCAAGCAGAAGCACGCCCTATCTTCGATAAAGTGAATAAGAAGTCATTAGCTAAAGCCGATGAAGATATTGTGAAAGCGTTAGAAGAAGATCACAAAGGCACTCGTGAATTTGTAAACCAACCAATCGGCAAAGCAAATGATGTCATGTACAGCTTCTTGGCATTAGTGCAGGACGACCCCACCATTCAAATCGTTAACCTTGCTCAGAAAGACTACGTAGAACGCTTTATTCAAGGCGACCCAGACCTTTCTGACATTCCAGTACTGAGTGCGGCAGCACCATTTAAAGCCGGCGGTCGTAAGAACGATCCGAATAACTTTACAGAAGTAGAGTCCGGTCAGCTCACCTTCCGTAATGCGGCCGATCTTTACTTATACCCAAACACCTTGGTTGCGATGAAAGTGAAAGGTAAAGAAGTTCGCGAATGGCTAGAGTGCAGTGCGGGTCAATTCAACCACATCGACATCAACTATCCTAAACCGCAATCTTTGATTGATTGGGATAATTTCCGTACTTACAACTTCGATGTTATTGATGGGGTTAACTACCAAATCGACGTTACCCAACCGCCGAAGTACGATGCGGATTGTAAAGTGATTAATCCAGATTCTCAGCGTATTGTGAATCTGACGTTTAATGGTAAGCCTGTCAATCCGAAGCAAGATTTCATCATCGCAACCAATAACTACCGTGCTTATAGCAATACTTTCCCTGGTACAGGCCCAGATTTCATTGCATTTGACGCACCAGATGAAAACCGCTCTGTCGTCGCCACTTATATTTCTCGCGTGAGTGAAGAAAAAGGAGAAGTGACACCAAGCGCTGACAACAACTGGTCTTTCGCACCGATTAAGTCCGATAACAAGCTAGATATTCGTTTCGAAACCTCCCCTAGCGATAAAGCGGCGCAGTTCATCAAAGAGAAAGGACAATACCCAATGAAACGCGTGTCAACAGACGACATTGGTTTCGCAATTTATCAAATCGATCTGAATAAATAAGGTTGATTTGACAACAACACTAAGCGGCTCTCATGAGCCGCTTTTTTGTTATCAATAAAACCCGTTAAAATAAAGAAAACCGTTTCTGAGTTATCACATGCACAGCGATCTTTTTTCAGACTTAGTCAATCATGGCTTCTTAGACACAGAAGCAAACCAACTTATCGAAAATGGTGAGTTACTCGAACTGCCTACGCGCCACATTCTTAACCACCAAGGAGAGTTTAGCTCGCACCTTTACTTCATTATTGAAGGGTTATGCCATGCAAGCTATCTCACTGAGCAGGGCAAAGAGTTCAGTAAAGAGTTTTATTGGGAGAAAGACTGGGTTATCGGCTTTGAGAGCATAATTAAGAACCAACCTTCGCCTTACTTATTGGAAACGCTGAGCGCTTGTCAGCTATTTTGCTTACCAATTGAAACGCTGCATCAATGGCGAGCAGAAAAACACGCCATTTACTTAAAGCTACTCGAAAACCAACTGGTTAATAAAGAGAACAAAGAACGCTTTATGCTGCTCTACTCCCCAGAGGAACGATATCAACTATTTTGCGCCCATTACCCAGACTTAAAGCTACGTATTACCGATAGCCAAATAGCTGCTTATCTTGGGATCACGCCTATCAGTTTGAGCCGAATTAAAGCTCGCTTAACTAAAGATCACACATCCAAATAAACTCGAAAAAGAAAAGGCTCTTCAAACGAAGAGCCTTTCTATGCTATTTAAGAAGCCGCGCCCGGAACTGACGCCCTTTCATCTTGCCATTACTAATGGTTTGTAGAGCCTTTTTGGCAGCTGACTTCTCGACCGCAACGTAGGCGCGCATCGGGAAAAGGTGAATCTTGCCAACTTGAGAGCCTGGGATACCATTTTTTCCAGTCAGACATCCTAAGATATCACCCGGTCGTACTTTCTGTTTCTTACCGCCATCAATGTTAATCGTCACCATCTTCGCTTGGTATGGCTGCTGATTTGATTTGGCAGGCAATGTTGCTGGTACCACGTCCATGTCCAGGTATTCTTCAATACGAGCTACACGCAAACCGTCTTTCTCTCCAAAGAAGCTGAACGCCAAACCTTTACTACCTGCACGGCCTGTACGACCGATACGGTGTACATGAACCTCAGGATCGCGCGATAGCTCAAAGTTAAAGACTGCATCAAGGTTATCTACGTCCAAACCACGCGCCGCGACGTCTGTTGCGACAAGGATAGAAACACTCTTGTTAGCAAACTGCACCAATGCTTGATCGCGTTCACGCTGTTCTAAGTCCCCATGGATATCGATAACGCTGAACCCTTTGCGATGCAACTCATCTGCGACACTTTGCACTTCTTTTTTGGTATTGCAAAAAACCACAGCGGACTCTGGTTGGTGAGTCAGTAGCAAGTTCGCCAACGCTTCATCACGCGCTTCCGAACCTTCAACTTTGTAGAAATGCTGAGCAATGCTTGAGGTATCATGAGTCGATTCCACCTTAATGACTTCAGGCGTCTGCATAATACGCTGCGCAATTTGCTCAATTTTCTCTGGGAAAGTAGCACTGAAAAGTAGAGTTTGACGCTGCTTTGGCGCTGCATCAATAATCGCATCTAATGCGTCTTGGAAACCCATGTCCAACATGCGATCAGCTTCATCTAGCACCAAGGTATTCAGCTCGCTCAGGTTAATTCGGCCTTTCTCAAGGTGATCCAAAATACGGCCAGGTGTGCCGACTAAGATATGCGCGCCATGCTCCAGAGAACCAATTTGTGGCCCCATTGGCATCCCACCGCAGAGAGTAAGCACTTTAATATTATGAATGCCACGACCTAAAGTACGAATTTCCTTCGCGACTTGATCCGCAAGCTCACGAGTTGGACACAATACTAATGACTGGACACGAAAGCGTTTGACGTTAAGGTTCGATAAAACACCCAAACCAAATGCAGCGGTTTTACCTGAGCCCGTTTTACCCTGCCCGATGACATCACGATGTTTTAGGATTGCAGGCAAACTCAAAGCTTGAATTGGCGTCATGTGGGTGTAGTTCAGGGAATCAAGTGTGGCGAGTAACGCTGGGTTTAGCCCGACTTGATCAAAAGTTTGTTTGCTCACGGGAATATCCTCAGGTGAGATGAAAAGAGGGCACATTATCACCAGATTTGGTGGGAAAACCAGTGATAATTAACCTTTGTTAATGAGTATGAGTACAAAACAAAGTAAAGTCAGTCACTCTACTCTCATGACGGATGACAACATGCTCACTTGGATTACTTTGCCCTTTGCTCAACTGACAACCACACAATTGTATACAATGATGAAATTACGTGTGGATGTATTCGTCGTTGAACAAACCTGCCCTTATCCTGAACTGGATGGCAAAGACACACTGGAAGGTGTTTATCATCTAATAGGTTACCACGGTGATGAACTGGTTGCTTGCGCACGATTGCTACCCGCTGGCACGACGTATGACAATGTGAGCATTGGTCGAGTCGTCACCAAACAAACTGCGCGTGGTGATGGTCTGGGACATAAGTTGCTGGAAGAGGCATTAACACAGTGTGAAATATTGTGGCCAGGACAGACGATTGATATAGGAGCTCAAGAGCATCTCATCCAGTTTTATGCGAGTCATGGATTCAAAGTTATTTCTGATAGCTACCTAGAGGATGGTATTCCTCATGTGGATATGCGAAAAGAAGCCGTAGCGATATAACGCGTTCATTGCTAGGTCAACTAATTCAAAGATAGATAAACTAAAAAGACGCGATACCTTCGCGTCTTTAGCTCATTTGAAGCATCTACTTATTGCGCCCAAAGGTCCCATCCGATAAGCGGAAAAACATGACGGACCGGCCGCTTTTCTCTAGTTGCAGCATATCCAACTCGCCTTCATCGCTAAGCTTAAAGCGAATCAATTGTCCTTGTTTAATTTGGCTCAGCGGCTTATCACTGCCTTCGATTTTTACTAGAGCGCTAAGATCCGCCATCGAGAGCTGATTACTTCTGAAAACCTGCGCCAACGTGTCGCCATTTTTAACCGTGTACTCTTTCCAGTCTTCGGATTTCGGCCCAGAATTCTGAGAGGTTCTTTGCTGGCTTAAACTCTGTGCGTTCAGCTGAATCGCTACGCGCTGATGATCGACCTCAGCTTGCTCAACTGATTGTTCTGTTTTATTCGGCAAAGGAATAACAAGGAGTACCAGAATCAATGGTACTAAAACCATCAAAGCTCGTTGATGGAATTTCGGTAGGCGCAGCCAAAACTGCTTAACAGGCTGTATACGCTCCAACCACTGCTCTTTGTTGAACGGCTGCTTCCAGTCGATAGCAGCGAATTTTTGTTTAACCAATTCGACATAGTCGACTTGCTGCTTTTTCTTTCTGCGACGATTCATTTTAATGAGTCCCTTAATACTTCTACTGCCAGTATAAAAATACCGACGCGGAGAGTATATGTTTTTCACTAAACTAAAATGGAATTTGGATTAAATTAGCAGAAATTTCACTTGGAGTAAGAGATAAGTCACACCCTGGCCGCCTCAATTAAGCATTCAGTAGCAATCATTTAAACCTAAGCTCGAAACTGATATCCTGTTGCCTTTATCACTCCTAACAAGAGCGACATTCATGTCTGAAATTAAATTTGAAACTGCAGAACAAAAAGCAAGCTACGGCATTGGTCTGCAAATGGGTCAGCAACTTGCCGGTTCTGGTCTTGAAGGTCTTAGCGTTGATGCTATCGCAGCGGGTATTGCAACAGCACTAACTGGTGACATGCCATCAATCGAAATTGATGAAATCAACAAAGCACTACAAGAACTTCACACTCGTGCAGAAACCGCTCGCCAAGAAGCAGCGAAAATTGCAGCAGCAGAAGGCGAAGCGTTCCTAAAAGACAACGCACTACGCCCTGAAGTTAACGTTCTAGACTCTGGCCTTCAGTACGAAATCATTTCTGAAGGTACTGGTGCAGTTCCAACAGCAGAAAGCTCAGTTCGCGTTCACTACCACGGTGAGCTAACTGACGGTACTGTATTCGATAGCTCTGTATCTCGCGGTCAACCAGCTGAGTTCCCTGTTACAGGCGTAATCAAAGGCTGGGTAGAAGCACTACAACTAATGCCTGTTGGTTCTAAGTGGAAACTATACGTACCACAAGACCTTGCGTACGGTGAGCGTGGCGCTGGTGCAGCTATCCCTCCATTCGCAGCACTAGTTTTCGAAGTAGAACTACTAGATATTCTTTAATTGAAACCATTTTCAATTATGATTTAATAAAACGGCGCATTAGCGCCGTTTTTTTGTCTAAACTGAATAGACTTTCTCACCTCTAAACCTTTCATTCTGATAGCCTTTAAAACAATAAAATCACGTTAAAAACGCTCAACCTTCGGAGGTACTATGCGTAAAACACTCCTGACTCTGGCACTCTTATCAATGAACATTGGTAGTGCACACGCATTCTTAGATTCCGTCACGCAAAAAAGTAAAGAAAGTGGCCTAATGGATATGGTAGGTAGTAGCCTGAACACTGAATCATCTCCATTGACAGACATGCTAACTAGCCAATTACCTGTATCTACAGAACAAGCGGCTGGAGGTAGTGGCGCACTACTCGCTTTGGCTCAAAGCCAGCTTTCACAAGAAAATAGCAGTGAATTACAGTCTTTGATTCCTGGGCTTTCAAACTTGCAAGGAGCACAAAGCTTACTAGGGAATATTGAGAATATTAGTGCAGTAAAAAGTGCATTCGATACGTTGGGTTTAGATCCCTCTATGATCAGTCAGTTTGCTCCAGTAATCTTGGATTACTTGAGCAAGCAAGGCGCTAGCGAGGGACTTCTAAGTTCGTTGGGCGGGTTGTGGAATACTAGTAAATAAGCGCAAGTGATAATCACTTTTTAAATTGCCAGTCTGCATGGAGTAAAATAAATGCAGGCTGGATATAAAGATTTACTGAATCGCAGATACAAAAAAGCCGAGCGTTAGCTCGGCTTTCTCGTTCTTACGAACTGATTACTCAGCAGCTTCTTCAGCAGCTGGGCGATCTACAAGCTCAATGTAAGCCATTGGAGCTTTATCACCAGCACGGAAGCCAGCTTTTAGGATACGAGTGTAACCGCCCTGACGAGCAGCAAAACGTGGACCTAGTTCGTTAAATAGTTTTGCAACTACTTCGTTGTCACGAGTACGTGCAAATGCTAGACGACGGTTAGCAACACTGTCAGTCTTAGCTAGTGTAATCAAAGGCTCAACTACGCGACGTAGCTCTTTTGCTTTTGGCAAAGTAGTCTTGATAACTTCATGACGTACTAGAGAGCTAGCCATGTTGCTGAACATCGCTTTGCGATGTGAGCTGTTGCGGTTGAGTTGACGACCACTCTTACGATGGCGCATGACCTAATCCTTCTAACTAGTATCGATTAATCTTCAGCGATTGATGCAGGTGGCCAGTTTTCTAGGCGCATGCCCAGAGACAGACCACGTGACGCAAGTACGTCTTTAATCTCAGTAAGAGATTTTTTACCAAGGTTAGGCGTTTTAAGTAGCTCAACCTCAGTACGTTGTACTAGATCACCGATGTAGTGAATCGCTTCTGCTTTCAGACAGTTAGCAGAGCGAACTGTTAGTTCAAGATCGTCTACAGGACGCAGTAGGATCGGATCGAATTCTGGCTTCTCTTCTTTCTCCTCAGGAACTCGTACATCACGAAGATCTACGAATGCATCCAATTGTTCAGCTAGGATTGTAGCTGCACGACGGATTGCTTCCTCAGGTTCTAGAGTACCGTTTGTTTCCATATCGATAACAAGCTTGTCTAGATCAGTGCGCTGTTCTACACGAGCTGCTTCTACAGCGTAGGCAATTTTGTCTACTGGGCTGTAAGTAGCATCTACTAGTAGGCGACCGATTGGACGCTCGTCTTCTTCGTTATGGATACGCGCAGAAGCTGGAACATAACCACGACCACGTTCTACTTTAATACGCATTGCGATTTCAGCGTTGTCATCCGTTAGGTGACAAATAACGTGTTCAGGGTTAGCGATCTCTACATCACCATCATGGGTGATGTCACCTGCAACCACAGGGCCCGAGCCTGATTTGTTCAAAGTAATGAACACTTCATCTTTGCCTTCAGCAACACGCACTGCCAAACCTTTAAGGTTTAGAAGGATTTCAAGAATATCTTCTTGTACACCTTCTTTAGTGCTGTACTCGTGAAGTACGCCTTCGATTTCTACTTCTGTCACTGCACAACCAGGCATAGAAGATAGAAGAATGCGGCGAAGTGCATTACCCAGAGTATGACCAAAGCCACGCTCTAATGGCTCAAGAGTTACTTTTGCGTGAGTCGAGCTGATTTGTTCGATGTCAACTAGACGTGGCTTAAGAAATTCTGTTACAGAACCCTGCATTGTGTCCTCTCTTTAGTTTAAACCTTACTTAGAGTAAAGCTCGACGATCAATTGTTCGTTGATGTCAGCTGATAGATCAGAACGCTCAGGCATACGCTTGAATGTACCTTCCATCTTGCCACCATCTACTTCAATCCAAGTTGGTTTTTCACGTTGTTCAGCAACTTCTAGAGCCGCTTTAATACGAGCTTGCTGTTTAGCTTTCTCGCGAATAGAAACAACGTCATTAGCCGCTACTTTGAAAGAAGGAACGTTTACAACTTTACCGTTTACTAGGATAGCTTTGTGGCTAACTAGCTGACGTGCTTCTGCGCGAGTTGCACCAAAGCCCATGCGGTAAACTACGTTATCAAGACGACCTTCAAGAAGCTGAAGTAGGTTTTCACCAGTGTTGCCTTTTAGGCGAGCAGCTTCTTTGTAGTAGTTACGGAATTGTTTTTCTAGAACGCCGTACATACGACGTACTTTTTGCTTCTCACGAAGCTGAACGCCATACTCAGATAGACGACCGCGACGAGCGCCGTGTACACCTGGTGCGTTATCAATTTTACACTTGGTATCGATCGCGCGAACACCAGACTTAAGGAATAAGTCAGTGCCTTCACGACGGCTAAGCTTCAGCTTAGGACCCAAATATCTTGCCATGATTCTTCTCCAATTGTCCTAGAAACGTTATACGCGACGTTTCTTAGGTGGACGACAACCGTTATGAGGGATTGGTGTAGCATCAACGATGTTTGTGATGCGGAAACCAGCGGCGTTTAGTGCACGAACAGTTGATTCGCGACCTGGACCAGGACCCTTAACCATAACTTCCAAGTTCTTTAGGCCGTATTCTTTAGCCATTTCAGCACAACGCTCAGCAGCAACCTGTGCAGCGAACGGAGTAGACTTACGAGAACCACGGAAACCAGAACCACCTGCAGTAGCCCATGCAAGAGCGTTACCTTGACGGTCAGTAATGGTTACGATTGTGTTATTGAAAGAAGCATGGATGTGCGCAACGCCATCTGCAACTTGCTTGCGTACGCGCTTACGAGCGCGAGTTGGTTGTTTAGCCATTGTACTCTACCTTCCCGATTATTTCTTGATCGGCTTACGCGGACCCTTACGGGTGCGAGCGTTGGTTTTAGTACGCTGTCCACGTAGTGGTAGACTGCGACGATGACGAAGACCACGGTAACAGCCAAGGTCCATAAGACGCTTGATGTTCATAGATACTTCACGACGTAGATCACCTTCTACAGTGTACTTAGCTACACCATCACGCAGTTGATCGATCTGCTCTTCAGTTAGTTCACTGATCTTAACATTTTCAGCAATACCCACTTCAGCTAGAATAGCTTGAGAGCGAGTTTTACCGATGCCGTAGATCGCTGTTAGAGCGATTACTGCATGTTTCTGATCAGGAATGTTAATGCCTGCTATACGGGCCATTATTCACTCCTAAGTGTTTCTATAAAAGAATTAGCCGCAGCAAAGCCCGTTATGGATACGCTGCGGAATACTACTTCTTTTGCACGCAAAAGGTAGGCCGAGGAATATACTCGACCCAACCTTCATTTTCAAGTAAAAATTTCTGCTAATTAGCCTTGGCGCTGTTTGTGCTTTGGCTCACTGCAAATCACGCGAACGACACCGTTACGCTTGATTACTTTACAGTTACGGCAGATTTTTTTAACGGAAGCACGAACTTTCATTGCTAAACTCCGTAAATGAAACTGAGTCTACCGCCGGATTAACGGCCGTAGCCTTTCAGATTCGCTTTCTTCAACACAGAATCATACTGTTGAGACATCAGATGAGTCTGTACCTGTGCCATAAAGTCCATAATTACAACAACTACGATTAGTAGCGATGTACCGCCGAAGTAGAAACGTACGTTCCACGCGACCATCATGAACTCGGGAATCAGACAGATAAAGGTAATGTACAGTGCACCAGCAAGGGTTAAACGTGTCATTACTTTATCAATGTACTTCGCTGTCTGCTCACCTGGGCGGATACCGGGTACGAATGCACCAGACTTCTTCAAGTTATCTGCTGTTTCACGCGGGTTGAAAACCAACGCCGTGTAGAAAAAACAGAAGAAGATAATTGCTGCTGCATAAAGCATTACATACAACGGTTGACCTGGGCTAAGAGCCAAAGACACGTCAGTTAACCAACCGAACGCGCTGCTCTCGCCGTTTTGACCAAACCACTGAGCCAATGTTCCTGGGAACAAGATAATGCTTGATGCAAAAATCGCTGGAATTACACCTGCCATGTTAATTTTAAGAGGCAGATGCGAACTTTGTGCAGCAAATACTTTACGACCTTGTTGACGCTTAGCGTAGTTAACGACGATTCGGCGTTGACCACGTTCCATGAAAACAACGAAGTAAATGACTGCAAAAGCTAATACCGCGATTAGCAACAGAAGAAGTACATGCAATTCACCTTGACGCGCTTGCTCGATTGTTTGACCGATTGCAGAAGGCAATCCAGCAACAATACCTGCAAAAATCAGTATCGAAATACCGTTACCAATTCCTCGCTCTGTAATTTGTTCACCTAACCACATTAAGAACATGGTACCGGTTACTAAACTTACGGTAGCAATTAGCGTAAACATGGTTTGGTTGATAACAACCAGATTGTCGACCATGTTTGGTAGGCCAGTTGCAATACCTATAGCTTGGAAGGTTGCAAGTACAAGCGTGCCGTAGCGTGTGTATTGGCTGATCTTACGACGGCCTGCTTCACCCTCTTTTTTGAGTTCAGCTAACGCTGGATGAACTACAGTTAGCAATTGGACAACAATAGATGCCGAAATATACGGCATGATGCCCAATGCTAATATAGATGCACGCTCAAGAGCACCACCGGAGAACATGTTAAACATTTCAACGATGGTACCTTTTTGCTGTTCGAACAAATCGGCAAGTACAGCAGCGTCAATACCAGGAATCGGCACAAAGGAGCCGGCTCGGAATACTAAAAGTGCACCAATTACGAATAACAAGCGCGACTTTAGTTCACTTAAGCCGCTCTGAGCACTACGAAAATCTTGTCCTGGTTTCTTAGCCATCTGTACCTCGTTCCTCGAGATTATTCCTCGATTTTACCGCCTGCAGCTTCGATTGCAGCTTTAGCGCCTTTAGTCACACGTAGACCTTTCACAGTCACTGCTTTGTTGATTTCACCAGAAAGAACAACTTTTACAAATTCGATGTTCTTAGTGATGATGTTAGCAGCTTTAAGACTGTTTAGATCAACTACGTCACCAGAAACTTTCGCTAGCTCAGCTAGACGAACTTCAGCAGACACTAGGCTCTTACGAGAAGTGAAACCGAATTTTGGTAGACGTTGTTTCAGAGGCATCTGACCGCCTTCGAAACCTGGACGAACACTGCCGCCAGAACGTGATTTTTGACCTTTGTGACCACGGCCACCAGTTTTACCTAGGCCTGAACCGATACCACGACCTACTCGCTTCGCAGAAGTTTTCGCGCCAGCAGCCGGTGCTAGAGTATTCAAACGCATTCTGATTACTCCTCAACTTTAACCATGTAGTAAACCTTGTTGATCATACCGCGAATACACGGAGTATCTTCAAGTTCTACTGTGTGGTTGATTTTACGAAGACCTAGACCGCGCAAAGTAGCTTTGTGCTTTGGCAGACGACCAATTGAGCTTTTAGTTTGAGTTACTTTAATAGTTGCCATGGTGTTCTTACTCCGAAATAGATTCAACAGTTAGACCACGTTTAGCAGCAACCATTTCTGGTGACTTCATGCTACCTAGTGCATCGATCGTTGCACGAACGATGTTGATAGGGTTCGTAGAACCGTACGCTTTAGATAGTACGTTGTGTACACCAGCAACTTCTAGTACTGCACGCATCGCACCACCTGCGATAACACCAGTACCTTCTGCAGCAGGCTGCATGTAAACTTTAGAGCCCGAATGGCGACCTTTCACTGGGTGGTGAAGAGTGCCTTCGTTTAGAGCGATCGTAGTCATGTTACGACGCGCTTTTTCCATTGCTTTTTGAATCGCTGCAGGTACTTCACGAGCTTTGCCGTAACCGAAACCTACACGACCATTACCGTCACCAACTACTGTTAGTGCAGTGAAGCTCATGATTCGACCGCCTTTAACCGTCTTAGATACGCGGTTAACTGCGATTAGCTTTTCTTGCAAATCATTCGCTTGAACTTGTTGTTCTTTAGCCATCTTCCAACCCTACCTTAGAATTTCAGACCAGCTTCGCGAGCAGATTCTGCTAGCGCCGCTACTCGACCGTGGTATTGGAAACCAGAACGATCAAATGCAACTGCAGTTACGCCCTTCTCAAGAGCGCGCTCAGCAATAGCTTTACCCACTGCTTTAGCTGCATCAACGTTACCAGTGTATTTCACTTGCTCACGGATCGCTTTTTCTACAGTAGAAGCTGCTGCGATAACCTCAGAGCCGTTAGCCGCGATAACCTGTGCGTACACGTGACGAGGAGTACGGTGTACAACTAGGCGAGTCGCACCCAGTTCTGCAATCTTACGACGTGCACGTGTAGCACGACGGATGCGAGATGCTTTCTTATCCATAGTGTTACCTTACTTCTTCTTAGCTTCTTTAGTACGCACATTTTCATCTGCGTAACGAACACCTTTGCCTTTGTATGGCTCAGGCTCACGGTAAGAACGAATGTCAGCCGCAACTTGACCAACTAGTTGCTTGTCAGCACCAGTGATCACGATTTCAGTTTGGCTTGGACATTCAGCTTTAATACCCGCTGGCAACTCGTGCTCAACTGGGTGTGAGAAGCCTAGTGTTAGACCTACAGCATTGCCTTTGATAGCAGCACGGTAACCTACACCTTTAAGAGTTAGCTTCTTAGTAAAGCCTTCAGTAACACCAACAACCATGTTGTTAACTAGAGCGCGAGCAGTACCTGCTTGAGCCCATGCGTTAGCAACACCTTCTTTAGGACCGAAAGTCAGGTTATTTTCTTCCTGAGCGATTACAACTGCATCGTTAAGAACGCGAGTTAGTTCGCCTTTCGCACCTTTTACAGTGATTTCTTGGCCGTTTAGTTTCACCTCTACGCCAGCTGGAATAGCGACAGGTGCTTTTGCAACACGAGACATAGTCTACTCCTTATTAAGCTACGTAAGCGATGATTTCACCACCAAGACCTGCTTTACGTGCAGCGCGGTCTGACATAAGACCCTTGGAAGTTGAAACGATAGCAATACCAAGACCACCCATTACAGAAGGAAGTTCATCTTTCTTCTTGTAAACACGTAGACCTGGACGAGAAACACGTTTAAGTTGCTCGATTACTGGTTTAGCTTGGAAGTACTTAAGTGTAACTTCTAGCTCAGGTTTTGCTTCGCCTTCAACAGCGAAGTCAACGATGTAACCTTCAGCTTTTAGTAGTGCAGCAATTGCAACTTTAAGCTTTGAAGAAGGCATTTTTACAGCAACTTTGTTTGCTGCCTGACCGTTACGAACGCGGGTCAGCATATCCGAAATCGGATCTTGCATGCTCATATGATTTACTCCAAATGATTAAGTGGCAATTACCAGCTAGCCTTACGAAGACCCGGAATCTCGCCTTTCATGCAAGCTTCACGAACCTTAATACGGCTTAGACCGAACTTACGTAGGTAACCGTGTGGACGACCAGTTTGGTTGCAACGGTTGCGCTGACGTGATGCACTTGAATCACGTGGAAGAGATTGCAGTGTAAGAACCGCGTTCCAACGATCTTCTTCAGATGCGTTTACATCGCTGATGATAGCTTTTAGCGCTGCACGCTTTTCAGCGAACTTAGCTACTAGCTGTGCACGTTTAGCTTCACGTGCTTTCATTGATTGTTTAGCCATAACAGTAACCCTTCACCTTACTTACGGAATGGGAAGTTAAAGGCAGCCAGCAGAGCACGGCCTTCCTCATCAGTACCAGCAGACGTCGTAATAGTGATGTCTAAACCGCGTACACGATCAACTTTATCAAAGTCGATTTCCGGGAAGATGATTTGCTCGCGAACGCCCATGCTGTAGTTACCGCGACCGTCAAAAGACTTAGCGCTAACACCACGGAAGTCACGTACACGTGGAAGAGCGATGTTAATTAAACGCTCAAGAAAATCCCACATACGTTCGCCACGCAAGGTTACTTTACAACCGATAGGGTAGCCTTCACGGATTTTGAAACCTGCAACAGATTTGCGCGCTTTTGTGATAAGTGGCTTTTGACCAGAGATCGTTGCCATATCAGACGCTGCATTTTCTAGCAGTTTCTTGTCGTTGATTGCTTCACCAACACCCATGTTTAGGGTGATTTTCTCGATTCTAGGGACTTGCATGACGCTTGTGTAACCGAACTGTTTGGTCAGTTCAGCGACTACAGACGACTTGTAGTAATCATGCAGTTTCGCCATAGTAGAACTCCAAATTACTTCTATTAGTTAGAAACGGTTTCGCCGTTAGACTTGAAGAAACGAACTTTTTTGCCGTCTTCAAAACGGAAACCGATACGGTCAGCTTTACCAGTAGCTGCGTTGAAAATCGCCACGTTAGAAACGTCGATTGCTGCTTCTTGCTCTACGATACCGCCTTGGATACCCATAGCTGGAACAGGTTTCTGATGCTTCTTAACTAGGTTGATACCTTCAACGATAACTTTACCAGTTGCTAGAACCTTAGTTACTTTACCTTTCTTGCCTTTGTCTTTACCAGCAAGAACGATTACTTCGTCATTACGACGGATTTTAGCTGCCATTTCTACGTGCTCCTTACAGAACTTCTGGAGCCAGTGAAACGATCTTCATGAACTTATCGCCACGAAGTTCGCGTGTCACAGGACCAAAGATACGTGTACCGATTGGTTGCTCAGTATTGTCGTTTAGCAATACGCAAGCATTTCGGTCGAAGCGAATGACAGAACCGTCAGGACGACGTACGCCTTTACGGGTGCGCACTACCACCGCCTTCAGAACATCACCTTTTTTAACTTTACCGCGAGGGATTGCTTCCTTCACAGTAACTTTGATGACGTCACCGATATGTGCATAACGGCGGTGAGAGCCACCCAGAACCTTAATACACATTACGCTGCGTGCGCCTGAGTTATCAGCTGCGTCCAGCATACTTTGCATTTGGATCATGTTAGTGCTCCGCTAAATATTAATAACTAGACCCATCACGGGTCGGGCTGCCTCTTTAAAAGGGACGCGAATTGTACCACCCTTTTTTGTGATTGGGTAGTCAAAAAATAAACGGCTCCAAAAATATTTTGGAGCCGCTTTAGTTTCATAGAATTAACGAGATTAAATCTTCGCCTTTTCTAGAACTTTTACCAAAGTCCAAGACTTAGTCTTAGACAGTGGACGACACTCTGCGATTTCAACTGTGTCGCCTAGGCCACACTCGTTGTTCTCGTCATGTGCGTGTACTTTAGTCGTACGTTTTACGTATTTACCGTAGATTGGGTGTTTTACGAAACGTTCGATAGCAACAGTGATAGACTTGTCCATCTTATCGCTAACAACACGACCTTGTTGAGTACGTTTTACTTCGCTCATTATGCGCCTGCCTTCTCAGTCAAAACAGTTTTCACACGTGCGATATCACGGCGTACAGCTTTCAGAGTATGAGTTTGCTGTAGTTGACCAGTCGCAGCTTGCATGCGCAAGTTGAACTGTTCACGTAGCAAATTCATTAGCTCAGCGTTAAGCTCTTCAACGCTTTTCTCGCGTAGATCTTGTGCTTTCATCACATCACCTGCTTAGTTACAAATGTAGTTTTGAAAGGCAGTTTACGTGCCGCAAGACGGAACGCTTCACGTGCCAATTCTTCAGGTACACCACCCATTTCGTACATAACCTTACCAGGTTGGATTTGGGCTACCCAGTACTCAACGTTACCTTTACCCTTACCTTGACGAACTTCAAGTGGTTTTTCTGTGATTGGTTTGTCTGGGAACACACGGATCCAGATTTTACCTTGACGCTTAACGTGACGTGTCATTGCACGACGTGCCGCTTCGATTTGACGAGCAGTTAGACGACCACGGCCAACAGCTTTAAGACCGAATTCGCCGAAGCTTACATCAGTACCTTTAGCTAGACCACGGTTACGACCAGTCTGAACCTTACGGAACTTAGTACGTTTAGGTTGTAGCATCTGTCGACTCCTTACTTACGGCCTTTACGCTGCTTCTTAGGCTTGTCGCCTTTAGGCTCTACAGCGTTAGCTGCTGGCATACCACCTAGGATTTCACCTTTGAAGATCCAAGTTTTAATGCCGATCACACCGTATTGAGTGTGAGCCGAAGAAGTTGCGTAATCAATGTCAGCACGTAGAGTGTGTAGAGGCACACGGCCTTCACGGTACCACTCTGAACGTGCGATTTCAGCGCCGCCTAGACGACCGCTTACTTCCACTTTGATACCTTTAGCGCCTAGGCGCATTGCGTTTTGTACTGCGCGCTTCATAGCACGACGGAACATAACACGACGCTCTAGCTGAGACGCGATGCTGTCACCAACAAGTTGCGCATCTAGTTCAGGCTTACGTACTTCAGCGATGTTAATTTGCGCTGGTACACCTGCAATTTTAGCTACAGCTGCGCGTAGCTTCTCAACGTCTTCACCTTTCTTACCGATAACAACGCCTGGACGAGCAGTGTGAATAGTCACACGGATGCTCTTAGCAGGACGCTCGATAACGATACGTGATAGAGACGCTTTTTTCAGTTCACTTGTAAGGAACTGACGTACCTTGAAGTCGCCGTCTAGGTTGTCAGCGAAATCTTTGGTGTTAGCAAACCATGTAGCATTCCAAGGCTTAACGATGCCTAGACGAATACCATTTGGATGTACTTTTTGACCCATTGCTTACTCTCCTAGTCTCTAGCGATCTGCTACAACAACAGTGATGTGGCTTGAACGCTTCAAGATACGATCCGCACGACCTTTAGCACGAGGCATAATACGCTTCATGGTTGGGCCTTCATCTACAAAGATTTTTGCGACATTCAGATCGTCAATATCTGCACCTTCGTTGTGCTCCGCGTTAGCGATAGCAGACTCTAGAACTTTCTTAACTAGTGCAGCAGCTTTTTTGTTGCTGAACGTTAGGATTTCTAGAGCTTGGTCAACAGATTTACCACGGATTAGATCCGCAACTAAGCGAGCTTTCTGAGGCGAAATGCGAGCAAAGTTATGTTTAGCAATTGCTTCCATTATTTACTCCTTAGCGCTTCTTAGCTTTCTTATCCGCAGCGTGACCGCGGTAAGTACGTGTTGGTGCGAATTCACCCAGTTTGTGACCGATCATTTCATCAGTTACAAATACTGGTACGTGCTGACGACCATTATGGACAGCGATGGTCAAACCGATCATCGTAGGGATGATCATTGAACGACGGGACCAAGTCTTAATAGGCTTTTTGTCTCCGCTTTCCACCGCTTTCTCTACCTTCTTCAGCAAGTGTAGGTCAATAAAAGGACCTTTCTTGAGAGAACGTGGCATGGCGATTCCTCTTTATATAGATTACTTGTTACGACGACGTACGATGTACTTGTCAGTGCGTTTGTTCTTACGAGTCTTGAAGCCTTTAGTAGGCATACCCCAAGGAGATACTGGGTGACGACCACCAGAAGTACGGCCTTCACCACCACCGTGTGGGTGGTCAATCGGGTTCATTACAACACCACGAACCGTTGGACGGATACCGCGATGACGTGATGCACCTGCTTTACCAAGTTCACGTAGCATGTGCTCAGAGTTACCAACTTCACCGATTGTTGCACGGCCTTCAGAAAGAACTTTGCGCATCTCGCCAGAACGTAGACGGATAGTTACGTACGCACCGTCGCGAGCAACGATTTGAGCGTAAGCACCAGCCGAACGAGCTAGCTGACCACCTTTACCAGGCTTAAGTTCAACGTTATGTACTGTTGAACCTACTGGGATATTACGCATTGGTAGAGTGTTACCAGCTTTGATTGGTGCATCAACACCAGACTGAATAACATCACCAGCTACAACACCTTTAGGTGCCAGGATGTAGCGACGCTCACCGTCTTTGTAAAGAACTAGAGCAATGTTTGCGCTACGGTTTGGATCGTATTCAAGACGCTCAACTGTCGCTGGAATACCATCTTTAGTACGTTTGAAGTCAACTACACGGTAGTGGTGCTTGTGACCACCGCCGATGTGACGTACTGTGATACGACCCTTGTTGTTACGACCACCGTTCTTAGAGTTTTTCTCTAGAAGAGGTGCGTATGGCTTGCCCTTGTGTAGGTCAGCGTTAACAACTTTAACAACGTGACGACGACCAGGGGAAGTCGGCTTACATTTAACAATAGCCATTTTTAACTACTCCTGTTATTCCGCGCCGCCAACGAAGTCAAGATCTTGACCTTCTTTCAAAGTAACGTACGCTTTCTTAACGTCGCTGCGGCGACCTTGGCGTAGACCTTGACGTTTGGTCTTACCCTTAGTGATAAGAGTATTTACAGACTTAACTTCAACTTCAAATAGCTTTTCTACAGCTGCTTTGATCTCTTTTTTAGTCGCATCTTTAGCTACTTTGAAAACGATAGTGTTCGCTTTCTCAGCTGCCATAGTTGCTTTTTCAGAGATGTGCGGTGCACGTAGAACTTTTAGGATACGCTCTTCAGTGATCATGCTAGCATTTCCTCTACTTGCTTAACTGCTTCTGCAGTCATTACAACTTTGTCAAACGCGATTAGAGATACTGGATCGATACCAGCAACATCACGTGCGTCAACTTTGTATAGGTTACGAGCAGCTAGGAATAGATTCTCATCTACTTCGCTAGTCACGATTAGAGCGTCAGTTAGCTCAAGCTCTTTAAGCTTAGCAACTAGCTCTTTAGTCTTTGGTGCTTCAACTGAGAAGTTATCAACAACGATTAGACGCTCTTGACGAACAAGCTCAGAAAGAATGCTCTTCATAGCACCACGGTACATTTTTTTGTTTACTTTTTGGCTGTGATCTTGTGGTTTCGCAGCAAAAGTAACACCACCTGTACGCCAGATTGGGCTACGGATTGTACCAGCACGCGCACGGCCAGTACCTTTTTGACGCCATGGCTTAGCGCCACCGCCAGAAACTTCTGAACGTGTTTTTTGAGCACGAGTACCTTGACGAGCACCTGCTGCGTACGCAACAACTACTTGGTGTACAAGAGCTTCGTTAAACTCACGTCCGAAAGTAGTTTCGGAAACAGTTAGTGCATCGGCACCTTTAACCATTAGTTCCATTACTTACTCCTGAGACGTTATGCTTTAACAGCTGGTTTAACGATCACGTTGCCGCCAGTTGCGCCTGGGACTGCACCTTTAATAAGAAGCAGGTTGCGCTCAGCGTCAACACGTACGATCTCTAGGTTTTGAGTCGTTACACGCTCAGCACCCATGTGACCTGCCATTTTCTTGCCTTTAAATACGCGACCTGGAGTCTGACATTGACCGATAGAACCAGGAGCACGGTGAGACAATGAGTTACCGTGAGTCATATCTTGAGTACGGAAGTTCCAACGCTTAACAGCGCCTTGGAAACCTTTACCCTTAGATGTACCAGTAACGTCTACTTTCTTAGTTTCGTTGAATAGTTCAACAGTTAGTTCTGAACCAACTTCGAACTCTTCGCCGTTTTCTAAACGGAATTCCCAAAGACCGCGACCAGCTTCAACGCCAGCTTTAGCAAAGTGACCTGCTTCAGCTTTGTTTACGCGGTTAGCTTTCTTAGAACCAGCTGTAACCTGGATTGCTGCGTAGCCGTCAGTTTCAAGAGTTTTCACTTGAGAAACACGGTTAGCTTCAACCTCAACAACAGTTACTGGGATAGAAACGCCTTCTTCAGTAAATACGCGGGTCATGCCCACTTTACGACCGATTAGACCAATCATACTTCTAATCTCCCTTAACCTAGGCTAATTTGAACGTCAACGCCCGCAGCAAGGTCTAGACGCATTAGAGCATCAACAGTCTTGTCTGTTGGCTCAACGATGTCGATTAGACGCTTGTGAGTACGGATTTCGTACTGGTCACGTGCTTTCTTGTTAACGTGTGGAGAGATAAGAACTGTGAAACGCTCTTTACGAGTTGGCAGTGGGATTGGACCACGAACCTGTGCGCCAGTGCGCTTAGCTGTTTCAACGATTTCCGCTGTAGAAGCATCGATTAGTTTGTAATCGAAAGCTTTTAGGCGGATACGGATACGTTGGTTCTGCATGAGACAGAGCTCCAAATTTAATAAATTACACAAACAATATCGCCACTCAAACTCGTCAAGACGAGAGAATGCCGATTGATTTATGTGAAACCGTAGCATCCAAGATTAGGACGCATTGTCAGTTAATTTTCGATTAACTATCCCTATATGCCAAAGTCACCTTTGGGGATAGTTTTTCCGAAGAAAAGATAGCTAATTGTATTAACCGCGAACATAAGCTGAGTATACATTACCTCGCAAATCCTTAGATTTGCTCGCTCCTCACTGCTCATTGGTTCACAACTGGCTTAACCAGTGCGTTGCATTATACAGATCACACTTTAGGTTGCAAGCGCTGAGTGAAAAATAATCGGGAATATTCCAAACCCTATACATCCCTCTTCGCTTGGTAGCCATTAAACAAAAAGGACGCCGAAGCGTCCTTTTCTAAACTGTAATCGTAATAGCGGCTGCTATTATTTCTTACCGCTTGATAGTGCACCGAAACGCTTGTTGAAGCGATCAACACGGCCGCCTGTATCAACGATACGTTGCTTACCAGTGTAGAATGGGTGACACTTGTCACATACGTCTAGGTGGATAGACTCTTTACCTAGAGTAGAGTTGAACTCAAAAGAGTTGCCGCAAGAACAAGTCGCTTTTACTGCTTTGTATTCTGGGTGGATACCAGCTTTCATGGGATAACCTCAATAGTAGGCCGTGTCGCTATACGAATCTAAGCCGCACACCACACGCAATTAATAATAAAATGGGATACCGCATCAACTAATTGCCGAAGCCATATCTCAAGGCGCGATATAGTAAAGAATCACATTGCTCGGATCAACACATTTGGCAACTTTTTCGCCACTTTTTTAGCCAGACTAATCATAGAGGCACGATTCACGCTGAATCACATAGCTTTACTCGAATTTCCATACCGATTTTAATAGACTCTCATTTCCTTTCCCTCTTTTTAATAGCTAAGAATTTATGCGTCCAACCATTGCTAGAGTGGCATTACCCGTTCCGCTCGACAAACAATTTGATTACGCCATTCCGGGGCACCTGTTTCCGATCATTGGTGGACGCGTTTCCGTACCTTTTGGACGCCAAACCTTAGTCGGCATCGTCACCGCAATGGTGAACGACTCCGACTTTCCTAAAGATCAACTTAAGCCAATCAAAGCGGTATTAGACTCCCAACCGATATGGCCAGAGACGCTTTATTCACTGCTAAATTGGTGCAGCCAGTTCTATCAGTACCCTCTAGGTGACACTCTACACAATGCAATGCCTGCCGCGCTGAGGAAAGGCAAACCGGCCGACTTTGCAACGCTACAAGAATGGCAACTGACAGAAGCAGGAAGAAATAAGCTCATGCAAGGGCTTGGACGTGCGATAAAACAACAGCGTGCACTCCAAATGATGATCAACGGCCCAATCTCGCATCAAGAGCTCTTGGATCAAGAAGTAAACTCGACCATCTTAAAAAATCTCGAAGAAAAAGGTTGGGTCGAGCGCATCGAGAAAAAGCCGACCATTACGAAATGGAGTCAAAATGTAGAGTGTGCGGTAGAGAAACCAAAGCTTAACCATGAACAAGCACTCGCGATTGCCAGCGTAAATAGCCAAACGGGCTTTGCTTGCTATTTATTAGAAGGGGTAACTGGCTCTGGTAAAACCGAAGTTTACTTAAACCTTATCAAGCCCGTTCTAGAGCAAGGGAAACAAGCATTAGTTTTAGTACCTGAGATCGGTCTAACGCCCCAAACCATCAACCGCTTTAAACATCGATTTAATGTCCCGGTAGATGTGATTCATTCCGGTTTGAATGAAACAGAGCGTTTGAACGCCTGGTTATCGGCTCGCGATAAAGCCGCGGGGATCATCATTGGTACGCGCTCAGCCCTACTGACACCTTTTGCTGACTTGGGGATTATTATCGTTGATGAAGAGCATGACGCCTCGTATAAGCAACAAGACAGCTTGCGTTACCATGCCCGTGATGTTGCCGTCATGCGTGCCCATAAAGAGCAAGTACCGATTGTCCTTGGCTCAGCGACGCCAGCGTTAGAAACCCTACATAATGCACTGTCTGGTAAATATCACCATTTAACACTAACCCAACGAGCTGGCTCTGCCGTGCCAACCACCAATAAAGTGTTAGATGTAAAAGGTCAGTATTTAGAAAGTGGCTTATCCGCCCAACTGATTGCAGAAATGCGCAAACACTTAAAAGTGGGCAATCAGGTTATGTTGTTTCTTAACCGCCGAGGTTTCTCGCCCGCTTTGATGTGCCATGAATGTGGTTGGATTGCAGAATGTAAACGCTGTGATGCGTACTATACGTTCCACCATTACAGCAACGAAATACGCTGCCATCACTGCGGCTCACAACAACCTGTCATTCATCAGTGTCAGGGATGTGGTTCAACTCAACTGGTTACCGTCGGCGTAGGAACGGAACAGCTCGAACAACAATTGGCTCAGTTGTTTCCAGAATACAAAGCCATTCGCATCGACAGAGACAGCACACGTCGCAAAGGTAGCTTGGAAGATGCCCTTGAGTCGATTCGTAAAGGTGAATACCAAATACTGATAGGCACTCAAATGCTGGCTAAGGGGCACCACTTTCCAAATGTAACGCTCGTTGCTCTTTTGGATGTTGATGGCTCTCTATATAGTAGTGACTTCCGCGCTTCGGAGCGATTAGCTCAGCTGTTTATTCAGGTCGCAGGTCGTGCTGGCCGAGCAAGTAAACCTGGCGAAGTGATCCTACAAACTCACCATCCTGAGCACAGCTTGCTGCAAGCCCTACTTCAAAAAGACTATCGTCACTTTGCTATGACAGCTCTGGAAGAACGTAAGCTCGCCCAGCTTCCGCCTTATAGTTTCTTGACTCTGTTTAAAGCAGAAGCAAACCAAAGTGAAGTGGTTGAAGACTTCTTACGTCAGGTTCGCTTTACCTTAGAATCGCATCCTTTATTTGACAACACTTGCATGGTGCTGGGTCCAACACCATCACCTCTCGCCAAACGTGCAGGCAAATACCGCTGGCAGCTGTTACTTCAAACCCAGCATCGTTCATTGATGCAAAAGTTATTAACCAGTGCCAAACCTGCTATTGAGTTGTTGCCAAATGCCAAGAAAGTTCGCTGGAATTTAGACATAGAGCCACAAGATCTCAGCTAGCAAACGTTTAACTATGTAATGAATTACCATTTAATGTGATAAACATCACAACGGGATTGCAATTTTTGTTAAACAGACCGTAACTTTCACTTTAGAAATGAATAGACTATCCAAATTAGAAAAGTCTAAAGTGACTTGTTCGCACAGGCTTAGATTAAAACAATGACTATTCCCACAAATTGATGTCGCAGTGAAGAATCCATTTTTCCACTTGTTAACACGAACTGAGCGAAGAGCAAACGATGCTCTAACTCAGCGTGATTATTATGATTTCAAACAGGAATAACGTCATCTTGGCAAAAAATAAACGAGAGGTTAAAAACTATGGCGACAATGAAGGATGTTGCCCAGCTTGCGGGAGTGTCTACGGCTACGGTATCTCGAGCATTAATGAACCCAGAGAAGGTCTCTTCTTCAACGAGAAAAAGAGTAGAAGATGCCGTACTTGAAGCGGGTTATTCTCCAAACTCATTAGCGCGTAACTTACGTAGAAACGAATCAAAAACCATTGTCACTATCGTTCCCGACATCTGTGATCCTTATTTTTCTGAAATTATTCGCGGTATTGAAGATGCTGCCATGGAACATGGCTATCTAGTCCTGCTGGGCGATAGCGGACAACAGAAGAAACGTGAAAGTTCTTTCGTTAACCTCGTATTTACTAAGCAGGCAGATGGAATGCTACTGCTTGGCACAGATCTACCGTTCGATGTCAGTAAGCCAGAGCAAAAGAACTTACCTCCGATGGTAATGGCGTGTGAATTTGCGCCTGAACTCGAGCTTCCGACAGTACATATTGATAACCTGACCTCAGCATTTGAAGCGGTGAATTACCTAACCCAATTAGGTCATAAACGCATTGCTCAAATCTCTGGACCAGATACAGCAATATTGTGTCAGTTCCGCCAGCAAGGCTACCAACAAGCTCTGCGCCGTGCCGGCATCAATAAAGATCCACAATATAGTGTCATTACTGAGTTCTCTTTTGATGGCGGAGCAAAAGCCGTTCGTAAACTGCTCGAATTGCCAGAGCCACCAACGGCTATTTTCTGCCACTGTGACACAATGGCCATCGGCGCAATTCAAGAAGCGAAAAAGCTTGGCTTACGAGTACCGCAAGATCTCTCTGTTGTGGGCTTTGATGACATTAACTTCGCTCAGTACTGCGATCCACCGTTGACCACTATCTCTCAGCCTCGCTATGAGATTGGTCGACAAGCGATGCTAATGATGCTTGAGATGTTAAAAGGACACGACGTGCATTCAGGCTCGCGCCTACTTGAAACTAACCTCGTCATTCGCGGAAGTGCAGCGCCACCACAGCGCCCTTAACCTAAAAATTAGGTATTCATACCCAAAGCGGTGCTAAGGCGCCGCTTTTTATTTGCCCCTCCTGCTTTTTGTGTATCCCCGAATAAATATAAGCAAGAACGGAAACACACTCCTACACTCGGGCGTTGTCGCGCTTTAGCTATCAAGATTCTATCAATAGGGTGTTTTCTCAACTCGTTCTGGATTAACATATTTGCAAGAATCCTTGATGACCAGAAATAACCGTGGCAAATAGAGATTATGTAAGACGGGGGCGAGGCGCCCCAAAAAAGTCGACAAAAAAACAGCCGCCGAGAAGAAAAAAACCTTGGCGTAGTGGCCTGCTCGCTATCTTGCTCGTGGGTGGTTTTGGCTATGGTCTTTACCTTTTGAGTAGCGACCCAGAACCCAAACAACCTGTCGTGAAGCAGCCAACAACCACTGTAAGCAAACCAAAGCCGAAAAAAGACTTGCCGCCACCACCAGAAGAAAAGTGGGAATATGTTGAGTCACTACCGAAACGTGAAGTTGAAGTTGTGGCCAAAGAAATTGAAGTTTCTAAAATTCCTTACATCATGCAGTGTGGCGCGTACAAAACCCAGGCACAAGCGGAAGAGCGCAAGCTTGCAATCGCGTTCCAAGGGATGTCGAGCAAGATTCGTAAGAAAGAAGGCAGTTCATGGTATCGCGTGGTGCTAGGTCCGTATAAGTTCAAACGTGATGCAGAACGTGACCGTCATAAACTGCAACGCGCGAAAATCGAGCCATGTGCGATTTGGAAAGAAAATCTTTAAACTCAGGCCCTAGGAGCTAAGATCCTAGGGCCTTTCTTTTTGCCCCCTTGAATCCCCATTTCTCCTCCCCCATATACTGAATTAAATCCAAAGAGAAATAATCAAGAGGTCGACTGTGACTACCATTGTATCTGTACGTCGAAATAATAAAGTCGTCATCGCGGGTGATGGCCAAGTATCTCTAGGCAATACCGTAATGAAAGGTAATGCGCGCAAAGTTCGCCGCCTATACAACAACCAAGTACTAGCGGGCTTTGCTGGCGGCACTGCAGATGCCTTCACCCTTTTCGAGCGCTTCGAAAGCAAGCTACAAATGCACCAAGGCCACCTAACTAAGGCTGCGGTTGAGCTAGCCAAAGACTGGCGTAGCGATCGTGCTCTGCGCAAGCTCGAAGCCTTGCTTGCCGTTGCCGACGAAACCGCATCGTTAATCATTACCGGTAATGGTGATGTCGTACAGCCAGAACACGACCTGATTGCGATTGGCTCTGGTGGTGCTTACGCACAAGCTGCAGCAACCGCCCTACTAGAAAACACAGATCTAGATGCTCGTGAGATCGCGGAAAAAGCCCTCAACATCGCGGGTGATATTTGTGTCTTCACCAACCACCACCACACAGTAGAAGAGCTAGACTCAACGGTAGAGCCTGAAAAACCAACCGCGTAATCGTAACGAAGTAAGGAAAGAATATGTCTGAAATGACGCCTCGCGAAATCGTTCATGAATTGAACCGCCACATTATCGGTCAAGAAAAAGCCAAGCGTTCGGTTGCGATTGCACTTCGTAACCGCTGGCGCCGTATGCAGCTTGAAGAAAGTTTGCGTGCCGAAGTGACGCCAAAAAACATTTTGATGATTGGTCCTACTGGTGTTGGTAAGACTGAAATAGCACGCCGCCTAGCAAAACTGGCAAATGCACCATTCATCAAAGTTGAAGCGACAAAATTCACAGAAGTGGGTTACGTTGGTAAAGAAGTTGAAACCATCATCCGTGACCTGACTGATGTCGCGGTAAAAATGACGCATCAACAAGCGATGGAAAAAGTAAAATTCCGCGCTGAAGAGCAAGCGGAAGAACGCATTCTTGATGCGCTACTGCCACCAGCACGTGATAGCTGGGGTCAAGCAGAGCAAACGGAAGAGTCTTCTCACACTCGCCAGATCTTCCGTAAGAAACTGCGTGAAGGCCAACTAGACGATAAAGAAATTGAAATCGACGTAGCCGCACCACAAATGGGCGTAGAGATCATGGCGCCCCCAGGTATGGAAGAGATGACTAACCAGCTGCAAGGCATGTTCCAAAACCTGGCAGGCGACACTAAGAAAAAGCGTAAGCTGAAAATCAAAGACGCAATGAAAGCGTTAGCGGAAGAAGAAGCGGCGAAACTGGTAAACCAAGAAGAGCTAAAAGAAGCTGCGATTTTCAACGTTGAAAACAACGGCATCGTATTTATCGATGAGATCGACAAGATCTGTAAACGCGGTGAGAGCTCAGGGCCAGACGTTTCACGCGAAGGTGTTCAGCGCGACCTACTTCCATTGATTGAAGGCAGCACGGTATCAACCAAGCACGGCATGGTAAAAACAGACCACATTCTGTTTGTTGCATCTGGTGCATTCCAAGTGGCAAAACCATCTGACTTGATCCCAGAATTGCAAGGTCGTCTACCAATTCGTGTTGAGCTAGAAGCACTAAGCAGCAACGACTTCAAACGCATTCTGACAGAGCCAAAAGCCTCTCTAACAGAGCAGTACGTGGCGTTGATGAAAACGGAAGATGTGGACATCGAGTTCACAGAAGATGGCATCACGCAAATCGCGGAAGCGGCATGGACGGTCAACGAAAGCACAGAAAACATCGGTGCTCGTCGCTTACACACCGTTATGGAACGCTTAATGGATGAAATCTCTTACGATGCGGCGGAGCAATCTGGCGCGAAGTTTGTTATCGATGCCGCTTATGTGAAAGAGCGCCTAGGTGACACGATTGAAGATGAAGATCTAAGCCGCTTTATTCTTTAATCGCAATCTATCCCACCAAAGCCCAGAACCTTGTTTCTGGGCTTTTTTGTTTAGAATGACGGTCACTTAAACAACATCTAAATCAAAAGATCTGGTCATTCTAGCGAGCTCAAGCGAGACTAAGAATCTAGTAACAGCACACCCTATTCTTTCCCACCCACCTTAACCACCGCACAATCGGATGATAGATTCTGAATCACGCTCGTTCCTCGTTGTTCAGAATGACGGTCATTGTGACAACACCTAAATCAAAAGGTCTCGTCATTCTAGCCGGCTCAAGCGAGACTAAGAATCTGCTAACAGCAGGCGCCTACTCTTCCGCTCTCACCTTCACCACCGCACAGCCGAACGATAGATTCTGAATCACACTCGTTCCTCGCTGTTCAGAATGACGGTGACTTTGACAACACCTAAATCAAAAAGATCTCGTCATTCTAGCGAGCTCAAGCGAGACTAAGAATCTGCTAACAGCAGACGCCTATTCTTTCCCACTCACCTTCACCACTGCACGACCGGACGATAGATTCTGAATCACACTCGTTCCTCGCTGTTCAGAATGACGGTGACTTTGACAACACCTAAATCAAAAAGATCTCGTCATTCTAGCGAGCTCAAGCGAGACTAAGAATCAGGTAACAGCAGACGCCTATTCTTTCCCACTCACCTTCACCACTGCACAACCGGACGATAGATTCTGAATCGCCCTTTGACTTCTAGTTGAGTTGTTTTAGGTCAATAGCGTATCTGCCTCTTTGTGCTTATACTGGGCACATTGGTTACTAGCACGAAATTTCCATGAAACAATCTTTACAGATCTGGCTTGAAGCCGCTCGCCCAAAAACACTACCTCTGGCATTAGTCTCTATCTTAACGGGTAGCGTACTCGCCTACTCGGCGGGTCATTTTTCACTGACAATTGCCATCATGGCTTTCGTAACCGCGACGTTGCTGCAAATTCTGTCCAACCTGGCAAACGACTATGGCGATGCTGTTCAAGGTACAGATAACGACAAACGCCTTGGCCCATTACGAGCGATGCAGTCTGGCGCGGTAAGTGCGAAACAGATGAAACAGGCGATTATCTTTAACATCGTTCTGACCGCTATTTCTGGCTTAGTGTTAGTTTTCTATTCACTAAGCTCACTGGAAAGCATTGTGACGTTTATCGGACTGGGAATTTTAGCCATCCTCGCGGCGATTGCTTACACCATGGGTAGCAAGCCATACGGTTACGTGGGGCTTGGCGATATTTCAGTTTTCTTGTTTTTTGGTTTACTCGGCGTATCCGGTACCTACTTCTTGCATACCGGTCACGTAGACACCACTCTATTCTTACCTGCTTTAGGCTGCGGTTTACTCGCTGTTGCAGTACTCAACATCAACAATATGCGTGATATCGAGAACGACCGAGAGTGTGGTAAACGCACGGTCGCAGTACGCTTGGGTCAACGTAAAGCCAAGCAGTACCACTTTATCTTACTTGGCGGAGCTATCCTTGCCTTTGCGGCTTACTTGTTAATTCAAGACAAACCCGTTTGGATTAGCTTGCCATTTTTACTTAGTATTTATTTCGTGGCCGATCATGGTAAAGCGGTTTGGCATACACAAAAGCCCGCTCAGATAGCACCAATGATGCCAGTCATCGTGAAATGCTCTTTAGTCACCAACGTTTTGTTTGCAACAATTGTGGTAGCTCAAACTCTAGTAAGTTAAAAAAGGATTGTCATTGCATTGACTTAATGCCTAGATATACTCAAAGACAACCAATTTCTGTTTAGAAAGGTACGCTATGGAATACAATACCTCAGCACTCTGTGATATCTACCTCGATCAGGTAGATGTGGTTGAACCAATGTTCAGTAATTTTGGCGGTCGCGCTTCATTTGCCGGGCAAATCACCACCATCAAGTGTTTTGAAGATAATTCGTTGATCCGCGAGACATTAGAGCAAGACGGACTTGGTCGCGTTTTGTTAATTGACGGTGGCGGTTCCCTACGTAAAGCCCTTATCGATGCAGAAATTGCAACTATTGCGGAAGAAAATGAGTGGGAAGGCATTGTCGTTTACGGCTGTGTTCGTGAAGTTGATGAGCTCGAAGATATGAACTTAGGTATTCAAGCCCTCGCTTCGATTCCTGTTGGTGCGACCAACCAGGGTATTGGCGAATTAGATGTACCAGTCAATTTTGGCGGCGTCAGCTTCTTACCTGAAGATTATATTTATGCCGATAGCACCGGAATTATCCTGTCGCCTGAACCATTGAATATTGATTTAGAGTTGGATGAAGAAGAATAACGAGTCTTAGGTACCTAAGTTATAGGACCTTCTCTTGGCTATCAGAATCGAGCTTGTCCCAACGATTTTCAACTTGCCCAAAACACAAACACCCGCTTAACGCGGGTGTTTTTAATTTGGAATGAAGAAGCCGGATTATTCCACTTCGTCCATTTTGCCAAGTAGTGCACGAATGCGCTCTTGCCATTGCGCATGCTCTTGCTGTGCTTGTTGTGCTTTTTGCTCTAGCTCTTCTCGTTGAGAGCGAAGCTCGTTCGCTTCTTCCGCAAGTTTTGCTTTATCTTCTTTCAGCTCTTCGACTTCCATCTGAAGAAGAGTGATTGTGTCAACTGCAGTTTGAATTTTAGATTCTAGTTGTTCTAGTACTTCAAAAGACATCTTGGCCTACCTATGTTATTCCGTTGGGACGATGTGCGAGATTGATGCACACCTAACCTATATAAGGTTCATTCTACTCAGCGTCGCGATGAGAAACACTCACTATATTCGATATTTCGCATCATTCGGTCAAAAAATCGGCGCAATCTCACTAAACGCTGACTTTTCTTATCGCCGAAGCATTTTTGAGCAAGGATTTTGCCTCCCGCCACGCTAAAAATCGCCCTAAGTATTGATCAAATTCAAGTTAGATAAAGTAAAAGCTCCGCAAAAAGGCAAACGTTTACCCTACGTTGTGATAGAATCGCCGCGCAAATTCTTCTTCCCTCTTGCTTACTTGGAGACATCATGAAACGCGATTTAGCAATGGCATTTTCCCGTGTGACTGAAGGTGCAGCTTTGGCTGGTTACAAATGGCTTGGCCGTGGCGATAAAAATGCAGCCGATGGCGCAGCTGTTGAAGTTATGCGCACCCTACTGAACAAAACAGATATCAGTGGTGAAATTGTCATTGGTGAGGGTGAAATCGATGATGCGCCAATGCTATACATTGGTGAGCAAGTGGGTATTGGTGGTGATGAAGTAGATATTGCAGTCGACCCGATTGAAGGGACGCGTATGACGGCAATGGGGCAATCTAACGCACTAGCCGTACTTGCCGCAGGTGAGAAAGGCAGCTTTCTTAAAGCGCCAGATATGTACATGGAAAAACTGGTTGTTGGCCCTGGTGCAAAAGGCGTGATTGACTTAGAAAAGCCGTTAAAAGAGAACCTAGAGAACGTAGCAAAAGCCCTGAACAAACCACTTGATACCCTCGTCGTTATTACCCTTGCGAAACCTCGCCACGATGACGTTATTGCAGAAATGCAAGCAATGGGCGTACGTGTCTTTGCGGTGCCTGATGGTGACGTGGCTGCCTCTATTCTGACTTGTATGCCAGACAGTGAAGTGGACATGATGTACTGTATTGGCGGCGCGCCAGAAGGGGTCGTATCAGCCGCGGTGATTCGAGCGCTAGACGGTGACATGCACGGTCGTCTACTTCCGCGTCACGAAGTAAAAGGCGATACTGAAGAAAACCGCATTTACGGCGCAGACGAACTAAAACGCTGTGATGAAATGGGCGTAAAAGCGAATGTTGTCCTCAAAATGGAAGACATGGCCCGTAGCGACAATGTGGTATTTTCAGCTACAGGCATCACTAAAGGTGACTTGCTAGAAGGCATCTCTCGCCAAGGCAATATCGCAACCACAGAAACGCTGCTCGTGCGTGGTCGATGCCGTACTATTCGTCGTATTAAGTCGACTCACTACCTAGATCGTAAAGATCCAGAAGTGCGTGATATTATTCTTTAAGCATTTCTCGAGGCTCTAGCCAATCTGAGTTGGAGCCTTTCTTTCTCACACTCGTTCCTCGCTGTTCAGAATGACGGTGACTTTAATAAGCTCTAAATCAAAAGAACTCGTCATTCTAGCGAGCTCCAGCGAGACTAAGAATCTAATAACAGCAAACTCCTATTCTCTCCCTCTCACCACAACCATTGCACAACCGAACGATAGATTCTGAAGCACACTCGTTTCTCGCTGTTCAGAGTGGCGATATATATTGGTTCGCATGAACATAGACCCAACAGCTCCCCACTCAAACTAAGTCAACACTTTTCTTTACTAACCCTATCGCGCATAATATGTACTGACGTATAAATGGTGGGTATATGAAGACTGTAGATAGGATATTGCAAATCGTTAAGCGTGATGGTTCCGTCACTGCAAAACAACTCTCTTCTGAGCTGGGTATGACAACTATGGGGGCACGTCAGCACCTTCAGAGTTTAGAAGATGATGGCATCCTGTCTATTCATGACGTCAAAGTCAAAGTGGGTCGCCCCGCTCGCCATTGGTCTCTCACTCAAAAAGGTCATGAGCAATTTGCTGACCGTCACGGTGAGTTGACCATTCAGTTTATAGAGGCTGTCGAACACATTTTTGGCAAAGATGGACTGGACAAAGTCACATCGGAAAGAGAAAAACTCACGTTACAAAGTTATCGTCAGCACCTTGAGCAATGCAACTCTCTGCAAAGCAAACTAGAAACTCTTGTGACACTAAGAGAGCAAGAAGGCTATATGGCCGAGCTTGAGCAAGATGAGAACGGATTTATCTTGATCGAAAATCACTGCCCGATTTGTAAAGCCGCAACTCGCTGCCCAAGCTTGTGCCAATCAGAATTAAGTGTCTTTCAGTCTTTACTTGGACGTGACACCAAAGTAGAGCGCACCGAGCATATCATCAGCGGTCAAAGACGCTGCGTGTACCGCATCCAACAACTGCAGTAACCACCACAACCAAACATCGACATGCCGCACTTATTCAATCTCAAGCTTAAAAGCTTCTCTTATAAGTGAGACGGCTGAAGAATTCATCCTCTCTCCTCTTTCTAGTGGTATAGGCTTTTAGTAACTAAAGGCAATTTCCATAAGGATTTGGAGAGCATCAATGTCTACTCTACGTCACTACTCTTCTCAAACGCTTCCGCCATTCGATGAAATGGTTCGAATGGCAGAGCGAGATCCAGAAGCTTTTGAGCAATTTCGTCATGAAATGGCAAAAGAGATGATCGAAAGTGCATCAGAAAACATGCAAGAAAGACTGTGGGCTCAGCAAAGCCACATCGATAGGGTCATCAGCACGTGTAAAAACCCTCACCACACCAATGTGGTATTGATGAACGAATTACAAAAACAGGTCGTGAAGTTCAGAGCGGCGCTACAAGGGGAAACGGCACCGACTCAAAAAGCGGATGTGGTTAGTTTAGAGGCATTTAAAGGTAGGGATGATTTTTACTGATACTCAGTAGATAGATCGAGAAAGTTAGGGTTCGTTTCTCTTACCAAGGCTAACTTCCACTCACGCTTCCACTGCTTGAGCTGCTTTTCTCGGTTTATGGCAGTAGCCATATCGTCGAATAACTCAAAGTAAACGAGCTTATGAACGTTGTATTTCTTGGTAAATCCCTCAACTACTCCGTTTTTATGCTGCCATATTCTTTGAGGCAACTGACTGGTAACACCAATGTAAAGAACGGCGTTGTTGTTTGACGTTAGGATATAAACGCAAGGTGTCCTATCGATGATTCATTCTCCTTCATGATTCGCTGTTACTTTTCCATTGTAATTCACTCGCTCAGTTCAAACTCGGAGCGCTCTGTGCGTAGATTCTGAATCACGCTCGTCCCTCGCTGTTTAGAATGACGGTTCTATTTAATAAGAGAAAGTCGTCATTCTAGCGAGCTCAAGCGAGACTAAGAATCAAGTAACAGCAAACTCCTATTCTTTCCCACTCACCTTAGCCACAGCTCAAGCGGACGATAGATTCTGAATCACACTCGTCCCTCGCTGTTCAGAATGACGGTGAGTTTAACAGCCTCTAAATCAAAAGAGCTCGTCACTCTATCGAGCCTTAGCGAGACTAAGAATCTGGTAACAGCAAGCTCCTATTCTCTCCCGCTCACCTTAGCCACTGCTCAAGCAGACGATAGATTCTGAATCACCTCGTTCCTCGTTGTTCAGAATGACAGTGGCTTTAACAGTCTCTAAATCAAAAGAGTTCGTCATTCTAGCGAGCTCAAACGAGACTAAAAATCTGGTAACAGCAAGCTCCTATTCTTTCGCACTCACCTCAGCCACGGCTCAACCGGATGATAGATTCTGAATCACCTCGTTCCTCGCTGTTCAGAATGACGGTGGCTTTAACAGCCTCTAAACCAAAGGGGATCGTCATTCTAGCGAGTCTTAGCGAGACTAAGAATCTACTTTCAGCGAGCACGTTACTTAAAGCGATTACTCCGGCTCAGGGCCATATTGGTTTGGTCCTGATGTCCCCTTTAAGAAGCCACATTCAATTAGAATCCATAAACCACAAATCAGAGAAATGGATGCAACGAACATTTGCGGTGTCGACGGCTCTTGTGCGACAGGGCTGGTCATTGGCGTGGCGATTCGTCCGATAATCAGCGGAATATTCAGTGCTAGCCAATAGATTGATTTGTTGCGGTCATGCCAACGCTTGGTGGTGATCGCCAAATCAGGGATTAACAAAATCACCAAGAAAATAGGGAGAAGTAAATAGGAGAAAGTAGGAAATAGCTTACTGATTCCAGCACCAAAACCTAGAATAGAGACATAGTAAATGACGTTCCAAATCCAGTAGGTTTTACGGTTTATACGCCCTTGAAAAGAAAACAGTAACTCTTTAGTCGACATCAAATTTTACCCCAAAATAGAAAGGTTATAGATTAGCCGAGTCGATATAATTTGGAAAGTACACCTGCAGTGTAAGCGCCAACAGCGCCGTTACAACAAGCAGAGCGAGACTAAGCTCAAGCAACGATAAACACTCGATAAGGCCTATTAGCCTTCAGCTCCCTTGCATCTCGCGATGCTTAACCCTGCTCGCTATTCTCAAGAAACTCGGTTCAACCTAATTCACTACCTTCTGGAAGCTTTCTACGTCCATGTCTCGGATATTGACCGTTAAGCTGTGCACGTGACTGGCTTGCGTTTGAAGTGTCGCCATCAAGGCTCGTGACAGTTCTCGCTTCTGCTCTTGGGAACGGCCAGATAGCAAATCAAAGTTGATATGGATAAAGTCGAGGCTATCGCCCTCTTCCCCAATTAACCAATTGTGGCACCTGAGCGTTCTAGATTTCACTGACGCGAGTTCAAAAAGGCCACTCTCTAACGCCGTTTTATGTAAGTCCTCCAGCAACCCCTGAACATTGACACGTTCTTCAACCGAGTTTGAATACTCTAAAACGAGATTTGGCATTTTGATTCCTTTCTACAACAATTAATTCCAGCGCGTAGTAATACCAATCTCAGCAGCAATTTCCGAGGAATGAACTATCATTCTGTCTACGTGATCACCAATCGATTGCTTTTGACAAAAATAACAGGATCGATGCTTGGTCGAATCAGTAAAGAAAGCCGGACAAGACATGACGCCAATCATGATCTGTTCACATTATTCTGTTATATTCCTACGTAGATTTTTTACATTAATTGACTATTTACATTAAAGATAAGGGAGATATTCCTATGCGTCGTCCTGTAGTGATGGGTAACTGGAAACTAAACGGCAGCAAAGCAATGGTAACTGAGCTGCTAACTGGTCTTAACGCAGAACTTGAAGGCGTTGAAGGTGTTGACGTAGCAGTCGCTCCACCAGCACTTTACATCGACCTAGCAGAGCGAGTAATCGCTGAAGGCGGTAACAAGATCATCCTAGGTGCTCAAAACACTGACCTAAACAACAGCGGTGCGTTCACTGGCGATATGTCTCCAGAAATGCTGAAAGATTTCGGTGCTACTCACATCATCATCGGTCACTCAGAGCGTCGTGAATACCACAACGAATCTGACGAGTTCATCGCGAAGAAATTCAACTTCCTAAAAGAAAACGGCCTAACTCCTGTTTTCTGTATCGGTGAATCTGAAGCGCAAAACGAAGCTGGCGAAACTGAAGCTGTATGTGCACGTCAAATCAACGCAGTTATCGACACTTACGGTGTTGAAGCTCTAAACGGCGCAATCATCGCTTACGAACCAATCTGGGCTATCGGTACTGGTAAAGCAGCAACCGCTGAAGATGCACAGCGCATCCACGCTTCTATCCGCGCACTTATCGCTGCGAAAGACGAAGCAGTTGCAGCACAAGTAATCATCCAATACGGCGGCTCTGTTAAGCCAGAAAACGCTGAAGCTTACTTCTCGCAACCAGACATCGACGGCGCTCTAGTTGGCGGTGCTTCACTAGACGCGAAAAGCTTCGCAGCAATCGCAAAAGCAGCGGCTAAAGCAAAAGCTTAATCTCGTTTTTACTGAGAGTAGAAATAACAAAGGGATGCATCATGCATCCCTTTTTGTTTGTGTATTAGATTACACACGATCATCGTAACTAAAGTCTAATCACTACCAAATAGGTCTCGCGTGTACACCTTATCAGCCACATCAGTAAGTTCTTCAACCATACGGTTAGAGACAATCACATCGGCGCTTTGTTTAAACTCATTCAGATCGTTGATTACACGTGAGTTAAAGAACTCGTCTTCCTGAAGTACTGGTTCATACACCACCACTTCAACGCCCTTTGCCTTGATACGCTTCATAATACCTTGAATAGACGAAGCGCGGAAATTATCTGAGCCAGCTTTCATTATCAAACGGTATATCCCAACCACTTTAGGTTCTCGTTTGAGAATAGACTCAGCAATAAAGTCTTTACGAGTTCGATTGGCTTCCACTATGGCCCCAATAATACTGTTTGGGACATCTTGATAGTTTGCACGAAGTTGCTTGGTATCTTTTGGCAGACAATAACCGCCATATCCAAACGAAGGGTTGTTGTAGTGGTTACCAATACGCGGGTCCAAGCCAACACCTTCTATAATTTGGCGAGAATCAAGATTATGTGCCTCAGCGTAAGAGTCTAGTTCATTGAAATAAGCTACGCGCATCGCAAGGTAAGTATTTGAGAATAACTTAACCGCTTCTGCTTCTGTAGAGTCAGTAAACAGGACTGGGATATCTTCTTTTATCGCTCCTTCAACGAGAAGGTTGGCGAATGTCTCAGCACGCGCACTACGCTCCCCGACAATTATACGAGAAGGATGCAAGTTATCGAAAAGTGCCTTTCCTTCACGCAGGAATTCTGGTGAGAAAATAATGTTTTCACAACCTAGCTCTTGCTTAATACGCGCAGTGTAACCCACTGGTACTGTAGATTTAATCACCATTACAGCACTTGGGTTAATCGCCATTACATCCTTTATCACCGCTTCGACGGAAGCAGTATTAAAGTAGTTGGTTTGTGGGTCATAATCCGTTGGCGTAGCTATAACAACAAAATCGGCCCCTTTGTAGGCAAACGCTTTATCCGTGGTAGCAGTAAAGTCTAGTTTTCTATTAGAAAGAAAATCTTCAATTTCTTTATCTACAATAGGTGAGCATTTGTTGTTAAGCTGCTCAACTTTTTTTTCTATAATATCAAGTGCAACAACTTGGTGGTTTTGGGCTAACAACATCGCATTAGAGAGCCCGACATATCCCGTACCGGCAACTGCTATTTTCATTCCAATACCCTAATCTTTAGTTCTTATATCAGAATATCAATAGTTTTAATTTTTGGATAGTGAAACAATATTGTGCAACCTAAGCTTCATACATTAGAAAATAAAAAAGCGGCTCATTGGCCGCTTTTTGCACATCGTATTACTCTATGAGTTTAGTCTAACTGAGTTGATAGGTAACGCAGGTAGGCATTACGTAAGCGAATCTTATTCTCTTCAAAGTAATCACTACCATAGCGACCACGGTTGAAGTAACGACGTAGCATGCTGTTGTCCATGATAAGCTCATCACCTTGCCCATCACTTAAGTAATTCACGTCATTGCCTACTCGTGTCATCACATTAAAGTCATAGGCCTCGTTGCCTCGAACCTGCAACAAACCAGGAGACATATCGCGCCAAGGTGTTAGTGGTAACTTGACTGAAACAGCCACAAACTGCTCTTCATCAGTATCTTTGTACTTAGTAACCTGATAAGTAGCGGAAACCTCAATATCCTCAAACCAATGAGAGGTTGTTAGCTTGGCACCGACATCACCTCGCCAAAACTCACCCGCTGTCGCGTTAAACTGCCAATCCCATTCAGGCATTGAGAAAGTATAGCGAGCTAGCGAAGTTTGACGATCGAGAGTCTCGTATCCATTTTCATCTTTCTCATCAACGTGCTGGAAATAACTCATTTCTAAGCTAAAGGCATGCGCACCGGACTGAGAAAACCATGTTGATTCACTTCTCGCGCCAATATAATCTGTTTTCGCCAAACCGACGGATACTTGGTTCGCGATATCAACATAAGGCAAACGGAAGAATTGATGCAACATTGCACGCTCGATATCATTCTCGTACGCGCTATCTTCAAAGTATCCCCATTTTTCATAATCGTCACTTTCTGCTAACGGCAGAATATGGCGAACATCGACAGCGGCACCAGACCAAAGATAGGTATATAAGTTGCTCGACATGGCAAAGGAGTAGTCATAGACCCCAAACTCTGTCGCAACGGCATGGCGAACCATAGGAGAAAAAACAAGTTGAGAGTCTAGTACACCGCTATTTACGCGCTCTGTTTTCCAATTAACCAGCTCAAGTTTCTCGGCTAAATCTCGTGTCGTGAACTTAATATCCTCGCACGCAGCAGAACCATTGATAAAACTTTGATAACAAGACGAATTCGCTTGCACACTAACAACAGGCTTTTGGTTTGCGAGCATAATTAGCTCAATGCGATCCGACTCACCGCCCACTTCTGATACGGCATTTTGACCTAGGTGACTAGAAATGATCCCCATAGCAACACCTAAACCGTCGACTTGGTTATGGTTATAACGACGGTTTTCTAGTGCAACTACCGTCGTTTGGTTCAACAGACCAATTTGAATATTCACGAAGCCTTCATTACGAAGCGTGCTCACCAAAGTAGAGATAGAAACCTCTTTGGCTTTCTTCTGCTCCAAAGACAGCCTTTCCATCAACGTGACATTATTGCGAGAGTAATCGCGAGAACGCGTGTACCCGGTGACTAGAGGTACTGAAAGTGCCGCGTTCCAGATATTTTGCTCATCTGTATTGTGGCCTGAATATAGCTGATAACTGAGTGAAGCTGTCACATCATAAGGCAGTGTACCTTGTGGAGTAAAAAGTTTTACCGATGAGTTGAACTCCACAGCATCGTATTCCCCACTAACCTGTAAAAAGCTCAATGGTTGATACTCAATACCACCGAATGGGCCATCCATCACACCCAATTCGATATCAGAGAACCCGTAACCTGCCGACACTCGAACTGGAGCAAAGTCGAAAGAGTAGTCCGCAACCGCATATTTAGTGCTGAACTGATTGGCAGAACCACCTAGATCTTGAATACCTAAAGCAAAGTCTAGATTCTCAGTTCCCCAAAAGTTAGGAACCTGATATTTGAAAGACATCGATAGATCACGAATGTCTCCACAATCGTAAAAACAGTTAGAGGTATAATCGTCAGTGACAATTCTTCCGTGGGCCTCTAAACCCTCCAGCAAACCAAACGAAAACTTGAGAGAGTCTAAATCCTGAACGGCTTTTCTCCATGGTAAGCCTTGAGCATACGTAAAAGAAAAGTCTCCGTAATTTAACGACTGCGCATTAGGGGTAAAAGTCAAACCCGTAAAGCTTTGGTTGGAAGGTAACGTTTCCAACTCGTGAGCGGTAAGGGAGGTACTTACCAGTAGCGGCAGCGATAAAGCTGCTATCCCTGTTTTAATCGTTTTCTGTGCCATCAGTTTTAGCCACTGTTAATATATTGAATACAGAAAAAGGCACTCAGAAGTGCCTTTTTGATATTGTGATATGCCGATACTGGGCTCGTCATAGGTAAATCTCCACAGCGAGCACCACGAAAGCATATCTTATTAATTTTTCTATTATTTACCAATCAAACAAAAGCATCAAGTTTCACTTGCATTACTTTGCTTTAGTTCAAAAGTATATAACTCCGCAGTGCGAGTATTTTGCTTCCATACAAGGTCTTCAATGCCATCTACTGGGTTAAAATCTGTAGGGGCCTCGAGCAGTAAACGACGAATCACTTCGTGTTGGAAGTTGTGGCAAGCAACATCGAGCTTGTCGATCAAGGTCTCATACTCTTTCAATGGCAAATAACTTTCTTGGGCTGTCATAATGCGAGCATGTGCCGTTTCGGAAACATTATCATCCCCAATCAACAGCTCTTCATATAACTTCTCACCAGGCCTCAAACCAGTGAAGAGAATTTCTATATCGCCATGAGGATTGTTTTCATCTTTAACTTCAAGGCCGGATAAATAAACCAAATTCTTCGCTAGATCGACAATCTTAACTGGCTCCCCCATATCGAGAACAAATACATCGCCACCTTTACCCATTGCCCCTGCTTGAATGACCAACTGAGCGGCTTCCGGGATCGTCATAAAGTATCGAGTAATGTCTTTATGAGTGACCGTAATAGGCTCTCGCTTTTCAATTTGTCTTTTGAATACAGGAATTACCGAGCCTGACGAACCCAGTACATTACCAAAGCGCACCATACAAAAGCGCGTGCCAAGGTTTGGGTTGCTCTCACGAATTCGATTTTGTTGCTCCGCTAACGCTTGTAACCCCAACTCAGCCATGCGTTTAGTCGCACCCATGACGTTCGTTGGTCTAACGGCTTTATCGGTAGAAATGAGAACGAAATTCTTCACACCAGCATCAATCGCGGCTTGCGCTGTGTAGTAAGTGCCAAATACGTTGTTTCGCACACCTTCAACAACGTTATACTCCACCAGAGGAACATGTTTGTACGCTGCAGCATGGTAAACTGTGTCCACTTCAAACGCCTTCATGGTTGTTTCTAAGCGATTTTGTCGCTGTACAGAGCCAACTAGAGGCACAACCACAATGTTTAGCTTCTTAGCCTTGATGATTTGGCTTAGCTCACTGTGAACCTGATACAAGGCAAACTCAGACAGCTCAAATAAGATCAATGATTTTGGCGAGTAGTTCAAAATCTGACGACATAACTCAGAACCAATTGAGCCACCAGCCCCCGTCACCATGACCACTTGGTTCTTGATGTTTGCTTCCATCAAAACTTGTTGCGGCTGAACAGGATCACGACCTAACAAATCACCAATCGGAACCTCTTTCAATTCATCAATTTTCGCCTTACCCGTAAGGATATCTTTCATATCTGGAACGGTTTGGATTTCAACCGGAAGTTTAGAGATTCGATCCAAAACCTCCTTACGACGTTTATTCGAAGCGCTAGGAATGGCCAGTAAGATTTTTTTCACTTCATGCTTTCTGATCGCCTTTATCGCATTATCTGCGGTATAGACTCGATAACCCATTAACATTGTGTTTTGCAGGGTTTTATCTTCATCCACAAAGCTGATAACTCGGTAGGTTTCTGATTGTCGCAGCGCAAACGCAAGCTCACGACCAGCACTACCTGCACCATAAATGAGGACTGGATCTCCGGCCTTATGTACCGATTGAGCAACCAAACTTCTTACTAACAGACGGCTAGTCCCTACTCCTATTGCTAGAAAAGCGGCATAAATAAAAGGAATCGAGCGTGGTAATTGGGCATCGAATGCGAAAGCAAAACTGGCCACACAAAGCGCAGATAGAATAGTACCCAACCCGACGACTGCCAGCACATGAAAGCCTAAATAGCGTAATACCGCTCGGTAGAGGCCAAACGCGACAAAGACAGCAAGGGTACAAACAACGGTGGCAAGCAATACGTAGTGACTGCTTGTATCTGGAAGTGGACGGAACTCACCGATGCGAGACCAATAAGCAAACATAAAAGCTGCAGAGATAATAAAGAAATCCACTCCGATACTAATAAGGCGCTTTTGATATCTCGGTAAAGACCAAATGACGTTAAGTTTGGAATTATTTTCAATCATGACAGTATGTAAGCCTCATTACCCCAAGTTTATTTTTTAAGAGTTTGGTGGTAATGCTAGTTAATGTTATGAGATAGCCTGAGCAAAGATTATACAACCTGATGATTATGTATAGAACCATTATTTGCATATTATCTCGCTGCATTGCATCTTTTAAGCAATATGCGTAACAGACGTTTTACATTTTTCATCAAGTAGTGGGACGCATTGGTAGGAAAAAATTATAGATAACGATGCGTTAAGGCATTGTTATTTATGCATCCCACTCAGACTGAACAGGTTTACTTCTGCGCCTCTAACAACACTTCACGGATCACGCAGCTGATTTTAGCAACTTCTTCTGGTGTTAATGTCGGATGGACCAAAAACATCAAACTGGTTTCACCTAACTGCACCGCATTTGGTAGGCGTTTTTCTGGTCGCCATGGCGTATTATCAAATGCTTTTTCTAAATACACCTCAGAACAGCTCCCCTGATAAGCCGGAACGCCACGTTCTACAATGGTTTCCACAATGCGATCTCTCGTCCAGCCCTCTGCCAAATGTTTAGGCTCAACAAATAGGTAGTGTTTGTATTCTGCGTGCTGCGAATGCTCAGGCACGTGAACACGGCGAACGATATTGAGATCTGCAACCGCCTCATCGATTTGTGCCGCATTGGCTTGACGTTTTGCCGTCCATTCTGACATGCGAGTCAATTGAATACGACCAACCACGGCTTGTAGCTCAGTCATACGCCAGTTGGTTCCAAAGCTGTCGTGCAACCAGCGAAAGCCCGGTGGATGTTGACGGTTATAAATCGCGTCATAGTTTTTACCATGATCTTTGTAAGACCACATTTTTGACCACAAATCTTTATCATTTGTGGTCACCATGCCACCTTCACCGCCTGTGGTCATGATCTTATCTTGACAGAAAGACCAAGCACCAATGTGACCAATTGTGCCTACACTGCGCCCTTTGTATTTTGCGCCATGTGCTTGGGCACAATCTTCAATAACAGAAAAACCATGTTTTTCTGAAAGTGCCATAATGGCATCCATTTCTGCAGGCATGCCAGCTAAATGAACAACAATGACCGCTTTCGTCTTAGGGGTTAGCACCGCTTCAATCGACTCAGCCGTGATGGCTTGGCTATTGAGTTCCACATCCGCGAACACAGGATTGGCGCCAGCCGTAACAATAGAAGAGGCAGAAGCAAGAAACGTTCTAGGCGTCGTAATGACCTCGTCCCCTTCACCAATCGCTAACGCTTTAAGCGCGACATCGAGTGCAAGGGTACCGTTGCTTAGTGCAACAGCATGATCACATCCAACCCAAGCTGCGAATTCTTTTTCGAACTCACGGCACTCACTACCCGTCCAGTAGTTTACTTTGTTTGACAGTAGTACACGACTAACTGCATCAGCTTCTTCTTGAGTAAAAGAAGGCCATGGAGAAAATGGAGTATTAAGCACGATGTCACCTAAATAAAAATTATTCTAAGAATGTTATTTTGACTTGTTTACGAGCTGTGCAGGCGTACCCACAACAGTTTGCAAATCTGGTACATGGTTCACGACAGTCGCACCCGCTCCTACCATAACCCCCGTACCAATGGAAATAAGTTGTTTAACTTGGCTTCCGATACCGAGCCAAGTACCCTCCCCGACAGTTACCCCACCAGCAAGATTACAACCAGGGCTAACATGTACGCCATCCTCTAAACGGCAGTCATGATCTATCGTTGAGGACGTGTTAATAATGCATGCTTTACCAACTTTGACAAAAGGGTTGATGACAGCACCAGCCATGACCACCGTACCTTTATCAAGCTGACTATGCCGACTAATTGTGGCCCTAGGGTGCTCTAGTACAGAGAATTTAGCGCCAGCTATACTCAGTTGCTTCTGCTTTTCTAACCTGACTTTATTATTGCCGACTGCTATGACCGTCAGATCAAACTGCGCCGCTACCTTTAACAAGGTTTCGGAATTCCCTTTGACTGGCCAATGCTCAACATTTTGCAACTCTGGCCAGCGGTCATCAAAAAACTCAATGTTTGTATAACCATTTAGCTCCGCAATTTCAGCAACGACTTTACCGTGACCACTAGCGCCTAAAATTGCGCAAGTTCTATTCATTGATTTCGCTCTGCTTTGATTGACCAGTAAAAGGTTCTATCGTGACATGGCCATCCGCCGATATTCCTTCCTTCACAAACACTTTTTTAACGGTTAGGAACAGAATTTTGATATCTAGCCACAGGTTACGATTATCGACATACCAGACATCGAGCTTAAACTTATCTTCCCAGCTGATTGCATTACGCCCATTAATTTGAGCCCAGCCCGTTACGCCTGGCCTTACTTCGTGACGTCTTGCTTGCTCTTGACTATAAAGCGGTAAGTACTGCATTAATAAAGGACGTGGCCCCACTAAACTCATCTCACCTTTCAATACGTTCCACAACTCCGGAAGCTCATCAAGGCTTGAATTTCTCAACTTGTCTCCAAACGGAGTCATTCGCTCGGAATCAGGAAGTGGATTTCCTTGTGCATCGACCGCATCTTTCATGGTACGGAACTTAACCATTTCAAATGGTTTACCATTCAAACCAGGGCGAGTTTGACGAAACAACACTGGCGAGCCTAAGTTTTTACGTATTTTCCAAGCCACGAGCGCGATAATTGGCGAAAGCAAAATAAGCCCAAATAAAGAGGCACAGAAATCAAATAACCTTTTCATTATTTACCTCTGCAGATTTCACATCTGATTGAGCCGTTCCTACTACCCACTGAACCCATTTATCAGCTAACAACTGACGGTCAAACTGACTTTCGGCAAGCTGTCGAGCGGATGCCCCCATGTTAACAAGCGCCTCTCGATTATCTGCCGCCTGCTCTAAGGCATTTGCAAATGCCTGCGGATTTTCCGGAGCCACAGTAAAGCCACACTGAGAATCTTCTATCATCCCTGCTAGCCAACCTGGATAGTTATTAATCACCGGGAGACCCGCAGAAATATAATCGAAAAATTTATTCGGAGATGTTCCGTAATAAAAAGCAGGGATATTTGCCAACACTTGCATTCCAACATCAGCACTTGCCATTAACCCCGCCAACTTCTGCTTATTTACAGGAGGGTGAAATACAACGTTATTCAGCTGCATCTCTTGAGCTTTGGCCTCCAATTGTGGTTTTAGCTTACCTTGCCCCACCAAAACTAACTTAATATCATTTCGGCCACGGCTTTGTAACTCTGTCGCTGCATCTAAGACAGCATCCAAGCCGTTCGCCATACCATGAGTGCCAGTGAAAACCGCCATCAAATCTTCTTGCGTGACACCCTCTGGTCGCCATGGTTCGCTTGGTTGAGTAAAGATGGAGAGATCACAGCCATTGGGTACCATCGCTATTTTGTCTGTAGGCACTCCACGCTTCTTGATTCCCTCGACAATGCCAGGAGAAAGGCCAATACAGCGATTCGCACTTCGATAAGACGCCCATTCTAATAGAGACATCAAACCCAAAATGATAGGGTTTTTGATTACCCCCATTTCTTTTGGTAATTCAGGCCACAAATCCCTTACTTCAAATACAAACGGCTTTCCACGTAACCAACGTGCAAAGATACCTGGAATACCCGCTGTTAATGGGGTTGTTGTTGCAAACAATACATCGTATTTTTCCGTAAAAGCTAAGCCGATACTTTTTAGGGCAAATTTAACAAATGTCATGCTTCTTTTAAGAAAGCCATCTGAGTTGGAATACGCCAAATCAAATTCAATAATGCGGATACCATCGACGACGCCCTCACGTTTGCCACCAATAAACTCTGACTCTAACCCTGTCTCTCCTCCACCATATGTGCCACATACCATAGTGACATTATGCCCATGGTGAATGAGGCGCTTTGACATCCCGTAGGAACGTATTCCTGTGGAACCCTTAGGTGTTGAAAAGTGCTGGTGAAAATAAAGAATATTCATTATCTGTAATTATACTCTGTCGTTATTTTGCCATCTGACGTTACTTCGATTTCCAAAACAGGAATGGAAGTTTCTTGGTAGTAATAGCGAGACTCTTTTCCTTCGACTAACTCAAGTCGTTTGATGTCGGTATTACTATTTATCGTTATAGAATGAATATGGTTGGTGATGCGATTGCCTTCTATCATCCATTCCCCTGGACTCAGGCGCCAACGTAGTATCGCTTTGTTCTGTACACCTTGAATATCATCTACAACTCGCAGCGCACTGTTCGAAAGAGAAATCTCTCTTTTATGACTGCACCCCAAATAGTCACGGTAACTAGCGCTACAATATTGGCGATCTTCATCCCAATGGACATTTTCAGCCTTAAGCCAAGCACCTAAGAGAAATCTGCTCAAGCGTGGCATTTGTTCATGCTCATCAAACTGAACAGTATTATGACTTTGCGTTCCACCATAGTAATCGATATATGCTTGACCAGCATTGTAACTAAAGGTGCCACCGTCTCTTAACAGGTTTACACCATCAAGCCAAAAGTCCACATGTAGAGCATCGTTTTGAGCAGGTCGAAAACGAAATATAGGGTAATTGAATAGTGCAAACGCTCCAGTTTGGCTTCTTAATCCGGCGTATCCACCTTGCGCAAAATGGAATGAGCTCGGTTGGTTGAGTACTCGCTGAGATTTACTTAATCCCAGAAGTTTAAGTGGCTCATCATAGCTACCTGCTTTTTCCCAAGCAGATGACTGTAAGAACAGGACTGAGGCAAGCTGAACCGTTGGGCGAAAATCTCGATAATCCGAGTCACTTAAAGGTAACAACCTTGCGCCATCATTATGACCTAAATTAGGTGCATCCCCATTTACTTCTTGAATCAACTGATATAACCATTGAGTCGCCAAACCAATTTTTGTATACAACGACGGACTAAACGACTTGAGATTAAGTTCCCGCCTCCATAGCTCAGCCATTGAGTAAGTATCTAACATAACTCGGTGATAGTTGACTGAATACTGGCTGAATGTTCCATCACAATCGATTAAATGCTTTGCTCGATTCTCTAACCACTTACGCCCCATTTTTTGCCAGCGCATAGCGCTTTTATCGCCATTGGAAACAAGCCAACTTCCACCGATAAATAGGGCTGCAGCTTCCGAAGTGCCATGGTTGTTATCTTGAGCAACGGCATAAGAGATGGTCGGGGCAATGCGTTTTAAGTGGGCTTTAACAAATGCCAACAGTCCAGGTTCAGGACTTTCAACTTGATTCAGTAATTTAGCAGCCATAGCCAAATGCATGACTCTTATTGACGCTTCTTGACCACACTTCCAGTTCGGCCCCAAATAAGGAGAATTGTGTTTTAGCCAATCTTTCGTAGTTGCATTCAGCTCATCAAGCGCTTGCTCTCTTCCAGAAAGATAATCCTTCGCTAAGCCTAGTACCCAGTCGAATCTAGATGCTTCCCAAATCCCTTTAATATCACCAACATTAGAATCAAAGTCAGACAAACAAAACCAAGGTTTATTCATGTTGGAGTAGCATTTTCCAGTTAATGCGCTCTCCGCCCATCGCAATTCACTGACTAATCGCTTCGGCTTCCAACCAAAAGGGGAGAATTGGTATCGCTGACTAGATTTACATTGAACTGAAGCAGATAAAGGACGAAACAAAAGCCCCGATATCGAGGCTTGATTGAGACGCTTAACTGGGTTTAATCCACTTCGGACACCTAGTTGGTAAACTGCCACTCTGGCTAAATTGAGAACACCCAAGTTCTTTGCAGTTTGCGCTTTTAGTTTGAGACTCATTGTTTACGCAATTGCTCTGCTATTTCAATTGTCACTCTTGCTACTTCGAATAGCTCTCGAGGTGGAATCGGCGACTCTTTACCTGATTCAATAGCACTAAGGAAAGCAGCCGCACAACCTGTTTGCCCTTTGTCTTGTTTCCATAAATTCATTTTACTAAAGCCAGGCCAACCAAAACCTTTTAACTTACGGAAGTTGTCTAGTTGAAGCACTCTACCTGCTGCGAAAACTTCTACGCGCTCTTTCGGGAAGTTAGCAGCACCATTAGCTAAGTAGTGGATAGTGCCGAAAGAACCATCAGCAAAACCAAGAATAATCGCAGCTTTATCTTCCGTGATATCAACACTATCAACATCACCCATACGACGACACTGCACAGAAACAATCTCTGAATCAGCTAGGTATCTCATTAGATCAATGAAATGGCACGCCTCGCCAATAATACGACCGCCGCCAATTTCATTATCTTGCGTCCAGTGATCCGCAGGGATAGATCCAGCATTCATGGTCATCATAAAGCTCTTAGGTTCTTTCACTGACGAAAGTAGCTCTTTCATTTTTTGCACTTGAGGCGAAAAACGGCGGTTAAAGCCAACCATTAACTTTGGCGCTGAAGCAGTAGATGCTTTCGAATAATAGGTAGCTTCCACTTCCGCAAGCTCTTCTAGAGTGACGGCTAAAGGCTTTTCTACAAATACGTTTTTACCTGCATTGAGCGCTTCAGAAACAAAATGAGCATGGCTGTTATGGCGCGTAACAATTGCAATTGTGTTAATTTCTGAGTCAGAAATCATGGCGCTTGTATCAGTGGTGGTTTTTGCAAAACCAGCTTTTTCGCCATGAGTTACTCCATTAATACCACCAGAAGTGGCAATAGTATGTAGTTGAGCGCCTCCCGATTTAAACGCAGGGATCAACATGCGAGAAGCGTAGTTCCCTGCCCCAACAAACCCAACAACAGGCTTAGATGCTTCAAAAGTCGCTTCGCTGTTAAGTGTGATAGACTTTTCGTGGCGAACACTGGAATCACTCTGATATTGAAGCAAAATACCTAGCGCTGACTTATCAGAAGTTAGTAATTCATATGCTTGCGCTGCATCTTCAAATTTAAATCGATTAGTAATAAGTGGTTTAACATCAACTTGGCCAGAGGCCATCATGTCCAAGATAGCTTCGAAATTTCGTTGTTCAGTCCAACGTACAAAAGCATATGGGTAATCTTGACCATTATCTTCGTAGTTGGCATCGTAGCGACCAGGGCCATAAGAACAAGAGACTTGGAAGGTTAGTTCTTTCTCATAGAAATCCGCACGATTTAGCTCTAAGCCAGTCACACCAACAAGGATAATGCGGCCGCGCTTACGACTCATTCGTGCAGCTTGTGTCACTGGATCATTTGATTTTGTCGAAGCAGTAATAATTACGCCATCGACGCCGTTTCCACGGCTAAATGCCATACCAGCTGCAACAGGATCTTCACCTTTACCAGGGTTACAAACTTCCGCGCCGAATTGCTTCGCCAGCTCCAACTTCGCATCATCGTAATCAATCGCCAGTACCCGACAACCTTGAGCACGCAGCAATTGAACGGTTAGTAAACCAATTAAGCCAACACCAGTAACCACAAACGCTTCACCTAATGTTGGTTCAGCTAAACGAATCCCTTGTAGACCAATACTCGCCACAACCGTAAACGATGCTTCCTCATCGGATACGTTGTCTGGAATTAAAGCGCACAAATTTTTAGGCACACGAACGACATCTGCATGAGGGCCGTTCGATACAACGCGATCACCTTCTTTGAAGCCCTGAACACCCTCACCAACGGCGTTAACGACACCAACGTTGCAATAACCCAAAGGTAATGGTTGTGCCAACTTAGACTGCACTGCTTCCAATGTTGTCATCAAGCCATCTGTCTGCACTTTTTCCAACACCATTTTTACTTTGTCTGGCTGCTGGCGGGCTTTATCTAACAAACTCGCTTTACCAAAATCTACGAGCATACGTTCTGTGCCTGCAGAAATTAATGAGATACTGGTATCGATTAATAAATTACCTGTTGAGGCTTTTGGTGCAGGCGCTTCCACTAGGTTAGAACCGCCTTTAGCCATGTCTTGTAGTATTTGTTTCATTTAATGAACCTCAGAAATTACAAATTTTATCTTTCCATTATTAGTTCTTTTAAACTTCTCAGAATAATCAAAATGCAAGTCCAACTCATTATTAAAAATGGAGTTTAACTCTTTAAAGAGTCTTTTTTCACATTCATTTCCCCAGGATTTATTAACAGATAAAATAATAGTCAATCTGGTTATATCATCTTGAACCAATTGAACTTGTTCAATAGAAGTGAAGTTTTTAAACACATGACCAATTCTAGCAATTTTTCTACCGCTGCTCAGTGTTATAGTGTCATCTGCTCTGCCATCTACGGAGCTTACTTTCCTAGGAAATGAATTCTCTTCAACTCCTATTGCGATATCCCCTGTCTTGTACCTAAACAATGGAAATACTAGATTATTAAAGTTTGTACCTATGATTTCTTTTTGGCCATTCTCATTTGTATTGAACTCTACCATAGAGAAGTCTTCATCAATTGTGAGGTACTCATCATTAGGCCTTTGTGAAAAGTTTGCAACTGATTCAGCAAGGCCATAGTGTTGCTTAGGCTCACATAAAAAAAATTGACTTATAACTGAAGACTGCCACGATTTTAAGCTCTCAGACCCGATAGTAACAAGAGTCGGCTTATAATCTAAAGCATACCCGGATGAAATTGCTAAACTAGAAAGTTGAGATAATAAAGAAGGATAACCATGAATCCATTTAGGCTTCTTTCTATTTAGTTCATCTACGTAGTGCTTTATATTATTTTTAGAAATATTATAGGCACAGAAATATATCTGGCGAGAGGATGAATTATATCTACAAAACGGAGGAACGTTATTAAAAACAAATCGTCTTCCAGAGAAAATCGCACTAATAGTTTTTTCATCCACCCCATATTCTCGCCGATACCTCCACCAAGTAGCCCAGCGATGCCACTCCGTTTCTCTAGTTTCATAAAAAGATAAGCCGGCACCGGTGGTACCACTAGTGCTAATTTTTAGAATTTTATTTGAAAAATTAGAAACATATATATTAGAAACATTTTTCCTGACTTCTTCTTTTGATAGAAGTGGAAGTTTTTTTAGTTCTTCGAAAGGATCATTTCCAATGTTTATATCATAATCTGAGAATTTTTTTGCCCAGTACTTAGATTGTTTTGCGACTTCAAATTGAATGTTTAATTTTTCTGTTTGAAGTTTCAATATTTCATCTTTATTAGAAAGATCACGCGACAATATGTCATCCATAATGGATTTGTAGTTTCCTCCATACCTTCGATAATCATTATAGTAGCCGTAAAGAGAAAAAATTGAGTTTTGCATAGAAATTGGAAGTTTAGAATAAATTTTTTTCAAGGTAAATTCCAACTAAATAGTCTTAATAAAATCAAGTAGGCTAGAGACACTTGAAACATGTAAATCGCTCACATTATTGCCATGCCCCGTTAGGCATTTTTTTAAACCTGTTAAAAAGCTAACTCTGTTTTCAGATTTATATATATAACAAGCAGAAGGGCGATCAATAACATCACTAACAAGTACAGGTGTATTAGATTGAATAGCCTCTAGGACGGCAACAGACGAACCGTCATAGTTAGTCGTCCTAACGTATACATCAGCCAAAGATAAAGCATACTTAAAGTCAATTGCATCTGAAATATAAAGATACTTGCCAGTTTTAAATTCTTCTTTAATTCTACTTTCGAATGTTCCACTCAAATCAATAAACAAGACAAATATTTCATTGTTAACAACCATTTCCTTTACTGAATCAATAAAAAAACCAGTTCCATATACTTCTTTTCCGTTTCTAAACTTATTATTATTCGTATAAAAAAGTACTATAGGCAATATATTAAACTTAGTTTTTCTTTCAATTTCCTCATGAATATGGTTGTTCAAGAACTTACTATCAGTACTTTCCATACCCTCTAAAAATATCGAAGTTTGCTTGAAAATTTTCATCTTAGGGTGTTTATTATGAATATGATCATAAACCTGCTGATTCAATACGATAACGCCGTTGGCAACTTTCAAAGAAAGATTATTGAAAAAATTTTTGGAATTAAAATTCGACCCATGAACAACAAAAACAGTCTTCTTGCAAATTAGTTTAGAAATCAAACAATATATGAGCCTTTTTTTAGGATTAGACCAGTTAACATGACCAACATTATTACTTCTTCCCCAAAAGTAACTTACCAGTCTTCTTACATCAAATAGATCCCTTTCAAATGAAAGATTAGATAAAGACAACATTAGATTCAAGATAGATATTGTGACGCCACCTATAGGTGGGGGAATCTTTCCAAAAATTATAAATCTCATAACATTTCCTTTCACTCAACGTTATTATAATAATATTCCCAAGTGTAACGATTTAGTTTACTACTTATGTTATTATAGTCACATAAAGAAATAGCACGCTCCCAATCTTTATAATCCATATTATCTATAAAACTAGTGAATATAACATTGTTTGAGAAATAACTAGAATAGTCACCAATTTCATTTGAAATAATTGGTACAACTCCACGACTAAGATATTCAAGAAACTTAATTGGTGAAGCTGTCGAATTTATGACATTTTCATCTCTAATCAAAAATCCGAAATGAGACCGATCTAGTTCCTTAAGTACAAAATCACGATCACCTGATAATACTTCATATGATTCTATTGTGTAACTCCTTATAATTTCTTCAGCCTTTTCTTGGTCAGGTGTCACTACGATCAGGTGTTTATTTGACATATTCAAACTTTGATAAATATTAAGGATTTCTTCAAAATTCTGCCACTTTGACAAGCCGCCGACATAAATAAAATTGAAAGTCTTACTGCCATAACATAGTTTTTTTGTTTTCTTGTTAATATCTTTATCTGAGATACAACAAGGTATGACCTTTATATCACGTAAACCAAACTCTCTAATGAGATACGACTTCATATTCTCAGAAACACAGTAGACTTCATCTGCAAAAACGAAGCAGAATTTTTCTAAGGTCCTCAATATACTCTTTCTTATTTTAGATTTATTTCTTAAATATGACTCTTCTGAAATCAATCCTCTAAAATCAAAAATCAGTTTGATACGACCAAATGAAATTAACTTTAAACATAAAGAAAAAATAAAATCAAAAACGGATCTCGTATATATGCTTTCAATATGACATTTATTTGAAAGCAAATTTAAAGCACCTACTACAATGTTGGCTCTTGTTTCGTTAAGAAAATATTTATCAATTAGTTTACTATTTTTAACGTAGATATAAGAGTTGCTTGAATAGTTGTATCTAGACAAAAATTGAGATTTAAACACACCAACTGTAATACTTGATGGCAGAATAAAAACATTAGCTCTTCGCACTTCTGTTACCTATAACTTTGGCAGGGTTACCTGCAACAATACTATTATCTAAAATATCCTTAGTTACAACAGAGCCTGCACCAATAATTACCCCTTCTCCAATTTTCACCCCAGGTAATATAGTTACTCGAGCTCCAATCCAAACATTGTCAGAAATTATTATTTTCTTGTAGTTATTCATTCCCTGATAAATAATCGGAATATCCAAACTTTCAAAATGATGATTTCTTCCATATATAATGCAGTCTTTCGCCATCATTACGTTATCTCCAATATCTAAATCTGCCCTTATCCAACAATTAGCACCTAAATCAGAATTATTTCCAATTTTTATACTTTGCCCCCAACAAAAGTTAGCTTTTTTATGTACATTAAAAAATCCATTAGAGTGTGTAACTAAGTTTCTGACGATATAATATCTAAGTAACTGACTAATGCGACCCAAAAAAGGTACATTCGAATGAGGGAAGTGCTGTAGAAGGCCGTAATATATAGCGTAGGAAATCCACCTTTTACATTTATGTATTAGTTTTTTCATATAGGCCCAATGCTCTAATTGTGAAATACCCAAAGAAAGTAATATAAAAAACTTGTTGTAGTGTTATTGTTGCACACATTAAAAGCAATCCTAAATACCCCAAAAACAAACAATTAGAAACTGATGATCTTCTTTTAAATTTGAGCATAGGGAAAATATATACCAATAGAAATAATATCAATCCTAAGCTCCCGAACTCAGCGAGGTTTTGGATATATGTATTATGCGCAGAGTCATTAATAACACCATAAACCCCACCCACACCTATGCCTAAAACTGGATTATCATACCAAGAATCAAGTGCCATACTCCAAAAGTCAAATCTCCCTGAAGCACCATTATTTATTATTGAATCTTCAATCGTGTATATTCTTGCATAAACATAATCACCGAGAAAAAGAAGAGAGCTGAAAAACACTCCAATAATTAGTATTAATATATTTTTCTTTTCACCAAAACTTGAGCTTGTTACTAACGCTAAAAATATTAGCAATGACAAAATCACAAACGCACTTCGACTCATTGTCCCAACTACTTGCATAATATTAAATGCAATAAAAGTAATAAAAATAAGACCGCCAGAACTTTTTGAACTATTCTTTTTTAAGTAAAATCCAAGTGATATCAAGGCCGGAAACATGTGTAGTGCTGCCGTATAATTTGGCTCCTGGCCTATCCATAAGAGCCTACTTACTAACTCCCCATCAAGAAGATATTCTGTTCTTGTGTTCCAATCGATATCACCAACCATAATTACGTTATTCAATGCTGATTCCTGACCCTGATACAAATAAATAGCTTTATATATCAGAGCTAATGAGGAAGCGAGCATAATATGATACAAAGCACTTCCTATATTGTTGGGGTTTACAGATAAAAACAGAAGAGACAATAAGATTAATGAAAGGACATAAGGGACGTAATATTTAATCCCAACATCAGTTAAATTAAAAACAACAGAAAATGTCACAAAAACTAAAAGAAGAACATTGATCAAATAATAATAATAATCAAACCTTGTTATTTGTAAATATTTCCATGTTTTTAAAATAAAAATATTCACAAACATACTTATCATAACGATTATTGTAAACAAAGGGAACCCTGTTATAGCAGGGAGAGGGGAATATAATAAATAAGGAATGAGATATATTAAGTTTATACCTTTTAAAACCGAGTAAGAAACCAATAACAAGAAAATAATCGCTGATATTTTTTCATTTGAAGTTAGGAAGAACTGACAAGTACTTATAAAAAACAATAGGGGGATAAAAATTTCTTTATTTAACTTCATCATATATACTTGCTATTCTATCAGATACAGCTTCCCAAGTTAGAATAAAAGAGGTATCAAAATCTTTTTTTTCTTCTCCTTTTTCTAATTTCAATAATGCATTAGTGATTGATTTTTCATTGTTAGGGTTTATTAAAAATGAGTTTGACTTTATTTCACTTTGAATAGGAAATGATTTTGATACAATGAGCTTACAATTAGACGCGGCTGCCTCATAAAGTACAAGAGGCATGACCTCACTAAACGAAGGTAATATAAACGCATCTGCTTTTTTATATTCATTTAGTAACTCTTTAGAAGAATAAGGGATTGGACCTTTTAAGACAACATTATCCTTTGCATGAACCAGTAAATCTCGATGATATTTAATATCCTTAATTGGCCCTACAATAGTGTAATTAAACCTAGTTTCTCCGCTCGAAATACTATTAATTGCTTTAACCACTGAAAGCTGATTTTTTCTTTTTTCTACAGTGCCAACCTGTAGTAAATTAATGACATTATTTTTTCTTTTACCTTTAGATTGAAAAAACCTTGCTTCTGTACCATTAGGTACTACTTCAATCTTACTCCTAGGGATATTGAAAACAAAAGATATCAACTCTTTCTCTTGTAAATTAAGAGCGATAATTTTATCTGATATAAAAAACACCTCTTTCGTTCTCTTTATATCACTATATACACCTGGTAATTTTGAGAGGTATGTTTTCATTTTATAAAGGTATTTACTTTGACTGAACGCATTTAAAACAGGGCTTATAACTACCTTTATACCTCTATCTTTTGCTTTTTTCGCAAGATAATTGTTCGATGAGTCTGTCGCAAAAAGATGTAAAATATCGCAATCACAATCTAAATCCTTCCACTGATCATGCAACGTAACCTCTATTCCTTTTTTTATTAACTCAGCTCTAGTCAAAGATATCTGGTTTTGCAGTCCACCAATATTTAAACCTATCCTTGAATAGGTAGAAAAAACCACTTTCATTTTATATTCCTATATCTAAACAAATATAATGATGACATTAGCAATGACAAAGATGCCATTATATTAATACTATAAAATGCTCCTAAAAAACCCATATTTAAGATAATAAAATAAGAGACAAATATCGATACAATAGAAAAGACCAGATTAATCATTGATAAGGCTCCAGATTTCTTTATCTGTATGATTTTCAAGACGAATATATAGTTTGTTATTGTAATTACGATCCAGTTACATAGAAACAAAAAGCCATTCATTATATCTTCATCATTATTATGATACATCATTACAAATATTCTTTCTAAAATTTCACGAGTTATATATATACCGAACAATCCTACAGATAAAAAAACTCCCCCCCTAAGTATTACAGAAGCACAGTTGTATCTAGATAGTAATTTTAATAAACTGCCTTTTAATAGTTCAAAGACTCTCAATGCTGCTGATGGCATTTGCATTGCAATATTATATTTGGCCAAAAAAGCACTTGAAAGCAAAGAAGCCAATAAAATATCATTAACCTTAGTACTTCCTAACGAAGTTAATGATAGTAGATAATTTGATTTTGTCTTATTAAAAATCTTAATTATTAACCTCAAACCAATACGAAAAGTTAATTTAGATTTAGAGAAAAATTTGTATTCTACAAAAAACGGAAGGATTGCAATAATTCTTGCTGCTATATTACATATAATGAGATTAGTAGAGTTAATTTCAGAATATAGAATTAATGAAGTTACAGATGTTAACCTTATTATATCAAACAATAATGAAGAAAATCCAGATAATAATCCTCTCCCTCTTATATAGTTTGACTGCACTAGAAATGTATTATTATATGTAACAACTCCAAAAATAAAGGCAGTTATTAGAAGAGCCATTTCATTATAAAAAATTGAAGCAAGAAAAGCCATAAAAAACAAAGTTATTGAAATAACTATTGAAAATGACATCAATCTAGGAATGATGACTTTTAGGTAACCGGCCTCTTTGTCTCTTACTTTTGAATAAAAACCCAAATAATAATTTCTAAATCCAAGATCAAATATAATCATCCCTATCTGTGAAAATAATAAGAATACAAAAAAATCACCTATAACTTCAAAAGTAGAACTCCTGACTATTAAGATATTAAATACTAAAGAGGATATTAATGTTATAAAAGCGCTAACTATATTAATATACATAGGTAAGTCATTTATTGCCAAATACCCTTGGTATCAATAATCAGTCTATTGTTTATTGACATTACTTTAAAATCCTTGTGATCCACCAATAAAACTTGCACATCAGCTTCTTTTGCGGCTATATCAAACTCTACCAGTTCAACATTCTTGAGTTTCACAGGAATAGCTTCGATATTTGGCTCTACAGCGATTACACGACCTGCATGCATCTCTGCGATTTTTTGTGTAATTGCCATTGCTGGGCTTTCACGCAAATCATCAATATCAGGTTTAAAGGCCAAACCGTAACAAGCAACCGTCACCTCGCGGGCTGTTTTGTCTGGGTTTGCTTGTAAAAACTCGGCAATTGCCAGTTTTACTTTATTAATTACCCACTCCGGTTTGCCGTCATTCACTTTACGTGCCGTGTGGATAATTTGTGCTTCTTCTGGTGTTTTTGACACAATGAACCAAGGATCAACCGCAATACAGTGGCCACCTACACCAGGTCCTGGCTGAAGGATGTTTACGCGAGGGTGGCGGTTCGCCAATGCGATCAATTCCCATACATTGATGTCTAGCTTGTCGCAAATGATTGAAAGTTCGTTAGCAAAAGCGATTTGAACATCACGCGAGCTGTTTTCTGTCAGTTTTGCCATTTCCGCTGTGCGCGCATTTGTCACGACACAATCACCTTGCACAAAAGTACGGTACAACTCTACTGAGCGCTCAGAGCAGCGAGTAGACATACCACCAATAACGCGGTCATTTTCTACCAACTCACGAACAACGTGGCCAGGCAATACACGCTCCGGACAGTGAGCGATATTCACATCCGCTTGTTCACCATGCGTTTGTGGGAAAGTCAGATCACCACGAACTTCAGCTAGCCAAGCGGCCATTTGCTCTGTGGCCCCCACTGGTGACGTAGATTCAAGAATAACGAGGTCACCTTTTTTAAGAACTGGTGCAATGGCTTTACTTGCCGCCTCAATGTAAGACAAATCAGGCGCTGGTACTTCACCTTCTTTACATGGCAAAAATGGCGTTGGAACCGCAATTAAGAATGCATCTGCCGGCTCTGGCGCTGTGGTTGCTTTCAAGTAACCTTCAGACACGGCTGCATTTACGATCATATCGAGATCCGGTTCAACAATATGGATTTTACCTTGGTTGATGGTATCAACCGCGTGCTGGTTTACATCAACACCTATTACCCTTTTCTTACGTGATGCAAACATCGCTGCGGTTGGCAAGCCAATGTACCCTAAGCCAATAACTGAGATTGTTTCAAAAGACATAATTTTTCCTAACTAAATGATTATTTTGCTAATTCTTCTAAAATGCGCTGACATGCTAGACCATCACCATAAGGGTTGTGTGCAAAGCTCATCGCTTGGTAAGCATCTTTGTCATTAAGTAATACATCTAAACCAGTGACAATCTTATCTACATCTGTACCCACTAGTTTTACTGTGCCCGCGGCAACAGCTTCTGGTCTTTCTGTTGTGTCACGCATGACTAATACTGGTTTGCCTAGCGAAGGGGCTTCTTCTTGAATACCACCGGAGTCGGTTAAAATGATATGCGCGCAACTCATTAGGTAGATAAATGGCAGATATTGTTGAGGCTCGATAAGATGCACATTATCGACGTTTGACAGAATGCGATTTACTGGTTCTCTTACATTCGGGTTTAGGTGTACTGGGTATAAGATTTGTGCTTCAGGGTGGTCTTGCGCGGTTTTAGCTAAAGCTTCACAAATGCGTTCAAAGCCGCCACCAAAACTTTCGCGACGATGACCAGTGACCAAAATCAGCTTTTTGCTTTCATCAAGCATTGGGAATTGGCTTGCCAACTGTTGGTTAAGCGCACTGTCGCTATCAATTTTGTCTTTAACCATCAATAAAGCATCGATAACGGTATTACCCGTCACACAGATGTGTTCAGAGCTGATATTTTCTTGTAGCAGGTTGTGTTGCGAGGTTTCTGTAGGAGCAAAGTGATACTTAGTTAGTGCTCCTGTTAGCTTTCTATTGGCTTCTTCTGGCCATGGGGAGTAAATGTTACCGGTGCGAAGACCGGCTTCTACATGACCAACAGCAATTTGCTCATAATACGCGGCCAAGCTTGCTGCAAAGGTGGTGGCCGTATCACCATGGACTAACACGACATCCGGTTGAAACTCCTGAAGTACGGGTTTTAGTTCCAGTAAGATACGGGCCGTTACATCGTTCAGTGATTGACCAGCCTTCATCAAGTTAAGATCGTAATCTGGCTTTATTTCAAATAACTCTAATACCTGATCCAGCATTTCTCGGTGTTGAGCGGTAACGCAGCACTTCGCGTCAAATCGCTCATCATTTGCAAGCGCATGAACTAGCGGAGCCATTTTAATGGCTTCCGGACGTGTACCAAATACGGTGAGAATTTTCTTTTTAGACATTGTAAATAACCTAGGCCAAAGAATAGGACGTTGATGTGAATAATCGCGAGTGATGGATACAACGCTTCTGCTTACATTAAAAAAGCATTGTTGCCGGACAGCACAATAACCCCAGAGGAAAATACACAAACGAATGCGCCACAAGTGCGCAAGCGATACCTTTGGGGGAATAGAAATCTAGGTAGATAATTTAGGCGGGTCAGTCATTATCAAAAAAAGAAACTTTTATGAAGACTGTCGTTGATAGGTATTAGTGATAAACCTGATGCCTAGCCATTATCTTTTCAAAACAGTATTCATTACTGTTTTGTCCTCCTCTGACGTAACAGGAGGTGTTTTAAGTGTTTGTTTGAAGCCTCTATTTTAATTATAGAGCCTTGCCAGAAATGCAACTATGTGCTTAATTGTATTTATATTTATCTGGTGACATTTTTATGTCACTTAGAGAGCTTTGTTTTGCTTTTTGGCACGCTACCGCCCTTAGGTCTGGCTCCTAAAGGCAATGCATTTGGTTTTTTATCATTTGTGCTCAAGGCAAAGGATTGTATAGCAAACAGGTTGCAACGAAAAGTACAAGACTGACAAAAAAATGGCTTTTTTATGACAACTAACCAAGATATAAGGTGCCAGTTTAACCAGAAAATCGTAAATTCTGCCTACCTAAAGTGCGTTTTATAATACGCATTTATTCGTTTATATTTATTACAAAATGCAAAAAGTTGCCTATGTGGAATATGCATCACAATTTAATGCAACTTAAAGCAACTCTTAACACTCCCCTAGCATTTTGACTCCTACTTTCGTGTTTATCTGGTCGGTTACCCTCCCTCTTCTTTCTTCGATTCATTACATTGATGCCTATGAAAAGGAGATAGCTATGAAAGTACTTCATCATGGTGGGAAGGATACGGTGACAGGCTCTTGTCACGAACTGCGACTTGAGCAAGGGAGCATTTTGATCGACTGCGGGTTATTTCAAGGAAAAGATGCATTGGTAGGTCGTCATGATCGTTCGCTGGCGATAGAGTTTTCTTTAACCAAGGTAAAAACGCTGGTACTGACCCATGCTCATATTGACCATATAGGCCGATTACCATGGCTACTCGCTGCTGGTTTTAAAGGCAAAATCTACTGCACACAAGCAACTGCTGAGTTGGTCCCTCTTATGTTAGAGGACGGATTAAAGCTACAGCTGGGTTTAGGCAAACATCAACGGCAACATATATTAAATCTAATTAAGCAACGATTGGTGCCATGTCAGTACAATACATGGCTTCCTCTTAAGGGGTTGGCTTATATACGCTTTCAACCTGCGGGCCATATTTTAGGTTCTGCTTATTTGGAATTTAAACTCTCAAATAATGACGTAGTGGTATTTTCTGGTGATCTCGGTCCAAGTGATACGCCTTTACTCCCAGATCCGAAACCTCCTGAAAAAGCAGACTATTTGTTTATTGAGTCGACCTATGGTGATAAGCACCATGAAAGCGTGAAAAGTAGAAGCACTCGATTGCTCTCTATTATCGAACATGCGCTGGAAGATGGTGGTGTGATTGTTATTCCTGCTTTTAGTGTCGGTAGGACACAAGAACTGTTATTCGATATCGAACAGCTTCTGCACCAGGAGTCTTTATATGGTGCCCTGCCAATTATTCTTGATTCGCCTTTAGCACGAAAAGTGACAAAGACTTATCGGCGCTTTAAAAAGCTTTGGGGTAAAGAAGCAAAAAGGCGTTTGGATCAACATCGTCATCCTCTCGGGTTTGAACAATGTATTACGATTGAGACTCATACTGAACATATGAGATTGGTGAATCGTCTGGCGAGCACTTCTGAACCGGCTATTGTGGTTGCTGCTTCTGGGATGTGCGAAGGTGGTAGAGTGGTGAATTACCTCAATGCATTGTTACCAGATAGTCGTAATGATGTGCTGTTTGCTGGCTATCAAGCTGAGGGAACGCTAGGGAGAGAAATTCAAGAGGGTGCGAGTGAGGTTGATATCGAAGGAAAGAAAATTAAAGTTAAAGCTCAAATACATACGATGTCTGGCTATTCTGCTCATGCAGATCAATCCGATCTAATTCGCTTTGTAGAAGGAATTAATCCACCACCGAAAGAAGTGCATTTAATTCATGGTGAAGCGGAAGCACAAAATACTCTGTATAAGATATTGCAGAACTATCCAAACAAATAACAAACGACAAATTGACAATAACATCACAATCAAAGTCAAGAATGAGTTGCAGATATAATTATTAAAGCACCCTTTATATGTGATACATGTTTACGTCAAATCGGAAAAAGAGTTTGTCATAATAAATCACATAAAAGCTAAAAAAATACCCTCCTTCAACATCTAGTTCTTAGCGCCAAACTCCAGTCGTTCAGTTATTTATATGTATTCTCTCTCCTGTCTATACTTAATGCATAATAAACTACTTATTTCACATCAACTACTTATGAAACATTCCCCTAGAAAAACCAAAAGAACGCATACCACCCTGATACTTATAAACCTTCACGCTCAACCTCCCCCAATGATAACGTTTTTCAGTAGTACTAACTCGTTGCCCTCTTGCTGAGACTAGGAGTTTCGTAGTAACCTACTTCGCTATATTAGATAGTTGTCCTCGGCATAGGATAAAACTCCGTATGCTTGGCTACTCAACCTTGACAAGTAGCGACAACTAAACGGCTCATCCACAAAAAGATAAACCATTGGAGGCCCTGCGTGTTATGGATTACGCAAAACCGTAGGGCGGTAGCGTATCAAAATGAGATTAAAAACACCTCTTTACAAATTGATATCGATTGTATCAGTTTCTCTGCTACTCACCGCTTGTAGTAGTAAACCTAGAGAAGTGGTAGCAGGAGTTCCCTTAGTTTCTTCTTCACTTCAGGAGTTCAATGGTCAAATCATTCCAGAAAAATATTGGCCTGTTTTAGCAAATACAGATTCTACTGTCCTTCAACATCCAGAAGCTTCGATTCGTCTAGGCCCCTTCTATACATCGGCATTAGGTAACATGTGTCGAAATTTTGAGGTAGTAAACAACCACGGCAAAACGTCAAGAGTTGCATGCTTATACAAAAACCCTGAAGCCCCTAATGGCAAATGGTACATCATGAAAAACATCGTCGAAGACGCTACGTTTCTGAACCTTTAAAATCAATCAATTATGAGCAAAACAATCAAACAATGCTTAAGCGCGGTAGCTGTTTCCCTAATTTCTCTAACCGTAACATCAAATGAATTGACTAATTCACACTCTCTACAACCTTCTTTATCAGATCTTTCCGGAACCTCTCAGTCAAAGTCAATATCCCACAGTCAACCCACCCCCAATCAAGCTCTGGAAAACGGTACTTACACATCAGAAAATAGGAACAACTTACTTCTCCCCGGCGAGACTGATGTGAGACTACTGCTCCCTTCTTCTGGAGAAAACCTTCCTCCTCCCTATGGAGCAAACTTGTTTGCTGGAGGTTACGAGTCAGAACGAAGTGATGGATTAAATGAAAACTACTTGATTGCACCCGGTGACAAAATCAATATTTGGCTCTGGGGAGCGGTAACATATGCAGATGTTGTAACTGTAGATAATCAAGGAAATATTTTCATTCCTGAGATTGGACCAATTAAAGTTCAAAATGTAAAAGCAAGTGAAGTCAATAATTTTGTCACTCAACAAATTAAAAAAGTATACACAAACAACGTAAGCATTTATGTAAATCTATTAACTGCAACGCCTGTAAGTATCTATTTATCCGGTCCCGTCATCAGACCAGGTCAATATGCTGGTATGGCCTCCGATAGCCTCCTTTACTTTTTAAAACGAGCTGGCGGTATCGACTCAGAACGTGGAAGCTACCGAGAAATAGAAATAAAAAGACAAGGGGAAGTTATCGCAACGGTCGACTTATACAATTTCATTAGTACGGGGACACTACCTAAAATCAGTTTCAAAGATGGTGATGTAATCCTTGTAAAACCACAAAAATCAGCAATTACAGTTTCGGGTGGTGTCAGAAACCCTTTCCGTTTTGAGTTAGAAAGTAACAAATCAACTGGTAAAAAGTTGACCGAATATTCAAGGCCTTTAGCAAAAATCAGCCATGTTGGCGTCGTCGGAAATCGGGATAGTGGTCCATTCTCACTTTATATGACATACCAAGACTTTCAGTCATTTGAGCTAAAAGATGGCGATAAAGTCATTTTCAACGATGATCTGCATGCTCAAGTTATTGATGTTCAGGTTTCAGGAAGCTATTTAGGTCCTTCCTACTTCGCAGTTCAAAAACGGACTAGGCTACATGATCTGCTAAACTACATTCCGGTCGACCCTCAATTGGCTGACACTGGTTCAATCTACATTCTACGTAAAAGTGTTGCTGAGCGCCAAAAAGAGATGATTGAAGAATCATTAAATCGACTAGAAAGAAGCGTTTTCACTTCACCTGCATCTTCTGATGGTGAAGCAGCGATCCGAGCAAAAGAGGCAGAAATGGTGCTTCAGTTCACCGAACGAGCAAGACGAGTTAAGCCTCTTGGAAAAGTCGTTATCTCAGACGGTGGTCATATTGCAAACATATTACTAGAGCAAGGCGATATTATAACCATCCCAAATAAAACTGATTTGATCCAAGTTGGTGGTGAAGTCCTTATGCCACAAGCAGTTGTATATAATCCAAAAGCCACAATTGATGATTACATTGCATGGGCAGGTGGGTTTACTGAAAGAGCTGAAGACTCGAGAATCGCGATTGTAAGAGCGAATGGACTGGTCGAGTTTGATAGCCCAAATCAGATAAAAAAAGGGGACCAAATATTAGTATTGCCAAAAGTAGACGAAAAAACTATGCAAGCGGTTAAAGATATCACTCAGATTATTTATCAAATTGCCGTAGCGGCAAACGTGGCAATTAACTAAACCCATAACGTAGGAAACGTGGGAAGCGAGACAGAAACTTCCCTAACATATACATAATTATGGCAGTAGTAAAAAAACGAAGTACTTTGACAATATGGGGAGATGTAATCTTCGCCATATTTCTACGAGAGATAAAAAGTAAATTCAACGATAAACTTGGTGTAAGCTGGTCTGTCATATCACCAGTCGCATTTATCATGATTCTTTCCCTAATGCGTGGAAAAATGGACGGTGGAGAAACACACGGTGTTCCCACTTTCTTTTTTATGGTTTACGGCATGGTACTGGTGCAAATGTTTCTTTCAACGGTTAGCGCAGTTTCTTCTTCAATAACAAGAAACAAAGCCCTATTTGCTTTCCGCCAAGTTCAACCTATCAGTTCGGTTATTGCTATCGCAGGTTTTGAGCTGCTTTCAAAAATCTTTGTCTTACTCATCATATTTATTATTGCGTATTTCCTGCATATGGACGTTCACTTAAGTGATCCCCTTTTAGCATTGAGCAATTTAATCCAAGTATGGTTGATCGCTACGTCACTAGGGTTGATATTTGCTTTAGGTCATTCATTTGTTCCTGAAGTCGAAAAGTTACGGAGCCTGGCTATGCGTCCTATGTTTTTTATTTCCGGGACTTTTTTCAGTTTACAGGACATACCCAAAACACATTGGCACTGGCTGGACTGGAACCCAGTTCTTCATGCTGTTGAATTAACACGCTTTTCTGCATACTCATCCTACGGAAGCGTAGGCGTAAGTCAGGCTTACCTAGCAGTATGCTGCTTATTACTCTTACTACTTTCACTTTCTCTCTATCAAATTCTTTGGAAGCAAGCGATCAGTCGCTAAGAAATATCACGATGATTGAACAAAAATTTAGAAAATTCAGAAATTCATTGACAGATGAGCAGTTTGAAGATCCAGTATATTTGGAAGGGCAAGCAAGAATTATTGCCATTAGCGATGCCGCTTTATCCAATCGAATTCTTGAAAAGGCAAAAAGCCTACAACAACAAAAAGTTAATAAAATCAATGCGGTTATTCGTAGAAATAATCGAGTGTTGGAAAATGAATCTCTTGAGAATCCTTCACAGGAAAACGTTGAAGTAGAAGAAAGCTCTTCAGATGAGCAAAAGAAGCCACAGAATGAGAGTTCATCACTAACCGAAATTCAAAAAGATGATGTTACGCCAACAGCTGAAAGTGAAGAAAAACCGTCTGTCGAAGAACAGCCTGAACATGTTAAAACAGGCAGCAGAGGACTGTTGGTAAAATATCCCCTTTTAAAAAAGCAGTTGCCTGTTTTAGTTATTATTTCTTTTATATTTCTGTTTGCTTTTTATCAGGTATTTGCCGCTTCTCCTCGGTTTGAAAGTCGAGCCCAATTAATTGTAGAACAACCAGATGCAATGGCCACAATGGATACGTCTATGGCACTGTTAACTGGTTTAGGCGTTCAAACAGCCACCTCGGACAATCAACTACTAAAAGCATACATACTTTCAAATGATATGCTTGCGTACCTAGAAAGTCAGTTGGCCTTAAGAGAGCATTACACCAGTTCAGGCATAGATGTATTCTCCAGACTTCCGGAAAATGCAAGCTTAGAAGAGTTTGCTGACTACTATAAAAAACATATCAAAGTGGATATTGATGAAAAGTCGAGTGTTATTACAATTCTAGCCCAAGGTTTTGATATCAATTTTTCTCAGCAACTCGTCGAAGCTATTGTTGAAAGAGCAGAATGGTACATCAACTCAATTAGCCATCAGCTAGCAGAGTCTCAACTAGAATTCATCCGCAATGAACACCATCTCGTTGAAAAGCGCTTAGAAAAGTCACAGATCAACCTTCTCAATTTCCAACAAAAATATAATTTGCTTGATCCCACTGCCGAAGGTGTTGCTATGCAGCAAATCGCCTACAGTTTGGAAGGAGAAATTTCAAAAAAAGAAGCTGAGTTAAAAACTTTAAGAAAGATCATGAGCGATGAATCTTCACAAGTACAAGGCTTAAAGATACACCTTAAAGCTCTTTACGAACAACTCAATAATGAAAGAAGTAAACTATCAAACGAGAATGGCAATAATATTGCTGTCAGTGAGTTGCTTGCAAAATTCACGGACTATAAAGTTAAAATGGAATTGGCTTTACAAGCTTATACTTCATCGCAAATCTCTCTAGAGAAAGCCAGAATTGAAGCATACAAACAAATTAAATATTTAATTGTAGTAGAAGCCCCAACTAAACCAGAAGAAAGCACCTACCCAAGGGCAGTATATAATATTTTGCTGTTTTCCGTCGTGATAATAGGACTTTCTTTGATTTTAAAAATAATCGTTAGTGTAATTAGAGAATTACGATGAAGAAAATTTTAACCGTATTCGGAACCCGCCCAGAAGCAATCAAGATGGCACCTCTTGTGAAAGCATTAGAAGCAGATGCTCGTTTTGACGCTAAAGTATGCGTTACTGCGCAGCATAGAGAAATGCTAGATCAGGTATTGGAGCTATTTTCAATTGAGCCAGATTACGACTTAGATCTAATGAAAGCAGGTCAAACCTTAAATGACGTGACTGCCCGTATTTTATTAGAGCTAAAACCCGTTCTGCAAGAGTTTAAACCGGATGTAGTGTTAGTCCATGGTGATACTGCCACCACCTTTGCAGCAAGCCTTGCAGCTTATTATGAACAAATTGCAGTCGGTCACGTTGAAGCCGGATTACGAACCGGAAACATTTACTCTCCGTGGCCAGAAGAGGCTAATCGTAAGCTCACAGGAGCACTAACCAAATATCACTTCGCACCAACCGAAACGTCAAAAGAAAATCTTTTAGCGGAAGGCTACCCTTCAGATGCCATTACAATTACCGGCAATACAGTAATTGATGCTCTTCTGACGATAAAAGACAACATCGAATCGAATACCGAACTGACTTACAGCCTGGCTGAAAACTTCCCATTCCTTAAAAAAGATTCAAAACTAATTCTCGTGACCGGGCATCGAAGAGAGAGTTTTGGGGGAGGGTTTGAACGTATCTGCCAAGCTCTGGCAAATGTCGCAAAAACACATCCAACAGTGCAGATCGTTTACCCTGTTCATCTCAACCCTAATGTTCGTGAACCTGTTAACCGTATTCTTACAGGCATCAATAATATTCACCTTATTGAGCCTCAACAGTACCTGCAATTCGTTTATCTAATGAATCGTTCTGACATCATTTTAACTGACTCGGGTGGTATTCAGGAGGAAGCGCCTTCTCTTGGTAAACCTGTACTTGTCATGCGTGACACAACAGAGCGTCCTGAGGCGGTTGCCGCAGGAACGGTAATACTGGTAGGGACAGATATCGAGAGAATCACCCTCGAATTAAACACGCTACTTTCAGACTCGACAGCCTATGGGGAGATGAGCAAAGCCCACAACCCATATGGTGACGGCAAAGCTTGCGAGCGCATTTTAAACGAACTTGCTAAATAAGCTTAATTTTTATTTTTAATATTAAAGGATACAAAAATGTCATTTGAAACTATTTCTGTAGTTGGCTTAGGCTACATCGGACTTCCGACTGCTGCTATGTTTGCATCTCGCAAAAAAAAGGTTGTTGGTGTTGATGTAAATCAGCATGCTGTCGATACAATTAACAAAGGTCAAATTCATATCGTTGAACCTAAACTAGATATGATTGTACATGCAGCCGTAAACGAAGGTTTCCTGAAAGCAGTCACTACTCCAGAGCCTGCTGATGCATTTTTGATCGCTGTACCCACTCCTTTTAAAGGTGAGCACGAGCCGGATCTTTCATACATCGAAGCAGCTTGTAAAGCAATCGCACCTGTTTTGAAAAAAGGCGACTTAGTAATTCTTGAGTCAACTTCACCAGTAGGTGCCACTGAACAAATGGCTGAATGGCTAGCAGAAGCCCGCAACGACTTGACTTTCCCTCAACAAGTAGGTGAAAGTGCTGACGTTAACATCGCACACTGCCCAGAGCGTGTACTTCCTGGTCATGTTGTCCGTGAACTTGTAGAAAACGACCGTGTAATCGGGGGCATGACTAAAAAATGCTCAACTCGCTCTGTAGAACTATACAAGACTTTTGTCGAAGGTGAGTGTGTTGTTACAAACGCCCGTACGGCCGAAATGGCGAAATTAACAGAAAACAGTTTCCGTGATGTTAATATCGCATTCGCAAATGAACTGTCTGTCATCTGTAGTGAGCTAGACATCAACGTTTGGGAACTAATTGCCCTTTCCAATCGCCATCCGCGAGTAAATATTCTTCAACCAGGTCCGGGGGTAGGTGGCCACTGTATCGCAGTTGACCCTTGGTTTATTGTTTCGAAAACACCAGAACTTGCCCGCTTGATTCACACTGCACGTCTTGTGAATGACCAAAAACCTGATTGGGTTATCGATAAAGTTAAAGCGCAGATTGCAGATCGTCTTCTTGCACAACCAAACAAATCAGCAGACCAACTGACGGTCGCTTGCTACGGACTTACGTTTAAGCCTGATATCGATGATCTACGAGAAAGCCCATCGCTGAGCATTGCAAGACGCGTTGCTCAGCTTAACCTTGGCACAGTTCTTCTAGTTGAACCAAACATAGAGACATTGCCATCAGGCTTCACTGCGAACTCTGAGCTGGTTTCAACAGAAATCGCTCTCCAACATGCAGATATCCATGTACTTCTTGTTCCTCATAAAGAATTCGTTGAAGTATCAGTGAAATTCAATGAGCAAGCTAACGTAGTTGATACAGTAGGACTAACTAAGTAACTTATCTGATTAACAAGTGGGGAGCATTTGTTCCCCACAATTCTTTAGAAAGAAAAACACCATGCTATCAAGAACAAATAACTTAGTCGCAAAGATTAAGAGAGCTTTAAAGAGAAGAATTGACGAAAAGAAGAGAGCGTCTGAGTTAGTACTAAATTATAACGAACGTTCACTATCAAATAAGGCACTATCACATCGTTGCTTAATCAATAATAACTGCAATTTCGTTGAACTATATGGCGATATTAAGTCAGCCGATGAGGGAGACTGTGCATTTTTAGCGATCGATTTCTATGATGAACTAGCAAGACCAACATCTTGTAAGCAACCCTTCCATGGTTTAAAAAGCAATGATAGATATTCCTGCTATTCATATTTATCTAAAGATAAGTTTAAGCTTCTAGTAAAAATCCCAGACAATGCTTCTAGTATGTCTTTTAGAATCAGCTCTAGAAAAAACAAAGAAGCGGTGCTACTGCCAGGAACTTCTCTTTTCCAATTTTCTCTTAACTTTGCAGATGACGTATCGAATACGATAGCGACTTTCGATAGCTTAGATTCTAACTCGAATATTAATCAAAAAAGTATTGATAACACCTTATCCCAATACAAGGATAAGCATTTAAGAGTCTTACTATCTTTCCTATATGACCACTACAAAGATCTAAACTATAAAATAGCGTACCACATCGGATTCAATAAGCTGCAGATAACTAAATCGCTAGGATTAGCACAAGAGTTAAAAACCTTGTTAAATTTCAATGGCGAAATGAGAGAGTTAGCTAAGTTTATCGATACGGTAAACACAATGGAAATTCCAGGATGGAAGATGTCATCACGAAGAATCAATGATGATATTGATAAAATGGATAATGGATTCTCCTTTGATGAAACTGGGGAAAGAAAATACCCAAAATCAAATGTCGCATTCTATCTCCTCCATAACTCACTTCCTTACAACTCTGGTGGGTATGCAACACGAAACCCATGGACTCTTAAAATGCCTGAACAACTCGGGGTATGATGTTCACGGTGTCAGTCGTCCCGGTTTTCCTAGTGATCACAAAAAATATATCAGCAAAGACTTACCTGATGTGATCCCAGAGAAAGACACGATTGACAATGTTGACTATTTGCGATGTGACCAAAAAACACGGAAAAGCAGCTTGACAATAAGTGAATATGTAGACACTTACAGCGATCAATTAATCAAGCTTTCCGATACACATAAACCATCAATCATTCATGCAGCCTCAAACCACCCTAATGGTCTGGCAGCAGTAAAAGCAGCAAAGAAACTCGGCATCAAGTCAGTCTATGAAGTTCGCGGTCTCTGGGAGATAACTCGCTTATCTCGTCAAGATGGCTGGGACAACACTGAACAATATGAGTTTATGGCGAAGATGGAAGCGGAAGCCTGTATTCACGCGGATAGAGTTCTTACGATTACGCACGCTTTAAAGGATATCATGATTGAACGTGGTGTTGATAAAGACAAGATTTCCGTGGTACCAAACTGTGTAAATGTAAGTGACTTTACTCCATTTAAGGAAAAAAATGCCACATTAATGAACGAACTTTCAATTAAAGATTCGGACGTTGTCATTGGCTATATTGGTAGTATTGTAAACTATGAAGGACTTGACGACCTAATTAAGGCACTGCATCTACTAAAATCTCAAAACGTAAATAACTTCAAGATGCTAATTGTCGGTGACGGTGCTTACCTTAGCCACATAGTAGATTTAGTTAACACATTCAAGTTACAAGACCGAGTTATATTTACTGGCCGCGTTCCGCATGAGCAAGTAGATGACTACTACTCTTTGGTAGATATTACTCCTTTCCCTCGTAAGCCATTCTTGGTATGTGAAGCTGTTTCACCGCTAAAACCTTTCGAGGCAATGGCTAGTGGTAAGGCTGTCCTTGTATCTAGTTGTGCAGCTCTGACTGAAATCGTGAGTGACGGCTACAACGGAGTTGTATTCGAGAAGGGTAATGTTGATAGCTTTGCAAATAAGTTACGTGAATTAATTGAAGATCCTGCATTGCGACAGAAATTAAGCCGCAATGGTTATGAATGGGTTGTAAAAAATCGAGATTGGACTTATTCAGCAGGAATTATCGATAACGTATACCAAGAACTATTAGCGGAGCAGTAATTGATGACCCTACCTACTGACGTGTTTAACGAAACATATGACTCTCTCATTCCTATCGAGTGTTTTTTGAATAGAGTTTTCCCACCTGGTTTCTATGATAATGAAATTGAGGGTATTGTTCACAAACGCCTATTTAAACCAAGAAAGGATTGCGAGCCATACCAGTTAGTATCACCTATCGATTGGGAGGGCTCAATCCATAGTTCAGATAGAAACTGGCGCATGCAACTCCAGGGATGGGCAATGTTCCATCCTATAATGAATATTTTCGATACATTTGAAAATAAGGAACTTCTGGTAGATTATTTCTTTGACATCGTCACGGACTGGATGGAAAAGCATGGTACTGATAATGACCATACCACTACCTCAAGAATGCCTTCGAGTTATGCCTGGTATGACATGTCGGTAGGTTTCAGGGCGCTGGTTCTAGCATTTTTTATAAATAGAATCAGCTATCATAAGCTTAATATTGATCAAAGTAGATGTAATTTACTCGCGCGAGCAGCTGAGAAACATTTAAACAATCTGTGTTTCAGCGATGCATTTAGCTTAAACAATCATGGCCTATTCCAAATTCAAGGACTTATGGCCTTAATTAATTTAACTACGTTCAGTGAAAACTCAGAACGGAAGAAATATGCTTTAGAAAAAATGGAAGAGCTTATTTTTTCACAGTTCACTAGAGAGGGTATTCACAAAGAACATTCTCCACACTACCATTTCTACGCCACTGACACGGCCTTGTCTATTATTAAGACTGGTTGGTATAGCAGTTCAAAAACAATAGAAGACATTGTTTTATTGGCTGACAAGAATAAATGCTGGATGGTTGACCCATTAAAACGGCCAGTATGCGTTGGAGACTCAATATTAACTGAGCAAAAGAGACTCACACTTCCAGATGGTTCTGGAGAAAAAACAATCGTAGGCGATTTTTCTGAGAGTGGTTATAGCATTGTAAAAAGTGATTGGCAGGGTGATGTTGATACTTCTCATATGCTTTTCCTGACTGGTATGTATCATACTAAATCACATAAGCACAGAGACTGCCTGTCATTTGAACTATTTAATAATGGTACTCGCCTACTATGTGACTCAGGTAAATACGGTTACCGAAGTGATAAATACCGTAACTACTTCCTAAGCCACCGAGCTCATAACACTGTCGAGATTGAAGGGTTTGACATTATAAAAATCAAACCATATCAAACTTGCCTAAATGCGGTTGTCAAAGACAAGAACGACAACTACATTCTGGAAGGTAAACTAGACTACCCTGCAATAAAACATCACCGTAAGCTCAGCTACAAGCCAAATAATTGGCTTCTGGTGGAAGACAATTTACAGTTTGCTCGTGGTAGATCGTTTACTCAATGGTTCCACTTAGGGATTGGCTTTGAACTGGTCAGCTATAAGAACGGCTACTACAAGTTTATCAATAAAAGCAATCAAGTTATTGAAATTGAATGCCTGAATAAAGAGTTAGAAACTACGTTTAGCTTTGGCGATGAATCAGCCATGCAGGGATTTATCTCTGAGAAGGACTACATGTACGAAAAGGCGGTTGCTATCGGGTTTTCTGGTAACGCTAAAGCATGTAACGTACAAACTATTATCAGATACAGCAATGACACGAGTTTTAAAGAGTACCTTTCCACAGATAGAGGTGCTGGGCAAATCGTTTCTGATGAGCTGAAATCAAGTCTGAAACAGCCATTACTGAAAAATATTAAGAATTTTTTTTTTGAAAATGAAAATATTAATATTCCGCAGGGAAAATCTACAATTTCTTGCCTAGTTGATGACGTTCCTTTACAGTTTTACTCCGAGCGTAAGAAAAAAGCCGATTCTCTTTTAATTATGTTGCCCGGTGCAACCAACAGGGCTAAAGGCTATGTTGATTTTCAACGGCACTCATGGTCGGAAGATATAAATTGTCATGTTGTTAGCTTTTCGGATCCGACCATATCCTCAGAAAATGAGCTATCAATTGGTTGGTTCCAGTACAAAGAGAAAGTAAACTGTATAGCGTCACTTTCAAAAGCAATTACAGCAATTGCCAAAAATTTGAATATTGATCAGAAAAATGTATGTATCTTCGGCTCATCAGCCGGAGGGTTTACTTCACTGAAAGTATCAGAATACCTTCCTGAACCGACAGTGATTGCCATTAACCCTCAGCTTTATCTTAACTTGTATACTCGTAGTCATTTTGAGTCAATGGTAAACTACTCTTACAACGGTAAGGATATAGAGTCTAAGACTCACCCTCTTCACGAAAGAATAAGTATTTCGTCAGAAAAGATAAAACAGAGAAGCAATCATACTTATATTGTGCAAAATAGTGACGATGTTAGACATTATGAAAGACATCTTAAGCGATTTATTAATGAATACTCAGATGAGAACTTAAACCTCAATGAAGTGAATAATTGGCATGAGATAAAATCAACAGATGGGCTTAACATTGTAATTTATAAAGACCCAGAGCTTAGTCATTCACCACCAAACCGAAGTGACACATTAGAATTGATTAAATTTATATTTAAAAACGCATAAAAACAGATAGAGTTCAGTTAAACTGAACTCTATCTAAACTCAACCATAATATAATAAACGTCGAAAAATTATTGGTATAAATGCTGTATGAGTAAAAGAATATCCATGATTGTATGGAATGAATTCCTTAATGATGCACGAGTATTAAAAGAAGCACAAACACTACAGCAATCTGGCTACCAAGTTAGTATTTATGCTCTCCATACTCCCGGAGTTACGCAGGAACATGAAGTATTACCTGAAGGTATACATGTAATACGGATAGGAAGGAGTCCTTTATGGAAATTCAGAAAAAATAAAACCTCAGCTTCAAGGAAGAATGTTACTACAACACCAAACAAACCTAAGTCTATGGCTGCACACAGGCAATTACTGAGACTCGCAGCACGAACGTGGACACATTGCGGTCTTTGGTATGGCCTGATTAAGAGTAAGCCAGATGCTATTCATGCTCACGATGTAAACGTCTTACCGACAGCATGGTTAGCATCAAAAATCAGAAGAGTACCTTTGGTGTATGACGCTCACGAGATAAGCACCAGCCGCGAAGGTTATCAATCCTTTAGAAAAATCGTAGGTTGGATCGAAAAAAAGATCATGCCTAAGACTGCTGGGACCATTACAACTACGGACATGCGAGCCAAATATTTTGCGCTAGCATATAAAATAGAGCGCCCTTTAGTACTGCAAAACAGACCTCGCTTCATTGCATCTGAAAAGCAAAGCGATTACTTACATGAGTATTTAAACCTACCTGAAAAAAGCTGGCCTATTGTCTTATATCAGGGAGGATTACAGCCAGGTAGAGGGTTACGAAAGTTAGTTCAAGCCGCCGCCTTAGTACCTAACTGTTACTTCGCCTTCATTGGCGGAGGGCGACAGGCACTTGAACTTCACAATCTTACAGCATCGCTCAACTTAGAAAACCGTGTTAAATTTATTCCTACGGTCCCATTAGCAAAGTTACCTCTGTTTACGGCTTCCGCTGATGTAGGAGTTCAACCAATAGAGAATACATGCTTAAACCACTACACGACTGACTCTAATAAACTGTTCGAGTATGCATTAGCTGGCATTCCTGTATTAGCAACAGATTTTCCTGAAATTCGTAAAATTGTAACATCTTTTGAAATCGGTCAAGTCGTCAAGGGACAGTCGTACCATGCCTTAGCTGACACATTAAGGCTTATGTTGAATAATCCAGAGCAACTGAATAAATATAGAAACAATGCAATAAAGCACAGAGAAAACTTATGCTGGGAAGAACAAGAGCATAAATTAGTTAATCTATATCGTTCTGTTTTGGGGGAATAGTGGTAGTCAAACGCCTCCTCATTTTGAGTTATTATTATGAGCCAGATCTATCGGCCTGTTCATTTCGAACCACAGCTTTAGTTAGGCATCTGACCGAGAAGTATCCAGAGTTGGAGATTGATATTCTAACGACTTTGCCCTCTCGTTATTCTTCTTACAGACCCACAGATGTGAGTAGCATTGAACAAAGTAATGTTCACGTTCATCGTATTGCAGTACCTGAGTTCAATGTGGGACTTAAAGGCGAACTAATCTCAGGATTATACTATTATCGGCAAGTTATGAAATTTACCAAAGGAAAACATTATGACTTGGTATACGGTACTAGTTCAAAACTTGCAACAGCTACACTGGCAAAAAGAATCGCCTCCCAAACGTCAGCCCGTGTTTTCCTCGATATTCGCGATTTATTTGTTGAAAATATACGTGATATGTTTAACCCAATGCTCAGTCGCATGCTCTTGCCAACGCTAAAACTAGTTGAAAAATATACATTTTCAAACGTTGACAGAGTGAACATCGTATCAGAAGGGTTTAGACAGCATATTGAGCGTTATGTTGACAGCAATAAAATTAGCGTGTTTACCAACGGCATTGATTGTAGCTTTATTCCACTGGATAAACCACAATACCATCAACCTAAAGGAACGACTATCAGACTCGTCTACGCTGGTAATATTGGACGCGCGCAAGCCCTGGAAAAAATAATACCTAAGCTGGCAAAGCGCTTAAAAAACAATATCGAAATAACTATTATCGGAGATGGACGTAAGAATGCGAAACTTATCTCGGTATTGCAAAGTGCAAAGCTAACCAATGTCATTGTTCATCCACCAGTACCTAGAGATGAACTACTTAATTATTATAGTCACGCTGATGTTTTATTTTTGCACCTGGATTCTTGTGCATGCCTAGAGCATGTTATTCCTTCTAAAATTTTTGAGTATGCAGCAACGGGACTTCCACTGCTTTGTGGTGTACAAGGTTATACTAAACAGTTTATCGAACAAAATGTTTCAAACGCCAAAGTTTTCATACCGAATGATGTGGAACACTGTATTACCCAATTAAAAAGCCTTAATCTAAAACAGATAACCAGAACAGAATTTATACAACAGTTCTCTCGAAATAATATTATGAATGGTATGACAAAAGAGATTGGCAGGCTTCTATACGTAGCAGAAAACCATGAATAGGTTCCGTATATTAAACTCACTACGCAATTATGATTAAACTAGATAACTTAACTAAATACTACCCTTCCCAGCTAGGCAATCAGTATATCTTCCGAAATGTATCTTTCCGATTTCCAGAAGGTCATAATGTTGCAATTCTTGGCTCAAATGGTGCTGGTAAGTCAACGTTATTCCGTATTATTGCGGGTAGTGAATATCCTAATTCAGGAAAAGTAATCACTGACAAAGCCATTTCTTGGCCGGTTGCTTTGGCAACAGGTATTCATCCTCAAATGACAGGAAGAGAAAACACCCGTTTTATCGGTCGTGTCAATGGAGTAGCAAATCTAGATGAATATGAAGAGAAAGTTAAAGCATTCGCCGAGCTAGGTATAAAGTATGACTTGCCAGTAAAAAGTTATTCCAGTGGTATGCGCTCCCGTCTAGCTTTTGGGTGCTGTATCGCAATTGACTTTGATGTTTACCTCATTGATGAGGCTACATCGGTAGGGGACCAAAAATTTCGTAAAAAGGCAAAGCAAGCGTTACTTAACAAGAGCAAAACCGCTAATGTCATCATGGTTAGTCATGATATAAAGGAAATTCGAGAGTTTTGTGATAGTGCTGTTATTCTACACAAAGGCAATTTAACTTTCTACCACGAGCTAGAACAAGCGCTAAAGATATACAGATCTCTATAATGTCAGAAAATAGTTAATATTTTCAATAAAAACACTGAGAGCCAACCCCGTCACCAACCAATGTGAGGAAAGATGAAAAACCTGCAAGGTTACGTTACAATTGAGCGATTGTCTGTATGTACTACTATATAATAATTTACAAAACGCCGTGCCTAGCTTTAACATGTTACTCTTGATTTTAGTTTCACTCACTATCTCGACTTTTAGCCTCCTTTCCTTGAGAAAAGTGGCTTTAGCTTTTGGATTAGTAGACAAACCAGACGTAAGGAAGCGACATCAAGGTGATGTCCCTTTTATTGGGGGAATTTCTCTTTTTATTACACTTACAGCCGTCTCTTTAATTTCCCCTGAGCTCATTCCTAACAGAGATTATTTTCTTGTGTGTGGTTTGATTTTGACGTGTATTGGAACGCTAGATGATAAGTTAGATATCAATGCAAAAACTAGGTTAATATTGCTTTGTGCCATCTCTGTTTGTTTGGTGCTCACTAAAAACATTTCCCTTACAAATCTAGGTAATCTTTTTGGTGAAGGTGATGTAGTTCTCTCATACGGAGATACTCTGTTAACAACCGCAGCTGTGATCGGTTGTATTTCTGCCTTCAATATGGTCGACGGAATTGATGGATTACTAGGAGCGCTCGCATCCGTCGCTTTTGGGGCTTTAGCGTTTTTATTTTATTCTGCCGGTAACACTCAACTCACTATTTTTTGTATTATTTTCATAACATCGCTATTTCCCTACATTTTATTCAACCTCGATTTGATACCAAAGCGCTCATTTAAGGTCTTTATGGGTGATTCTGGAAGTTTTTTGATCGGTTTCACAATCATTTGGTTGATAATACACAGCTCTCAAAAGGTAGACGGGGGGGCACTTGTACCTATCATGAAACCTGTGACTGCGCTTTGGATTATTGCCCTACCCCTTATGGATATGGTCATTGTCATGATGCGCCGAATAAGAAAAGGAAAGTCTCCTTTAAAACCAGATAGACTGCATCTACATCATATCTGTACACGACTAGGCCTATCTTTTCGTCAAACATTGATGCTGCTTTTTACTATTTCCTCTTGCCTTGCACTCTTTGGAGTATGGGGGCAGATGTCTGACAAGCCCGAAAGCATTATGTTTTTGCTATTTCTATCCGCCTTTCTTATTTATATCCTAATCATGAATAACATATGGCGCTTTACTGTTTTTGCTAGGAAAGCAAAAACTAAAATAAGTACATCGTCTACAATTAGCTAGCACTTATATAATTTTAATGTTTATTACTATCAACATCATAATAAACCACAAACAAGCTTCGATTCTAGCAATCATACTTTGAGGCATCGATAACCGAGTAAGATAGCCAGCTTTCTGAATAGAAAGCTAACTTGTAATCTTTCAGTTATTTACAAATACCAATTACCTAGCCTAAAATACCTATTGAGCTCTATATAAGCTCAAACATCGATGTTTTAAAAACGTATACACAAGGATCAACAATGAAAAATACAGCTCTAGCTATTCTTATGGCTCTAAGCGCATCAACTGCATTTGCAGCAGAAGAAGCAGGTTCAGCAGGCGCAGCTTCTGCATCTGCAACAGGCACAACAGCTGTAGCAGTAGGTGCGGCAGCAGCAGTAACTGTAGTAGCAGTTGCAGCGTCAGATAGCGATTCAACATCTACTTCAACATCTACTTCTACTTCTACTTCTACTAACTAATTTCGTTTTGTAGACAGAAGATAATCGCCCTGAATGATTCAGGGCGATTTTATTTGCAAGAGGGATCAATGAACATCTTCAGAACGTCCAAATGGATACAACTACTCCTCACTCTTCCGCTACTAGGTTTGCTCTTTGGCTGCACACAGAAATTCAATGATGTTTCAGCAACCGTCCAAGAAGCTTACGGTAACTACATCGATGTAGAGATGACCCCAGAAGAAATAAATGCCGTTCCTTATGCCAGTGCCTATTTGAGACTTGGGAATCAAAAACAGGTCTTTGTTGTTTTAGCTTTTGCAGAGCAAAACCCTCTCAATGGAAAAACACAACTAAAATGGGTAAGTGCTGACAAAGCTATGATCGTTACGGAGAATGGGCATATCGTCAAAACGATAGGTCTACAGAATGGGGACTTAGCGGGTGTTTATGGTGATGTGCCAGATTTTTCTTCTGATTCAGCCTCTGCCAACTACGCACTCTCATACGACTGGGCGACACAATATCGTTATGGCTTTCCAGCAAGTGTGACTCGTTCTTACTCTGGTCAAGAAACGTTGACGACACCAATGTCTAGCGCGACGACCAATGTATATAAAGAAACTGTTGAGTTTAGTAGTCTTTCCCACAGTGTCGAGAATATTTATTGGGTTGATGAACTAGGTCAGGTTGTTAAAACCTTACAATATTTAGGTCCTAATATGATTCCGGTTGAGTTGACCATTTTAAAGGGGTATCGTAAATCATGAGCAAGCGACTAATCACATTATTCTGTTTGGTCATGCCACTTTTGAGCTCATATAGTTTAGCTCAAACAGAAACCTCTACAACACAGTCATTAAATGTTGAGTTGCTGGAGGTAGGCAAACAGCTACAATTTCGAGGGCCGGCTCGTTTAGAAAGCGTATTAGCACTTGCTAAGGAGCAAAGCTTCTCACTGCAATACTCTCTTGGTACGACTTTGTTTGATAAATCAGATCATGCCGAGAAAACCTCTACCGCTTTAAAGAACTCGGTACTCAATCAAATGATTCAACACAATTTGGTTGCACATCCATTCTACAAATTTATTCAGAAGCAAAACTTTGCACCACGCTTACTGTCTGCGATCGATGTTGATAAAATTCGACTAGATAAATTCGACAACCCTCTGTTGCACGGCGATTACCTTCTCGCAAGCCCTATACGTGAAGAACAAGTGTATTACTTAGGAAACCTAAATAGCGTGTATTCCATCACGGCTCAAGCAGGCATCCCCTTGCAAAGACAAATAGAGAATTTGAAAGGTAGCATTGGTACGTTGTCAACGCCGCCAGTGTTAATCTATCCAGATGGTCACGTAGTTAAGCCTCATCATGGCGCCTGGTTAACGACACAATATTACTTACCACCTCTGACATTGGTATATATCCCGTTTGGTGATCTTGAACGTTCTGAAATTGACCAAGATATTGTCCGCCTACTCACTCAACTGATACCAAATTCCGCAAAGAGACCACAATGATGCCAATTAGAAAAAGCTTAACTCTTTCTTTAATGGGCCCAGCATTGGTTTGGGCTCAAGAAGTACCCTTTGAGGCTCCCTCGTTACAGCCTTCTCAATCTGATTTTGGTGGTGTTGGCTTAATGCAGATGCCAACCGGACGTATGGCTCCTGAAGGGGAATTCAACTTTTCTGTTACCGGTAGTGATGAGTACCTTTTTTACAACGTTACTCTGCAACTAATGCCTTGGTTAGAAACAACCATTCGTTATACTTCGGTGCGAGATTTGCTCTATAGTAAGGATCCTAGTTTCTCGGGAGATACAAACTATACAGATAAAGGTATTGACTTTAAAATTCGATTGCTAAAAGAATCTCAGTATATTCCTGAGCTATCACTGGGTGTTCGAGACTTTGCTGGTACCGGCTTATTCGATGGAGAATACATAGCAGCTACGAAGCGGTATTCCAACTCTGAGCTAGGGACCTTTGATTTTACTTTAGGTATGGGCTGGGGCTACCTAGGAACTAGAGATACGGTCACAAACCCTTTTTGTAAAGCATCAGACAAATTCTGCGATAGACCTTCAGAATTTCTATCTACTGGCGGAACAACTAACTTCGATAGAGCCTTTAAAGGCCCTGCTGCCCTTTTTGGTGGTATTGAATATCAAACTCTTCATAAGCCTCTTCGCTTCAAGCTTGAATACGACGGTAACGATTACAGCACAGACTACCCTGTAGTTCAGGCCGGTGTAGATATGTCTCCCCACACGCCATGGAACTTTGGTGTGCTCTATCGTCTAGGAATGGCCGATTTTCGTTTAAGTTATGAACGTGGAGACACGCTGGTCGCAGGCTTAACGCTAAACACTAATTTCAATGACATGCCATCATTCTGGCGAGACACACCAACACCAGAAGTAGAAAGCAATCAGCCAGAAGAACTGTCTGATGTTGACTGGGAACGTGTAACAGAAGATTTAGACAAAATTGCAGGTTACCAAAACACGCGCATTTATGTTGATGACAACACCGTAACTGTCGTTGGTGAGCAGAAGAAATATCGTGACCGTACAGAGGCACATGAAAAAGCGGCAGCTGTACTCCATAATGAAATGCCTGACGATATTGATACCTATGCGATCAATGAACGCAGCCGAGGCTTAGTCGGCGAACAAACGATTATTTCCAAAGAGAAATATCGCGACTTTACACAAGTTAATTACATCAATCCGAAAATAGAAGATGCAACCGAAAAAGCTAGCAATAAGCCTAGTGGAGAGTCTGTCTATGATGGTTTTGAACGTTTTGATTGGAGTTTTGCACCTAAGCTTGTTCAAACTCTCGGTAACGCAGAAGATTTCTACCTCTTTAGTGTAGGGCTAAGCGGTAATGCCTCATACTGGCTGACGGACAACCTTGAAATTGGCGGTTCGTTATACTGGGATTGGTATAACAACTACGATAAGTTTATCTATGTCACTCCACCTGATGGCACTACCGTTCCTCGTGTTCGCACCATGTTCCGCGCTTACCAAAATGAACATGCTGTAACCATGTCAAACCTACAATTGACTTGGTTCCAAGAGTATTCCAATACGATGGACCAGCAATTCTACGCTGGCTATCTGGAGAGCATGTTTGCCGGAGTCGGTACCGAGTTTCTTTACCGACCACAAGGAGCTAACTGGGCGATTGGCGCTGACGTCAACTTAATTTCTCAACGTGATCCACAAAGTTACTTCGGTGTTTACGATGAGAAATGGCAAAACGTGCCAGAATATGGACGTCCGTTCCAAGTTATTGATAAAGGATTCACTGGTTTTGTATCTGGTTACTACTACCCTCAATGGGAATTCCTGCAAGATTTGATGATCCAAGTCGATGTTGGTCAGTTCCTAGCTGGCGATGTTGGTACACAAATCAATGTTTCTAAGCAGTTCAAGAGTGGCGTAATTGCTGGCGCCTTTGCCTCATTTACAGACTTGTCTGCGGATGAATTTGGTGAAGGTAGTTTTACTAAAGGTTTCTACTTGTCGATTCCGTTTGACATCATGACCGTTAAGCCAAGTAACAATCGTGCGAACTTTAGTTGGCAGCCTCTTACTCGTGACGGAGGGCAGAAGCTCGGCCGCAAATACAGCTTAATTGAGTTAACCGACGAACGAAATCCTTGGTACCAAAGACCTAACCGTTCGGATGTGGAATAATAAAGTAATCAAGGGAGCTGAGGCTCCCTTTTTCATATCTAGATACTGAGCAATAGAAGACTCAAACCTATCTTCCTGCTTCCAATAGCGCTACTTTTCGTTTCTTGCTAGAATTCCTGAGAAAATTTTAATCTATGGTGGAAGTTCTATGATCATCGTAACTGGTGGCGCTGGCATGATCGGCAGCAACATTGTTAAAGCACTAAACGAAGCTGGTATTAACGATATCCTGGTTGTCGACAACCTAAAAAATGGCAAAAAGTTTAAGAACTTAGTTGATCTGGACATCACAGATTACATGGATCGTGACGACTTTCTGACCCAAATTATGGCGGGCGATGATTTTGGTCCGATTGAGGCAATTTTCCACGAAGGTGCTTGCTCTGCAACGACTGAGTGGAATGGTAAGTACATGATGCTAAACAACTACGAGTACTCTAAAGAGCTGCTTCATTACTGTTTAGATCGCGAGATTCCATTCCTATACGCTTCTTCAGCAGCCACTTACGGCGATACAGATACTTTCGTTGAAGAACGCGAATACGAAGGCGCACTGAATGTATACGGTTACTCGAAACAGCAGTTTGATAACTACGTTCGTCGCCTATGGCAAGACGCTGAAGAACATGGTGAGACCCTTTCTCAAATCACCGGCTTCCGCTACTTCAACGTATATGGCCCACGTGAAGACCACAAAGGTAGCATGGCATCAGTTGCGTTCCACCTCAACAACCAACTTAACGCAGGTGAAAATCCTAAATTGTTCGCGGGCAGCGAATCATTCAAACGCGACTTCGTTTACGTTGGTGATGTCTGTAAAGTAAACCTGTGGTTCTTAGAAAACGGCGTATCAGGCATTTTTAACTGTGGTACTGGCCGTGCTGAATCTTTTGAAGAGGTAGCAAAAGCAGTTATCAAGCATCATGGCAAAGGCCAAATTGAAACCATCCCATTCCCTGAGCACCTAAAAGGCGCTTACCAAGAATTCACACAAGCGGATCTGACCAAACTGCGCACCGCAGGCTGTGATGTTGAATTCAAGACAGTTGCAGAAGGCGTTGCCGAATACTTGACTATCCAAAACAGTTAAGCACCACAAGGTGGCAGAACCATAACCTGCCACCTTTACTCAAGTGCAATAGCCTGTATCATTCCTTAATATCTTTTTTCTCATTTAAACCACTTCGCCAGTACACGAATAGGTAACTAGACACGCCATGACCATAAAACGTGATGACTTCGACCATAAAGCATATAACCCTGAGTTTAAGCGCCACTTCCTGTCGCCTAAGTACTGGGGCACGTGGTTAGGTGTTCTCTTATTTTTACCTTTATCATTAATGCCACTGGGTTTACAAAAGTGGTTGGCGAAAACCATAGCCAAAAAACTGTCGAAATCCCACAAAGGGCCAGCTCACCGAGCGAGGGTTAACTTTGAGCTGTGTTTTCCAGAAAAGTCGTTCCAAGAACGTGAAGCTTTAATAGAAAAAACACTCTACACAGCAGCCATGTTCTTTTTTCGCTTCGGGTTACTAAGTTTACGCTCACCAAAGTGGCTTCAGAACCGTTGCCAAATTCGCGGCCTAGACATTTTACGACAGCACATTGATAACAACGAAAATGTGATTTTAATGGTTCCCCACTCTTGGGCTATCGATGTGCCTGCTATCTTGCTCGCTTCAATGGGAATGCCAGTTTCTGCAATGGCGAAAAAGCAAAAGAATGATGTTGCCGACTGGCTGATGCACAAGCAAAGAGTTCAATACGGTGGCCGTGTTTATGAACGCTCAGGTGGCATTAAGCCTTTTCTGAAATCCATTCGAGATGGCTATGTAGGGTATTATCTACCCGATCAAGATCACGGCCCAGAGCATAGTGTGTTTGTCGATTTTTTTGCCACACGTAAAGCAACGCTACCTGGTTTAGGCAAAATTGCAAAACTATCACGCTCAAAAGTATTGCCTCTATTTGCGTCGATGAACACAGAAGACGGTACGTTTGATATTGAGATTTTACCGGCGTTTGAGCTGGATAAAGGCGAAGAGCAAGACGCTCGTACCTGTAATGAAGCCATTGAATATTTTGTCGGTGATAAGCCCGAACAATATATGTGGGTACTGCAGTTGCTGCACTCTCAAGAAGACGGCAATAACTATTACAATATCTTTAAGCCTAGATATGATACTGATTGGCAAGTAAATAAATGAAAAAGATTTTAATTATTGGCCCTGCGTGGGTCGGCGATATGGTAATGTCGCAATCGTTATATATCGTATTAAAGCAACGTCATCCAGATAGCCAAATTGACGTTATCGCTCCAGGATGGTGTAAACCGATTCTTGAGCGTATGCCTGAAATCCACCAAGCGATTGAAATGCCTATCGGTCATGGTGAATTTAACTTATTAGGCCGCAGGGAAATTGGTAAATCATTACGTGAAAAGCAATATGACCACGCCTATATCTTGCCTAAATCGGCGAAATCAGCACTGATCCCATGGTTTGCCAACATTCCTCTTCGTACTGGCTGGAAGGGAGAAATGCGCTATGGTTTATTGAATGACTTACGCCCCAACATGAAGTCTTTTCAATACATGGTAGAACGCTATGTAGCATTAGCTTATCCAAAAGCAGAGATGGTGGACTCCAACTCCCTTGGCGGGCTTGAAACCTTGCCCCGCCCACGCCTTGCAATCAACGCGGCTGAGCAACAAGCCACGCTCAAAAAGTTCAACTTAACGCAAGACCAACCAATCATTGGACTGTGCCCAGGAGCAGAGTTTGGTCCTGCCAAAAAATGGCCCGAAACACACTACGCTGAAGTTGCGACGCAAATGGCTCGATCTGGGCATCAAATCTGGTTGTTTGGTTCTCAAAAAGACTTAGAGACTTGTAACAATATCCGCGCACTTGTCCCGACGCAATTCCATGAGAACATTCATGTTCTAGCAGGCCAAACCAGCTTAATTGAAGCGGTCGATCTACTTGCTGCATGCAAGGCTGTTGTCGCGAATGACTCAGGCTTAATGCATGTGGCTGCTGCGGTTGGTTGTAATGTTGTTGCCGTGTATGGCTCAACTTCACCGAAGTACACCCCCCCACTCGCAGAAAAAGTGGAGATTGTTCATACCGATATTGATTGTCGCCCTTGTTTCCAGCGTGAATGTCAATACAAACACCTTAAGTGCTTGACAGAACTTTCGCCTAAGCAAGTGCTAGATAGTATCCAAAAACTTGACGCCATTACGATAAGCTCATGTTAGTTCGTATTGTTTATACCTTACTACTCGCTCTAGCATCACCGCTGCTTTTATTTGGTTTGTACAAGAGCAAACCAAATAAGCCTAAGTTCGGCTCTCGCTGGAGAGAGCACTTTGGCATAACTCCCAAGCTAAAAAGCAACGACAAACCTATTTGGATACATTCCGTATCTGTTGGTGAAAGCATAGCAGCAACACCTTTAATCAAAGCCCTTAAGGAACAAAACCCCGAACAATCTATTCTAGTTACTACAACAACAAGTACCGGAGCTGAACAGATTGCTAAGTTGGGTGATTTAGTTGAACACCGCTATATGCCAATTGACTTTGGGTTCGCTATCAAAGGTTTTCTTAAAGCAGTGCAACCAAAACAGATGTTGATCATTGAGACTGAGCTGTGGCCAAACACGCTTCACAATGTTCACAAAGCGGGTATCCCTATAACTGTCGTGAATGCGCGCCTATCTGAAAAATCGTGTAAGAACTACGCCAAAATACAGCGGCTTTTTAACCAACTTCATCCATGCCTAACTCAAGTACTCTGCCAAACAGCTTCAGATGCCGAGCGCTTTGAACGCTTAGGCGTCGAGAAAAAGAAACTATCCGTTACCGGTTCTATTAAGTTCGATATTCAAATATCAGAGCAAGTGAAACAGCAAGGACAGCAGCTTCGAGCCCAGCTTGGAGACGATCGTCCGATTTGGATTGCCGCTAGCACCCACAAAGGCGAGGACGAACAGGTATTAGATGCACATAGACAAGTTTTAAAATCTCATCCAAATGCTTTACTCGTTTTGGTTCCTCGCCATCCAGAACGATTTGATGATGTATTCACGCTTTGCCAACAGCAAGGCTTTAACACTGTGCGTCGTACTTCAACGCATGCAGTAGAGACAAATACTCAAGTATATCTCGGCGATACTATGGGTGAGATGCTAACTTTGATGGGTGCAGCAGACATCTGCTTTATGGGTGGCAGTCTAATCGGAGATAAAGTCGGTGGACACAATGTGTTAGAGCCAGCAGCTCTGGGAGTACCTGTAATCACCGGACCAAGTTATTACAATTTTACAGAAATTGTTAATCTTCTTAAAAAACATTCGTTCTGCAATATCATTACAAAAGTTAACGAACTCAGTAACTTGATAGATAATCACTTTTCATTAAGTACAAACTCTATAAGTTTGCATAGTGCAAATTTCATCGCTAATTATACAAATGTTGTGAATAAAATAGTAACAATAATCTTTGAGAAAAAATAATGAAAAACATCATTACGTATAAGAGAATTCAATCTAATTATGAGAACGTATGTTACGTAAACTCAATTTTCGCACTTTTTTTATACTTATATATTAATAAAGGGGGCCATAATACACTGTTCGTTAGCCATATTGACTTCCAGGCTCTGTTAGCGAATAGTAAGTTAGATAACGTAGTCATTGTTAACACTAAGCTCAACAAAAATTGGGACTCTTTTCTTTACAAAATGGGACTTCTACAATATGACATTACAACTCTAATTAAAAAGAAAAAGTTTTTTGGTCACGATCACCTAACCTATGCGTTTCTATTCGATTTATCTCATGGCTCAGTTCTAGAAGATGGTGCTGGAAACTATAATGGCCCAATACCATACAAAAAAAGAGTAAAACGCGCTTTAAAAGGCAGAGTTGTCTCTCCTTTGGGCTATGGAAATAAAATAACTAGCATCTATTTATCAAAACCAGAACTTGTAGACTCTCAATTACAAAGCAAAACAAAAGTCTTCGATGTTGTTGATATGTTAGACTACACCAGAAATTTTAGTTTGCAGATGATCCTAACGCACAGCTTCGAGTCTCTTAGTGGAAAAAACATTTTATTTACTCAACCTATCAGCGATCTGGTGACGGAAGATGGAAAAATAGAGCTGTACAAAGAAATTGCTGAGAAATATAACATTACAGTAATAAAGCCACATCCTCGCGAATGTACAGATTATACTAAGCACTTTTCTTGTTTGGTTCTAGATAAATTTATACCAGCTGAAGTTCTTATTTCTCCAGATGATAAAAATGTTCATCTTTATACTTTGAACTCAACCTCTGTACTGAACCTAAAAGAGGTCAATGATAATATACAAGTTGATTTACTTGCACAGGATCTACACGATTTCCTTACTCAATGGAAAACAGACAAAAACCTGAAATAAGAAAATTTGAACCATTAAGTAATATAATGCCTTGTAACAAGGCATTATATATCAGTTCGTTTTGCCCATAAAAAACTCAGCCAATTCAAAATCCAACTTCTGATCGATATCAAAAGAGACTCGGTTATCCATAACATAGGCGTATGACTTAGCGGTATAATGAATTTTTTTTTGTTCCAGCAGATCTCTGGCATCAAAAATGTATATCGCTCCATTTAGTCGGTAAAACTCTCCGAGGTCTTGTGAACGATTAAGTGCTTCTGGCCTCAAAAATCCCCCCATCGAACCATCTTCCGGAAGCGTGTTCGACCATAGCGGGGAGTGCTCACATGGTGTAACAGAAACCACTGACAAAGCTTGCTTTTCTATGAACAACTCCAGAGCTTCATTAATGTGCTGAGTGGTGCGTAAAGGGGATGTCGGTTGTAACAAGACAAGTATCTCATCACCTTTACCAAACTTTTCAAGCGTGTAAATCAACACACTTTCTGTTTTCGCTGTATCAGAAGCCAAATGTTCCGGCCGCAATTCAGGAACTTCAGCCCCGAATTGTAATGCAATATCTGCGATTTCTTGATCATCAGTACTCACCAAGACTTTGTCGATGTATGGGCAATTATTCGCAGCATCAATAGACCAAGCAATTAAAGGTTTACCGTTTAGCGGTAACACATTTTTTCTAGGCAAGCGCTTACTACCCCCACGAGCAGGAATGAGCGCAATTACTTTTTTACCATCGATCACTACAGTACACCTAACGTATGGATATCTGCTTGAGCGCGATTAAAATCATCCATTCTACCAATGTCAAGCCAGTACTCGTGAATTGGAAACATGAGTACATTTTCACGTTCATTCATATGTTGCTCAAGTAAAGTCGGCATATCAATATGATGATTTTTCGGTACGGATTGGATGACTCTCGGAGATACAACGTATATTCCGGCATTAACAAAAAAACGTTGGATTGGTTTTTCTACCATGCTGGTAATTCTATTGCCATCGCCATTGATGACACCATACGGGATCTGATAATCATATTCACGGACACACATCGTTGCATCAGCTTGATTTTCTGTATGGAACTCCAGAAGTCGCTGAAAATCAACTTTCGTTAAGACATCGCCATTCATCATTATTAATGGCAGGTCTGCTGGTAAGTCCTTAGGTAGCAAACCCAAAGCACCACCAGTACCTAACGGAGACTCTTCATAAACGTAGGTGATATTGACCCCGAGCTTAGAGCCATCACCAAAATACTGCTCAATCTGCTCCGGCATGTAATGAGTAGAAATATAGAAATTAACAAAACCAGCCTTAATGAAGCTTCGAATAACCGTTTCTAAAATAGGCTTACCACCAATTTTGAGCATTGGCTTAGGACATGTATCAGTCAGAGGTTTCAACCGAGTCCCGAAACCACCAGCCATGAGAAAAACGGGATTTTGATAGGTTGGTTGACGTAGCGCACCGTGCAAAGTTTCTAAACCAACCACTTTTCCGTTTTTTATCAATGGAATAGAAAGAACGCTACGGCTCTCCATTGCTGAAATTAACTCTTCACGAGGGGTGTTAATGTTAGCCGTCAATGGGTTAGTGTTCATCACTTGCGCTACATCAGCAGTCAAAGGCAAGTTTTTAAGCAACCCACGACGAATATCACCATCCGTAACGACCCCCAAAAGATGGTCATTATCGTCAACAACTAGCACAACTCTCAACGCTTCATTGTTTATAATTTCTAACGCATCAAGTAATGAACTGGTTGGCTTAATTAAAACATTTTTCCAACAATGACTCATGCTTAACCTATTTTCTAAATCATTTAAAACTTTTCATTGTTACCCTATATGGGTAACAGATCGTATCCATTGGCACATTTTGAGTGATTGTCGCTCCAGCACCTACAATAGAGTTTGTATCTATTCGGACGTTTTGAATCACCGTAGCCCCAGCTCCAATATAAACATTATCGCCAGTCAGAACTTGACCACACAGCGTTGAACGAGGGGCCAAATGGTTAAAAGATCCAATATCACAGTCATGCTCAACTATAACGCCAGTATTCACTATTGTATGGCGACCAATTCTGGCTCCGGCTTGAATAATGGCACTGGAAAGAATTTGCCCCCCCATATGAACTTCCGCAAAAGGAGATACTTGAGCAGAAGAGGCAATCACTGTTTCGAACTGGTACCCACTCGCTGTATAAAACTCAGTTAGCTTGCTTCTTAAGCCCGATTTGGGGAGAGCACCAATGCCATTGACTAGCAAAACTTCGTTACAATCAAACCTAAAGACATCTTCGTCTTTGCGAAAATGGGGTAGCTCGTGAAAAATGCCGCGCTCACTCAGCTCATCCGGGCAAATAACCGCCAAGATCTCTCTTTGCTGCTGTAGAAGTACATCCACTAGTACACTAGCGTGACCACCTCCACCAATAATGACGAGAGGCTTCAAGCTCTCTCTATTCAAAGATTAAATCTCCTGCTTGATAAGCCTTACTGGCTGGCTTATCCAGTAGTTCCCAAAATTTATAAGGAGAAAGGCCCGTGCCAGGGCGTTTTATAGTCAGGTTATCCTGAGTAAAAACTTCACCTACAGCGATGTTCGTCGCTGCAATCAAGCTCTTCCTAGCTACCGCTTTGTTCTTTACCTCAGAAACCGTTGGGCTTTTCACTCCAACACCTAACGCAACTTCCACCTGACGAATAGCTGAAACCATTGCAGTCAACTCGCTCGGCTCGAGCGAAGCTTTATGATCTGGCCCTTCCATATTCTTATCTAGAGTAAAGTGCTTCTCTATTAGTACCGCTCCGCGAGCAACTGCCGCAATTGGGATTGTGATGCCTTCACTATGGTCAGAATAGCCAGCGGGTAGTTCAAAGGCGTTAGCAAGAGTATCCATCGCCTTAAGGTTTATCTCTTCCATTGGTGCAGGGTATTCTGTCGTACAATGCAGTAGCGTCACTTTTTCTTTTAAGGCTTTTTGCCCCACTTCAGAGGCATAAGCTTTTTGAAAATTTAGCTCACTTGGCGTGGCATTTTGATCGGCAGTGTAACCAAAAGCAATCACTCCCAAAACAGCTTCTATTTCCGAGAGTGTAGCCATTCCTGTAGAAACAATGAGATCACAACCTGTACGTGCATGTTCTAAAACTAGAGGGGCGTTAGTAATCTCGCCCGACGGTATTTTTAATCGGGTGAGATTCAAATCGTTAACAAGGAAATCTAGACTCTCAGAGTCAAAAGCTGTCGATAGAAACTCAATACCGATTGACTGACAATGCTCTACTAGTTGGTGATGAACATCATAAGAAAGTTCTAACCGACTAAGCATCGCAAGTTGAGACTCTTGCTTTTGCGTATTTGCTACTTGATATTCAGCTTGTTTTGCTTCAGCTGTAACTAAGTTTTTAGCTTTAAAAGTTTGAAACTTAACAATATCAGCACCAGCTTTATGCGCCGCATTGACTAGCTCAAATGCCAACGTCTCATCACCATTGTGATTTACACCAGCTTCAGCAATTATTAATGTCATAGAGTCTCTTTATATCGTCTTTAAATCTACAATGGAATAATTATACATTATCAAAATCTAGGTCGAAAAAGGCTTTACTCGGCTCAAAACGCAAAGTCTTAATCATGTCAATCACCTGCCCGCTTGTATCGCCTTGCCCATAAGGATTTAAGACAACCTCGTTGCTATCGCTTTTGTAAGCTCTCTGCACAGCCGCACTTATTGAAGCAGAAATATCTATCTGATTAGGCTTACAATTTAGGACACTCTTGGCGGCCAAACGCCCTTTTTGTCTTGAACCAATATTAACGGTAGGTACATCAAAAGCAGGCACTTCGATAATCCCACTCGAAGAGTTACCAATCACAGCAGCTGCATGCTTTACCGCACTCAAGTAACGTACTTGCCCAAGAGATGGAATAGCTAATACACGTTGTGGGTTAGCTTGAGCATATTGTTCCAAAATAGGGATAATACGTCGTCCTCCATCATCAGCATTCGGATAAGTAAGGATTACTTGATGATTGGGAAATTCATCTAATGCGCCTAAAAGCGCTTGAAAGCTTGCCTCAGGCTTCTCATCACCTAAGGTCACTGGGTGATATGTAACCACAAAAAATGGTTGAGTTAGGTTAAAGGCAAGTGACTTAGCAAGCTCATCTACCGTCATAAACGTTGCGCGTTTTAGGTGGTCTAGACCGATAGCACCCACATTTTTTACTCGGTCGGGCGACTCACCTAACTGAATAACACGCTGCCTGTAATCCTCTGTGGACGTAGCATGCAAATAGCTTAATTTGGTAATCGCATGGCGTATTGCATCATCATACGCTCCTTCAGTGATCTCCCCACCGTGCAAGTGAACTATAGGGATACGCAGTATCATTGCCGTTTGTGCTGCGGCAAGAGCTTCAAATCGGTCGCCTAAAATGACCAATACATCAGGTTGCAGTCTTGAAAGAGCATCAGCAAAGCCAAGTACTCCTAGTCCCATACTTTTCGCGGTCCCAACTGCCGAATCGGATGAAAGTAGAATCTCAATTTTTTCATCAATGACAAAGCCGTCTTGCTCTATCTGTTGATAAGTTTCGCCAAACTCTGGCGAAAGATGCATACCAGACACCAAGAGCTGAAGTTTCAACTCAGGATCATCTTGAATATCCTTTAGAAGCCAGTAAAGCAGCCCGTACTCTGCTCTCGTCCCGGTAAACACGGCGACTTTCTTTTGCTGCTGTGTCATGTTTAATCTTGCCTTAACGATTTAGTGCAACTGGAGTGCTTGGTAAGTTAATTAAATGCGCCTCGATGAACTCTGAGTGACTTAAATCACCACGCAGTGCACTTTCAAACATCGGCAAACGATGCATCAACTTCCAAATTGGACGAGTCATCACGCCCGCGGCATTAGTCTCTTGTAATATCGCTTCTCGCGATTCGATATCCGGACAAATGATCGCATTGAGCCAGTAGTTTGAGTGTGCGTACTCAGGCTCGGTCACAAACTGAACATCGCTACCAGAGAAGAAAGCTTGATACTGCTTTGCTAACTCACGCTTTTGTGCCAAGTACGTTTCTATCACTTCCATCTGCGCACAGCCAAGTGCAGCATTTAGATTTGGCATACGATAGTTAAACCCAGGTTCATCGTGATAAAACTCATAAGGATGAGGTACTTTCGCGGTCGTAGTCACATGCTTAGTATGTTGGCCTAACTCTTTGGTCTTACACAACACTATACCACCACCACCTGTCGTAATAATCTTATTGCCATTAAAGCTAACCGCACCAAAATCACCAATCGTTCCAGTGTGTTGACCTTTATAAAAAGATCCTAAGCTTTCTGCCGCATCTTCAACCAAATTAAGCTGCCACTTGTGACAAATCGCAATCAATTCATCTAACTCAACGGGATGACCAAACGTATGCATGGGCACAACAGTCCTAATGCGTTGACCCGTTGTTTGATGAAAACACCCTTCCTCTGTAAGCTTTGCGTGTTCCATTAAGTAAGCATCAACCGCTTTAGGGCACAAACCAAGACTAACTTTTGAAACATCAACAAAAATAGGCTCGGCCCCCATATGATAAAGGGCATTGCAGGTAGCCACAAAAGTGAGGGCCTGAGTGATCACCAAATCACCACGTTGCACACCTGCCATATACAGCGCAGCATGCAATGCAGCAGTACCATTAACAGTTGCTACCGCTTTTTCACTGCCAGTGTATTGCTCTATTTTCTGTTCGAATTGATCAACAAACTTACCGACGCTTGATACAAAAGTACTGTCAATAGTCTCCATCACATACGCTTTTTCATTGCCTTGGAAAGCTGGCGCGTGTAATGGAATAAAGTCTTCGGTTTTATACGTATCTTGCACAAATTCAACAATCGATGTTGGATTCATCATTCGCTCCGCTTACATCTTGCTGTCTAGGTATTTTCCCGTTTCTTTGTGGCCAAAGTCGGGAATCATGGTAAAGAACAATTCTACAATTTGCTCCTTGTTCCACTCACGTTTATCTTTCATCTCAGCAATGCTTTGCTCGAACAAAGTCAAAAGAGCTTGTTCGAAAAGAGGTTCATTTTTGATGATGCCTAAGTTTTCAAAGCGTTCCATATCAAGGACTTCTTTATCCGTGAAGAACTCCTCAAAATCTTTCTCACCCGTAGTATCACTTTCTGTAAACAAGCAAGGCCATTTACCTTGCTCAGGTAAAGTTTTCGCCAGTTCACGAGCCTCATCTTCACTGCTACAGAGATATGGTTCATAACCCAATTGCTCTAGATATTTCACTGCAATATCAGCAAATGAAATTAAGTGAAGCGCTTCACTCAATTTAGGGAAAAAGATGTCTCGGTTTTCACCAAAAATACAAGACATCAGGCAGAGCTCACCCGACTCTTGTGGCGTTACGAAATAGCGCTTTATGTCATTAGGAGCAACAATAGGTTGACGCTTTTGAATACGTTGATTGAAGCCGTGCAGTAAAGAGCCGTCAGAAAATGCGACATTGGCAAAGCGAGCGGTTGAAATCGACATTTGCTTACTTCTACGCATCAAGAACATCTCCATAATGCGCTTAGACGCTCCCATCATATTGACTGGATTTGCCGCTTTGTCTGTCGATACACAGAAATATTTCTTCGCTCCAGATTCTATTGATTGCTGGATGGTCTTATCTGTATTGAATATATTCACGTCGATCATACGCATAAGTGTGAAAGGATCTTTTTCACTGCGCACGTGTTTCAGCGCTGACAAGTTCAACACGTAGTCAAACTGCCCATCCGATTTGATAAACGCATCGTACTCAATGGAACCAATATCCAATGCGAATGTTTGAAAATCGCCATCAATGTAACCAAAAGAGCTACGAATATCACGAACCAACTCAACCATATTATTTTCACTAATATCAACAACATGAAGTTTCTTTGGGTTACGTTTAAAAATCTCTTTCGTGACCGCTTGACCAATAGAGCCCGCCCCACCTAAGACAAGAAAGCGAGATTCAGAGACAATCTTTGACAATTCAACTTCTTGATTTGAGATGTCTTGAGTGAATAAAGCATCGGTACGACCGATAAGAGAGAGAATATTGCTCATATTTAGCCTTGAAAATCTGGGTGTGGCCTAGCTATAAAGTGTAGCTAGCTCTTGAAGTGAACGTTGCTCTTCTGCATTTATTTTAGAGGCATTAGCTTTAACATCAATCTGTTTTCCTAAACTGCTCGCTAGCTCATCAAATGTAGAAAAACTACAGAGTTCAACATTTTGTGCATCTTTAAAGAACAGTTCATTGTGGCTTCCTTTCGCCACATAAACCTTACCTTGCCCCCACTTCATCAGTTGACGGGCGGTACTAGCTCCGCCTCTAGGTTGAAGCACAAGATGGGTGCACGACATCACAACGGCCGTGTAAGCTAGTGGGGGAAGTGAAGTTATGACAGACACATCGACTGTTTGCTTCTTTATCTTTTGCAAATAGGTTAAATAAAGATCTAAAAGAAGACGTTTTCGCCACTGCTTTACAGGCCACATCACAACAAACTTGTATTCCGTGTGCACTCCAGCTTTTATTAATGCACGCAACATCGCTTTAATGTTTTGATATTTAAATGCATTAGGTTTAGTACCTAAAAGGATACTTTTTTTCTTATTTTTTTCGTCTGCATAAACAGAAATCGCCAGAGTCTCAGCAGATTTAGTGGGTAATGTGTCGAAGACAACACTAGAATCAACAAGACAAAAATCACACCTTTCTAATACTTGGCTCAACTTCTCACGAAACGCACTATTTAAAGCAATAAACTGCTCTTGTTGACTTAAAACCCAAAGATCATTCTCTGTAATGTTAAGCTTAACATCTGCAACTAAGCGTCCATGTTTATCTTTGCACCAAAGCCATCTGTCAACCTCATCATCCGTGATAAACATATAACACTTGCTCTTCATTTGTGGACTAAGCTCGAGAACCTCTCGAATTTGAGCAGAGTTAAGTGCACTCAGAGAGAAATAAGTTATCGTTGAAGCGTTCAAAAAAATAGAGTTGTTCACCTTCTCGTAAGAAAAGTAAGTGACACCATCAATTTTCTTAGGGTACTGAGATTCAATATCACCACATCCGAAAATGACGACACCTAACGTCTCGTGATTAATGCCAGCTTTCTCAATTAAGGCATCAATAAACAGAGGGGAAAAGTAGTCTGTGCTAGACACTAAAAAAATATGTTTAATCTCGTTGCTTTGCATTTTTACAATTCCATGCGCCCTAAAACATTTTTTATAGCATTAATAACATAAGACTGCTCACTATCACTCATATTGAAGTACAGTGGTAGTCTTACCAAGCGCTCACTTTCTTGTGTCGTATATATATCACTGCCGACAAACCGACCAAACTGTTGGCCAGCTGGTGAGCTATGCAATGGAATATAGTGAAACGCAGAAACTATGCCCTCTTCACGAAGCATTTCAATAAACTGGCTTCTCAATTCCAGATTTTCCAGTTTCAAGTAGAACATATGCGCATTGTGCTGACATTCAAAAGGAACAGTTGGCACTTCTATATTGTGTTTTGCGGCAAGAGGCGTAAGCTCATCTAGATATTTTCGCCAAATTTGTAGCCGTCTTTGGTTAATCCCTTCAGCTTCTTCAAGCTGTCCCCAAAGGTATGCTGCTTGTATCTCACTTGGAAGCAAACTACTACCAAGATCAACCCAAGTATATTTGTCTACCATACCACGGAAGAACAAGCTTCGGTTCGTCCCCTTCTCTCTGACAATTTCTGCACGCTCAACAAAAGATTGGTCATTAATAAGAAGTAGTCCACCTTCACCACCGGACGTATAATTTTTCGTCTCATGAAAACTATATGCACCTAGATGGCCAATTGCCCCCAACGCTTTCCCTTTGTAAGTAGACATCACACCTTGAGCCGCATCTTCAATAACAATGAGTTTATACTTCTCTGCAATACTCATGATCGTGTCCATCTCACAAGCAACACCAGCATAATGTACAGGTACAATAGCAACCGTTTTTTCAGTGATTGCAGCCTCAATTTTGGTTTCATCAATGTTCATCGTATCTGGACGAATATCAACAAACACCACTTTTGCACCACGCAGTACAAATGCATTCGCAGTGCTAACAAAAGTGTAGCTTGGCATAATCACTTCATCACCAGGCTGAATATCGATCAGCAAAGCGGCAAGTTCAAGCGCATGGGTACATGAAGGCGTTAACAAAGTCTTAATACAGCTCGCTCTGTTTTCAAACCAACTCTCGCATCGTTCAGAAAGTGGCCCATCTCCCGAGAGTTTACTTCCTTGGATAGCTTGCTCAATAAAGCTAAGCTCTTTACCTACAACTGGGGGCTTATTAAATGGAATCATTAATCTATCTCTCTGGGGTTACAATCAATAGAATTTCATTCTAAATTTATTGATCGGCAAGAAATCTCGAGCTTGGTTTTCTTCCTTCACTACTGCTTTGGTGATTTTCAACAAGCCTTTACCACAAATTACAACGGGGCAGCCATTTTCAACAAATATCACTTTACCAACATGCCTATGCTCACAAACCACATCCTGTACTACTTCAGCATCCAAGACCACCACTTTATTCTCATCAACATTAGTAATAGCTCCAGAATATGGGTACCCTACAGAATCAATAAATCGTTTAATGTATGTAGAACTTTGATTCCAATCGATCTCATAATCAGATTCGTCTCGCCATATTGAATATGTCGCTAATGACTCATCTTGTTGTGAGGATTTTATTTCTCTTCCGGAATGTAAACTATTAAATATCAAATCTGCCAGTTTTATATAATTGAGGTTATTCACTTCAATTGCATCAGATAATTTTATTGGATAGTCAATAAATGAAGTAGCTTGTGCAATAATATCACCTTTATCATACTCATCTGAACCAAATAGAGCTGTAACACCAATTTCATGCTCACCATTAATTAAACTATTCACTAGCGGAGCAAAGCCTCTATATCGAGGTAAAATAGAGTCATGGAAAACAATTAACTTGCTATCTTCGATACTTCTAATCATCCAGCGCCATGACACTGCTAACACATAGGATTCTTGAGGTATTGTGTAAGTGTCATTATGATAATAATACTGAACACCGTAGTTGATAGCTAATTGTCTCAAATTTTCACTATAATCATCTTTAATATTTTTATCTTTTCCTATAACAAGGAAATCAACAATTTCTCGATATTTTTCAAATAAAAGGGTAGCAACTTCATACCCTTTTTTAGTCATCGCATGTAATACTATTTTTTTACACATAACAATACCTGAAGCTTGGACTCGTTTTGGGTAATCTCTATTTAGCTTGATGAGCAATCATCACAAATAATTTTATTTAAGTATTGTCCGTAGTCATTTTTTAACATTGGTTGAGCAAATTGGATAACTTGAGAAGTTGATAACCACCCATTGCGCCACGCAATCTCTTCTAAACAGGCAACTTTAAGACCTTGAACATTTTCAATGGTTTGAACAAACGAAGAGGCTTCATGCAGGCTTTCATGTGTTCCAGTATCTAACCAAGCAAAGCCGCGCCCTAGTAATTGAACATTCAGGTCACCTTGCTCAAGGTACATTTGGTTTAGCGTCGAAATCTCTAACTCACCACGAGATGAAGGTTTGACTTTTTTTGCCAATTCGACGACTCGGTTATCATAAAAATATAGCCCAGTGACAGCATAATTGGATTTAGGCTTTACTGGTTTTTCTTCAATCGAAATCGCCTGCATATTGGCATCAAATTCTACAACGCCAAATCGCTCTGGATCTTTAACCTGATAACCGAATACCGTCGCACCACGGCTCTTCATCGCAGCTTGCTGAAGAATAGGAGTGAACCCTTGTCCATAAAAGATGTTGTCACCCAGCACTAAACATACTGAATCATCGCCAATGAATTCTTCGCCAATGATGAAGGCTTGAGCTAAGCCGTCTGGACTTGGTTGAATCGCGTATTGCAACTCAATGCCAAACTCTGAGCCATCACCTAATAGGCGCTGAAAACCCTCCAGGTCTTCTGGCGTGGTGATGATCAAGATTTCACGAATGCCAGCAAGCATGAGTACCGACAACGGGTAGTAAATCATTGGTTTGTCATAAACCGGCAGTAACTGCTTAGAGACACCGCGTGTAATAGGGTAAAGGCGAGTGCCCGAGCCGCCTGCTAAAATAATACCTTTCATTATTCGCCCGCTCCTAGTCGCTCAAGACTGTATGAGCCATCAAGCACACGCTGCCACCATTGCGGATTATTGAGGTACCATTCGACGGTTTTGCGAATACCGCTTTCAAAGGTTTCTTCTGGCGTCCAGCCAAGCTCTTGAGCGATCTTGGTGGCATCAATTGCGTAACGCACATCATGACCAGGGCGATCTTTGACATAAGTGATCAAAGATTCATAAGAGTCGACCCCGGCCGGCTTGTCTGGTCGCAACTCTTCAAGCAAAGCACAAATGGTTTTCACCACTTCGATGTTGGCTTTTTCGTTATGGCCACCAATGTTGTAGGTTTCACCGACTTCACCTTCGTTGACCACTTTGTACAGCGCGCGTGCATGATCTTCCACAAACAGCCAATCTCGGATTTGCATACCATCGCCATACACAGGCAACGGCTTGCCGTCGAGGGCATTTAAAATCATCAGAGGGATCAACTTCTCTGGGAAGTGGTACGGGCCATAGTTGTTGGAGCAATTGGTGACAAGTGTCGGTAAGCCATAAGTACGTTGCCAAGCGCGAACCAGATGATCGCTCGAGGCTTTTGACGCTGAATATGGGCTACTCGGCGCGTATGAAGTGGTTTCGGTGAACAAATCATCCGTTCCCTCAAGGTCACCATACACTTCATCCGTAGAAATATGATGAAAACGGAATGCCGATTGGCGCGCTTCATCTAGGTTCGACCAATATTGTCGGGCCGCTTCAAGCAAATGGTAAGTGCCCATCACGTTGGTCTCAATAAAAGCAGCAGGACCATCAATAGAACGATCGACATGAGATTCGGCGGCCAAATGCATCACCATATCGGGTTGATGCTCTGAAAACACGCGGTCTAGTTCAGCTCGGTCACAGATATCCACTTGCTCGAAGTAGTAACGTTCACTATCTGAGACATCAACCAATGACTCTAGATTCCCTGCGTAGGTCAGTTTATCTAAATTGATAACAGTATCTTGAGTGTCACGAATGATATGTCGGACAACAGCTGAGCCGATAAAACCAGCTCCACCGGTTACTAATATTTTCTTCACGAATGTTACCTACGTTAATTTGTGTGTCATCAGATACACATGAATACTTTATGATTATTGTAGTTTATAGACTCACTCGAGCATCGTTAGACTCAAGAAGGCTTACTTAGGGCAATCAATTATAAAATGATAAAAAACCCAATTAAATTTGAGAAGCGTAACCGTCCTGCAAATGCTCAAAATCGGATTCTTGCCAAATAATCTGTCGCTTTAAACGCTCTTTATTAAATGAACGCAGGAGTCTATTTAGATTTTGAGCCTTCCAGTCACCAGAAGCTTCAAAACGGCACTTATCAAAATCGATAATCCATACCTTATCTTTGTCGTCGATCAAGATATTGTGGATATTCAAATCGGTATGGTTAACGCCAACCTGATGCATCTTGGCAATTTCTTGCCCTATTTTTTGATACATGTCTGCCGATAAAGACTGTTCTTGCAAGATGCTCACCAAATCTCTGGCGTTTGGGATTCGCTCACTTAATAAATCAGCTTGATAGAAGAGTCCTGACTTTACGGCTCTTGCTGCAATAGGACGAGGAACGTGCACCCCAGCCTCGATTAGCGCCAACAAAAGCTGAAACTCTTGCGCACAACGGGTGTTATCCCAGCCAGAGAACCAATAATGATCGTTAACTAACTTCCCAAACAAACCACCACGACGGTAATGACGCAGTGCCGCTTGCATGTTCTCTAGTTGGATAAACCATGTCGTGCCTCGCCCCGTCGCACTGCCAACCACCTTGTCTAAGGACTGCCAGTATTCCGCATCAAATATCGGTTGGCTAGGGTCTGTAATGATCTCGTCATCAAACCAGATCATTTGGTTGTTGTTTTGATACTGTTGAGTCACGCGCTTACCCTCTAGCCGAAATATCGGCTGGCTAATATATACAACCAAGTAAATCCGGCGAACGCCAATGCAACCATAACGGCAGCAGAACCTATATCTTTAGCTCGACCACTGAGTTCATGCCGTTCAATACCGATACGATCCACTACCGCCTCAATCGCTGAGTTTACAAGCTCTACAATCAAGACTAATACCACGACCCCGATCATTAAGATACGTTCAACCATGCCGACATCCACTAGCCAAGCCAAAATCACAGCAATACTCAACAGAGCCAACTCTTGTCGAATGGCAGCTTCATGCTTAAAAGCCGCTTTTAATCCTTGGATCGAATAACCCGTCGCTTTAACGATGCGCTTTAGCCCGGTGTTACCCGGCTTGCCAGATTCTTGCGATTGATGTGGTGTTGTCTTTGACATTGCAGAACACTTATCAGTACTTAGCTATATTCGAGCCGTGTATTTTACATTTATTGGGGATGTCTGCATAATTTACCTGCCTCTATTCATCGAATCAGACAATAATTATGTTCACTTCTGCCCCATCGTCACTATGCGTCTTGCGTTTGTCCGCTATCGGAGACGTTTGCAATACTATCGCCACCATTCAAGCTATTCAGAAACACTGGCCTTCGACCCAGATTACTTGGATAACGGGTAAACTTGAAGCCCAGTTATTAGCCGCCATCGATGGTGTAGAAGTGATTGTTTTTGATAAAAAAGCGGGACTAGATGGCTACAAATCACTTTGGCGACAGCTGAAAGGCAGAGAGTTTGATGCGCTATTGCATATGCAGTACGCGATTCGAGCGAGTGTCGCAACGTTGGGCATTAAAGCAAAATACAAACTTGGTTTCTCTTCTGATAGAAGCCAGGACTTTCAAACACTATTTACCAATGTCAAAGTGCCTTCCCCGCAATCTCTGCATGTCGCAGATGGCTTAATGGCCTTTGCCCATCAAATTGGGGTACCAAAGGCAGAACTAGACTGGGTACTTTCTTATTCAGACCACGACCAAGCTTGGGCAGAGTCTCATATTTCTCGTAGTAAACCTAACCTGCTGATTGTGCCTGGTGCGAGCAAAGCTTATAAGAACTGGAACGCGGAAGGTTATGTGGATGTGATTCATCACGCCAGAGCAAAAGGCTGGAACGTGATTCTGGCAGGCAGCCCTGCTCAGGTAGAATTGGACCTGGCAGAGACCATTCAATCTCGCTTGGAAGAACCGTGTCTAAATTTAGTTGGACAAAGTTCAATTCTGCAAATGCTTGCGTTAATAGATAAGGTTGAAATGGTCATCGCCCCCGATACCGGACCAGCACACATGGCGAATGCAATGAAAACGCCAATCATCGGGCTCTATGCACACCATAATCCGCTGCGAGTAGGACCTTACCGTTATCTAAAATACGTTGTCTCAGTGTATGAAGAAACGATCTTTGCGGAAACAGGCAAAAACAGTCACGAGTTAAGCTGGCGAACTCGCGCTAAAGATGAAACGGCAATGAACCGCATTACTAACACTCAAGTAATGAGCATGTTCGATCAAGTCTTAGAAGATTTGTATCCTCAATACCAGTAAACTTACTGTCTTGATTTGTTAAGAAGGAAATGACCTTGTCCAAACCAACCTTAGCCGTTGCCTTAATTGTAAAAAATGAAGAGAAGCACTTACAAGCTTGTCTAGACACAGTAAAAGATTGGGTCGATGAGATTGTCCTTCTAGATTCGGGCAGCACTGATCGTACCGAAGAAATCGCCCGACAATACACAGATAAGTTTTACACCAACCTAGATTGGCCAGGATTCGGTAAACAGCGCCAACTTGCGCAGCAATACGTTACGGCAGACTACGTTTTATGGCTTGATGCAGACGAACAAGTCACTCCAGAGCTAAAAGAAAGTATCTTACACGCGGTATCAGCCAATAAGCCGAACGTTTTATACAAGCTTAACCGACTAAGCTCAGCGTTTGGTAAGTTCATCTACCATTCTGGTTGGTCTCCAGACTGGATTGTGCGCTTATATCGCACCGAATATACGCAATATAATGATTCGCTCGTTCATGAAAAAGTTGATGAGAAAAACTATCAAACTGAAAAACTGGATGGTCGACTGCATCACTACACTTACGAGCACCTTCATCATTACATCAATAAAACCACTGGCTACCTCAAGGCCTGGACGGATGAACGTGAAGGTAAAAAGAAATCCGGCTTAACCACTGCAATTGTTCACGCTCTTGCGAGCTTTTTGAAGATGTATGTTCTCAAACGAGGCTTCCTTGATGGCAAACATGGTTTCATTCTAGCTTGGCTAAGCATGCACTCTACTTTTGTAAAATATATCGATCTCTACTTACGTGAACAGGCAAAAAAATCATGAAAACGACTTTAATTATCACCACTTACAACTGGAAAGAAGCATTAAAAGCGGTGTTAGAAAGCGTGAAACGTCAAACCGTTTTGCCTGATGAAGTCATTGTTGCAGATGACGGTTCTCGAGACGATACCAAAGCAATGATCGACCAACTTCGTGACGGCTTTCCCGTGCCACTTATCCATAGCTGGCACGAAGATAATGGCTTTCAACTTTCGATGAGCCGCAACCGTGCTATCGCAAAAGCATCAGGTGACTACCTCATCATGATTGATGGCGACATGGTATTGTCTCAAACGTTTATTGAATCACATAAGCAAGTCGCAAAGCCAAATTGGTTTGTACAGGGTGGACGTGTGTTAACGGATGAAAACTGCAGCAAGGCCATCATGGAAAACGGCTTAGTACCTTCTATCTTCAGCAAAGGCATTCGCAATCGTAAAAACTGCATCACCAACGCTTTGCTATCGAAATGGTTCTCTTACGAGCGCAATAACGATAAAGCCACTCGCGGTTGCAACATGGCGTTTTGGCGACAAGATGTCATCGAGGTGAATGGCTTCAACCAAGATTTTGTTGGATGGGGACGCGAAGACAGCGAGTTTGTTCATCGCATGTTGAATGCGGGTAAGTCACGTCTTTACCTAAAATTCGCAGGTGTAGGCTACCACTTGTACCACGTAGAAAACTCTCGTGCGTCACTCGGACAAAATGACGAGATTTTAGAGAACACCATTAAAAACAAGCTTAAACGCTGTGAGAATGGTGTTGATCAGTTTATTTCAGAGGATTGCAGCGATGAATAAAAAGGTTATCTATCCTGGAACTTTCGATCCAATTACCAATGGCCATTTAGATTTAATCGAACGCACAGCAAAAATGTTCGACTCAGTAACAATTGGAGTTGCAGCTAGCCCTTCGAAAAACACCATGTTCTCATTGGATGAGCGTGTAGAACTGGTCCACCAATGCTGTCAACACTTAAGCAATGTCAGCGTTGTCGGCTTTAGTGGTTTACTTGTGGATTTCGCCAAAGAACAACAAGCTTCGATCCTAATCAGAGGACTTCGCACAACAATGGACTTTGAGTACGAGTTTGGTTTGACGAGTATGTACCGTAAGTTACTACCCGGACTAGAAAGTATTTTTCTTACCCCTTCAGAAGAGTTCGCGTTCTTGTCCTCAACAATAGTAAGAGAAGTAGCGATTCATGGTGGAAATGTCGCCCAATTCGTTCCGAGCCCTGTAAACACAGCCATCTTAGAAAAACTACATTCAGCATGAAAAAGTTAAAGTATTACTTATCTAACGGAATACTCGCTTATTTACCTTCTTTTTTGTTTCGTTATTCCGCAAAAAAACTATTAGCACAAGCCCCAAGTTATGATGAAAAGTACTTGCGTGAACGCGTTAATTATTACAATAAACATACCACGAGCTTCGAACTGACTCCTCCAGATCTTACGAAAGTAAAAGACTTTAAAAAAACGGGCGGCAGCGCTTATTACTATGATCTATTGAAGGTTATTAAATGCTTCCCCAAAAAGGCTGTCTTCAAATATGTCAATGGCGATGTCATTGATGTACCAAACGAGCCGAGTTTTTTAAAAAGTCGACCTATTAAAGGAGAGAACACCAACTCGGTCCTACTAAAGCTAAACGCCGTTAGACACTACTTTTTTGTGGACAAAGACAAGCCGTACCAAACTAAAAAAGACATGATTGTATGGCGTGGGACGGGATTTCGACCAAATCGAAGAAAACTACTTTCTCGTCATTTCCATAATCCTCGCTGTAATATCGGTCGAGTGGATACGCAGGATAAAGATCCAGAACAACTGAGCTACGTGACCCCTTCAATGAGTATCTCAGAACAACTTGAGTACAAATTCATTTTGAGCTTGGAGGGAATGGACGTCGCAACCAATCTTAAGTGGATCATGTCCTCCAACTCTTTGTGCTTCACCCCTAAGCTGCGCTATGAAACATGGTTTATGGAAGGCAAACTAAAAGCGGGTGTGCACTTTGTTCAAGTCAAAGATGATTTTTCTGACCTAGATGAAAAAATGGACTACTACTTAGAACACCCTGACAAGGCAGAAGAAATTATACAGAATGCTCATCAGTGGGTTGAGCAATTTAAAGACACCAAACGAGAAAGGTTGATTTCTCTATTGGTCGCAGAGAAGTATTTTAATCTTGCAGAAACGAAGAAAAGGGTTACCTAAATCTATTAGGTAACCCTGAAATAACTAGTAGTTGTACTTAATTTTATTGATAACACGCTGAATCATGTTAAGGGGATTAAAAGTCTTTTTCCCCTTACGTTTATTAGCAATACTAGTCAGGTTATCTTCTCTTTTCGCTACCACTATTGGGCTGATGTAACCATAACAACCACTTAATTTGGGAATCGCTAACCACTTGTCAATTGGCACAGCATAAGCCGTTTTTCTCATGCTGCTTAATAGATCTCTAGCTCTCAATGGTGTAATGCCATAACACACAGTTGGAAACGGCTTCTTTTCTTTTACATCTGATATTTTAAAAGGTTTTTCTGGGTCTAAAATGTAGCAGAAGTTAGTAAAATTCACTAAGCCACAACTTTGGATATAAGATAGTACGTCATCAGCAAGTAATCTTGATGCTTCACCGATGAACTCAATATTGTCTTCAAGAACAATCGCAGGCGTTCCAGACGCAACAATCAATTCCCATGCTTGAGAGTGTGTCTTAAAACAACCAATCTCTCCAGCCATGATCGCTTTTTGGCGAAACTTATGAGAGTAACTTTCATACTCTTTCTCTAGCTTAAGAAGATCATCATAAGAATCTGAGTAAACAAATTCAAAATCGATACCCTTTAGGTAATTTTGAATGCGATTTACTCGCTCTTCATTTCCAGTTGTAATAACAAACACTTTCAATGGTGTATTACTGCTTAGTTCCACCGTTAAACCCTCAGCTGATTTAGTGCAGCTCAATATAGTATCTACCCCTATAATTATTAGCAAGGATACTCATTGTTGAGCGTGAACTATCAATAACTCTCCAAGCCTATTATTTCTGACACTCACTACAAAAGAAGGTATTACGCTGCCCTATTTTTAGCTCTTGAAGTCGTTCGCCGCACTCTGGGCATGGCTCTCCGGCTCTTCCGTAAACTAGTAACTCTTGTGCAAAGTAACCCGGCTTTCCATCGGCTTGCGCAAAGTCTTTCAGCGTAGTCCCACCTTGCGTAATGGCAATCTCAAGTGTCATTTTGATATTTTCAACAAGTAACCCCCACTCTTGAGAAGTTAGCTTACCTGCAGGCCTTGAAGGGTGAATTCGAGATTTAAACAACGACTCATTCGCGTAGATGTTCCCGACACCAACCACGACTTTGTTGTCCATGATGAACTGCTTGACGGCAACACGCTTATTTTTAGCTTTCTCCGCTACATATTCCGCATTGAACTCTTCAGTTAAAGGCTCAGGCCCCATGTTTGCTAGTACAGCATGTGACTCGCCAGGAGCACACCACAGCCATGCCCCAAAACGACGCGGATCGTTATAACGCAGTATTTTTCCACTGCTTAGTTTGAGATCCACATGATCGTGCTTTGCTGGCGGAAAGTCGGCATCTAGGACACGTAAAGACCCAGACATGCCCAAGTGAACAATGGCTGTACCTGTGTTTGTCTCGATCAGTAAGTATTTCGCACGACGGCTAATCGCACGGATCACCTGCCCTTCCAATTTTTTAAGCTCTATAGGAATATCCCAGCGCAATTTAGGCGTTCGAAAAGTAAACGACTGGATCGTTTGTCCAACCATGTGGGGGCTAATCCCCATACGACTGACTTCAACCTCTGGCAACTCAGGCATTAGATTCTCCAATTCACCGGCTAATAGTTCTCGCTGCTAGCATAATCGAAAAGAAAAACGATAAATAGGGAAGCTTGTTAGGGGTATAGGCGCAAAAAGGCTCTACTCTGGCATAAGGTAGTTTTCATCGACGGAGATAGCGACCCATTTGTCTTGCCAGGTTTTAAATAGCCAGAAATCAGGTAAACGAAAGAAAGTCACCCGCTGCGGCTCTTCGAGATCCTGATACCAGACTTCTACCGTTTCAGGTACCGTCAGGTTAGGTTTTAAATGATCGAACTGTTCCGAGGTAAGCTCGGTCCCTTCCAATGATTGCCAGCGTGATACAAGTTCACTGATCGGTGCATCGACTTTGACGTTGGATTGCCATCGTCCATCATGCAGTTCGAACTCCCAGCCACTATAGTACAAAGACTCCACCGTATAGTCGGAGCGAAGTACATTTGGGTAGGGGTCTGCTTGGTCTGTTAATAGGTAAGTTTTGATCCACATCGGCGCATTTAAGATCACTATAAACGCGATAATGCCCAGAATAAGAATATTGTTCCATCGGCGGCGACGAGCCGGACTCACACGCATAACCATCTCTACTCTCTTATAGTTATGAGTAAACTACCAAAGAGTATTGAGCTTGACTAGAACAACGGTGTGCAAGTGTGTAGAGAATTGGTGGCAAAGCGGTAGAGAGCGATAAATCAAAAATTCTAGTGTAGCGTCGGACCGATAAAATGACTTCAGCAGTGCTTTATTATCCGATAACGTACTGAACACTTTTTCAGCACTTTTTTATTCAGGTAATAAAAAACCCAACTCGAAAGTTGGGTTTTTCAATTCATCAAAGAGACTGAAACCAATTATTTGATTTTTGCTTCTTTGTACATAACGTGCTGGCGAACTACTGGATCAAACTTTTTGATCTCAAATTTGCCTGGCATGTTACGCTTGTTCTTATCAGTTGTGTAGAAGTGGCCTGTACCTGCAGAAGATACTAGACGGATTTTCTCACGAACGCCTTTCTTTGCCATTGCTTATTTCCTCTTAAACGTTTTCGCCACGTGCACGCATGTCTGCAAGAACAGTATCAATACCTTTCTTGTCGATGATGCGCATACCTTTAGCAGATAGACGTAGTTTAACAAAACGTTTTTCGCTCTCTACCCAGAAACGATGAGTTTGTAGGTTCGGCAGAAAACGACGCTTAGTAGCATTTCGTGCGTGTGAACGGTTGTTACCCGTTACTGGACGCTTACCAGTTACTTGGCATACTCGTGACATGAATGTCTTCTCCAAAATCGTTTCAGCTCGATATCAACCTTGGTGGCCGAACCTCTCTATCTCTCGAAAAGAAGTTAGAGGTTAAGAACCGCTATGGAAAATCCATACAAGGCTATCAAAGGTCGCGCATTATACTAACTTGATATGCATTGCTCAAGACCCGAACAGATCCTTTTTACAGGTTTTCGTGATCTTTTTTTAGACAGCAGATTTTTTTAGCAGTCCAAGCTGAATTCAGTTAAAAATTTAGTGGCGTGGATGATAGCAGATTTTTAGCAACTAACAACCTAAAAAACGCACAGTTATATCCAGCCTCTTTCAGCAAAAGAGACACTTTCCCCATCTCCGATGACGAAATGGTCCAAAATACGAATATCCACCAATGCTAATGCGTCGGTGAGACGCCTTGTAATCCTTCTGTCAGCTTGGCTCGGCTCAGCGACGCCTGAAGGATGATTGTGCGCTAAAATCAAAGCCGCCGCGTTATGATGCAGAGCACGCTTAACAACTTCTCTCGGATAAACCGACGCGGCATCCAACGTTCCTTCAAATAAAATTTCATCTTTTATCACTCGGTGCTGGTTATCGAGAAAAAGAATATAAAAAGCCTCTCTTTGCCGATCCCTTAAAATAGAAGACAGATATAACTTAGTTTGGTCGGGACTGGTTAAGGCATCACCACGCTTTAGCGTCTCCGCCAAGTAGCGTTGCGTCATTTCTAGTACCGCTTGCAACTGAACATACTTGGCTTGCCCCAATCCTTTGTGACGACAAAACTCTTGCTCTGATGCTGAAAATAGTTGTCTGAGCGAACCAAAGTCTTGAATAAGGAAGTCTGCAAGCTCAATCACGTTCATTCCGCGGGTGCCTGTACGCAAGAAGATGGCCAGTAGCTCAGCATCGGTCAATGCTTGCGGTCCTCGTTGCAACAGCTTCTCCCTGGGCATGGACTCAGTTGGCATAGCTTTCAGTATCATCTGATGTCTCTTTATATGGAAAGTGCCCCTATTCCACAAAACAAAAAGCGAAAGTCGAGTGTGACTTTCGCTTTCTTCGTACCATCAGTGCTTTCAATGCAACTTAACAGTTCATCAGAGTTTAAAGTTGCCAACCAAGCCGTGAATTTCTGTTCCAGACTGTGATAGCTGCGTGCTGATTGACTCGGCATGCTGCAACGTCTCATTAATGTTGTTCACGATCTGTTGAATAGCCACTAAGTTTTGGTTGATGTCTTCTGCAACCGCACTTTGCTCTTCGGCGGCAGACGCGGTTTGAATACCCATATCTCGAATCGTACCGATAGAATGATGAACACCAGAAAGAGATTGCTGAATGAGCGCGGACTCTTCCGCCGTTTTTACACCTCGTTTTTGGCTCACCGACATTGTACTGACCGCTCTTGATACACCATTTTGCAGCTGCTTAAGCATGTCACCAATTTCATGAGTACTATTTTGCGTACGACTGGCTAGCGAGCGAACTTCATCCGCAACGACGGCAAACCCTCGGCCTTGCTCACCCGCTCTAGCCGCTTCAATCGCCGCATTTAGGGCCAACAAATTCGTTTGCTCAGCTATCTCGCCAATCACATCCAGCACTTTGGTTATTTTTTCGGTTTGTAAACTCAACTCAGAAATTGCATCTGACGTACTGTCTATCTCCCTCACTAGCTCGGTAATACCTTCAATTGCTTGTTCCACTTCACGCTGAGCTTCGGTAACTTGACTGTTGGCATCCTCAATCGCCTGTGCAGTCGCATTGGTATTGCTCGCTACTTCTTTCGCTGTCATGCTCATTTGTGTCACCGCAGTCACGACTTTGTCCGTCTCTAAACAGTGATCCTGCATTTGACCGCTCGCTTGGCTGGTCTGAGTGTTCAGGCTTTGAGAAACGGTCTGTACTGTCGTCGCAGAGCGGTGGATATCCTGCATCAGTGGGTGCAGCTTATCCATAAACTCATTAAACGCGGCCGCCACTTCACCGACTTCATCCTGACTTTCGACTTTTAAACGAGCCGTTAAGTCACCGCCGCCTGCGGCTACATCTTTCAATGACGCCGCGACATGTTGTAATGGCTGAATGCCTTTCGACACCACGATACTGGTGAGAACACTGGTAATGATCAACCCAACAACGGAAATCAACACGGCAGATAACGTATGCTCTTTTAGCTCTTGAGTCTTTAACTCTCTGTGCATCGCAACTTGCTGGTCGATGTCATCAATATAAACACCAGTGCCTAAAACCCAGTCCCATTTCGATAAATATTCTGCATAGCCTAGCTTAGGCGCTTGTGCGTCAATGGTCGGTTTGTGCCACGAGAAATAGAGGAACCCATCCCCTTTTTGAGAAGCATCAATCAAGCCCGCGATAACTGCGACCCCATTTTCATCTTTTAAATCGTAAAGGTTTTTACCCTCTAAAGAAGGTTTGATGGCATGTAACGTATTCACACCTTGAGAGTCGTAGGCAAAAAAGTAACCATCGCTTTCAAAGCGCATGGCTTTCAGAATTTCTTTTGCTGCCTCTTTATTACTTCCATTTACATCCGTGTCGTATAACGGTTTTATCGCTGTCACACCCATCATCATGTAGGCTTGTAACTCTTTCTTTTTCGTTTCGATGAGCTCTTGCCTGTCTCTTGCCAGCTCCGCTTCCAAACTTTTACTGCTGTTGATGTAATACACCACTGAGATCAACGTAGTGATCAACAACAACGGAATTAGGGTTATCAGCAGCAATTTGTTTCGACTTTTCAACACCATGGTTTCCAGCACCTCTTTTTCTTTTCAGACTTGCAAACTCCGCGCAACTTGTCTGTGAGGTAGGCGCGAATTTTCCCTTCCTCGGTCAGATTAATACTCTGGAGTTTGATGTGAATTATCTTCTCGTTATATATGCTCGGGCGGTCAGACTTTGAATTGTGTTAAAATCCGGTCATCAAATTGGAGATCTCACATGCAAACACTAGCAGGAAAGAAAATTCTACTCGGCATCAGTGGCGGTATTGCCGCGTATAAATGTGCGGAGCTAAGCCGTCGCCTCATAGAGAGAGGAGCGCAAGTTCAAGTTGTAATGACGAAAGCAGCAAAAGAGTTCATTACCCCTTTAACCATGCAAGCCGTTTCGGGCCGTCCTGTCTCAGACAGTTTATTAGACCCAGCAGCGGAAGCATCTATGGGCCATATTGAATTGGCCAAATGGGCAGATTTAGTACTACTAGCGCCAGCGACCGCGGACTTAATCGCGCGCATGTCTGCAGGTATGGGGAACGATTTGCTTACCACGCTCGTGCTCGCGACGGATTCCCCTGTTGCTGTTTCTCCTGCGATGAATCAACAGATGTATCGCAATATCGCAACCCAAGAGAACATCTCAACGTTAGCGCGTCGCGGTATGCACATCTGGGGTCCTGCGGCAGGAGAGCAAGCCTGTGGCGATGTGGGCCCAGGTCGAATGCTGGAACCAATGCAGCTAGTGCATCTATGTGAGCAGTTCTTTCAGCCAAAATTGCTAGAAGGTAAGTCGATACTCATCACCGCAGGCCCAACTCGCGAAGCGATTGACCCAGTGCGTTACATTACGAATCATAGCTCCGGGAAAATGGGCTATGCATTGGCGAGTGCCGCAGCGCAGATGGGAGCCAAAGTCACCCTCGTGAGCGGTCCTGTCAGTTTAAATACGCCCGTAGGTGTTGAGCGCATTAATGTTTCCAGTGCACAAGAGATGCACGAAGCCGTTATGACACACGCAAACCAGCATGATGCGTTTATTAGCTGCGCTGCCGTTGCGGACTACCGCCCACAAACGATCGAGTCTCAAAAGTTGAAAAAGACTGAAGACAATGACGACATGGTCATTAATATGGTCAAAAATCCTGATATTGTTGCTTCTGTAGCAGCAATGACGGATAAGCGTCCGTTTACCGTCGGTTTTGCGGCTGAAACTAATGATGTAGAGACCTACGCTCGAGGCAAGTTGACAAAGAAAAACCTCGATATGATCTGTGCGAATGACGTTTCGGTAGCTGGGCAAGGATTTAACAGCAACGACAACGCGATTACCCTGTACTGGCCTGAGGGTGAACTTGCGCTCGCTTTAGAATCAAAAGAAGCATTGAGCTTTAAAATTCTCGAAAAAATGCATCACTTGATGTAACTAACGTTTGAAAACCCTGCCAACTTTTCACAAAAGCTGGCATAAATTTGGTACAAACATGACAACTAAGGGTGTTAAATCTCCCATTCCACCCTTAGTGGTCTAGTTTGAGGCGAAATAGCGTCTTATAATCCCCTCCGCTCAACTTTGTATTTTGAAAGGAAGTAACTAATGGCCGGCAGTAAAAAATCCAACCGTCGTGAAGAGATCTTACAAGCATTAGCAGAAATGCTTGAATCAACAGAAGGCGCTTCACGCATTACTACGGCAAAACTGGCCAAGCAAGTCGGCGTTTCAGAAGCCGCGCTGTATCGTCATTTCCCAAGTAAAGCGCGCATGTTCGAAGGGTTGATTGAGTTCATTGAAGAAGCCTTGATGACACGTATCAACCGTATTCTAGACGACGAAAAAGATACTCTAGAGCGTATTCGTATGGTGATGCACCTGATTTTGGCGTTCTCTGAACGTAACCCTGGTCTGACACGCATTTTGTCGGGCCATGCTCTAATGTTTGAAAATGAACGCCTACGTGAACGCATCAATCAACTCTTTGAGCGCATAGAAACACAATTGCGCCAGATCCTGCGTGAACGTAAGATTCGTGAAGGGAAGTCTTTCCCTGTCGAAGAGCGCATCCTAGCCGCGCAAATTCTGGGACAAGTTGAGGGTAGCCTAAACCGCTTTGTGCGTAGCGACTTTAAATACCAGCCGACTGCAAACTTTGACGAGTACTGGGCGCTTTTGAGTGCACAAATAAAGTAAAAGATTATGAGTAAAGACAAATACACGCAGCCCGAGTTTTCTCTTTCGCTTCTTCACCCTCGTAACTGGGGCGTATGGCTTGGTTTTGGTCTGTTGGCCATCCTCGTCAATATTCTTCCTTATCGGCTGCTGCTTTCATTAGGTCGTTCACTCGGCAAACTTGGCATGCGCTACGGTAAAAAGCGTGTCCACGTTGCTCAACGTAACTTAGAGTTGGCCTTTCCAGACAAAACACCTGAAGAGATTCAACATATTGTTGAAGAGAACTTCAAAAATACCGGTATGGCACTCATAGAAACCGGGATCACTTGGTTCTGGCCGACTTGGCGCTTTAAAAACCTGATCGTCGAGAAAGATCTCGGCGCACTGCGTGAAAAAGCCAAAGAAGGTAAAGGCGTCCTACTTTGTTGTGTCCATGCTCTTAATCTAGAGATCACTGCGCGTGCTTTCGCCGTGTTAGGCGTGGCCGGGTACGGCGCGTTTCGTCCACATAATAATCCTGCTTATAACTTTATCCAGTATTGGGGACGGACACATAACGGCAATAAATTGATTGATCGTAAAGATGTGAAAAAGATGATTCGTGTATTACGCAGTGGTGAGCGTCTGTTCTATCTGCCGGATCACGATTACGGTCGCAAAAAATCAGTATTTGTGCCCTTCTTTGCCGTAGACGATGCGTGTACGACAACAGGCACGAGCATTCTGGCGTATACCTCAAAATGTGCGATCATCCCAGGCTCAGGGTTTCGCAATGACGAAGGAAAATACGACATCATCGCCGATAAGTGCATTGAAGCCGACTATCCACAAAAAGACGAAGTCGCCGCTGCCGCTTATATGAACAAGTATGTGGAAGAGGTCATTCTACGCGCCCCAGAGCAATGGATGTGGCTCCATAAACGCTACAAAACCATGCAAGATGAGCATGTCGAGAAAGGCATTCGCTATAAGTAAGTGGTCACGGCGATAAATCCAACAACAAAAAAGGGCAGATGAATATCCATCTGCCCTTTTTACTTTTTCAGAAAAAGTAACGAATTAAATGCCGTATTCCGAGCGATAGGCTTTAACTGCTTCCAAGTGCTCAGCAGCGTCACCTTTCTCTTCTAAGTAAGTCACAAGATCACCCAAACTTACAATTGAAATCACGGCACAACCAAAGTCACGCTCAACTTCTTGAATCGCAGAAAGCTCGCCCTTGCCTTTCTCTTGGCGGTCGATAGCAACCAACACACCCGCAAGGTCAGCGCCATTTGCTCTAATAATTTCCATCGATTCACGGATTGCCGTACCCGCCGTAATCACGTCGTCCACCAGCATGATGCGACCTTCTAACGCAGAACCAACAAGGTTGCCACCTTCGCCGTGATCTTTCGCTTCTTTACGGTTGAAACAGTAAGGCGTGTCGATATCGTGGTGATCCGCCAGAGCGACTGCCGTTGTCGTTGCAATAGGAATACCTTTGTACGCAGGGCCAAACAGTACATCGAATTCAATGCCAGAATCAGCGAGCGCGGCTGCGTAAAAACGGCCTAGACGTGCGAGATCACGACCAGTATTGAAAAGACCAGCGTTAAAGAAGTACGGGCTTTTACGGCCAGATTTCAAAGTAAACTCACCAAACTTAAGAACTTCTTTCTCAAGTGCAAACTCAATAAACTCACGCTGGTATGCTTTCATGGATTTCTCTCAATTTTCTTTTCGTGTGGGGATCAGATCCTAGGACCTAGTAATATGCAAAAAAATAGCTTCCTTTCGGGGAAGCTATTTAAATAAATCATTAATTTTCTAACGCCGCCTTCTGCGCTGCGACAATTTCCGTAATGCCGATTTTCGCCGACTCGAGCAATGCCATCAGCTGTTCGTGACTGAACGGTTCACCTTCTGCGGTGCCCTGAATTTCAATCATCTTACCTTCTTCGGTCATTACAACGTTCATGTCTGTGTCTGCCGCTGAGTCTTCAACGTACTCAAGGTCACACAGAACATCATCGCCTAGCAAGCCGACAGAAACCGCAGCTACGTGGCCTTTCATTGGATTCGCTTTTAGCTTACCGCTATCCACTAGGTGTTGGAACGCATCGGCCATTGCAACACTTGCGCCGCTGATAGATGCAGTACGCGTACCACCGTCAGCTTGGATAACATCACAGTCAACGGTGATCATGAACTCACCCATAGCTTTTAGATCGACAACGGCACGTAAGCTTCGCGCAATAAGACGCTGAATTTCCATCGTACGGCCACCTTGTTTGCCACTTGCCGCTTCACGACGAGTACGAGAATGTGTTGCTCGAGGTAGCATGCCGTATTCAGCTGTAACCCAGCCTTTACCTTGACCTTTTAGCCAACGTGGCACAGATTCTTCGACGGTCGCATTACACAACACTTTGGTGTTACCGAACTCAACTAGCACTGACCCTTCAGCGTAAGCTGTGTAGTTACGAGTAATTTTGATAGGGCGAACTTGATCCGCCTTGCGATCGTTTGGACGCATGGGCATCTACCTTAAATATGAGGAGAAGACGATTTGGTTGGGCGAAGATTATAACGGAATCGATTCCGGATTCATAGGTTACGCCGCTGGCACAACATAAACAATCCATACATCCCGCGCACCTATCGACGCAGCGTGATACACTCTTGAAGTAATTTTCAAAAAATGAAGACAGGAAAATTCGATGATTTACAGTATGACAGCATATGCACGCAAAGAAGTAAAAGGCGACTGGGGTTCTGCGGTATGGGAAATCCGCAGCGTGAACCAGCGTTATTTAGAAACATACTTCCGCATGCCAGAACAATTTCGCGGATTAGAGCCCGTTTTACGCGAGCGTTTTCGTAAGCGCTTAGCGCGAGGCAAAGTGGAATGTAATCTGCGCTTTGAAGCAAACCCTGCCGCAAAAGGTGAGCTTAGCATCAACGAAGCGCTTGCTAGCCAGGTAATTAAGGCCGCTGAACAAGTCATGCACATGACTGGTGAACTGAGCCGAATCAATCCATTTCAAGTCATGCAATGGCCGGGGGTAATGGAAACGCCAGAGCAAGACATGGATGCGGTAAATAAAGTGCTACTAGAAGCGTTTGATGGCGCAATGGATGAATTTATTGAAGCGCGCGCTCGTGAAGGCGAGAACATGAAGGCACTGATTGAGCAACGCCTAGAAGCGATCACATCAGAAGTTGTGAAAGTGCGCGCACGCATGCCAGAAATTTTAGAATGGCAACGTGAGCGACTATTCTCGAAGTTCGAAGACGCTAAAGTGGAACTGGATCCGTCTCGTATCGAGCAAGAGTTGATTTTGCTAGCGCAAAAATCGGATGTTGCTGAAGAGCTCGATCGCTTGGACTCTCACGTAAAAGAAACCACAAACATTCTGAAAAAAGGTGGCGCAGTGGGTCGTCGTCTGGACTTCATGATGCAAGAGTTCAACCGTGAATCGAACACGCTAGCGTCGAAATCCATCAGCACCGACATCACCGCATCGGGCGTTGAACTGAAAGTTCTGATCGAACAGATGCGTGAGCAGATCCAAAATATTGAATGATCTAAAAGTCATCGAGTATTGAAACAAAAAAGCCCCGCTAGTACGGGGCTTTCTTTTATTCATCTTTTTCCAAGGTTCTGTTATCAACGTAGGGCCAATAATGATGCCCGACTCTGATGAGCAACGTTGCCGCAGCTAAGATAAACGCTGCCAGAGATAACCACACAACCAAAACCGCATCCAGCTCTTTCATTCCGAGTGTGATATAGCGGGCGATCGCCATCATCGCGATATAGATAGGATAGCGTACCGGAATTTTACCGTTCATCACGAACTGCTGCACCATGGCGAGCACTTCCAGATAGATAAACATCAAAAGAATATCCGTGAGTAAGACACGCTTCTCGACAAATACGTGTACAAACTCTTGCATCATGGCGTACAACGTCGCCAAGGTAATAGAGACTAATAATACCGCCTCCAAAATATGGAAGATTTTCAGGAACGGTCGACTAAAGGATTTCGGTAAATTCGACGGCATGGTCCATTATCCAGACAAATAAGATAGGCCTTGAGTTTAGCATGCAACGATCTTCAATCAATCATAATACTCAGCGCCAATCGACACCAAGAGACCTAACATAGGCCTATAAAAACGCTCCGCTTATTTGGCGGAGCGTTTTTGTGTTATAGGACCTGTGGCATCACTTACGCCACTTGCTGCTTTTTTTCAGCCAGGCGCTTTTTCTTCCGATATTTAGGGTGGGTGATCGGAATCGCAGATAGGAGTTTCTTGGTGTACTCGTTTTGCGGGTTTGCATAAATTTCTTTCGCGCTGCCTGCTTCTACCACTTTACCAAAATACATCACGGCAACTTTGTCTGAAACGTGTTTCACCACAGAGAGATCGTGAGAGATAAAGATGATCGCCAAGTTCATCTCTTGTTGCAGTTGTAGTAATAGGTTCAAGATTTGTGCCTGTACCGATACATCTAGCGCAGATACCGATTCGTCACAAATCAGTAATTTAGGCTTCAATGCAATCGCACGGGCAATACCGATACGCTGACGTTGGCCGCCTGAAAACTCATGTGGATAGCGGTTGACTGCCGTTTCTGGCAAGCCCACTTTGATTAAAAGCTCTTTTACCCACTGTTTGCGCTCGGCTGGCGTACCGATTTTATGAATAACAAACGGTTCTTCTAGAATCATACCGATGGTATGACGCTGATTGAGTGATTCCATTGGGTCTTGAAAGACGATTTGCATGTCTTTACGCAGCGATCGCATCTCTTTGACAGACAGTTTAGTGATGTCTTTACCTTCAAAGAAAATCTTACCTTCCGTTGGCTCGTATAACTTTAAGATCGTGCGACCAAGGGTGCTTTTACCACAACCTGACTCACCAACTAGCCCCAGTGTTTCACCTTCAGAAACAGACAGTGAAACCCCGTCTACCGCTTTGATGGTGTAGCCTTTCTTGAACAGCCCTTTACCAGAAACAAAGTGCTGCTTAAGATTTTCAATTCTTAATACTTCTTTTGCCATAACATCCTCTTTTATGACTCGTTCACTTTGCTCAGTTAACTAGCAAACATACTGGCATCAATAGGCTTGATATCGATCATCTGCTTCGGCTCATTATCTAAGCTCGGCATCAACCCCATCAAACGCTCTGTATATGGGTGCTGCGGGTTATCAAACAACTCAAAAATTTCTGCTTTTTCGACAATACGCCCACCATACATCACGGCAACATCATCACACACTTCTGCCACAACCCCGAGGTCGTGAGTAATGAAGATCATCGCCATGCCCGTTTCTTCCTGAAGCTCGTTCATCAGTTCAAGGATAGACGCCTGAACCGTAACATCCAACGCCGTAGTCGGTTCATCACAAATCAGAATGTCCGGCTTACAGGCCAACGCCATCGCGATCATGACACGCTGGCGCATACCGCCAGATAGGTTATGGGGATACTCATTCAATCGCTTCTCTGGCATTGGGATTTTGACTTTTGCCAGCATCTCAATCGAGAAAGCCTCCCGCTCCTTTTTGTCGAGCTCTGGTCGATGGAGTTCAAGCACTTCACATATTTGACGACCAATAGTGTGTACTGGATTGAGCGCCGTCATCGGATCTTGGAAGATGATCGAAATGCGATCGCCACGCATGGCATACATCTCTTCCGCAGGCAAATCAACTAGGTTGGTGCCGCGATAATTCACTTCACCTTTGATGATGTTGCCATATGGCTTAGGTAAAAGACCCATGATCGACATTGAGGTTACGCTCTTACCACTGCCTGACTCTCCCACCAGACCGAGTGTACGTCCAGCTCTCACATCAAAGTTCACACCATGCAGCACCTTCACTGGTCCATCATCGGTGGTGAATTCAACTTCGAGATCTTTAACACTTAGGATTACATCGTTTTCCATAACCAATCCTTACAGCTTATAAGTGTCATCTACGACAACAACAGGTTCAAAAGCTTTGCCTGACTTCATCGCTTGTTTCGTTCCTTTCTTGATATCACTATCAATCCAGTAAGTGCCATCGCCTATGATTGCACCACTGAACAGCGCCTCTGTCATGCGATTCATTGGCTTATCTGGAAACTTTAACCAGCGCCAATGACCATAGCGGACATAAGGAACCATGTAGCCTGGGACGATAACGTGAGCATCAATGATGTCACGCTGAATCTCATGACCTAGCTGGATCTTTTTATCCATATCCATGCCAAAGCGATACTCGATGATCTTTTCATCCAGTTCTGGCGTGCTGTAGTTTGTGAAAGAGTTAGTTTGCGGCTTGTTCGCATTGACTGAATGGAAGTACTCCCAATACGTTGGGATCTCAGACGTACCCATATCTAAGAAAGCCAAATCGTGCTTTTTCTCACGTACGTATTTGAACATGGATGAGCCATCAACCAACTTGAGCTCAATATCCAGCCCTGCTAGCTTGGCTTGCTCACGCAAAAAGGCAATACGAGGAGTATGAACAGGTGTTCCGTAGGTCAGCTCGAAGCTTAAGCGCTCACCTTTATCATTGACACGAATACCATCGGAACCAATTTTGTTAAAGCCTGCGGCTGCGAATGCCTCGGCCGCTTTTGTGGGGTCAAATTTCGGTGCTTTTGCGTCTGGTAGGGTGTATTTACCATGGCCATAACCCGTCGGGTTTGGCTTACGGGAGTAGTCACCACGCATGATGTTCTCAATCATGCCATCAAAATCAATTGCGTAGGTAATGCCCTTGCGAACGTTTAAATCATCCAGTAAAGGCATCGCGGTGTTCATCCATACGCCGCCCGCACCGACTGGAAATTGGTTGTAACCCCAGAACTTTTGAATGTAGCCTTTTTGGTACGGTTCTGTGTTCGATTTATCGTGCCATAGACTTGGCAGAACCAGACCAAATGCATCCAACTTACCCTTTTCAAAATGCTTCATCGCAATATCGCTATCGCGGATCACTGTGATGCGAATCTTGTCGACATTGTAGCGATTTTGGTAGTACTTATTGCTGTAACCCCACCAATCTTCACCAACATGTTTGAAAGTCACACTTCTACCTTTTTTGATATCATCTAGGTAGTACGCACTGGTTGTTGGTTCACTCTTAAAGTTGTAGTAACGGACAAAGTTGTCGTGAATACCATCACCATTTTCATCCTTTGAAGGGTTGGCATAAAAGTGTGCGGGACGTGGGCGTAAAGCCCCCATTCGTAGCAACAATTCTTCCGGATTGAACTCTTTCGCGGCCTTAACAGCAAACGTATGAGCGTCGTACTTAATAACATCCGCAATGGTTTTGTTGTAATAATCGTTGTACCAAGGCTCTAGGATATCCTTAGAACGATAAAACTTAAGCATGAATACAAAATCGTCGGCAGTCACAGGCTTGCCGTCCGACCATTTAGCTTCTGGGTTGAGTTTGAAATAGACGGTTTTATTGTCGCCAGCTAATGCCCACTCGTTAGCAAGTTCAGGGATGAACTCTAAAGTATCTGGGTGGCGAACCACCAATCCAGGGGTCTCATCCAAGATAAAGGAACGCAACCCCGCATTAGCGTCTGGGCCAACACTACGTAACGTCTGAGGAAAACTTGACATGAAGGTGCGATAGGTCCCTCCACGTTTCGCTTCAGGCGAACCATATTGAGGCTCATCCCAGTTTGTTTGCCAGTTTAAGTCTGTCGGAAGCGTTGCTGACATTGCACCAAAACTCAGGGCGCTCAGCGTGGACGCTAAAAATAATTTCTTCATAAAACTTCCCTTTTTATGTTTTGCTCACAATGCTCGCTTAAACATAGCGTGTGAATTTTTTCGGGTCGAAGGCCGCTCGAATGGCTTCACCAATAAAGGTCACCATTACCAGTACCAACACAATGGAAGTAACCACTGAAGCAACAATCCATGGCGAGTCTAAGTTTGACTTACCTTGTTGTAGCAGCTCACCCCAACTTGGCGTTGGTGGCATCAAGCCTAAGCCTAGATAATCCAAAGCGGTCAGCGCAGTGATGTTTGCTGCAATAGTGAACGGAGCCAATGTCACAATCATTACCATCGTATTCGGTAGGATGTGATTAAACAAAATACGTCCCGTCGATGCCCCCAGAGCACGTGCCGCCATTACGTATTCTCGTGCCGCTTCTTTATAGGTCATGGTTCGCATGTACCATGTCATCCCCATCCAAGTGAAAAGCACGTTAATAGCGACAAAGAGAGCGAACGTCGGTTGAACGATTGAGACAAGAATCATAATGACGTACAAAAACGGCACCATTGACCAGATTTCGATAAGTCGCTGTACAAACAAGTCAAATTTACCGCCCCAAAAACCCATAGCACAACCAACTGCGGTACCAATCGCGTAGGAAATTGCCATAGTGAGCAACGCAAATCCCATTGCCGTTCTAAAGCCGTAGACAAGTCGCGCCAAAATATCGCGACCTATCACATCTGTACCTAAATAATGCTTGTTTTCGGCACTAGGCGCTGTTGGCGGGAAATCACCACTAAAATCTTGTTCATATGGGTTCCATGGCACAAGCGGCAAAATAACAAAGTTGTCGCCCCCTTCGGCCTCAAACGCTTTTTGCAGTACGCGATAATCCGCTTCGCTGGATGACTCTTGGCCAAATTCACTGCCTAAACGGACATCACTGACAACAGGAAAATAGTAGCTACCATCGTACTTGACGACTAGCGCTTTACTATTAATCAGAAGTTCAGCAAAGAGCGACAAGATCAACATGATTGAGAGAATGACAAACGACCAATAACCTCGTTTGATCTCTTTAAAGTGGCGAATTTTCTTTTGAGTTAATGGACTAACTTTAATCATGTTACGCTCCAAACTTCACACGTGGGTCGACTAAAGCAACACAAATATCTGAAATAATGTTACCAATGAGCAGCAACAGCGCATTAATGGCGACAATACCCATAACAACGGGGTAATCACGCTCCATGATTGATTCGTAACCCAATAAGCCAATGCCATCAATATTGAAGATAACTTCAATCAGGAAGGCACCAGTCATGAAGAACAACAAAGAGTTACCAAAGTGACTCGCGATTGGGATTAAGCTGTTACGCAACGCGTGCTTACGAACCGCCTTTTTGAAAGGTAAGCCCTTCGCGATAGCTGTACGGATATAGTCTGAAGAAAGGTTTTCCATCAGGTTGTTTTTCATCGTCATTGTCAGTGTTGCAAAGTCGCCAATGAGGTAACAGATTAAAGGCAACACCGCGTGCCACATGATGTCCTTGGCGCGTTCAAAGAAAGTTTCGTAATCGTCGAAGTCATCGCCGACAAAGCCTCCCATCGGAAACCATTCCAAGTGATAACTAAATAGCGTGATGAGCAATACACCCACCACATAGCCAGGCAAGGCATAGCCCACAAAGATGAGTATTGAAGAAGCGGAATCAAACACAGAGCCGTGCTTGAGCGCCTTGTAATAACCAAGAGGGATCGAGATAAAATAACTGATAAAAAAGGTCATGCCGCCATAAAATAACGACACAGGTAAACGCTCTGCAATCATGTCAGAGACAGGCTCGTAGTAACGTGTTGACTCACCAAGGTCTAGCACGACCAAGCGACTTAGCCACTCCACATACGCTTCTGTCACTGGCTTATCCAGACCGTAAAACGCATTTAGCTCAGCGATTTGATCATCAGAAAGGGCGGTATTGCCACCAGCAGACGTCATTGATGCGGCACCATCCCCTTGAGACTGCATTTGTGACAACATGCGTTCAACAGGTCCGCCCGGCACGAAACGAGTGATAGCAAAGATAAGAATAGTTATCCCGAGAAACGTTGGTATCACCAACGCCAAACGGCGTAAAAAGTACGACAGCATATACAACTTGCTCCTTGTCTACTGTCCAATTCAGGCGGAGTGAAAGAGGAAGTTCCCCGCCTAAAGTGGTGCATATTTATCTCGTAGTAACTAAAACTGTTGAAACACACTCCCTGCGTTTCAAGAACCAGACTTTTCTACTACTGCAATAATTTCAGCGTCATATTTATCTTGAATCCACATCAGCTTCAAGTGTTTGAAACCAAAACATGACAAACTTCCTCCGAAGTCGAAAAACAGAAATGTTTTTGTAAAAAATTATAAAAAACCACAAAAATAATTCACACAGAATATCAATCTAGGCTGTTTAGAGCCAAAACCCTACATAAAAATGCAAATATATGGAATAAATAGACATATCCACCACATGTATATTTGACCTAAAAATACGAGTGAGCCCTTTTACAGCAATGGGTATCATATTTTGATACCACCCTATAAGTTCGAGTCACCAAAGTATGGATTCGATATAAAACTCATCTCAGAACAATTCACTGGAAAAATATCTTTTTTCAGATTCAATTACCCACTAAAAAACCATAGGCAAGATAAGTCATTAAAGTTTATAAGAAACACAAAATACGGTGTTTTATTGAAATTTGATGTCGCCTTGGTAAGGCTATTTAGTTTTTTATTCCGCGTTTTAAACTAACCCTGGTTATTTACATCTTTTTTACATTTAAGCATCCCCGTTTACCACTGGTTTGACTTCCTTTTTTCATCTCGGTTATACATTGGCCGAACGTTAACGAAATATTAACGTCACAATTGGCCGCTATGCGGCCAGACATAGGAAATAATAATAATCGGAGCAACAAGGATGTATAAAAACACAACCGCTTTATCTGTTGCGATAAGCCTTGCGTTAGGGACAGCAGCAGTCGTAGCCCCAGCAACAGCACTGGCAGAAGAGCAACAAGTTGAAAAACTTCAAAAGATGAAAGTTACTGGTTCGCGTATCTCCACGACGGATATGGAAGGTCCTTCACCAGTTACTGTTATTAATAGTAAAGATATTGAATCTAAAGGTTTTAACAGCGCGCAAGACGTGTTGAACAGTTTGACTCAAAACACCGGTGGTGTAATGGCTCAAACGAACTCTTTCTCATTCACACCTGCAGCACAGTCAGTCAACTTACGTGGTCTTGGCGCTTCACGCACATTGATTCTTATCGATGGTCGTCGCCTTCCTCAATACCCACTGGCTCAAGATGGCACATCTAACTTCCAAGACATTGGTCAAATCCCTGTTGCCGCTATCGAGCGTGTTGAAGTAATGACTGATTCAGGTTCCGCTATCTACGGCTCCGACGCGATCGGCGGTGTCGTAAACTTCATTTTAAAGAAAGACTTTGATGGCGTTTCTGTAAAAGTACGTGCGGGTGACGCAACAGATGGTGGCTACCAAAATGGCCGTTTAGACGTTGTTGCAGGTAAAGATTTTGACGATAAACGTATTCTCTTCGTTGGCCAATTTGCGGGCAACGAAATGCTTAAACAATCTGACCGAGATGATTGGGCTGGCGATGACGGTTCAAGCCGTTCTCAACTAAGTGGTTACTCTAGCTACGGTGCAAACTTTGAAGGCGCAAACGGAACACTTCTAACACCCGCTGATGCTGGTTCTTCATGTAAAGAAGTCGTTGGTGATGCCGCTATTGAACGAGCGGATGGCAAGTGTGGTGTTAACCGCTCTGCATACCGAACGTTGAAACCAGAGAACAAACAAGTAGACCTGCTTTTACGCGGTGAAATGGACATTAACGACAATGTTACTGCCATGGCAGAAGCCCGTTTTGGCTACAAATCTACAGAATCTGAATTCGAACCTAACCCTTACAGTGTCGAAGTTGATGCCACTCACTTCCGCGGCGAAGGTGAATACACTCGCCGTATGGTCGAATTTGGCCCACGCGAAAGTAACACTGAAGCCGATTCTTTTGGCTTAACCTTAGGCTTGAACGGCCTGCTTGCTGATACGTATGATTGGGACCTATCAGCTGGTTACTCAGAGCAAAGCGTTGAAACAAGCAACCCAGCAATCTACCTAACTCTTGATCAAGCCGTACAAAATGGCGATGTCGATCTTCTAGGGCCTATCTCTCAAGACGTTGTAAACAAATACAGCGGCACATCAAGCAAAGAAGCCTACTCAAAGCTTTACTCTGTTAACGGCTCACTGGCCGGTGATTTGGTTGAACTGCCTGCTGGTATGTCTGGCGTTGCTGTTTATGGTGAATGGAACCGTACTGACTACAATGAAACGATTGATGCGACAACAGCAGCTGGTGGTTTCTCTGGTCTAGGCGGAACATCAGGTGGCGGTGACCGTGATCAAATTGGTCTTGGTGTCGAAGCCCTAATTCCTATCATTGAAGATTTGGAAATGAGAGTCGCTGGTCGTTATGACCACTACTTCGACGACTCGGCAACAGGCGGAGCCTTCACTCCTAAAGTAGCACTAGCATACCGTCCTACTGACACTCTATTGCTTCGTGGTAGCTACGGTCTAGGTTTCCGAGCTCCTGACTTGAAACGACTATTTGGCGATCAAACTCGAGGCTTTGGTTCTGGTTTTGACCCTGTGCTTTGTGCCAACGCTGGTGGTAGCGGCCCACAAGATAAAGATAAGTACCCAGAGTGTGATACTCAATACTTCGATACGCTTAACGGCCCTAACTCTGAGCTGAAAGAAGAAACAAGTACAAACATTAACTTGGGTCTAGCGTGGGAACCTGTGGATGACCTTGGCGTAACCGTTGACTGGTACCACATCAAGATGGAAGACGTCGTAACAGCACCAACTTACCAAGACGTAATTAACGATCCAGGTAAATACCCAGGCACAGAAGTAGTTCGTAATACAGACGGTACAATCAAGTCCGTATCTTACGGCCCAGTCAACCAGTCATATGAAGAGCGCTCTGGTGTTGACCTTGCTGTGAAATATGCTTACGACACTAATGAGTTCGGTTCATTCAATACGCGCGTAGCTGTAACTAAGATCTTGATTGCTGAATATCAAGAGAACGACAGTGAGCCAGTAACGGATGAAAGAGATTTCATGCCTGAATACACCGCAACGTTAAACCTTGGCTGGGCATACGAAGATGTCGCTATCAACCTATTTGGTAAATACCGTGACCGTATGTGTTCAAGCTATGCGAACCGTTACTACTTTGATGACTGTGACTCTGCTAAGAAAGCTGGTTACAAAGCAGAAATCGCTAGCATGACAACATGGAACCTAACGGCTTCTTACCAATTCAACGAGAGTGGTCGTGTAACTCTTGGTGCTATTAACATGTTTGACAAGGTACCGCCTGCCGATCCTCTAAATGATACCTCTCCATTCTATGCAACTGGATATGACGATCCAATCGGCCGTCAGCTTTACATCGAGGCATCATACGACTTCTAAAAAATATTTGGCGCGGGTTTTCCGCGCCCTTTTCGACTGACTAAAACACTGACAAGGATGCAACCATGAAATTCAAGGAATTTGGTCTCAGTGCCATAGCTGCAGCATTGCTTACTATCAGTAGTAGCTCTGTAGCGGCCAACTCTGGTGCTGTCGTTTCCACACAAGCAAAAGCAAATCAATCTTCAGAAGCTTCGCAACAAAAAATCGACAACTATGCCGAAAGCACTGAAGGCATGTTGGCAGAATACAAAGGCTTACTTCGTCAAATCGACAGTATGAAAGTCTACAACGAGCAAATTAACCGTATGGTTCAATCGCAGCAAGGCGAGTTGGACTCATTAAATAACCAAATTGCTCAAATCGATCAAACGGCAACAGAAGTGGTGCCACTTACATTAAAAATGATCGATGCACTCGACGAATTTGTGACTCTCGATCTGCCTTTCCAGAAAAAAGAGCGTAATAAGCGAGTTCAAGAACTGCGTCGTCTCATGGATCGCGCCGACGTAACAACTTCAGAGAAATTCCGTAAAGTGATGGAAGCGTACCAAATTGAAGAAGGCTTCTCTCGCTCAATCGAATCTTACAAAGCTAGCCTAGACCGAAATGGTGAAACCGTGACTTACGATTTCCTACGTATTGGTCGCACAGCACTTCTATTCCAATCTCCAGACGGTGGTGAGACAGGTATGTGGAACCAACAAACACGTCAGTGGGAAACATTACCGGAAAGCTACCGCATCGCGGTACAGCAAGGCCTTCGTATCGCGAAGAAGCAAGCGCCACCAGCGCTAATCAAACTGCCTGTATTTGCTGGGGAGGAATAAGAGATGAAAGGATTCAAAACTCTAGCCGCTGGCCTACTAGCGAGCTTATTTATGGTTTCTGGCGTACAAGCAGAAGCGCCTAAAAACTTATCTGAACTACTTAAAAACGTAAAATCAGAAAGCATCGTTGAGTCGAAAGAGAACAAAGCCCGTGAAGCTGAGTTCAAGAACAACCGCGATAAGCAAGCGGCATTATTGCAACAAGCTCGCGAAGAGTTAGCTGCGCAGCAAGCTCTGGGCGATCAACTTAAAGCAACCTTTGATGAAAACGATAAGCAGCTAACTGAACTAACAGAAACCCTACGTGTTCGCTCTGGTACTTTGGGCGAAATGTTTGGTGTGGTCCGCCAGTATGCGGGAGAGTTTAAGGGCTTATTTGCAGCCTCTCAAAACGCTGTTCAGTTCCCAGAGCGTGACGCTCTACTAACGAAACTGGCTGAAAGTAAAGAACTGCCGTCAACACAAGAGCTAGAAGCTTTCTGGCATACCATTCTTCAACAAGTGGTTGCTTCTGGCGAAACTGCAACAACCCAAGCAACGGTTGTTTATGGCGAAGGTAAAGAAGCGGTTCGCGATGTCACTCTTGTCGGTGAATTTAACGCGATTGCCGATGGTAAGTACGTTACTTATGTACCTCAAACAGGTAAGTTCGAAGAACTCTCTCGACAGCCTCGCACCAATATTACACGTCATGTTGCAGGATTTGAGTCAGCATCAAACAGCTATGAGCCATTGTTTATTGACCCATCCCGTGGGGTCATTCTGTCTCTACTTGTACAAAGCCCTACCGTTCAAGAACGTATTGATCAAGGTGGCATTGTAGGTTACGTCATCCTTGGTATGGGTGCAGTTGGCGCTATCATTGCTCTTGTTTGCTTCCTACGCCTTCAAGTGATTGGCGGCAAAATGCGTAAGCAAGCAAAATCAGAAACCGTGATTCCTGGCAACCCATTGGGTGAAGTTATCCAAGCTTACCAAGAGCACAAAGGTGACAACCTTGAAGATCTGGAAGCGAAGCTGGACGAAATCATTCTACGTAACGCTCCAAGCATTGAACGCTTCATCAGTTCAATCAAGCTATTTGCTTCTGTAGCTCCTCTACTTGGTCTACTGGGTACGGTAATGGGTATGATCGGCACATTCCAAGCCATCACTCTGTTCGGTACCGGCGACCCTAAACTGATGGCTGGCGGTATTTCTGAAGCTCTTGTTACCACTATGCTAGGTCTGGTTGTCGCAATTCCATTGCTGTTCCTTTACACCATCGTACACAGCAAAGGTCGTCGTTTGGTTCAAACTCTTGAAGAACAGAGTGCAGGCTTCATCGCTCGCTATCAGGAAAAACTGCATAAAGCCGAAAGCTAAGGAGGCGTTATGTGGTGGTTAGTTGGAGAACTTGAATCAATTAGGCGCTTCTTGGGAATGGGTGGCGATGTACTCGTCGCCATCTTCATCCTCAGCTTTATGCTGTGGGCAGTATTGTTAGAACGTTGGTTCTATTTTGCTGCCGTCGCTCCAAAAGCCATGAAAAAAGCCGTTGGCTCATGGCAAGGGCGCTCAGAGCATCAAAGTTGGAACGCTAAGATGATCCGACAAGAAATCGTTTCTCGTCAGGACATTGAGAATAAAAAGGGACTACCAATCGTGAAAGTATTGATTGCACTTTGTCCCCTACTGGGTCTACTCGGCACCGTTGTCGGCATGATCCAAGTATTCGACATCTTAGCGGTAACAGGAACAGGAAGCCCTCGAGCAATGGCCTCGGGGATCTCAAAGGCAACAATCCCAACTTTAGCCGGGATGGTGGCTTCTCTATCAGGACTGTTCTTTAGTTCACGTCTTGATCATTTAGCCAAAGTCACAACGCAAAAGCTGGAAGATAAGCTAAAGCATATTGCCTGAGTAAATGGAATTAGAGGTATAGGTCATGAAAAGACGCTATAGCAGTGATAGCAGTGATGAAACCGCTATCGATATGACACCGATGCTCGACATCGTATTTATCATGTTGATCTTCTTTATCGTAACAACATCGTTCGTAAAAGAAGCAGGTCTGGAAGTAAACCGTCCGACGGCAAGCTCAGCGCAAACCGTTAAGAAAGGTAACATCATGGTCGCAGTTGGTGCGGCGGGTGATGTTTGGGTTGATAAACGCCGCATCGAAGTGGACGCGGTTCGCGCGAATATTGAACGTCTTCGTGCAGAAAGTCCTGATGGCGCAGTTGTTATCCAAGCCGACACTGAAGCAAATGCTGGCGTAGTCGTGAAGGTTATGGACCAGATCAAAATGGCAGGTGTAGAAAGCATCTCCATTGCCGCAACCAATAAGGATTAAGCTTATGCGGTATCTGGCCTCAATTGCACTGGCGCTCATTGTCTCCCTCGGGTTGTTCTGGGGGATGGACAAGCTAGTAAACAAAGAGCGCCACGAGTTAGTGTCGAATGATGACCTGCGTATGGTCGAGTTTATTCGCATTAAACCAGAAGAAAAAATACAGGAGAAAAAACGCGAACTTCCAAAACCACCACCACCTAAGCGTCCGCCGCCGCCGCCAGAAATGAAAGTGACAGCGACAGTAAAACCGGTGATGGAGCAGACCCCAATGGATATGCCAAAACTTGACCTACCCGTAAATGTTACAGGTGGCTCGGTGCTTGGACATTATAGCCAGGGTGGAGGTGCACAATTAGCGGGTAGCGGAGGTCCGACCCCTCTTGCAACATTCCAGCCTCAAATGCCTAGAAAGGCTGCGAAAGCAGGAATTGAAAAAGGGGTTGTCTTACTAGAGTTTACTGTAAACGCACGTGGTGCCGTAGAGGACATCAAAGTTCTTAAAGAGCAACCACGACGCTTAGGCCTCGGTCGAGCGGCAAGAAAAACAGTCTCTAAATGGACATTTAAACCAAAATTGGTTGACGGGAAACCTGTTAGCTCACGCCTATCGCAAGAAATAGAGTTCTCAACCAATTAAGGAGTCACGATGAAAAGTTTATGGAAAAGCAAAGTGGCTTCTTTAATTCTCTTCGCAGGAGTGGCAATGGCCGCTCCTACGATGGCAAAAGAAGCTCCTCAGTTATCAGACCGGACATTTCGAACCGTCAACAAAGTGCAAGAGTTGATCGCAACTGAAAAATATTCAGCAGCGAAAGAAAAATTAGCAAGCGCTTTAGAAAGCACAAGTTCGAAAAAATACGACCGAGCAGTTTTACTTCAGCAAACGGGCTTTTTGTATTCGCTACAAGACAATTATGTGCAAGCCGCGAAATACTTTGCCGAAGCATTAAAGCTCGATGCGCTTCCCGTTCCAGTCGCTCAACAAGTTCGCTACAGCTTGGCTCAGCTTTACCTAGCTGAAGAGAAGTACACGTTGTCTGTGAAAACGATGAAAGAATGGTTCAAAGTTGCAGAAACAACCAAAGAGAAGCCTCAAGCTCATGCTTATATCACGTTAGCAAGCGCTTATGTCCAGTTGGAAGATTACAGAAATGCAATCCCACCAACCAAAAAAGCAATTGCGATGAGCAAGAGCCCAAGTGAGTCTTGGTACTTAATTCTCGTTGCCTCTCACTACGAGTTAGGCCAGCTGAAAAGCGTTGCCAGTGTGCTTAAAACCCTTACTTCAAAGTACCCTCAGAAAAAGCGTTACTGGATGCAACTTTCTGGCGTTTATATGGAGTTGGGTCAAGAGCAAAACTCTTTAGCAACCTTAGAAATGGTTTACAAAATGGGGAAACTGGAAGGAGAGAAAGAGTACTTACGTTTTGTAAACTTCTTAGCTTACCAAGGTATTCCATATAAAGCGGCCAAAACTCTTGAGAAGGAGATGGCATCTGGAAACATTGAAAAGACGAAGGAAAACTATGATCGCTTGGCCAGCTTCTGGCAGCAAGCTAAAGAGCTAGATAAATCGATTCTCGCTTATAAAAAGTCATATTACATCGCTCCTTCTGCTAAAACGCAAATTCAGATTGCTCGCTTAATGGTACAAGACAAGCAGTATTCTGAAGCGACTCGCTTTGTAGAAAACGCAGCATCGAATGCCTCTAAAGAGCAAAAGGCAGAACTTGAATACATTCGCGGAATGGCCTATTTCGAGCTTAAGCAGCCACAAAAGGCCTTACAGGCAATGAAAGGCGCGGCTCAATCGCCAAAATTTAGGTCTACCGTTAGCCCTTGGATAAATTTCCTAGAATCCCAAGGATAATTTGAAGATTAAGTGTGAGTCAGTCGCACGCCTGGGGAAGTGAAAGCTTCCCCTTTTTTCGTTTGTTTTTGCGCATGCGAGCTCTTTTCAACATTTAAGTAAGACGAAAAGATCAACTGGTAACAAAATAGAGATCATGATACTCTTCGCCTCCATTTTTCTGGCGGGATTATCACCAATATCCATCCCTTTGGTGGTTGATTTATCATTGCCAGTGCTATCGTTATAAGAATGTCGGACTTTCCTTCGGCACTCAATCAATCCAATCAAAAGTGGAACAGTACAATGGGCAAAGGTACTCTCTATATCGTATCTGCACCTAGCGGCGCAGGTAAATCTAGCTTGATCTCAGCGATGTTGGAACGCAATCCAACCTACGCAATGAAAGTGTCTGTGTCTCATACCACGCGTAACATGCGACCTGGTGAAGAAAATGGTGTCCACTACCATTTTGTAGCGAAAGATGAGTTTGAAGCGCTGATCGCTAAAGGTGATTTCCTAGAATACGCTGAAGTGTTTGGTAATTATTACGGCACCTCTCGTGTGTGGATTGAAGAAACGCTAAATAAAGGTATCGACGTTTTTCTAGATATCGACTGGCAAGGCGCACGTCAAATCCGTGAGCAAATGCCTGAAGCCAAAAGCATCTTCATCCTGCCACCATCAAACGGTGAGCTAGAGCGTCGCTTGAACACTCGTGGTCAAGATAGCGATGAAGTGATCGCAAAACGTATGGCTGAAGCCAAGTCAGAAATCTCTCATTACAGCGAATACGACTACGTGATCGTAAACGACGATTTTGATACCGCTTTGATGGACTTTAAAGCCATCTTGCGTGCAGAGAGATTGAAGGAAGAAAAGCAAGCTGCTAAATATAAAGGTATGCTTGACGCGTTGTTAGCAGAGTAACTTCAAAAAAGTCACGCTGTAAAACATAAAGAATTTCTCGTTTTTTGCTCAGTGCGAAAAACACAATAAACTACCTGAGAAAGTCCACAAACGGTGGCTTGTCTAATTGCTAGTAAATAAAGTAGTTAGGTTGTATACTTTCTCGTCATTCTAAAATTTTAGTTAACTATTTGGAGTCCTCATGGCACGCGTAACTGTTCAAGACGCTGTTGAAAAAGTTGGCAACCGTTTCGACCTAGTACTGATTGCGGCTCGCCGCGCTCGTCAAATGCAAACTGGCGGTAAAGATGCACTAGTGCCAGAAGAGAACGATAAGCCAACGGTTATCGCTCTACGCGAAATCGAAGAAGGTTTAATTACTAAAGAAGTTCTAGACGCTCGTGAACGTCAAGAACAGCAAGAGCAAGAAGCGGCAGAGCTAGCGGCAGTAAGCAGCATCGCTCACAACCGTTAATTCTGACTTTAGAATTCAACAACCTCCCGGGCCTATAATTTGTATCTATTCGATAGCCTCAAAGACGTTGCCCAAGAATACCTAACAGAGCCTCAGATTGAGGCTCTGCGTCAATCTTATGTGGTAGCGAGAGATGCCCATGAAGGGCAAACCCGCTCTAGCGGTGAACCATACATCATCCACCCTGTCGCTGTGGCTCGTATCTTGGCCGAAATGCGCCTTGATATCGAAACCCTCCAAGCTGCTTTGCTGCATGACGTCATTGAAGACTGTGATGTAACTAAAGAAGATCTCGAAGAGAAATTCGGCAACACTGTCGCAGAATTGGTTGATGGTGTATCTAAACTGGACAAACTCAAATTCCGCGATAGGAAAGAGGCTCAGGCTGAGAACTTTCGTAAGATGGTTCTGGCCATGGTGCAAGATATCCGCGTCATTCTGATCAAACTAGCTGACCGCACGCACAACATGCGTACGCTTGGCGCGCTTCGACCAGATAAAAAACGTCGTATTGCTCGTGAAACGTTAGAGATTTACGCGCCACTCGCTCATCGTCTTGGTATTCACAATATCAAAACCGAACTCGAAGAGCTGGGCTTTGAAGCGCTATATCCCAACCGCTACCGCGTACTAAAAGAAGTGGTAAAAGCGGCACGCGGCAATCGTAAAGAGATGATCCAACGCATTCACAGCGAAATAGAAGGCCGTCTGCAAGACTTCGGCTTGAATGCTCGCGTCGTTGGTCGTGAGAAAAACCTGTTCTCTATCTACAACAAGATGAAAACCAAAGAACAGCGCTTTCACACCATCATGGATATCTATGCGTTCCGAGTCGTTGTTGATACCGCTGATACTTGTTATCGCGTTTTAGGCCAAGTACACAGCTTGTATAAGCCACGTCCTGGTCGCATGAAAGATTACATCGCGGTACCAAAGGCAAACGGCTATCAATCGCTACACACTTCCATGGTTGGCCCACACGGCGTACCTGTTGAAGTACAGATCCGTACTGAAGATATGGATCAAATGGCGGACAAAGGTGTCGCGGCGCACTGGTCTTATAAAGACAAAGGCGACAAATCTGGCACCACTGCGCAAGTGAAAGCTCAGCGTTGGATGCAAAGCCTGTTAGAGCTACAACAAAGCGCGGGTAACTCATTCGAATTCATTGAAAACGTAAAATCCGATCTTTTCCCAGATGAGATTTACGTCTTCACACCAAAAGGTCGTATCGTTGAATTACCTTTAGGCGCAACGGCCGTCGACTTTGCCTATGCCGTACATACCGATGTAGGCAACTCTTGTGTTGGTGCTCGTGTTGACCGTAACCCTTACCCATTGAGTAAGGCATTGAAAAACGGTCAGACGGTGGAAATTATCAGTGCCCCTGGTGCGCGTCCGAATGCGGCATGGCTAAACTATGTCGTGACTTCTCGTGCCCGCACTAAGATTCGACAAGTACTGAAAACGATGCGTCGTGAAGAGTCGATTACTTTAGGTCGCCGCCTACTTAATCATGCACTTGGCCGCCACTCGATTGATTCAATTTATCCAGAAAATATCCAAGAAGTCTTGAATGATCTTCGTCTAGAAAGCATCGATGATTTATTGGCTGCTATTGGATTGGGTGAGTTGATGAGCATTGTGATCGCACGCCGTCTCCTTGGTGACACCGAAGAACTCACGACAACAAGCTCAATCCCAACTGACTCGAAGAAGAAGCTTCCGATTCGTGGCGCAGAAGGCTTATTGCTGACGTTTGCAAATTGTTGTCATCCTATCCCAGATGATCACATTATTGCTCACGTATCGCCTGGTCGTGGTTTGGTTGTTCACCGAGAAACATGTCCGAACGTTCGTGGTTATCAGAAAGAGCCAGACCGTTATATGGCTGTCGCTTGGTCTGACGACTACGACAAAGAGTTTATTGCTGAACTTAAAGTCGACATGCTGAACAACCAAGGTGCTCTTGCAGAACTGACCAACGTGATCTCGAAAACAGGATCAAACATTCATGGTCTTTCAACGGAAGAGCGTGATGGTCGTTTGTACACTGTGACTGTGCTGTTGACGACGAAAGATCGTGTCCACCTTGCTGGTATCATGCGTAAGATTAAGGCAATGCCTCAAGCAACCCGAGTCAGACGCAGAAAGAACTAACCTCTATCGCCACCTACTCTGTTAGGTGGCGATTTTTTATACCTCAATAAATATGAACCTAGAACGTTACAACCGTATTCACCAAGTCCTAAAAACTCGCCAAACTGATCTGACACTTTGTCTCGAAGAAGTACATAAGCCAAACAACGTCTCTGCCGTGATCCGCACCGCTGACGCGACAGGTTTACACAAAGTTCATGCCATTTGGCCTGACAAAATGCGTACGCTGAGCCATACCTCAGCTGGCGCGCGTAACTGGGTTGAAGTGGATACTCACGATTCCATTGAAACTGCGATTACCGAACTGAAAGCGCAAGGTATGCAGGTTTTGGTGACCAATCTTTCGGACACCGCCGTCGATTTTCGCGAGATCGACTACACCAAACCAACGGCCATTATTTTAGGCAGCGAAAAAGTTGGCGCTTCAGAGCAAGCCAAACAGCTTGCCGATCAAGACATTATTATCCCAATGGTCGGCATGGTACAGTCACTAAACGTATCGGTTGCCAGTGCCGTAATTTTGTATGAAGCGCAACGTCAACGTGAAGCCGCAGGCATGTACGACCGAGAAGAAAGCGCTCTACCTAAAGAGGCAATCAACCGTATTCTCTTTGAACGTGGCCACCCGGTGCTGGCAAAAGTCGCGAAACGAAAAGGGCTCGTTTACCCGCCACTCGATGAAGAAGGTCAAATCATCGCCGATGACGCGTGGTGGCAAGAGATGCAAAGCAAGTAACAGGCTTTCGTCATCCTGAACAGCGACGAAGGAGCGTGATTCAGGATCTAATTCCCGAGTGTGCTGATGCTGATAGTGTTAACTTCAACGACATACTTGTTGGAAATAGATTCCTGATGTCGCTAGGCTCCTCGGAATGACAGGTTATCAGTCAAATCATGACACTAACTAAAGCATGACTATTTTTTCCTGTACAAAAACACAGCTCCATGGTTAACATACTGCTATGTTAACCATTTTCTTGAGCCCTCTATGTCCGCCCAAATGTTATCTGCCGTCCCATTAACCTCCCTTTCTGGGGTTGGCGCGAAAGTCGCAGAAAAACTCGCCAAAGTTGGCTTACATAGCGTTCAAGATTTGCTGTTTCATCTTCCACTGCGCTACGAAGATCGTACCCGTATTTATCCTATTGCTAAACTGCATGCTGGCCTTTGGGCGGCCGTGCAAGGCAAGGTCATGGCAGTCGATACCATCTTCGGTAAGCGCAAAATGTTAACGGTAAAAATCAGCGACGGTAATGGCACTATCACGCTGCGCTTTTTCAACTTTACCGCGGCCATGAAGAACAATTTCACACAAGGTAAGTTAGTACATGCTTACGGTGAAATTAAGCGCGGTGGAATGGGCTTGGAAATTGTTCATCCTGACTACAAGTTTTACGTCAGCGATCAAAAGCCCGATGTAGAACAGAGCTTAACCCCTGTTTATCCCACTACAGATGGTTTACGCCAAATCACATTGCGCAACCTTACCGAACAAGCTTTAGCGCTGCTTGATAAAACCGCAGTGCAGGAATTACTTCCAGCCGGGCTGTATAACCATCAAATCACGATGTCGCAAGCGCTGCACACCATTCATCGCCCACCACCAACCATTAATTTAGATGAGTTTGACGAAGGCAAACATCCTGCTCAAATCCGCTTGATCATGGAAGAGTTGCTCGCACAAAACTTATCGATGCTGGCGGTGCGTAGCAAAGGCCAGAAGGATTCAGCGTTACCTCTCGGTCCTTGCAATAAACTAAAAACGCAGCTTTTAGCCCAACTGCCTTTCTCTCCTACGAACGCTCAAACCCGAGTAGTACAAGAGATTGAAACCGATTTAGAAAAACCCCACCCAATGATGCGCCTAGTGCAAGGTGATGTGGGATCGGGGAAGACGTTGGTTGCCGCTCTGGCCGCCGTTCGTGCCATTGAGCACGGCTATCAGGTGGCACTCATGGCACCAACCGAACTATTGGCTGAGCAACACGCGATCAACTTCGCCAACTGGTTTGAAACAATGGACATTCAAGTCGGTTGGTTAGCGGGCAAACTCAAAGGTAAGGCAAAGGAAGCCGAGCTGGCTCGCATTGCCAGTGGTGAAGCACAAATGGTAGTGGGTACTCACGCGCTATTCCAAGAGCACGTTGAATTTCATCACCTTGCTTTGGTCATCATTGATGAACAGCACCGCTTCGGTGTCCATCAGCGATTAGAGTTACGTGAAAAAGGCGCAAAACAAGGCGCCTACCCACATCAGTTGATCATGACGGCAACGCCTATTCCTCGCACGTTAGCGATGACCGCATACGCTGACCTGGAAACTTCCGTGATTGACGAACTGCCTCCGGGTCGAACGCCGATTCAAACCGTCGCCATTCCTGACACAAAACGTGACGACATCGTCGAGCGTGTCCGAAATGCCTGTTTAAACGAAGGTAAGCAGGCATATTGGGTGTGTACTCTGATTGATGAGTCGGAAGTATTAGAAGCACAAGCCGCGGCTGATACCGCTGAAGAGCTTCAACGTAAGCTACCGGACGTAAAAATTGGTCTAGTACACGGCCGAATGAAGCCGGCAGAGAAACAAGCGGTGATGCAAGATTTCAAAGACAATAAACTGCATTTGCTGGTCGCAACGACCGTGATAGAAGTGGGCGTAGACGTGCCAAACTCTAGCTTGATGATCATCGAAAACCCCGAACGTCTCGGTTTAGCACAATTACACCAGCTAAGAGGTCGCGTGGGCCGAGGTTCCGTTGCTAGCCATTGTGTGCTGCTGTACCACTCTCCACTGTCGAAAACCGCGCAAAAACGTCTCGGAGTACTACGTGAAAGTAACGATGGCTTCGTCATTGCACAGAAAGACCTAGAAATTCGTGGCCCGGGCGAACTATTGGGTACAAAACAGACTGGTCTTGCTGATTTCAAAATCGCAGACTTAGTTCGAGATCAACGTCTGATTCCCGAAGTTCAGCGCATTGCGCGTCATATTCATGACAATTACCCGAATAACGCAACAGCAATTATTGATCGCTGGTTGGGTGAGCGGGATATTTACTCCAAAGCATAGTGATTAAAAGCGAGCCAAATGGCTCGTTTTTTAATACACTAAAAACCAAAGCAATCGTTTGCTTTTTAGGTAAATCTCTCTATAATCGCGCACAAATTTTTAAGTGTGTTGCATCACACTCCACCAACCTGAGTTGACTCTGATTAACAGCAATCACAGGTAACGACGTCAACTCCACCCTGCTCTCCCATTCAGCGAGATCTGGGAATATATTGCGACTAGCGAGACAAACAATGACAACTTCAAACCGATCTTCGGAACTGGTCTATCAACTCAATGATCGACCACCTTTGCCTCAAACCATTTTTGCCGCACTTCAGCACTTATTGGCGATGTTCGTCGCGGTTATCACTCCGTCACTGATCATCTGTCAGTCTCTGGGTGTACCAGCAGACCAAACGAATACCATCATCAGCATGTCTTTATTTGCGTCAGGCGTGTCTTCGTTTATTCAAATTCGCACCTTTGGCCCAATTGGCTCTGGTTTACTCTCTGTTCAAGGCACCAGCTTTAACTTTTTAGGCCCTATTATTGGTGCAGGCCTATCGCTAAAAGCTGGTGGTGCAGACATCAGCACCATGATGGCAGCCATTTTTGGTACGATTTTAGTCGCATCATTTGCAGAGATTTTCCTATCTCGCGTATTAGAGCATGCTCGTCGCATTATCACTCCGCTCGTTTCAGGCATTGTCGTCACTCTTATCGGTCTCACACTAATTCAAGTCGGCTTAGTATCAATGGGCGGTGGCTACGCGGCATTAAATGAGGGAACCTTCGGCAGCTTAGACAAACTTGCTCTGGCTGGGACGGTACTTGGATTAATTGTGATTTTAAACCGCTCTAAAAACCCATACATCCGTGTGGCTTCGATTGTGATTGCGATGCTGGTAGGCTATATCATGGCGTATTTTATGGGGATGGTAGATACTTCTCAGCTAGGCACAACCGAGATCGTAGCACTGCCCGTACCAATGCAATATGGCTTATCGTTTGACTGGTCTCTGTTCATTCCGCTGGTACTGATTTTCTTTATTACCGCACTAGAAGCCATCGGCGATATTACCGCCACATCCGAAGTGTCTGGCGAGCCAGTAAAAGGCCCTGTGTACATGAAACGCATTAAGGGGGGTGTACTAGCAGACGGCTTAAACTCTGCAATCGCAGCCGTGTTTAACAGTTTCCCGAACTCCACCTTTAGCCAGAATAACGGCATCATTATGCTAACAGGGGTTGCGAGCCGCTACGTGGGTTACTTTATTTCTGGCATGTTAGTGATTCTTGGCTTGTTTCCTGGCGTCGCTAGCTTTGTTCAGCTGATTCCTGAGCCAGTACTTGGCGGCGCAACGATTGTCATGTTTGGTACGATTGCTGCCGCTGGTGTGCGTATTATCTCTCGTGTTGAGCTCGATCGCCGCGCAATTCTGATCATGGCCTTATCCTTCTCAATGGGACTTGGTATCGCACAAAAACCAGAGATCCTGCAATTTATGCCAGAATTTATTAAGAGTATTTTCTCAACTGGTGTTGCAGCAGGTGGCATCACAGCGATCATTTTAAACCTACTTCTGCCAGAGAAACTGGAAGACGAAGATGAACTTCCTCAAGAAGTGAAAGAGTCTTAATAAGATTGTAGAGAAAAGCAAAGCCCAACCTGTTTAGGTTGGGCTTTTTGTTTTAAATGGTACAGTCACCGACTTACTTGGTAGGAAAGCTGATTTGAGCGATTAAACCGCCTTCACTGCGATTACGCATCACCACAGAGCCTGAGTGCTGGCTGATTATACGCTTCACTATCGCCAGCCCAAGCCCTGTACCTTCACTGCCGCGAGCTGTATCACCACGCGTAAAGGGTTCAAATAATTTTGCGATTTGAGAATGCTCGATACCCGGCCCGTTGTCTTCTACCGATATCCACACTAGCTGCTTATCTGCCGTCACACCGGTACTGATTTTGACCCAGCCATTGCCGTAACGCAGTGCATTGACAACTAAATTACTGATCGCCCGTTTAATCGCAATGGCGCTTCCTTTGGCTGGTGGCAGGTTAGGATTAAGATCCGTTTCAATTTCAGCCTCATAACCACCTTCCGAACTGGCGACATCACTGGCAATCGTACTGATATCCACAGGTTCAAACGATTCTTTGTTCACCGGTTTGAGGTAGTCCATAAACTGACTAATGATCTCATTACACTCTTCCGTATCGCTAATGATCCCTTCAGCAAGGTAGCTGTCCTCGGGAGACATCATTTCTGTCGCTAAGCGAATGCGCGTCAGCGGTGTTCGCAAGTCATGGCTAATCCCCGCCATTAATAAGGCTCGGTCTTCTTCTAGCTCTTGAATACCTTTCGACATTTGATTAAAGGCTCGAGTTACAGAGCGAATCTCCGATGCGCCTTTCTCTGCTAAGGGGGGCGGGATCTCACCTCGACCGACGTCTTTCGCGGCTCTCTCTAAAGCCAAAAGTGGACGGTTTTGCAAACGAATAAACAACCAACCACCAGCAATGATCAGCAGCGCCATAATCAAACTGTTACGAAACAGCGGTGCAAAATCTTCTTCTTGCAGCTCAGATAACGGAATACGAATGATGGAGTTCGGCAACTTTTCGATGTGCATCCACAAAATGTAACTTTCATCGCCAAGCAATAAGCGTACTTCTGTAGGCGAACCCAGCTCTTGGCTCATTTCTTCAGACATCAAATCAATCGACATCGCGTGATGAAATTCAACCGCTTTATCGCTGTCAAGGCTGTGAACCGTCACCCCCAGCCTTTCTAATAATTGACGTCTCAGCGGTGCATCAGATTTTAATGGCCCTTCATCATCAAGCACCAAATTGAGCTCATGGGCGAGAATTTTATTGAACTGCTGCAAACTCGGCATCAACGCGTAGTTAAAAACGGCGTAGTAAGAGAAAACTTGGCTAGCGAGAAGCAAAGAGATGAACAGCAGAATAGATTGTGTCAGTGAACTTCGGATGCGCATGGAACGTTCCTGGTGGTCCTAATCGCGAAATTTCAGCCTTCGAAGGGAAGGACTTGAAGGCTGAAGTTGCTATAGCCAAGTGCTGGCTATGGAGTGAGGAGATTACACCTCTTTGCCGTCTGGGACGAAAACGTAACCTAAGCCCCACACGGTTTGAATGTAGCGTGGCTTGCTTGGATCGTCTTCTAACATGCGACGCAAACGTGAGATTTGCACATCAATAGAACGTTCCATCGCAGAATATTCTCGGCCACGTGCCATGTTCATCAATTTGTCTCGTGACATCGGCTCTCGCGCATTCGTCACGAGCGCTTTCAGGACAGCAAACTCTCCTGAGGTCAGTGGCATTGCCTCGTCACCGCGGAACATCTCGCGAGTGCCTAGATTGAGTCGGAACTCGCCAAACTCCACTACTTTTTCTTCGGTGCTTGGCGCGCCCGGCAACTCTACGGTTTGACGGCGTAGTACGGCTTTAATGCGAGCGAGTAATTCACGTGGGTTAAATGGTTTTGGCAAATAATCATCCGCCCCCACTTCCAGACCCACAATACGGTCCACTTCATCACCTTTCGCGGTGAGCATTAAGATTGGCAGCATGTTGTTCGCGTGGCGTAGACGACGACAAATCGACAAACCGTCTTCACCTGGCAACATTAGGTCCAGCACCATTAAATGAAAGTTTTCGCGCGTTAGTAGGCGATCCATCTGTTCGCCATTAGCGACACTTCGGACCTGAAAACCTTGCTCAGAAAGGTAACGCTCCAATAGAGCACGTAAACGAGCATCGTCATCAACCACTAAAATTTTATGATTTTCTTGCATTGAAACATCCTTTCAGAAGCATCTATTGTCGAAAATGTATCACTGTTTTTCCTAACGTGCTCAAGCAAATTGTTACTCTTTTTATCTTAAGCGCTTTATTTTCTCTCTAGCAGGTATTTTCAGCACCTACTATTGGCCATAATTCCATTCCAGTTCACGTTTGGCCTCAAGCAACTCTTGTTGTGCTTCTGCCAATTTGTGACGTTTTTTCTCGATTTTGTCTGCTTTCCCTGAACGCTGCGCTTCCGCTAGTTCTTGCTCACGCACCTCAACGTCTCGCGCCTTTTCGTCCACTTCCGCTTGCAGTTCTTGACGCAGTTCACCTTCCGAACATTCATTCTGGATAGCGGTAAGTGCCTGTTCTAAGCCTTTAATTCGATGTTCATTACCTTGTGCTTTCGCATACTCAAGCTGCTGTTCTACCGCTAACTCTTTGGCGTCACAGCCTTTCACTTCATCTTGAGCAAAAACTGAGAGTGAGAATCCTATTGTTAGTGCAGCACCACACATGACTGCTTTGTTCATTTTACTTCTCCGATAAAGGCACCATGCCTTTGTATCCAATAAGCTGACGTTGAGACTCAAGTCACTTCTAGTGAACTTCAAGAGACTTGAATCAGTGATAAAGCCTCAGTCTTCCAAGGCTGGTTTGTTGTATTCAATCGAGTTAATGAACCACTCTTTTTCACCTTCTGGGGTGCGTACCGTGAATTCTTCATCCACTTGCTTTTTCAACATCGCTCGCGCCATAGGTGAATCGATAGAGATGTAGTCTTTCGCATCTCCATAAATCTCTTCAGGCCCAACTATGCGGAACTTCTTCACCTCTCCAGCCTCATTTTCTATTTCAACCCAAGCACCAAAAAAGACTTTGCCTTCTTGCTGCGGAGAATAGTCAACGATCGTGACTTCAGGCAGAAACTTGCGAAGAAATCGAACACGACGATCGATCTGACGAAGCAGACGTTTGTTGAAGGTGTAATCCGCATTTTCTGAGCGATCGCCCAGGCTCGCCGCCCAAGTGACGATTTTGGTGATTTCAGGACGCTTTTCATTCCAAAGGTAATCATGCTCTTGTTTGAGTTTGTTATAACCTTCACGGGTAATCAGCTTAGTTTTCAAGTTAACTCCTATCTCAACTAAAAAATGCCGCTCTTGAGCAGCATTAAGGAGATGATATACCCAAAGCACTGGCTTCGTTCGGGCTTTGGGTATCAAGATAATAAGGCGGCCAGAGTGCTACTTTTCGTAATCTGGTTTTTGCGTCACGATGTAATTCGTATCACTCGAAACAACCGCGCCATGTTTTAGGAAGTTTTTACCTAAAATCATGCTGTAATGGAAGCGACCTCGGTCTTGCAAATTGACTCGGATCTTCTTCTCTAACTCGCCAAGCTTAACGTGCATTTCTACTACAGGCCGTTCATTGGCCTTTTCTCCTTTTTTGGCCGTTATACGCATGACATCCACCACCTCACGGGTAAACGCCTTGGTCATGCCTAGATCGTTTTCATAAGTAAAGCTCACCATATCTTTACCGTCTTTTTGAAAGCGCTTGATGTCCTTGGCATTAATCGAGCTCACGTCAGCACCAGTGTCCAATTTAACAGGGAAAGACATCCCTTCCACTTCAGCCACTTCGATATGACCAGCTTTGAAAAGCGGTCTTGCATCTAGTAAATGGTCGGCGCGAGTATTCAGCAGCACACCGCCTTTGGCGATGTCATGACCAAAAACGAAAAATGGTTGCGTCTCGTCTTCATCTAGCACATCGAGTGCAAATTCCATTGATGTCTCTTTGCTACCGAAAAGGAAATCGCCATCAACAACGGGACGCACAGTGCTACCCACTTTGAGCTTTTTCACCACGGGCTTGGTAATTTTTTCTTCTTTACCCTCATCGTTCATTAAATAAAACGTGACGGATTCATCCTTACCTTTTTCTGTTACTTCAAAGCCATTTACACGCAGTAATGGCGTTTTCACCGTAAACGTGGGGTAAGCAGGAACGGTATAACCATCAATGGTGACTTGTTCTTCCGGTGAAATCACAAGGGGCTTTGACTTGAGTGCGCTCTTGAACGTTTTTTCAACACCGCCCAATAGGTTTTCTCTGTCGGTATCAATCACAAAGTGTTGGCTCGCGACATCCTGACCCAAACGAATTTGTGAACTGAACTTACTGCGGTCACGCAAATAGACTAACCAACGTTGAGTTTCGTTTTCGTCGATTTTCACTGGTAAGTAGACCAACGGACGCTCGCTCTTAGTGGTTTTCAGCATGCGTACCAAAGGTAACGTCATTGGGTGGCGCTTGCCGTTTTCACCTTCTAGCGTGAAAGAAACTGCATTGTTCTTTTTATCAACCTTGATATCCAGTGCGTGAACGTTGGTGTAGCGGCTGGTGGTTGATATGCTGATCTTGTATGGCACGCCCTCGACTTCCACCGTCTCTTTTTTGCCGATCATTTTTGCGCTTGGTTGCTCTTGAAGATAGTCGTAGCCAGCGAATACCCACGCATTGTTATCGAGATAGGTTTTACCAATCAAGATAGGAGAAGAGAATTGCGTGCGCTTGGTCAGATTCACTTCTGTATCAACGGTATGGCCTGCAATCGTCATCGGCATTTTTATCGTCGGGCGTAAAATAGGCTTTTTGCTTGTTCGACTACGAATGGCGCTCACTCGCTCCAGATCATCGGTAATCTGTATTTCTTTTCCTGTGTAAGGATGAGGAACCGTAAAGCTCACCTTCACTTGATATGGTTTAAAAGTATCGGCATCCCACTTCGCCTTCGTCCCACCTAAATCATCGACAATCGCCCACAACAACTCGTTGTCTTTCAAGTTCTGGTAGTCAGGATGAGAGCTACTGACATGGATGTTCTCTGCATGCATAGACGTGGTGTCAGCACCAGTATCAATCTTGCCAATAAATGGTACCGCTTTTAGCTCTGGAATATCACTGTAGTAAACGCTCTCCACTCGTCCAAGCACCAACTTGTCATCAAGCTGATATACAGGGTCTTGTGTGGTTGCTGATATGGATTGTGCCCAACTAAGCGGGGCGACAAGTAAGGCACTCGTAAGCGCTAACGCCAAAGACATTTTTTTCATCATGATTATCCGTATAAGCCGAGGTACATTTAGTTATATCAATAACCGTGGATATAGGTTAGTCGATAGTTGCGGATATAAGTTCTCAATTTAATTACAGTTTTGACACAAATCTGACTGATGTCCACCAGCGCCCGGTAAATTTTTGTCTCGTTAATTTAAAACATTGCAAATTCTTCGAACGACCCCAATGTTCTATACAACCCAAACCGAATTGAAAGAGAAAACACGGATGAGCCAAGCTATCTGTCGTATGATTGCTCAAGAACTGAATGTTCGCCCTGAGCAAGTCAACGCCGCTGTCACCCTAATTGATGACGGTAACACCGTCCCTTTTATTGCACGTTACCGCAAAGAGGTGACGGGTGGCCTTGATGATACCCAACTGCGTACTCTGGACAGCCGTCTGTCTTACCTTCGTGAAATGGATGACCGCCGTCAAACCATTCTCAAATCGATCCAAGAGCAAGGCAAACTGACGCCTGAGCTTGAGCAAGAAATTATTCAAGCCGATAGCAAGACTCGTCTTGAAGACCTTTACTTACCTTACAAACCTAAACGCCGCACTAAAGGCCAAATCGCCATTGAAGCCGGCCTAGAACCGCTAGCTGACATGCTGTGGAATCATCCGCAAACCGATCCAGAAAGCGAAGCAAGTAAATATCTTGATGCTGACAAAGGCATCACAGATACCAAAGCCGCCCTAGACGGTGCCCGTGCGATCATCATGGAACGCATTGCTGAAGACGCAAACTTACTGGAAAAAGTCCGTAACCACTTAAATCGTAATGCGGAACTTGTCTCACGAGTCGTTGAAGGAAAAGAGCAAGAAGGTGAGAAGTTCAAAGATTACTTCAATCACAACGAACCGCTGAGCAAAGTCCCTTCTCACCGTGCACTGGCGATGTTGCGCGGCCGCAATGAAGGCTTTTTGACGCTGGCGATGAACGCTGACCCAGAGCAGGAAGAAGGTGCTCGCCAATCGTACTGTGAAACCATCATTGCCGACCATTATGGTGTGACGTTAAGTAGCGCACCAGCAGATGCATGGCGCAAACAAGTGATCAGCTGGGCATGGCGCATCAAAGTATCGATGCACATGGAAACCGAGCTAATGGGCGCAATGAAAGAGCGTGCTGAAATTGAAGCGATTGAAGTATTTGCGACTAACCTAAAAGATTTGTTGATGGCGGCGCCAGCAGGTCCTCGTGCAACACTTGGTCTCGATCCTGGTCTGCGTACCGGTTCAAAAATCGCGGTTGTCGATTCAACGGGTAAAGTTCTGGCTACGGAAACCATCTACCCTCACCCTCCGCAAAAACAATACGACAAATCAGCGCAAATCGTTGACCAGTTAGTGCGTAAGTACAACGTGGATTTAATTGCGATTGGTAACGGCACGGCTTCTCGTGAAACCGATAGCTTTGTCGCAGACGTAATCAAACGCGGCAACCTAAAAGTTCAGAAAATCATCGTCAGCGAAGCAGGCGCATCGGTGTACTCGGCCTCTGAACTCGCAGCGAAAGAGTTCCCGAATATGGATGTATCACTGCGTGGTGCAGTGTCGATTGCGCGTCGTTTGCAAGATCCATTGGCTGAGCTCGTGAAAATCGATCCGAAATCGATCGGTGTGGGTCAATACCAGCACGATGTAAGCCAATCTATGCTGGCAAAACGCCTAGATGCGATTGTGGAAGACTGTGTAAACGCGGTTGGCGTTGATGTGAACACGGCTTCTGCCGCACTATTAACGCGCGTAGCAGGCTTATCAAGCACCATCGCGCAGAACATTGTCGACTTCCGCGACGAAAATGGCCGCTTCGAAGCACGTACGACGTTAAAGAAAGTACCTCGCTTGGGTCCTAAAGCGTTCGAACAGTGTGCGGGCTTCCTACGTATTATGGACGGCAAGAACCCACTTGATGCTTCAGCAGTCCACCCGGAAGCGTACCCAGTAGTCAAAGCAATTGCAGAGAAAAACAGCAAAGACATCAAGGCACTGATTGGTGACTCAGCATTCCTCAAAGGCTTACACGCTGTGGACTATACCGATGAACACTTTGGTGTCCCAACGGTTACCGATATCATCAAAGAGCTGGATAAACCGGGCCGTGACCCACGTCCTGAATTCAAGACCGCTACGTTTGCAGAAGGCGTAAACTCAGTTTCTGATCTAGAACCGGGCATGATCCTAGAAGGCGTGGTGTCTAACGTAGCCAACTTTGGTGCCTTCGTCGATATCGGTGTTCACCAAGATGGTCTGGTCCACCTTTCTGCGCTGACTGACCGCTATGTTTCTGATCCACGTGAAGTCGTGAAAGCAGGTGACATCGTCAAGGTAAAAGTGATGGAAGTGGACGTACAGCGTAAGCGTATTGGTCTATCGATGCGTTTGAACGACGAGCCGGGTCAAGATAACCGTAGCCAACGCTCATCAGCAGCGCCACGTCGTAATGACCAAGCGCAACGTCGTCAGCCTCGCCGCGATGAGTCTTCATCGAACAGTGCAATGGGCGGTGCTTTTGCGGCGGCGTTTGCTAAAGCGAAAAAGTAACCTTACCTAGGTTTCACTGCTAAAAAGAAAACGCTCCAATCAGTTCAATCTGCTTGGAGCGTTTTTGTTTGAGTAGGATATTGAGTCGTCATAATACTGCTATCACTTCTGACGGGGTATGGGGAGCGACTGCATGACCATAATGAAACTTGATCACCTTCCTGCGCTTTTCCATTAATCCTTCATTGATCGCAGCATCCAAAATGCGCTTTGGTAAGCGAAAACGAATTGCGTAGCCCTTACCTTGGTCTTCACTGTACGACTTGAGCGCAAGCAAACTAAAAAGCCGTTCTAGTGTATCTTCCGGCTCTTCTTGATAACGCGTGTCGACTTCTGTTTCCATGTCATAATCAGGATGCTCTGAAGGATCCCAAGAAGACTGACGTCGGCGCTTGTCATCGCCTTTTACTTTTCGCTCTGCATTGGTTTTGGCCAATGCAACCGTTGGCGTCACAGGCTCTCGGACTTTATTGTCGCGAGCTGCTTGTTCCGTCTGCACATTCACGGATGGGGCGATCAGTGGCACACTTACGTTGGTCGGTGACACAATCATTGCGAACCCTCCTCAGAGTCGCCCAACTCGTCAATATGGCTTAGCTTTATTGGCTAATAAAACCTCACCAACATTTATATCGACCACTTTTTAAACAGCTTGAGCTTTTTCCGCTCATATTTGATTAATCGTGAGCAAACTCTCGAATCTGGGCACAGAACTCGTCATGTTCGGTCATAAAGGGCGCATGAGAGGACTGATTGAAAACAAACTGCTGGGTATGAGGTAACTGTTTACTTAAATCATTCGCCACTTTAATCGGCACCAATCCATCCAAACGGCCATAAAGACGCAGCATTGGTACAGAAAGAGACGTCAATGCATCGCGCAGATCCACATCAGCAAGGATGTTTAGCCCAACCAACAGCGACTCAGGGTTTGGCTGAGGGCGCGACAGTACCGCTTGCTTGAGTTGTTTCACATCTTTGCGTGCAGATGGACTGCCCATCGCTTGTAACGCCATAAAGCGCTCAATGGTCAGTGAAAAATCTTCTAGCAACTGAGAGGTGAACGCGCTCAGTACATGCGGTTGAATGCCGCGCCACGGTTTTTCTGCGGCAAATTTTGGTGAACTGGCTACGGTGATCAACTTAGTCACACGCTCGGGCATGTTTAATGCGACATGCGTCGCCACTAAGCCTCCGAGGGACCAGCCAAGCCAAATCGCTTTCTTTGGCGCACTTTGCGCGACCAAGTTAGCAATATGGTCTAAATCTTCACCATGATGCTCAGCACTGTGTCCATAGCCCGGAAGGTCAACAACATGAACACGGAAATCGGTTTGAAGTGATTCGACGGTTTGCTGCCAAACCGCGCCATTCATACCCCAACCATGTAACAACACCAGATCAGGTCCTTCACCAAACGACTGCCAATGTAATTTCGTGCTCATGCTCTCAATCTCTCCCACTTATTTTATTCCCTACGCCATCAGCCAAGCGTTAGGCTGAGTAAAATATCACCATGAATAAGCGCTATGTTATCTCATCACTGGCAAAACATCATGCATCGTGTGTTGAGCAGTCAATGCGGTCTGTGTCGATTCCCGATTCAAACACCAAACCACACGCATGCTCTGCGTTGGTGTGAGCACTGCTTACAACACCTAACTCCAATCAAGCGATGCCAACGTTGCGGTTTAACGTTACAGAAAGAAGAGATGAGTACGGATAGTATTTGTGGTGAATGCCTTTCAGAACCACCGCCATGGCAAAGGCTATATACGTTAGGCGATTACGACTTTCCCCTTTCACGGGAAGTACAACGCTTTAAAGATCATGGAGAGTCTTGGCATGTAAAAGCACTAACCCAGCAACTGGCGCAGCGCATTACAACACCAGCCCCAATCATTACCAGTGTGCCACTGCACTGGCAGCGCTACCTGCGCCGGGGGTTTAATCAAAGTGATGTTTTAGCCCGACATTTAGCCCAGCAATTGCAGACCAATTTTGATGCGAAGGTCTTTCGCCGGGTCAGACTCGCCCAATCACAGCGTGGTAATACCAAAGCAAGCCGTGAACAAAACTTAAAAGGAGCGTTTGTTCTCAATAAGCGACCGCCATCTTCCCACGTTGCCATCGTCGATGATGTAGTCACCACAGGCAGTACCGTCCGACAATTATGTCATTTACTACTTGAAGTTGGCGTAGAAAGCATCGATATTTACTGCATCTGCAGAACACCTGCTCCTCGTTCTCTCTAGATCGCTTCGCCATGCCTTAGCATCAAAAAGACTAGACCCATACGTCAACAAGAGTAGAATAGCAGCAGTAACCTACAAATTTACTCGGGTATTCGTCGTGTCAAATATTACTATTACAGAAACTGCGCAAACGCATTTCGCTAACCTTTTAGGTCAACAGCCTGAAGGGACTAACATTCGTATTTTCGTTGTGAACCCAGGTACACAAAACGCTGAGTGTGGCGTGTCTTACTGCCCACCAGAAGCAGTAGAAGCGACCGACACTGAAATCCCTTACAGCGGTTTTTCAGCTTACGTGGATGAGCTAAGTCTGCCATTCCTTGAAGACGCTGAAATCGATTTTGTTACCGATAAAATGGGCTCTCAGCTAACGCTAAAAGCTCCGAACGCTAAAATGCGTAAAGTTGCGGACGACGCGCCACTGATTGAGCGCGTTGAATACGTTATCCAAACTCAAGTCAACCCACAGCTTGCTGGCCACGGTGGTCACGTAAACTTGGTTGAGATCACTGAAGATGGCATTGCTATTGTTGCATTTGGTGGCGGCTGTAATGGCTGTTCTATGGTTGACGTAACACTAAAAGAAGGCATCGAGAAAGAGCTGCTAAACCAATTCGTTGGTGAACTCACCGCTGTTCGTGATGCAACAGAACATGACCGTGGTGATCACTCTTACTACTAAGAGTAAATACGGTCAGAAAATGGGAGGCTTCGGTCTCCCATTTTTGTATCGATACTGAGGTAACCTTGAGATGCTTAGTTCTGCCCGTAAAATCCGCTAGAAACTCAGGCGGAGTTCTCATATATTAAGAATCTTACGCATCTCGTAAACGCCAACGACACCAAGGAGCCAGCGCCATGTCGAAACGGACCCCACCAGAGATACTCTCATGCCAAACGGTCGCAAAATCCAAACTGTTTGCCGTGGAAGCGCTCGACCTTCGTTTTTCCAATGGTGAACACCGTACTTATGAACGCATGAAGCCAAGTGGGCGCGATGCGGTGATGGTGGTTCCTGTGACTGAGCAAGGCGATTTATTACTGGTACGTGAATACGCCGCTGGGACTGAACGCTACGAGTTGGGCTTCCCGAAGGGGTTGATTGACCCAGGTGAAACCCCACACCAAGCTGCGGATCGAGAGTTAAAAGAAGAAATCGGCTTTGGCTGCAATCAGCTGACTCCGTTGAAACAAGTTATCCTCGCGCCGTCTTACTTTTCGAGCAAAATGACTCTATTTTTAGGACAGGCGCTTTATCCAGAGAAGCAAGAAGGCGATGAGCCTGAGCCACTGGAAATTGTGCGTTGGCCACTTGCGCAAGCCGAAGAGTTATTAACTCACATGGATTTCTGTGAAGCACGAAGCATCACCGCGCTAATGTTGGCACTGAAACACTTACCAAACACCACTCACAAACATAACCAATAACGGTCATGAGAACCGAATAATACTGTGAGTAAGGACTATCACTTATGCCAATGACAAAAGATCTATCTCACCTGCTTCCTCAAGTCATCGAAATTGCCCGTAGTGCTGGGCAAATGATCCTCGAAATATATGAAAAAAAACAGTACGAGGCCTACACAAAAAGTGACGAGACTCCGGTAACGAGCGCAGATATCGCAGCTCACAAGCTCATCACAGAACGCTTGAGTGAACTCACACCCGACATTCCCGTATTGTCAGAAGAAGACGCAGACATCAGCCTCCAGCAACGAGCTCAGTGGGAACGGTATTGGTTAGTCGACCCTCTCGATGGTACTCAAGAATTCATCGCTCGCAGCGGCGACTTTGCGACTATTATTGCACTGGTCGACAACAACAAACCAACCATGGGGGTCGTTTATGGCCCTGTCTCTGGCGTGACTTATTACGCTTATAGTGGCAAAGGTGCTTGGAAAATTCCCGACATGTCGGACAGCGTAAAAATCCATACGCACAAACACGAGCAGCCAGGGCAAAGCATCGCGATTGCTATTAGCCGCCGTCAAGACATCAATCGCATCACTAGCCGCATGAGCAGTGCTTGGAATTACGATTTAATTCCGCTCGGCTCTGCGGCATTAAAAGCGTGTCTTGTTGCAGAAGGCGCTGTGGATTGCTATCTCAGACTAGGCCCAACAGGTGAGTGGGACACCGCCGCGACACAGTGCATTGTTGAAGAAGCGGGCGGTCGCATTCTCAGCACGCAATTGGAGCCGCTGTCATATAACGAGCGGGAAACGCTAGAGAACCCAAACTTTATTGTGCTTGGTGACGCGGATTTACCTTGGAATGAGATTTTACAACGCAAAGATTAAGCGCTCTATCCGTAAAGTTAGCGCCTAAATACTAGCAATTGAAAGGCCACGAATATGTTCGTGGCCTTTTCTTTTTACCTGTTTGTACAGCGTTAGGAGCATTTGGCCTACTATGTTCCAATCGCTTAAAGTGCTGAACAAAAGAAAACAACCCCCTTAGAATCATAACCTTATAATTAAATCTCATTATCACCACGATCTTTGTACAGCGAATAGAGGGTTTCGCCTACTATGATCCAAAAGCAAAAAGAGCTGCACAATCGCAGCTCTTTGAGAATTTTGGTTTTTGTCATGATAGGTTAGAAGCGACCTTGGTAATTAAACTCGTATTGACCTTGAGGGTTCGGCTTGCCCAACCATTTCAGTTGCTCACTCATGCTGGATGGGAACTCAGCTCCTGGCTTAAACCAAGCTTTGGTTGAGTATCGCTGATTAGGCATCAGCTCTGCCGAAAACGCCGCTGAGACTTGTTTGCTGCTTTGCTCACCAGTCGCTGTCAACACACTGTCCTGACAGTTTAGATCGGCAATCACAGGACCGAGTTCAAGGCTACCAACAGGGCTTTGAATACCACTGGCATTCCATACCAAAGTGCCTTCACCATTCTTACACCAAGGCGCGGCATAAGTCGCATGACGAATATTTAACTCAAGTTGCCCATCAACGCCGACGGGCACAGGGAGACGTGCTTGCTCAACAACTTTTACTGCCGGGATCGAGGCAACTAAGTTTTTGGCATAAGGACCACCACTCAAGCTATAGCCAACAAAACCGCGACCACGAACGTCCATTTCACTACCACGACCAAAGCGTACGGCAAACTCAGCTTTACCAGTTAGTAGACTCGACCATTGGAAATCCCAATTAACTTCTCCAAGGTTCTGGCGCTGCCAACGAACACTAGAAGCTTGACCTTGCCATACAGAGCCATTGGCTCCCTGAATGTCTAGTCCTCTCACGGTTGGTGCTTGCTGTAACACCCAAGAAACGGGTAATCCCATTAAAAGACTGACTGAAAAAAAGACGATAAAGATAACAACGTAAAGTACTGCTCGCTTCACCTTAACCTCGCTTAAACTGAAGGCGGTTCACATCAATCATGCCCGCTTGATCCGTTCGGTCGATATCTAAAAATTCGACTTCAATACCCTGTTGCTCTTTCAAGTAACGTAACCAATCCACCAGCTGATTAAACGCGAGTGGTTTGATCCACACCTGAACACTCTCATTGCGAGGTTGTACTCGAATCAACTCAACTTTATAACGACGGGCTGAAGAAGAAACCAGTTGATTCAACGGTTGGCTAGAGTAGCTCACACCGCTGCTTTTGCGCAGTGAAGTAATGCCATCCGCTTTATCTTGTACCCAAGCCAGCAACTGTTTTTCACTTTGAATACGTGATTGAGCTAGCTCCGCACGTTGGCTCATTGGCTGTAGCAACCCCCAATAAATAATGCCGATAACGGCAATAGCGCCACACCCCATGACCAAACGCTGCTCACGCTGAGAGATGCTGCTCCACCAAACCTGAGCTTGAGAAATTAAGTTTTTCATCATCACCTCACAAACGCTTCAAAACAAAGCTGCCAACCACAACGTTATCGCTACGGTTCAGCTGTCCTTGCTCAACATTAAACTTCTCTGCCAATTTCACACGAGCCTGCTCAAAAGGTTGGAAGTCTGAACTGCGAGCTTGAATTCGCACTTCGCCACGTTGACCATCATATTTAAAGCTGGTGATTTCCAAATCGCTGACCTGACCAAGTGTCGCGGGCAGTGCCGCCAACCAAGACAACATCGCCTGCTGACCGCCACCACCAGATAAGCGGCGCTCTTCATCATCCATTTGTCGTTTGAGATAACTAACGGTAGGAATTCGTCGTTTATTCGGGAACACCTGGCGGAAAATACGCTCACTCTCCTCACGATACGCTTGTGCTTGTGCTTCGTACTTGTGGACGACGAGCAACTGCTGCGCAACCATAACAACGATAAGCACGCCCGCAGCAATGGTGGCTTTTTGCCAGAGCTTCCAGTATTTACCCCAAGAAGATTTAGGCTTGAAGATCCCGGTCAGCAAATTGACTTTGCTTTCTGTAACCCCCTTCGCCAGTAACCCCATGGTCATTTCTTCTGGCTGCGGCTCCCATACTTCAGGTAACGCAGATTCAGGGACTGAGCTATAGCAATCGAGCTTCCAACCTTCATGATTTTGTAGATAAGAAGAGAGGTAAAGGTCTAACCAAGAAGCATCGACAACCGCACCCTCTGTCGCTGAGTGACGAATCAACCATTGATCACCAAGCATCGCGGCACTGCTATGCTCTCCCTGAACAGGTAACGCAAGCACATCTGGCAAGATGCGTTTGATGGTGATGCCTTGGCTTGAAAAACGCTGCAATACGGTCTGAATCCAAGCGCGTTCAACAGCGCACACTTGCGCTTTATCCGCTTGTTTACCTAACACGGTAAAGTGAAGGCCATCAACGTCCTGCGCGACTTCATCTTCCACGAGGTACGGTAACATCGCGTCGAACTGACGTGTTGCGCCTGGCGGTATATCCACTTGCGTCAAGACCACATCATTACTCGCCAATAGCGCCACAACTTGGCGCTGACCTGCATAAGAGATCAACTCATCTAAGTGTTCCCATCCGGCGATTTCACCGCTGGCAATCACTTCCTGTTGATCTGTCGACCACACCACCCAAGGAATGGTACTTTGTTGTTCGCTACTCAGCCGAACGGTCAGAAACTCGCTCACTGATCCCTCCAAAACGACGGCGAACTACGGTCACCGTCTCTCTATTTGTACTTTGCAAAAGGCTTCGGATACGTACACGTGATTCATCCACCAACACTTGTGCATCCAATTCAAAAAAGGCGCTATCCACACCCAAATAGCCTTTGGCGTTTTTCTTTACATCTTCACTTAAGCCAGCCATTTCTGACTCTGCTAAAAATTCATCAATGCTATCCCACCCATCAAATGGGCGTTTTTCAATTAGCTGAATCGCATCACTACTGCTTAAGTTTGGTGAGAACATTGCCACCAAAATCGGAGCTTGCTCGACTTCAATCGTATTTACGTTTAAACGCCAATCATCACTAGGCAATGCGCAGATTAGCGGTTCCAATTTTTGGAAAATCTCACCACTCACCTGATAAACCGCTCGTAACTCGGTGGCATCTGCCATCCAGCCATTTGACGCTAAATACGCGGGTTTCATCGCTTCATATGTGCTGTCTTCGACCCCGGTTGTGGAGCGAACGGTGTCATCAGCATCAATGTATTCCCAGGTAGAGTCTGCAATGATTTCTGCCTGATACGATTCAACATCCGATTCTTCCAATAAACGCTGCAGCACATTGACTAAATACGGTCTTGCGATTTGCTGTCCTGTCGGTTGCACACGGCTCAATACATTGAGGTTAAAGCACGCTTGTTTGTCTCTAATTCGTCCCGCCGCTTGACCATAATCTAGCGGATAGACTTGTTCTTTTATTGCCCACGGCTGACTCATATTGATCGTATCGGTGTCTTTGTAGCTTTGCTCGATACCGACTTTTGCCAACGCCTCTACCCCAAGGCTATACCAATACGCTTGCTGGTAGTTAACTTGATTGGCGCCCCGCTGAAACTGCAAAAACAAACGCTCCGACATACTGGCGGCAACTGTCGCCATAATCGCCAGTAACATCAGCACAATAATCAAAGCGACACCGCGCTGACGATTAACCATTATTGCTGCCTCCTGAACTTCCTTCTTTCTGACTCAATGTGCCATCAGGAGTCAGATAGGTGCGGGCAATCTCTCCATAATCTTTGAGAGTAAGGATCACAGAAACCGCTTTCGGTAGCGATTTTTCATCATCCCACTCTTTTTTCCATTGTTTACCATCGTAAAAACGCATATCAAACGATTCGACCTGCGTCAGCAATGGGGTAACGATGCCTTGTTGACCCACTGGCGTGTCAGGGTAGCGCCACCATACTCGTTGTAATGTTTCTTCTTTTAAACGATAGCCAACCTTAGTGACCTCCCCTCGGGGAAACTGCTGTTGAGGGTTGTGCCATCCTAAGCGAGCAAACATTAGCCCTTTAGTGTCGGAGTCGAGCAAGTAATCTGACCAAAAAATCAGTTGGCTCGCGGGCTCTTCACCATTTGTCCGCGTTTGGCGCATCGCCATTTGACGAAAGTCATTATCCATCATCACCATGGCGCGCTGAATTTCATTTAAGCGCTGAGTTCGCTCTTGTGATAGCGCATTGCTGCGCTGCACTTGCGATACCACTTGATACGCGGCGACACTTAAACTGGCAAAGATGGCAATCGAGACCAACACTTCAATAAGTGTAAAACCTTTTGCTAGTTGGCGCTTACTTGCGCGTGGATTCTTATTGCGCCACATAACTTCGTACCGTCACGACTGGGCTCGCGTTTTTCTCGAGCGCGACACTCACATCAAATGCTTTCAGCAATGGCTGCGTGGTGGCAACAGGCGTGATTTTCCAGTACCAAGTGCGCCCAGCCAGCTCTTCTGTGCCGTTCTTTACTTTAAGTTCACTGGTACTCAACATCACGTTGGCCATCTGATTATCCACAACCATGGCTGCAAACATTTTTTCTTCTAAATAACTGATCGTATTAATATGCTGGCTCACCGAGCGAATGACGCTGATGGCAGCGGTGGCGAAAATAGCCAGTGCGACCAATACTTCCAGTAGTGTCATGCCTCTCGTCCGGCGATGACTCCAGTGTGGGCGAGCTTGCTTAGAATTGCGCATTCTCATCCTCTTTCACTTCTTCGCCCGGCGCTAGTAACAAGATTTGTCCACTTTCTTTGCCGATGACTCGCCACCCGTCATTAAAGGCGTCACCATTTTGCGGAAAAAAAGACAGAGTAAATGGCGTAACTTCTGCACTGGAGAAGATAAACACTTGCGGTGGCTTAACTTTCTTTTCGTCGTCGTCTTCTTCAGCAAACATGTCTTCATCAAAAAGAGAGCCCGGTTTGAATAGGCGATCATCATTATCCCAAGCACCGCCACCTAGCTCGAGCAGTAGCGTAATGTCATCTTCCAACTTGGTTTTGCTCGGAATCTGCTTTAACTCCAGAGGCTGCCAACCTTCCGCGGTCAAACTCAGTAGAGCGTACGTTGATTTAGCGTCATCTACTCGAACGCCAAAGTCTTTACCGCTTAGTACGGCCTCTTCGTTAAGCAGCTGTAAACGCTGAAAAAAGCTTTGAGCATACTGTTTGGAAAGATCTTTTTGGCTGGTCGGTAATGTCGTGATCACGGCCACTGCCGTGAGGGATAGCAAAACCAGCACCAATAGAATTTCTATCAATGTAAAACCGTTGTGTTTTCGCATTTGCTTCATTAGTGCTGGCTTAGGCTCTATTTATTGGAAATCTTGCATGTTCCAGTTGCCAATATCTGCAGCTGGACCTTCTCCACCCTCTTGGCCATCTGCGCCTAGAGTGAAGATGTCAATCGTACCGTTATCGCCTGGGCTTAGGTACTGGTACTGGTTACCCCAAGGGTCATTAGGAAGACGTTTGATGTAACCGCCATCACGGTAGTTGCGAGGCTCTGGGTTAGAAGGCTTGCTAACTAATGCTTCCAGGCCTTGGTCTGTCGTTGGGTAAACGCTGTTATCCAACTTGTACATATCTAGGGCATTTTCCAGCGCTACGATGTCCGTAATCGCTTTTTGTTGGTCAGCCTTCTCTTTGTTACCCAATAGGTTTGGAACAACGAAACTTGCCAAAATACCAAGGATAACGACAACAACCATCACTTCTAAAAGTGTGAAACCGTGTTGTTTACTACGCTTAAATTTCATTTTTTTCTCCGAAAGTTAGATTCAAGCCATGCCGTAAGTAGACACGTCTTAATTCGAATTTATCCGCTCATCAAGTTATTCATTTCTAGCATTGGCATCAAGGTCGCCATCACAATAAACAACACTAATCCAGCCATTAAGGCAATTAATGCCGGAGTGAATACACCTAGCGCAATATTGACTGTAGATTCAAAGTTTTGATCTTGGTTATCGGCAGCACGCGTCAACATGCTCTCCAATTCACCACTTTGCTCACCACTGGCGATCATGTGTAGCATCATTGGTGGAAACAGACGAGTTTGATCTAACGCCTTACGCAGGCTGGCACCTTCTCGAACGTTATCTGCAGCAAGTAACACTTGCTGCTTCACATAGCGATTAGACATAACATCCACCGCGACACGCATGCCTTCTAGAATTGGAATCGCACTGGAAGTACAAATCGAAAGTGTTCGTGCGAATCGTGCGGTATTCAAACCTCGAGAGATTTTGCCCAATAGCGGTAGACTCAAGATTTTTCTATCCCAAGCTAAGCGAAAGTCTGGTTTTTGCAACGCCAGTTTGAGCCCATAGAAAAACACCACCAGCACGACGAAGATGATAAGCCCCCAATCTTGCACAAACTCACTGGCTGCCAGTAAGAACTGTGTTGACTGAGGTAACTCTTGTCCCATCTGAATGATTGGCTCAATGATTTTGGGTACCACTGTGGCTAATAAGAAAGAAACAATAACAACCGCAAACACCACTAAAACCACCGGGTAAATCATGGCTTGAAGCAGTTTGGAACGCATCTTCTGACGGTTTTCGACGTAGTCCGCCAAACGCTCTAATACCGTATCAAGATGGCCTGACTTTTCACCCGCCGCAACCATGGAGCGATAGAGCTCATCAAACACGTGTGGGTAATCAGCAAAGCTGTCGGCGAGCGGATAACCCTCGGTTACTTTCGAGCGAACCGCAGCCAGCATAGAACGAATTCTCGGCTTTTCAGCCTGCTCAGAGACAGCACGCAAACATTCTTCCAAAGGCATACCTGATTGGACTAACGTGGACAATTGACGTGTGATTAGTGCCAGCTCAGATGTTGAGATGCCGCGCTTAAAGCTGACTGAACCTGAAGACTTAGCCGATTTAGCTTTCGTCTCAACCACTTCAATCGGGATCATCCCTTGCTCTTTGAGTCGCTGGCGCACTTGTCGGGCGTTGTCCCCTTCTATCGTGCCTTTTTTATGCTTGCCTTTTGCATCTAGCGCTTTGTACTCAAATGCCGCCATTAGGTTTCCTTCGTCACTCGCATCACTTCTTCAAGTGACGTAATACCACGACGTACTTTGCTTAGACCATCACTGCGAATACTTGGCGTATGGGCGCGAACGGCTCTCTCAATTTCTTGCTCACCAGACTCTCGGTGAATCAATTCTTGCACTTGCTCATCGACCATAATGAGCTCGTGGATACCTGTTCGACCTCGGTAACCTTTTTGGTTACACGCTTCGCAGCCTTTAGCACGGTGTAGCTCTAGTGGTTCATGCGCTTCCATACCAAACAGTTTCTTCTGTTCAGCATCGGCTTCATACGGTTCTTTGCAACTCGGGCAAAGCGTACGAACCAAGCGCTGTGCTAACACACCCAATAACGATGAAGAAATAAGGAATGGTTCAATGCCCATATCGCGTAGACGCGTGATCGCACCAACAGCGGTGTTGGTGTGAAGGGTCGACATTACTAAGTGACCCGTTAAGGACGCTTGCACTGCAATTTGTGCGGTTTCTAAGTCACGGATCTCACCGACCATCACCACGTCAGGGTCCTGACGCAGAATAGCACGCAAGCCACGCGCAAAAGTCATGTCGACCTTCGGGTTCACCTGAGTCTGACCGATGCCATCAATGTCAAATTCGATCGGGTCTTCAACCGTTAAGATATTGCGTTCGTTACTGTTGATCTCTTGCAAGCCAGCGTACAAAGTCGTCGACTTACCAGAACCCGTCGGGCCAGTGACCAAGATAATACCGTGAGGACGCTGAATAAGATGACGGAAATTGTCGTGCACGGAAGGCGTCATACCTAAGCTATGCAAATCGAGACGCGTCGCGTTTTTATCCAACAGACGCATAACTACTCGCTCACCATGTGACGACGGCATTGTAGAAACACGCACATCAACCGCACGACCACCAATACGCAGCGAGATACGACCATCTTGAGGTACACGCTTTTCTGCAATATCCAGCTTCGCCATGACCTTCACTCGCGACACTAACAGTGGTGCAAGCTTACGACTTGGGGTAAGCACTTCACGCAATACGCCATCGACACGGAAACGAATCGAAAGGGTTTTCTCGAAAGTTTCGATGTGAATATCCGACGCCCCTTCTTTGATCGCTTCACCCAACATCGCATTGATCAACTTAATGATTGGTGCATCGTCTTCTGACTCTAGCAAGTCTTCATCATGCGGCAGCTCTTCAGCCAATGAGAAAAAGTCGTCGCTATCGGCACCGATGTCTTCCATCAATTGACGCGCTTCAGACGAGTCACGCTGATAAGCTTCGGTTAACTTTTTATCGAAGGCTTCTTTATCGATAGGTTGCGGCACGAAGCTTTTCTTCAGCACACGACGGACTTCGACCAGAGCCGCTGGGTTGAGCGGCTCGACATAGTAAAGAATGGGCGGACGCTCAGGATGCTCTGTCTCCAGCACCAGTTTAAAGCGATTGGCAAAACTGAATGGCAGACGACGCATACTTGGCGCTGTGTCTAACATATCAACCATTAGTTATTTTCCATTTGATCAATAAACGCTTGGATCTCGGTTGGGTGCTGACGCTCCTGGCCAAAGGCTGGCATGACTGGGATCTTCTCGTCAGCCATCAACTTCAATCCTTGATCCGCTTTGTAGAGCTGCTCTGCGCGAATAAAGTTGTATTTGCGCTGTGTAATGCCGTCTGCAGTCATACCATCACGAATAATCGTCGGCTTGATGAACACCATCAAGTTACGCTTTTCTGTTTGCGTGCTGGTTGATTTGAACAAATGACCAAGCACTGGGATGTCACCCAGTAGCGGTACTTTTGACTCACTTTCGAGTGCACGTTCATCAACCAAGCCACCAAGAACCAGCATCTGACCATCTTGGATCATAACTGAGGTATTTAGCTGACGCTTAGCAAATCGAACGTCAACCGCACCGTTTGCACCCAACACATTGGACACTTCTTGCTCAATATTTAACTGAACAGAGTCACCTTCGTTAATTTGTGGCACAACCTTAAGCTTGATACCCACTTCTTTACGATCAACCGTTTGGAATGGATTGTCGTTGTTTGAGCCAGCCGTAGAGCCTGTGATAACAGGCACTTCTTCACCAACAATAAATGATGCTTCACCATTATCCATTACGGTGATACTTGGAGAAGATAGAATGTTTGAGTTGGAGTCAGTCGCTACCGCACTGACTAAGGCAGTCCAGTCCCCCATCACGATGCTCATCGCAGCGCCGTTAACACCGCTCAGTGCTGATGCAAGAGTAGAATAGTCACCAGACTCAGTAACATCATATGGCGTTCGTTCGCCATTCGCATTTGTGTAGTATTCAGTTCGAGTTTGATCTTTTGCTTCTTCTAGACCAACCATTACCTGACCAATCGGTGCACCAGAGTTACCGTACTGAATCACCGCACCGGTTTCCAGTGAGCCCCACTGAACACCTAAGTTAATGCCGTCACCTTCTGACATTTCAACGATCAGCGCCTCAATCAAGACTTGAGCACGACGAATATCAAGCTGAGCAATAACATCTTGTAGCGCATTCATGATATCTGGTGGAGCCGTTAATACTAAGGCGTTGGTCGCTGCGTGCGCAGCAATCACCACTTCACCACGCTGGGCACCTGACGCTTTCTGGCCGACTTGCTTTTCAGCTTGTAGGTTATCGGAAACACCTTTTAGTACATCCACCAAATCTTCAGCTTTCGCGTTCTTCAGATAAACCACGCGGTTGTTACCTTTGGTCGCCATTTCAACGTCAAGTTGACGAATCAATCGCTTCAGACGCGCACGTACTTTAGGATCGCCAGAAATCAAAATCGCGTTGGTACGTTCATCGGCAACAATTTTAGGCTCAAGGAACTCAGGCGTGCTCTTCTGATTGGTGCTTTTATTCAGTGCTTCAACAATACGCACCATTTCGGCAGCAGAAGCATTGCGCAGTTCCACCAGCTCAATTTCTTTATCACCCGCTTGGTCAACACGCTTAATGATTTCCGCTAAGCGATTCACGACCGCCGCACGACCTGTGATTAAGATGATGTTCGCAGGATCGTAGTGAACTACGTTACCAGCACCAGCATTATCAATCAGTTGACGAAGTAGAGGAGACAACTCACGAACCGACACATTACGCACCGCAACAACTCGAGTGATAACGCTGTCGCCTTGCGCGCTGCCATCACCTAATACAGGGATTGCTGACGTTTTTGAGTCTTTCGCTTTGATAACCTTAAGTACACCGTTGTCCATTTCTACGACGGCGTAGCCGTATACTTCGAGTACGTTAAGGAAAAAGCTGTAGTATTGCTCTTCGTTAAGCACGTCATAGCTGCGGACATCGATTTTACCGCGCACTGAAGGGTCAACAATGATGGTCTTTTCGAGATTACGACCCACTATGTTGATGAATTCTTGAATATCAGTGCCTTTAAAGCTGGCACTAAATTCGTTTGCTATTGCACCTGGGACGCAGAGTAAACTTCCTGCTAGTAGCCAGGCACTTTTGCTGAACCAATGTTTCACGTATGTCTCCCTGAACTTACGCCGGTTGCCTAAGTCTTACAATTGGATATAGATATCGTACTGTTGGCCGTCGCGCTCAACAGTTAAATTTAATTCTTGCGGATCGCTCATCACTTGCATCAGTTGTACTGAAGAAGACGGGTCGCTTAAATCGATCCCGTTAAGTTGCACCGCAATATCACCAGGTTCTAGACCCACATCATTAAACAGCGCGGCATCACGACCAGGTGACACTCGATAACCAACAATGCCCCCGTCTCTTTTGACGGGTGAAATGGTGATGTATTTGAAAACGCTTTGTGGATCTTTCGCAATTTCCTCTCGGATTTGCTCTAATTTTTCTCCAACGTCAGACGCTGCTTCTGCTCGTTGAGATTGGGCTCTGGCTATCTGCGGCGACTCAGATAGCTTCTTATATTCTATACCCTGCATCATTAAGGTCTCGTCTCGACCTTGGTTGTCAATGATGACGCGATCCACTAATACGGCTTTTAGTGTCGCACGCGTACCTTCAATTTCTTCACCTAAACCATACGTTGCTTGCTTGCCACGGTTGGCAATGACAGCAAGGCTGGTATTCGCATCACTGCTTGCAACCGCGCCAACCAGTGTAAGGTTAAGGCGCGTCTTAGGAGCGTCTTTAACAACAGGTTGTTCTACAACTGCAGGCTTTTGTTCAGTGAATTTACCGAATAGGTTGGCATTCTGAAGGGCATTAAAATCTATCGCGTCGCCTTTATTGCTCGCAACAACGCTGCTCGTCGATGGACGCCATTGCGGCACTTCCGACGATTGAGGTATGGCTAACCATACAATTTTGCCAAGTATCCATCCGGTTATCGCAATAAACAGACAGGTGAGCAACAAGCTAAGTTTGGCTTGAATTGTATAATTATTGGACTTGATCTGAGCCAGTAGCGGTCTGCTTGATAATCCTGCACTTAGCTCTAAACGTTTCACTGAATGGATTCCTTTATTCTAACGTTCGTCATTTAAGCTATAACAATAGCTATCGACTTTAAATTGCTAAATTTGCAATAAAATTATTACTCAACAAAGAGCAGTGAACTATATCACAAGTTGTCTTTCATACCTTTTTCTTATGCAGTTTTTGCCAACTCCCTTGAAAAAAATACGCCTTGACTCCATCTGTAGGTGAATAATCCATCACTCATTGCCATATTCGGGCAGTGATTAGATAGCGTAGTGTTCTATGAGTTCCCTAAATGAAGCCGTTAGGCTAGATAAATGGCTATGGGCCGCAAGATTTTATAAAACCCGCTCTATCGCTCGTAACATGGTCGATGGTGGTAAAGTCCACTATAATGGCCAACGAAGCAAACCGAGTAAAATCGTTGAAGTGGGGGCCGAAGTAAGACTTCGTCAAGGCAACGAAGAAAAAACGGTGATCATCGAAAAAATTTCTGATCAACGCCGAGGCGCTCCCATCGCACAGACCTTGTATCGCGAAACTAATGAAAGTATAGCGAAACGTGAGGAACACGCGACTCAACGTAAGCTTAATGCCCACAACCCAAGTCCAGAACGCCGCCCAGATAAAAAGCAGCGCAGAGACATCATTAAGTTCAAACACCAATAAAAGCCGGAATTACCAACGAGGAAAGCACTCCATGGCAAATAATGTTTTAAACCGCTACCTATTCGAAGATCTTTCAGTACGTGGCGAGTTGGTACAATTGGATGAAGCGTACCAACGTGTTATCTCCAGCAAGGAATATCCGGCAGCAATAGAGAAACTGCTGGGTGAGCTACTCGTTTCAACCACTCTTTTAACTGCCACTCTTAAGTTCGAAGGCTCAATCACCATTCAGCTACAAGGCGACGGCCCTGTATCTCTTGCCGTTATCAACGGTGACCACAAGCAACGCGTTCGTGGCGTGGCTCGCTGGGAAGGCGATATTGCCGATGATGCAAGCCTCCACGATCTCATGGGCAAAGGTTACCTCGTTATCACTATCGAACCGAAAAACGGTGAGCGTTACCAAGGTGTCGTTGGATTAGAAGGTGATACTCTAGCCGACGTACTAGAAGGCTACTTTGCAAACTCAGAGCAGCTAAAAACGCGTCTATGGATCCGCACGGGCGAGCACGAAGGTAAAGCCCACGCAGCAGGTATGTTGATTCAAGTAATCCCTGATGGCACTGGTTCACCAGATGATTTCGAGCATCTAGAGCAACTGACTGACACGGTAAAAGATGAAGAGCTATTTGGTCTAGAAGCTAACGAACTACTATACCGCCTATATAACCAAGACAAAGTGCGCCTTTACGAACCGCAACCTGTCGAATTCCATTGTGGCTGTTCTCGTGATCGTAGTGGTGCCGCTATCATCACCGTTGAGAAAGCTGAAATTTATGACATTTTGGCTGAAGTAGGATCCGTTTCTTTACATTGTGATTACTGTGGCACGACCTATACGTTCGACGAAGCGGAAGTCACCGAGCTGTATGCACAAGCTTCTGCGGACAAGAAAACCCTGCATTAATTTACATAGCTTATCAAGCACGTAATTTACCCTACAAAATGCCAGCTTAATGCTGGCATTTTTGTGATCAACCCCTCGTAATGCCTCGCTTCAAGCGTAATAAAACAACTGCTTAATTTTAAACAATTAATAATGATTTTGCCCTAGCGCAAAGGATTGCGTGCACGATAAACTATTCCCACCAATATGTGACGGGTTACCTAAAACCTTATTGAAATCATGGATAAATTTTGAGCTATCTCCCTGTTTTCTCCCCGCCCCGTTGCTAGCATGGTGAGCAGATTAAAATTAAAACATTCTTACAAAATCCCTACAAAAATCCTTATAAGGAGCACCTATGACCGTTATGGAACATACTAAGGCTGCAACACTTGATCTAACCAAGCACGGACTGCATAACGTTAAAGAGGTTATTCGCAACCCTAGCTACGAAATGTTGTTTGAGGAAGAAACGCGTGAAGACCTAACAGGTTATGAGCGTGGCGTGGTTACTGAACTAGGTGCGGTTGCCGTTGACACTGGCATCTTTACTGGTCGCTCACCAAAAGATAAATACATCGTCAAAGACGCTACGACAGAAGAGCATATGTGGTGGACGTCTGATCAAGTAAAAAATGACAACAAACCAATCACTCCAGAAGTGTGGGACGAGCTGAAAGAACTGGTCACAAACCAGCTTTCTAACAAACGCTTGTTTGTTGTTGACGGTTACTGTGGTGCAAACCCAGATACGCGTTTGAGCATTCGTGTTATCACGGAAGTCGCATGGCAAGCGCACTTCGTTAAAAACATGTTTATCCGCCCAACGGAAGAAGAATTGGCAACATTTGAACCAGACTTCGTGGTAATGAATGGCGCAAAATGCACTAACCCAAAATGGGAAGAGCAAGGTCTGAACTCAGAAAACTTCACCGTATTTAACCTAACCGAGCGCATGCAACTTATCGGTGGTACTTGGTACGGCGGTGAGATGAAGAAAGGCATGTTCGCAATGATGAACTACTTCCTTCCATTAAAAGACATCGCATCAATGCACTGTAGCGCTAACATGGGCAAAGACGGCGACGTAGCGGTATTCTTTGGTCTCTCTGGTACGGGTAAAACCACACTATCGACTGATCCTAAACGTGCGCTAATTGGTGATGATGAGCACGGTTGGGATGATGACGGCGTCTTCAACTTCGAAGGTGGTTGTTACGCGAAAACCATCAAGCTATCGAAAGAAGCGGAGCCAGACATCTACAACGCAATTCGCCGTGATGCACTGCTAGAAAACGTAACGGTACGTAGCGATGGTTCTATCGACTTTGATGATGGTTCGAAAACAGAAAACACTCGTGTTTCTTACCCTATCTACCATATCGACAACATCGTTAAGCCAGTATCAAAAGGCGGTCACGCGAATAAAGTGATCTTCCTATCAGCGGACGCATTTGGTGTGCTACCTCCAGTGTCTAAATTGACACCTGAGCAAACTAAGTACCACTTCCTATCTGGCTTTACTGCAAAACTGGCAGGAACAGAGCGTGGTATTACTGAGCCAACGCCAACCTTCTCTGCATGTTTTGGCGCAGCGTTCCTAACGCTTCACCCAACTAAATACGCAGAAGTACTGGTTAAACGTATGGAAGCAGCAGGCGCTGAGGCTTACCTAGTGAACACAGGTTGGAACGGCACTGGCAAACGTATCTCGATTCAAGATACGCGCGGAATTATTGATGCGATCCTTGATGGTTCGATTGAAGATGCACCAACTAAGCACATTCCTATCTTCAACCTTGAAGTACCAACTTCACTACCAGGTGTGGATCCAAGCATTCTAGACCCTCGTGACACGTACGTTGATCCACTTCAGTGGGAAAGCAAAGCGAAAGACTTGGCTGAACGCTTTATCAATAACTTTGATAAATACACGGACAATGCGGAAGGTAAATCTCTGGTTGCCGCTGGCCCTCAGATTGATTAAGTCGAGTAACAACGACGTCGCGTAAACCACAGTGATAAGTGGGCAGCCACTTATCACTTTTACGTAGACCAAGTTACAAAAAACCGCTTCAAGCCCCTCTTTTGAGGGGCTTTTTATTGAATACCGCAGAATATTGATACAAGCTAAAGCCTATCTAGTTTTATTTAATAGCAAACGTAGGTTCTAGCAGGGATGAAAACAGCGCGTCGAGTTCTAATTCTGTTACTGGTTATCTTAGTTGCCATTCCGGCCACTACGATTGCGCTGTTAACAACATCTTACGCCGATGCAACTTGGCGTCTGCTATCAAACAGCATTTCCTTGCCCTTTCAAGCAGAAAGCGTGCGTTACGATTTTCCCTACCACTTAACTTTACAGGGTGTGAACACAAACGTAGACGACGGCTCTTACATCGAGCAAGTCGATTTATGGATGAATCCCGATGTTTATCGCGATGGTAAATGGATCGTTGATAGCTTATTGATTGATGGACTTAATTTGCAGTATGGCGCGCCAAAGCTCCCGCCTTTAGATAACGTTTTGTTCCATCAAATCGCGCTCAAAAATATTGATTACGCCGACGAGCAGTTTTCTGGTAATGGCATTGACCTTCAAATTCAATCACCACAATGGAATGGCCAGTTAATACCATATGGCGAGGTTCAACTTGCAGCCGACCAGATCTATTGGAATGGCGAAGCCTTTAATCAGGTCTTGGTCGACATGGACTACAAACCGCAAGACAGTACGCTCTATGGCACTTCATTTAACTGGCGTAACAGTCAAATTTCAGGGCAAGGCGAGCAGTATCCACAAGGCTGGTCTTTAGTGAATGTGACCATCAATAAGTTGCAACTCAATTATATCCAGCTCCAATCACTGCTTGCTAAGCCTTGGCAAGCAATACCATTCAAGATTAATCACATTAATAGCTTAGACTTACTGAACGCCGATATTGAATGGGGCGATTGGCACTGGCAAAACTTAGAGCTCTCCGTAGAAAACGCCACACTGCCACTATCTCTCTGGGAGACAACGGCTCAAGTTTCATTGCAGGCGGATAGCGTCCAATTCCAACAGCAAACCGCAATAGAGCCGCGTTTAAGTGCTGCTATAGAGCCTGGAAAAATCCAGCTCAACGATCTCAGCTTAGATTGGCAGCAAGGTCGTGTGCAGGTCTCTGGGGTGTTCACTCCAACGCAATGGCAACTCGAAGAAGCCTCCATTCAAGGCCTCAAGTGGGCAATACAACCTGAAGATAACCAAAACTGGTGGCACGCAGCCATCAGTAAGTTAGATCATGTCACAATCCAACGACTCGACATCGAGCGCAGCCAGATCATTCAGCTATCTCACGAACCTTATTGGCAGTTCTCCGGTTTAAACATCGAAGGGCAGCAGCTTGATCTTAAACAGGTCAATCAACGTTGGGGCCTTTGGCATGGCGATCTGGACGCTAGCGTTGTAAACGCCAGTTATAACCAAGTGCTCACGTCTCATGCTGCACTTGCCATGCAAAGTGAGAATGGCTTTTGGAAACTGACACGCCTTTTTGCACCACTCGAGCAAGGCTACGTAGAAGGCATCGGACAGATAAACCTAAGTACTCCGAGCCAGCCTTGGGCACTCAACCTCAATGCCGATGGCATTCCCTTATCACTCTTCCACGATTATTTACCCAACACACTGGCCATTGATGGTTTTTCCGATCTCAGCCTCGATTTACAAGGATTATCAGGTGATCGCAACATGCTGGCCTACAGCTTATCTGGTGAAGTGGAAGCCAACCTACGAGATACCCGTTTTAAATCCCAAGCGAATCATTCGCTCAAAGCCATTACCTTAAGTCCGCTGCGTTTAAGCGCGCAACGAGGGAAAGTCGCCATAGAACCAGTCACCATTTCTGGGAAAGCTATGAGTGGTAGGGTTTGGGGCGAGTTTGATATGGCCAACAACCCGCTAAATGGCATTGTTTATCAATTGAAAGAGTCGTGCGGGAGCGTTGAAGGCGATCTACTCAGTGGCGAAATCCATCATAATGAATGTTTAAAAGCACCAGCACCAAAAGCACCGGCTGATGTTGAAAGCACTCCACAAACAAGTGAATCAGCCATGGAGCTGCCAACTGCGATTGATAACATCAATGTGGAGATTCAAGAGGAAGAATTTTCCGAAGAAATTGTCGAAGAAGACGAAGCATCTGTCACTGATCCCACCACAGAGGAACAAATCCTCCCACCGACAGAGCGAGAAAACGAAACAGATAAGCGCCCTACAGATCAGTAAGGCGCCCTCTCAATTAACAGCTGAGTAATTGCGAATAGTTCGGTATCAGCATATAGGTACCAACAAAATCTACGGCTGGCGTGTCGCCACTATAAATCACCACGTGAATGACGATGCGTGCTTTGCGCCCTGACTCCAGTCGATCTAGGTCACCACTGATCCCATCCAACGAAGTGCTCGCCACAGGGTTTTGCTCGACTGGTTGACGATAACGAATCGAACTGTCGGCCAACACAATATCACCATGCAGACCGCGCTCTTTAAGCAGCAGCCACGTCATACCCCACCCCGTCAAGGTGGCTAAAGTAAAAGCCGACCCCGCAAACATGGTGTTATGCGGATTAAGGTTCGGATTAAGTTGCGCGCAGCATTCAAACTGATAACCCGTGTACTGGTTAATTTTGATCCCCATTTTGTCGCTAATTGGGATCTGTTGCTCCCAGCGCTGCTGAAGTTCAGTGCACCATTCTGGGCGACGCAACACATTCGCCATCGGATCCAATGGTTTCACCATTTGCTGGTGACGCACGGGACCGCGCTCGTCGGTCAGTTCACCACGACGCTCAAAGCCATTTTTCTCGTAAAATGCGATGGCATCTTCACGGGCATTACACACCAAGCGCTTCGCCCCTTCTTGGCGTGCTAACGACTCTAGCGCGACCAGAACCAGCGAGCCCATCCCTTTACTGCGGCGATTATTTTTAACAGCCATATAGCGGATTTGGCCATCATTATCCGGCGTAATGTATAAACGACCGATCGCCATAGGACGACCTCGGCCATCAACAATCATACGGTGATGGCTCATTTCATCGTATTCATCGCGTTCAGAGCCAATTGGCATACGCCATGGCTCACGAAGCAGTTGCCAGCGAAACTGATAATACTTGTTTATCTGATTATCGGTTTTGGGAGTAATGAGTTTGAACATATCAATCCTTTGAAAGCACAACACTAATAAATGTCGGGAAAATCACTCCAAGCCAATTCCATGAGCTTGGAGTTAAAGCTTAGACTATGGCACCGGTGTTACCAGACTAGACCTGCAACCAAAACGTCACCGGACCGTCATTCACTAAGGACACTTTCATATCGGCAGCGAAGCGGCCACGCTGTGTGGGTAAAACTTGTTCACACAAATCAGAAAAGTAATCATACAAGCGCTCAGCATCAGCAGGATGCGCACCGCGAGAAAAGCCAGCACGAGTGCCTTTTTTTGTATCCGCAGGTAACGTAAATTGAGAAACCACCAGCACTTTGCCTTCTACCTGTTTGACGTTCAGGTTCATCTTACCTTCATCATCTTCGAACACGCGGTAGGTCGTAACACGCTCCATCAAGCGTTTTGCTTTGGCCTCATCGTCGTCTTTCTCTACTCCTAATAAGACCAGCAGACCACGTTCAATTTCCCCTACGACTTCACCATCTACACGGACGGCAGCTTCACTGACTCGTTGAATTAGCGCTATCACTACTCTCGCTTCCTTCATCTGTTAACTGAGATTCAGCGGTCGAGTGTATCATGTCTAAATCTTCACTCCAGTGCTCTCGCTCACCAAGCGCTGCTGTGACTTCCGCACCCAATAACACGATCATCCAGCATAAATACACCCAAACAAACAAGATAGGAATCGCGGCTAACGCGCCGTAAATGAGCTGATAAGATGGGAACTGCGTGATGTAGAGTGCAAAGCCCTTTTTGCTTAATTCGAACAGTATCGCAGCGACTGCTGCCCCCATCGCGCCATGAGCCAGGTGCACTTTTTTATTCGGCACCAGAATATATAAGCCCAGGAAAGCGAAAAAAGACAACAACAGCGGTAACCAACGTAAAAACAGATTGAACGCACCAGATAATGTCTCGTTCTCTAAAATTTGCAGTGAGGTCACGTACGATGTCGCCGCGATACTCGCACCGACCATGATCGGCCCTAACGTGAGTACCATCCAATACATAGAGAATGAAAAGACTAAACGGCGCTTGTCTTTAACTCGCCAAATGTAGTTTAAGTTCTTATCAATGTTCGAAATCAGCATGACTGCAGCAATGAATAAAAACCCACCGCCAACCGCGCTCATTTTGCCCGTATTCGCCACAAATTCCTGTAATGCCGTATGTACAGCTTCTCCAGAAGCTGGCACAAAATTCTCAATAATGTAGCCTTGCAGCACCTCACCAACGTTCGCAAAAACGGGAAATTTCGACAATATTGATAACAATACCGTCAGCATTGGCACGATGGATAACAAGGTAATGTAGGCAAGATAGCCCGCGTTCACATTGACGCGATCATGCGTTAATCGCTTAAGAAGATACTTAAAAAACGCGACGCAACTTGGCAGTAGATTGATTAATCTTGCCTTGTAACTCTCTGATAACTGGTTCATAGTTCATCCCATAATTAGCGTCGAGGACATAAGAATGCCTTATTTATTAGCAATTGTACTATCAATTTTCACTTTAACAGGGTGTCAATCTGCTTATTACTCAGCGATGGAGCAAGTTGGGTACCATAAACGAGATATTATGGTCGACCGCGTTGAAGATGCCAAAGAATCTCAACAAGATGCACAAGAAGAATTCACCAGTGCACTCGAGGCCTTATCTGCGATCACTAATTTTGATGGTGGTGAGCTAGAAAGTGTCTACAACAAAATCAATGACAAGTACGAAGACAGCGAAAAAGCGGCGCAAGACGTTCGTGACCGCATTGCTGCGATTGAAGACGTTTCCGGCGCACTGTTTGATGAATGGCAAGACGAACTAGAGCTGTACTCGAGCGCGAAATTGCGCCGTTCAAGCGAACAAAAGCTACGTGAAACCAAAGCTTCGTACAAAACCATGCTTAGCGCAATGAAGCGTGCAGAGAAAAAGATGACGCCGGTACTAAATACACTGCGCGACAACACGTTGTACTTGAAACACAACCTTAACGCGAGTGCGATTGGCTCTCTACAAGGTGAATTTTCTAGTCTAGAGAAAGACATTCAGTTTGCCATCAAACAGATGAACGAAGCGATTGCAGAGTCTGATAAATTCCTACAAAAGCTCAATCAAAAGTAAATGATTCAAACCTCCTCCTAGCGAGGAGGTTTTAGTCTGTGACCTCACCGACTAAACCGATGACTCTTCGAACAAAGCCTACTCGTTCTAGCACACTGCCCCATGGCACTTCTACCACTTCGTAACCCAACTCAGCATAGATATCCACTAAGGATTGATGAATCTCCAATGCTTCTTCAAAGCTGTGTGGACGCACTTCATCTTGCACGTAAATGGATGCTTCAGGTCGACAAGTAAACACCTGACTATGGTACCCAGCACTTTCAGTTAAGAAAGCTTGGTCAACCTTACAACTGCCCACTTGTAAGTAAGCAATGATGTCTGGGATCGCGCGATCAACAAACGCAATGTCATGACAACGCGCATCCCTCTTTTGCTTGCTCATCAAGTCGAGACACAATTGAGCAAACTCAGGCAGGTTCGTCCACGGCAAGATACCGTCGTCTAACTGGTTTTGCTGTTCAATCAGCGTACGAGAGCTCTCTGCAAACGTCGCATACCCTTGCCGCTCTAATGCATTCAGTAGGGTGGTTTTCCCCGCACCTGGGCCACCAGTAATCACAATTGGCTTCATGCTGATATGTTCATTCTCTAGATACAAAAAACCCTGAGCATAACTCAGGGCTTCTTCTTAATTGAATCGTTTAACGAAAATTATTTCGCGCCACGAGAAGCACGTTTACGATCGCTTTCCGTTAGGAATTTCTTACGGATACGGATGCTTTCAGGTGTTACTTCTACTAGCTCGTCGTCATCGATGAACTCAAGCGCTTGCTCTAGCGTCATGATGATTGGCGGAGTTAGAACCTGTGCGTCATCTGTACCAGATGCACGAACGTTGGTTAGCTGCTTACCTTTCAGTGCGTTTACTGTTAGGTCGTTGTCGCGGCTGTGAATACCGATAACCATGCCTTCGTAAACTTCCACACCGTGACCGATAAATAGACGACCACGTTCTTGAAGGTTGAACAGTGCGTTAGTTAGCGCTTTACCCGCAGCGTTAGCAATCAGAACACCGTTGATACGCTGACCGATGTTACCGCCTTTGTGTGGGCCGTAGTGGTCAAACGTATGGTATAGAAGACCAGAACCAGAAGTCAGTGTCATGAATTCCGTTTGGAAGCCGATCAGACCACGAGATGGCATGATGAAGTCCATACGTACACGGCCTTTACCGTCTGGAGCCATATCTTTCAGCTCACCTTTACGTAGGCCGATATTCTCCATGATACCGCCTTGGTGCTCTTCCATTACGTCGATGGTTACCGTTTCAAACGGTTCCATTAGCTGACCATCTTCTTCTTTGATGATTACTTCTGGACGAGATACGGCAAGCTCGAAGCCTTCACGACGCATGTTTTCGATCAGGATAGACAGGTGAAGCTCACCACGGCCTGATACGCGGAATTTGTCTGGATCGTCTGTTTGTTCAACGCGCAGTGCAACGTTGTGTACCAGTTCCTTCTCTAGACGCTCAAGGATGTTACGTGAAGTGACGAACTTACCTTCTTTACCAGCGAATGGAGACGTGTTTACTTGGAACGTCATGGTTACTGTTGGTTCATCAACAGACAGTGCTGGTAGTGCTTCTACTGCGTTTTGTGCACAGATAGTGTCAGAGATTTTAAGCTCGCCAAGACCAGTGATTGCAATGATATCACCCGCGTTAGCTTGCTCAACTTCGTGACGCTCTAGGCCTAGGTAGCCCATTACTGTGCCCACTTTACCGTTGCGAGTTTTGCCGTCGGCCCCAACAACCGTTACTTGCTGGTTTGGCTTAACGCTACCACGAGTTACACGGCCAACGCCGATAACGCCAACGTAAGAGCTGTAATCCAACTGAGAGATTTGCATCTGTAGTGGACCATCTAGGTCAACTTCTGGTGCAGCTACTTCGCCAACGATAGTTTCGAATAGCGGTTCCATGTTCTCGCCAGTTTCGCCTTCTTCTAGAGAAGCCCAACCGTTAAGAGCAGAAGCGTAAACCACTTTAAAGTCTAACTGTTCGTCAGAAGCACCTAGGTTGTCGAATAGGTCGAACACTTGGTCCATAACCCAATCAGGACGTGCACCAGGGCGGTCAATCTTGTTGATAACAACGATTGGTTTTAGACCATGAGCAAACGCTTTTTGTGTTACGAAACGCGTTTGAGGCATTGGACCATCAACCGCGTCAACGATAAGTAGTACAGAGTCTACCATCGACATGATACGTTCAACTTCGCCACCGAAGTCCGCGTGTCCCGGAGTATCTACGATGTTGATACGGTAATCGTTCCAGTCGATTGCTGTGTTTTTAGCAAGAATGGTAATACCGCGCTCTTTCTCGATGTCGTTCGAGTCCATGACTCGCTCTTCAGCTTCACCGCGAGACTCAAGCGTGCCTGATTGTTGTAGCAGCTTGTCAACCAACGTGGTTTTACCGTGGTCAACGTGCGCGATGATCGCGATATTTCTTAATTTATCAATCTGTGGAGTAGCCATGGATATTGATTCACTTAGATAGATGAAATGCCCCCACGCTGAGAACGGGTGCTCTCTGGCGACATTTGCTGATTAAAAAAACGGCCATAATGTACCAGATTTTAGCAAAAAGCCTAGAAATATGTGATCTACTCCCGAGCATTTCTGCGATTTTTACGCTTAATGCCCATTTTCTTCCTCAGAACGAATTGATTAAACGCAACTTTATTCCAATCGATGCATAATTCAAATTGACTCTTGCTCAAAAACTGGGCTGAATAAGCAATGCGCCTGTCACATTATGGTGCAATAATAATTTTCCGCACCACAATGGTGCGAGTAAAGATCATTTTGGTGCAATCATCTGCACCAAGCTAGCGCCAAAAAACACAATTGCTTGAAATTAATGGAATATTTTTTTTGGCACGGTTTTGGCTTTAGTTAAAACAGCATCGATTAATGAAAAGTCAAATTGATTAATCAATGCCAGGTTTCATGAATAATTCATAAATCGAGCTTTTACCGCTTATTAACACTGGAGGTTATCCAAGATGTCAGTAGAAAACGTTCTATCGCTGATCCAAGAAAACGAAGTTAAGTTTGTTGACCTACGCTTCACTGATACAAAAGGTAAAGAGCAGCACATTTCGATCCCTGCTCACCAAATCGACGCAGACTTCTTCGAAGAAGGTAAAATGTTCGATGGTTCATCAGTTGCTGGCTGGAAAGGTATCAACGAATCAGACATGGTAATGATGCCTGACGCATCTTCTGCTGTGCTTGACCCATTCACGGAAGACGCAACACTAAACATCCGTTGTGACATCTTAGAGCCAGCAACAATGCAAGGCTACGACCGTGACCCACGTTCTATCGCAAAACGCGCTGAAGACTTCATGCGCTCTACTGGCGTTGCAGATACTGTACTTATCGGTCCTGAGCCAGAATTCTTCCTATTTGACGACGTGAAATTCGCGACTGACATGTCAGGCTCTTTCTTCAAGATCGATGACGTAGAAGCAGCATGGAACACAGGTTCTGATTACGAAGAAGGTAACAAAGGTCACCGTCCAGGCGTTAAAGGTGGTTACTTCCCTGTAGCTCCAGTGGATTCATCTCAAGATATCCGTTCTGCTATGTGTCTAGTAATGGAAGAGATGGGTCTTGTTGTTGAAGCACACCACCACGAAGTGGCAACAGCGGGTCAAAACGAAATCGCAACTCGTTTCAACACGCTAACAACCAAAGCTGACGAAATCCAAATCTACAAGTACGTTGTACACAACGTTGCTCACGCGTTTGGTAAAACAGCGACGTTCATGCCTAAACCACTTGTTGGTGACAACGGTAGCGGTATGCACGTTCACCAATCTCTAGCGAAAGATGGTGTAAACCTATTTGCTGGTGACAAGTACGGCGGTCTATCTGAAATGGCGCTTTACTACATTGGCGGTATCATCAAACACGCTCGTGCAATCAACGCATTTGCTAACCCATCAACAAACTCGTACAAACGTCTTGTACCAGGCTTCGAAGCGCCAGTTATGCTTGCTTACTCTGCACGTAACCGCTCTGCTTCAATCCGTATTCCAGTGGTACCAAGCCCGAAAGCACGTCGTATCGAAGTTCGCTTTGGTGACCCAGCGGCTAACCCATACCTATGCTTTGCATCAATGCTAATGGCTGGTCTTGACGGTATTAAGAACAAGATCCACCCAGGCGAAGCAATGGATAAAGACCTTTACGATCTACCAGCAGAAGAAGCAGCAGAAATCCCAACGGTTGCATACTCACTGAAAGACGCACTAGCAGAGCTAGATGCTGACCGTGAATTCCTAACAGCGGGTGGTGTATTCTCTGACGACTTCATCGACTCTTACATCGAGCTGAAATCTCAGGACGTAGAGCGCGTGAACATGACAACTCACCCAGTTGAGTTCGAACTTTACTACTCTGTATAAGGTCGACACTGTGTAAAATGTAAACACAGCAACAAAATATTAGGCTCGCCTCGCAGGCGGGCCTTTTTTGTATTCGTCAGTCAAGATTCGACGTTTAACATGAGGGGATAATAAAAATACGCTTGGACTTTTTACCTTGTAGGTCAAAGAGCTAAGCCATTGAAACGTGAAATCATCGATCAAAAGAAGGTGAGCAATGAAAGTTCAGCTTATTCCATCGCTATGTGCTCTCAGCGGATTATTAATCGTCTCCATCGCATCAGCGCAGGTTGCTTATACATGGGTAGATAAAAATGGCGTGGTTCATTTTAGTGATACGCCAAACCAAGGTGCAAAAGCCATCGCGCTGCCAAACCTTGAAGCCAGCGCACCGGCTCCTAGGGTAGAAAGCACGGAATCACTCGCCCCTCAGACCAAGCCATCGAAAGAGCCACAAGACAAGCCAGAAAAGAAAACCGATAAACCTCTCCCATTAAAGCTCTCGATGCTGACTCCTCAACATAACGAAACCATCCGCAGCAACCGAGGCATCATCAATATTCAACTGGAAACCAATCGCAAGCTTGGTATCGGTGAACAGTTGCAACTGCTGCTCGACGGAAAACCTTATGGTGCGCCACAAAGCCATATGACGTGGCAGTTAAACAATATTGACCGAGGCACCCACACACTGGCCGTGCACGCGAAAAGAAGCGGCAAGCTTATTGCATCTACTAGCCCTATAACGGTGCATTTACATAGAGCAAGTGTTAAGCCGACCGTAAAAGGGGCAAAATAGAATATCTGGTGAAAAAAATAGCATCACTGCGGTGCTTTTCACTTTTTCTTCTGAGATTTATTCGCCATACTTAACGTTCAATTGCACCATTATTGTGCAACGCACAATCTTAAAGCAAAACAAGGACGTAATGTGGATACCAGTCTTCCTAGTGCCATTCTCAACAACATGGTGACAGCAACGCTGATTCTTGATGATGGATTGGCTATCCGTTATGCCAATCCGGCTGCCGAGTTGCTGTTTTCTCAAAGCGCGAAACGTATTGTTGAACAATCGCTTTCTCAATTGATTCAACATGCGTCGCTGGATCTCGCGCTGCTCACTCAACCATTGCAAAGTGGCCAAAGCATCACCGACAGTGACGTCACTTTCGTTGTTGATGGCCGCCCCTTAATGCTAGAGGTGACAGTTAGCCCAATCACTTGGCAAAAGCAGTTGATGCTTCTGGTTGAGATGCGCAAAATTGATCAGCAGCGCCGACTCTCTCAAGAACTGAACCAGCACGCCCAACAACAAGCGGCGAAACTGTTAGTCCGAGGGCTTGCACATGAGATCAAAAACCCGCTAGGTGGATTACGTGGTGCAGCGCAATTGCTAGAAAAAATGCTGCCAGAGCCTTCTCTCACCGAGTATACGCACATCATTATTGAGCAAGCCGACCGTTTAAGAGCGCTCGTTGATCGATTACTCGGGCCACAAAAGCCAGGTAAGAAGACACAAGAAAACTTGCATCAAATTCTGGAAAAGGTTCGCCAGTTGGTTGAATTAGAATCGCAACGTTCAATCGTGATTGAACGCGATTACGACCCGAGCTTGCCAGAAATTTTGATGGATGCGGACCAAATCGAACAGGCGATGCTTAATATCGTCAGTAATGCAGCGCAAATTCTTAGCCATCAAGAACACGGTAAAATCACCATTCGCACCAGAACGGTGCATCAAGCTAATATTCACGGCAAACGCTGTAAACTCGCTGCGCGTGTCGAAATCACAGACAACGGCCCAGGCATTCCACCGGAATTACAAGACACGCTGTTCTATCCCATGGTCAGTGGCCGCGAGGGAGGAACTGGCTTAGGGCTGTCTATTTCACAAAATTTGATCGACCAGCACAATGGAAAAATAGACGTAGAAAGCTGGCCTGGTCACACAACATTTACTATTTATTTGCCGATCTGATTGCGCTAATGGGCTTCAAGTCGCATCAGTTTTTCGGTTTGCTGCAAGGATTACTACATGAGTAAAGGATATGTTTGGGTCGTTGATGACGACAGTTCGATTCGCTGGGTGATGGAGAAAACGCTCTCCTCTGCCAACATAAAATGCGAAACCTATGCCGATGGGGAAAGCGTTTTGATGGCGCTCGAACGCGAAGTACCAGATGTGCTGGTATCGGACATTCGCATGCCGGGCATTGATGGATTAGAGCTGCTAAAACAAGTACAGCGCGATTACCCAGACCTTCCCGTGATTATCATGACCGCCCACTCAGATTTGGATGCGGCAGTGAATGCGTACCAAAAAGGCGCCTTTGAATACTTACCAAAACCTTTTGATATCGATGAAACCTTAACTCTGGTTGAACGAGCGATTGCACACAGTCACGAAAATAAACGTGAGCAACTCTCTCCAGAAGACATTCCTGCGGAAACGCCAGAAATCATCGGTGAAGCGCCAGCCATGCAAGAAGTATTTCGAGCCATTGGTCGTCTTTCTCGCTCCTCAATTTCAGTATTGATTAACGGTGAATCGGGCACGGGTAAAGAGCTCGTTGCTCATGCGTTGCATCGCCATAGTCCTCGCGCCAACAAACCTTTTATTGCACTCAATATGGCGGCGATTCCCAAAGATCTGATTGAGTCAGAGTTGTTTGGTCATGAAAAAGGGGCATTTACCGGGGCGAACAATGTTCGTCAGGGTCGATTCGAACAAGCCAATGGCGGCACCCTATTTTTAGACGAAATCGGTGACATGCCGTTAGATATTCAAACCCGTTTGCTGCGTGTTCTGGCCGATGGACAGTTTTATCGAGTGGGCGGTCACTCCCCAATCAGCGTCGACGTAAGGATTGTCGCGGCAACACACCAGAATTTAGAAAAGCTGGTGCATGAAGGCGATTTCCGTGAAGATTTATTCCATCGCTTGAACGTGATTCGAGTGCAGATTCCGGCATTGCGTGAACGTAAGCAGGACATCGAAAAACTTACGCAGCATTTTCTTATCCGAGCGGCTGATGAGCTGGGGGTCGAAACCAAAACTCTGCATCCGTCGACCGTTGAAATTCTTAACCGCCTTGATTGGCCGGGCAACGTGCGTCAATTAGAGAATATTTGCCGTTGGTTAACCGTCATGGCCAGTGGTAGCGAGGTATTGCCAAACGACTTACCAAGCGAACTGCTCGAAGAGAAAAAATCCATTTCGGACTCTGGGCATGGCAGCTGGCAAGAACAATTGGCGGATTGGGCACGTCAATCACTCGCGGCAGGAGATAAAGAACTGCTTTCTTATGCTTTACCAGAATTTGAGCGCATTTTATTAGAGGCAGCTTTGGAGCACACTAAAGGTCACAAGCAAGATGCCGCTAAAGTATTAGGCTGGGGGCGAAACACGCTTACCAGAAAATTAAAAGAATTGTACTGACAATCACTTACGTGGTGCGTTAACAACGAGAGTCGTTTGTCACTCGATATTAACAAAAATATCAGTACAATTGTGGCGCACCACCATCTATGTGATTAGGCAATGTCTACTGCTACGACTCAAATTACACTGCGTACCGCTGTTCTCATTCCATTTGTCATGATCTTCTTACTGGCGATCGGTGTCATTGTCTACGTCCAAAAACAAAGCTACGAAGAAGTGGTCACAGATATCAGCGACAAACAACTTTCCGTGTTAACCGAAAGTGTCCACGACCACCTTAATAGCTATCTGCGCAAGCCGTTTACTGCGGTTATGGCTCTCGCGCATAACGTCAGCTATCACAACCTTTATCATCCTCACGACACCTCAGATATTCAAAGCTACCTGCTGAGTGCATTCAAAAACCTTTACCAATCGATACCGCAGTTGGATGTCATCGCATTTGGTTCAGAAAGCGGTGACTTTGCCGGGTTCCGCCGCGAGCTTTCCGACGATTACACCTTAATGGTTCAAGATCGATATACCGATGGTGATCTGATTATTTATGGCACCAACCATGTGAGTAATAGCATTCGAACGGTTATCTCTCCATACGACCCTCGCACTCGTCCATGGTATACGCCCGTCGCAGAGACTAAAACCTCGATGTGGTCTGAGATTTATACGAATGCCGATGAACGCCAGGATATTACGCTGTCAGCCATGACACCGGTGTATAAACACGACCAATTTGCTGGCGTTTTGGTGACAGACATTCGCATCAACACATTTAACGAATTTCTACGTGAGTTAAAATACAACACCAAAGCTTCGGTCTACATCATGGACCCAGAGCATCGTTTAATCGCTCACTCAGGCCCGGGAAGCGTCATCTCATGGGGTACAAAGTTTTCTGATAAAGGGCAGCGTTTGTTTGCGGCTGAAAACGCAGATCCGATCATCAAAATCAGTGCGAGCCGCGTTCGGTCGTTTGATCTCAACAATACTAAGCAACCTTACACCTTTTCATTTGAGCATGACGGCCAACGTATTTTCAGCCGACTAACCCCATACCGAGATCAAAACGGTTTAACATGGTTTATTGGCACCTCTATATCTGAATCCGAGTTGCTGGGTACATTGCCGAAAAGCCAACAAAAGAGTTGGCTAGTCGGGTTTATCGTCAGCTTATTTGGTATCGCCATCAGTTGGATCATTTTCAACCGAGTCACCAGGCCGATTAACGCGACGGCTGACGCCGCCCAACACCTTGCGAATGGCGATTGGGACAGCAGTATGCCAAAACCTGGTTATGTGTATGAGACAACGGTACTTGTGCATGCCTTTAATGAGATGACGAGTAACCTCAGAGCCTCATTTAAAGCGTTGCGTGAACAGTTGGTTTATGACTCTCTGACACGCTTATACAGTCGTCAGGGCTTGGTCGAAATCTGTGAGAACCAATCTCACCTGTGCCACGGCAGTTTATTTTTACTTGGTATCAACAAATTTAGAGATATCAACGACAGTGTGGGGCATCATAACGGTGATCAACTGCTGGTCAGCATCGCAGAAAGGCTAAAACAAGAGTTTAGTGATAACGCGTTACTGGCTCGGATTGGTGGTGATGAGTTCGCAGTATTTCTCTCAAACGCCGATACTGAAGCCAAAGTTAAACAAACCGAGCGTCGATTACAGCAACTCTTTTCCACCCCATTTATGGTGGAAGGCGAGAATGTAGTGATGAAGATTTCACTTGGCATTGTGCAAACCCAACCAAATGAAACCATGCCGCTGTGGCTTCGCAACGCCAGCATCGCATTAAGCTACGCCAAGCAAGACTCACTGACCGGTGTCTGTCATTACAGCCCTGAACTGGCAAGCGCTTCAAAGTTCCGCACCCAAATGCTGACTAAGATTCAAACTGGCATCGAAAACCAAGAGTTTGTCCCTCATTATCAACCTATTGTGGATCTCGCTAGTGGTAATGTGTGTGGCGCAGAAGCGCTGGCGCGCTGGCACAGTGACTCAGGAATGGTGTCACCACTAGATTTTATTCCAATCGCAGAAGAAAGCGGCATGATCAAAGCCATTGGCCAACAAATTCTGTTACAAGCTTGCCGCGATACATACCAAGCCATTCAAAGTAATCAGTGGCCGTCAGACTTCCAACTGCATGTGAACATCTCCGTTAATCAACTGTCCTGCCCTGATTTTGTCGATACAGTGACCAACGTATTGGATATCACAAAATTACCCGCCAGTAACCTAACACTGGAGATCACCGAGTCGCGCATTATTGATAGCGCACCAACCACACTGGAAAACATGACCAAACTGCGTGATATGGGGATTGGTATCGCGATCGATGATTTCGGTACCGGTTACTCATCACTGGGTTATCTTCACTCACTGCCATTTACTTGTTTGAAGATTGATCGCACCTTCATCAATCAACTCACGCAAGAAAACTTAGACAGTTCGGTCGTTGCTGCGGTCATCAATATCACCGCGGGCCTTAAAACCAATGTCGTCGCAGAAGGCGTAGAGGATAGCAATCAAGCACAATTACTGCGCTCTTTAGGCTGCAACCAAGTGCAAGGCTTCTATTACAGCCGTCCAATGCCGCTAGAAGAGTGGCCAACACATTTGGTTAACATGAAGTAGAAAAGAGCGAGAATCGTTGATTTCCTAGTCATCCTCTACTGACAATCTACCTAACTGTTATTTATACTTAACTGCAAATCTTACCCATGTATTGTCACAGATGATGTTTGGGCCCTGTTCCAGTTCATAACTATCCGGATCGACATAATGATAACGAAGAACCTCCCTCTTACTGATTTGCACCGCCACCTCGACGGTAACATTCGTACTAAAACGATTCTTGAGCTTGGCCAAAAATTTGGTATTGCTCTGCCAGCGTACGATATTGAGTCTCTAACTCCTCACGTTCAAATTGTCGAAGCGGAACCCTCTCTTGTTGCTTTCCTTTCTAAGCTCGACTGGGGTGTTGCGGTACTGGGCGACCTAGATGCATGTCGTCGTGTGGCGTACGAAAACGTGGAAGACGCACTAAACGCTCAAATCGATTACGCTGAACTGCGTTTCTCACCATACTACATGGCAATGAAACACAAGTTACCAGTAGCGGGTGTTGTTGAAGCAGTCGTGGACGGTGTGCAAGCGGGTATGCGCGATTTTGGCGTGAAAGCCAACCTGATCGGCATCATGAGCCGCACATTTGGCACCGACGCGTGCCAACAAGAACTGGACGGCATTCTGAGCCAAAAAGATCACATCGTTGCTGTCGACTTGGCGGGTGACGAACTGGGCCAACCGGGCGATCGCTTTGTGTCTCACTTCAAACAAGTACGCGACGCTGGCCTTGGGGTAACGGTTCACGCTGGTGAAGCAGCAGGTGCAGAGAGCATGTGGCAAGCAATCAATGAGCTGGGCGCAACTCGTATCGGTCACGGCGTAAAAGCGATCCACGATCCAAAACTGATGGATTACCTAGAAGAAAACCGCATTGGTATTGAGTCTTGCCTAACATCAAACTACCAAACAAGCACGGTAGAAACGTTAGAAAACCACCCTCTCAAACAGTTCCTAGAGCATGGCGTTCTTGCGTGTCTGAACACTGACGATCCAGCGGTAGAAGGCATCGAACTGCCATACGAATACGAAGTAGCGGCACCAGCAGCTGGTCTGAGCCAAGACCAGATTCGCCAAGCACAAATCAATGGCCTTGAGATTGCGTTCCTTTCAGAAGCAGAAAAAGCGGAACTGAAAGCAAAAGTAAAAGATCGCGCTTAAATCCAGCGAAAACATAAAAAAATGCCAGCATCTGCTGGCATTTTTTATATCTTGAATCGGCGTCTATGATTAGATAACACGAGAGAATTGTTGCTGACGCGCCTTCGCTCGCAGGTACTTATCGAAGCTCATACAAATATTACGGATCAGCAAACGACCTCGCAGCGTCACACGAATTTCATTGTCATCCACTTCCACCAGCTCATCGTTGATGAAGGTCTGAAGTAGCTGCAAATCTTCTTTAAAGTACTGATCAAACTTCACTTTAAACTCAGACTCAATCGCTTTCTTGTCTAGTTTAAAATTACAAATCAGCTGCTTGATCACTTCGCGACGTAGCAAATCATCAGAGTCCAGCGAGACCCCTTTCCACAGTGCATGACGAAGTTCATTGACTTGAGCGTAGTATTTCTTCAGCTCTTTCTGGTTTTGCGCGTACGCATCGCCAATCATCGAGATTGCAGAAACCCCAAAGCCAACCAAATCACATTCACCTTGTGTGGTGTAGCCTTGGAAGTTGCGATGCAAAATACCTTCGCGCTGGGCAACGGCAAGCTCATCGTCCGGCAAAGCAAAGTGGTCCATGCCGATAAATTGATAGCCCGCGCCAGTCAGTGTCGCGATGGTATCTTGCAGAATCGCCATCTTCTCTTCTGCTTTAGGCAGATCTTCGTCTTTAATCTTACGCTGCGCTGCAAATAGCTGTGGCATGTGCGCGTAGTTAAATACGGATAGACGGCCCGGCTGCATTTCCAGTACTTGTTCTAACGTCTTGGCAAAAGAGTCTTTGGTTTGCTTTGGCAAGCCGTAGATCAAATCTAGGTTTGTCGAACGGAAACCCAACTCTTTTGCGCGCGCAACCATCGCAACGATGAACTCTTCATCTTGCTCACGGTTCACCAGTTTTTGCACTTCTTTGTTGAAGTCCTGAACACCGATGCTCAAGCGGTTAAAGCCTTCACTACGCAGGTGATCCAGCATGGTGATCTGAATTTCACGCGGGTCAACTTCGATACTGATTTCAGCATCACTGCTAAAGGTAAACTCTTGGCGCAACAGGCTCATTACGCGTGTAATTTGCTTTTCAGAAAGGAACGTTGGCGTACCACCACCAAAGTGTAATTGCGTTACCGTTCTGCCCACCAATAAGGCTGCACGTTGACGAATCTCATGCTCAAGCACATCGAGGTATTCGTCCGCTTTGTGCGAGTGGCGCGTAATGACTTTATTACAACCACAGTAGTAACAAAGCTTGTGACAGAACGGAATGTGCACGTACAGCGATAATGGGCGGTCTGGGTACTGAGTGCATGCCATATCATAATCAGAAATGGTGAACGCTTCATGGAACTCCAGCGCCGTTGGGTACGACGTGTAGCGAGGACCGGAATAGTTGTACTTATCCAATACCGCTTGATCCCAGACGATTTGCTGCTTCGATTCAGTGTGTTGATTCGACATGGTGGTACTTTCCGTTAAATGCTAGGGCAACGAAAGCCGTCACCCGATATTCAGAGCCGCTATTTTGCCATACGACGATGACAAGCGTGGCAACGCCGACTGGCTTTTTAATTATAAAACTAAAGAAGTGCTAGCGTGATCACGATACCCCCAACAGTCATAAGGAAACCATTGGGGGTAACTATTAAATCATCTGAATATTGATTTGATTATTCAGTGGCTGGACGTTTTTCTGCAACACTTTGAGCTCCTCAATGATCGCATCAGTGAGGCGGCTTTCCGCTTTATGACGCGTCAAGTTCTGTTGCATACGCTCTTTCTTGGCAAGTTGTTGGCGTTCTTCACCACGTGCCATATCTTTCACGATATGGTAAAGCTCAGAAATTGCAGGGTACGTTTTATCGAAATCGACACGGTCTTCACCTTGTACATAATCCATGATGTTATACACACGAATACTGATTTCAGATAAATCGCATTGGCCTTGAATACCCGCCTGACACAAGGTATGCACATTCTCAAAAATGTTGGCGTTACGTTTATCTATCGCCAATTTTTGATGCTTTATCTGCAATTCCTTTTGCTTTTTCAATTGAAGCAGAAGGTAACCTGCATAAGAAGCAAGTGCGATGATAATCACAACACCAGCAATAGCTAATAAGGTTACATTCATAGCTTAATTATCCTTTGTAGTCGTCGAAGTTAATGTCGTCGAAATCTGCCAGCAAGTCATCATCATTGCGCGTGCTTTTCTCAGCAGGAGCAGTGAAGTCTTCCTCTTCTTCAGGTTCCAACAAACCTAGTTGGTCCATTAACTTCTCAATGCGATCGAGCTTCTCATCGACGTATTTCTGTAGACCTGTGCCTAGGTTTTCACCCGCTTCAATACGGTCTAGCAACACGTTCAATTGCGCATCATTTTCTAGCATCTCTAGTTCTTGCTCTGCCGACAAACGACGCTCTTGCTTCGTCATTTTCTTCGCAGGCTCAACAACCAGAGGAATTTTCTTTTTACTGCCTAAACGCGGGTCGCGGTTTTGTGCAGCAGCTTGCTTTTTCTGCTCGTTAACTTCTGAGTTACGGTTACCCGTTTTCAAGCCTTTGCGCTTTTTAGCACGCTTGCGTAGGCGGCCTTCCACATCAGATTCTGTACGGTTACGAGTTACAACAAACTCAGGTGCGCCAGCGGCACCTGGCTTTCTAGATTTTTTACTACGGCTCATTACTGGGGTTTCCTCAGTAAAATTACATCATTACCAATAAATTCGAGTTCGAGCTTATCCCGCTCTGCTAGGAACTGGAACGTGTCACGACTAAAGAACACTACATGAGTGAGATCGTTCTTATAATGCCATGATTTGAAAGCCTCCACGTCGATGACCATTTTCGTCATCAGGCCTATCCAGCCCCCTGGCTTAACTAAATTCAACCATTGCTTCCACACCAAGTCTGGGTGGTAGAGGTGCTCTATCACCTCTGTTGCTGTCATGAAGTCATACGTTTTTTCTAAAACCGACGTATCAGGGTGGTAGTAGAGGTCGTACAACGCCATGTTGTGCCCCGCCTCTTCCAACATTAAGGAAAGCGTTGGGCCAGGACCACAACCAAAGTCGATACCATTTGATTGTGGAGAAATTCGCTCTGTGATCGGGTCAGCAATACGCGACAAAAAGCGTCGGTAACCTAAATCTTCAGGGTTGTTCTCATGCAAATCATAGTGAGCTTTTTCGGTTTCCGCATCCAAACGTTGGTCTGGATTCACAAACACCAAACAGCACTGCTCACATTGAAGATATTCACGTCGCTTATCTTCAAAATAGTGGTGAGTACGCTGATTTTGGCATAAAGGACAGGTATGCATGCTGACTTCCTCAAACAGGGATGCGAAACATACCAGAAAGTGAACTCAGATTGGAGTGTTACTGAGTATTTTTTCAGCAATTTTTGTTAAAAAACTTTGTTTACAACCCATCGAAGTAAATAAGTGCAGTAATCGTAATTCAGATTGCGACTTACCAAGGGAAAAGAATATAAAAAAAGCGACAGTCAGACTGTCGCTTTCTAAGTGCCATCAAGTGGCGAAACTGTGTTGCACACATTTGGTGCACCAATGATCCCTTTGTTTTTCGAGCTTTCCCTGCCAAAAAGAGTTGTTTTTCATCTTCCTGATGAGTTTTGGCTATCCGTTTACTTCCTGTCTACTGAGCAACTTCCTGTGCCTGATCCGTTTCACTGTCTTAACCGTCAGACGAGATGACCATCCTTATCAGATAGGCTCCCTACCTATCTAAATCCCTTTCTAAATCACCAAGCATCCGAGCTACATCCTTGGAGACCTAAACCGTGGTCTTAAATCCTTACATTCACCCCCTGTGAACAACTTCTACTTTACGCCATCCCGCGATGCTCACAAGTAATGAGTTGAAAAAATCATCCGCCTATTTTTCTAAAACATCAAAATTATCATTTAATCAAAAACTTAAAAACACCAACAAGAAAAAGCCAACATCAAGTATGGCAAATGTCTCACAAACTGCCGAGCCAACTATCGCTTTCGCATCCAAACTCGACTGTGATATCTGTCACGAACAAAAATGCCCTAGTGGATTCACTAGGGCATTTTTGTACAAGTTGCTCGAACGATGTAGGGACATCTACCCAACCAGCTCAAGATGCAGGATCTTGAGCGATTTAGGTATATTAGTGCAGACCGCCAACGTATTTAGACAGCACTTCGATATCTTCGTCTGTCATTTTCTTCGCGATGTCGCGCATCATGGCATTCATATCATTACCACGGTCGCCATCACGGAATTTTTCTAGCTGAGCTTTGATGTAGTCAGCATGCTGACCAGAAATTTTCGGGAAACCTGAAAGCTCAGTACCATTGCCACGAGGACCATGACATGCAATACATGCGGTTAGGCCACGCTCGGCATCACCAGCGGTATAAAGCGTTTTGCCTTTTGCTACCACATCTTCAGGTGTTGAGTTTTCTGAAACTGGTAGCGAAGCGTAGTAAGCAGATAGGTCTGCGATATCTTCATCGCTCAGTGGCATTGCCATACCACTCATTACAGGATCGTAACGACCTTGTTTACCACCACTTGTCATGCCTAGCTTAAGTTCTTTTAACTGCTTCTCAAGATACTTAGCGTGTTGGCCTGCGAGTTTCGGGTACGTTGTTATTGCACTGTTGCCATCTGCTCCGTGACAGGCGACACAGGTTTGTGATTTTGCTTTACCAGCCTCAATATTACCTTGGGCCCATACTGAGCAACTGGCTAAAAGACTCAAAATTAGCGCTAATTTCTTCATGACATTCCATTATAATTATCAAGCTTCCAGTACCACGGAATGTGAACATACCGCGTACACTCATGGTACAATAGGCGACCTTATGCCGAGCACGGTTATTTTACACATTTTCACAAAAAAGTAATCAATCGACTACACAAAGTCGAGATGGAGTTAACAGTGAGCGTAAAAATTCATTACCAAAATACGCATTTCATCACCAGCGCACCCGATATTCGTCACCTACCGGAAGACGAAGGTGTCGAAATTGCGTTTGCAGGACGCTCAAACGCTGGTAAATCGAGTGCACTTAACCGTCTAACTAATCAAAAAAGCTTAGCCAAGACATCAAAGACACCTGGTCGTACGCAATTAATCAACCTTTTCAAAGTAGAAGAAGGTTGTCACATTGTCGATCTACCTGGATACGGTTTTGCTCAAGTACCGGTAGAGATGAAAAACAAATGGCAGAAATCTTTAGGTGAATACCTACAGAAACGCGAGTGCCTAAAAGGCTTAGTGGTTCTGATGGACATTCGTCATCCAATGAAAGATCTCGACCAGCAAATGATTTTCTGGGCCATCGATAGCCACATTCCTGTGCAAGTTTTGCTAACCAAAGCAGATAAACTAAAAAGTGGCGCACGCAAACAAACCCTGCTGAAAGTTCGCAAACAGGTGGAAACTTTCGGTGGCGACGTTTCCGTTGATGTGTTCTCTTCCCTTAAAGGATTAGGCGTTGATCAGCTGCGCGCAAAACTGGATACCTGGTTTGCACCGGCGCTCGCACACCTGATAGAAGAAGGCGAACTGGATACCCCAGCAAGCGACGAAGAATAATTAACAATATTTGTTAAATCTTTTCGATACGGCCCTACCATTTGGTGGGGCTTTTGTTTATCTGAGCTAAATAACAGGCAATAAAAATCCCCACCTTCCTGGCAGGGATAACGGGAGAGAAAAATTGGTAATTATTGTTATGTGACGAAGCATTGCTGAACTATCGGATGATTTCAATAGCTTAAAAAGCCGCCTAACTTTAGCTTTCGCTTAATCAACTCACAACCATAACCAATAAAGAAAATACAATTCAACAAGTTATACAGAAATCTGCCCATTTTCCCTTCAACTTAGTTTCCTTCAAGAAAAAATCATAGTGTGATTGGCATAAATTTACAGACTGAATAGTTTGCGAGTTTTTGAAGAAAATTGGAGTGTAGACAATAGGTTAAAGATGGGAGAAATATAAAGACAAGTCGTTACCAACCCAACACATTGAACAAAAAGAAAAATTTTCTTTCGCCCAATAAAAAACGCCCCAGTCAAAAGCTGACTGGGGCGGCTGAATCAGCCTAATCCAATAACGTGAAACAAAAGGTCTGAAAGATAGAACATCTTACCTCTGTACCCTACGAGTATTAATGTACAACAATTGGTCAGAATTGCAAAGAATTTTTGTAGTTTTTTTTCATGAAATTTTTATTAAGCAACATCAAAGTTAACTTTGCGCTAGCTTTTTTAATCGCAAAAAAAAGCCAGCGTTTGTGCGCTGGCTCATAATTAATTGGTTATTTTGGTCTAAAAGTGACTAATGAGCTTGATCCCAGTTGTCACCGTGCCCTGCTTCTGCAACCAACGGTACTTTTAGCTCTGCTGCAGATTCCATCAATTTCTGTACTTTACTTTCAATTTCGGACAATGATGACTCTTCAACTTCAAAGACCAATTCATCGTGTACTTGCATTAACAACTTCACACGGCCATTGCCTTCTTCCTGAATCCACTGATCAACCAACAGCATCGCTTTCTTAATGATGTCCGCAGCTGTACCTTGCATCGGAGCGTTGATTGCCGCACGTTCAGCAGCTTTACGACGCATCCCGTTGCGCGATTTGATTTCTGGTAAATGCAAACGTCGACCAAAAATCGTTTCAACATAGCCCTTATCTGCAGCCGTGCTGCGCGTGTCTTCCATGTACTGCATAACGCCAGGGTAACGCTCAAAGTATTTATCCATGTAGGCTTGTGCTTCGCCGCGAGGGATACCAAGCTGCTTCGCCAAACCAAATGCACTCATGCCATAGATAAGCCCGAAGTTAACGGCTTTAGCACGGCGACGCTGCTCGCTCGATACCTGTTCAATATCCAGGCCCATAATTTCTGCCGCAGTTGCAGCGTGAATGTCTTTACCATCACGGAAGGCATCCAATAACGCTTGGTCGCCAGAAAGGTGCGCCATGATGCGTAGTTCGATTTGCGAGTAGTCGACCGCTAAGATTTTATGGCCAGCTGGTGCGACAAACGCTTGGCGAATACGACGGCCGGCTTCGTTACGAATTGGAATGTTTTGTAAGTTCGGATCGGTAGAAGATAGACGACCTGTTGCGGTTACTGCTTGATGGTAAGAAGTATGCACACGCCCTGTTGTTGGGTTGATCATCTTCGGCAGCTTGTCCGTGTACGTCGATTTAAGCTTCGCCAAACCGCGATATTCCAAAATCAATTTTGGCAGTGGGTAATCTAAGGCAAGCTCTTGTAGCACTTCCTCATTCGTCGATGGTGTACCTGATGGCGTTTTCTTCACCACCGGTAAACCCATTTTTTCAAATAGGATGGCTTGTAATTGCTTTGGCGAGTTCATATTAAACTCTTGCTCTGCAATTTCGTACGCTTTCTTTTCAAGCTCATCAAGGCGAGCGCTAATCTCGACCGACTGCGCACTCAGCTTCATTTCATCAATAAAGACCCCGGTGCGTTCAATGCGCGAAAGAACTGGCACCAACGGCATTTCAATCTCTTCGTAAACTGTCTTTAGGCTTTCATCCTGCTCGATATTCGCAAACAAGCGATTGTGCAGACGAAGGGTCACATCCGCATCTTCTGCCGCGTATGGCGATGCTTGTTCCAACTCGATTTGGTTAAATGTAAGCTGATTTTTGCCTTTACCTGCAATTTGCTCAAAAGAAATGCAACTATGCTGTAGGAAGCGAAGCGCCAAGCTGTCCATATCGTGTTTACCGCCGACACTGTTGTAAATGTACGATTCCAACATTGTGTCGTGCTTGATACCTTTTAGCTCAATGTCATAACGAGCCAATACAGACGCATCATACTTCAAGTTTTGACCAACTTTTGCTTTCGCTGCATCTTCAAGAATTGGCTTAAGCTGTTCTAGAACCCAATCACGATCAAGCTGTTCAGGTGCATCTAGGTAGTCATGTGCAACAGGCACATAAGCGGCAATGCCTTCATCGACAGCGAATGACAAACCAACCAGGTTCGCTAGCATGTAATCTAGGTTGTCGGTTTCCGTATCAAACGCAAACAACTCAGCCGTTTGAAGTTTGTCTAGCCAAGCATTGAAGGTTTCTTCATCCAGAATCGTTTCATATTGGCTACGGTCGATTGTCACTGCGGAAGTTTCCATCTCAGCATGAGAAGCAGAGGCTTGAGCAGAGCCAGCAAGCTCAACAGCTTCTACCGACCCAGAACCACCTTCAAGTAGTTCGTTCAACCAAGATTTAAACGTCAGTTGACCATACAGCTTCACTAGTTCGTCTTTATTTGGTTCCGCTTTCAGCAGTGATTCTGGCGTTTCTTCAAGTTCAACATCCAATTTAATGGTCGCGAGCTCGTACGACAGCATAGCATTTTCTTTGTTATCGATGAGCTTCTTCGCCATGGTTTTAGAACCACGGAAACCGAGCGCAGCAATGTCATCGAGATTTTCATACAGCTTAGTCAGACCGCCAATACCTTGCAGTAGTGCGGTCGCTGTTTTGTCACCCACGCCTGGTACACCAGGGATGTTATCTACTTTATCGCCCATCAGCGCTAGGTAGTCGATGATTAATTCAGGTGGAATGCCAAACTTTTCAACCACACCTTCACGATCCATCACGACGTTCGTCATAGTGTTGATCAAGGTAATATTATCATCCACCAACTGCGCCATGTCTTTATCACCAGTACTGATCAATACAGGCATGCCCTTTTGTGATGCTTGATGCGCCAACGTACCAATGACGTCATCTGCTTCGACACCAGGAACGCAGATCAGTGGTAAACCCATCGCGCGAATAACATTGTGCAATGGTTCAATTTGGCAACGCAGATCATCCGGCATTGGCGGACGATTAGCTTTGTATTCTGCATACATATCATCACGGAAGGTTTTTCCCTTCGCATCGAAAACCACCGCGATGCGCTCAGACGCAAACTGACGCATCATGCTGCGTAACATGTTCACGACACCGTAAACGGCATTAGTTGGAATTTCACCATTGCTCATGGTGCCCGGGTAGGCGTGAAAAGCGCGATATAGGTAAGAAGAGCCGTCGATAAGGATCAACGGATTTTCAGGAATACTTGCCATAATTGTCTGTATCCAATTCAGTACTTGAGAGATCTGCCTAGGATGCCATGACTGCTGATCCGAATCTATCTTGTTCGCTCGATCTAGGTCGCGTAAATTTTTCGATTTTATTCACGAAGACAACCTCACCCTGTGGATAACTCTGTTTATAGAAATTATCCACTGGTTATCCAATGATAGAAAACACAAAAAACACACAAGGTAAGCCATTGTTTTTAAATATTTATTTTATAAAACGGCGAGAAGATCAACGATCCTTAAATGATCATCGTGTGTGGAAAAAATACGAATAGTGACGTCAAATAGAAATCGTAGAAAAGAAAAAAGCGACCCGAATGGGGTCGCCTAGCAGAAGTGGTAAAGCAAATTCTGTAAATAGAGCAGCTTAACCAAGAAGCTATAAATTACACTGGAAGCAATGTGAGCAATGTCGTGTCAAAAAGAATTCGTGCAAGTTCTCGGAAAAATGTTTCATCACTTCTCAACTTTCAGTTAATCAACTTCTGTTAATAAGTCATTCAACGTCCTTGTGAACTCTTCCTCATTCCCTAAGACAGGCTTAATAATAATGATTCTCATTTCGTAGTCAACAGTTAAATGAGAAAAAATCTCATTTATTTTCACATCGCTTTAATGAAATGAACTCGAGATTCACGAAGATTGATTTTTTCTTCAAATTTTTCAATGATATATCCATTTCTCAATAACAATCGAAGCATAGCAGGAAACTGATTTCGAGATTTCACTTTTAACGTGTTATAGCCTTGCTCAGCCGCCCAATCTTCTTGTGCTTCCAAAAGTAATTGTGCCACGCCTTCATTTCGAGCCTCAGGAACGACACCACCCAACCAGCTATAGAAAACACCATCCTCTAATTCGTAACCTATTTTGAAGCCGACAATCGTGCCATTTTTTTCTGCAACGAGGATTAAACTGTTTTTCTCTTCTAAACGTTGAGTCATGGAGTCTACCGTTTCTCCTTTCGAAAATTCGGTAACACGTGCCACAACTTGAAGTGCTTCTTCCAATGTGCCTTCACGAATCAGCATTGTCATTGTTCTCTTCTCCAAAATAAAAATACCCAAGCACCTTGGATTGTTACTGTTGTAATCCGCCTGAGGTTACTTGGGTATATACAGACGAACAACTCTTGTTGGTCTGGTGTTTCTCACTGAGCGATAATTACTCTTCAGTCGCTTCCGGAGTACGATTTAGGTGTTGAGCAGTTTGTGCATTCTCTTCTGCCAACCACTCAGCCACGTCTTTCGCAAAGTACGTTAAGATGCCGTCAGCACCTGCACGTTTGAAGCACAGTAGTGATTCCATCACAATTTCGCGCTCTTTGAGCCAGCCATTCATGATCGCCGCTTTATGCATCGCGTACTCACCAGACACCTGATAAGCAAACGTCGGTACCTGAAGTTCGGTTTTAACTCGGCGAACTACATCTAAGTATGGCATACCAGGTTTAACCATCACCATGTCCGCACCTTCATTGATGTCTAGCGCCACTTCATGGATCGCTTCGTCAATGTTTGCTGGGTCCATTTGGTAGTTTTTCTTGTTGCCGCCTTTTAGATTTGAAGAAGAGCCAACCGCATCACGGAATGGTCCGTAGTAGTTCGACGCGTACTTAGCCGAGTAAGCCATGATTTGTGTATGAATGTAGCCCGCATTTTCTAATGCTTCGCGGATCTTACCAATACGGCCATCCATCATGTCTGAAGGCGCGACTACGTCAGCACCCGCTTCTGCATGAGACAAAGCCTGCTTAACCAGTACTTCCGTGGTTTCATCATTCATTACGTAGCCATCTTCATCGATGATGCCGTCTTGGCCGTGCGTCGTGAATGGGTCAAGTGCCACGTCTGTGATCACACCGATTTGAGGAATATGTTCTTTAAGCGCACGTACTGCTCGCTGGACCAAACCTTCTGGGTTGTAGGCTTCAGTAGCACATAAGCTTTTAGCGTCTTGGTTTACGACAGGGAAAAGCGCGATTGCTGGAACGCCTAGATTTGCAAGGTATTGCGCTTCTTCTAGCATTAAATCAATCGACAAACGCTCTACACCCGGCATGGACTCCACGCTCTCACGACGATCTTTACCCATTAGGATGAACATTGGGTAAATCAGATCATTAACAGAAAGTTGGTTCTCAGCCATCAAACGACGACTAAAATCGTGCTTACGTAAACGACGCATACGGCGTGCAGGGAATGGACCTTGAATTGATACAGACACCATTTTCTCCTTGTCTGGACGGTTATGATGATCAAATCATCTGGTGAACAAAATCATATCACTCTTGATGCATGTTGCGAGTGACAATCTGGAAAAAGGTAATGAAAAAAACTGAAAATGACCCAGCACTCACACTCAAGTATACTTCGAATACGAAACCAACCATGAAGCACAGAGAGTAACGATGATCGATACCCACGCGCACATCTATGCCAGCGAATTTGATAACGACCGCGATGAAGTAGTACAACGCGCCTTAGCGCAAGGCATTAATAAGATTCTGTTGCCAAACATCGATCTGGACTCTATCGAGCCCATGCTACAAACCGAAGCGGCGTATCCTGACGTGTGCCACTCAATGATGGGACTCCATCCTTGCTATGTGGATAACAACGTTGAGCAAACGCTGGAAATCATCCGCGGCTGGTTTGAGAAACACAAGTTTATTGCGGTGGGCGAAATTGGTATCGACCTGTATTGGGACAAAACCTATCGCGCCGAGCAAGAGATGGCATTCGTGACTCAGCTAAACTGGGCAAAAGAGATGGATTTACCAGTCGTTATCCACACTCGTGATTCGATTGAAGAAACACTCACTTTGCTAAGACAAGAGCAAGATGGTCGTCTGCGTGGTGTATTCCACTGTTTTGGAGGCAGCTTAGAAGAAGCGCAAGCAATCAATGAGCTAGGCTTCCACTTAGGCTTGGGGGGCGTATCGACCTTTAAGAATGGCGGGATGGATAAAGTCATTCCACATTTGGATACACAGTGGGTCATTTTAGAAACCGATTGTCCATACTTAGCGCCTGTACCGCACCGTGGTAAGCGTAATGAACCAGCCTACACTTCTCTCGTTGCACAACGTGTTGCCGACTTGCGTGATGTCGATGTCGCAACTATCGATGCAATAACGACTGAAAATGCCAAAAAGCTGTTTAATATTTAATTCACGAAAATTGAAAAAAGCGACGAAATCAACGTCGCTTTTTTATTACCTAAACTATTGAATGAATGATTCAACCTATTGAAATAATAGAACAACCCACACAAAGTTATTGATAAACATAATAATTAACTAGCAACTCTACTTACCTCTCATATCGCCACTTTACTTCGTCTGTTTTGCAAAACTGTCGACAATTAGACATATTCTTTTTCTATACTGCTTTATGCCCATTAATTAGCACAAATGTAAAACAGCATGAATATGGAAGTTGAAGTGTGTACACATGGTGCTTACTTACAACGCGTACCGCGCAGTTTTTTTCAAAAGCTGCTGGGCATCAAGGAAGTATACGTATGCACAAAGTGTGGTTACGTCATGAAAGTTAAGTAGTTAGCCCAAGAAACAAACCAACCGCAAAAAAAAGCGGCTCAATTGAGCCGCTTTTTACATCTACAGTAAACTTATTCTTCGGTTTCCGCTTCTACCTCTTCGCTTCGACGCGTATAAAAACGCGCAAAGAATAAACCGACTTCAAACAGTAAGCACATCGGAATGGCGAGTAAGGTTTGTGAGATCATGTCTGGCGGTGTTAATACCATACCAACGACAAACGCCGCCACAATGATATAAGGCCGTTTCTGTCTTAGATCGTCTGGAGTGGTGGCACCAGTCCAACACAACAAAATGATCGCAACAGGCACCTCAAACGCGATGCCAAACGCCATAAATAGCGCCAGTACAAAATCGAGATAGCTAGAAATGTCGGTCGCAAACTCTACACCACCCAATGAGATAGCAGTAAAGAAGCCAAACACTAGTGGAAACACCACAAAATACGCAAATGCCACACCGCAATAAAACAGCAGTGAGCTGGAAAACAGCAACGGCATAATCAAACGACGCTCATGTTTGTATAAGCCAGGAGCAACAAAGGCCCAAACTTGATACAAAATAAACGGCACCGCAATAAATACCGAAGCGATTAACGTCAACTTCAGTGGTGTGAAAAATGGTGAAGCCACATCTGTAGCAATCATGGTCGCGCCTTCAGGTAGACGCTCTACTAAAGGTGCGGAAACAAACTCGTAAATGTGGTTAGAGAAATAAATTAGTCCGACAAACACCACCAACACTGCCAAAATTGAGCGCAGTAGTCGGTTGCGAAGCTCCAACAAATGACTAATTAAAGGTTGTGTCTGCTCGACGGTAGACATGGCAAACCTCTTATTAAAAACCAGATCAAAAAGGAGCTACCAATCACTAGTAGCTCCTCCTAATGAGACTATTCGGCTTTCTTATCTGCCGCTGTAACCTTGCTCTCTTCCGCTTTCTCTACCTTTTCTGCTGCTGGCTCTGTTTTTACAGGCTCAGCCTCTGAATCGGTGTTCTTTGCGTAAGGACGATTTACAGATTGCGCTGCCTTCTTCAATTCTTCGACTGAAGATTTCAACTCAGGGGACAAATCATCCATCCCCATTTGCTCTGCTTTGCGCAAGTTTTCTTGCAGCTCTTGGACTTTCAGCTCGTGTGACAATTCGTCTTTGACGCTATTTGCCATACTCTTAGCGGCACCGATAAAGCGAGACACGCTGCGAATAGCATGAGGCAAACGCTCCGGCCCAAGAACGACCAGACCAACAACAGATATTAATACCAGTTCCCAAAAACCGATATCAAACACGTTTTACGCCTGCTCTTTGTCTTTTTTCGTTTCAGGAGCAGCTTCTTTTTTCTGCTGCTCTTCTAGACTTTTTGGTTCGAAGTCTGCGTCTTTGTCATTTTTCGCAGGTTCATCTTCGCTCATCGCTTTTTTGAAGCCCTTAACGGCACCACCCAGATCGCCACCGATACCGCGTAGTTTCTTAGTTCCGAATAGCAATACAACAATTACAGCAATGATTAGAAGTTGCCAAACACTGATACCACCCATTCTCTTTACCTCGGGTCTTTAAATAAACAAAAATATTTCAAGAGTTTAACGTCTATTGACGATAAGCTCGCCAACTAAGCAGCCAAAATGTGACACCTGCGATACCGCTGGCCAACGAAAGCTGCTCAAAAGCATTGTTCACCAATATTGCCGAGCATACGACTAAAGTGGCGCCAACGCCAAATAAAAACTTTCCTGTCGCCTGCTGACGCTTGCTCTGACGATACCCTTGGTAAAGTTGATCCATGCGTTGGTTCATCGCTTTACCTTGTTTCAGGCTATCGTAAAGCAGCTCTGGCAGTTCCGGTAACTTCTCCGCCCAAAATGGCGCGCGATCTTTAATCGCATTCACCAAAGCTTGCGGCCCAACTTGATTCATCATCCATTCTTCAAGGAATGGTTTTGCGGTCTCCCACAAATCAAGCTGAGGGTACAGCTGCCTACCAAGACCTTCCACGTACAGCAGCGTTTTTTGCAGCAATACAAGTTGTGGCTGAACCTCCATGTTGAATCGACGTGCCGTGTTGAACAAATTCAACAACACATGACCAAAGGAGATTTCGCACAGTGGCTTAGCAAAAATAGGCTCACACACAATGCGAATCGCGAACTCAAACTCATCGACATTGGTATCGGCAGGCACCCATCCTGAGTCCACATGTAACTCCGCCACTCGGCGGTAGTCTCGATTGAAAAACGCCAGGAAGTTTTCCGCCAGATAACGCTTGTCTTCACTATTAAGTGTACCAACGATTCCGCAATCTAGCCCGATCCACATTGGGTTCTCTGGATGTTCGGGTTTGACGAACACGTTCCCCGGATGCATATCGGCATGGAAGAAGCTGTCTCGGAACACTTGAGTGAAGAACACACTCACGCCGCGCTCCGCGAGCAATTTCATATTGGTGCCATTTGCTTTCAAGCCATCAATATCAGAGACTTGAATGCCATATATTCGCTCAGAAACCATGACAGTTTCATTACTGAAGTCAGGAAAAACTTCAGGAACATACAATTCTTCGCTGCCTTCAAAGTTGCGGCGCAACTGAATGGCATTCGCCGCTTCACGTCGTAAGTCGAGTTCATCAAGCAATGTTTTCTCGTACTCACGTACAACTTCAACCGGTTTCAAACGACGTGCTTCAGGCATCGCTCCGGCGACTATACGCGCCATTCGGTGCATCAGTTTTAGATCTGAATCAATGACCGGGCGAATATCTGGGCGGATAACCTTTAATACCACTTCTTGGTTAGAGTCTTTTAAACGCGCAGTATGCACCTGAGCAATCGACGCAGACGCCAGTGGTTTGATATCAAACTCGGTAAACCAGTTTTCTAACGGGCCACCTAATGCCTGCTCCATCTGCTTTTTTGCTAGCTCACCATCAAATGGAGCCACTTGGTCTTGAAGCAAAGCCAGGGGATCAGCAATGTGCGGAGGAAATAAGTCACGGCGCGTTGACATCATCTGACCGAACTTAATCCAAACTGGTCCCAGCTCTTGCAACGCTAAACGCAGGCGCTCACCGAGCGGTTTTTCTGGATGCTTGTTCTTAATCCAGAACAGGCTTTTGCGCAGTAATAACGGAGCTTTGGTCAGTTGGTGATCGGGAAGCAGCTCATCTAAGCCGTATTCCAGTTGTACTTTGGCGATGTGGTATAAGCGCTTTAGTTCTGCTGGCGTCATGGTTTCTCCAATGTCGGCTTATCTGCATCCAGCTTATTCAGCAAAGCAGTCAAGCGAGCTTCAACGCGAGAAGCCTGGCTGCGAACCTCATCAACCTGGTCGCAAAAATACGCCACTTCTAGAGGAGCAGGTGCCAACTTCCACTCTTCAGTCACTACTTGCGCAAGATGACGCTGGTGTTTCTCTGCTTGAGATGCGAGGAAGTTGCCTATGTTTTTTGAACCTTGCACAAAGGTATGTGCGGCGACATCGCCAGTCACGCGAGACAACCACTCTTCAACATCTGGCTTGCAATCCACCATCAACTGAGAGAATTTCTGCGCCAATTGAATATCGCCTTCAAGCTCAAGTTTATCTTGTTTAATAAGGCGAGTGATGTTGGCCTGGTCACGCAGCTCTGGCAACACGCTCAAGTTGAGCGATAAGTAGCAGTTTGGCTGTCCTTCGTAATGACCGAGCACATCAATTTGCTGACTAAAAACGAACGTCAGTGTTTTATTGATCTCTTTCAGATGAACTTGAATAACTTGACCTTTTAGACGCGCTAAACGACGGCCCAATGCAGGGTCGTCTTTGATCAGAGTATTCAGTGACGTTTCAATCACAGCGGTGATAAGTGGTTCAAATGGCATGCCGTTAACCCTTAGAATTTATAACCGCGATGCAAAGCCACAATACCACCAGTCAAGTTGTAGTATTTGGTGTTTTCAAAACCTGCGTCTTGCATCATGCCTTCCAGCGTTTCTTGGTCTGGATGCATACGGATTGACTCCGCTAGGTAGCGGTAACTCTCTGAGTCATTCGCAACTAGCTCACCGATTCTCGGCAATAAGTGGAATGAATATGCGTCGTATACTTTCGATAACGGCTCTAGCACTGGTTTCGAAAATTCTAGCACCAATAGACGGCCCCCTGGCTTCAATACGCGGAACATTGAACGAAGCGCTTTGTCTTTGTCAGTCACATTACGCAAACAAAAACTGATGGTGATGGCATCAAAATAATCATCAGGGAACGGCAGTTCTTCTGCGTTGGCTTGAACGTAATGCACGTTACCCACAATACCGTTGTCACGCAGTTTATCGCGACCAACGTTAAGCATTGAATTATTGATATCAGCAAGGATGACATGGCCTTCATCGCCAACAATGCGCGAGAATTTCGCCGTTAAATCACCCGTACCACCACCTAGGTCAAGAATACGTTGGCCAGGGCGAGCACCACTACAATCGATAGTGAAGCGCTTCCAAAGGCGGTGAATACCACCAGACATCAGGTCATTCATGATGTCGTATTTTGTTGCCACGGAGTGGAATACTTCGGCAACCTTAGTCACTTTTTCGTCTTTTGCCACTGTAGAGAAACCAAAGTGAGTGGTTTCATTCTCTAACGCTGTATTGGATTGCAAACTTGTGTCCGTCATTCTAATTCCTCTTAGGCAGCGCTTTCTCTCTGCGGGGCGTTTGCTGACAAATAAAATCGCCCACTGCACTGCGGGCGATTAGTTTACTTTATCCTCAGCCGGATGTCTTTCTACTAACGGGTCATTTTCTGAAAATGAATCACTCTGCGCTAACTGTGCGAGGTCAGAAGAAATTGGTCGTTTGATTTCAACCCCAAGGTGCTTAAAGCTTTCGGCTTGACGAATCACATTCCCACGCCCTGTGGCAAGCTTGTTCATTGCGCCTTGATAGCTTTGATTCGCCTTATCCAGCGCACCGCCGAGCCCTTCCATGTCGTCCACAAACAATCGTAATTTGTCGTAGAGTTTTGTCGCGCGCTGCGCAATCATTTTGGCGTTTTCATTCTGCCGTTCATTGCGCCATAGATTATCAATGGTGCGCAGTGCCACCAGCAACGTTGTTGGGCTCACCAAAATGATGTTTTGCTCCATCGCGTCTTTGATCAAACTTGGATCGGCTTGAATCGCGACTTGGAACGCAGGCTCAACCGGAATAAACATCAGCACATAGTCCAAACTCTGAATACCTTTGAGTTTGTGGTAGTCCTTCATGCTTAAACCCTTAATGTGCGCACGCAGTGCGGCTAAGTGCGCACTCAAAGCCTGATCTCGCTCAGCATCAGTTTCGGCGTTGAAGTAGCGCTCATAGGCAACCAGCGCCATTTTGGAGTCCACAACCACCTGTTTGTTTTGTGGGAGATGAACAATGACATCAGGTTGGTAGCGCTTGCCTGCTTCATTTTGCAAATTCACCTGAGTCTGATATTCGTGCCCTTCACGCAGTCCCGACTCGGCAAGCACCCTCGCGAGCACCACTTCGCCCCAGTTACCTTGCTGCTTGTTGTCCCCTTTCAACGCTTGGGTCAAATTAACCGCTTCGCGCGTCATTTGCTCATTCAAACGTTGCAGGTTTTTGAGCTCATGCACTAAGGTATGGCGCTCTTTAGCTTCTTGGCTAAAGCTGTCATTAACGTGCTTTTTGAATCCTTCTAGCTGCTCTCGGAGCGGTGACAACAAACCTTCCAAACTCTGACGGTTTTGCAAGTCGACCTTCGCGGTTTTTTCTTCAAACAGTTGGTTGGCCAAGTGCTCAAATTGCTGTTTCAGGCGCGCTTCCGCTTGCTCTAGAATTTGCAGTTTTTCGGCATTGGCTTGGTTGATTTGCTCATGACGTGCTTGCTGCTCACGCAGTTGCGTTTCTAGACGTGATTTATGCTCACGCATCTGACCAAGCTCATCAAAGTATTGCTGGCGCTCTTGCTTTACGGCCTCGAAGTAACGCAGTTTTTCCATTGCGGCCATCAGCTTTCCGTGTGTTTGGCGTACTTCAAACGCGGCTTTATCGCGCTCATCATCTAATTCATCCAACTCTTGCTGGGCATCGGCAAGGCTTTGTTTAACCTGTTCAAGCTGCTGTTGGTGAAGCTGCTTTTCTGAAACAAGTTGTTGTTCGAGAAGCTGAGTTTGGGTGATAAAACGCTGTTTCACCCACCAACCGACGGCGACACCACTAAGCGTGGCAGCGCAAAGAGAAGAGAGAATGAGAGATTGGTACTCAAGAATCCATTGCATAATAGCGAGTTAGCCTGTGTTTTGTATCTATAACAATGGTATTTAGACACTGGATAAATGTCCAGTTTGTTGGATGAAAAATCCTCGCATACACTAGGCCTTCCTATAATATTCTTTCTTCCGCTCAAATGAACCAAACCGAGCGGCACATCATCACGCAGAGGCATCATGAACGAGCGTCGCGCCCTAGGATTTGGGCTCTCAGCAGTATTACTTTGGTCTACCGTTGCAACCGCATTTAAACTCACGTTGGCAGAATTTACGCCAATCCAAATGCTGTGCATTGCCAGTATCGTCTCTGCGATTGCGCTGACGATAATCTGTGGTGTGCAAGGCAAGTTGGGCCAGTTAAGTGCCACCTTCCTATCAAACCCTTGGTATTACCTACTGCTTGGGTTGATTAACCCCTTGGCGTATTACGTCATTCTCTTTAAAGCGTATGACTTGCTGCCTGCATCCCAAGCCCAAGCGATCAACTACAGCTGGGCCATTACCTTGACGCTAATGGCTGCTGTTTTCTTAGGGCAGAAGATCCGTGCTAAAGATTGGCTCGCTTGCGGTTTTAGCTATGTAGGCGTGATTGTGATTGCCACGCAGGGCAATGTTCTCGGCATGCAATTCGAGAGCCCGTTGGGCGTGGGACTGGCGCTGCTATCGACACTATTGTGGGCTGGTTACTGGATTTTAAACACCAAAAATAAGGCCGACCCTGTGGTTGGTGTATTACTTGGTTTTTTGGTCGCTATTCCATTTGCCATTGGTTTAAGTATTTATGAAGGTGCGAGCTGGCAGGCAATCTCAATTAAAGGCTGGGCAGCGGTGACGTATGTCGGGCTATTTGAAATGGGGATTACTTTCGTCCTATGGCTAAGCGCCCTCAAATCGACGCAAAACACAGCCCGCATCAGTAATCTGATCTTTGCTTCGCCATTCATCTCACTGATGCTATTGGCAACCATCATTGGTGAAGAAATTCATCCATCAACCTTGATTGGTTTAATACTGATCATCAGTGGATTAGTGGTCCAACAAGTATCGTGGGGTAAAAAAAACAAAGCCATGAGCACTTCTCAATGATGAACAAAAAACCTCAATAAACGATGCAATGAGTTGGATAAAAAAGAGATATAGCTAACAGTTTAATGATAGAAAGCGCCTTACGCTGCTGGGAATTACCTAAGCGTTGGATACGATACCAACACGGCCCAATAGCTTAAGCTAGATTCTAATACCACTATCTTTGGGCGCTTCAGGACACGTTATTAATTATGTTTCGCTTCGCTATTCCTTCGCCTTTGATGGCAGACTGGCAACAGGCTCTGCAACAATGCTGTGATGCTACTCAAGCTCAGGGACAACTTTATACTCTGAGCGATACCCAGCAGTGGCTATCAACTGAGGTGTCCACCTCGGTTCAAAATCATTGCGCTATCGTCGAAGTGATAGTGCAAGTTGCCGATCAATTTAAACCGACAGACTTGACGATAAGCCACACATCCTTTGGACAGCAAACCTTGAGCATAGGTCCAATTTGGCTACCAAATGGCGATCTGTTTGCCGTATTAGCGCTGACTCACCCTGACGATCAAATCACGGTAGTCTCTGCTTGGCTGAGTGCATTAGTGGGAAGAATGAGCTTTGATATCAGCTCACACTACCAACAAGAACGAACACGCCATCAAACTACAGCGACCACACCATTACCGACGCTGCAAGAGTTTATCGACTGCCTTGAAGACCATATTTGGATAAAAGGCATGGATGGTCTTTATTCGATGACCAATCGAAGCGTAGAAAATGCGTGGCAAAAGACCAACAGTGAGATCATCGGCAAAGACGATTTCGCACTGTTTAGCCACGAGCGAGCAGAGAAGTTCATTGAGGCCGATAACTTGGTCGTGGCGACAGGCACGCTGAACATCGTCGAAGAATGCCGCCAAATTGATGAAAACAATAACCCAACTTGGCTAGAAACCATTAAGTCTCCTGTCCGTGATAATGACGGAAACTTAATTGGTATTCTGGGCATGACGCGCAACATCACACGCCGAAAAATGGTCGAAACGCAACTCTCATTGGCGTCCAAAATTTTTAATAACTCACAAGAAGGCATGGTCATTACTGACCGCAATGCCAACATCATTGATGTAAACACAGCCTTTACTCAAATCACCGGCTATCGCTCTGAAGAGGTGATTGGAAAGAACCCCAGAATTCTGCGCTCAGGTCATCATGACCAAGGCTTCTATAAACAGTTGTGGCATCAGCTCGAAACCAAAGGTCAATGGAAAGGCGAGTTCATCAACCGAAAGAAAGATGGCAGCATTTACCCGCAGTTAGCGACCATTAGTGCCGTAATGGACGATAAAAATCATCTCATTAACTACATCTGTGTATTTGAAGATATTTCCGTGCGTAAAGCACACGAAGAAAAACTGCAGCGCATGGCCTTTTATGATCCGTTAACGAATCTGCCTAATCGCACCCATTTACTTAGCTTGCTTGAGCAACACATTGAAACCGGGCACAAGAACCAACAGACATTTGCCACCCTATTTCTGGATATCGACCATTTCAAACACATCAACGATAGCATGGGTCACTTTTGTGGTGATCAGTTACTGTCTAAGTTGGCTATCCGTCTGCAAGATATTCTTCACTTAAATGCGCATGTGGCTCGTATTGGCGGCGATGAGTTCGTGATCATTTTGCCGGACGTCCACAGTGATGTGGCTTTGCTGGAAACCGTCGGCGATATTCTCAGCGTTTTCCAACAACCGTTCGACTTGGCAAATCACGACTCACTGCGCGTCTCGACCAGTATTGGCATAGCCTTATACCCAAGAGACGGCCAAGACAGCGAAACCTTACTCAAAAACGCAGATACAGCAATGTACTTAGCGAAGAAAAATGGGCGCAACGGCTACGCATTTTACTCACCAGATTTAACCGATAAATCGGTATCCCATGTGCGCATTCAATCTGCTTTACATCAAGCGATAGAAAAGCAGCAACTTCGATTAGAGTTCCAGCCACAATATAACTTGGAGCAACATGCGATTGTTGGCGTTGAAACCTTATTACGCTGGCAGCACCCCGAATTTGGCCTTGTACCACCAGCCGACTTTATTCCAATTGCAGAAAAAACGGGGCTTATCCAAAGCATTGGCGAGTGGGTCTTGCTACACGCTTGTCAGCAAGGAAATGCTTGGCTGGAACAAGGCGTTGAGTTTGGCAGAATTGCGGTTAATGTGTCGGCATTACAGCTTCAGCAATCGAATTTCATTCAGAGATTGAGCGATATCCTCAATCAAACCGGTTTTCCTGCTCAACGGCTGGATTTGGAGATCACCGAGAGCTTTTTACTGATCGACCCTCAACAAGCCATAGCGTCGTTAAATCAACTAAGAGGCTTAGGCATCGAGATTTCTCTGGATGATTTCGGCACAGGCTATTCGTCTTTGTCTTATTTGAAAGGTTTACCCATCAATAAGCTGAAAATAGATCGTTCGTTTGTCAGTGATGTACCCAGCAATAGCGATAGCAATGCGATTGTGAATGCGATTATCGCCATGGGAAAAACACTGTCATTGAAAGTCGTAGCGGAAGGAATAGAAACTCAGGAGCAAGCCGATTACTTGTTCGAAAAAGGCTGTGTTTACGGTCAAGGGTATCTTTTTAGCCAGCCAGTAAGTGCGGAAAAACTTTTTCGTTGAGCCAGCTTGTAGCCCAAGTCATTCTCGTGGAGCCACATCCTCGGGGATGGTTTGGCTTGGTTGACTTTGAGTTGATTGACACAGCTCCAGACGCTCAACCAAAATATTAATGCAGACCAATAGCGGTACACCGATTAAGAGCCCCATACCGCCCCAAAGCCAACCCCAGAACACGAGCCAAACGAAGATCACTAACGGATTTAAGTTGAATCTTTTCCCTAATAACGTTGGCGTGACAAACTGGCTTTCAATCAAGTTGATCAACAAATAGATAGACACCACAGTGAGCATAAAACTGACCGACTCCAACTGCAGATAAGCCACAAAACCGAAACTCACCATGGAGATGACTGGGCCAAGATACGGCGCAAAATTCATCACGCCAGCAAACGCGCCCCACAAGAACGGGTCCTCAAGGCCTAAAACAAAAAACACCGCCCCAACACTCAACCCAAGTCCCGCATTCACCAACGTGATAGTACCAATGTATCGAGATAGGTCTTTCTGTAGTGCTTTGACCAGTTCAATCGCTTGGCGCTGCTTGGCAAACCCATGCAAGTACGACACTGACTTTCGAAATAAGCTGCGTCCGTGATTGAGCATAAAATAAACCATAAACAGCACGATCATCGCTTGTGTCAAAATGGTCGGCGTCGTGGTCGCGAGTGTCTTCACCAAAGAAAAGACGGTATTGTTCCCGACTTCATCCATACCCATATCGCTGGCAATATTCAGCGGCGTATTAAGGTGATCCGCCGAGGCTTGAGTCACTTCGCTCACTTCTTGCGACACATTTTTCACGATACTGGGTAGTTCAGACCACCACTGCTTGGCAGGCTCAGACATGGCAGCAAGGCCAATAATTGAAGCTCCAACCAAGAATGACAGAGTCACCACGACGGTAATCGCGCGCGGTAAACCTTTGTCTTCAAGATAGTTAATGAAAGGACTGCATAACAGAGAAATAAAGGTACTAAGCACAATAGGTAACAAGATTGGCTTAGCAAAATACAGCCCAGGAACGAGCAATAAGACAAGAAGGGTTGCACCAATCGCGGTGTTGGCAGGGATGTTCAATTTCGCTGTCATAAAAAGGCTCAAGGTCGGTAGGAATCATTATCGGCGAAAGCCGTTATTGGGGTTGCTCGACTTCTGCTTATGTCGCGGTCTCTTCTGTCGAAGCAGTATTGCTTGCTTGTGGTTCTGCATTTTGACCTTGTTCTACGCCCGACTGGTTAGAAGACGCTGCCATAACTGGCTTGGCAAGCGAATCCGTCAGTTCGGAGACACTACTCGCCAATAGCCCCATGGAAGAGATAGAGGAAGTCAGTCGAGACAATCGACCCGCTTTGGCAGCGGTAACCGCAACGACAGCACTAATACCTAGCGTCGTCCAAGGATTTTCTTTCACAAACTTCTTAGTGGTAAACGTGAACATTTCCATCGACAAGCAGCATTGCTCTAAAGATGCCTTACCTTCCATCCGCTTGATTCGCATGGCTCGATTGAGCTTTTGTAGCGAGCGCATCCCACCCCTCCTGCAACTGTTCTGTCGTATTTTTGAATCCAAGGAAACCAACTAAACGCTTCTGCCACCAAGCTAAAGACAGTAATGCCAAACCTAAGGACGCAATAAATACGCCCACGGCAACATACACGTTAGCGGTCAGCTGATAAGCCACCACACCAGAGGCAAGGCACAAACTGAACACGAACAATACCGACAATAAGGTAAAAACAATGGTGCACAGCAAAATCTGTCGCGCTGCAGACGCATTAATTTTCACCTCCAAGAGGAACAAATCCAACGTTGAACCCGACCACGCTTTCAGCGATTGAGTCAATTGGTCCAGTTGTGAAAGAATACTGCTCAAACCATTGATGGTTTGTTGGATATCCTGCTCTTGTGCCCCACTTGGGGCTCGACCGCTGTCTGCTGCGGCCGAGCCCGGTTGCTGGTTGGTGACTTGTCCGGAATTATTCATTGGAACCCTCGCCTTCTGTTATGTGGCTTAATCCGTTGGACCGTGATTATTTGATCAGCTTCGAAACCGCCCAACCCGCAAGGAAGGCACAACCAATGCTCAGCAATGGACGCTCCTTGATAACGTTCTCTGCCGACTTGGTCGCCTGCTGAACGTGTTCCGCGCCCACATCAAATTTCTCTTTAGCTTGGTCTTTCATTGCGCCGACGGCTTCCGTCGTGGCTTGCTCCGCTAAGTGATATGCTTCTTCTAACTGCTCTTGAGGTTTTACTGTGCTTTCTTTTGTTGTAGCCATAACTAGCCTCCGTTGATGAGTTGAGTAGTAAATCAAGTGAAACAACTTTTGAACTCACTTACTCACAACAAAGCCATATCCGTGCCAAAACTATAAGCATTTGTTTTTATTTGATTTTTATTTTGTTTCACGACAAACCCTTATCTGTACGTGTAATTCTTTCCAGACTTCCCCAACATTCTTGTAATTTTTTCTTAGCACCACGTCTGCACCCCTCCAATTCTTGCGCAATAAACTCATAACCAATTGATTAATAGAAAAATAACATTCATTGGCATACAACCTGCAACTAAAGATGAAACATCTGTGTTTGTTCCCCATACGTACAAACACTCCCATCACCAACCAAATCAGGAGTGAGATATGAAAAATGAAAATATCGCCTCAATCATTGAGCTTATCGAGAGCGGAAATGACATTTACAACAAGGCCATTGAGAACATTGACAACACTTCTTTGAATAATGTGTTGGTAGAACTGCTTAGAGTACGTGAGCGAGCGGTGCTTGAGCTTACTCCCTACACATTGGCAAATAACCAGGAAGACTCTGCCGACGACACTCCGGTTTCCTACACCATTAAAGCGCGTGAGGTATACAGCGATGTGATGAAGGAGGTGTCTTCTGACAAAGAGTCCATGTATTTGGAACAGCTCGAAGGTGTTGAAAGCAAGGTGCTCAAAGAGATCGAAAACCTAATTACTAGCCACCCAGAGCAAGCGGATAATTCGGTTCTACTGAAAGTTCGCAGTGATATCAAAAGCTGTAAAGAAAAGCTCAGCAGCATCAGCCTTATCAGCTGATCCTTAGTGGTCGCCTTTGCAATCAAGCGCTGGCAGAGAAAATGGCCAACTCGTTTTGGCCATTTCTGATAAGACCACTGGCACCTCAATACAACCAAAACTAGAAAACACTAAACCGAGTAATCAACACGGTAGTCATAAATAAAGAGGTCAGTATGACATTGGATAATAATCGAGTAAGGGAGCTACTCGTAAAAATGACACACCATCGCCAAACGTGTTTGCCTCTCGTTAATCCGCAATCGCATATGACACTCGCAAGAGCGGCGTATCGATTCGTTAAAATAGAAAAAGTGATGATCAAAAAGATGGCGAAGTTGTTCTTCGACCAAGATGGTGAACAATTCATTGCGGAAAATGCCACCGAATACGGCGTTGCCGAACTAGGTAATTACAAAGAAATGCATTTCATGAACAAGTTGTTGTTAGATGATTTAAAAGCGCTACTCAGAGCCATTGACGACACCAACTTAACGGCGCTTGTTTCTTACTGGTTAGCTGCTTTACAAGTCGAAAACGATGAAATTGAAAAGCACTTACCCCAGGGTGAGTAGTCATACTCACCCCCCTTCTTCCTTTCACTTCGAGAACGACAAATAGACGCTCTCTCAGATACAAAAAATGCCGATATAAAAAAGCCGCTGCACCTACGCAGCGACCTTATTGGTTCCCTCAAAACTATGACTAAACCGGTAAACAAAGGCGCGCTATAAAGCACTAGGCAAATCGCGCATTATCCACTGCTTATCTGTTTTAAAGCTAAGCCGATTTACTTCTCCCGCTTGGGACAAATACATTCAACGATTTTGGACGAAGCTTGATCGCTAATTGCTCATCAGAATAAAGCTCACCATCAATCACATACTCAATCGGTTTGTTCGCAGAAATAGTGACATTCTGAGCCGTCGCGTATTGAAAATGAGTCGATTCCTCCTGCGCACCTACGCTGGTTAATGTCAGATCAGACAATGCGATGAGGCGTCCACCTAAAGATTCGGTGTTATCTAAATACGTGATATGCAGCTTGCCATCGTCAGGCTGCGGAGCACCACCACCTTGCGCGAGCAACGTACTAAAAGGAGCGATGTTCGCAACGACAAAGCTATGAACTTCTAGCGTTTGTGATCCATTTTCGCGGTTTCCATCTTCAAATGGCGCATCCATCGCAACAGTCAACGTCTGCGTCTCTTCCGCCACCACCGCGTTAAAAAAGCCCGTTAAGTAGGCCAATTGTCCAAAGGTGTTTTTCTCTTCTCGCTGCGCATGTTCGATCATTTTCTGCTCTAGGCCAATACCTAGGACTAACAATATAAGCCTCTGATTACACTCCGCCGTATCAATACGTTGGCAGTGACCTGCTAGCAATGCTTCACACGCTTTTTCAACGGGTGAGAATTTTGCGCCAACTCCATAGAGTACATGACACAACGCATTGGCGGTTCCGAGCGGAACAATACCGAGTTTGATATCAGTACCTACCAGCTGGCTCGCCACTTCCGTCACTGTGCCATCGCCACCCGCTACGATAATTTGCTTAGCACCACTTTCTTTTGCCTGCAGCGTGATCTGCTCGGCGCTGAGGTCTGTCGTGGTTTGATGAATACTCAAACGATATTTTTTGGTTAGTTCACGAATCAAGTGCTGTTCGTTTTCCTCCCATTTGCCGCCACCTGCAACAGGGTTAACCACCATCCAAGTGGACTGATCCAGACCCAGTACGCCTTTTTCGCTTATCGCTCGTAACGTTTTGATCTGCAATTTATTCAATCTCGCGGTACTGCGCACGTCATTGATTTTTTTCATCACAGATTCAACCGTCAGCGACGGATCTTTGCTCAGTAGATACGCCGCAACAACAAACACCGATCGACCACGCCCTAACGCACAATGCACAACCACAGCTCGCGAGCACGAGATTTGCGTATCAATCCAGTTAATCGCATGGCGAAGGCGCTCTAGCGTTGGGGCTTTGTGGTCGAGTACCGGAATCGAAAGGTAATGAAACTGCTTGTCGGTCATCGCACTTTCAAGCCCAGCAAACTCTGCGGTGACATCGACAATACAAGAGATGTCATTGGATTCGAGAAAATCTAAGTCACTCTGAAATAGCCGACGGGAGAGGTATAAATTATCGCTGACTTTTTGGATTGGAGGCACAGTATCGCGCCGTCTTTCCCAGGCATTATATGCTCTAGCGCCCAGTAAAAAGGGGATGAATGCCCAGCGGATCCACCTGACAATCTTGCCGTCTTGGTTTTTTCTAAAAATGGAGGGAATGTCGAAAACGTAGGCTACGCTGACTAATGCTAAAGAAAGAGATACCCATAAGAACAACAGGCTAACCATGATTTGGGGAATATAAATAGCGGCCAATAAACTGATCAGAGCGCCAAGAATATAATATTTGATGATAAACATTCGCTCTCCTTGCCTTCAGCGAGTGCGCTTTTTTAGTGAAAGTGAGAATAAGCTGGTTTTAGTTTAGGCTAATTAGCTTGGTAAACGCTTTGATTGGGCCCCTTCCCGTGCCGAAATGGCACGAAAAGGCCCAATACTCCACCTAACTAGCCATTTCTTCGACGTAGCTATCCGCTAGTTTCATTTTCTGCTGATCGGTCATCACCTTACCGGCCAATTGGAAAAAACGCTGCTCTTCTTCTTCGAGGTGGTGCAATACTTTGTGACGCAAAGTTTTCATGAGGTTGAGCCATGCTGGCGAGCTCATGTCGGTTGCATCAAGCTGTGCAATCACTTTATCAATCTCGTGGTGCTCTGCGATGCCATGACGAGTAAGATCGATGGTTTTATCGCTCTCGATTAAAGGCGCGTAGAAAAAACGCTCTTCTGCGGCGGCGTGCTGTTCGAGTTCATCCTTCAGATTGTGGTAAAACTCTTCGCGTGCAGGGGAATCTCCAGACGTTTCCATCAGAGCATCGAGTAAAAGGCGTTGCTTTTCATGACTCTCTTTTAGTACATCAAATATGTTTTTCATCTTTGACTCCTCACTGATTGTAAACACTTGGGATAAAAGGAAGGGCGGTGATTGACCGCCCTTCTCTTACATTGCTGTGAACAAAAAGCTGACCTGACTCGACTAACAATCTTGGTCTTCTGCGTTCAAGTTCTCTTTAATATTTTCACACTCATCTTCAATCGCATTTTGAGTTTCTTCGGCGGCTTCATCTATCTTCTTGCCTGCCTGTTCCATTGGCCCTTCTTCACTACAAGCAGCCAGTGCGAACACCAAACCAAATACTGCGGCGATACGGTAAATTAATGACGTAAGTCGCATGAAATCTCCTATCTATTTACGTTTTTTCTTCCTAGCAGAACAATCACTATTGATACAATTAATGACAATAGGAATAGGTAAAATATCACTTGCGCGATAGAGGCCGCCGCCCCTGCAATACCAGTAAAACCTAGTAGTGCAGAAACCAGTGCCAAAGCCAGAAAAATAAACATCCAACGAACCATAGTGTTACCTCCTAATAAAATTGGGTTAGGTCACTCGGCTCGTTATTATTGAACCACTTCTAGCTTATCAATCACCTTATTTACATCATTGGTATTATTTGCAATTGAAAGTGCAAGATCATGCTCCGCATCTGAATTAACCTTACCTGCCAACGTTACCGTTTTACGTTCCGTCGTTACATCAATGTCCGTACCACTTACATTGGTATCCATCAGTAGGCGCGTTTTAACTATAGTCGTGATTTTAGAGTCGGTCAGTGTGGCTAATGCCTCTGAATCGGTTTCTTTCTTACCTTCATTCACCACTGACAATTCGTTATTTACTTCTTTCACACCATCAAGACCTGTTACAAGCTCTTCGGCAAGCGATTTTTCAAGGTCATTGTTTACCGAACCAGAAAGGGTAACTACCTGATTTTCAACATCGGTGTTGATATCAAAAGAGTTAAGGTTACTGTTTAGCAGCAGCGTCGTTTCAGCTTTACCATCTAGCCAAGCGTCCATGGATTCTTTTTCCCATTTATCACTCGCTAAGACTGCTGTAGATGAAGTAGCAAGAACTGACGTAAGTACAATTTTAGCTGCGATGTTATTCATGGTAATTCTCCTTTATTGACGTTGTATTTCCATAGGAGCAAACCATGTGCCAAGTTTGTAACTTGTTATTTTTAAAGGAATAATAAAAACAAGAGATAAAAATAAGACGAACAAGAAAATATAAGCATGAATTATTTACACAGAAGAAATGTAATTTTTAATCGTTAATAATTTCGCAATCAATTACATAATACGCCAATAAAAGATGAGACATTATTTCTTCGACTTCACTTAATCGCAGAATTATTATTTAAAATGTGAGACACCCGAATAAAGAAGCAATATTTATCAGAATTATTACTGATATATACCAAGAGAGGATCAACAAAATTAAAATAGCCTACAGACCCTTAAATCTCTGCTGACAATATTTTGTCTTGTGCACTTAGAATAATCCACGTACATTGTTTCTGTCATAGTAAAGAGGACATTTCTATGTCGTTGCCAAGCCTGTTTCTACGAATACAAGACCCGACACTTAAAGATGCTATTGCCTCTTGCCAGGAACTGAACAAATTTCGTCTGCATAATACCGATGCCGCAGATAGTTGGATTGAAGATTTCCTACAACTCAAACCGGAAGTTGCGATTGTTGAAGTCGCCCACTTTACTAGCGCAGATTACCAGCGCCTTTCTAATATCGAAGACATCTACGATATGGACTTGATCATCATTAGCTCTGGTGCTCCAAACGAAAATTTGGATAAGCTAATGAACTTAGGTGCAATTTTTCACTACAGAAAACCCGTCGATATTGCCATTTTGACGGACACCCTAAGCGAAGTCAGCCAGTACTATCAGCAAAAACAAGATCAAGGACGTAAAGTGTCCACTAGCGATCTCGACCAGTTTGGCCTTTTGGTGGGGTCCTCATCGCCAATGCATCAGCTCTATCGCATGATCCGACGCGTCGCAAAAACAGAAGCCAACGTCCTCATTGTCGGTGAAAGCGGCTCAGGTAAAGAGTTAGTCGCGCAGACCATTCATTTAGCTAGCGATCGCAAGCAACAACCCTTTATCGCGATTAACTGTGGTGCGATTAGCCCAGAGTTGGTCGATAGTGAACTGTTTGGCCATGAAAAAGGCGCCTTTACCGGAGCGAATAAAACTCACCAAGGTGTATTTAAACAGGCAGAAGGCGGCACGCTGTTTTTAGATGAAATCACCGAGATGCCTATCGAGCATCAAGTGAAGCTATTGCGTGTGTTGGAAACCGGAGAGTATCGCCCAGTGGGCAGTAATACGGTGCATATCGCCAACACTCGCATCATTGCCGCCACCAACCGTGATCCTAAAGTCGCCATTGAAGAGCAGTTCCTGCGTGAAGATCTGTTTTTCCGTTTATCGCACTTCCCATTAACGATACCGCCACTGCGAGATCGAGGCGGTGACATCGTCGGTCTGGCTAAACACTTTATCGCGCACCGCAACGCAAATGAGGCTAAAACCAAAACCATTCTTGATTCTGCCATCCAAAAAATCGCTGCACACGATTGGCCAGGTAATGTCCGTGAGCTCAAACACACGATCGAGCGCGCGTTTATTTTGGCTGATGACACCATCCGAGATGAACACCTGATATTCGATACACCACCATTGGAAACAGGCACAAGCATCGAAGACCTTGTTCCAGCGGGCGTTTCGCTAGAAGAGCTAGAAAAAGCCGCCATTCTCAATACGCTTGAAGAGAATCAAGGCAATAAAACGGAATCTGCGCAAGAGTTAGGCATTAGCGTTAAAACGCTCTATAACAAACTCGAAAAGTATCAAGACGAGTAACTCGCTGTGGGAATACAATGAGAATATAAAAAGAGCACGGAATACGATTCAGTGCTCTTTTTTTATCTTATCTTTTATGCGGATGTATAGCGTTTGATTACACCCACTGACCCGCGACAAAGCCGCTCGACCAGCACCACTGAAAATTATAGCCCCCTAACCAGCCAGTCACATCCATGACTTCACCAATGAAGTACAGCCCTTTGATGTTTTTGCATTCCATAGTTTTAGAAGATAAGTGATCGGTGTCCACACCACCGAGCGTCACTTCCGCGGTTCGGTAGCCTTCAGTGCCATTCGGGGCGATATCCCAATGTTCTAAACGCGCCACAATCGCCGCAAGCTCCTTTTGATTGAACTGCTTTAACGGTTTATCGACCAGCTCTTTACGTTCAATCAAGACTTCAACCAAGCGCTTTGGTAGCACTTTAGCGAGCGTATTTTTGAGCGACTGATTCGGGTGCTTTTCACGGCTGCATTCTAATAACTCGGCAACATCATCGTTTGGCACCAGATTAATCGACACCTTTTGCCCCGCTCGCCAGAATGATGAAATCTGTAAAACGGCTGGGCCAGATAAACCACGATGTGTGAACAACAGGGCTTCTTTGAACATCGTGCCATCTTCAGCTGTAATTTCCGCAGGTACCGCGATACCAGATAACTCAGCAAAGTCTTCTTTGTCTTCTTTATGCAACGTAAATGGCACCAGCCCTGCCGTAGTTGGGATAACTCGAAGACCAAATTGTTCCGCGACTTTATAACCAAATGGTGTCGCCCCCAGTTTTGGCATCGACAAGCCACCTGTTGCGATAACTAAAGACTCACACTCAACTGGCTCGGTACCCGCGTGCAAACGAAAACCTTCATCGATTTTCTCAATTGAGTGAACATCGCATTGGTAACGCTGCTCGATATTCGGCATGTCACATTCAGCCAGCAGCATCTTCACGATGTCTTTCGCAGTAAACGCATCGACACAAAACAGCTGACCGTGATCGCGCTCTTCAAATTCAATACCATGCTTACACACCATCGAGATAAAATCCCAGTTGGTGTATTGAGAAAGCGCCGACTTAACGAAATGCGGGTTTTGGCATAGGTAGTTGCTGGCTGAAACATCGTAGTTAGTGAAGTTACAACGGCCACCGCCTGAGATAAGGATTTTACGTCCTGGCTTTTTAGCATGATCGAGCACCAAAACACGGCGGCCTCGCTTGCCGGCTTCTGCAGCACACATCAAACCCGCTGCGCCTGCGCCAATTACAACAACATCAAATTTCTTACTCATCGGTAGCTCTTAGACTGATTGGTATCGAATCGAAATAAAAAAGGATGTGCACATTGCACATCCTTGCTTTCTAGGCGCGACATTCTACCGACAAATCTCGAAGGGGAAAAGCGCTTAAACGGTAAGCACTATGCATGCCCGTACAATCCTAGGAGATTAACTCGCTAGATTATTGATTCGTTAAAGAATGAAGGCCGCGAGTAGGGTAACACCGAGCAAAGCGGTCGATAAAACAAATAGCTCACGCACCCTTTCGCACTTGCCAGTAAAAATTTCATCGTGGTGATGGTGATATTCTTTACTTTTGATGTAGTGGAACAAACGCACCTGTTTAGTGACATTTCCATGGGTGGTAAAAAAGCCATTGCCATCAACTTGCTGATATAACAACGGATGCGCTTCACGCATGATGTAAATTAGAGAACGAAGAGCGGTGAGATACCGGATCATGTTGACTCCAGTTACCACCATTAGCGCAAATAAGATTGTGTCTCCACTGATCATCTTTTCCTCCCTACATCTTCAACAATGCTCAAGAGAAAAAGACGATCAATGCTTCGTCTTTACCCGCTACTTATAGCGTCAAAAAACGCGTTTACGCAGCTGGAGCATCCATGATTGAAGATGAACCTTCTTTCGCCATTTGTGCTAGATCTTTGTCGATGAAGAACAATGCTTTACCATCTTCACCTACTAATTCGATCTTATCTAAAATCCCTTTAAACAACTTCTCTTCTTCGTGTTGTTCAGACACGTACCACTGTAGGAAGTTAAACGTTGAGTAGTCTTGGCTAGTAAATGCAACATGTGCCAATTTATTGATTTTTTCCGTGATCATTTGCTCATGTTCGAAGGTCTCGCGGAAAACATCACCTAAGCTAGCAAAATCATGCTTTGGTGCATCAATAGCGCCCAAAATTGGCATTGAGCCAGTTTCACTTACGTAGGTGAATAGGCGTTGCATGTGCTCCATTTCTTCTACGGCGTGAGCGCGTAAAAATTCAGCCGCACCTTCAAAACCTTTGTCTTCACACCAAGCACTCATTTGTAAGTATAGATTGGATGAGAAAAATTCTAGGTTAATTTGCTCATTCAATTGTTCGACCATAGTTTGAGACAGCATGTTAACTCCTATTAATGTGCATGCAATATACCCAAGTAACCTCGAGATAAACGACGCCGCGAGATTGACTTGCTCTACATCAGAGGCAAGGTTTTACTTGAACTATAGTCAGTAACGGAGCGCTGAACTCCGCATCTCAAAGTCACTTGGGTATAACGCCACTATAACATGATTACTGAGACAAGACTTTGTACCTACGACACTGATATGAGATCACTTCAGCAAATTTTTTTGGGGGTTAGTGCTAATCTAAAACTATGACCTTACAAGGAGATAGCAATATGAGTTACAAACACATACTTGTGGCAGTCGACCTGTCAGACGACAGTAAAGTGTTGATTAAAAAAGCCGTATCACTGGCTAAACCTCTGGATGCGAAAGTCTCTTTTATTCACATCGACGTGAACTACGCAGAGCTCTACACCGGGCTTATCGACATCAATATGGCAGAAGCGCAACATCAAGCAATGGAAGCGTCGCGCACACAATTGGCGAATTTCGCAGAATATGCGCAATACCCAATAGCCCATACGTTGGTCGGTAGTGGCGATTTGAGTAATGAGCTGTGCGATACCATTCAAGACTACAGTATCGATTTGGTGGTTTGTGGTCATCACCAAGATTTCTGGAGCAAGATTCTGTCTTCGACTCGACAACTGATTAACTGCTCTCCAGTCGATATGCTGGTCGTACCGCTAAAAGACTGATTGGCGCGACGTTAAAACTTGGTTAGACTGCGGGCACATTTGTTGTTGATAAAGATTCTCATCCATGGCTTATCTATCCGCAGTTACCCTACTTTGGGCATTCTCATTTAGCCTGATCGGCGTTTACCTCGCTGGTCAGGTTGATTCTTGGTTCTCGGTGTTCATGCGCGTGGCACTGGCGAGTCTGGTTTTCATTCCCTTTTTAAAATTCCGCGGCGTTAGCAAATCCTTAATCGCGAAACTGATGACGGTCGGTGGCTTTCAGCTCGGTCTGATGTACTGCTTCTACTACCAATCTTTTTTGCTCCTTTCCGTGCCAGAAGTATTGCTGTTCACCGTATTCACACCCATTTACGTCACTCTGATCTATGACTTCTTGAAAGGTCGCTTTTCACCTTGGTATTTGGTTACCGCGGCGATTGCTGTATTTGGCGCAGCCTGGATTAAGTTTGCAGGCATTAATGAAGACTTCCTGCTGGGCTTTTTGGTCGTACAAGGAGCAAACCTCTGTTTTGCCATTGGTCAAGTGGGCTACAAATACATCATGGAAAGTGAACCGGTTGATTTGCCACAACACACCGTGTTTGGTTACTTCTACTTAGGTGCGCTTTGTGTAGCAACCGTGGCTTTCGCTCTGGTGGGCAACCTCGACAAACTACCCACCACCGCAACGCAATGGGGCATTCTGACGTACCTTGGTTTAATTGCTTCCGGTTTTGGTTACTTCGCGTGGAACAAAGGCGCAACCATGGTGAACGCAGGAGCACTTGCAGTAATGAACAACGCATTAGTTCCGGCGGGTTTGATTGTGAACATTGTGATTTGGAACCGCGATGTTGATGTCATGCGACTCGCCATTGGCGGTGCGATCATCATGCTATCGCTATGGATTAACGAAACCTGGGTGAAAAAGCGCGTCGAAATGAGCTACGCCAAGAAGTAACGCAACCGCTCCCAACACACATACCGACAATAAAAAACGCTCTCCAACTGGAGAGCGTTTTTTTGGATTAGATTAATGCACTTTTACTTGCGAGCTTGCGCTCATCAACGCCTTAGGCGACGTTGGCAACAACACTTCTAGCTTCGCATTGCGCGCTTCCAGCTTGCGCTGACGCTTAAGTAACTTTTGTTGTTTTTTCGCTACTTTTAACAACTTCTTCTGCTGCTTATAATGCTTTTTCAGTGCTTTTTTCGCTTTCTTAAGCGATTTTTTATCCGCTAAATCAAACCATACTGGTACGTCGGTTCTTACTGGCTCCAGGGATTTTTCGGCTTGCTTTTTCTCTTTCACGCGCTCAACAACACGCTTCACAATCGCTGCTTTTTCGTTGCTTTGTTTTGTTGTCACAGGAATCGGTTGTACTGGCAGCGCTTCAGCCAATAAGCCACATGATTGTTGCTCGTTCAATGGCTTGTCTTGGCATTTTTGCGGCGGAATAGCGGCTGGCTTACACAGGGTATCTTTGGCCGCTGAAGAGCGTGCGCAAGAGCGACAAACAAACTTTGGTGCGACAACTAAACGATGGATGTCGCCAAGCTCCGCCGCGATCTGTTTACGACTCATTTTACATAAGCGTTTAGCCATTCTACTACTCCAGCTTCCCAATTATCGACCGCATCACAACAAGTGAAATAATAATAATTCTTAGTTAGATATACAGTCAGGGAGGAGAATTAGCAAGAGAAAACTATCAGTAACGATTCAGAAAGAGAGGCTTGATCACAGCACGATACACCGTACTGTGACAAGAAAAGTTGAGCGGTCAGGAAGTTATGCCATTGAGGCTTTAACGTAGACATCAAAGCGATTTTTTTTGGTTTCAATCGCCATAGTCGGCTTTTGCTCGTTCAGCCAGTTTGCATAGTCTGGCCGCTTCACCACCACGCGTTTTGTGGCTAACGCCATGGCAGGATCTAGCAAACCATCGGCGTCCAAATCGGCGCCAACCAACGATTGGAAAACGCGCATCTCTTTTTTTACGAGCGCCGATTTCTTCTTGTTTTCTGGGTGCGGATACATAGGGTCGAGATACACCACATCTGGCTGAACAAAGTCTTCATCTTGTGCCAGCTGTTCCAATGCATCATGACTGGAGGCATGGATCAGCGACATACGCTCTGATACCCAAGTTCCAATTTCAGGGTCTTGTTTCGCACGCGCTAAGCCGTCATCCAGCAACGCTGCGACTACCGGGTGTCGCTCCACCATCTGTACCTTACAGCCGAGCGAAGCCAAAACGAATGCGTCACGTCCCAGCCCCGCCGTGCCGTCTAGAACGGTTGGCGTTGCCCCTTTGTTCAAACCTGCGGCTTTTGCGATGGCTTGGCCCTTACCACCACCAAATTTTCGGCGATGTCCCACTGCGCCACCAATTAAATCGACAAAAATAGCGCCCAACTTTGGCTCATCCACTTTACGCAGCTCTAAACGCTCGGTGGTCAGCACCAAAGCAAAATCGCTCTCGTCAGTGTGAGAAAGCTGCCAGCGTGCAGCCAGTTCATCCAGATGAGGTTGTTGAGACGGGTCTTCACAGATCAATTGCAGTTGCAAAAGGAGGCTCCAATAAAAAATCGCGGTAACTGGCGCTGAGTGTATACCTAAGTTACCTCTCAATGCTAGGTTGAGCTTGATATGACAAGACTACTCAGCCGTCAGTCGCTCAACTAACTCAGAAAGCGGTTGAGGATGCCCAATACCGTAGCCTTGGCCATAATCCACACCAAGATCGATCAAATGCTGCATGACTTGTTCGTTTTCGACAAACTCCGCCACCGTCACTTTGCCTAGCTGTTTTGCCAGATCATTGATCGAGCGAACCATCACACGGTCCATTTCATTTACGTTGATATCTCGCACGAAAAGACCATCAATTTTCACGATATCAACGGGAAGTTTCTTTAAGTAGCCAAATGAAGACAAGCCCGAGCCGAAATCATCCAATGCAATCATGCAACCCAACGCTTTGAGCTTGGTGAAGAGCTCAATGGCTTGCTCAAGATTACTCATCGCTGCTGTCTCGGTGATTTCTAGACAGATTTTTTCACACGGCATGGACGAACGTTCCAATCGCTCCAATAAGAAATCGATAAACTCTTGATTCCCCATAGATTGACCTGAAAGGTTTATCGAACAACGGCCGAGTTTTTCAACCACCTCTGGGCGTTGCTCAAACCATTCTAGCGTTTGAGTAATGACCTGTTTATCAATCCAATGCGCAATGTTGTAGCGCTCGGAAGCCGGAATAAACAGTGCAGGAGAAACATAATCACCATATCCATTGCGAATGCGCACTAAAATCTCAAAATACATCTGAGCATCGTGCTGTTGTAAGCTTTTGATCGGTTGAGCAAACAACTCTAAACGCTGATTCGACAATGCCTCATGCACCAAATTGACGCTCTGCATTTCCATCTGGCGACGTTGTAGCTCTTCGTTATCTAAGCTGAACAGGTTGTAGCGGTTACGGCCTTGCTCCTTGGCGGCATGACACGCAGAGTCTGCTTGAGCGTGCACCATTTGCGGCGTCTCTGCCGTATGGTCGATGATACGAATACCAATAGAACAACTGATGAACAAGCGTGTATCTTCCCAAATAAAGAGATGTTCACTCAACGTCGAGATGATCAGTTTGGCGATATTAATGGCGCCGTATTCGTCGCAATCTTTGAGTAGTACCGCAAACTCATCGCCTCCCATTCGAGCCAAGATGGAATTGTATGGCAGCACTTCCTCTAACATGCTGGCGCAAAATTGAATCGCCGCGTCACCCGCATCATGCCCAACCGTATCATTGAGGACTTTTAGCTGATCTAAGTCGAGGTACAGCATCGCGTGGACGCGACGATGGCTGTCCACCTCACGCAGTGCGGTCTTGAGCTCTAGTTCAAAGTGGTTTCTGTTATAAGTCCCTGTCAGTAAGTCATAGCGCGCTTGATATTCCAGTTTCTCGGAAAGCTGTTTGGTTTCTGTAATATCTTCACCCACAATCAACAGCTGATCAGATTCACTCAGTGGACGAATATTCTCACGTACCCAAACACGATGACCATTTGCATGGCGATACTCGACTTCACGTCGCCAGACCCCATGCACCTGTTGATTGGGTTGCAATAGCACTTGGCGAGGAAACAGTACCTTGTCATCAAAATAAAACTCCCTCAGGCGGTGTCCGAGCATGTCCATCGGTTTGTAGCCGAGGAGTAGCTGAGCAAATCGATTCACTTCTTGAATGCGGTTATTGCTGTCGAGTGTCACCATCATGACAGGCTGTTGCTCATAATAGTTACGCAGGGTTGATTCGCGTTGATAGAGCTTATCTTCCATCAACTTACGACTAGTGATATCGCGCGCTTCAAACAAGTATTGCTTTTGATTTCCTACTTGCTGAGAAAAAGGCTTGAGTGAAATTTCCAACACCAATGTACCGTGCTCTTTACTCCAAATTTCAGCCTCAAACGTCGACACTTGATGGTGAGGCGCGTGGAAATACGCCTCAAGCAACGCTTGCGCTTTCTCACTCCAATTGGGATGAAACCAAAGTGGTCGATCTAAACGCAGCCCTTGGTGATACAGCAAAGATTGCAGGTGATCGTTGCCCGATTTAAGTACACCGTTGGCATCCAAAATGCCCATATACTGCATGCTCTGATCAAAAATCGATTCTAAGATGGCTTGGCTTTCTCGCGCGGCACTCTCACTGCGACGCATCCGCTGTAAATAGTAACCCATCAACAAAATGACCACCGACATCACCACAAATAGGCTACCAAACAAGCGAATTTCTTTGGCAAAACGCTCAGAAAACTTCATCGGTTTATTAAAAAACACCGCAGAGACCTCTTGCTCAGCACCCAGCCCCCAGCGTACTACAGCTTGATAATCGAGCTTGATTTCAGAATCACTTTTCTTCACGGCTGGCAGAGCTTGGTCAGGGTTATCCAATACAAACTCAAGTATCTCAGCGCTCTCAATGCCATGCCGATAACCACTCTGGATCACGCCACCAACCGCACCGTGCCCTAAGCCAATGTCGTGCACCATAAACAGCGGCGCATTTGAGGCTCTGTTAACGCCAATCCAGTCACGTTCACTGCCAACCACACCCTGTTTATCTCGGTAATAAGTCCAAAACAGGACTACTTTATCTTTATTCAGCTTCGCCACTTGTTGCTTTAAGTCAATGATACTGTCGGGAATAACTTGCACAATTTTGTCGCGATATTGCGGATGTTCATGTACAAAATCGTCGATTTGATAGCGTAATACCTCTCCCGTTACGGAATGGTCACTGACAATAAGAATTTGGGTGTAATCAGGGTGTAGTCGCTCTATGAGGGCTAAATTTGCCTCCAAATCGACATCTTCTGTTACTCCTGTTGCGTTCAGAGATTGGTGCAAAGAAGGATGATAATTGTTGATGCCGTTAAATATAACCGGGGTGTCTTTGATGATTGGCGCCAAACGCTGCATCAGTTCAAGCGCGTTGTTATCACTCACTAAAATGGCATCGAATCGTTCTTTGCTTAATTTCGTACGATATAAGGATTCAAGCTGAGCGAAAAACTGCTCACTCTGGTTACGTTTCGAGTCTAAATAGAGCACACGCATATCCAGCGATCGATCACCCAATTGCTGCTCGATACCTCGCTGTATGGAATCCGTCCAGAAAAAACCTTGATGATAGGAGTGCACGACCAAAACTTTCGGATCTGAGGCCGCGGCAAACGCGCTCCAACATAGCGCGACAATAACCAGAAAACGCTGCACATTATCTCCATAGCTCGGAGTTAACCCGCAGTTACTCCTGCCAAACCTTGTGAATCCTATCCGCTATGAGTATAAAAGGGAGGTAAAACTCTATCCCTAACGGAAATAATAGTATGAATGCGAGCCTGCCGAAACTCGACGACCTTGACCGCGCAATATTAAAAACACTGATGGCTGACGCCAGAACGCCCTACGCAGAAATGGCAAAGCAGTTCGATGTCAGCCCTGCCACTATCCATGTGCGTATTGAGAAGATGAAATCGGCTGATATCATCGAAGGAACGGAGGTGATCGTAAACACCAAAAAGCTCGGCTACGATGTGTGCTGCTTCATTGGAATTAACCTAAACGCAGCTCGTGATTACCATTCCGCGCTAGAAAAACTCAACGCGCTCGACGAAGTCGTTGAAGCTTACTACACCACGGGCGCGTATAACATATTCGTCAAATTGATGTGCAAATCGATTGAAGAACTGCAATTTGTGCTGATTGATAAGCTGCAAGCCATTGATGAGGTTCAGTCTACGGAGACATTAATATCGCTGCAGAACCCAATTAACCGCAGTGTGAATCCGTGAATTTTTTATAAAAAATGGACAAAAAAGGCCAACCGAATGGTTGGCCTTAGTATTTTTGGAAAGACAGCGTGCGCTTACGCTGCAATACCAGAATGGCGCAATAGCGCATCAATTTGTGGTTCACGACCACGGAAGCGCTTAAACAGCTCCATTGGCTCTTCACTGCCACCCATTTCTAGGATGTTATTCAGGAAGCTTTGACCCGTTTCTTTGTTGAAGATACCTTCTTCTTCAAAGCGAGAATACGCGTCTGACGACAGCACTTCAGCCCACAGATAGCTGTAGTAACCCGCGCTGTAACCACCAGCGAAGATGTGACCAAAGCTGTGCGAGAAGCGCGCCCACTCAACAGCTGGAACCACCGCAACTTTCTCTTTCACTTTCGCCAGCGTTTCTAAAACGCGTGCACCCACTTCTGGGTCGTATTCGGTGTGCAGAGTAAAGTCGAACAAACCGAATTCTAGCTGACGCAAAATACCCATCGCCGACTGGAAGTTTTTCGCCGCGAGCATCTTATCTAGCATCGCTTTTGGCAACGGCTCGCCTGTCTCATAGTGACCAGAAATGAACGCCAGTGCGTCCTCTTCCCAACACCAGTTTTCCAGGAACTGACTTGGCAATTCAACCGCATCCCAAGGTACGCCATTAATGCCTGATACCGCGCCAGTTTCTACTTGCGTCAGCATGTGGTGGATGCCGTGACCAAATTCATGGAAAAGTGTCACAACTTCATCGTGCGTAAACAGTGCTGGCTTGTCGCCCACTGGACGGTTGAAGTTACACGTTAGGTAAGCCACCGGCGTTTGCAGTTCGCCAGAGAGCGTAATACGACGACCACGACAGTCATCCATCCACGCGCCGCCACGTTTGTGCTCACGTGCGTAGAGATCTAAGTAGAAACTGCCACGCAGTGCGCCTTCAGCGTCAAAGATATCGAAGAAACGCACAGATTCGTGCCAAGTGTCCACGCCTTCGCGCTCAGTAACTGTCATGCCAAACACGCGGTTTAGCACTTCAAACAGACCACTGACAACCTTAGACTCAGGGAAGTACGGGCGCAGTTCTTCATCCGAGATTTGGAACAAGTGCTGCTTTTGTTTCTCGCTGTAGTAAGCAATATCCCACACATTCAATTCTTCAACGCCAAACTCACTTTTCGCAAACTGACGCAACTCTTCGACTTCACGTTCACCTTGCGGTTTCGCACGTGTCGCTAGGTCATTCAAGAAGCCCAACACTTGATCTGGCGTTTCGGCCATTTTCGTTGCTAACGATTTCTCGCTGTAAGTATTGAAACCCAACATGCGTGAAATTTCGTGACGCAGTCTCAGTTGCTCAGTAATGATTTCTGAGTTGTCCCACTTACCAGCATTTGGACCGCGATCAGAGGCGCGTGTTACATACGCTTCGTACACTTCTTTACGCAACTCTTGGTTGTCGCAGTACGTCATGACAGGTAGGTAAGATGGGATATCCAGCGTAATGAGGTAACCATCTAGCTCTTTTGCTTCTGCCGCGGCTTTCGCTGCTGCCAGCGCCGATTCTGGCATGCCAGCAAGGTCTTTCTCATCCGTGATGTGCTTGGTCCAACCCATGGTGGCATCCAGTACATTGTTAGAGAATTTAGAGCTGAGCTCAGACATGCGCTTGCTGATTTCGCCGTAACGGTGCTGCTCATCGGATGGCAAACCAATACCCGATAACTCAAAGTCTCGTAGCGCATCGGTGATGGTTTTTTGTTGAGCGCGAGTCAGCGTTGCGAATGCATCACTGGCTTTAATTGCTTTGTACGCTTCGTACAGGCCTTTGTGCTGACCAACCCAAGTGCCGTATTCCGACAAAATTGGCAAACAACTTTCGTACGCTTCACGCAGATCTTCGCTGTTCACCACGGAGTTCATGTGACCCACTGGCGACCAAATGCGGCTTAAGCGGTCATCCGCTTCTTCAATTGGCGCAATCACACTGTCCCAAGTTGGGTGAGCATTATCTTTTAGAACTTCATCGATTTTCGCTCGGCAGTCAGCAATCGCTTGTTCAACGGCTGGCTTGATGTGTTCTGGTTTAATTTGAGAAAACGGAGGTAAGTCCGTAAACGTCAGAAGAGGATTAGACATGAATAATTCCTTTTGTGTTTTGACTCTGTGATTGCCTGTCTATTTTGTGTAGATAGGCCAACTCAATGTACAGACGAGCCAGCAACATGGATTGGGGGAGCTCCGTTCCCTTTCTCTATGCTGCGATGACCATATAGTCAACGAGCGCTACTCTGTCCTTGAGTCTTGTTATACCTAAATGAGATTTCACACTCTTTGAGCACGAGAAACTCACCTAGTTCAATTCGATTACCAATAGTAAGTGTGGGTGACTTAAAGAAATTTCAATAGTGAGCCCCTAGTTAGAGGAACGGATTTGATTGGAAGTTCTACATCTTTAAGTTACTTGAGTATAATACCGCCATAGAGTGAAAATCACAGACCACACTCAACCAAAGAGTGTTTCGAGAGTTTAATTTGTTAAGTTACCGCCACAGCTTCCACGCTGGCAACCATGCCGACGTGGTCAAACACATCGTTCAAAGCCTCATTCTTGATGCGCTGAAACAAAAAGATAAAGCGTTCGTTTATCACGATACCCACTCGGGTGTGGGCCGTTACGATCTGACTCACGAATGGTCTGAAAAAACGGGCGAATACAAACAAGGCATCGCGCGTATTTGGGATAACCCAAATATTCCTGAAGACATCAAAAGCTACATCGATGCCATCAAAGTACTCAACAACGGCGAAAAACTGCGTTACTACCCAGGTTCACCACGTGTGGCACGTGCGCAAATCCGCCCACAAGATCGCATGGTGCTGACGGAGCTGCACCCAGCCGATCACCCGCTGTTGGAGCAAGAATTCCATCGCGATCGCCAAGTGAGCATCTTCAAAGAGGACGGGTTCCAGCGTCTAAAAGCAAGCTTACCACCACAAGAGCGTCGTGGTTTGGTGCTGATTGACCCACCATACGAGCTCGCGAAAGAGTACCGCGATGTAGTGCGAGCGATTCATCAGAGCCATAAGCGTTGGGCAACCGGTATCTACGCGATTTGGTACCCAGTGGTAAACCGTCACGACATCGAAGATATGATCGAAGGCCTGGAAGCACTGGGCATTCGTAAAATTCTGCAAATCGAGTTAGGTGTCGCACCCGATACCAACGAGCGCGGCATGACGGCATCCGGCATGATTGTGATTAACCCGCCGTGGAAACTGGAAAGCCAGATGAAAGAGATTCTGCCATTCCTGCAAGACGCGATCGCACCAGCTACCGGCCACTGGAAAGTGGACTGGATTGTTCCAGAGTAAGCTCATCTGCACCGAAACCTTCTAGCGCAACGACATTTTCGTTGCGCTTTTTTATGCTCTCAACTCCGCCGTCTGATCGCGCTTATTCTTCTTTTTATACCTCTCATCGCTATTTGTCATAAGTAATGTCGCTTTTTCCCATTTAGGAATTCGTTACATTCGATTTATGATAGTGGGATAACGGTGGCATTGAGTTCAGGCAAGGTCATCCCAATCTATCTATGTACCAGATAAAATTTATAAGCTCTTGGAGAAAGTAATGGCGACTCATTTTGACTATATCTGTATCGGTGGCGGCAGTGGCGGCATCGCATCTGCAAACCGTGCGGCGATGTACGGCGCGAAAGTTGCGCTAATCGAAGCTCAAGACCTTGGTGGCACCTGTGTCAACGTAGGTTGTGTACCGAAAAAAGTGATGTGGCATGGCGCGCAAATCGCAGAAGCAATGAACCTGTACGCAGAAGATTACGGTTTTGATGTCGACGTGAAAGGTTTCGACTGGAGCAAACTGGTTGAGAGCCGTCAGGCATACATTGGTCGTATTCACCAATCTTACGATCGCGTTCTTGGCAACAACAAAGTAAACGTGATTAAAGGCTTTGCTAAGTTTGTTGACGAAAAAACTGTCGAAGTAAACGGTGAACATTACACAGCAGATCACATCCTGATCGCGGTTGGTGGTCGTCCTACTATTCCAAACATTCCAGGTGCTGAATACGGCATCAATTCAAACGGCTTCTTCGACCTAGCAGAACAACCAAAACGCGTTGCGGTTGTGGGCGCTGGCTACATCGCAGTTGAAATTGCTGGCGTACTGCACGCGCTAGGTACAGAAACGCACCTGTTCGTACGTAAAGAGTCACCACTACGTAGCTTCGATCCAATGATCATCGATACGTTGGTTGAAGTGATGGACGCAGAAGGCCCAACACTGCACACCCATTCTGTACCAAAAGAAGTGGTAAAAGAAGCCGATGGCAGCCTAACTCTGCACCTAGAAAACGGTGAGAGCCAAAACGTTGACCAACTAATCTGGGCAATCGGCCGTCACCCAGCGACAGACGCAATCAACCTAGCGTCAACCGGCGTGGCAACGAACGAAAAAGGCTACATCAAGGTAGACGAATACCAAGAAACCAACGTGAAAGGCATCTACTGTGTGGGTGACATCATGGAAGGCGGTATCGAGCTAACACCAGTAGCAGTGAAAGCGGGTCGTCAACTTTCTGAGCGTTTGTTCAACAATAAACCAAACGCGAAGATGGACTACGATTTGGTTCCAACTGTGGTATTTAGCCACCCACCAATCGGCACTATCGGTCTTACAACGCAAGAAGCGGAAGAGAAGTACGGCAAAGACAACATCAAAGTCTACACATCTGGCTTTACTGCGATGTACACCGCCGTTACTAAGCACCGTCAACCATGTAAGATGAAGCTTGTATGTGCGGGCGAAGAAGAAACGGTTGTTGGTCTGCACGGCATCGGTTTCACGGTAGATGAAATGATCCAAGGCTTCGGCGTAGCAATGAAGATGGGCGCAACCAAAGCAGACTTCGACTCTGTTGTGGCTATCCACCCAACGGGCTCAGAAGAGTTCGTTACCATGACAGGTTAGTGTAGGAAAAACATCTTACACACATAAATAAATCTGGAAAATAATTACGCACTGACCATACTGTATGTATGGTCAGTGGTTTTCTAGGTAAATTTATGTATCTCATCCAATCAAACAATGTCTACAAACAGACAGAGTTATCAGTCAGTGATAACAACTGTCAATGTTCTCCTGTTGAGGGGAATATTGGCTCACTGCCTACACTGTTTAATCAAGATGGTTCGTTCAACCACGAAGCAAATAGTTACCTCTTCTACCAAAAAACCATCAAAGCAGCTAAAGACCTATCCCCCTGCGCTCAAGCGTTACATGCTTACTACCAATTCCTTGAAGACAAACAATTAGCATGGGATAAATTCCCTCCCGTCAAAAGACTAAAACCAACTTATCTTTTCCGTTCTCACCTGTTAAAACAAATCAAGAATGGTGAATTAGCTCACAGCACAGCAAGCGTCCGAATGAATCAAATTGTTAACTACTACAAGTGGTTAATGCATGATGGTTGCTTGAAAATCAAGAACGAGAAAGAGGCTCCTTTTAAGATGGAGTTTGTATCCGTTCAAAGCACTGGGATGCTAGCGCACATATCGCCAACATTTACCGTTGAAACGAGTGACTTGCGAATAAAAGTACCAAAGGATGCAAGCAGTAAAAACATTCGACCTTTATCCCCACTCTCTCAAGAGTCACTGAATATTCTGACTCAGCACCTTCCTAACGCATCCGATGAATTACGCTTGCAGGTGTTAATCTCCATAGATACGGGAATGCGAATTCAAGAGGTGGCAACGCTCTCCCTGAATGCACTTGATACCGCAACACCCTTGGTTGAAAGTGAGCATCGTTACGAGATAATTTTATCCCCTCAATCGACTGGGGTTCAAACTAAATACTCAAAGCAAAGGCGTGTAGAAATCTCATCAGAGCTGCTAACCACACTAAATGAATACCGTACCGCTGAGCGCAGAATCAAACGACTAAACAAACTCAATGCCCAATTAGAATCACTGCCCGAAGATAAGTCTTCACTCAAGCAAGAAACTATCGAAAGGCTTGAACTGTGTGAGCGTCATGAGCCTCTTTTTGTAAGTGAGCAAGGAAATACCGTTACAGCCAAATCAATTGAAGCTAGGTGGATAGAACTTAGAACTTCCATCAAGAAAACCTCCCCTTCCTTTATCCATCGTTTCCATGACCTACGCTCAACCTATGGTACATACCGACTAAATGACTTGCTTGAGGCTGGACTAACTCCAACGGAGTGTATGGAGCTTCTAATGGGCTGGATGGGGCATAGAAACGAATCAACGACTTGGAAATATCTGCGTTATTTGCAACGCAAAGAAGCGTTCAAAGTGAAGTTTGGCATTTTAGATAGCATCATGCACGAAGCGCTAGGTGGTGAGGATGAGTGATAATGTTTCATACCTTCACGGCTGGGATTCAAAGCTTTGTTTTCAGTTAGATACGCAAAGCAATAACCTCGTAGACTTTAATCGTTTTTTGGTTAAGCACTTTCCTGCCACGAATAAATTACAGCAAGGCGGCCAATTTGAAGATGCAAATCGTAAAAGCTTTGTGAATCAAATCAAGACTTGCTTTGCTGAAAAAATAGAAGAAGGGGTAAGTCATAACACTCTAATTTCTCATTACATGCTTTGGTCTCAATACTTACGCTGGTGTGATCAAAATAATGCGACTGCCTTTACACAAAAATCACTCGAAGGCTATATGTCTCACCTGCACACAAGAGTTATGCAAGGGACACTAAAAAGCTCAACTTATCAACAGAATTTCTCTTGTTATAGGGTACTATTTCGAGATTATTTAGATTTACCATCAAACTATTTTAACTCAGTAGTGGTTATTAATAAGAATGATTCCGAATCATTTGAAGCCTATACACGCAGTGATTTAAATCAATTACTCCCTTTTCTGCGTAGTCTGTTCAGACAAACTTACTTTCAATTCATTGCGTCGCCTGAAACGCATATCAATACTAACAAAGGCCGGCCCACTATGACTTTTAAGTGGAAAGGTCAGGTCTATAAGCTATTTGGTGGTATATCAAAAATGATGAGTGCGGCTACGTACCTATTGTCTTATTACACCTATGCAAATACCAGTGATTTATTACAACTACCCCAGCCAAATAGTGCATCTACGTCAACTGAAGAAGTTTGGCACACTATGCCTGCATTTAAGCGTAGAGCATTTAAAACCATTCAGATTGAAATGGGCGAACATACACTGGAAATTCCGAAATATGCAATGCAATTTTTTGACAACTTACTCAATGCCTCCCGCTTAATATCAACGGATAAAAACGCAACACTGCTTCAAACCGTAACACAGCGACAAAGCACACCGATGAATAAGTTCGTTTTACAAAACTTCTTAAATCTCTGGGTTGAAAAACATTTTACATTCGTCGATCAAACTGGACGCCGATTACGCCCCATGGTAAGTCGCTTTCGTGAAACAGGTGCACAGTTAACGGCCTATCACCAAGGAGAAATGGTGAATGACATCATGTTAGGAAATACCCTTAACACGAGGCAAAGACACTACAGCGAAGGAAGCCGAATAGCCAACAACGGCATGATGCAAGATGCGATGTCGATACGAGAAGAAGAGATTAAAGCGGGTGTAAACGCCAAAGAGGCTCAGGCCAATTTAAATATTAATGTTTTAGTCATAGAAGAAGAGAATAAAATCAATTTACCTAATCTGAGTCGAACTCCAAATGGTGCGAGTTGCGCTACTCCCTTTGGAGAGAGGTCCGAAAGGTACACTAAGAAAGCCTTCAAGCAAGGTTTGCTAAATGAAGGAGAAAAACTGTCTTGTGCTGATTTGCTGAGTTGTTTTGGTTGCCCCAGCCAGGTGATTGTTCAATCGCTCCCAGATATTTGGTGCCTACTCAGCTTCAAAGCGTGTATTGAAGAATCGCTATACATGCACCTTGACGCTCACCACTATAGGCAAAACTTTGAAAAAGTCGTGGCATTCATAGACGAAAAAATCTTGCCTAACATAAGCCAAAAGCTACTAAAACAAGTAGAAACGAAACTTGATAATGAAGGCTATCACCCACTTTGGAGTGATGCCAACTCCGTTCAAGGGATGTTGCAATGAAAAATAATCACTTATATGTTTCGAATTTCCCCGAAAACCATAAAGTACACCCCATAGATATTATTAATCTGTATCATGAAGGACGATTTGATGAACTGAATGACGTCGTAATTTGTAAAGATAAAAACGGTAATGTAACAGCTACTTTTGGACAAAGTGTTTGGGCTTGCCACCCTTTTTCGCGAAACAGGACAAAAAATACATTAGACTTCTCAAAATTTGACTCTGCACCTGAATTACAGCGCGAACTAAAAGTACTCACCTCAGGATGGCTTTTTTGTACCAATCAAAAAACCAAAAAAGCGCTTCGCTTTTTAACTGTTTACTCTCAACTAAGCTCCATTAAGAAAGTTTACACATTCTTAATGCAACAAAACCAGAAATCATTATCTACACTATCCTCTGCGTCATTTAGGTTAAAACTTGACAACTACCTTCAACGACAAGGTTATGCTCAACAAACACTTGTAAGGGCATTTGTTGCTATCAATGGAGCAATCCACTATGAAAATTGGCACAAAATCCTCTTGGGTATCAAGCCTATACTTTCTCAAAAGGAAGCCCGAAGACTAAGTGACAAAGGCAATCAGCAATTTCTGGTGATTCCAGAACGGTTATGCCATGCCATCTATGGCAAAGCGATAGCACTAATTGAAGAAGCGTTACCTCACGCAGGGCTCTTGGCCGATACAGAAAGCGCACTACAAGACAACTATAATGAAGGTAAGAAGGCTTTAGATCGTAACGTTCAACAGGGTTACACCTATGCCTTTTTGAATGATGATGGGAGCATAAATACCCGCAAATACGCATCTCTCGTTCCTCACTACCAACCTCATGAGCGAAAAAATATCATTCGCCCACTAAAAGACAAACTGCCTGGCATTGCCCTTAACGACGCAAATGATTTTAGACGTTACATAGGGCAACTAATTACCGCTAGCTACATTGTCTGTGGTGGATTCAGCGGAATGCGAGACTCAGAGCTAGACAAGCTAACACCAAATAGTTATTACGAAGACTCCTTGAGCGGTCGAGTTCACCATATGTTGCAATCTCATACCTTTAAATTAGGTGAAAAATGCGAGACGTGGGTAACAGCTGCCATTTCCAAGTCAGCAATAGACTTAATGACGATTCTGACTAAACGCTGGCGAAATGAAACTGTATACCCTGATGAAAAGTATGCAGATTCATTGTGGGTGAATCAGGGGGCTCGCTCAGTACAACCTAGAGTAATCACGAATTGGAACTTACGATTAAAGCGTTTTTGTAAGCAATTTGGTTTTCTAGTCACAGAAGATGATTATCAAGAATGCTTAGCCTCCAACCCTCGCTCGCTAGATAGAATAAAAACATTAGTTATTCCCGGTAAACCATGGCCTATGAGCACTCACCAATTTAGGCGCACACTAGCGTTTTACTGCGTGAAGAACCGTTTAGGAACACTAGTTGCCCTCAAGCAGCAGTTTAAGCACTTATACCTATCGATGACAGAGTGGTATACCAACGGAGGAAAGCTGGCGAGTTTACGAGACTTGAAGGTAGATACAAAAATACAGCAGACACTCGAAGAAATTAATGCTGAAACCACTGCCAACAAAATCTTTAAACAATGGCACTCAGATGAAACATTATCAGGTACGCATGGCAAAGCGATCATGAAAATGCGTGGGGATGTTCCCACCATCTATAGTTCATGGGATGTGATATATCGAGCAGTCAAAGAGGGTAAACTTACGCTTCATGGCTCTTTACATAGCTACTGCAAAAATGGATACAATTGCGATATGGATGGTGTTTTCATGCCTCAATTCTGTGTCGATTGTGGTTCCGGCAGTAGCATCATTGATGAGCAACAAGCTAAGTGGTGGCAGAGAAAGCACCGAAGCTTAACAACTCATATGGCTTATGGTGACGATATATCGGTAACAGACAGAAGTCACTATATTACTCAAATTAGGGCGGCAGAAAACGTGATGCGAGATTTTGGTATGGAATTTACGGCCTTTGAAGCAGAACTAGCCGTGATGGAGATTTAGGCATGGGGAAAAGTGAAAATACACTCGTTGCGCTAGAAGCTGCTTTAGACCGAATTGCTAAAGGAAAACCCAGGCGGATCCCTACTCATCGTAAGCTCAGTGTGAGAGCCGTTGAAGAAGAAGCAAATTTGGGTAATGGCAGTGGTTATTACTACCCTGATTTTGTTGAAAAGGTTAAAAAGACCAAAGCAGAAATTGCGGCAGGCAAAGGTGAAATCATCCGGCCAGAGGTCCAGACGGTACGTGCAAAGCTGAACGCGGAAAAGCGCATCAAGGATAACTTCAAGGCCAAGTATGAGAGCGAACGGGAGAAGCTAGCCCTTTTCTCGGCTGCACAACACCATCTCAACGACAAGCTGGTTCAGGCATTGGCTCGTATCGATGATCTTGAGTATGAGAATGCGGAGCTTCGAGAAGAGCTTGCCAAACTGAAAAGGAGCAAGGTCGTGCCAATTAAATAGAGCTGCCCTTACACCTTATATCCCCACTTGATGTGCACCTCAAGTGGGGCTCACACCTAAAGTGGAGATGCAGAAGTAGAAGGCGCCCATTATGAAGGTTTTGGACATTTACGTTTTAGAAACATTGCTAAATTAGCAAAGTTTGAATTACTAAAAGTATGGAAAAAGTCTCTTACGAGAGTCTTCAATATCACTGGATCAGAGCAGGTCGTGTCGTCACGCTTTATGAGCAGTATTTGAGTACAAAAACTACAACTCACCCAAGAGCTATCAGCACTTTCTTGATAAGTTTCAATCTCTGCAACTCCAAGGCTGCACGCCTATCATTATCCCCGACGCTGGCTTTAGAAATACATGGTTCAGACAACTCGCCAACAAATGTTGGTTCTGGCTTGGAGGTGTATGTGGTGAAGTATCGATTAAGTGTAATGAGGGCTCTTGACAATGGAATAAAACGTTTTATCCCCAAGCAACAGATAAGTCGCTATTTTTAGGAGGAAACCAACTTGCTAAGCGCTCACCGCTTCAGCACTTTGCTTACTTATACAAAAGTCGCCCCAAAGGCAGAAAAGCCCATCGCCATAGTCGAACCTGCCAAAAACACTCGGCAGGAAAAGTGTTCTATAAAGGAGCGAAAGAACCTTGGCTTCTGGTGACCAACATTCCCATCATGTGCTTAACGGCATTCATATCACCCGTTTGTACGCAAAAATAATGCAAATTGAAGAGTCGTTCCGAGATCTAAAAAGTCCAGCCTACGGGTTGGCGCTACGTCATAACCGGACACGTTGCACCAAACGCATAGATATCCTGTTGCTCATGGCATTGATGACCGAAATCATCATGTGGGGGTAATTTCGAGGGGATCCGCCAGAGCCTTGTTAAGATGTGAGGTACGTAATATTAATGCTACGGCTTATCACTCCAACAACTAAACTCTACGCGAAGGCAAAGCTGTACGCGTTTTAATTCACTCTTAAACGACTTTACATGCGTATTTTTCCAACTGCGAGTACTAAACTTTTTGTACGATCACGTTGGATTAAATATAAGATTTCTACGGCGTAAAATGGACTTGTTTTTCTTGCAAGGACCAACTCATTTAAGAATGAACCCATAAATCTTTACCCAATAAAGGCACTACAATACTAACTTAGATTCACACCTTCTATATCCAATTGTAATACAACATTCGCATAACGCCGCTTTTTAGGGAGGTGGCAACATTATATTAGTTACCATACTACCGATCATCTCCAAAATGTATCAGAAGTATTCATGCACATCGTCTTGTGCACTTAGAGCAATCCAACTATATTACCTCATCACAGTAAAGAGGACATTTATGTGTCGATGCCAAGCCTGTTTCTAAGAATACAAGATCCATCACTTAAAAATGCCATCGCTTCTTGCCAGGAACTGAACAAATTTCGTCTGCATGACATCAATGCCGCAGACCAATGGATTGAAGATTTCCTACAACTCAAACCGGAAGTTGCGATTGTTGAAGCCACCCACTTTACTAGCGCAGATTACCAGCGCCTTTCTAATATCGAAGACATCTACGATATGGACTTGATCATCATTAGCTCTGGTGCTCCAAACGAAAATTTGGATAAGCTGATGAACTTAGGTGCAATTTTTCACTATAGAAAACCCGTCGATATTGCTATTTTGACGGACACCCTAGGCGAAGTCAGCCAGTACTATCAGCAAAAACAAGATCAAGGACGTAAAGTGTCCACTAGCGATCTCGACCAATTTGGCCTTTTGGTGGGTTCCTCATCACCAATGCATCAGCTCTATCGCATGATCCGACGCGTCGCTAAAACAGAAGCCAACGTCCTCATTGTCGGAGAAAGTGGCTCAGGTAAAGAGTTAGTGGCACAGACCATCCATTTAGCCAGCGATCGTAAGCAACAACCCTTTATCGCGATTAACTGTGGTGCGATTAGTCCAGAGTTGGTCGATAGTGAACTGTTTGGCCATGAAAAAGGCGCTTTTACCGGAGCGAATAAAACTCACCAAGGTGTATTTAAGCAGGCAGAAGGCGGCACCCTATTTTTAGATGAAATCACCGAGATGCCTATCGAGCATCAAGTGAAGTTATTGCGGGTGCTAGAAACCGGAGAGTATCGCCCAGTTGGCAGTAATACGGTTCATATCGCTAATACTCGCATCGTTGCTGCTACAAACCGTGATCCTAAAATCGCCATTGAGGAGCAGTTCCTGCGTGAAGATCTGTTTTTCCGGTTATCGCATTTCCCATTAACGATACCGCCACTGCGAGAACGAGGCGGTGATATCGTCGGTCTGGCCAAGCACTTTATTGCGCACCGCAACGCCAATGAGGCAAAAACCAAAACGATTCTTGACTCTGCGATCCAAAAAATCGCTGTACACAATTGGCCAGGTAATGTCCGTGAGCTCAAACACACGATCGAGCGCGCCTTTATTTTGGCTGATGACACTATCCGAGATGAACACCTGATCTTCGACACACCACCATTGGAAACAGGCACCAGCATCGAAGACCTTGTTCCGGCGGGCGTCTCGCTAGAGGAGATCGAGAAAGCTGCCATTATCAATACCCTTGAAGAGAATCAAGGTAATAAAACGGAATCAGCGCAGGAGTTAGGCATTAGCGTGAAAACACTCTATAACAAACTCGAAAAGTATCAAGACGAGTAATTTACTGTGAGCAAATTATGAAACACCTACCATCGTATTGTTATGGTAGGTATCGAACTAAGACGACACTTCAGCAATTTAAAAGTTTAAAAGTTTAAAAGGGTCTGTAGAGCGTTTGAGTACTATTTATCAATCGTTAACCCGAAAAAATAGAAATTCCAGTAACGTTGCTCGTAGCCAACAGCAATCATAGGCTTAGTGACTTTTTATTGCCCCTCGAGTGTTGGATGCCACTTAGTCATCGGGGAATAAGGCTTTCCTATTACCTAGATAAGCAACCTAAAATTAGGCGGCGGTAGGCATTCAAAACCTGGCGATGCAATCAAATAACCTTGAACTAAATCGATATCCAAGGACTGGAGAAATGTCATTTCTTCTAGAGTTTCTACTCCTTCAGCCAATACGGAAACTCCAAGCTGCTGAAACATACTGACGCAGTTTTTAACAATAATTTGACGACTAACAGAAGAGTTAATGTCACGAATTAACCCCATATCAAGCTTAGCAACATTGGGTTGAAGGTCTGCTAATAAACTTAAACCGGAATGACCAGCACCAAAGTCATCAATGGCGGTTAAAAAACCAAGCTTTTGATAGTACTCGACAATATTTTTCAGATGTTGAGTATCTTTTATTCGCTCTCCCTCTGTAAACTCGAACATAATTTTGCTAGTTGGAAAGTTATATTTTTTAGCTAAACGCAACGTAGTTGCTAAACAGCGCTCTGGCTCATAGACTGCATTGGGTAAAAAGTTGATGCTTAAGACAGAGTCTAAACCCAACTCTGCGGCTAATTGTATCGCTTTGGATCTACACTGCTGATCAAAGCTGTATTTATTCTCTGCATTCACTTGAGACAAGACAGAATAAGCAGATTCATTTGTCACCCCTCTAACCAAAGACTTGTTGCCTTTTTAGGTCCCAAATAGGCTGAAAAGACATGCTGAAATCACTAAATTGTACTTTTCGACATGTACAATAATCACATTTAGCTTTGGGCTTTATATCCATCTCTTGAACCATATCCCTTTAAACCTTCACGATTTTAACGCCCTTTTTGGGTAAACTAAGGGTAATATATCAGCCTATGACGTTAACTACGGTACATTGAGATCTCATAATTAGTTTTTAATAAAAATACTTCTCCACTAATTTCGTATAACTTCATTTCAATTCCTTGTATATTAAGCTTTGTGATCAATAACTAAAAATTATAACGACGTATCTGATTAAGCCGGTTGGAAAGTACTTCTGTAGAAGTTAAGTTAGATAGCCCCGACTTTGCTACAGTTATTTTCAAACTATGTCAAAGTCTACGCTTCTTGTTTGTATCGCTCTTTTTTACCTTCCTTTACCTCTACCTTAGCCTTAAACCTCAAGGCTAAGGTAGAGGCCTAAAAAATTTATTTAGTGCGGTATTCAGTACTAAGAGGAAGACAGAATCGGCGTGGTCAATGTTCGACTATCCCTTCCTCATCCCCCCTAAAGCTCAGAGAGTTACGGTTGCAAGCCCGCTAGTCACTTATTTTTTAATCATGAAACCGTGGTCACTAATGATAAGACTGCTCAGACCATGGCGACTTGTTTTCGCGCAACCTATTGAAGAAACGAAACCACCCATAAAACCAAACAAGAAAATATAAAAAAAGAACATAGTTGCATATAAATTAATAATCAATTATGTTGATTTACATATAACAATTATAAAGGTCAGTTAAATTTTGACGATAACTTTATTGACTCAACGGGTAAGTACACTCCATTGGTATCATTGGCTTGTACTTTTTTTGTCAGCCGTGCTCACTCTTACCGCTTGGGCGGTAACCTCGAGTCAGGTGGAACAAAAAGCAAAAACTCAATTTGAGTTTCAAGCCCATCAGTTGGTCGAACTCGTACAAGAGCGGATGTCGAAATATGAGGAGGCACTGCTCGCAGGAGTGTCAGCCTTACATATGTATCAAGCGCCTGCCTCAAGAGCAGACTGGAAAATTTTTGCTGACCAGTTTGATGTCCCTCGACACTTTCCAGGCATCAACGGTATTGGTGTTATTCACTACGTTCCTGATAACAAAATAAAGCGGTATTTAGAATGGCAAAGAAAGCAACTGTCTGAATATGTGCCGCATCCTGCTCGAACTGCTTCCGAATATTGGCCTATTACCTACATTGAACCAATGCAAAATAACCTAAAGGCCGTGGGACTAGACATGGCACATGAAAACAACCGATACACCGCAGCCAAAAACGCCAGATTAACAAATGCAGCCACCATCACTGCTCCAATTACCTTAGTTCAAGACTCAGAAAAGGCGCCGGGTTTTCTGTTTTATGCTCCCTGGTTTTCTGATGAAGTTCCTGAGTACTACGGAGATACAAAAGATGGTTTCTTAGGTTTAGTTTACGCCCCATTTATTGTAAATAAATTGATGAACGGGACTCTCTCTGGAGAGAAACGACTCGTGAATTTCAGTCTCTATGATAATCAAGAATTACTGTACAGTGATCTTAATGTATCAAACATGCGCCATCATTCAGATCCGCACTTTACACAAACTCTAGAGTTGAATATATACGGTAGAGTTTGGACCTTCGTTATTCAAAGTTCGCCGTTGTTTGAAGCGCAGCAAAATACCACTCAACCTCTGCTTATTCTTGTCTTCGGTATTATCGTGGATGTCTTGTTATTTATACTATTTCTCATGTTGGTTCGTGAAAAAGATCGAGTCGATGAGTATGCAAAGCATTTGACCAAAGATTTGCAATTGCGCACAGACAAGTTAGAAACGGTCACAAAAGACCTTCAAGTCAGAAATCAAGCATTGCAAGAGGCAAATAGAGAACTTGATCAGTTCGCCTATGTCGCCTCTCATGATCTGAAAGCTCCTTTACGCGGTATTTCCCAGCTAGTGACTTGGTTAATCGAGGAATTATCGGAGTTTTTAACCCCTCAAACAGAACAATATGCGTCTTTGCTGAGCAACCGCGTGCAGAGGTTGGAAAAACTGTTGGATGATTTACTCGCTTACTCTCGTGTGGGGCGTAAGCCTGGCCAGCTAGGGAGATTTAATCTCGAGCAATATTGTGAAGAGACATTAGAACTGATTTCTCCCCAACGTAAGATCTCTTTGGTTTGCCACAACCATATCGGAGAGTTTGAGACATTAACGACACCTCTTGAATTAATACTTCGTAATTTAATCAGCAACGCCGTCAAACATCACCACAAGGAAATAGGAACCATTTATGTCTCAGGAGAGGATATCGGAGACATGTATCAGTTTGTGGTTGAAGATGATGGACCAGGGATCCCAGAACAATTCAGGGAGAGAGTGTTTGAATTGTTTCATACCTTACAACCGAGAGACACTGTTGAGGGAAGTGGTTTAGGTCTTTCTATTATTAAGAAAGTTCTGGATTTATACTCATGCCATTATTCTATTGACTCTAGCTCACTCGGAGGATGTGCTTTTCGTTTCTCATGGCCCAAAAATAACCCCGTACTCGTTAAGGAAGCCTCATGACATCCCCTGAATGTAAACCTGTTAATATTCTCTTAGTGGAAGACGATGATATTGATGCAATGGGCATCAAGCGAGCACTCAACACTTTGAAGTTACTTAACCCTATTTACCGAGCTAGAGATGGAATAGAAGCCTTAGAATGCTTGCGAAATGGGGAAATACCTCCCCCTTGTATTGTGCTTCTCGATTTAAACATGCCTCGAATGAATGGACTTGAATTTCTTGGTGAAGTGAGAAGAGATGATGAGCTCTGCTCTCTAGTGATTTTTGTGCTAACCACCTCGAGAAGAGATGAAGAAATTACGGCAGCGTATGAAAAAATATCGCAGGTTACATGGTCAAATCTTCGGTGAGCCAGGACTTTAATGAAGTTCTTGCTTTTTTAGATAACTACTGGCGCATCGTAGAATTACCAGTTCAATGACTCATGGCGGCAGCATATGAAAGTATTAATTATTGATGACGATACCATCGATAGACTTGCAATTAAGAAAACATTGCATAGTACAGATTTGCCTATCTCGATAATAGAAGAAGCGCAAACTGCTCATGAAGGATTAGACAAAGCCCTTAAACAATCTTTTGATGTGATTTTACTGGACTATCAACTGCCACCATCAACGGGGATGGAAGTGCTCATTGCACTCAAATCAAATTCGGATTTTTCCACGTCAATTGTCATGCTCAGCCATAGTAATGACGAAGATTTGGCTTTGAAATGTATTGAGATGGGTGCTCAAGACTTCGTGATGAAAAATGAAATTTCTTCGATCCGCTTGAGAAGAGCGATTATCATCGCAACAGAGCGCTACTTTTTAGAGCAAAAGGTACTCGAGACTCACACTCAGCTAAAACAACTGGCTGAGACTGACACGTTAACAGGGGTATTTAATCGACACTTTTTTGATGAGCGCTTAAAGAAATTTTTACTCATGGCTTCACGCAGTCAAACACCTTTAGCGCTCTTGCTCATCGATGTGGATCGTTTTAAAGACATCAATGACCAATATGGACATGTCACGGGAGATCATGTTTTACAGGAAGTAGCACAAAGACTTCAATGCAACACTCGAGATAGTGATTCTTTATTTCGTATAGGCGGTGACGAGTTTGCAGTGATTGCAACTAACTTAGCGTCTGAAGGGCAGGTTGACTTAATTGTACGACGTATACTCTCTGCGTTTGAAAGTAATTTCAACATTGACCAGCAATGTATTGAAGTTTCTATTAGCATCGGGGTAGCCAGTTATCCTGAGTGTGCTTCAAACTCATTAGAATTGAGAAAGTGTTCGGATATCGCGCTATACAGGGCAAAAGAGAAAGGTCGAAAACAGGCACAGTACTATTCTAAAGCCTTTCATGATACGGTTGATCAACGTTTACGCATTGAAAGTAACCTTAAGCAAGCCATACAAAAAGAGGAATTCGAATTACATTA